>NZ_JBIVJQ010000009.1:329528-375832 GCF_044750305.1 Streptomyces sp. NPDC088810
CACATACGGGTGACTCCTCGATCAGGGACGAACGGCGGGCAACGCGAGCAGGGATACGGCGAGACACACACCGCCGGCACCCGGACCGCGCGGCGAGACGGTGGCGGTCATGGCCTCGATGACGGGAGCCTGGGCACGGGCGTCGTGGTGGAAGGACACCCAGCCGGTGATTCCGCACATACGGGTGACTCCTCGATCAGGGACGAACGGCGGGCAACGCGAGCAGGGATACGGCGAGGCAGGCGGCGGTGGCGGCCAGGGCCGGACCCGCGCGGGGCACGCCGGTCAGTCCCCAGGCGGCGGTGGCCAGGGCGGGGCCGAGGGTGAAGCCGAGGCTGCGGGCGAGCTGGACCGTGGAGCCGGCGGTGGCGAGGCGGTCCGGTGGAGCCGTGCCCATGACCAGGGCCTGGGTCGGGCCGCCGTTCAGGCCCATGCCGAGGCCGGCCAGGGCCAGCCGCCAGGCCACGTCCAGCGGTGACCAGGCGCCGTCCCACGGGACGAGCAGGAGCAGGCCGGTGGCGGTGAGGGCGGCGCCGGTGACCGCCATGGGCCGGGCGCCGTACCTGTCGGCGAGGCGGCCGCCCGGCGGGCCGGCCAGGCCCATACCGAGCGGGAAGGCGAGCACGGTGAGCCCGGTCGTCGTGGCGCTGACGCCGTCGTCGCGCTGGAGGTGCAGGGCGACGACGTAGTGCGTGGCGGCGAAGCCGGCCGCCAGGGCCAGCACCGCACCGTGCGCCCGGAGCAGTCCCGGGACCCGCAGCACGCCGGTCACCGGACGCCCGCCGGGACCGCGCGACCACCACCACAGCGGCGGCACGGCCGCGAGCGCGAGCAGCAGCCACGCCGGACGGTCCGGCGCCAGCGTCAGCGCCAGCAGCAGGACCGCCACACCGGTGGCCACCGGCAGCGCGTCCCCGGCCGACCGCCGGTCGGGCCGGCGCAGCCCGCCGTCCGGCGGCAGCGCGCGCCAGGTCACCACCAGGGCGAGCACGCAGAGGGGGATCTTGACGAGGAAGACGGAGTGCCAGCCCAGGTGGTCCAGCAGCAGTCCGCCCACCGCCGGTCCGGTCACCGCGCCGAGGGGGCCGAGGGTGGCGGGCACGCTCATCGCCCGCGCTCGTTTCGGGGGCCGTACCGAGCGGATCGCGAGAACCGGCATCAGGACGAACAGCACCGCCCCGAACGCGCCCTGCGCGAGGCGGGCGGCGATCAGCCAGGCGATCCAGGGAGCGGCGGCCGCCAGCAGGCTGCACAGCGCGAAGCCGGCGGTCGCGGCGAGGACCGCGGAGCGCGTCCCCACGCCGTCGAGCCATCGCCCGGCAGGCAACAGCAGGGCCACCACGGGGAGTTGGTAACCGAGGACGGCCCACTGCGCGGTCGCGGCGGAGACGTGCAGGCCGTCGGCGATGTCCGCGAGAGCGACGTTGACGATGTTCATGTCGAGCATCGCCACGAACGACAGCAGGCCCGCCACGGCCACCAGCATCCAGCGGTCCTCACCGGCGGCTATGTGCCCGGGCCGGTCCGCACCGGGACCGTGGTCCGTCATCCTTCCGCCCCTCACCGTCGTGGCCGGGCCGCCCGAGGGCAGCCCCGTCCCGTCTCGTCCGCCGGCGCACGGTGGTCCACGGCGATCAGCGGATCGCCGGTGAGGGGATGCTCGGCGACCGCCGCCCGCACCCCGAACACCTCCGCCATCAGGGCCGGTGTGAGCACCTCGCGCGGCGGCCCGGAGGCGACCACCGATCCGGCGTGCAGGACGTGGAGGCGGTCGCACACGGACGCGGCGGCGTTGAGGTCGTGCAGCGAGACCAGGGTCGTACGGCGCCGGCCGCGCAGCAGGGCGAGCAGTTCCACCTGGTGGCGGATGTCGAGGTGGTTGGTCGGCTCGTCGAGGACCAGGACGTCGGCCTCCTGGGCGAAGGCGCGGGCCAGCAGCACGCGTTGGCGCTCTCCGCCGGACAGGGCCGTGAACCGGCGTTCCGCGTGGGTGTCCATGCCGACGTCGGCCAGGGCACGGGCGACGGTCGCCCGGTCGGTGGCGTCCTCCCCGGCGAAGGCCCGCTTGTAGGGGGTGCGGCCCATGGCGACGACCTCGCGCACGGTCAGCTCGAAGTCGCTCTCCCGCTCCTGCGGCAGGGCCGCCACGTGCCGCGCCGACCGGGCCGCGCTCAGCTCGCGCAGGTCGGTGCCGGCCAGCAGCACGCGTCCCGCGGTCGGCTTCAGGTGCCGGTAGACGGTGCGCAGGAGCGTGGACTTGCCGCTGCCGTTCGGGCCGACCAGGCCGGTGATCTCGCCCTCGGCCGCGATCAGACGGGCGCCGGCGACGACGGTCCGGCCGGCGTAGGCGACGTGCAGGTCCTCGATGGCGATCCTCAACTGCCGCTCCCCAGGCGCCGGTCCAGCAGATACAGCAGGGCCGGAGCCCCGAGCAGCGAGGTGACCACGCCCACCGGCAGCTCCTGGGTGTCCAGGGCCGTACGGCAGACGATGTCCACGACGACCAGCAGCACCGCCCCGAACAGCGCGGAGACCGGCAGCAGGCGCCGGTGGTCGCCGCCGACGACCAGGCGGCAGACGTGCGGCACCATCAGGGCGACGAAGGCGATCGCGCCGGAGACGGCGACCAGCACGCCGGTCAGCACGCTGGTGACGGTGAACAGTTCGCGGCGCAGCCGGGTGACGTCGATGCCGAGCCCGGCGGCCGTCTCGTCGCCCATCAGCAGGGCGTTCAGGCCCCGGGCGCGCGCCTGCAGCCAGAGCAGGGCGACGGGTACGGCGACGGCCGGTGCCGCGAGCAGCTGCCAGGTGGCCCCGCTCAGGCTGCCCATGAGCCAGAACAGCACGCTGCGGGTCTGCTGCTCGTCCCCGGCCTGCACCACCAGGTAGCTGGTGAACCCGGACAGGAACTGGCCGATCGCCACCCCGGCGAGCACCAGCCGCAGCGGTGCGAAGCCCCCGCTGCGCCGGGCCACCGCCCACACCGCGGCGAAGGTGGCCAGGGCCCCGGCGAAAGCGGCGCCGGACAGGCCCAGTCCGAGCGCCCCGCCCGCGCCGGCGCCGAGCACGATCGCGGCCACCGCCCCGAGGGAGGCGCCGTTGGAGACACCCAGCAGGTAGGGGTCGGCGAGCGGGTTGCGCACCAGCGCCTGCACGGCCGTACCGACGACACCGAGTCCGGCGCCGACCAGGGCGGCGAGCAGGGCGCGGGGCACCCGCAGCTGCCAGACGATCAGGTCGTCGGTGCCGGGCCGCGGCGCCTGTCCGGACAGTCTCCTGCCCACCACGCCCCACACCTCGCCGGGCGGAATGGACGTCGGGCCCCAGGACACGGCCGCCGTCAGCGCGGCCAGCAGCGCCACGGCGAGTACGGCCGACAGGGGACCGGCGCGCAGGCTGCCACGCGTTCCGGAGTCCGCCGTCTTCCGGCGCACCAGCGTGAGGGCCACGGTCAGCCGGCCTTGCCCGGGTGGACGGCTGCGGCGATGGCCGCCACCGTGTCGGCGTTCCGCACTCCCGCGATGGTCGTCTGTTCGGAGCCGATGCGCAGGAGGCGGCCTTCCTTCACCGCTTTGAGGCCCTTGGTGGCCGGGTTGGACTTCAGCCACTGTTCGGCCTCGTCGAACGCCTCCTTGTTCGCCGCCTCGCTGCCCCGGTCGCGGACCCCGAGCTGGATCCAGTCCGGGTCCTTGGCGATCACGTCCTCCCAGCCGGCCTGCCGGTAGTCGCCGTCGCAGTCGGCGAAGGCGTTGCGTGCGCCGGCCAGACTGATCACGGCGTTGGCGAGCTGGCGGTTGCAGGTGACGACGGGCTGCTTCGTACCGGCGTCGTAGTCGAAGAAGAAGTACGTCGGCCGTTCGCTCTCCGCCGTGCCGCCGACCGCCTTCCGGACGGCGGCCACCTTCTCCCGCATGCCGGTGACGAGTTCCTTCGCCCGCGCACTCGTGCCGGTGACGGCGCCGAGGGAGGTGATGTCGGCCTCGACCGCGGACAGGTCGGTCACCGGGGCCTTGCGCTGGGCCGCGCAGGCGGTCGACTTCAGGTAGATGTGCCGGATGCCCGCTGCCTTGAACTCCTCCGGCGTCGGCGCGTCGCCCGTTCCGCCGCCGCCCATGCTCCCCATGGAGGCGAAGGTGTCGATGTAGAGGTCGGCACCGGAGCCGAGCAGCTTCTCCTTGGGGATGACGGTCCGGCCGAGCACCCTCACCTGCTGCGCCTGCGCGTCGAGCGGGCCGGGCAGTGTGCCCTTGCCGGGCGGGAAGCCGGTGCCGATCACCCTGTCGCCGGCGCCGAGGCGCAGCAGCAGCTCCAGGCTGGAGGCGTTGCTGGTGACGATCTTCTTCGGGGCGGCGGAGAAGGCGGTCCTGGCGCCCGTGCAGTCGGTCACGGAGACCGGGTAGGCGTCCTGGCCGGAGCTTCCCGCCTTCTGCGCACTCTGGCTCCCGGTGTCCTTCCCCCCGCCGCCGCAGCCCGCCGCCAACAGCCCGGCGAGCACGACGGCCGCCGCAGAGCTCCCCACACGAGAACGCATCGAACAACTCCCGGATCCACTCGGTACGCGGGCGAGCCTCCGTCACCCGGTCCAGAAGTCGGGGCGCAGGCGCCGTGAGTTCCCGGGCAGTCGCACCGCTTCGGTGCCGGGTGCCGGTGCCGGAGTGCGACCGGCCGGCACCGGCACCTCCCGGGTCGTCAGGCCGCCAGGGCGGCGGGTGCGTCGGCCGCGTCCAGCAGGGCCAGCAGGGTCGCGCGGGCCCGTGCGACGCGGGAGCGGACCGTGCCGATCGGGCAGTCGCTGACCTCGGCCGCCTCCGCATAGGGCAGGCCGAGCAGCTGCGTGAGGACGAACGCCTCGCGGCGGTCGTCGGGCAGCGAGTCCAGCAGGTCCAGCAGGGCTATGCCGTCGTCGAAGCCGGGCAGGCCCTGCGGCTGGGCCCGTTCGACGGCCATCCGCCAGTCCGGGACGTCCGACAGACGGGGCCGGGCGGCGGCGTACCGGTAGCTGTCGATCACCGCGCGGCGGGCGATGGACAGCAGCCAGGCCCGGGCCGAGGAACGCCCCTCGAACCGGTGCAGGCTGCCGAGCGCCCGCAGGAACGTGTCCTGCGCCAGATCGTCCACAGCCTGGGGATCGCCGCACAGATGGGCGACATAACGCTGCACGTCCCGGTGCAGGGCGCGCACGAACCGCTCCACCGCGTGCACGTCACCGCCTCGGGCGGCCAGTGCCCATGCGGTGATCGACGCGTCGAGCGCGGCCGTCGTGTCACTGGCTGTCTCACTGCTCTTCACACTGCTTCTGTCGCTTCGGACATACGAAGCGGGCAGGGCGGAGGTCATCACCTGGTGTCCTTCTCGGGTCGACCGTGATCCGGACCGTGGGCACGCGCGAGCGGCCGGTCCGGTGAAGGGGGGAGACGGCCCTACGGCGCCGGGGTGACGAAGCGTCCGCCCCGCCGGTGCGGTCGTACGGCCGTGGCCCGAGGCGCGAACGGGCGGCCTCGGGGAACCAGCTGTCGTCAGGCGACAGCCGTCTCCGCGGGCGGACCCCGAGAAGTGATCGCGTGGACGAGAAGGAGCAGGCGCGGCGCCCGGTCCGAGCGGCGGCGCCGGATGCGGACGCGCGGACGGTCCGGGGTGACGGGCAGGGCGAGCAGGAACCGCAGCGGCGCCGCCAGCCATCCGGCCACCGCCCGCAGGATCCGGAAGGCGGCCTTCTCGCCGTACGCCAGCCACAGGCCGCACAGCAACGCGGCGAGCAGGTGGGCGGCGAGCATGCCGAACGACGAGCCGCCGCCCATGGAGTGGCCCGTCTGGCCCATCTGGCCCATGTGGTGCGCGCCCATGTGCCCCATGTCCATGGAGCCCGTGTCCATGGAACCCATCTGCATCGAGCCCATGTCCATGGAGACCATGGTGTCCATGGCGTCCGAACCGCCGGACGCCGACTGGGCGCGGGCGAACGCCTCGTGCAGCACGGTCTGGGCGGCGACCACGACCGTCACGATCAACGGCAGCCCGCGCTCACGCCCCGCCAGAGCCCAGCCCGCGGCCCCGGTCCCGACCAGGCCGGCGGCCAAGGCCCAGGCGGGCACATCGCTCCCGGACATCAGGACGTGGCCCAGGGCGGCGAGCACGACGCATACGGCCGCGAACACCGCGGCCCGTATCGTGCGAACACACCACCCTGCTGTCATGGCGCCTCATCCTCGCATCCGGGGTGCGGTCGTCGGGGACGGGTACGGAAATTGTCCGGGCATCGCACTCAATCCCCGGGCTGTGATCCAGACCACGGCGTCCCGCCGGAACCGACCGGCGTTCCCGCCCGACATCCTGTTCAGGACGCCCGATCACCGGGGCGGGTCACCACGGCGAGCGTCCTGACCGGCGCGCTGTGCTCGAAGTGCAGCGTGAAGGGCACGAGGTCGCCCGCCTGCCGGCCCGGCCCGCGCAGGGTCACGTCCACGCCGTGCGGCGACATGACCAGCTCGCCGCCGGCCGGGACGGTGACCGCGTCCACGTCGGCCTTGTACGCGGCTCCGCCGCCGGTGCTGCGGTGACGGCTGAGGGAGATCCTGCCGCGCGTGCCGGTGGAGGTCACCCGGACCAGCCGGTCGTCGGAGCCTCCGAGGTTGGAGACGGTGAAGAACGCCGCGGTCTCCGTGCTGCCGCCGTACGGCAGGAGGACCCGCCCGGACGAGACGGTGATCCGCGGCGGGCTGCCCGCCTGCCCGGCCCCGACCCAGGTGGTCAGGCCGCCCAGGGCGAGGCTGCACGCGGCCACGGGCGGGAGTGCGGCGAGCAGGGTGTCGGTCAGCCGGCGGGCCGTCGGCCGCCAGGGGTGCTGTCCGGTCATCGGGTGGGCCTCCTGGCGGGCGCGGGCTGCCAGGCACGCAGCCGCAGGCTGTTGCCGACCACCAGCAGCGAACTGGCCGACATGGCTGCCGCGGCGAGCATCGGGTCGAGCAGGCCGACCATGGCGAGCGGCACGGTGACGGCGTTGTAGCCGAACGCCCAGACGAGGTTGGCGCGGACGGTGCCCAGCGTGCGCCGGGCGAGCCGTACCGCGTCCGGGAGGGCCTCGATGTCCCCGCGGACCAGCGTCACGTCGGCCGCTGCGACGGCCGCGTCGGTACTGGTGCCCAGGGCGATGCCGAGGTCCGCGCCGGCCAGCGCAGCGGCGTCGTTCACCCCGTCCCCGACCACCGCGACCCGGTAGCCCTGCTCCTGCAGGCCGCGGACGAGAGCGGCCTTGTCCTCGGGCGAGCAGCGGGCGTGCACCTCGTCGACGCCCAGGGCCGACGCGACGGCCCGCGCGGGCGCCTCCCGGTCGCCCGTGGCGAGCACCGGCCGGACACCGAGGCGCCGCAGCCGGTCCACGGCACGGTAGCTTCCGGGGCGCAGGACGTCCCCCACCTCGATCAGGGCCTCGGCCACGCCGTCGACGCGGACCAGGACAGGGGTGCGGGCGGCGGCCTCGGCCACGGTCATGGCGTCGGCGAGGGCCGGGGGCAGCGCGTCGTCCGGCGCGAGGACTTCGACCAGCCGTCCCTCGACACGGCCCCGTACCCCCCGGCCCGGCACGGCGCTGAAGTCGCTCACCTCCGGCAGCGGCGCGCTCGGCGGCACGCGTCGGGCGTACGCGGTGACGGCCTGGCCCAACGGGTGCTCCGAGCCCCGCTCGACCGCGCCGGCCAGCCGCAGCACCGCGTCCCCGCCCAGTCCGTCGGGTACGGCCGTGACCCGGGCCACCGTCATGCGGCCCGAGGTGAGCGTGCCGGTCTTGTCCAGGACGACGGCGTCGATGTGCTGCAGCCCCTCCAGCGCCTGCGGCCCGCCGACGAGCACGCCCAGTCGGGCGCCCCGCCCGGTCGCGGCCATCAGCGCGGTCGGTGTCGCCAGGCCCAGGGCGCAGGGGCAGGCCACGACCAGGACCGCCACGCACGCGGTGACCGCGGCCTGCGGATCGGCTCCGGCGCCGAGCCAGAACCCGAGCGCCGTGACGGCCAGCGCCAGCACGACCGGTACGAAGACACCCGCCACCGCGTCGGCCAGCCGTTGCGCCCGCGCCTTGCCGGCCTGCGCCTCGGTCACCAGCCGGGTGATACGGGCCAGCTGGGTGCCGGCGCCGACGGCCGTCGCCCGTACGAGCAGCAGCCCGCCGGAGTTGACGGCTCCGCCGACCACGGCGGCGCCGGGCCGCACCTCGACCGGCTCGCTCTCGCCGGTGACCAGGGACAGGTCCACCGCGGAGCTGCCCTCCACCACCTCGCCGTCGGTGGCGACCCGTTCCCCGGGCCGTACGACGAAGAGCTGCCCGACGGCCAGCCGCTCGATCGGGACGAGCCGTTCGGACCCGCCCTCCCGGACCGAGACCTCCTTGGCGGCGAGCCGGGCGAGCGACCGCAGTGCCGCCCCGGTCCCGCGCCGGGCCCGTGCCTCCAGGAACCTGCCGGCCAGGACGAACAGGGGTACGCCGACCGCCGCTTCGAGGTAGAGGTGAGCGCCGCCGTCCGGGGCCGAGGGCACGAAGGTGAACGGCATGCGCATGCCCGGCTGACCGGCACCGCCGAGGAACAGCGCGTACGCCGACCAGGAGAAGGAGGCCGTCACGCCCAGCGAGACCAGGGTGTCCATGGTCGCCGCCGCATGCCGCACGCCCCGCAGGGCCCGGGCGTGGAACGGCCAGGCACTCCACACGGCGACCGGCGCGGCCAGCACGAGGCACAGCCACTGCCAGTTCCGGAACTGCAGGCCCGGCAGCATCGACAGCACGAGCACCGGCAGCGCGAGCAACGCCGTGATCAGGAGCCGGTCGCGGTCCGGCCGGCCGCCCTCGGCATCCTCGTCCTGCTCCCGCTGCCGCGCGGGCGGTTCGGGCAGTGCGGCCGTGTACCCGGCCTGCTCGACGGTCGCGACGAGCTGCTCGGCACCGATCTCCGCCGGATGGTGCACCCGGGCCCGCCCGGTGGCCAGGTTGACGGTGGCCGTCACCCCGTCCAGCTTCCCGAGCTTCTTCTCGACCCGCCGCACGCAGGCCGCGCAGGTCATCCCGCCGACGGTCAGGTCGGTCGTCACCAGGGCCACCACGGGCTGCCCGCCCATCAGCGACTCCCCCCGTGCAGGTCTCCCATGTCGTCCATGCCTCCCGCGCCGCCGCCCCGGCTCGTCCCCGTGCCGTGCATGCCGGGCGCCACGGGCCCGGCAGCGGCGCCGACGGCGTACGACACCGCGAACACCAGAGCCAGCAGCAGGAGGAACCCGCAGAGGGCGGGCGGGGGCGCCGGCTTTCGCAGCCGCGCAGCCGCGCCGGAGGGGGATCGCCGGGATTCGTCCATCAACCGCGTCTCCAGTCCACGTCGTACGGCCCCGGCAGGATGAGCCGTGCCGCTTCAGAAGTCGGACCGGTCGGCGGCCGAGTTCCGGAAGGCATCCCCGTCCTCGTTCGTCTCCGGTGCGGTAGACCGTCTGCTCCCGTGCAGTCGGCCGCTTCGGCGTAGTCGCCCGTCCGGCGGATGCCGGGATGCAATGCGGTGGCGGGCCCGTACGGTCGGTTACAGGCCGGGATGTGCCTGGCCGCACGTCAGGAGGGTCCATGCGCCGCATCGGCTCGACACTCGCCACACTCGGCGCCGCCGGGGTGCTGGCGCTCGCCGTTCCCTCGTCGGCGTTCGCCGCGAACGGGTTCCTGGTGATCGACGGAGTCCGTCACGACAACCCGAACGGCTGCTTCGAAGTACCCCACCTGTCGACCGTCTTCAACGTGACGGACATACCCGCCCTGGTCCACGACGTCCCCGGCTGCGCCGGCACCTTCGTCCACGTCATCCCCCCCGGGCTGGCGGAGCGGGTGCCCGGGACGCACAGCATCTTCATGGGCGAACCGGCGGCGGACCTGCTGCCCCCCGGGTGACGGGCCGGCGGTGCGCCGCCGCTCAGCCGGTGAAGTACCGCTTGTCGCGGGCGATCGCCAGCAGCTCGTCCATGGTCAGCCCCGGCCGCGGGCGGGTCACCGGAGCGCTCTCGGCGTAGGAGTTGACCTCCCGCACCGCGACCCGGCGGCCGTCCGGATCCAGGATGCCGACCAGCCATACGACGGCCGAACCGCCCTTCTCCGAGGGGCCCTCGACCGGCGAGCAGCACGAGCACGGTCAGCGACCCGCGGCGGCGGGGCCTCCGAGGAGGAGGATGCCGAGCCGGCGGCGGCCCGGGACGCCGTCGACCGCCTGATCTCCCGGCGCGGCTGGCGGACGAACGCGGCGAGCCCCGCCGCCGACGACCTGGCCAAGGCCCTGGCCGCGATGGCCGCACCGCGCGGGACGAGCTGAACCGCGCGGAAATCTGTCACGGCGAGACCAGATCTCCGCGCCCGGCGGCGTTAGGGTTACGGGGGGAGGCAGAGGGCGCTCGGCCTGCGGAGCGCGGGTGCCACGCACGCCTGGGTCCCCCGTCGAGGCCGCGTGCCGCGTCCTCTCCCTCGAGGACCAGCTGGACGACGCCCTACGCCCGAGGCGGGACATGCGCCGGGAGCTGGGCGAGCGCGGACCGAATACCTAGTCCCGCCGGTGCAGAATTTCGGTCTGCGACGGCACGAGAATTACCGGACGTCACGCAAAACACCCGGGCGATGCCAACCGACGTGTGTTAGCGTGATAGCAGTTGCAGTTTTGGTTGCCAGAGATTTTTTTCTTTGCAGAGCTTTCCGGATCTTTCCGGAGGGGTGATCATCGCGGCGACTCGGCTCCGCAAAGTGCGGAGTCCGGCACTGCCCTCCGAGGGAGATTCAATATGGCATCTGGCACCGTGAAGTGGTTCAACGCGGAAAAGGGCTTCGGCTTCATCGAGCAGGACGGCGGCGGCGCCGACGTGTTCGCGCACTACTCGAACATCGCCACCTCCGGCTTCCGCGAGCTTCAGGAAGGCCAGAAGGTGACCTTCGACGTCACGCAGGGCCAGAAGGGCCCGCAGGCCGAGAACATCGTTCCCGCCTGACGCTGACGCGAAATCGTCGCGAACCAGCGGTTCGCGCATCATGTGGCTGGGGCCCGCGCTCTTGGGGTGCGGGCCCCCGCTCATTGTCTGAGCCCCTTTCCGGATTCCCCGGACCACGGACGCCTCCGGCCGCCACGCCGAGAGCTCCGGCTCTTCACTTTTCTTCGGCTCATTCTTGCGAATCCTCGCGCGGTCGTCACCGCCGGACGGAATCCTCGATACGCCGCATCGAGGAAGGTTCCTCCATGAACCGCACCCCCCGTCGCTCCGGCGGCACGTCCGGCGGCTTCCGCGCGGACCGCAGGTCCACCCGCTCGGCAGGAGCCGCGCGCGGCGGCCGCCTCCGTACCCAGGAGCCGGGCCGCCAGGGCCCCCGCCCGGGCACCGGACGCAAGGGCGGCCCGGCCGCGCACTCCTCCCCGCGCCGGCAGGAGTTCGCCCTGCCGGTCACCCTCACGGAACCGCTGCCGGCGGTCGAGACGTTCGCCGAACTCGACATGCCCGCACGGCTGTTGGCCGCACTCGGCACCGAGGGCGTCACCGTGCCCTTCCCGATCCAGGCGGCCACCCTGCCGAACGCGCTGGCCGGCCGGGACGTCCTGGGCCGGGGCCGTACCGGCTCGGGCAAGACCCTTGCCTTCGGCCTGCCGCTGCTGGCCCGGCTGGACGGACAGCGGGCCCAGCCGCGGCAACCGCTCGCCCTCGTCCTCGTCCCCACCCGGGAACTGGCCCAGCAGGTCACCGACGCGCTCGCGCCCTACGCCCGCGCCCTGCGGCTGCGGCTCGCCACCGTGGTCGGCGGCATGTCGATCGGCCGGCAGGCGAGCGCGCTGCGCGGCGGCGCCGAGGTCGTCGTCGCGACGCCCGGCCGTCTGAAGGACCTCATCGAGCGGCGCGACTGCCAGCTCGACCAGGTCTGCGTCACCGTCCTGGACGAAGCCGACCAGATGGCCGACATGGGGTTCATGCCCCAGGTGACCGCACTGCTCGACCAAGTGCCCGCCCACGGCCAGCGGTTGCTGTTCTCGGCCACCCTGGACCGCAACATCGACCTCCTGGTACGCCGCTACCTCCACGACCCCGTGGTGCACTCGGTCGACCCGTCCGCGGGCGCCGTCACCACCATGGACCACCATCTGCTGCACGTGCACGACGACGACAAGCAGACCGCCGCGACCGAGATCGCCGCGCGCGACGGACGCGTGATCATGTTCCTGGACACCAAGCACGCGGTGGACCGGCTCACCAAGCACCTGCTGTCCGTCGGGGTGCGCGCCTCGGCCCTGCACGGCGGCAAGTCCCAGTCCCAGCGCAACCGGACGCTCGCCCAGTTCAAGGACGGCCAGGTCACGGCTCTGGTGGCCACCAACGTCGCCGCCCGCGGCATCCACGTCGACGGTCTCGACCTCGTCGTGAACGTCGACCCGCCCGGCGACCACAAGGACTACCTCCACCGCGGCGGCCGTACCGCGCGCGCCGGCGAGTCCGGCACCGTCGTCACCCTCGTCCTGCCGCACCAGCGGCGCACGGTGGACCGCCTCATGACCGACGCCGGTATCGCCGCGAACACCGCCCGGGTCCGCCCGGGCGAGGCCGAGCTGCAGCGGATCACCGGCGCCCGGACGCCCTCCGGCGTGCCCGTCGTCCTCGCCGCGCCGGCCGAGAACCGTCGCGAGGGCAAGGGATCGTCCGCCGGCCGGCGCCGCAGGGGCGGCGCGGGGCGCGGCAAGGGCGCGGGGGCCGTCCGCGGGGAGGGCGGCCAGGGCACCGGCCGTGGCGGGGAGGCCCGGGGCCGTCGGCCCGCTCCGCGGAACAACGCATAGTCCGAGCACGGGGACGCACTCCCAGCGGACCGGACGAGCCGTCGCCCGTCCCGTCCGCCCCGACGAAGAGGAGAAGCCCTTGACGCCGTTTCCGCCCCGAACCCGGCAGGCCTGCGGCACCGGCCTGACCGCCCGCGACGCCATGCACGCCCCCGGGCCGCAGGTCGACGACCACATGGCGGTCGACGTGGCCCTGTCCGTGCTCATCGGTGCGCGCGTCCCGCACCTGCTCCTGCGGGACGAGGACGGGCGGTGCGCGGGCCTGGTCACCCGGGCCCAGCTCGCCGCGCACCGCGGCGGCTCGTGGTACAGCGACCGGACGCGGCTGCGGGACATCGCGCTCGACCGCGGACCGTTCACCTCGTCCCGGGCCGCGCTCGGCGAGGCGGAAGCCGCCATGCGGGTGCGGACCCTGGACGTGTCCCCCGTGATCGACGAGCACGGATACGCCCTGGGCGTCCTCGCCCTCACGCCCTGACCGCCGTCTTCCCCACCCTGTGGAGGCATCCATGCGCTGTGTCATCGCCCGTTTCCCCTTCGACCTGATCAAGAGCGAGGTCGAGCAGGCCATGAGCGGCATCACGCCGGAACCCGTCACCGGCGTGTCCGTGAGCATCGGCCGCCGCGTCTACCCCGTGATGCAGGTCGGCGAGGTCATCACCCGGCAGAACCGCCGCGACTTCACGGTGGCCGAGATGCGCCGGGCCCTGACCCGCCTCGGCTTCACCTGCCACGAGCCGCGCCCGGTCGCCCCGGCCCTGGAGGTACGGGCCGACGAGGACGCGCTCGGCTGGTGACGCGCAGGGTGTAGCGGGAGAACGGTGGAGCGGGCTGCACCCTGGGGTGCAGCCCGCTCCACTTCGCCGTCAGAGGGTGACGCTGACGCTGACGTGGTCGTACTGGGCGACGGTGGCCAGGACCTGGTTCCCGACGGCGCCGAGGCCGGCCAGGACGTCCGCGTCGCTGACCGCCGTGGGGCCGGCGGCCAGGCCGGCGTGCGGGCTCAGGCCGCCGGAGACGCTGTCCAGCTCGGCGTCGGCGATCTCGGCGGTCCGGACCTGGGGAGCGGAGTTCATGAGGAGACTTCCCTTCGTATGGATGAGCCACAAGGGGGGCGGCCCCGCGGGGGACGGAACGCGGGTCTCGCGGCGCTGGGGATCAAAGCACGGACCACGCCCGTCATCCAGCCAACCGGCGTGCCCGCAGAGGAAGTCGGGCGTGCGGCCGTCGCATCCGTGCAGGCGCGCACACGGCGCCCGGACAGCCTCTCCATGATTCCCGCGGCTCCGTGACCCGGCGCGGCATGCGCCCCCGCCGACGGAACGGGACACTCCGCACGAACGGGGAATCCTGCGGCGGGCCCGGGCGCCGACTCCCGGCGCGCGGGCGGGGATTGCGCACGCGGTGTGCAGATTCACCGAAGCCGGCGGATCCGCCACCGCCGGCGCGGTTCAGCCGGTGTGCACGCCGAGGGTGGCGTCGATGAGGGCGGCCACCTCGGTGAGCCGCTCCTCCAGGTAGAAGTGGCCGCCGCGGAACTCGGTCACATCGGCCCCGGCGACGGAGTACGCGGACCAGCCGGCCGCGGCCTCGGCCGTGGCCACCGGGTCGCTGTCGCCCACCAGCGCGCTGATCCGGCAGCGCAGCGGGGGCCCCGGGGCCCAGGTGTAGCCGCGCAGCGCCCGGTAGTCGGCGCGGACGGCCGGGAGCACGAGGGCCATCAGGTCGGGGTCGTCGAGGACGACCGCCGCGGTGCCGCCGAGTGCGCGCAGTTCCGCGACGATCTCGGCGTCGTCGGCGGCGATGCCGTAGTCGCTGCGCCGGTCGCGGGGCGGCACCTGCCCGGAGACGAACAGCCGGGACGGTTCCGGGAGCCGCCACCGTTCCAGGCGGCGCACGGTCTCGTAGGCGAGCAGCCCGCCCATGCTGTGGCCGAAGACCGCGTAGGGGCCGTCGGTGAGCGGGCGCAGGGCCGCGGCGATGTGGTCCGCCAGCCGGCCGAGGTCCTCGACCGGCGGCTCGTCGAACCGCTCCTGGCGGCCGGGGTACTGGACGGCGACGACGTCGACGTCCGGCGCGAGTTCCCGGGCCAGCGGCAGGAAGCTGCTGGCGGCGCCGCCGGCGTGGGGGAAGCACACCAGGCGCGGCCCGCGGGCCGTGGTGGTGTCGAACCGCCTCAGCCACTTACTGTTCACGGTCGTTCCCGCCTTCTCCCATCGCGCTGTGCGTCCTTTGCGGCGCCGGTGCCGCCGTCAGGCGTCCAGCAGTGCGTCCAGCAGTCCGGGTCCGTACGACCGGGTCAGCCACTCCTGGTCGTAGACGGTCTCCAGGTAGCTCGCACCCAGGTCGGGTGCGACGGCGACCGCGGTCAGTCCGTCGCCGCCCCGGGTGGTCAGCCAGTCGAGCGCGCCGCTGACGACCGTGCCCGTCGAGCCGCCGAAGAGGAAGCCGTGGCCGACCAGCCGGTGACACATGCGGACCGTGTCGGGCTCGGAGACGTACACCACGTCGTCGAACAGCGAGGGGTCGAGGATCTGCGGGCGCACCCCGGTGCCCAGGCCCGGGATCAGCCGGCGTCCGGCCGGTCCGCCGAAGGTCACCGAACCCGTCGTGTCGATCGCGACGACCCGGACCGAGGGCAGGTTCTCCCGGAAGTAGGTGGCGCAGCCCATGAGCGTGCCGGTGGTGCCCGCGCCGATGAACAGCACGTCCAGGCCGGGAAAGGCCTCGGCGATCGCCGGGGCGGTGGTGCGGTAGTGGCTCGTCCAGTTGCCGGGGTTGGCGTACTGGTTCAGCCACAGGTATTCGGGGTTCTTCTCCAGCAGCCGCTGGACGAGGGCGAGGCGGGCGCCGAGGAATCCGCCCTCGGGGTCGGGCTCGGTGACGACGTGGACCTCGGTACCGAAGGTCTCCATGAGGCGGCGTGCGGTGCCGGTGCTGCGGACATCGGTCACGCAGACGAAGCGGTAGCCGCGGCTCGCGGCGACGAGGCCGAGGGCGACGCCCATGTTTCCCGACGACGACTCGATCAGCGTGTCGCCCGGGCGGATGTCGCCGGCCCGCTCTTTCTCCCGGACCATTTCGGCGGCGGCCTTTATCTTGACCGAGCCGGAGAAATTGAACCCCTCACACTTGAGGAAGAGCTGCCGTCCGAGACTGGGCATCAGGTCGACATAGAGATCCTCCACATTGAAATCGACGGGGTTCGAGATGACAGTCGCCATGTGGTGCAGCCCAATCTCGTCCAGGAGGGGCAGCCACACACCATCGGACACCCCAAGCGGAGACGCTCCTTCGACCGCCCGTCGATCATCTGCGCGGCTTCGATATTTGGCCTATACCGAGCCTATGCACAGGCCCGTCACCGAAGGTCGGCACGGGTGCGCCGGGCGCGGCCCCGGGGTCCGCGGCCGTGTCGTGTGCACCGCTGCTGAGCGCCGGTGAAGCGGGTGCCGCCGGCCGTCGCCGATCGACCGGATTCAGGCGGGCGCTCAGGGAAAATTACACCTGCCAAAGATCATTTGCAGGTGGCTGGAACCGAAAGTTCCGAGTGGCGGCCGACCTGGGGATGTCCCCCGTTCCGGCCCTCGCAACCCCCCGCAACTCAGACATAGCCGAAGATCCACATATAGCGTCAGCAGGACGTCATCTCCTCCTTCATTCGCAATCCAGCCACCCTTTCGATCCGGCCTCCGGCGCAGGCGGAGACCGCATTTTCCACCCCTTGACGCACGTTCGCACACGTGATTACGCTCACGGAGTCGGCCAATTTTGACCGATCCGACCAGGTCAAAGCCGACGAGGAAACGGGGGCTTGATCATGTCTTTCTTCCGCGACCGCGCGAGGTCGCGCATTCCTTCCATTGAGCTGAACGCTCTGGAAAATCCTCTTTAACGGCGCCAAGCAGCCAAAAAACGTCCTGTCGCGACACCTGGCGTTTGTGTGTTCGCCATGTGCCCGCTGCGCGATCAGCACGGCCGATAAGGAGCACAGTACGTGATGCAATTCAGAATCCTGGGCCCGGTCGGAATATGGTCAGGCGCCGCGGAGGTCCCGCTCAGCGGAACCAAGCAGCGCACCATGCTCGCCGCCCTCCTGCTGGCCGGCGGGCGGGTCATCCCGGACTACCGGCTCAGCCAGGCCTTATGGGGGAGCGAGCCGCCCTCCACCCATCAGGCGCAGCTCTACACCTACGCCTCCCGGCTGCGCCAGCACCTGGAGGACCACGCGGAGATCGTCCGCAAGGGGTCCGGCTACCTGATGCGCATCACCGCCGGACGGTTCGACTACGGGGACTTCACCGTGCTGTGCCGGGCGGGCCGCGACGCGCTGTCCTCCCGCCGGTACGACGACGCGGCGGACAACCTGCGCGCCGCCCTGTCCCTGTGGCGGGGCCCCACCCTCACCGACGTGACCGACCACCTGGGCGAGACCGAGCGGCCGATCATCGAGGAGGCCTACATGGAGGCGCTGGAGGGCCGCATCCTCGCGGACCTCGCGCTGGGCCGGCACGACCAGCTGGCCTCGGAACTCATCGGCCTGGTCCACGCCCACCCGCTGCGCGAGACCCTGCGCGCCCAGCTCATGGTGGTGCTGTACGCGTCCAACCGGCAGGCCGAGGCCTTCGCCGTGTACCACGAGGGCCGCCGCAGGCTGGAGGAGGAACTCGGGGTCGACCCGGGCTCGGCACTGCGCCGCACCTACGAGGCGATCCTCGCCGGAGGCATCGACCAGAGCTGGTACGCCCAGCTCATCGGCGTGCCCGCGCAGAGAGCGGAGCGACGAGGCGGCGCCCCGCTCACCGCGATGGCCATCCGCACCCCGATCATGACGCCGTCGGCGGCCGGCCCGTTCGCCCACCCGTGGCACGAGGAGGCTCCCGCCGACCGCGGCCCCCTCAGCCGTAACGTCATAGTGCGCTGAGGAAACCGGGGACGGGCCGCGGGACGGCGTCGCGGCCCTTCCGACTTCCCGTCCCTTCCGGCTTCCGGACCCGTCCGATTTCCCGACCCGTCCGGCTTCCCGACCCGTCTGACTACCCGGTCCCTCCTGCTTCCCGGCCCCTCCGATTTCCCGACCCGTCCGGCTTCCCGACCCGTCTGACTACCCGGTCCCTCCTGCTTCCCGGCCCCTCCGACTGCCCGGCCCTTCCGGCTTCCCGATCCGTCCGGCTTCCCGGCCCCTCCGACTGCCCGGCCCTTCCGGCTTCCGGGCCCTTCCGGCTTCCCGACCCGTCCGACTACCCGACCCTTCCGGCTTCCGGACCCGTCCGACTGCCCGGGCCCTCCGACTACCCGGGCCCTCCGACTACCCGGCCCTTCCGGCTTCCCGGACCCTTCCGACTACCCGACCCGTCCGACTACCCGGACCCGTCCGACTGCCCGGGCCCTCCGACTACCCGGGCCCTCCCGGGCCCTCCGGCTACCCGGGCCCTCTGACTACCCGGCCCATCCGGCTTCCGGACCCTTCCGGCTTTCCGACCCGTCCGACTACCCGACCCGTCCGACTACCCGGACCCTTCCGACTACCCGGCCCGTCCGACTACCCGACCCGTCCGACTGCCCGGCCCGTCCGGCTTCCCGACCCATCCGGCTTCCCGGCTCATCCGGCTTCCGGGCCCCTCCGACTACCCGCACCCCTCCGACTACCCGGACCCACTGACTACCCGGCCCCGGAAGGCTTCGTGGTCGGCTCAGTCCGACATGGCCACCAGGACGCGGCGCGGGCCCGTGAAGGGGCGTCGGCCGTGGGCGACGAGGACGTTGTCGATGAGCAGCAGGTCGCCGGCCTGCCAGTCGACGTCGACGGCGGCGTCCAGACCGCGGTCGCGGACCTGGGTGACGTAGGCGTCCGGTATCGGGGAGCCGTCCGCGAAGGACACGGACTGCGGCAGGTCCCGCTCCGGCATGATCCGGCTGAGCGCCGCCGCCGTCTCGTCGCCGAGCCCGGCGGCGTGCCACTGGTCGGCCTGGTTGAACCAGACCTCCGTGCCGGTGACGGGATGGCGCACGGTCGCCGGCCGCACCTGCGTCACCCGCAGGCCGCCGTCCGGCTTCCACTCGTACTGCGCCTCGGCGCTCTCCAGGAACTTCTCGACGTCGTCCCGGGAGTCGGTCTCGAAGGTCTCCTGCCAGCTCTTGCCGAAGCCCCGCCCGCCGTGCAGGTTCTGCGTGTAGCGCACCCCCTGCGCGAAGCTCTCCCGGACCTCCGGGTCCAGCAGCCGCAGCCAGCGCGCGCCGTCCACCACCGGGGTGGCGCCGCCGGTCTCGGGGGCGCGCTCGCAGAAGAACAGCAGCCGGGCGGGCCACTGGTGGGCGTAGCTCATCTCGTTGTGCATCGAGATGGTGTACTGCGGCGGGTACTCGGTCGAGGTGTAGACGTTCTGGCCCACCTTGGTACGCGGCGAGTTGCCGTGGACGTAGGCGAGCCGCCGGGGCAGCAGCGGTGCCATCACCGTGTCCAGCTCGGCCGGGTCGATCCCGAAGCCGCGGAAGACCACCGCCTTGTGCCGGGCCAGCAGCTCGGTCAGGTCGCCGAGCTCTTCCAGCAGGCCGAGCAGCCCCTGCGCGGTGGCGGGGGTCCGCGCGTCCGGCCTGACGACATGCGGTGCCCATGCGTCGTCGCGGTCTTCCTCCACGGCTTCTCCTTTCGGCGTCAGCTCGCTGAAGAGCCTGAGGACGGCTTCTATATTTCTTCGCTATTCGGTCGATAGCCGGGGCCGTATAGATCGGCTATAGCAGCTGTCCCCATGGTGGCCGGGATAGGCGAGCAATGGAGTCGAGAATGGGAGACAGGGACGCGATGCGACTGCCTTTGTCCGCCGGCCAGCAGGGAATCTGGTTCGCCCATCGGCTGGATCCCTCGGGGCAGCGGTTCACCTGCGCCGAGTACATCCTCATCGACGGCGCCGCCGACCTCGGCCGGCTCCGCGCCGCCTGGGCGCTGCTGCGGGCGGAGGCCGAGGTGGTGCGCGTCCGCGCGGTGGTCGAGGACGCCGGCCTGTGGCAGGTGGTCGACCCGGAGCACGCGGCCGACCTGCCGTTGATCGACTTTTCGGGGTCCGACGCGGCGCTCCGGGACGCGCTGCGCTGGATGCACGAGGACGTGCGCCGGCCCATCGACCTGGCCACCGGGCCGCTGTCCGCGTTCGCCCTGCTGCGGCTTTCCGAGGCTCGTACGATCTTCTACTATCGAATACACCACGTCGCCGTCGACGGATACGGAGTTCATCTCCTGGGCCGCCGCCTGGCGGAAATCTATTCGGCGCTGGAGCGGAACCCCGAGCCCCCCGGTGAAGAGGCGTCCGACGGCGCCTTCGGAACGCTTGCCGACCTGTATGCGGAAGAGCGGAACTACCGCGACTCCGACGATTTCGCGGCCGACCGCTCCTATTGGCTCGACCGGTTTTCCGACCGGCCCGAACCGGCCCGCGTCCCCGCCCCGGCCGGCCCCCTCGCCCCGCTCCCCGAGGACCTGCTGCGACCGCGCCTGACCCGGCTGCTCCAGCCCGCCGACGTCGGCCTGCTGGAGAAGGCGGCCGCGGCCACCGGCACCACCTGGCAGGTGGTGTTCGCCACCGCGGTCGCCGCCTACGTGTCCCGCCTGTCCGGCCGCGCCGACGTGGTGCTCGGCCTTCCGGTCACGGCCCGGCGCAGCGTGGCGGCCCGCCGTACTCCCGGCATGGTGACCAACACCGTGCCCCTGCGGCTGGACGCCGCGCCCGGCAGCACGCTGGCCGGGCTCGTGCCGCCCATGACCCGCGAGATGCACCGGGCGCTGCGGCACGAGCGGTTCCGGCTGGAGGACCTGCACCGCGAACTCGGCGCGGACGGCGACATGAGCGCGCTGCTGGGCCCGATCGTCAACTTCATGCCGTACGGCGGTGCGCTGCGCTTCGGACCGCACCCGGCCACCTCGCACAACCTGGCCTCGGGCCCGGTGCCCGACCTCTTCGTCACCGTGCGCCCGGACCCGACGGGCGAGGCCACGATGCTGGTCCTGGAGGGCAACCCCGACCGGTACGACCTGCCCGCCCTGGAGGAGCACCTGGCGCGGCTGACCCGGTTCGTGCGGACCGTCGCCGAGCAGCCGCACGCCGTGCTCGACACGGCCGACGTGCTGCTCCCCGCGGAACGGGCCCGGCTGTTCGCCGCGGGCGAGGGCGCGCCTGCCCCCGCGGACGACGCCACCGTGGTGGCCCTGTTCCGGCAGCGGGCGGCCGGCGCACCCGACGCCGTCGCGGTCGTGGACGGCCCGGCCGAGCTGTCGTACCGCGAACTCGACGTGCTTTCCGAGCAGTTGGCCGAGCGGCTGGCCGAACGCGGGGTCGGGCCCGGGGACCTGGTCGGCATCGCGCTGCCCCGCTCCGCCGGACTGGTGGCCGCCCTGCTGGCGGTGCTGAAGGCGGGGGCGGCGTTCGTACCGCTCGACCTGGCGCATCCGGCCGAGCGGATCGCGTCCATCCTCGACGACACCGCGCCGGCCCTCGTGATCAGCGTGGCGGGCAGCCGCTCCCGGCTGCCCGCCACGACGCCGTGCCTGCTGCTGGAGGAACGGCAGAGCGGACAGGACGGGCGGGCCCCCGCCGGCGGGAGCAGGGGGAGCGCGGCGCGGCCCGACCCCGACCCGGAGCTGCCGGCCTACGTGATCCACACCTCCGGCTCGACCGGCCGCCCCAAGGGCGTCGTCGTGCCGCACCGGGCGCTGCGCACCCTGATCGCGGACCACATCGACCGCTACGGCCTCGGCCCCGACGGCCGGGTGCTGCAACTGGTCTCGCCCGGCTTCGACGTGGCGATGGCCGACATCTGGCCCGCGCTGGCGGCGGGCGCCCGGCTGGTGCTGGCGCCGCCCGGCCGCATCACCAGCGGCGAGGCGCTGGCCCGGCTGCTCCGCGCCCACCGGGTCACCCATGCCGCGATCCCGCCGGCGTTCCTGACCCGGCTGCCCGCCGACGACCTGCCGGCCCTGCGCGTGCTGATCACCGGCGGCGAGCCCCCGGCCCCCGAGGTGCTGCGCCGCTGGACCGGCGGCGGCCGGCGCGTCTTCAACGAGTACGGCGTCACCGAGGCGACCGTGACCAGCACGGTGAGCCGGCCGCTGGACGACGGACAGGACGTGCCGGTCGGCACCCCGGTCGCGGGCTGCCGGGTGTACGTGCTGGACGAGGCCCTGCTGCCCGTCGTACCGGGCGCGGTCGGCGAGCTGTACATCGCCGGCGACGGGGTGGCCCACGGCTATCTGGGGCGTCCCGCGCTGACCGGCGAACGGTTCCTGCCCTGCCCGTACGGCGCGCCGGGGGGCCGGATGTACCGCACCGGCGACCTCGTCCGGTGGCGGCCCGACGGCCAGCTGGCGTACCTGGGCCGGGCCGACGACCAGATCAAGATCCGCGGGTTCCGGGTGGAGCCCGGCGAGATCCGGGCCGTCCTCGCCGCCCACCCGGCGGTGGACGCCGCGGTGGTCACCGTGCGCGAGGACCGGGCCGGCCACCGGCAGCTGGTGGCCTACGTCGTCCCCCGCCCGGACACCGACGCCGACCCGGCCGGACTGCGCCGGTTCGCGGCCCGCTCCCTGCCCTCGCACATGGTCCCCGCGGCCGTGGTCCCGCTGGCCGAGCTGCCGCTGTCGCCGAACGGCAAGGTGGACGAACGGGCGTTGCCCGCCCCGGACTTGGGCGCGGACACCGGGGAGTTCCGGGAGCCGCGCACCGCCCGGGAGAAGGAGCTGTGCGCCGTGTTCGCCGATGTCCTCGGCGCGGACCGGGTGGGTGCCGGTGACTCGTTCTTCGACCGGGGAGGCGACAGCATCGGCGCGCTGAAGGTGGTGACCCGGGCCCGCGAACGCGGCCTCGCCGTGGAGCTGGCCGACGTCTTCGCGCACCCCACGCCCGCCGGACTCGCACCGCTGGCCCGGCAGGTCACCGACGCCGAGCCGGCCGGGCCGGCCGCCGCCGACCTGGTCACCCTGGCGCCGGACGAGCGGGAGGCGCTGGCCGTGGCCCACCCCGGCCTGACCGAGGTGCTCCCGCTGGCCCCGCTGCAGGAGGGGCTGCTCTTCCACAGCATCCTGGCCGAGGGCGGCGTCGACGCCTACGCCGCCCAGCTCCGCCTGGACGTCCAGGGGCCACTGGACCAGGGACTGCTGCGGGCGGCGGCCACCGCGCTGCTGGACCGGCACTCCGGGCTGCGGGTGGCGTTCCGGCACGCGGGGCTGTCCCGGCCGGTGCAGGTGGTCTGCGCGGACGTCCGGCCGCCCTGGACGGAGGAGGACCTGACCGGCCTGCCGGCGCAGGACCGGCCGGAGCGGGCCGAACTGCTGGCCGCGCGGGAGCGGGAGCGGCCCTTCGACATGACGGCACCGCCGCTGCTGCGGTTCCTGGTGCTGCGGCTGGCCGACGACCGCCACCGGATCGTGCTGACCGGCCATCACATCCTGTGGGACGGCTGGTCCACGGGGATCCTGGTACGGGAGCTGTTCGCGCTGTACCGCAGCGGTGCGGACGCCCGCGCGCTGCCCCCGGCTCCCGCGCACCGGGAGCACCTGCGCTGGCTGGCCCGGCAGGACCGCGGGGCCGCCCGGCAGGCCTGGGGCGAGGCGCTCGCCGGGCTGCCCGGACCCACGTACGTCGCCCCGGACGTGTCCGGGCCGGCGCCCGAACGGCAGCAGCACCGCGAGCGCGCCCTCGACGAGGAGACCACCGCGGCGCTCACCGCCGGCGTCCGGGCCCACGGGCTCACCCTGAACACGGCCGTGCAGGCCGCGTGGGGGCTGCTGCTGGCGCGGCTCACCGGCAGCGACGACGTCGTCTTCGGCACGTCGGTGTCGGGCCGGCCGCCGGAGCTGCCCCGGGTCGCGGACATGGTGGGACTGCTCACCAACACCGTGCCGGTCCGCCTGCGGCTGCGCCCCGACGAGCCGCTGCCCCGGATGCTGGCCCGCCTGCAACAGGAACAGACCCGGCTGCTCCCGCACCACCACCTCCCCCTCGCCGACATCCAACGCCAGGCACCCGTCACGGGTCACCGGGACGGCACCCTGTTCGACACCGCAACCACCTTCGTCACGTACGCCTTCGACGCCACGGGCGCGGGGGGCGTGGAGGCCACGGGCGGCGCAGGCGGACCGGACGGCGCCTTCGGCGCACACGCCACGAGCAACCCGGATCGCGCAGGCGGCACGGACGCTGTTGCCGACGCGGGCGGCACGGGCGGCACGGACACCCCTGCCGGCGCGCGCGGGCCGCGGGTCGTCGGGGTCGAGGTGCGGGACGGGACGCACTTCGCGTTGCGGCTGGTCGCGCTGCCCGGGCCGCGGTTGCGGCTGCGGCTCGGGCACCGTCCCGACGCGTTCTCCCGGGCCGAGGCCGACGCACTGCTGGACCGGCTGGTGCACGAGCTGACGGACACGGCCGCCCGGCTCTGACCGGCACCCCCCGCACCACCCGACGTAACACGACCGAGGAGGCGAGGCGGCCTTGCGCACGCCCGACGTATTCATCAAGGGACTCGGGGTCTACCTCCCGGGCACCACGAGCATCGACGAGGCCGTCGCCCAGGGGCTCTACCCCGAGTTCGAGGCCGAGCTGCACGAGCTGGCCGGCGCGGCGGTGGCCGGGGACACCCCGGCCCCCGAGATGGCGCTGCGGGCCGCCGAGGAGGCGTGCAAGCGGGCCGGCCACCGTCCCGACGACACCGACCTGCTGCTGTACGCGGACTCCTGGCACCAGGGCCCCGACGGCTGGCAGCCGCAGTACTACCTGCAACGGCACCTGGTCGGCGACCAGGCCCTGGCGGTCGAGGTACGCCAGGGCTGCAACGGCATGTTCGCCGCCCTGGAGCTGGGCTCCTGGTACCTGCGCGGCCGGCCGGCACCTCAGAGCGAGGACCAGGCGCCGACCGCGCTGCTCGTCGCCTCCGACAACTTCGGCACGCCGATGATGGACCGCTGGCGGATGGGGCCGGGCTATGTCGCGGGCGACGCCGCCAGCGCCGTACTGCTCACCACACGGCCCTCGTTCGCGCAGCTCCTCGCGGTGGAGTCGGTCACCGTCTCGGAGGCCGAGCAGATGCACCGCGGCACCGAACCGCTCTTCCCGCCCGGGCCGACGACCGGCCGGGCCCTGGACTTCCAGGCGCGCAACGCCGAGTACAAGCAGGCCGCGCTGGCCTCGGGCACCGGCACCGCCGCCCTGGTGAAGGTGCACGCCCGGACCCTGGAACTCGTCGACCGAGTCCTCGACGCCTCCGGGATCACCCTGTCCGACGTCACCCGCGTCGCCTACATGAACTACTCGCGGGAGATCGTCGAGCAGCGCTGCATGGCCGCCCTCGGCCTGCCGATGGAGCGGTCGACCTGGGAGTTCGGCCGGACCGTCGGCCACCTCGGCGCCAGTGACCAGATCGTGTCGCTCGACCACCTGCTGCGCACCGGCGAACTCGGCCCCGGGGACCACCTGCTGATGCTCGGCGTGGGCCCGGGCGTGACCCTCTCGTGCGCCGTCGTACGGATCCTGCACCCCGCTCCGTGGTGCGGCTGACCAGGCGATGCCAAGGCAAGGAGACGAAGTAGTGACTGCTGACGAACCCATTGCCGTGATCGGGGCCGGGTGCCGGCTCGCCGGTGACGCCGACTCGCCCGCCGCTTTCTGGGACATGCTGCTCTCCGGCCGGGACGGCATCGGCCCGGTTCCGGACGGCCGCTGGGACGCCTACCGCGAGCAGGGCCCGAGCCACGGCGCGGCGGTGCGCCGCGCCGACATCCCCGGCGGATTCCTCAAGGACATCGAGGGATTCGACTCCGCCTTCTTCGGGCTCAGCCCGCGCGAGGCGGAGCTGATGGACCCCCAGCAGCGGCTGCTGCTCGAAGTGGTGTGGGAGGCGCTGGAGGACGCGGGCATCCCGCCGCTCAGCCTGGCCGGCGGCGACACCGGGGTGTTCGTCGGCATCGGCTCCGACGACTACGGCCGCCGGCTGCTGGAGGACCTGCCGACCATCGAGGCCTGGACGGGCATCGGCAGCGCGCTGTGCGCCGCCGCCAACCGCATCTCCCACGCCCTGGACCTGCACGGACCGAGCATGGCGGTGGACACCGCCTGCTCCGCCTCCCTGGTCGCCACCCATCTGGCCTGCCAGAGCCTGCGCGCCGGGGAGAGCGGCATCGCCCTGGTCGGCGGGGTCAACCTGATCGTCGGGCCGGGCCTGTCGCTCACCCTGGAAGCCGCCGGCGCCACCGCGCCCGACGGGCGGTGCAAGCCGTTCGACGCCGCGGCCGACGGCTACGGGCGCGGCGAGGGCGGTGCCGTCCTCGTCCTCAAGCGGCTGTCCGACGCCCGGCGCGACGGCGACCGGGTCCTCGCGGTGGTCCGGGGCAGCCATGTCTCCCAGGACGGCCGCACCAACGGCATCATGGCGCCCAGCGGCACCGCGCAGCAGCGGCTGCTGGCGGAGACCCTGCGCCGCACCGGCGTCGACGCCGGCACCGTGGACTACGTGGAGGCGCACGGCACCGGCACCCGGCTCGGCGACCCGCTGGAGGCCGGCGCGCTGTCCGCGGTGTACGGCGCCGGGCGGCCGGCCGGGCAGCCGCTGCTGATCGGCTCGGTGAAGCCCAACATCGGCCACCTGGAGGCCGGTGCGGGCGCGGCCGGGCTGCTCAAGGCCGTTCTCGCGCTGGCGCACGGGGAGATCCCGCCCACGCTGAACCACACCCGGGGCAACCCGGCGATCGACTGGGACGGCAACGGACTGCGGGTGGTCACCGAGCGCACCCCCTGGCCGCGGCACGAGGGGCCGCGCCGCGCCGCGGTCTCCGGGTTCGGCTACGGCGGCACCATCGCCCACGTGCTGCTGGAACAGGCACCCGAGCCGGCCGGCGCCACCGGTGCGCAGCCGGCCCACGATTCGGGCGAGGCCCGGTTGTTCCCGCTGTCGGCCCGGTCCCGGGAGGGCCTGCGCGCCGCGGCCCGCAACCTCGCGGAGTGGCTCACCGGCACCGGGCGGCAGACCACGCTCGACTCGGTCGGCCACACCCTTGCGCTGCGCCGCTCGCACCTGGAGCACCGGGCCGCGGTCGTCGCCGCCGGCCACGCCGAACTCGCCGCCGGGCTGCGGCTGATCGCCGACGGCGAGGAGTCCCGGCAGGCGGTCACCGGCACCGCCCCGGCCGACCCGGGGGCGGGCCTGGTCTGGGTGTTCTCCGGACACGGCTCGCAGTGGGCCGGCATGGGCCGCGAACTGCTGGACAGCGAACCGGAGTTCGCGGCGGCGATCGACGAACTGGAGCCCGTCTTCCTGGAGGAGATCGGCTTCTCCCCGCGGCAGCTGTTGCTCGACGGCGACTTCGAGACCGTGGACCGCATCCAGACGATGATCTTCGCGGTGCAGATCGGACTGGCCGCCGTATGGCGTGCGCACGGCGTGCAGCCGGACGCCGTCATCGGGCACTCGGTCGGCGAGATCGCCGCGGCCGTGACCGCCGGCGCGCTGTCCGTGACGGACGGCGCCCGGTTGATCTGCCGCCGCTCGCTGCTGCTGCGGCGGGTGGCCGGCAAGGGCGCGATGGCGATGGCCGGGCTGTCCCTCGCCGAGACCGAGGCCCGGCTCGACGGCCGTACCGACGTCGTCGCGGGCATCGCCTCCTCGCCGGGCTCCACCGTGATCACCGGTGAGCGGGCCGCGGTCGAGAAGCTGATCGACGCCTGGCAGGCGGACGGCGTGCAGGTGCGCCGGGTCGCCTCCGACGTCGCCTTCCACAGCCCGCAGATGGACGGGCTGGTCGCGGACCTCGCCGCCGCGGCCAACGACCTCACCCCGCGCGCGCCGCGCATCCGGATGTACAGCACCGCGCTGACCGACCCGCGGACCACGCCGGCCGCCGACGGCGCCTACTGGGCGGCCAACCTGCGCAACACCGTCCGGCTCGCCGCGGCCGTCGAGGCCGCCGCCGAGGACGGGCACCGCCGCTTCCTGGAGCTGTCGGCCCACCCGGTGGTGGCCCACTCCGTCCGCGAGACCCTGACCGAACAGGAGCTGACCGAGGGCGTGTTCGTGGGCTCCACGCTGCGCCGCGACCAGTCGGACCGGCTCTCCCTGCTGGCCGCGCTCGCCGCCGCGCACACCGCGGGCATCGCGGTGGACTGGCGCCGGCTGCAGCCGTGCGGCGCCCTGACCACGCTGCCGGCCGCCGCCTGGCAGCGGCTTCCGCACTGGCGCAGGACGTCCCCGTCCGGCGCCGCGGGCAGCCTCGAACACGACGCCGACACCCACGCGTTGCTCGGCTCGCCCACCAGCGTGGGCGGCCGCCCGCTGACCCTGTGGCGCACCCACCTGGAGGAGGGCAACCGACCCTACCCGGGCAGCCACACCATCGACGGCGTCGAGATCGTCCCCGCCGCCGTCCTGCTGAACACCTTCCTGGCCGCCACCGGCGGACCCGGCGCGCACACCCTGCGCGATGTGGCCCTGCGGGTGCCGCTGACCGCCGCCGAGCGGCGCGAGGTGCAGGTGCTCCGCGAGGACGACGCCGTGCGGATCGCATCCCGGCCCGCCGAGGGCGACGGCGACTGGCTCGTGCACACCACCGCGGTGAGCGCCGTCCCCGAGGCGCCGTCCGGCACCCTGGCGGAACTCCCGGCCGACGCGGCGGACGCCGACCCGGCGGAGATCCTGCGGCACCTGGCCTCGGTGGGCGTGCCCACCATGGGCTTCGAGTGGACCGTGGAGGCACTGCGCCGCGCCGAGGGCCTGCTGCACGCGCGGGTGCTGGCCCGCCAGCCGGAGCGGGCACCCGCCACCTGGGCCCCGGTCCTGGACGCCGCCCTGTCCATCGCCCCCTCCGCCTACCCGGGACCGGCGGCGCTGCGCATGGTCGCGGGCGTCGCCGAGGTGCGCGTCGCGCCGGAACCCCCGGCGGACGGCACGGCCGTCGACGTCCGGGTACGGCACGACGCCGCCACCGGCACCGTCGACGTCCTGATCGCCGCGGCCGACGGCCGGGTGCTCGCCGCGCTGCGCGGGGTGCGGTACGCCGACGTCGGGAACGGCGCCGCGGGCGCGACCCCGGCGCGCCGGCTGGTGCACGAGATCCAGTGGCGGCCGGCCGCACTCGGCGGTCCCCGCGAGGGACGCGGTGTCGAGGACGTCGTGCTGGTCGGTGCCGTCGGCTCCGCGACCGCGGTGGCCCTCGGCGAGCGGCTGACCGCCGGCGGGGCGCGGGTACGGCTGCTGAAGAGCGCCGCCGAACTGGACGGCCTGCCCGGCCTCGCGGAGGCCACGGACGTCGTCGTGCTGCCCGACCCGGCCGTCCCGGACGACACCGGCACCGCGCCGGCCTGGCTGCTGCTGGACACCACCCGGCGGCTGGCCGCGCTGGACACCACCGTCTTCCCGCGGCTGTGGGCCCTCACCACCGGCGTCCTGGAGAGCCGGGAGGCCACCGCACCGGCCCAGGGCGCACTGTGGGGCCTGGGCCGGGTGGTCGGCGGCGAGCACGGCGAGCTGTGGGGCGGGGTCGTCGACCTGCCGGCCGGTGATCCGGCCGGCGCGGTGGACGCATTGCTGGACGTGCTGCGCGCGGCGCCCGGTGAGGACGTTGTCGCCGTCCGGGACGGTGCCGTCACGGTGGCCCGGCTGGCCCGCCCGGACCGGGAGCCGGCCGCGCAGCCGTTCGTGTGCCGGCCCGACGGGACCTACCTGGTCACCGGCGGGCTCGGCGTGCTCGGGCTGCGCATCGCCCGGTTCCTCGCCGAGCGGGGCGCCCGCCGCCTGGTGCTGGCCGGCCGGACCGGCCTGCCGCCGCGCGCCGAGTGGGAGGCGGTCACCGACGCCGCCACGGCCGAACGCATCGCGGTGGTACGGGAGCTGGAGGCGACGGGCGTCACCGTGCGGGCGCTCGCCCTGGACGTCGCCGACGCGGCGGAGGCCGCCCGCGCCCTCGCCCCGGACGCCCTCGGTCTGCCGCCGGTGCGGGGCGTGGTGCACGCGGCGGGCGTGCTGGACAACCGGCTGGTCCCGCACACCGACGAGGAGTCGCTGCGCGGGGTGCTGCGGCCCAAGGCGGCCGGCGCCCGGGTGCTGCACGAGCTGTTCCCGGCCGGCACGCTGGACTTCTTCGTGCTGTTCTCCTCCTGCGGCCAGCTGCTCGGCCTGCCCGGCCAGGCCGCCTACGGCTCGGCGAACGCCTTCCTGGACGCGCTGGCCCTGCACCGCAACGCGGCCGCTGCCGCGGACGGCCTGCCCGCGGACGCCACCAGCTTCGCCTGGACCTCCTGGCGCGGCCAGGGCATGGCCGTCAACGAGGTGGTCGACCTGGAGCTGCGGGAGCGCGGCGTCACCGACATCACGGCCGACGAGGCGTTCGCCGCCTGGGAGTACGCGGCCCGCCGCGGCCCCGGCTGCTACCCCGTCCTCGGGCTCGGGCCGGTGCCGGACGGCCGGCCGCTGCCGGTGCTGAGCGAGGCCGTCGACGCCGGCACCCCTCAGGTCCAGGCCCCGGCGGGCGGCTCGTCGTACGCCGGTCTGAACACGGAGGAACTGCGCGCGCGGCTGCTGGACGACGTCGCCGAGGAGATCGCCGGGGAGATGCGGCTGCCGCGGGCGTCGCTGGACGTGCGCCGCTCCCTGGTGGAGCAGGGGCTCGACTCGGTGATGACCATGGTCGTCCGCCGGCGCCTGGAGAAGCGCTTCGGCCACAAGCTGCCGGCCTCGCTGCTGTGGCAGCAGCCGACGGTCGCCGCGATCGGCGAGCACCTCGTGGAACTGCTGTCCGCCCGGCCGTGACCGGCCGCGCGGACCACCCTCGCGGGATCTACCGAAAGTCACCGGATTGGGGACACACATGACCAACAAAGTCGTGATCGTCGGCGGCGGCACGGCGGGCTGGATGACCGCCTCCTACCTCAAGGCCGCCTTCGGCGACCGGATCGACATCACGCTCGTGGAGTCGGGCAAGGTCGGCACCATCGGCGTCGGCGAGGCCACCTTCAGCGACATCCGGCACTTCTTCGAGTTCCTCGGGCTCAAGGAGTCCGACTGGATGCCGGCCTGCAACGCCACCTACAAACTGGCCGTCCGCTTCGAGAACTGGCGAGAGAAGGGCCACTACTTCTACCACCCGTTCGAACAGGTGCGGTCGGTCAACGGGTTCCCGCTGACCGACTGGTGGCTGCAGCAGGGCCCCACCGAGCGGTTCGACAAGGACTGCTTCGTGATGGCGTCGGTGATCGACGCCGGGCTGAGCCCCCGCCGGCTCGACGGCAGCCTGCTCGACACCCCCTTCGACGAGAGCGCGGAGGAGATGCGGGGGCTGACGATGTCCGAGCACCAGGGCAAGACGCAGTTCCCCTACGCCTACCACTTCGAGGCGGCCCTGCTCGCCAAGTACCTCACCAGGTACGCGGTGGAGCGCGGCGTCCGGCACGTCGTGGACGACGTCACCGACGTCGGCCTGGACGAGCGGGGCTGGATCAAGGGCGTCATGACGGCAGGGCACGGCGAGCTGACCGGCGACCTGTTCGTGGACTGCACGGGCTTCCGCGGCCTGCTGCTGAACAAGGCCCTGGAGGAGCCGTTCATCTCCTACCAGGACACGCTGCCCAACGACAGCGCGGTCGCCCTCCAGGTGCCGATGGACATGGAGCGGCGCGGCATCCGCCCCTGCACCACCGCGACCGCCCAGGACGCCGGCTGGATCTGGACGATCCCGCTGATGGGCCGGGTCGGCACCGGGTACGTCTACGCCCGCGACTACCTCTCCCCGGAGGAGGCGGAGCGCACGCTGCGCGAGTTCGTCGGCCCCGCGGCGGCCGACGTCGAGGCCAACCACATCCGGATGCGGATCGGCCGCAGCCGCAACTCCTGGGTGCGCAACTGTGTCGCCGTCGGCCTGGCCAGCGGCTTCGTGGAGCCCCTGGAGTCCACCGGCATCTTCTTCATCCACCACGCCATCGAGCAGCTGGTGAAGCACTTCCCCGGCCCGGACTGGGACCCGGCCCTGCGCGACCGCTACAACGACGGCGTCGCCCATGTCATGGACGGCGTACGGGAGTTCCTGGCGCTGCACTACCAGGCCGCCAAGCGCTCCGACACCCAGTACTGGCGGGACACCAAGACCCGCGCGGTGCCGGACGGCCTGGCGGAGCGCATCGAGAAGTGGCGCACCCAGCTGCCGGACAGCGAGACGATCTACCCGTACTACCACGGCCTGCCGCCCTACTCGTACATGTGCATCCTGCTCGGCATGGGCGCCATCGACGTCAAGCCGTCGGCGGCGCTGGCCCTGGCGGACTTCTCCGCCGCGCAGCAGGAGTTCGACGCGATCCGGGACAAGGCCCAGCAGCTGGTGAAGACCCTGCCGGAGGCGTACACCTACTTCTCACGGATGCACCAGCCGTGAGCGGCACCCTTCGTCCTCCGGCGGCGGTCGCGTCGCCGGAGGACTTCCGCACTCTCATGAGCGGGTTCCCCAGCGGAGTCGCCGTCGTCACCGCCCGGGACGACGACGGCACCCCCCGCGGCATGACGTGCTCCTCGCTGTGCGGGGTCTCCCTGGAGCCGCCGGTGCTGGTGGTGTGCCTGCGCGCGGGCAGCCCGACGCTGGCGGCGGTGGCCGGCTCCGCGGGCTTCGCGGTGAACCTGCTGCACTCCGGTGCCCGGGAGACCGCGCAGCTGTTCGCCTCGGGCGACCCGCACCGGTTCGACCGGGTGTCCTGGACGGCCGGCCCGCACACCGGCGGACCGCATCTGCCGGCCGACGCGCACCGGGTCGCCGACTGCGCGGTGCTGCACGCCCAGCCGATGGGCGACCACGTGGCGGTGTTCGGGCAGATCTGCCGGGTCACCCGGCACGACGAGCGGGCACCGCTGCTGTACGGCCTGCGGCGGTTCGCCGCCTGGCCGCCGGCCTGACCGCCGGCCTGACCGGCTTCGCGCCGCGGACGGCAGCAGCGGCAAGGGCCGCCCACCGGAACTCCTCCGGTGGGCGGCCCTTGCGTCGTGCGTACCTGCGCCCGGCGGGTCAGAACGCGGGTGCCGTGGCGGGCGCCCTGAGTGTGCCCAGGTACGGGTGCCACAGGTGCTTGGGGTTGTTCTCCACCTCCCGGACGACCTCCCGCATCGCGGTCAGCGCCTTGGGCTCCTCACCGTCGTACACGTCGCCCTGGAGCATCTTCAGCACGTCGACGCGGTAGCGCGGGTCCTGCACGAAGGCCGTGAACAGCACGTTCAGCCGGTAGTAGATCGAGATGAACTCGTACCAGTACTGCACCGCGCGGCGCAGCTTGCTCTCGTACGTCTCGAACCGCTTGCGGGTGTAGTCGCCGGCCGCGTGGGCGGCGATGATGTCCTGCGCGGCGATGCGGGCGCTGTTCAGGGCGACGCTGACCCCGCTGGAGAAGATCGGGTCGACGAACCGGGCCGCGTCCCCGATGAGCACGAACCGGTCGCCGCAGATCTGCTTCATGGCGTAGCTGTAGTCGCCCTCGGCCTTGAAGTCGCGGACCCGGCGGGCGCCGCGCAGGGCGTCGTGCAGCTCGGGCCGGCTGGCGACGAACTCCCAGAAGAAGCCCTCCCGGTCGGTGCCGGCGGCGGCGAAGCGCTTCTTCTGGGTCACCACGCCGATGCTGGTGATGGTGTCGGTGATCGGGATCTGCCACACCCAGGTGTCCTTGATGGGCAGGAAGTGCACGAAGATGTGGTCGACCTGGGCGGCGTCGCGGGCGATCGCGGTGCGGTCCAGGCCCTCGAACCAGGTGTGCACGGCGTACTGGTCGAAGACCGGGTCGGCGACCTTCACCTTCAGCTGGCGGCCCAGCAGGGTCTGCCGGCCGGACGCGTCGACCACCATCCCGGCGGTGTACCGCGTCTCCTTGCCGGCCGTGCGCACGGTCAGCTCCACGGCCTCGGGGTCGTCGAAGTCGACGTTCAGCACCCGGCCCCCGTTGACCACCGTCGCGCCCTGCTCGGCCGCGTGGCGCAGCAGGATGGCGTCGAAGCGGCCCCGGTCGACGTGGTAGGTGTAGTCGCGGTCGACACCGGGCTGGTTGCGTTCGACGAAGGCGATGTCGGCGGTCCAGCCGTGGGTGAGCCCCTTGTAGTCCAGTACGGGGATGTCCCGGGACTCGGCCGACGTCCAGGACGCCCCGTACTTGCGGGGGAAGCCCGCCTCGTCGATCTTCTCCAGGGCGCCGATCTCGTGCAGCACGGGAGTGGTGGCCGGCACCAGCGACTCGCCGACGTGCGGCCGGGGGAAGGTGTCGCCCTCGAACACGGCCACCGACAGTCCGGCCCGGGCGAGATAGGACGCCATCGTGGAACCGGCGGGTCCGCCGCCGACGACCGCGACATCGAAGTCCGTGCTCATGCCCTTGCCTCCTTCTGCCCGTCCGCCGACAGCTCGTGCAGCATGCGGGCGATGGTCCGTACGTCCTTGAAGTGGTCGGTGTCGATCAGCGCGGGCGACACGTGCACGTGCAGCTCGTCCCGGATGTGGGTGAGCAGCAGCGCGACCCGCAGCGAGTCCAGCACCCCGGACTCCATCAGCGGGAAGGTGTCGGTGAACCCGGCCGCCTGGTCCGCCGGGAGGATCTCCTCCCTGACGAAGGCCACCAGCCTGGAGACGTACTCTTCCTCGGTCATCCCATCTCGCTTTCTGTGCGACGCGGGGGCGTCCCGGTCCGCTGCGGTCACCGGTCCGGTTCCTGTTCGTCCAGCTGCCGGGCCCGTTCGATCAGTTCGGCCGGCGCCATCCGCTCGATCTCGGCCCGCACCTCCGCCTCGACGGCCGCGGCCAGTTCGGCGACGGTGGCGCCCTCGAAGACGGCCCGGGCGGGGAAGTCGATCTCGAAGGCGTCCTGGATCTGCGCGATCAGCCGGATCGCCAGGATCGAGTTGCCGCCGGCCCGGAAGAAGTGGGTGTGCCGGCCGGCCCGGCCGCCGAGCAGCTCGGCGAAGATCTCCGCCAGCCGTTCCTCGACGACACCGTCCGGCTCCTCGTCGCCGACGGGCGCCTCGGTGCGCGGCCGGGGCAGGGCGGCCCGGTCCAGCTTGCCGTTGGCGTTCAGCGGGACGGAGCCGATCGCCGTGAAACTGCCCGGCACCATGTAGTCGGGGAGCCGCTCGGCGCAGTGCGCGGCGAGTTCCTCGCGCAGCCGCTCGGCCGCCTCCCCGGCTTCGGCGGGCACCCAGTAGGCGGCCAGCGCGTGGCTGCCGGCGCCGTCCTCGACCGCGACGACCACGGCCTCGCGCACCGCCGGGTGCCGCTCCAGCACGGCCCGGACCTCGCCGGTCTCCACCCGGTGGCCGCGGATCTTCACCTGGCCGTCGCGCCGGCCCACGAAGTCCACCGTGCCGTCCGGGAGCAGCCGGGCCAGGTCGCCGGTGCGGTAGAGGCGGGCGCCCGCGGGGCCGTAGGGGTCGGGGACGAACGCGGCGGCGGTCGCCTGCGGCCGGGCGCCGTAGCCGCGGGCGAGGCCGAGGCCGCCCACGTACAGCTCGCCCACGACGCCGACGGGCACCGGACGCATCAGGTCGTCCAGGACGTGCATCGTGACCCCGGGCAGCGGGCGCCCGATGGGCACCGTGGTGCCGGGCACCGGGGCCGTCACGGGGTGGGTGCAGGTGCCGACGGACGCCTCGGTGGGGCCGTACTCGTTGACGAGCCGGCCCGGGCCGAGGGTGCGGGCCCAGGCGTCCGCGCGGGCCGCCGGGAGGGCCTCGCCCGCGGCGACGACGACGGAGGCGAGCCCGGCCAGGCGCTCCGGGTCGAGCTGCTGCGCCAGGATCTCCAGGTGACCGGGGGTCAGCTTGAGGAAGGACAGCGGTCCCGCCGCCGCCAGCCGGCGCCCCAGCTCGGACAGGTCCAGGTCGTGCGGCAGCAGATGCAGGGGCTGCCCGGCGAGCAGCGGTGCCCAGAGGTTCGGTACGACGAGGTCGAACGCGACCGAGGAGAACAGGGCGGCGCCGCCGCTGCCGCGCCCGGCCAGCTCCTCGACGGCCCAGCGCAGGTGGTTGGCGAGGCCGCGGTGGGTGATCTGCACGCCCTTGGGCGAACCGGTGGAGCCGGAGGTGTAGATGACGTAGGCCAGCAGGTCCAGGTCGCGGCCCTGCCGGGGGTCGAGGTGCGCGGGGTGGTCCAGGGGGCCGTCGGGGCGGGCGGCGATCTCGGCCGCGTCGGTGTCGACGGCGACGACCTCGCCGGTGAAGCCGGGCGGGAGCAGGTCCCGGTGCGCCGACTGCGTCACCACGGCCCGGACGCCGGCGTCGGCCAGGACCCGGCCCAGCCGGCCGGCGGGGGTCGCCGGGTCCAGCGGCAGATAGGCGCCGCCGGCCCGCCACACCGCGAGCAGCGCGGCCGGCAGGTCGGTGCCCCGGTCCAGCAGGACCGCGGTGACCGTCTCGGGTCCCACGCCCCGGGCCCGCAGCTGCCGGGCCAGCCGGTTGGCCCGGCGCTCCAGGTCCGCGAAGGTGACCTGGGTGCCGTCCGCGATCAGCGCCGGCCGGCCGGCGGCCGACCGCGCGGCCTGTTCCAGCAGCGCGGGGACGGACCGGTCCGGCGCGGGGGTGACGGTGTCGTTCAGCCGGGCCAGCGCGGCGCGTTCGGCGGCGGGCAGCAGGTCGAGGGCGTCCAGGCGGCGCCGGGGCGTGCGGGCCGCGTCGGACAGCAGCTGCCCGAGGTGTCCCGCCATCCGCTCCACGGTGGCCGCCTCGAAGAGCGAGCCGGCGTACTCCAGCGCGCCGAGCAGGGTGCCGTCGGGCTGCCGGCGCATGTACAGCGTGAGGTCGGTCTTCGCCACCGACGACACCTCGACCACCGCGTCCAGTTCGCCGGCGTCGGCGGCGGAGCCGGTCATCGCCTCGTCGTGGTAGTCGAACGCCACCTGGTAGAGCGGGGTGCGCGAGGGGTCCCGCTCGGGGGCCAGTTCGGCCACCAGCTCCTCGAAGGGCAGCTCCTGGTGGCCGAAGGCCTCCTTGCACACGTCCCGGACCCGGTCCAGGGCCTCGGCGAAGGTCAGCGATCCGTCCAGCGGGCAGCGCAGCACCAGGCTGTTGAGGAAGAACCCGACGACGCCCTCGACCTCCGGCCGCTCGCGGCCCGCCACGGGGGCGCCGACCACCACGTCCCAGCGGGCCGTGTACCGGGCCAGCAGCGTCGAGAACGCCGTGAGCAGCACCATGAACGGGGTGGCGTCGGCGCGCCGGCCCAGCTCGGTGAGCGCGTCGCTGACGTCCGCGGGGACGGTGAAGGTGACGACCGCGCCGCGGGCGTCGCGCACCGGGGGCCGGGGCCGGTCGGTGCGCAGCGCGAGCGGTTCGGCGCCGGCCAGCACCCGCTTCCAGTGCTCCAGTTCGCGGGCGACGACCTCCTCGGTCAGCCGGCCGCGCTGCCACAGGGCGTAGTCCGCGTACTGCACGGGCAGGTCGGGCAGGTCAGGGTCGTGTCCCTCGCGCAGGGCGCGCAGCACCCGGTGGAACTCCTCGCGCAGCACGGTCGCCGACCAGCCGTCGGCGACGATGTGGTGCATCAGCAGGACGAGTGTCCGCTCGCCGGTGCCGTCCGGGGTGCCGATCAGCAGGGCGCGGACGACCGGGCCGTGTTCGAGGTCGAAGCCCTGCCGGGCGCTGTCCTCGACGATCTCGCCGACGCGGTCCCGGGGCGCCGCCACGCGGTGCAGCTCCATCGGCGCGGGCGGGTCGACCAGCTGCGCCGGTTCACCGTCGGCGTCGGTGACGAACCGGGTGCGCAACGCCTCGTGCCGGGCCCGGAGCAGGTCCAGGGCGGCCTGCACGCGCGCGTCCGGTTCGCCGGCCGGCACCCGCAGGAACACACCGGTCACCCACTCGCGGCCGCGCGGGTCGATCCGGTCCAGCAGCCACAGCCGCCGCTGGCCGGGCGAGAGCGGCAGCGCACCGGTGCGGGGCACGGGCCGTACGGGGGGCACCGTGTCGGCGTCCCGGGTGACGAGCCGGGCCTGCGCCGCCACCGTGGTGGCAGCCAGCAGCCGGGACAGCTCCACCGGGCGGCCGGTCGCGGCCCGCAACCGGTTGGCGAGGACGGTGAGTTGCAGGGAGGAGCCGCCGAGCCGGAAGAAGTCGTCGTGCGGGCCGACGGCGGGCACGCCGAGCACCTCCCGCCACACGCCGGCGACCAGTTCCTCCGCCTCGGTCGCGGGTGCCTCGACCGGGCCGTCGTGCGCGGCGGGTTCGGGCAGGGCGCGCCGGTCCAGCTTTCCGCTGGCGGTGCGCGGGAAGGAGTCGGCCGGCAGGCACACGGCGGGCAGGTGGCTGTGCGGCAGCCGGCCGGCGAGGAAGCCGCGCAGCTCCTCCCAGTCCGGGCCGCCGCCGTCGGCGAAGCGCACGTGGGCGGCGAGCCGGGTGGCCCCGCCGGGTGCCCGGTAGGAGGTGACGGCGGCCTCCCGGACCCGGGGGTGGGCCTCGAGGGCGGCCTCCACCTCGCCCGGTTCGATCCGCACGCCGTTGATCTTGACCTGGTCGTCGGCCCGGCCCGCGTACACCAGGGCGCCGTCGGCCCGTGCGCGCACCAGGTCGCCGGTGCGGTACAGGCGGGCGCCGGCCGGCCCGGACGGGTCGGGCACGAAGCGTTCCGCGGTGAGGTCGGGGCGGCCCAGGTAGCCCTGGGCGAGGCCGATGCCGCCGACGTACAGCTCGCCCTGCTCGCCGGCCGGCACCGGGTGCCCGTCCGGATCCAGGACCAGCAGGCGCAGGCCGTCCACGGCCGTGCCCACGGGCACCGGGCCGGTGCGCTGCAGCGGGTCGTGGCGGTGGCCCGCGACCTCGTTGGAGCACTCGGTGGGGCCGTAGGTGTTCCACACCTCGGGCGGGGTGGCGTCCTCGGGCAGCCGGGACAGGAAGCGCCGGACCAGCTCGGCGTGCAGCTGTTCGCCGCCGGAGGACAGCAGCCGCAGGGTGGTGCAGCGCGACCAGCCGGGGTCGTCGGCGAGGAGGCGCAGCAGCGAGGGCACGACCTGGAGCACGGTGACCCGGTGGCCGGTCACCGTGTCGAGCAGCAGGGCGGGGTCGCGTTCGGCGCCCGCGGGGGCCATCACGACGGTGCCGCCGGAGACGAGCGGGGCGAAGATCTCCCAGCCGGCGGCGTCGAAAGTGACGGGGGTCTTGTGCAGCACCCGGTCGGCAGGGCCGAGGCCGTGGGTGCGCACCCGCCAGGCGACCTGGTTGGCGAGGCCCTCGTGCGGGACGACGACGCCCTTGGGCCGGCCCGTCGACCCGGACGTGTACAGCACGTAGGCCGGCTGCGGGCCGGCGATGCCGAGGTCCGGTGCCGTGTCCGGCAGGCCGTCCAGGGCGGTGAGGGCGGGGTCGACGGTGACGGCGCGGATCGAGCCGGTGACCCGGTGGGCGTGCTCCGGGCCGGTGACCACGTACCGGGCGCCGGTGTCGGCGAGGATGCCCTCGGTGCGGGCGGCGGGGTGCTCGGGGTCCAGGGGGACGTAGGCGGCACCGGCCTTCCACACCGCCAGCAGGGCGACCGCGAGCCGGGCGTCACGGTGCAGCAGCACCCCGACCGGGGTCCGGGCGTCGGCGCCGGAGCGCAGCAGCGACCACGCCAGCTGGTTGGCCCGCCGGTCCAGTTCGCCGTAGGTCAGCTCGCGCTCGCCGTCGACGACCGCGACGGACCCGGCGGTGGCGGCGGCCTGGAGCGCGATGCGGGCGGGCAGCGGCCCCGGCGCGGACAGGTCTGGCGACGCGTTCATAGCTTCTCCCCATGGATCGGCGGTGCTCTGGCCGCCCCGGCGGGCGGGCCAGGGCACGAACGGTCCCTCGGCCCGCCTCCGGCTGATGCTGGTCAGTGCGCCGATAGCGGGCCGATAGCGGACCTATACCGAGGTGGTCAGTGGGTGTCGGACGGGTCGGACGGGGCCGACGGGGCGGACGGCGCAGGCTCGGGGCGCCGCGCGGTGCGGACGGACGGGATCAGGGCGGCGGCGAGCGTGGTCGCCGCCATGACCGCTCCGACGCCGAGCAGGGTGCCGGTCGAGCCGGTCTGCTCCAGCGCGTAGCCGCCCCCCAGCGAGCCCAGCGAACTCGCCCCGGAGCTGAGCAGCCCGGCGACACCGCCGACCCGGCCCTGCAGCTCGTCCGGGGTGGCCTGCACCTGATAGACGCCGGCCATCACGTTCAGCACCGCCCCGGCGAACGACGTCCCGGCGAACAGGGCGCCGAGCAGCACCACGTCGGCGGTCAGCGCGACGAGCGGCATCAGCAGTGTCCAGACGGCGAAGACGCAGATCATGACGGTGCCGGGGCGCAGCCGCCGGACGACGTGCGAGCCGGTGAGGGCGCCCGCGATGCCGCCGAGGCCCGAGACCACGCCGATGATCCCGATCTCGGCCGGTGAGCCGCCGCCCTCCTTGATGACCAGGACCAGGGACAGACTGAGCGCCTGGAAGAGGATGTTGGTCACCGCGACCAGGGAGATCGCCGCCCGCAGGAACCGCTGCCCCAGCAACCAGGCGAAGCCCTCGGCGAGTTCGGCGCGCGGCCGCCACGGGGCGGGGGCGCGCGGGGTCTGGAACTTCCTGCGGATCAGCAGCAGGCCGGACAGGGCGAGCAGATGGCCGAGCGCGGCGGCCAGGAACGGCGACCAGCGGGCCGCGCCGTACAGGGCGCTGCCCAGTGGCTGCCCGAGCAGTCCGGCGGCGCGCGCCCGGGCCTCGTTCTGGGACAGCGCGGTGGACACCTGCCCGGTGCCGACCACATGGGGCACGGCCGCCCGCTCCGCCAGCCGGTAGAAGATGGCGGCGGTGCCCTCCACGAACGCCACCGCCATGATGTGCGCCAGCCACAGCGTGCCGTGCAGCAGGGCGGCGCCCAGGCTGACCATGGCCACCAGCCCGGCGAGGTCGCAGACGACCATCGTGGTACGGCGGTCCAGCCGGTCGACCAGCACCCCGGCCGGCAGCTGGAACAGCAGCATCGGCAGCAGTCCGGCGAACCCCACCAGGCCGGCCTGGCCGGGCGAGCCGCTGTACCAGATCATCAACAGCGGGAAGGCCACGGTGGCGGCGCGGTCGCCGAGCACCGACAGGCCCGCGCCGAGCCACAGCAGCAGGAAGTCCCGGTTGCGGCGCAGCGGCGGGGGCGGCGGCTGCGGGCCGGCGGTGACGGCCGGCCCGCCGACCGCGCTCACCGCGACCGGTCCGCGGGCCGGGCGTCCAGCAGCGGCACACAACGCCTGGCCACCTCGGCACCGGCGTCGCCGTTGGTGAGGACCACGAACCCGCTGCCCTGCCCGATGCGGCACATGGCCAGGGCGTGGTAGCCGGCGCCCGCACCGCCGTGCCCGAACTGCACGTCGGTGCCGAGGTCGTCGACGACCGCGCCCAGCCCGTAGGCGCTGTGCGGGTGCTGCGGGGTCAGCAGCTGTTCGGCGGTGCCGGGGCGGAGCAGCGCCAGGGGCCGGCCGAGCCGGGAGCGGCGGATCTCCAGCAGCAGCTTGGCCAGGTCGGCGGCGGTCGTCCACAGGCCGGCGGCCGCCGTGTCGGGCCACTGCCGCCAGCCGCCGTCGACCGGGCGCCCGTCGGCGTCGTGCCCGCACGCCACCGGGTGGGCGCTGTGCTCCGGGCGGCTCTGGTCGAAGCTGCTGCCGGTCATCGCCAGCGGCTCGAACACCAGGCGCCGCATCAGCGCCTCCAGGCTCTCGCCGGTGACGTCCGCGAGGATCTGCTGGACCACGGAGAAGTGCACATTGGCCTTGCGGAAGACGGTGCCGGGCGGCAGCTCCGCGCGGACCGGCTCCAGCAGCTCGGGCAGCGGTACGAGGGGTTCGCCGCGCCGCTGGCCGGTGCTCGGGGTGGGCGTCAGTCCGGCCAGGTGCGCGAGCAGCCGGCGCAGCGTCACCCCGGTGCCGTCCGGCAGCCGCCAACCGGTGAGGTAGGCGTCGACGTCCCGGTCCAGGTCGAGGACGCCCTCGTCCACCAGCCGCAGGGTGCCCAGTGCGGTGACGAGCTTGCTCACCGAGCCCGCCTGGAACGGCGTGTGGACCGTGACCTCGCCGCCCCCGTCGGCGGACACCACTCCCTCCGTCCGGACGTCCACCAGCTCACCGTCGGCGATGACGGCGAGGCTGGCGCCGGGCACGTGCTCGGCGAGCAGCGACTGCGGTGAGCCGGTGGCGGTCGTGGCCCGGGCCGCCGCTTTCCGCTCGGCCGGTGCGGCGGCCCGTGCCGTGTCGACGGCCGCCGCCACCGCCTGCACGCTGTCGTCGCGGTAGAGCATCAGCAGGGACAGCGGGTACCCGGCGCGGCGGGCCGCCGACAGGACCTTGAAGACCAGCAGGGAGTGGCCGCCGAGGGCGAAGAACCGGTCGCCGCGGCCCACCCGGTCGACGTCGAGGACCTCGGCCCACACGCCGGCGAGCCACTGCTCGGTCGGGGTGCGCGGGGCGTCGTAACCGCGCCGTCCGTAGGCGGTGTCGTCGGGGGCGGGCAGGCGGTGCCGGTCGAGTTTGCCGTTCGCGGTGAGCGGCAGCGCGTCGAGCGTCACGAACGCCGAGGGGACCATGTACGCGGGCAGCTGCCGGGACAGCAGCTCGCGCAGCTCCTCCGCAGCCGGTGGCGCGCCCCGCCCGGCGGCGACCAGGTAGGCCACCAGCCGGGCGTCGGACGGGCCGTCGCCCCAGCGCACCACCCGGGCGTCGGCGACACCGGGGTGCCGGGCGAGCGCGGCCTCGATCTCGCCGGGTTCGACCCGGTAGCCGCGGATCTTGACCTGCCCGTCGCCGCGGCCCAGGAAGTCCACGGAGCCGTCCGGCAGCACCCGGGCGAGGTCGCCGGTGTGGTACAGCCGGGCGCCCGGCGGGCCGTAGGGATCGGGGACGAACCTCTCGGCGGTCGTCGCCGGCCGGTCGACGTAGCCGCGGGCCACGCCCGCACCGCCGATGTACAGCTCACCGGTCACACCCCGCGGGACGGGGTTCAGCCACGCGTCGAGGACGTGCGCGGTGACGCCCGGCAGCGGCCCGCCGACGGGTACGGCGTCACCGGGGAAGGGGTCGGGGACGACGAACTCGTTGCTCACCACCGATGCCTCGGTGGGGCCGTACGAGTTGACCACCCGGCCGCCGCCGTCCAGCAGCGGGCGGGCCTGCGCCACGCTCCGCGCGGTCACCGTCTCCCCGCCGACCACCAGCGCCCGGGCGATCGGGCTCGCGGTCTCGCCGCCCGACTGCGCGGAGATCAGCTCCAGGTGGCCGGGGGTCAGCTCGACGAAGTCGAACGGGCCGCTCTTGGCCAGCCAGGCACCCAGCTCGTCGAGCTGCCGGTGGTGCGGGAAGAGGTGGACGGTCCGCCCGGCCATCAGCGGGGCCAGCAGGCCGGCCACCGCCATGTCGAAGGCCACGGAGGAGAACACGGGCGCCCCGTGCGTGCCGTCGGCGAGATAGGTGTCCACCATGTAGCGCAGGAAGTTGGCGAGCCCCCGGTGGGTGATCTGCACGCCCTTGGGCCGGCCGGTGGAGCCGGAGGTGTAGATGACGTACGCGATGCCGTCGGGGTCGTCGGTGCGTTCCGGCGCGGTGGCCGGCCGGGCCTCGATCCGCTCCCGGTCCCGGTCGAGCAGCACGAGGGGCCCGTCGAAGACCGCTGTGCCGTCCGCCGTCTGCGCGGACTCGGTGACCAGGGCGGCGGCGCCCGAGTCGGCGAGCAGATACCGCAGCCGCTCCGGCGGGAAGGAGGCGTCGAGCGGCAGGTAGGCCGCACCGGCCTTCCACACTCCGAGGAGGGCCGCCATCAGGTCGCGTCCGCGGCCCAGCAGCAGGCCGACGGTGGCCCCGGCGCCGACGCCCAGCGCGCGCAGCTCGTGCGCGATCCGGTTGGCGGCGGCGTCGAGTTCCCCGTACGGCACCGACTCGTCGTCCACGACGACGGCGGTCGCGCCCGGGGTGCGGCGGGCCCACTCCTCGAAACGGCCGGGCGGGCACCAGGCGGGCGGCTCGGCCGGGTGGGCGGACCAGCGGGCGAGCAGCTCGCGTTCGCCGTCCGGCAGCACCGCCGTACGGGCGTCGCCGTCCGGGTCGGCGGCCATCGCCTCGAGGACCGCCCGGTACAGGGACACCAGGCGGGCCCCGTCGGCGCGGCCGACCGCGCGGCCGTCGAGGTCGAGGACGATCTCGTCGCCGCCGGCGGTCACGGCGAGCGGGAACTCGTCGTGGCTGGAGCCCATGGCCCCGCCGTCGCCGTCGCGGGCCGGCGCGGTGTCCGGGACGCCGAAGTCCTCGTAGCTGAAGTACACCTGGACCAGCCGTGTCCCGTCGCCGTACCGGTGCTGGACGGCCGGCATCGGGAAGTGCCGGTGCCGCCACACCTCCAGCTCCCGGTCGAAGACCTGGCGCACCCACTCACGCCAGCGGGCGGGCAGCGGGCCGGCCGGGAACGGCAGGGTGTTGAGGTGGGTGCCGTAGACCCGGTCGGCACCCGGCGCCTCGGGCCGGCAGTGGGTGACGAGGCCCGAGGAGAAGCGGGGCTCCGGGGTGAGCCCGGCGAGCACCTTCAGGTGGGCCGCCAGCAGCACGCTCTTGACGGGCACGCCGGCGGCCGCCGCGAGGGCGCGCAGGCCGTCGGTGAGGTCGCCCACCGGGACGCGCAGCTGGTAGCCGTCCCGCGTGGCGCGCGAACCGTCGCCCCAGCCGTCCGGCAGGGCGAACGGAACGTGCCCGGTGACGGCCTCCCGCCAGTAGGCGTCGTCCTCCTCGGAGGCCAGGGCGGTCAGCTCGGCGGCCACGGTGTCGGCGAACCGCACCGCGGGCGGGTCGTACGGCGGGACCGGGTCGCCGTCCCGGAACGCCCGGTACAGGGCGAGGAGTTCGCCGCGCAGGGTGGCGAAGGTCCAGCCGTCGACGATCAGGTGGGACTGGGTGACGGTCAGCTGCCAGGCGCCGTCGCCGAGCCGGTGCACCAGCAGGCGCAGCAGCGGAGGGGTGTCGTGCGGCAGCGGGGTACGGCTCTCCTCGGCCAGCATCTCCCGCAGCGCCCGGTCCTGCCCGTCCGCGTCCACGCCGGTCAGGTCGACCACGCGCAGCGGCACCGGGGCGGTGTCCCACACCAGTTGCAGGGGCGTGCCGAACGACTCCGCGTCCACCGTGGTGCGCAGCGCCTCGTGCCGGCGGATCAGCTCCTGGACGGCCCGCTGCAGGGGTTCGCGGGAGAAGGGCTCGTCGGCGCCCATCCGCACCGAGGACACCCGGTGGTAGGCGAGCGGCCCGCCGTCGGCGGAGAGCATCTCGGCGAGCATGCCGGTCTGCGTCTGGGTGAGCGGGTAGGCGTCGCTCAGGCGGTCCGGCAGGGCGGCCCGGTCCTCGGCGGACAGCAGCGCGAACGGCGCCACCGGCACCACGGTCTGGGCCGGTGCGGCCGAGGCGGCGGCGCGGGCGCACAGCGCCTCGACGGTCTGGTCCTCCAGCACGTCCCGTGCGGTGACGTCGTGACCGGCCTCGCGCATCAGCCCGGCCACCGCGACCGCTTTCACGGAGTCGCCGCCCAGGTCGAAGAAGCCGTCCTGGACACCGACCCGCTCGACGCCGAGCACGTCCCGCCAGACCGCGGCGATCCGTTCCTCGGCCGGGGTGCGCGGGGCGAGGTAGGCGGCGCGGGCGTAGGCGGTGCGGTCGGGGGCGGGCAGGGCACGCCGGTCGAGCTTGCCGTTGGCGGTCAGCGGGAGCCGCTCGATGCGCTGGTAGGCGGCCGGAACCATGTAGCCCGGCAGGTCGCGCCCGAGCCAGTCCCGCAGCCGCGCGGGCTCCACCGGCTGCTCCCCGGCCGGTACGACGTACCCGACGAGGGTGTCGTCACGGGCGACGACGACCGCCTGGAGGACCGCCGGGTGGGCGACGAGGGCGCTTTCGATCTCGCCGAGTTCGATCCGGTAGCCGCGGATCTTGACCTGGTCGTCGGCCCGGCCCAGGAACTCCAGGCTGCCGTCGGGCCGCCGCCGGGCGAGGTCCCCGGAGCGGTAGAGCCGCGCGCCGGGCGGACCGAACGGGTCGGGCACGAACCGCTCGGCGGTCAGCTCCGGCCGGTTCAGATAGCCCCGGGCCACACCGGGACCCCCGACATGGATCTCACCGCGGGTGCCGTCGGGTACCAACTGCCCGTTGTCGTCGAGGAGATGGACGGTGAGGTCGCTCAGCGGGCGGCCGATCGGGTTGCCGGCGCCCGGTGCGAAGTCGCGCTGGGTGAGCCGGTGGTAGGTGGTGTGGACGGTGGTCTCGGTGATGCCGTACATGTTCACCAGCGCCACGCGGCCCAGACCCCATCGCTCGGTCCACGGCGTGAGTTCGCCGACCTCCAGCTTCTCACCGGCGAAGATCACCGAACGCAGGGCCAGCCGGCCGACCCGCTCGTCACCGGCGGCGGCGGCCGAGACCAGGGAGCGGAACGCCGACGGCGTCTGGCTGAGCACCGTCACCCGCTGCTCCACCAGCAGGTCCAGGAACTCCTCCGGCGACCGCGTCACCTCACGCGG
>NZ_JBIVJQ010000010.1:0-328344 GCF_044750305.1 Streptomyces sp. NPDC088810
TGGTACTCGGCGGTCCCCTCCTCCAGCACCGCCAGCCGGTCGAAGAACAGCTTCGACAGCTCCCGCGCGTCCTTCGGCGCCACCTGGGAGGGATCCGCGATCTCCGGCACGTCCACCCTCTGCTCCGCAGTCTGCGCGGTCGTCGTCGGCATCACGCGTCCCTCCCAGTCGATCGGCCATGTCCCGCCGGTCCATTGTCCGGCAAGCCCGCGTCTACCCCGGTTACCGGCCGGCATTCCTCCACATGCCGGCCGGGTGTGCGGTTCAGCTCGTCGTCAGGGTGGCGTCGTCGACGACGAAGCTGGTCTGGAGACCGGAGTCCTCGGTGGCGGTGAAGGTCAGCGTGATCTGCCGGCCGAGGTACTGGCTCAGGTCCAGGGTGCGCTCGGTGTACCCCGTGGCCGCGTTGGCGTTGGAGTACGACTGCTTCACGGTCCCGTCGACCTTGACCTGGAAGGTGTCGTACACCGTCGTGCCCGACTCGGCGGTGTCGATGTGCAGCCAGTACTTCAGGGTCGCCTTGGTGCAGCCGGACGGGACGGTCACCGTCTGGGTGAGGGTGTCGGTGGCCGCGTAGCCGTAGCCGGCGAGCCAGGCGTACCGGGTGCCGGAGTGCGCGGACTGGCCGCTGAACGTGCCGATCGCACCGGTGTCACCCGTCCACGGCGACGTACCGCTCTCGAAGCCGCCGTTGGAGACGACCTGGGAGGCCGTGCAGCCGCCCGCGCCCTTGACGGTGAGCGTGTAGGAGGCGGTGTGGGTGGTGGTACCGGTGCCGGTGATCGTGAGCGGGTACGTGCCGGGCGGCACCGAGGAGCCGACGGAGACCGTCGCCGTGGACGAGGCGCCGGAGGTCACCGAGGCCGGGCTGAAGGAGACCGTGACGCCCGCCGGGGCGCCCGAGGCGGACAGGTTCACCGTCTGCGCCGAGCCGGTGGTGGTGGCCGTGGAGACGGTGGCGGTCAGTGAGGTGCCCGGGTCGGTGCTGCCGGTGGCGGGGCTCACCGAGACCGAGAAGTCGTTGGCGGGAGCGGTGTCCGCGACCGCCTGCTTCCACAGCGTGTAGGCGACGCCGTCGGCGCTGCGGTTCAGCCCGGTGGCGTTGATGTTGCCGGTGGTGTCGCAGGAGGAGTGGTAGCAGCCGTCGTACGCGGCGCCTGCCGTACCGCCCCACTTGGCCGCCTGCGCCGAGGTCTTGCGGGCGCTCGCGCCCATGGCGTAGCCGGAGGTCGGGATGCCGTAGTTCTCGAAGGAGTAGTCGTCGGAACGGCCCGCGCCCTCGGTGTTCTCCTCGGGCTGGAGGTTCAGCGAGTCCCAGTACGCCTTCATCGGCGCGGCGGCGGTGGAGGTGATGTGGTTGATGAAGTAGCCGCCGTTGGGCGAGGCGACCATGTCGAAGTTGTAGTACGCCTTGATCGCCGAGCGTTGGGCGGAGGTCAGCGAACGGACGTAGAAGTCCGAGCCGTTGAGGCCCTGCTCCTCGTCCGTCCACCAGCCGAAGCGGACGCGCGCGGCCATCGACGGCTTGGTCTCGGCCAGTTTCAGCGCGACCTCCAGGAGGGAGGCGCTGCCGGAGCCGTTGTCGTTGATGCCGGGTCCGGCGGAGACGCTGTCCAGGTGTGAGCCGAACATGTACACCTTCGACGCGTCGCCCTGGGGCCACTCGGCGATCAGGTTGGGTCCGGCGCCACTGGTGCAACCCGAGGTGCAGGCCTGCTCGGTGACGGTGTAACCGGCCGCCTGGAGCTTGCCCTTCACATAGGCGACCGAGTCGCGGTAGCCCTGGGTGGTGGATCTGCGGTTGCCGCCGTTGCGGCTCGCTATGGCGTTGAGTTCGGTGAGGTGCGCCTGTACCCGGGTGACGTCGATGTCGGGCGCGGTCGCGGCCAGGGCGGGGGCAGGGCGCGCTGCCGTGGTGCGGCCGCCGGAGGCCGCCTCGGCGCTCGCGGGCAGCAGCGTGAGGCCCGCGGCGGCCGTGGCCAGCGCGAGTCCTGCCAGGGAGAGTCTTCGTGGTCGTAGCACCATGTCTCCTTGTGGGGTGGAGGAAACGGGAGGCGGGCGGCGGGCCTGGGTGGGCCGTGCCGCTTCACCCTGATGAGCATGCGCATGCCAAGGCCGGTTCAAGCCTCCGCGCGCCAGACCGGCCGGATCGGAAGCGTGCCGCCTGCTGCGCCATGTTCCTCCCGGGGCTACCGTACGGTAACCGCGCGGGCCTACGCTGCCGTCAACTCGGTGACAGCGAAGGGAAGTTCGGGGATGCGCGGATTGAGACGGCTGGCGGCGCTCGCAGGGGCCGCGGCTCTGCTGGTGGTGGCGCCGGGCAACGCACGGGCGGCGTCGCCGAAGTTCTCCGAGACGACGGCCATCGGCACGCACAACGCGTACGACAAGTCCAAGTACACGTACTTCGCACAGGCGCTGGACTCCGGCGCCTCACTGCTGGAACTGGACGTCTACGCCGACACCATCAGCCATCGCTGGCGGGTCAGCCACGGGAACCCGTTGGGCAACGACAACAACTGCGAGGCGGCGAAGACCCCGGGCGAGCTGTACAGCAAGAGCCGTGACCAGGACCTCGGCAGTTGCCTGGACAACATGGCCGCCTGGAACCAGCTGCACCCCGACCACCCGCCGATCCTCGTCAAGGTCGAGATGAAGGTCGGCTTCAACGACAAGAGGGGCCTCGGACCGGACGAGTTCGACACGCTCGTGGCGCAGAAGCTGGGCGGCAGCGTCTACAAGCCGGCCGACCTGCTCGGCGGGACGTACGGCACGCTGGACGCGGCGGCGAAGGCCAACGCCTGGCCCGCCCGGGACTCCCTCCGGGGCAAGTTCGTCTTCGACCTGATCCCGGGCACGGTGGAGCAGTCCAACCCGTTCGACAGCTACTGGACGGACGAGGAGTACGGCGACCACCTGCGCGACCTCTACGCGGCCGGGAGGATCTCCGCGGCCCAGGCCTTCCCGGCCGTGCTCGGCGCGGCGAACGGCGATCCGCGCACCAGCCGCTACGACGCCTCGATCCGCCCCTGGTTCGTGTTCTTCGACGGTGACGCGGCCACCTACGTGAACAACGGCTACGACACCTCGTTCTACTCCGCGAACCACTACATCCTCATCGCCACGGGCGCCCACAGCGTGTCCCCGGCAATCTCCTCCACCAGCCCGACGGACGCCGAAGTCGCCGCGCGGCTGGCTCTGCTGGCCAAGAACCACGCGAGTCTGATCACCTCGGACTGGTCGGCGAAGTCCGCGTCGGTGCTGAGTTCGGTGACCACCCGAAGCTGAGGTTCCGGACAGCGGCCCACGGGGGACAACCCTCACATGCTGCATGGCATCGACGTGAGCGCCTACCAGTCCTCCTCCTACGGGACGGACGGCCTCTCCTTCGCCTTCATCAAGGCGACGGAGGGCCGTTCGTACGTCAATCCCCGGCTGACCGCGCAGACGAAGACCGCCCGCGACGCCGGACTGGTCGTCGGCTTCTACCACTTCCTGTGGCCGGGCGACCTCACCGCCCAGGCCGAGTACTTCCTCCGCCACGCCCCGGACCGCGCCGGCGACATCCTCGCGGTCGACTGGGAGACCACGGGCGCCGGAACGCACGCGAGCAACGCGGAGAAGGACCGCTTCCTCCGCAAGCTGAAGGAGTCACGGCCGCACAACCGGGTCGTGCTCTACTGCAACCGGCACTTCTGGCTCAACCTCGACACCACCTCCTATGCCGGGGACGGGCTGTGGATCGCCGACTACGTCACCGCGGGCAAGCCGCGCATCAAGGCGAAGTGGCGGTTCCACCAGTACACCAGCGAACCCCACGACAAGGACGTGGCGAACTTCGCGAGCAAGGCGGCGCTGAAGGACTGGGCCACCCCGTAGGGACCGGGCGGCAGGCTCGGCCCCGGACGTCCGCCCGGACGTCAGCCCCGGAAGTCGGCCGGGCGTTCCGGGGAGGCCTCCGCCAGGGCCTTCTCCACGGCGGCCCTGCCGGCTCGGAGGCCGTAGACCGGGGTGCCGGGCTGCTGGCGCCAGGAGTCGGCGATGGTGCCGGCGTCGACCGTGTCGAAGCCCAGTGCGTCGATCAGGGCGCGGACGGTCCGCTTGGCGGCCTCGTCGTCGCCGGCGACCGGGAGGGCCATGCGGTCGGGGTCGCCCGCGGGGCGGTGCCGGTCCAGGATGTCCTGGGCGTAGGTGCCGTTGAAGGCCTTGATCACCGGGTGACCGAGGTGCTGCTCGGTCCAGCGGCTCTCGGTGAGGCCCTCGTCCTCGATGGCCGCGATCCGGCCGTCCCGCTGCTGCGGGTAGTAGTTGCCGGTGTCGATCACCGCGACGCCCTCGGCCGCGCCGTCCAGCAGGCCTGCGGGCAGGGCCGGGACCGCTTTCAGGGGAACGGTGACGACCACCACCTCGGCGCCCTTGGCCGCGTCCTCGGCCCGGACCGCGGTGGCACCGGTCTCCTCGGCCAGTTCCCGGAGTGTCTCGGGGCCGCGGGAGTTGGCGACGGAGACGTCATGGCCGAGGGCGGTGAGCCGCCGGGTGAGGTTGCCGCCGATGTTTCCCGCGCCGATGATGCCGATCTTCATGGCCGACCTTCCGGATGATTGATGCATACGCATGCTTCGGTCGTCCGGGTCAACCTCACGACTGCACGGCCTATTCCCCGCCGCCGCCGAACGGACGGCAGGGGGCTCCCGGTCCGGTCGGGACGGGCACCCCCTGCCGCCATCGGTCACTTGTTCAGGTAGGCCCAGAACTCGTCGAACGACAGCACCTTGTCGCCGTCGAGGTCGCGGGACTTGATGATGGCCTCCGCGACCGTCTCGGTGACGTTCCAGTCACCTTCCTGTGCCAGGGCGGACTTGAACTCCGCTGCGGTGATGAATCCGTCACCGTCCGCGTCGATCCGCTGGAACTGCTTGCGTGCTTCCTCGATGTCCGCCACCGATCCGCCCCTTTTGTTCGTGTTTCTCATGCCGTGCTGGCGTACTGACGCTGGTCAGATTAACGGCCCGCCGGAGACCTGACTGCGGCGACCACCCAGCAGGTCTGCGAGTCTGGGCCTTCCAGTGGCGAAAGACTCGGGGAGCGGGCCTTGGAGACCTTGCGGGACATTCTCGACGCGGCGGCGGCCGGCGTCTTCCCGGCGGCGGACGGCGGTACGACGGTCGTACCGCAGCCCTCACCGCGGGACGCCGGGGTGATGTCCTTCACCGCGCACTCGGTGGTCTTCACCGACGAGGACCCGCGGTGGGTGCGCGAGGCGCTGCGCGGCACGGACTGCGACGCGCTGGCGGCGACCATGAACCCGCGGTTCCTGACCGCCCTCATGGACCGGACCGGGCGCCGCAGCGAGACGATAGACGCGGTGCTGGTGGCCGACCCGCTGCCGGGCGAGCCGCCGCTCGCGCTGCGCGAGGTCGCGGACCCCGGCCATCCCCGGATCGCCTACGCCCACGGGCGCCGCGACGAGGTGCGGGCCTGGACCGCCGAGGGCGGGGTGCTGGTCATGGGGCGCGGGGTCGCCGGGCGGCTGGAGGTGTCGGTCGAGGTGGCCGAGGGGGTACGGCACCGGGGGCTCGGGCGGCTGCTGGTGACCGCGGCCCGGCAGCTCGCCGCGGAGCCGCTGTGGGCGCAGGTCGCCCCGGGGAACGCCCGCAGCATGCGGGCGTTCCAGGCGGCCGGTTACCGCCCGGTCGGCGCGGAGCTGCTGCTTCAGCGGAAGATGCCGGTGTGCCCCAGCGAGTAGCGGCCCGGCTGGGGGTACACGGCGAGGCCGTGGGGTCCGCTGCCGACCTTGATGCGGGCCACCTGGGCGCCCGTGCGGGTGTCGATGGCGTACACCTCGGCGTTGTAGCGGCCGGAGAGCCACAGGATCCTGCCGTCGGCGGAGACTCCGCCCATGTCGGGGCTGCCGCCGCCGGGCAGGTGCCACTTCTTGGTGAGCCGGTCCTGGGTGAAGTCGAAGACGGAGATGGTGCCCTCTCCGCGGTTGGAGACGTACATCTCGCGGGAGTCGCGGCTGACGTAGAGGCCGTGGGCGCCCTTGCCGGTGGCCAGGAACCGGGGCCGGGTGAAGCGGTCCCCGTCGAGGATCCACAGCCCGCCCGCCATCATGTCGGCGATGTAGAACAGCTTGCCGTCCGGGGAGATCTTGACGTCCTGCGGCATGGCACCGCGGAGCGGCAGCTTCTCCTGGGCGACGACCTTCATCCGCGCCGTGTCGACCTTGAGGATCTCGCCGCTGAACTCGCAGGAGACGATGAAGTAGCGGCCGTCGACGGAGAAGTCGGCGTGGTTGACGCCGTAGCAGGTGACCGGGACGGTCTTGACGACCTTCATGGTGTGCGCGTCCCGGAAGACCAGCTCGCGGTCCATGGAGGCCATGACGACCGCGTACTTGCCGTCGGGCGTGAAGTACAGGTTGTACGGGTCGTGCACGGCGACCGGCTTGCCGGCCCGGCCGGTCCGCGGGTCGATGGGGGTCAGGCTGTTGCCGAGGTCGTTGTTGACCCACAGGGTCTTCAGGTCCCAGGACGGTACGACGTGCTGGGGCTGGCGGCCGACGGGGATGGTCTCGACGACCTTGTAGGTCGCGGGGTCGATGACGGTGACGGTGTGAGAGTTGGTGTTGGGCACGTACACCCGGGAGGGGAAGTCCCGGACCACGGGCGAGAGCCGGTTCGGCCGGTCGGCGGAGTACAGGTCGGCCGGGTCCTCGACCGGGGGCATCCCGGGCAGCACGTTCACCCGCGGCTTGTTCACCCGCGGCTGGACCGGGGCCTTGCTGCCGAGGGCCTCGCTCTCCTGGTCCCCGCTGCCGCCGCACGCGGAGAGCAGCGTCAGGGCGGTGAGGGCGGCACCGGCGGCCAGCAGGCGGGCGGCTTTCGTGGTTCGCATCAGCTCAGCAGCTCCGTGGTGGTGACCGCGCGCAGTCCGCGGCGGCCGAGTTCGGTCAGGACGTCGGGGAGGGCGGCGACCGTGTCCGGGTAGCCGAAGTGCAGGCTCACCACCGATCCGTTGCGCACGCCGGCGAGGACCTCGCGGGTGACGGCGGCGGCGCCGGGGCGGGTGTGGTCGAGCGAGTCGACGTCGTACGACAGCACGTGCGGGTAGCCGGCGGCGCGGGCCAGCCGGGTGACGAGCGGGGAGGCGGTCGGGGCGCGGGAGGGGCGGAACCAGGTGCCGATGGAGCCGGTGAGCCGTGTGAGCCGCTCGGCGCAGTCGGTGATCTCCCGGCGGGCGTCCGCCTCGGCAAGGGTGTTGATGCCGATGTGCCGCTGGGTGTGGTTGCCGAGGTCGTGGCCGCCGTCGAGGATGCGGCGGGCGAGGCCCGGGTGTTCGTCCAGCCAGGTGCCGACGGCGAGCACGGTGAGCCGGGCGCCGTGCCGCTCGGCCGTGGTGAGCAGGGCGCGGGCGAGGGCGGGGTCGCCCTGGCCGTGGAAGGTGAGGGCCACCTGGGGGCGGCTGCGCGGGCCGTGGGTGATCTGGGCGGGGTGGCCCGGGTACGCACGGGGTCCCGCCGGGGGTTCCGCGGAGGGCGATGTGGGGGCGGCCGGGGCGGGGGGCCGGGCGGCGTGTTCGGTGCCGCAGCCGGCGGCGAGCGCACCGCCGGCGACGGCGCGCAGCAGATCACGGCGGAGGGTGGAGGTCACCCGCACCATTTAAGGACGGTTTGGCAGAAAAACCGGCGATTAGCCCGCTTGGGAGTGACGTCGGGTCGCCGTGCCCGGCATCCTGCTACCGGTCCGCGACCCGCATCTCGAACCAGGTCGTCTTGCCGCGCGGCAGCAGGTCGACACCCCACCGGTCGGAGAGCTTGTCCACCAGGAACAGTCCGCGTCCGCTGACGTCGAGTTCCTGGACCGGCATCAGACAGGGCAGCCCGCGCGAGGGGTCGCGGACCTCCACCCGGATCCAGCCGGTGCGGCGGCGCATCCGCAGGCCGAAGACCCGGGCGCCGGTGTGCCGCACGGCGTTGCCGACGAGTTCCGACACGAGTAAGACCGCGTCCTCGGCCAGCTTGGGACTGAGCCGCCAGGTGCGCAGGACGACGACCTGGGCGAGCCGGCGGGCGGTGGCGGCGGACTCGGGGCGGGACGGCAGCGGCACCTCCGCCTCCGTCGGGTTGCCGAACAGTTCGATCGCCTTGAGCGCCTGTTCGTCCTCGACCGCGGGCGACCAGCGCGCCGCGGCTGCACGGCTGTGTCCCCGCGGCTGTTCGATGCCCTCCAGCCCCGCCATGCCCCCATGATGGCCGTCCGGAGCCGGCTTGGGGGCCGTTCCGGAGGAATACGCCCCCCGCACGCCCCCGTTCCGCGCCCGTCGCCCGGCATATGTCATCGGCATGACGGTGTTCGACACAACCTGGTTGACCTGCGGAGACGGCTCACTTCCGGGCAAGCGCCAGGCTCCCTCGACAAGGCAGGCTTAAGGCTGCCTTAAGGCTCCCATAAACCGCCCCATCGAGGGACCCGAAAGAAGACGACGCGTCAACTCCCCGCCACCGGACGGGAGTCGGCGGGACGTGCGCGTCGTTGACGCTCAGACGAACTTGGCCTTGCCCGGCCCCTCCTCCACGAAACTGCGCATGCCCCGCTCGCGGTCCTCGGTGGCGAACAGACCCGCGAACCAGTTCCGTTCGACGGCGAGCCCGGTGTCGATGTCGGTCTCCAGGCCGGTGTCGACCGACTCCTTGGCCGCGCGCAGCGCGATCGCCGGACCCTGGGCCAGTCTCGCGGCCCAGGCGTGCGCCTGCTCGTACACCTCGGCGGCCGGGACGACCCGGTCCACCAGGCCGATGGCGAGGGCCTCGTCGGCCTTGACCTGGCGGCCGGTGAAGATCAGGTCCTTGGCCTTGGAGGGGCCGATCAGCCGGGGCAGCCGCTGGGTGCCGCCGGCGCCCGGGATCAGCCCGAGCAGGATCTCGGGCTGGCCGAGCTTGGCGTTGTCGGCGGCGATGCGGTAGTCGGCGCACAGGGCCAGCTCGCAGCCGCCGCCGAGCGCGTAGCCGGTGATGGCGGCGACGACCGGCTTGGGGATGCGGGCCACGGCGGTGAAGGCGTCCTGCAGGCCACGGGAGCGCCGGACCATCGCGGGATGGTCCATGTTCTGCATCTCCTTGATGTCCGCGCCCGCCGCGAACACCCGCTCGCCGCCGTAGATCACCACGGCGCGCACGTCGTCGCGGTGCGTGGCCTCCTCGGCGAGTTCCTTCAGCCGGTCCTGGGTGGCGATGTCCAGCGCGTTCATCGGCGGCCGGTCCAGACGCAGGGTGCCGACGCCTTCGGCGACTTCCAGAGTGACGGTCATGCAGGTCAGGTTAACGGCCACTAACGACAGTGGGCCCGGTGCCGTTCCTCACAGCACCGGGCCCGCTCGTCAGCCGGGGTTCACTTCTTCCAGGCGGCCCACGACATGTTCCAGCCGTTGAGGCCGTTGTCCGGGGCCACCGTGGCGTCGTGGGAGTTCTTGACGACCACCACGTCACCGATCATCGAGTGGTTGAAGAACCAGGCGGCGGGGACGGAGCCGTCGTAGCCGCCGCGGACGTCGCGCAGGCCCACGCAGCCGTGGCTGGCGTTGTAGTTGCCGAAGGCGTCGCCGCCCCAGTAGTTGCCGTGGATGAAGGTGCCGGAGGTGGTGAGACGGATGGCGTGCGGGACGTCCTTGATGTCGTACTCGCCGCCGTAGCCGACCGTCTCGCCGTTCATCCGGGTGACGGCGAGCTTCTCGCTCATGACCATCTGGCCGTTCCAGGTCTCGTAGCCGGGCTTGCCGGTGGTGACCGGGAGGGTCTTGACGACCTTGCCGTCCTGGGTGACCTTCATCGTGTGCTTCTTGGCGTCCACGACCGAGACCTGGTTGCGGCCGATGGTGAACTTCACGGTCTTGCGCTGCTTGCCGTAGACGCCGTCGCGGCCCTCGACGCCGTCCAGGTCGAGGTCGACGGTGACCTTGGTGCCTTCCTTCCAGTACTTCTCGGGGCGGAAGTCCAGGCGGTCGTTGCCGAACCAGTGGCCCTCGACGTCGACGGCCGGCTCCGTCTTGATCCTGACGGCCTTCTCGACCGCCTCGGGGCTGGTGATGCCCCGGGTGAAGCGTATGGAGAACGGCATGCCCACGCCGACGGTGGAGCCGTCCTCGGGGGTGAAGTAGCCGGCGAAGGTGTTCTTCGGGGTGAGCGTGGTGAAGGTGGCGTCCTCGGCGGCCTCACGGCCCTCGGCGTCCTTCGCCACCGCGTGCACGGTGTACTTGGTGGCCGCCGCCAGGTGCGAGGACGGCGTCCAGGCGGAGCCGCCCGCGGTGAGGGCGCCCTCGACCTTCGTGCCCTTCTCGTCCTTGACGGTGATCTCGGTCAGCTTGCCCTTGGCGACGCTGACCTTCAGCGCGCCGCTGGTGTCGACGCCGGTGGCACCGGACTTCGGCGCGATGCTGACCGCGGCCGTGGACTGTCCGCCCTTCTGGCTGCCGTCCTTGTCCTTCCCGTCCCCGGAACCGGACCCCGATCCGCCGCCCCCGCCGCACGCGGTGAGCGACAGCACCAGGGCGCCGGCTATGACTGCCAGTCCCCTACGGCCTCGCCGCCCCCGAGCCGACGCCCCCGCTACAGGCCGCATGTTCAAGTTGTTCTCCCCTCGCCGGACCCCTGATCAGGCCCGCTCCCCACCACGTTGTGCGCGCATATTAACTGCCAGGTTTTGAGCAGGGTGTCAGGCGAATGTCACCGTTCCGTCGCAACTTCCGCCCGGCACCCCCACCAGCGCCCCCGCCCCTCACCTGGTTACTTCTCCGCGCTGCCCGCTTTCCACTCCTTCCAGCCCATGTTCCATCCCCCGAGGCCGTTGTCGGGTGCGACCGTCTTGTCCTTGCTGTTGACGACTTCGACGACGTCCCCGACGAGGCTGCGGTCGAAGAACCAGCCGGCCGGGGTGTCCGAGCTGCCGCCCTTGACGTCCACGAGGCCCACGCAGCCGTGGCTGACGTTGACCCGGCCGGGGGCGTCCGTGGCCCAGTAGTTGCCGTGCAGGAAGGTGCCGGACTCGGTGAGCCGCATGGCGTGCGGGACGTCGGCGATGTCGTACTCGGCGCCGAGGCCGACCGTCTGGCTGTTCATGCGGGTGACCTCCAGCATGTCCATCACCACCATCTTCCCGTTGTAGGTCGGGTGCTTGGGAGCGCCCGCGGTGATGGGGACGGTGGCCAGGAGCTGGCCGTCGCGCCGTACGTCCATGGTGTGCTTGGCCGCGTCGACCAGGGAGACCTGGCTGCGGCCGACGGTGAAGGAGAAGGTCTTGTCCTGCAGGCCGTAGATCCCGCGGGCGCCCTCGACGTCCCGCAGGCCCAGGTCGACGGTGACCTCGGTGCCCGGTTTCCAGTAGTGCTCGGGACGGAAGTCCAGGCGGCCCTTGCCGAACCAGTGCGGGCGGATCTCGACCGGGGGCCGCGCGCTGACCCGGACGGCGCGTTCAACGGCGGCACGGTCGGTGATCTCCTGACTGAAGGAGAGGGAAACGATCATGCCGGTGCCGACGGTGGCGCGGTTCTCCGGGGTGACGTAGGCGATGAACCGCCGGTCGGGGACGTAGGTGGTGAAGGTGGTGTGGCGGGCCGCGCGACGGCCGTGGGCGTCCAGCGCGACCACGTCGACGGTGTACTTGGCGGCCAGCGCCAGCCGGTCCTCGTCCGGCCGCCAGGTCAGCCCGTCCTCGCTGACGCGCCCCGGGACCGGCGCGTCCTGCGCGTCCTGCGACCTGACCACGGTCACCTTCTCCAGGCGCCCGCCGGGCACCCGTACCCGCAGCCGGTCGTCGGGGCGTACGGCCTTGCTGCCGTCGTTCGGGGTCACCCGGATGACGTCCTCGGGGGGCGGCGGCTCGCCCAGTGCCCCGCCCATGCCCAGCGGGCCCGAGCCGTCCGCGGAGCAGCCCGCGAGCAGCCCCGCCCATGTCAGTGCGGCGGCCAGCGCGGCCCCCGCGCGCCGTGCGCGTCCTGTTACGTGCATCACACAGGACCCAACGACGGGGCACGCTCCGGGGAAACGTGAGTGCGAGCCACGCGCTGGGCAGAACAGAGGCAAGGACGACACGTCGGGGAGCCGCCGCGCCCGCCTCGGAGCCGTCGGGGCGCAGTCGTACCGGGCGGCCGGGGGTGCCGGAACGCTCCCCCGGCCGCTCGGCACGGCCGGACGCGCCCCTCGGGCGTGCCCACCGAGAAGAGGGGCCGACAGTGACGAGCGCAGCCGAGCAGCGGGCGCCGGCCGGGGAGCCGACCGCCGGGAGCGGGCAACCGGCGGCGGTGAACGGCGCCCGGCGGGCCGTACCGCCCGTCCCGGCCGTGTGGCCGGGTGCGCCGACCCCGCTGGGCGCCCGGTTCCGGGTCGGCCCGGACGGGGTCGCCGGCACCAACTTCGCGCTGTGGGCGGCCGGCGCGGAGGCGGTCCGGGTCAGCCTGTTCGACGAACAGGGCCGGGAGACGCGGATCCCGCTGACCGAACTGACGCACGAGATCTGGCACGGGTTCGTGCCGGGCGTGATGCCCGGGCAGCGGTACGGCTACCGGGTCGAGGGCCGCTGGGACCCGTGGACCGGTGCCCGCTGGAACCCGGCGAAGCTGCTGCTCGACCCGTACGCCCGCGCCGTGGACGGCGAGTTCGGCCTGCCGCCGGAGGTGTACGGGCACGTCCGGGACTGGCCGGACCAGTCGGTCGCCGACACCGTGCGCGACGAGCGGGACTCGGCGCCGTACGTCCCGAAGGGCGTCGTGGTCCACGACGACGACGACTGGTCCGACGACCGCCGCCCCAAGACGCCCTGGGCCGACTCGGTCATCTACGAACTGCACGTCCGGGGCTTCACCAAGCTGCACCCCGGGATCCCCGAGGAGCTGCGCGGCACCTACGCGGGCCTGGCGCACCCGGCCGCGATCGAACACCTGGTGCAGCTGGGCGTCACGGCCGTAGAGCTGCTGCCCGTGCACCAGTTCGCACACGAGGACCACCTGCTGCGCCGGGGCCTGAAGAACTACTGGGGCTACAACTCCATCGGCTACTTCGCCCCGCACGCGGCCTACGCGGCCTCCGGTACGACCGGACAGCAGGTCGGCGAGTTCAAGCGGATGGTGCGCGCCCTGCACGCGGCCGGCATCGAGGTCATCCTCGACGTGGTCTACAACCACACCGCGGAGGCGGGCGAGCTGGGGCCGACGCTGTCCCTGAAGGGCATCGACAACCGCGGCTACTACCGGCTCCAGGACGACGCCCGCCGGTACGCCGACTACACCGGCTGCGGCAACACCCTGCACGTGGTCCAGCCGCAGGTGCTGCGCCTGATCACCGACTCGCTGCGTTACTGGGTGACCGAGATGGGCGTGGACGGCTTCCGCTTCGACCTCGCGGCGGCGCTGGCCCGCTCGATGCACGACGTCGACATGCTCTCCCCGTTCCTGGCGGTCATCGCGCAGGACCCGGTGCTGCGCCGGGTGAAGCTGATCGCCGAGCCGTGGGACATCGGCTCCGGCGGCTACCAGGTCGGCGCGTTCCCGCCGCTGTGGACCGAGTGGAACGACCGCTACCGCAACGCCGTCCGGGACTTCTGGCGGCATGCCCTGCCCGACGTGCGCGAGATGGGCTACCGCCTCTCCGGCTCCAGCGACCTGTACGCCTGGGGCGGCCGGCGCCCCTACGCCTCCGTCAACTTCGTCACCGCGCACGACGGTTTCACCCTGCGCGACCTGGTGTCGTACGGAACCAAGCACAACGAGGCCAACGGCGAGAACAACCGCGACGGCACGAACGACAACCGCTCCTGGAACTGCGGGACGGAGGGCGAGACCGACGACGAGCGGGTGCGTGCACTGCGGCGCCGGCAGCTGCGCAACCTGCTGACGACCCTGCTGCTGTCCACCGGCGTGCCCATGCTGGTCGCCGGCGACGAACTCGGCCGCACCCAGCGCGGCAACAACAACGCCTACTGCCAGGACAACGAGATCGGCTGGCTGGACTGGTCGCTGCTGGAGCAGCCGGGCTGGCGGGCGCTGTTCGACCTGACCTCCCGGCTGATCGCGCTGCGCCACCGGCATCCGGTGCTGCGCCGGCGGGCCTTCTTCTCCGGCCGCGCCCAGACCGCGGACGGGCTGCGGGACCTGGCCTGGTTCACCTCGCGGGGCGCGGAGATGACCGAGGGCGACTGGTACGCGCCCGCCGCCACGCTCGGCATGTACCTGTCCGGACGGGACATTCCGGGCCGGGACGAGCGGGGCGCGCCGGTGGTGGACGACAGCTTCCTCGCCGTGCTGCACGCGGGCGACCGGCCGACCGGCTTCGTGCTGCCCGGGCCGCCGTGGGCGGAGCGGTACGAGGTCGTCGTGGACACCTCGGTGGAGGAGCAGGCGCAGGCGCCCGGTACGGTCCACCGGGCGGGGGCGGAGATCACGGTCCCGGCCCGGGCGGTGCTGCTGCTGCGGGTGGCCTGAGCCTGCGCGAGAGCCGCGTGTGACGCGAGTCACGGCTCCTGAGTGCAACGCCCTCGGCCCTCAGGGCCTTTTCTCTGGTGCGGGCCGCCATTTGGCGCACCGTCTATTCGGTGCGCCTATAGAAACGAAAGACGCAGTTTCAATCATTAGGCTTTCAATCAACTACCACTGAGTCAACTGCTCCACGACCATTGTCATCTGATAACTTCTCAGGTCGTAATCACTCGGCCAGCCAACGCCGAGTTTCTTTATGGAGTGATGCCTGCTATGAACAAGCTCGCGCGCGTCTCAATCGTGGCAAGTGCCATGTCGGCCGCATTGTCCATGTTCGTTGGAATCGCGCCGTCGGCATCGGCAGCGACCGGTCCCCGACTCATGAACGACAACAACTACTGCCTGGGCAGCCAGGGCGGAGCCAATAGGACGAACGCCCTGCAGTGGTACTGCAACAGCAACCCCGATCAGTCCTGGCACTTCAACAAGATGGGGAGCGACTCCCACGGAACCTACTACCGGGTGACCAACGACAATGGCCAGTGTCTGGGCATCAATGGCGTCTCCCAGGCGTCCGGCGCAACCGCCATGGTGTGGGACTGCAATGGAAACAAGGACCAGCTGTGGTACTGGCAGAAGGGTTCCAGTGCGGGCTGGTACCAGATGATCAACAGGAATTCGCAGATGTGCCTGGGCACAAAGGGCAACGCCGTCGGAGCCAAGGCGATCCAGTGGCCGTGCAACGGCAACCCTGACCAGCGTTGGGGCCAGTTGGACCACTGATGGTGGTGATCCCCGGCCGGGGCTATGACGACGGCGCGGTAGCCGGTCCCAGGAAGGCCGTGACGGCCGTCACGAAGCGGTCTGGGTCGTCGAGCGGCGGGTAGTGTGCGGCGCCCGGCGTCCGGGAAGAGGTCCGCGAACTTGGCCACGGTGCCGGGCGGGGCTCCCGGGTCGAAGTTGTCGGCCAGGAGGAAGACGGGCCGAGTGAACCGGGCGAGCCCGGCGCGCGTGGCGTCCGGGGCGAAGGCGCCATCGGCCCCGAAGACGGCCACGATCTCCGGGTTCATCCGCTCGTCCTCGGCGGCCTGACGGGCCCGGGCCGGCCTCGTCTCAGCGGCCGTGGGAGAACGGTGCGACGGCCTTCCAGCGGTCGGCTGTCGCCTCGCCCGCCAAGATCGCCTCCAAAACCGCAAACGCCTCCGGAAATCGCGGCTCGTCCCGGCGGAGCCGCGCCGTCCGTAGCCGGGGGTCACCGCTGATCGTGAGACAGACGGCCCGGACGCTCGGTGTGATCAGCGCGAGCTTGCCGACGGTGTCCGGATGACGGCTCGCACACAGGACGGCCAGATTCGCGCCGGTTCCGTGTGCGAGCAGATCCAGGTGCTCGCGCAGGGCCTGGACGTCGTCGACAAGCCGGTCGCAGCCGTAGGAGGCGGTGTCCTGCGGTGTCGCGGACCGGCCAGTGTCCCGGAGATCCAGTCTGATCAGCTGCCGGTGCGCGGACAGCCCGCCCAGGTCCGCCAGGTAGGCGGAGTCCGTCGGGCCTCCGGGCAGACAGACCACCGCAGGGCCGTCTCCGACGACGTGGTAGGTGAGCCGGGTCCCGTCGTACGCCGAGCAGGTAGGCATGGCAGGGACCCTGTCAGCAGCGCACCGGCAAGGGCAACCGGGTTTCGGCCGATGCTCGCACCCCGAGCGCGTCAGGCCAGGCTGTCCCGCCAAGCCTTGTGGAGGTCCGCGAACCGGCCCGTACCCCCGATGAGTTCGTCCGGGCGGCCGTCCTCCACGATCCGGCCGTGCTCCATCACCAGCACCCGGTCCGCGATCTCCACCGTGGACAGCCGGTGCGCGATCACCACCGCGGTACGGCCCCGCAGCACCGTCGCCATCGCCCGCTGCACCGCCCGCTCCCCCGGCACGTCCAGCGAGCTGGTCGCCTCGTCCAGGATCAGCACCGCCGGGTCGGCGAGCAACGCCCGGGCGAAGGCGACCAGTTGGCGCTGGCCGGCGGAGATGCGGCCACCACGCTTGCGGACGTCGGTGTCGTAGCCGTCGGGCAGCGCGCTGATGAACTCGTGCGCGCCGATCGCCTTCGCGGCCTGCTCGATCTCCTCCCGGGTGGCCTCGGGCCGGCCGATCGCGATGTTGTCGGCGACCGTGCCGGAGAACAGGAACGCCTCCTGCGTCACCATGACCACCCCGCGCCGCAGCTCGGGCACGGACAGCTCGCGCAGGTCCACGCCGTCCAGCAGCACGCGCCCGTCGGAGGGGTCGTAGAAGCGGGCCAGCAGCTTGGCCAGGGTCGACTTGCCCGCGCCGGTGGAGCCGACGACCGCGACCGTCTGCCCGGCGGGGAGGGTCAGGTCGAACCGGGGCAGCACCTCGCCGCCGGTGCGGTAACCGAACCGGACCCCGTCGAAGACGACCTCGCGCCCCGGGAACCCGCCCTTGAGCGGCGGCAGTCCGCGCGGCCGCTCCGGCTCCGGAACGGACGGCGTCTGCGCCAGCAGACCGGCGATCTTCTCCAGGGAGGCGGCGGCCGACTGGTAGGAGTTCAGGAACATCCCGAGCCGGTCGATCGGGTCGTACAGCCGGCGCAGATACAGCACCGCCGCCGCCAGCACGCCCAGCTCCAGCGAGCCGGACGCCACCCGGTGGGCGCCCCAGAGCACGATCGCCGCGACCGCCGTGTTGGCCACCAGCCGGGAGCCGACCACATAGCGGGCCATCTCCAGCAGCGCGTCCCCGTTGGTGCGCTCGTGCCGCTGGTTCAGCACCGCGAACTCGGCGTCGTTGGCGGCCTCCCGGCGGAAGGCGCGCACGGGGCGGATGCCGTTCATCGTCTCCACGAACTTCACGATCACCGCCGCGATCGCCGTGGACCGCGCCCGGAACACCCGCCCCGCGCGCCTTCGGTAGAGCCGGACCAGCAGATACAGCGGACCGAACGACGCCACCGCGACCGCGCCGAGGCCCAGGTCCAGCCAGAGCAGCATCGCCGAGATGGAGAGGAAGGACAGGAGGACGGTCACCAGCTCCTGGAGCCCCTCGTCGAGGAGTTCGCGCAGCGACTCGACGTCCGTGGTGGACCGTGAGATCAGCCGGCCCGAGGTGTAGCGCTCGTGGAAGTCGATGCTGAGCGCCTGCGCGTGCCGGAAGATCCGCCCCCGCAGGTCCAGCAGCACGTCCTGGTTGACCCGCGCGGAGGTCTCGATGAACGCGAACTGCAGCCCGCCCGAGGCGAGGGCGCACAGCAGGTAGCCGGCGCCGACCACGAGCAGCGGGCCGTGCCTGTCGTCCCGGAACGCCGGTACGGCGCTGTCGATGGCGTACGCCACCAGCAGCGGGCCCGCCTGCACGGCCGCCTGCTGGAGCAGCAGCAGGAGCGTGGTGAGGGCGACCCGGCCCTTCATGGGTGCGAGCAGCGAGCGCAGCAGGGCGGCGGTGGCGCCGGGCGGGGTGGGCAGGACGTCCCGGTCGAAGGGGTCGCCGCCGCCGGTGTCCCGGGGGCGGTCGGGGTCGTCGTCCGCGACGGCGGGGGTGGAGGCGGTCGTGCTGGTCAACGGGAGTCCTCCTGTTCCCCGGACATCAGGTGGGCGTACTCGGCGTTGTGGCGCAGCAGTTCCTGGTGGGTGCCGACGGCGGCGATCCGGCCGCCGGAGAGCAGGGCGACCCGGTCGGCGAGCAGCACCGTGGACGGGCGGTGGGCCACGATCAGCGCGGTGGTGTCGGCGAGGACCCGGCGCAGCGCGGCCTCCACGGCGGCCTCGGTGTGCACGTCCAGGGCGGACAGCGGGTCGTCCAGCACCAGGAACTCGGGCCGGCCGACGACCGCGCGGGCCAGCGCCAGGCGCTGCCGCTGGCCGCCGGAGAGGCTGAGGCCCTGTTCGCCGACCCGGGTGTCGGTGCCCTGCGGCAGCGCGTGCGCGAAGTCCGCCTGCGCGATGGCCAGGGCCCGGTCGAGTTCCGGCCGTCCGGCGCCGTCCGGGGCGCCCATCAGCACGTTCTCGCCGACGCTCGCCGAGAACAGGGTGGGTTCCTCGAAGGCGACGGCGACCTTCGAGCGCAGTTCCTCGCGGGACATCGCGGTGATGTCCACGCCGTCGAGGGTGATCCGGCCCGAGGTGACCTCGTGCAGCCGGGGGACGAGCGCGGTGAGGGTCGTCTTGCCGCTGCCGGTCGCCCCCACGAGGGCCATGGACTCGCCGGGGCGGATGTGGAGGTCGATGTGGGTGAGCAGGGGCGGGGAGCCGGGGGGTGCGTCGGGGTAGCGGAAGGAGACGTCCTCGAACCGGAGCCCCCGCACACCCCGCGCGCGCGGGCGGGCGTCCCCGGCCCCGGCCGACTGCTCCTCCGGCACCTCGTCCCTCACCTCGAAGTACCGCTCGGTCGCGGTGGCCGCCTCCTGGCTCATCGCCAGCAGGAACCCGATCGAGTCGACCGGCCACCGCAGCGCGAGGGCCGTACTGAGGAAGGCGACCAGCGTCCCCGCGGACAGCTCCCCGTCGGCCACCCGCACCGAGCCCAGCACCAGCGCCGCCCCGATGGCCACCTCGGGCAGGGTCACGATGACGCCCCAGATGGTGGCCAGCAGCCGCGCCTTGCGCAGTTCCGTGCCGCGCAGCCGGCCCGACAGCTCGCGGAAGGCGCGGGCCTGGCTGCGGTGGCGGCCGAAGCCCTTGATGACGCGGATGCCGAGCACGCTCTCCTCGACCACCGTGGTCAGGTCGCCGACCTGGTCCTGGGCGCGGCGCGCCGCCTGCGCGTACCGCCGTTCGAAGACCACGCAGGTCCACATCACGGGGACGGCCGGCCCGAGGATGACCAGTCCCAGCACCCAGTCCTGCATCAGCATGATCACCACGCCGACCACGATGGTGACGCCGTTGACGAGCAGGAACGTCAGCGGGAAGGCGAGGAACATGCGCAGCAGCATCAGGTCGGTCGTGCCCCGGGAGAGCAGCTGACCGGAGGACCAGCGGTCGTGGAAGGCGACCGGCAGCCGTTGCAGCCGCCGGTACAGATCCGCCCGCATCTCCGCCTCGACGTGCGACAGCGGCCGGGCCACGAGCCAGCGCCGTATGCCGAACAGGACCGCCTCGGCGAAACCGAGCAGGAGCAGGTACAGCGCGCCGAGCCACACTCCCGCCGGGTCGCGGTCGGCGACCGGCCCGTCCACCAGCCACTTCAGGACGAGCGGGATCACCAGACCGGCACAGGAGGCGACGACCGCGACGAACGCGGCGGTGAACAGCCGGGCACGGACCGGGCGGACGTACGGCCACAGCCGGAGCAGGGTGCGGACGGCGGAACGGTCGGTGGTTGCACGTGTCGAGGGCATCACTCGCGAGCGTACGGACCGCCGCTGACAACGCCCACCGAGTTTTGGCCCAAGGCCCGCGCGGACAGGCTCGTTGCAGGGACGGGGGGATGCATGATCGACGCGTACGAGGACCCGGGCACGCCCGACGCCCGCGGCGGCTGGTGGTATTTGTGGTGGCTGGTGCGGTGTCAGCCGGGCCGCTCGGTGGCCGGGGCGCTGCTGGGCAGCACCTGGATGGTGCTGCTGGCAGCCCAGCCGTACCTGACGGCACGGGCCGTGGACGACGGGCTGCTGCCGGGGCGGCTGGGGATGCTCGCCGGGTGGACGGCGGTGATGTTCGCGGTCGGGTCGGTGAACGCCTGGCTGGGCATCCTGCGGCACCGGATGATGACCCGGGTGCGGATGGACGCCAACTTCCGCACGGTCAAGGTGGTCGTCGCACATGTCGTGCGGCTGGGGGCCGCGCTGGCGCGCCGGGCCGGCGCCGGAGAGGTCGTCACCATCGGCGTCGGCGACGTCCAGACCATCGCGACGGCGCTGACCGTGGTCGGACCGGGTGTCGGCGCCGTCGTGGTCTACGCGGTGGTGGCCGGACTGCTGCTGACGGTCTCCGCGCCGCTCGCCGCCGTGGTGCTGCTCGGCGTGCCGGCGGTCGTGCTGCTGACGGGCCCGCTGTCACTGCGGCTGCAGGCTGCGGAGAGCGAGTACCGGGAGCGGCAGGGGGTGCTCACCGCGCGCATCAGCGACCTCGCGGGCGGCCTGCGCGTCCTCAACGGGCTGGGTGGCAAGGGGCTGTTCGCGGACGCGTTCCGGAGCGACTCGCAGCGGCTGCGGGCGCAGGGCTACCGGGTGGGCGCGGTGGCCAGCTGGGTGCAGGCCCTCGGGGTGGGCCTGCCGACCCTGTTCCTGGCCGTGGTGACCTGGCTCGCGGCCCGGCTCTCCGCCCAAGGGACGGTCACGGTGGGTGAGTTGGTGTCGGTCTACGGCTATGTGGCGGTGCTGGTCGGACCGGTCGCGTTCTTCGTGCGGATGGCCTACGACCTCAACCGGGGCGTGGTCGCCGCGCGCCGTGTCGTACGCCTGCTGCGGCTGGAACCGGAACCGGACACCGGCACCCGGCCGGCGCCCGCCGGACCGGCCGAGCTGTACGACCCCGCGTCCGGGGTGCGGGTGGTGCCGGGCCGGCTGACCGCGCTGGCCGCCGCCCGGCCCGTCGAGGCCGCCGCCGTGGTCGACCGGCTCGGCCGGTACGGGCCCACCGACGCCACCTGGGGCGGGGTCCGGCTCGACGCGGTGCCGCTGGCCGAGGTACGGCGGCGCATCCTGGTCGCCGACAACGAGGCGGACCTGTTCGCCGGGCCGCTTGGGGAGGTGGTGGCCGGCGCCGGGCCGGCCGGCGAGGCGGCGCTGCGCCGGGCGCTGTACGCGGCGGCGGCCGAGGACGTCGTGCGCGGCCTGCCGGACGGGCTGGACTCGGCGGTGGCCGGGCAGGGCCGCAGCCTCTCCGGCGGCCAGCGGCAACGCGTGCGCCTGGCCCGGGCGCTGCTCGCCTCCCCCGAGGTCCTGCTGGCCGTGGAACCGACCTCGGCCCTGGACGCCCACACGGAGGCCACGGTCGCCGACCGGCTCCGGGCGGAACGGGAGGGCCGTACGACCCTGGTGACCACGACGTCCCCGCTGGTCCTGGACCGGGCGGACACGGTCGTGTTCCTGACCGGCGGCAAGGTCACGGCGACCGGCCCGCACCGGCGGCTGCTGGCCGAGGAACCGGCGTACCGGGCACTGGTCGCGCGGGACGCCGAGGCGTCCGAGGGGGTCGCGCGATGACGGCGGGCGAGACCCTGCTGCCCGTCGCCGACCGGGCCGCCGTGCGGCGGGCCGCGGTGCGGCTCGTGACGGCCGACCGGGGGGCGTTCACCGCCGCGCTGCTGCTCAACGCGCTGGCCGCGGCGGCAGGGCTGGCCGGGCCCTGGCTGGTGGGCCGGATCGTCGACGAGGTGCGGGCCGGGCACGGGGTGGGCGCGGTGGACCGGCTGGCGGTCTGGATCGTGCTGTGCGCCCTGGCGCAGGTGCTGCTGGCCCGCTGGGCGCGGTACGTGGGGCACCGGTTCGGGGAGCGGACGCTGGCCCGGGTGCGGGAGGAGTACGTCGAGCGGGTGCTGGCGCTGCCCGCGTCCGTGGTGGAGCGGGCCGGCACCGGCGACCTGACCGCGCGGGGCACGGCGGACGTGGCCACCGTCGGCACCACGCTGCGCGACGTCGGCCCGGAGCTGCTGGTCGACACCGTCCAGGCGCTCTTCGTCCTGGGCGCGGTGTTCGCCCTGAACCCGCTGCTGGGGGCGTTCGGGCTGCTCGGCCTCGCCCCGATCTGGCTGGCGCTGCGCTGGTACCTGCGGCGGGCCCGGGACGGCTACCTCGCCGAGGGGGCGGCGAGTTCGCAGGTCGCGGAGGTCGTCGCGGCCACGGCGGCCGGGGCGCGGACCGTGGAGGCGTTCCGGCTGCGGGAGCGGCGGATCGGGGCGAGCCGGGAGGCGCTGGAGGCCTCCCGCCGCACCCGCCTGCACACGCTGTGGCTGCGGTCGGTGTTCTTCCCGGCGGTCGATGTGACGTACACCGTCCCCGTGGCCGGGGTGCTGCTGCTCGGCGGGTGGCTGCACGCCCGGGGCGCGGTCGGCGTGGGTGCGGTCGTGGCGGCGGCGCTGTACCTGCGGCAGTTCACCGAGCCGCTCGACCAGATCCTGATGCGGGTGGAGCAGCTGCAGAGCAGCGGCGCCTCGTTCGCGCGCGTGGAGGGGCTGGCGCAGGCTCCCCGGGGCGAGGGCGGCGACGGTGCGTCCCCGGTGCCGGCGGACGACCGGATCGAGGTGCGCGGTGTCCGCTACGCCTACGAACGGGGCGGGGAGGTGCTGGGCGGGGTGGACCTGACGGTACGGCCCGGGGAACGGCTCGCGGTGGTGGGACCCTCGGGCGCCGGCAAGACGACCCTCAGCCGGCTGCTCGCGGGCATCGACCGGCCCGGTTCCGGCACGGTGACGGTCGGCGGTGTGCCGGTGGCCGAGCTGGCGCCGGAGCTGCTGCGCCGGCAGGTGGTGCTGGTCACCCAGGAGCACCACGTCTTCCTGGGCAGCGTCCGCGACAACCTGCTCATCGCCGAACCCGGCGCCGACGACGACCGGTTGTGGGCGGCGCTCGCGACCGTGGGCGCCGACGACTGGGTGCGCGCCCTGCCGGACGGGCTCGGCACCCGGCTCGGCGAGGGCGGCCGGCCGACGGACGGTTCGCAGGCGCAGCAACTCGCCCTGGCGCGGGTGGTGCTGGCCGACCCGCACACGCTGATCCTCGACGAGGCGACCGCCCTGCTGGACCCGGCCACGGCCCGGCACACCGAACGCGCCCTCGCCGCGGTGCTGGCGGGCCGTACGGTCATCGCCATCGCCCACCGGCTGCACACGGCCCACGACGCCGACCGGGTGGCGGTCATGGAGGACGGCCGGCTGACCGAACTGGGCACGCACGAGGAGCTGGTGGCGGCCGGCGGGGCGTACGCGGCGCTGTGGCGGACCTGGCACGGGGACGCCACCGGCGAGGGCCGGTAGGCCACCGTGCCGGGTCGTCTCCGGCCTCGGGATCCACGACGACCAGCCGCCGGCGAGAAGGCCGGCGGCTGGTCGTACGGGTGCGAGGTGGCTAGGGAGCCACGGGGTCACCGTCCCCGAGCTGCAGCCACCACACGTCGTCGTCGCGGGTGAGCCGCACCTCCTGTCGCTGCCCGTCGCCGAAGCGCAGTTCGACGGTGGCCAGGTACGGCACCACGGGGTCCCGCACCAGCGCGTCGACCGGTTCGCCGGCGTGTGCGCCGTACCGGCTGATCAGCTCCCGCGCGGCGCGGTCCCGGCCGGTGTACCAGGGGGCGCCGAGGCGGGCCAGGTCGGTGGCGTCCCCGGCCTTGAGGCGCTGTACGTACACCTTGAGCAGCGGATCGACGTCACCGGCGAGTTCCCCGGCCTCCGGGTAGTCGGACTTCACGGCGTGGACGGTGACCTTCACCGCCGGTGTTTTCCGCAGGGCGTAGGGAGCGGGGTCCCTCAGCAGCCACCAGGTGCCGACGGCCGCCGCCAGGACGACGGCCAGCGCCGCCGCCCCCGCACAGAGGCGCTTCCCGGCCGGGCCGGCCATCAGTACCACCCCGGAATGACGTGGAAGATGTCCGCCCAGGTGCCCCGCTGGCTGTTGATGTACACGTCGAGGCGCTGGTTGAGACGGTTGTTGTTGTGCGCGGTCACGTACGCCTTGCCGCCCGACATCTTCGTGACGACGCCCGCGTGGTCCCAGCCGCCCCGGCCGCCCCAGTTGAACAGCACGATGTCACCGACCTTGGCGTACTGCTGCTTGGTCTCGGTGTTGATCGCGCCGTCGCTGTGACGCAGCAGGAAGGTGTGCATCTTGTCGGCGACGGTCCAGGTGTAGGAGTACGTGTAGTAGTGCACACCGTGCGGGGCCAGGTGCCCGACCCGCCACCAGTAGTCCGCGCTCTTCTTGTCCTTGTTCACTCCCTTCATGCGCATACCGCCCCCGTGGTACAGGGCCTTGGAGACGAAGTTGGTGCAGTCCTGGCTGAACTCGGACCGGGAGTTCACGTTGTCCCTCGCCCACTTCGCGGTGCCGCTGGCGTTGAGGCTGGCGTAGGGCGTGATCTGCGCCGCGTAGGCCGAGTACGGGCTCGGTGCGGCGCTGGCCGTCCGGGTGGCCTGCGTGGTGCCGCTGTCGTTCTCCACGGTGCCGTAGGTGACGGCTCCGAGGGCCCGGTCGTCCTTGGCCAGCTGCTCCTCGTACTGCTCGGCGTTCATCCTGTTGCGGAGCACGGGCGTGTCCCCGGCGGAGAACGTGTAGAGGATCGTGGCCTCGGTGGTCTCCGGGTCCGAGGGCGCGTCGGCCAGGGTCTTCTGCTGGCCCACCGTCGCGCGGACGGTCACCGTCCCGTCGGCGGAGGGCAGCAGCAGCGTGTCGGAGAGGTCGGTGGTGATCGACGTGTACGTCAGCCCGCTCGCCTTGAGGGCGTCGCGGCTGTCGATCAGCCAGGACTCCTCCGCCTTGAGCAGCGAGGTGTACATGCCGGCGTGCGGACGTCCGTCCACCGCCGCCGCGGCGCTGCCCTTCGCTCCGGTCGTCAGGGAGGCGGAGGCGTCCAGGTATTCGCGGACCGCCTGGGTGTAGGTGGCGCCGTCGAGCGGGGCGCCGAGCGGCTTGGCCTCGGCGCTGGTGACCGCGTCACTCGTGCCGTACGGGCTGGAGGCGCTGACCCGGAAGGTGTACGAGGCCCCGTTGGTGAGGCCGGTGAACACGGAGTCGGTGCCCTGGGTGGTGTGCTTGGCGACCTCGGCGCCGGAGGAGTCGAGGGCGGTCACCTCGTAGGTGAGGACGGTGTCGTTGTAACCGCTGTCCTCGCTGGCCCCCCAGGTGACCAGGGCGCCGGAGTCGGCCGCCCGGGCGCGGACCGCCACGGGCGGCGAGGGCGGGGTGGCCGCCTCGTACTCGGCCGTGAGCGTGGCCGAGGTGAAGCTGATGCCGGCCGTGCTCGCGGCGTCCTCGGCCCTGCGCAGCACCAGGCCGTGGTTGGCGTTCGCCCCGTCGGTCCAGCCCGTGACCAGGCCGGTGACGTCGATCGTCCAGGGCGCGCCGGCCGTCAGGTTGGCCTCCGGGGCCGTGACGGCGTCCAGCTGGCTTCCCGCCCCGGTGGTGTCCCAGGCCGCGTTGAGGGCGTGCACGTCCAGGTCGGGCGTCGTCGCGGCCGACTGGAGGGTGAGCACGGCCTTGGTCACGCGGGCGCCGGCGGGGATCTTCGACACGTCGGCCTTGAGGTAGGCGCGCCAGTTCTTGCCCGAGACGCTGCCGGCCTTCAGGGCGGTACCGGTCTCCCCGACGCAGGCGTCGGAGTCGGTGCAGACGGTGGCCTTGGTGAGCGGCAGGCTCACCGAGGAGGCGGCGGTCACCTGGTCCGGTTCCGCGCCGGTCCCGGCGGCGATCGGGGTCCGCTCGGTCCACGCGGAGCACTTGCCCACGTAGCAGGCCCTCATCGACCAGTCGAACGGGCCGCCGGAGGTGAGCCGGTCGGCGGGGATCTGGAAGCCGGCCCGCTCTCCGCTGGGGACGAGCTGGGCGCCCAGGGTCTGGGTGCCGGTGGCGTTGCCGAGGCGGAACTGGGCCTCGACCATGCCCCCGTTGGGCGAGGTGACGACGCCCGTGACGAGCGGCGAGGCGGTGTCCGTCGCGCCGGCCTGGAGCTGCGTGGGCAGGTCGGCGGGCTGCACGGCGGTCGCGTCGACGCGGAAGGTCTTCCAGTCGGACCAGGCGGAGGTGTCGATCCCGTCGCTGGTGCGGGCGTGCATCCGCAGATGGCTGCCGTCGGGCATCGCCGACGCGGTGGGGATCTGCGTGGTGGCCACGGTGCCCGGCGCGAACTGGGCGGTCTTGCCCGTCCAGGTGTACGTGGTGTCGGCGAACGCGGGGTCCGGCTGGACCTGGAACTCCGTCACCAGGTCGGAGTCGGCGTCGGCGTCGCCCACCTTGGCCTGGAGGGTGGGTGTGAGGGACCCGGCGGTCGTCAGCGTGGTGTCCGTCTTGAGCGGGCCGACACCGAGGGAGGCCGGGACCGTGGGGGCGGAGTTGTAAGTGACGATCAGAGACGGCTCGGTGGCCGCGTCGTGCGATCCGTCGACGTAGTTGGCGGAGCGGTAGCGGCGCCAGGTGAGGGGGTCGGTCTCGTCCACGGCCGCGAGGCGCACACCGTAGTTGGGCTGGCCGTCCGCCCACGCCTGGGCGATGCCGTCGATGTCCCACGACACCTGTCCGGCGGGGCAGGCGGAGCTGTAGCCCTTCGCCGCCGTCGAGACGGGAGCCGAGGCGGTGCTCGTGCCGGGCTGGCTTGCCCACGTGATGGCGGAGGGGTCCCAGTCGCTCGTGACGCGCCGGACCTGGATGCCGGAGTTGTTCGTCGAGCAGGTGGACGACCAGTGCGAGTACATGCGCAGGTCGGCGTCGACGATGTGCTTGCCGACGAACCGGGCCGCGTCGAACTTGAGGTAGGAACGGGCGCGTTCGGTCCCGTTGTACGTGCCCGCCTTCAGCTCGGTCGAACCGCGCTGGGACGTCGGATAGTCGTCGTCCTGGATCCAGGTGTCCGTGAGCGGCCCGAGCAGGGTGTTGGTCGGGTCCACGGTGACCGGGTACTTCACGGCGGGGTCCGTCAGGAACGACGTGTCCGGCTTGAGCACCAGGGTCTGTCCGTCGGCGCCGCCCTCGACGGAGACGCCCACGTCGGTGACCTTCGCCGGTTCGCCCGACGCCTGGCCCTCCCCGGCTCCCCACATGACGGGGACGGGAGCGGTGGCGACGTTCTTGCCGCTGTCGCTCTCCCACAGCAGGCGCTCGTCGGAGGTCTCACGGAGCTTCAGGCCCTCGGCGGACACGGGGATACGCAGCTCCACGTCGTCCTTCGGGCGCTCCTTCAGCACGAGCTGGTGCGAGAAGCCCTCCGGCAGCGCGGTGACCACGAGGTCCTGGCCCGGCCGTACGTCGCTGTAGACGGCGGTGTTGCCCTGGATCTCCGGTTCGGGGAGGGTCCCGTCCCAGCTGATGCCGAGGGTCTTGTCCCCCTCGTCGACCTCGGCGAGCGGTCCCTCACCGCCGTCGGAGATGCGGATGTCGGCCGCGGCCCGGCGGGGCTCGATGCCGCCGTCGCGGCGGACGAGGGTGGTGTCCAGGTCGTGCCATGCGCCGTCGTCGTCCTTGACGCGGACCGGTCCGGTGGCCGCTTCCACGGTCACGGACCCGTCGGGGTTGACGTACGTCGTGGAGCTCTCGGTGCGCAGGGCCGTGACCTCGACGCGTTCCCCCAACGCCGCGGCGCGGCGGCGGGCTTCGCCCGTCGCCGCATCGTCGTCGTCGTCGGATGCGGCCGCCGCCAGCGCCACCGGGGTGACGGTCCCGGTGGTGTCGTGGTGTGCGGGCAGGGCGAGACCGGCGGTCACGACACCGGCCATGGCGTACGCGGCATAGACCAGGAAGCGGTTGCTCCCGGGTCTGTGGCGTCTTCTCATGTAGAGATCCTTGCTTTACAAACTCGTGGCAAAATTCAAAGGATCTTCACACAGGGATCTAGCCATGTCCATGGCTGAAAAGGACCCAGGACGCTCGGCACCCCCACTCGACCCTCCTGCCACACCCGCGAAGCGTCCGCATACCGAACAGGAACATCCGGTCAACGAACCGTTTTTGGCCAAGTTTGTGACGCGGTCCTGACAGATGGCGAGATCTCCTGCCACTCTTCCCTGGCCGACTCACAGCAACCCCACAGTTACTGCGCGCCTGGGTGAGCCGGCTCCGCACCTGCACGTGGCTTTCGCACCGCCCAGTTCTGCCCGGACGTCCCAACCCACCGTCCGGTCTCCCCTGGCCGCGCGACCCGCGGTCACGCAGAAGGAGTCAGTGTTGAGAAGCAATTCCTCTCGCGGACGCACCTCCCACACCTCGCACCGCAGAACCGCCACCGTCGCCCTCGCCGGCGTCGCCGCCCTGATCGCCGCCGCCGTCCAGTCCGGCGCGGCCAGCGCGGCACCGGCGAAGCCGCAGGCCGGGAAGGTCAACCCGGCCCACGCCGCCGTCAAGCTCACGCCCTCGCAGCGCGCCGAGCTGGTCCGCCGCGCCGACACCGGCAGGGCCGCAGCGGCCCGCGCGCTCGGGCTGGGCGCCCAGGAGAAGCTGGTGGTCAAGGACGTCGTCAAGGACGGCGACGGCACGCTGCACACCCGGTACGAGCGGACGTACGCGGGTCTGCCGGTGCTCGGCGGCGATCTGGTCGTGACCACCGCGAAGTCCGGCAAGACGATGGACGTGGTCCGGGCCACCAACGCCACGCTGAAGGTCACCGGTCTCACCCCGGCCGTGTCGGAGGCCGCGGCCAAGCGGCAGGCCGTGCAGCGGGCGAAGGCGCTGGGCGCGGCCAAGCCGGCCGCGGACAGCGTCCGCAAGGTGATCTGGGCGGCGACCGGCAAGCCCGTGCTGGCGTACGAGACGGTCGTCGGCGGGCTCCAGGACGACGGCACCCCGAACCAGCTGCACGTCATCACGGACGCGGCCACCGGCAAGAAGCTGTTCGAGTACCAGGGCGTCCGGACCGGCATCGGCAACACCCAGTACAGCGGGCAGGTCTCGCTGACGACGACCCAGTCCGGTTCGACGTACACGCTCACCGACGGGGCGCGCGGCGGCCACAAGACGTACAACCTGAACCACGGCACCTCCGGCACCGGCACCCTGTTCTCGCAGTCCTCCGACACCTGGGGCAACGGGAGCAACTCCAACGCCGCCACCGCGGGCGCGGACGCCCACTACGGCGCCGCGCTCACCTGGGACTACTACAAGAGCACGTTCGGCCGCAGCGGCATCAAGAACAACGGCGTCGGCGCCTACTCCCGCGTGCACTACGGCAACTCGTACGTGAACGCGTTCTGGGACGACAGCTGCTTCTGCATGACCTACGGCGACGGCTCCGGCAACGCCAAGCCGCTGACCTCGATCGACGTGGCCGGCCACGAGATGAGCCACGGCGTCACCTCCGCCACCGCGAACCTCAACTACAGCGGCGAGTCCGGCGGTCTGAACGAGGCGACCAGCGACATCATGGCCGCCGGCGTGGAGTTCTACGCGAACAACACCACCGACCCCGGCGACTACCTGGTCGGCGAGAAGATCGACATCAACGGCAACGGCACCCCGCTGCGCTACATGGACAAGCCCAGCAAGGACGGCGCGTCCAAGGACAACTGGTACTCGGGCATCGGCGGCGTCGACGTGCACTACTCGTCCGGCCCCGCGAACCACTTCTTCTACCTGCTGAGCGAGGGCAGCGGCGCCAAGGTCGTCAACGGCGTCAGCTACAACTCGCCGACGGCGGACGGACTTCCGGTCACCGGCATCGGCCGGGACAAGGCGCTGCAGATCTGGTACCGGGCGCTGACCACCAAGTGGACGTCCACCACCAACTACGCGGGCGCCCGGACCGGCACCCTGGCGGCGGCCGGCGAGCTGTACGGCACCTCCAGCGCCGAGTACAAGGCGGTGCAGGACGCCTGGGCGGGCGTGGCCGTCGGGTCGCGCTCCGGTGGCGGCGGGGGCGGCGGCACCTCGTACGAGAGCACCACGCCGGTGTCCGTCCCGGACAACGGGCCGGCCGTCACCTCCAGCATCACCGTCTCCGGCCGGACCGGGAACGCGCCGAGCAACCTCCAGGTGTCCGTCGACATCACCCACACCTGGCGGGGTGACCTGGTGATCGACCTCGTCGGCCCCTCGGGCACCGCCTACCGGCTGAAGAACTTCAGCTCCTCGGACTCGGCGGACAACGTGAACGAGACCTACACGGTCAACGCCTCGGCGGAATCGGCCAACGGCACCTGGAAGTTGCGGGTACAGGATCAGGCCACCTACGACACCGGGACGATCAACGGCTGGAAGCTGACCTTCCCGTAAACCGCAGGCCCTAGGGCCCGGAAACACGGCGCTGTCCGAGGGTGGAGCACCCTCGGACAGCGCCCGTTCACACTGCTGAAACGTTCACCCGAAGGTCGACTTTCAGCCAACATCACTTCAGGGTCCTGACATGTACGCGCCCTTGATGTCACTCTCTCTCCACCCGCCGCACAGCACAGCAACTTCACCACGCCACACACTCCGGCCAGTAACCCCACGCTGCCCGGACTCCCCCACGAGAAGGAGCTTCTGTGAGCCCCCTCTACGCGCGTCACAAGCGCACCACTCTGGCCATCGCCACCGCTGTCGCCGCCGGAGCCCTGCTCGCCACTGGTGTGACCACCAGCGCCACCGCCCAGCCGACGGCCAAGCCCCTCGCTGCGGCCCCGACCCAGCTGTCCGCGGCGGCCCGTACCACCCTGATCCAGCAGGCCCAGGCCGGCGCGACCGACACCGCGCACCGGATAGGCCTCGGCGCCAAGGAGAAGCTCGTCGTCAAGGACGTCGTCAAGGACGTCGACGGCACGCTCCACACCCGCTACGAGCGCACCTACGCGGGCCTGCCCGTGCTCGGCGGCGACCTGATCGTGCACACCGCCAAGTCCGGCAAGACCGAGGGCGTCACCAAGGCGGCCAAGTCGGCCATCAAGGTCTCCTCGCTCAAGCCGCAGATCACCGCGGCGAAGGCCGAGAAGCAGGCGGTGTCCGCCGCCAAGACGCTGGGCTCCGCCAAGACCACCGCGGACGGCGCCCGCAAGGTGATCTGGGCCGGCTCCGGCAAGCCCGTCCTCGCCTACGAGACGGTCGTCGGCGGCCTCCAGGACGACGGCACCCCCAACCAGCTGCACGTCATCACCGACGCGGCCACGGGCAAGAAGCTCTACGAGTACCAGGGCATCGAGACCGCGACCGGCAAGACGCTGTACTCCGGCACGGTCACCCTCAACTCCGTGCAGTCGGGCTCGACGTACCAGCTCACCGACAGCGCGCGGGGCAACCACAAGACCTACAACCTGGCCCGCAAGACGTCCGGCACGGGCACCCTGGTGGCCAGCTCGACCAACGTCTTCGGCACCGGTACCGCCTCCAGCTCCTCCTCCGACCAGACCGCGGCGGCCGACGCCGCCTACGGCGCGGCGGAGACCTGGGACTTCTACAAGAGCACCTTCGGCCGCAGCGGCATCAAGAACAACGGTGTCGGCGCCTACTCCCGCGTGCACTACGGCAACGCCTACGTCAACGCGTTCTGGGACGACAGCTGCTTCTGCATGACCTACGGCGACGGCTCCGGCAACGTCGACCCGCTGACCTCGCTGGACGTGGCCGGCCACGAGATGAGCCACGGCGTCACCGCGAACACCGCCGGCCTCAACTACTCCGGTGAGTCCGGCGGCCTGAACGAGGCCACCTCCGACATCTTCGGCACCGGCGTGGAGTTCTTCGCGAACAACGCCAGCGACCCCGGTGACTACCTCATCGGCGAGAAGATCGACATCAACGGCGACGGCACCCCGCTGCGCTACATGGACAAGCCCAGCAAGGACGGCGGCTCGGCGGACTACTGGTCCTCCTCCGTGGGCAACAAGGACGTGCACTACTCGTCCGGCGTCGCGAACCACTTCTTCTACCTCCTCTCGGAGGGCAGCGGTTCGAAGACGATCAACGGCGTGACCTACAACTCGCCGACCTCCAACGGCTCCACGGTCACCGGCATCGGCCGCGCCAAGGCGCTGCAGATCTGGTACAAGGCGCTGACCACGTACATGACCTCGACGACCAACTACAAGGCCGCCCGCACGGCGACCCTGAACGCGGCGTCGGCGCTGTACGGCTCGACCAGCACCGAGTACAAGGCGGTCGCCGCGGCCTGGTCCGCGGTCAACGTCGCCTAGTCGCCAGCGACTCGGCACAGGGCGGCACCCGGGAGGAAGGCCTTCCGGGTGCCGCCCTACCCTTGTGACCCATGTCTTCGGCGCCCTTCACCTACGAGCCGGTCGGCGCGACCCGCGACGATCTCACGTCCTGCCCGCCCGGCTTCCACCCCATGCTCGTCCGCACCCGCCTCGGCGAGGGCCACGAGGTCTTCCGGCGAGCCGCCGAAGCGGTCCTGACCTGGGAGATGCACCGCGCACTGGGCGTCGGCATCGACGCCACCGCCGACCGCGCTGCCCCCGGCGTCGACGTCACCGTCACCCTGGCCGGCGTCATAAAGGCCCCCTGCCGCATCATATGGACGACCGAGGAACCCCGCCGCGCCGGCTGGGCCTACGGCACCCTCCAAGGCCACCCCGAATGCGGCGAGGAAGCCTTCCTCATCGACCGCACCGGCGACGGCACGGTCTGGCTCACCGTGGCGGCCTTCAGCAAGGCCGCCGCGTGGTACGCCCGCGCGGGCGGCCCGGCCACCCGCGGCCTGCAACACGCGTACGCCCGCAGGTGCGGGACGGTACTGAAGCGACTGTGCGCGGGCCTGTCCGAGTCATGACCCGAGAAGCCCCACCCCCCACTTTGTAAGCCGGGATGTATCGATGTGATCATCCCGCCATGGAGGAACACGGGGCCCACACCGGACCGGCGGCGCAAACGCCGAGGTCACGGTTGTACGACTACGCGGACGTCGCGATGCCGGAGCATCAGCCGGAGACCACGGGCGATCCCGACCACAGACGCCGGGAGTTCGCCGTCCTGCTGGGAGAGTTCCGGCGTACGGCGGTACTGGTGCCGGTGGACGGGGACGACGTGCCCCTGTCGGGTGATTTCGGCGGTGTCCGCTGGATCTACGCGTTCTCGAACGAACAGTCCCTGGCGCGTTTCGCCCTGGCGCGGGGCGAGGGTGCGCGGGAGTGGGCGTATCAGCGGTGGCTGGGGGCGCGGCTGCTCGACGCGGTGGTGCCGGCTGTCGGGGTGCCGTGCGGGGTGGCGCTGGACTGCGCTGACGGGGAGGACGGGGCGGTCTTCCCTCCGGTACGCGGGATCGTGCCGGATGCGGTGGCGGTGAATGTGGACGGCGGGACGGGGGACGAGGAGTGACTGGGGGCGGCGGCAAGGACCTGGCGACGGACGGGCTGGCGTTGATCGCCAAGGGGTTGACCGATGCGCTGGGTGAGTTGAAGGAGCTGGGTGGTTTCGGCACGTCCGGGGCCGGCCGTGGCTTCGCCGAGATCGCGCTGTCGGGTGTGGAGCTGGGGCATGAGGGTCTGACGGGTGAGTTCACGTCGTTCTGCGAGCGCTGGGAGTGGGGCGTGCGGTCGCTGATCGCCGAGGGCAACGGGTTCGCGGAGAAGACGGGGCTGGCGGCGGGGACGTACTACGAGACCGACAAGTACGTCGAGGGCACCGTCAAGGTCGTCGAGAACGCGGCCATCGGCAACCCGTACGCCTCCGAGGAGGACGTGGAGAAGATGGGCTACGGCGACATCGCCAAGTCCGGTGCGTACGGCGGCGACGTCGACTACAGCAAGGAGTCCTTCGACCAGGCGTGGGCCAACAGCAAGCAGGGCTGGAAGACGGCCGCGGACGACGTGATGACCTCGCACACCATCGGGCCGGTGCCGGGCATGGGCGTGGGTGATCTGCGCGAGGCGCTCGGGGACGGGGACGGAGACGGTCAGCGGCGGGGGGTTGAGCGCTGATGGGCATCGGGGATGTGACCAATGCGCTCCTGGGCGGTGCCGAGGACCTCTACGACAAGGGCAAGAAGAAGCTCGGCGAGGGCGTCGACTGGGCCACGGACAAGGTCGGCGACAAACTGGACGATGTCGGCCTGCACAAGTGGGCCGACGTGGTGGAGGACTGGGGTGACGGGGTCGCCTCCGACCTCGGCGCAACACCCGGCGAGCAGCAGCTCGGCCAGACAGAGGACGCCGACGAGCTCGTCCACGGCGACCCGGCGAAGATCCGTGAGAGCGCGGGGCACCTGCGGGACTTCCACGGCGCGTTCGACAAGGTCAGCCAGGGGCTGAAGAAGGTCGACTCCTCCGGCTGGAAGGGCGAGGGCGGCGACGCCTTCCGCGAGAAGTTCGGCGTGCACCCCGCCAAGTGGGCGCAGGCGGCCGAGGCCTGCAAGAACGCGGCGGAGGCGCTGGAGTCGTACGCCGACACGGTCAAGTGGGCGCAAGGCCAGGCGAAGGAAGCCGTAGAGCTCTACAAGAAGGGCGAGAAGGCATCCAAGACCGCGTTCGACGCCTACAAGGACAAGGTCGAGACGTACAGCGCGAAGGCGAAGGCGGGCGAGGACCCCGGCCCCGATCCGGGGAAGTTCCACGACCCGGGCAAGGCCACCGTCCAGGCCGCCCAGCACAAGCTCGCCGAGGCTCGCAAGCAGCGCAACACCGCCGCCACCGAGGCGCAGGGCAAGGTGAAGGCGGCGCTCGCCCACGCCCCCGCCGAGCCCCCGCCCCTGGACCGCCTCAAGGGCGACCTGAAGGACGGCGCGCTGTCCACCGGCATCGAACTCACCCACTTCGCCGGAGGCGTCGTCAAGGGCACGGCCGGCCTGGTCACCTTCGTCCGCGGCCTGGACCCGATGGACCCCTACAACCTCACCCACCCGGCCGCGTACATGCAGAACGTCAGCATGACGCTCTCCGGCCTGGTCTCCACCGCCGCACACCCCGAACGCACCGCGAAGACCATGTGGGACGAGTTCCGCAAGGACCCGTCCGAGTTCGGCGGCCGCATGCTGCCCCAGTTCCTCCTCGGCGACGGCGCCGGACTGGAGGCGGGGCTGGCGCGGGATGCGGCGAAGGCTGGTCTGACCCGGCAGGCGGCGGAAGCCGCGGCACGCGGAGAGGCGCGGGCGGGAGCCGAGGGCGCGGCCGCAAAGACGGCCCGGAACCGGGTGAACGAGGACCCGCACGGGCCCTCACGGGAGTCGGATGCGGTCTACAGCGGCGGCACCGACCCGATCGACCTCGCCACCGGCAGGATGTACCTGCCGCAGACCGATGTCACCCTCCCCGGCGCACTCCCCCTGGTCCTCGCCCGTCGCGTCGAGTCGGGCTACCACCTGGGCCGCTGGTTCGGCCCGTCCTGGTCATCCACCCTGGACCAGCGCCTGGAGATCGACGCGGAGGGAATCGTCTACGTCACGGAGGACGGCCTCCTCCTGTCCTACCCCCACCCCGCCCCCGGCCTGCCCACCCTGCCCAGCCACGGCCCCCGCCTCCCCCTGGACCGGGTCGACGGCGGCTACACGATCACCGACCCGCGGACCCACCACACCCGGCACTTCGCCGACCAGGGACCCGGCCTCGCGGTCCTCGAACAGATCGACGACCGCAACGGCAACTGGATCACCTTCGAATACGACGGGGCGGGAGTGCCCTCGGCCGTCGTCCACAGCGGTGGCTACCGCCTGCGGATCGAGAGTGCCGACGGGCGGATCACCGGCCTCTACCTGGCCGGCGGAAGCGAGGACGGATCCGATCTCCAGCTGATCCGGTACGGGTACACGCAAGAGAACGTCACCGAGGTCCGGAACTCCTCCGGGCTGCCTCTCCGCTTCACCTACGACGAGCGGGGACGCGTCACCTCCTGGACGGACACCAACGGTCACGCGTACACGTACGCGTACGACGACAGGGACCGGTGCATCGCGCAGGGCGGCGCGGAAGGGCACATGAGCCTGCGGCTGTCCTACGGCGCAAGAGACCCGGAGACGGGGCTGCACACCACGGAAGCGGTCAACGGCGAGGGCGCCGTGCGCCGGTACTTCGTCAACGACCTGCACCAGATCGTCGCGATGGTGGATCCGGCGGGCCACACCCGGAGCTCCACCCGCGACCGCTTCCATCGCCTGCTGTCCGAGACCGACGCCGTCGGCCGTACGACCTCCCGCCGGTACGACGACATGGGGAACGTAACGGAGATCGTCCGTCCGGACGGCCGTCGCACGACGCTCTCCTACGACGCCCGCGGGCTGCTCACGCGTATCGTGCGCCCGGACGGAAGCTCGCTCCGCCAGGAGTTCGACGCCCGCGGGAACCTGACGTCGGTGGCCGACTCAGCCGGCGGTCGAACGTTCTTCACGTACGACGAGCGCGGCCATGTGTCCGCGATGCGCGACCAGTACGGCCGGGTCACCACCATCCGCTGCGACGCGGCCGGTCTGCCCGCCGAGGTGCGTGACCACGCGGGCAACGTCATGCGGTACCGGCGGGACGCCTTCGGCCGCGTGACCGCCATCACGGACCCCTTCGGTGCGACCGGTGAGATGGAATGGTCCGTCGAGGGCCATGTCACGCGTCGCCGGAATCCGGACGGGACCGAGGAATCGTGGACGTACGACGGTGAGGGGAACTGCCTCACCCACACGAACACGGTCGGCGGAGTGACCCGGTTCGAGTACGGCCCATTCGATCTGCTCACCGCACGCGTCGAACCCGACGGTTCCCGTTACGAGTTCGTGTACGACGACGAACTCCGCCTGACCCGGGTGACCAACCCACAGGGTCGGACGTGGAGTTACGAGTACGACGCCGTGGGACGGCTGAGCACGGAGACCGACTTCGGCGGGCGGGCCATCCGGTACGCGTACGACGCGGCCGGTGCGTTGGTCTCCCGCACGAACGCCCTCGGCCAGGTCGTCTCCTTCGAGCACAACGAACTGGGACAGATCGTCCGCAAGAGCGTCGACGGGGAGGTGATGACGTACACCTACGACTTCACCGACGAGATCGCCCACGCCGGCAACGGCCACGCGGAACTCACCCTCCTCCGTGACCGGCACGGACGCCTGGTCTCCGAGCGGATCAACGGCCGGGAGGTGGCCTACCGCTACGACGAGTTCGGCAACCTGGCCGCGCGCACGACTCCGTCGGGCGCCGTCAGCACCTGGGACTACGACGCCGACGGAAAGCCCTGCCGGCTCACGGCCGACGGTCGGGTCATCGCGCTGGAATACGACCGGACGGGCCGCGAAGTCAGCCGTCGGATCGGCGAGTCCCTGACCGTCTCCCGGTCGTTCGACGCGATGAACCGGCTGGTCTCCCAGGCAGTGGACCACTCTCGCCGCCGGATCCAGGCGCGGACCTACGCGTACCGCGCGGACGGCAGCCTGACCAAGGTCGACGACCAGCTGAACGGCGTCCGACACTACGAACTCGATCCGGCAGGCAGGACCACCCGGGTCACCGGGGACGGGTGGGCGGAGTCCTACGCGTACGACCGGCTCGGCAACCAGACCGCCGCCGACTGGCCCGGGCGGCAGTACGGAGACGACGGGTGCGGCGAACGCGCCTACCAGGGCGCCGACCTCGTCCGCGCCGGCCGGATCCGCTACGAGCACGACGCCGCCGGCCGTGTGGTGCTGCGCCAGAGGACCCGGCTCTCCCGCAAGCCGGACACGTGGCGGTACAGCTGGGACGCGGAGGACCGGCTCACCCGGGTCGTCACTCCGGACGGCACGGTGTGGCGGTACCTGTACGACCCTCTGGGCAGGCGCATCGGCAAACAGCGCATCGCCGAGAACGGTGTCGACGTACTGGAGCAGGTGGACTTCGCCTGGGACGGCACCTCGCTCTGCGAGCAGACGACCAGTTGGGCGGACTCGGGCGACTCGGTGACCCTGACGTGGCATCTCAACGGGGTCGAAGCGGTTGCGCAGAGCGAGCGCCGGACCATGGCCGCGGCCTCGCAGGAAGAGATAGACGCCCGCTTCTTCGCGATCGTGTCCGATCTCTCGGGTACTCCGTGCGAGCTGATCGACGAGTCCGGCGACATCGCCTGGCGCGCCCAGGCCACCAACTGGGGCAAGCTGTCCTGGTCGGTGCGGAGCCGCGCTTACACTCCGCTGCGTTTCCCGGGACAGTACTTCGACCCCGAGACGGGCCTCCACTACAACTACCTCAGGTACTACGACCCCGAAATCGGCCACTATGTCAGCCAGGACCCCCTCGGCCTGGCTCCGGCGGCCAACCCGGTCAGCTACGTGGACCGTCCTTCCGTCTCCTGCGACCCCCTCGGACTTGCCCCACAGAAGTCGCCCTTCCCGCCCAAACCGTACGAGACACCCCATTATCCGGACCTGCCGAAACACTTCAATCCGGAAGGGGGCAACAAGAATTGCACGTACGTGGCCGATGCGTTCGAACAATACATGCGCGGCAACGGCATCAAACCCGTACCCGGTGACATGGGAGGATTCCAGTCCCTGGAGCGCCTGGAGAACGTGTACGGATCCAGCTTCAAGGACACCGATTTCTGGGGCATGGTTGATCATGTCAGGAATGCTGGACACGGCGCCCGCGGTATCATCGCGGCGAGACCTGGCGAGGGAATGCCGGGGCACGTGTTCAATATCGTGAACGATCAGAATCGGGTACTTTTCATCGACGCCCAGACAGGGTTCGTCGATCCCACGTATTTCAAAACATTCAAGTTGATGAGGACCAACTGATGCACACCATGGAACAGGCAGAACGGATCGCAGCGGAATACATCCGGCAGATGTCCGCCGACTGGGACAACGAGGTCGCCCTGTTCCCGGACGAGGATTGCAAGGCCCAGAAGGGAGAGTTCTTCTATTTTGCCTTCCAGTCCGCGAAGTATGTCCTCACGAGGGACGACAAGCACTTCCTCTATGGGCCGTGCCAGATTTCCGTGCACCGCGTGACTGGCGAATGCCGGCTGCTCAGTGTCCAAGAATCGTACGAAATCGACCCGTTCAACGCACGCTAGCCTCGAGCTTTCTCGTGCCAGCAGTCGGTCGGGTGTGGCGAAGCTGGGCCGTCAACAGTGGCCCATGACGACCAACGACGTCCACCAGGCGCACGAGCCCACCGCCCCTGACCAGCAAACCCAGCTCACCAAGATCCACAGCAAGACCCAGGGCAAGAAGAAGTAATCGCCCACGAGTAAGCCCCCTGCCTGCGGTTTCTCCGCTGGCAGGGGGCTTTACTCTTGCCCTGGGCCGTCTTAGCGGCGGTCACTGCAACAGCGGCCCCGCGGCCCGGGCGGTGTTGCCCGTGCCAGACGCGTGCCGGATCGTGCGGGAACAAAGGAACGCACGGCCTGATTCAGGCGGATCCCAGCAAGGAAGTGATCGCCGACAGCGCCCAGAGCAGTGCCAGGGCTCCCAGGACCAGGGAGAGCGCGCCGTAAACCCAGATGTTCATGTGTCTGTCGTGGGCGACCAGGATGATCCGTTCCGGATCCTCCGGCCGATACAGAAGCTCCACCCTGTCGCCCTCTGACAGTGGGCTGCGCATCGCGTGTGCTCCGCCCTCGCCGACGACCTCCCGGCCGCCAGGGAGCGCGTACCGGACCTGGGGGTACAACTGGGCGTCCCCGTCCCCATCCGTCGATTCCCAGATGCCGACGACAATGCCTGTAGTCCGGATGCCGCGCCGACGAACTCCATGAACTCGCCAAGCTTCGCGCCCCATCGCCACGCTCGCGCCGGCGAACACCACCCCGAGCAGCGTCCACACCACGAAGTCGCCCACACAAGAACCTTAGCCTCGATCGCGGTGGACCCTCTTGCTTTCCGGAGCTGATGCCGGGCAGGCCGGTGGCCCGGCTGTCTCGTCGGGTGGGCGCCGGGTTCCACTGCCCGGGGCGGGTGATGCTGTCGCAGGGACGGTGGGTTGCTGGTCAGCCAGGGTCGGGCAGGAGCGCGAGCCGTTCAAGGGCAGCGGTGATCTCGTCGGTCCAGGGCCCAGTGCCGGGCGAGGCGGAGAATCCTGCGCCGACCGGTGGTGACGAGCTGGCCGGCTGCGGAGACCGCAAGCGACGCGGTTCCCAGAGCCTCGCCCGGCCAGTCAGGGCGAGCATGGGCATCCAGGCCAGCAGCTCGAGCGCAATCTGGACGATCTCCATCCTGACCCGGTTCTGGGCGGTGTAGTGCAGGGGCAGGTTGCGCAGGCCGGTGGCCCGGGCGGCCCGGATCCGGTCCTCGGCCCGTGCCCGGAGCCGGTGACGGAGCTCGAGCTCGGCGATCGGCCGGACGGTGGTGTTGGTCGCGAAGCACGTGATCCGCATGCCGTCCGCGTCCGTGATCCTCAACTGGGCGCCGAGATGCGGCCGTTCCTTACGGATGATGAGCAGCATGCCCTTGGGCCAGCCGTCCAGGAGCTTGCCGGTGAGCTCGGCGACCCAGGCCCCGTCCCGGGCCTCACCGTCGGTCTCGACGGCCGGGGTCCAGGCCGAGGCGGGGATCTTCAGCACGTGTTCGTGGATCGCATCGGTGACCGTCATGCCGACCGAGTAGGACAGCCATCGGCCCCGCTTCGCGAGCCAGGACACGAAGCCGTGGGTGCCGCCGGCGGAGTCCGTGCGGATCAGCGTCTGCCGTCCTCGTCGGTAGCGCTTGGGTAGTTGTACCAGGGGGAGTTGGGCGGTGGTGATGTGGTCGGCGGCGGTATTGGAGCCCGCGTTTCCCGGTCTGAGGAGGGTAGCGACGGGCTCTCCGGTTCCGCCCGGTCCGTCGATCAGGCGGGAGACGGTCGGGTCGGAGGCGACCGGGCCGAAGACGGCCGGCTCACACCGCAGCATGGTGACGTCCGCGAGGCAGTCCCCGCCCAGTGCGACCGCCAGGGCGACGTCCAAGAGGATCTTGCCGGGATCGGACGGCCCGCGGCTTCCGCCACGGAGCCAGAGCTGCAGATATAGCCTGGTCAAGGCCCGTCTTGCGGACCGTCTCCAGCAGCAGGACCGCACCGGCCTGCGAGATCACCTGCCGACCGTCTCCCTGGACACGGACACGTGGGTACGACGAGATAGGGCTCTCTCACCTGGAAAGTGCTCTTTTCCTTGCAGCCAACAGGGCCCTCAGGTTGGTCGTCCTGGCGGTTGGATGTGCGGTGACGTCCGATCCGACCGCTGGAGGCGCGGTGGCTGAGCCTGTTCGTACGCACAGACCGACCGACCAGGAGGGGCAGCGGCTGCAGCAGATCGTGCGCCGGGGCAGTACGAGTTCGGTGCGTTATCGGCGCGCGATGATGCTGTTGGCTCGGCCGGCGGTAACCGGGTGCCGGTGATCGCCCAGCTGGTGCAGGCAGACGAGGACACGGTCCGGGATGTGATCACCGGTTCAACGAGATCGGCCTGGCCTGCCTGGACCACCCTCGGTGGACGGGAGGCCGTCCCCGCCTGCTCAAGCCTGACGACGAGGATTTCGTCATCCAGACGGCCACGACCCGACCCATCAAGCTCGGCCAGCCTTTCACCCGCTGGTCACTGCGCAAATCTCAGCAGCGACCTGACCAGCCAACCCTGACCGAACCTCTCCTTTGCGGCGGAGACGCCTGAGCCTATGCCCGGGGTGTGCCGTCCCAGCGCCATGTGGTGAGGCGAGGGTGTCCGGGTAGTTCGGCGCGTCCAGTGGCCCACAAGAGGGTGGGCCAGGGATCCGCGGACGACGGTGCGTCCGGAAACAGCCGAGCGAGCACCCGAGAGCACAGATCGGCAGGCGGGCTCCATGCGAGACCGAGCCCTTGTGCCAGGTCGTGCGTGTGCACCAGGGTCTCCACGATCCCCATCGCGGCGAAGCCCTCAGGGTCCGAGACGCCGAAGACGTGGTGAGCGCGGGTCTGCGGAGGCGTCGTGCGCACCATGGCGACCAGCAGCGCGCCACTCGCTTCCAGGACCTGCAGCAGGCCAGCGGGCCCGGCCTTGCGGTTCGCGTGAATGGCGTTCGCTGGGCCGCCGGGCCGTCGGCTCTCCCATACGAAGGGCACCTCGCCATCCAAGGGCGGCGTCTTGGGCCCCAGTTGAGCAGCGTAGGCAAAGAGGTCGTCGCTGAGGTGCTCGACGGTTTCCCAGCAGTCCCATTCCAGCGAACCGGCCTTGCCTTCCCACGCGGCTGGGGGCGCCTCGCGAAGGACTGCCACAGCGAGTTGCACGGCAAGGTCGAGGTCGTCCGCGGTGACGGGAGGCTGGGGAAGGGCAATATCGGCTGATCGGGACATGGCAGGACCATACCGCGACCGGAGCGAGCCACCCCTCTTTTGTTCAGCGACCAACAACCCGGCGAAGGTTCGCGGTCACAGCACTAGCCGGCCCCGCCGCCCAGTCACCGCAGCACCATGCCCGCTGCCTCCCCCACCTCCTCCGACGGCACGGCCAGGAGGCCCAGTTCGGCTGCCGAGGCCAGGAGCCGGTGGGTGGGGAGGATGCGGACCGTGTAGCCGTAGGGGCCGGTGCGGTCGAGGGAGAGGGGGCCCTCGTAGAGGAGGCGGCCTTCCAGGTCGGGGGTGCCGGTCGGTTTCAGGGGGACCACCGTGGCGTCGGTGATGCGGTCCTCCGCGTCCACCCGGCCGGACACCGCCTGGACCTCCACGTCCTCGGGGGTCAGCGAGCCGAGGGCCACCCGGACGCGCAGGCCGACCGACGTGCCCAGCTCCGCCGTGGCACTCGTCGCCGTCGTCTCCACGTGGTCCACGCTCACCCCGGACCAGGCCGCCCGCACCCGGGCCTTCCACGCGGCCAGCTCGCTGGCCGTGTCCGGGGTCAGTGCGCGGTGCGCCTGCGCGGCGGGGACGTAGAGCCGGTCGACGTACTCGCGGACCATGCGGCCGGCCAGCACCTTCGGGCCGAGCAGGGAGAGCGTCTGGCGGACCATCTCGATCCAGCGGTCGGGCAGGCCGGCGCGTCCGCGTTCGTAGAAGCGCGGTGCGACCCGCTGCTCGAGCAGGTCGTACAGGGCCGCCGCCTCGATGTCGTCGCGGCGGTCGGGGTCCGTGCCCGCGCCGTCCGCGGTCGGGATGGCCCAGCCGAAGTCCGGCTGGAACCACTCGTCCCACCAGCCGTCCAGCACGGAGAGGTTCAGGCAGCCGTTCAGGGCCGCCTTCATGCCCGAGGTGCCACAGGCCTCCAGCGGCCGCAGCGGGTTGTTCAGCCAGACGTCGCAGCCGGGGTAGAGCTTCTGCGCCATCGCCATGCCGTAGTCGGGAAGGAAGACGATACGGTGCCGGACCCGCGGGTCGTCGGCGAAGCGGACCAGCTCCTGCACCAGGCGCTTGCCGCCGTCGTCCGCCGGGTGCGCCTTGCCCGCGACCACGAGCTGGACCGGGTGCTCGGGGTGCAGCAGCAGCTCCATCAGGCGGTCCCGGTCGCGCAGCATCAGCGTCAGGCGCTTGTACGACGGCACCCGGCGCGCGAAGCCGATGGTCAGGACGTCCGGGTCCAGCACCCCGTCGATCCAGCCCAACTCCGCGTTCCCGGCGCCGCGTTGCCGCCACGACACCCGCAGCCGCTCCCGCACCTCCAGCACCAGCTGTTCGCGCAGGGTCCGGCGCAGCTCCCAGATCTCCTGGTCCGGGATGTCCGCGACCGAGTCCCAGCGCTCGGAGCCGCCGACGCTCAGCGCGTCCTCGGTCCGCTGGGCGCCGACCTGCCGGGCCCCGAGCCGCAGCACCTCCGGCGCCACCCAGGTCGGCGCGTGCACCCCGTTGGTCACGGAGGTGATCGGTACCTCCTCGGGATCGAATCCCGGCCACAGTCCCGCGAACATGCTCCGGCTGACCTGCCCGTGCAGCAGCGACACCCCGTTGGCCCGCTGGGCCAGCCGCAGCCCCATCACGGCCATGTTGAACAGGTTCGGCTCGCCGCCCGGGTAGGTCTCCATGCCCAGCGCCAGGATCCGCTGCACGTCGATCCCGGGGAGTTCGGCGTCGGGGCCGAAGTGCCGGCCGACCAGTTCCCGGTCGAAGCGGTCGATGCCGGCCGGCACGGGGGTGTGCGTGGTGAACACGGTCCCGCCCCGCACCGCCTCCAGCGCCGAGTCGAAGTCCAGCCCGCCGACGCACAGTTCGGCGATCCGCTCCAGACCGAGGAAGCCCGCGTGCCCCTCGTTGGTGTGGAACACCTCCGGCTCGGGGTGCCCGGTGAGCCGGCAGTACGTCCGTACGGCCCGCACACCTCCTATGCCGAGCAGCATCTCCTGCAGCAGCCGGTGCTCGCTGCCGCCGCCGTAGAGCCGGTCGGTCACCCCGCGTTCGCCGAGCTCGTTCTCCTCCACGTCCGAGTCGAGCAGCAGCAGCGGCACCCGGCCCACCTGCGCCAGCCAGATCCGGGCGCGCAGCGCCTTGCCGCCGGGCAGCGCGAGGGAGACCTGCGCCGGGGTGCCGTCGGCCTCCTTCAGCTGGGTGAGCGGCAGTTCGTTGGGGTCGAGCACCGGGTAGTGCTCCTGCTGCCAGCCGTCCCGGGAGAGGGTCTGCCGGAAGTACCCGTGCCGGTACAGCAGCCCGACCCCGATCAGCGGCACCCCGAGGTCGCTGGCCGCCTTCAGATGGTCGCCGGCGAGGATGCCGAGGCCGCCGGAGTACTGCGGGAGCGCGGCCGTGATGCCGAACTCGGGCGAGAAGTAGGCGACGGCGCCGGGCAGGCCGTCGGCCTGTTCCTGGTACCAGCGGTCGCCGGTCAGATAGTCGTCGAGGTCGTCGGCGACCGCGGTGAGCCGGCGCAGGAACCGCCGGTCCCCGGCCAGTTCGGCCAGCCGCGCCGGCCGCACACTGCCCAGCAGCCGGACCGGGTCCCCGCCGCTGCCGGCCCAGCCCTCCGGACAGACGGACTGGAACAGATCGCGCGTTTCCGCATGCCAGGACCAGCGCAGATTGCGCGCCAGGTCGCTCAGCGGCCGGAGGGGGTCGGGGAGTACGGGACGGACGGTGAACCGACGGATCGCCTTCACTTTCCACCTCGGGACGCGTCGCGGGGTGAGACGCACGGCGCTGTGCGTCTCGTCGTCGTCTTCGACGGTAGTGGTTACCGCGCGGTCGGTGGGGACGTACCGGCCGGGTGTCGGAGCTGTCGGGGCGTCAAGGCCCGGTCAGGGGGCACCCGCAGAAAAGGGGCCGGTCTTGTGCGTAGACGTACGCGTGAGTAGTTAACAAAGTGCCGGATTGCCCACCCGAACCGGTGGGGAAGGCTCCTCCGGTACACACCCCACAGGCGCACCACAGCACTTCCGCAGGACCCACCTCCCCACAGCCATCCGCCCACACCCACGTCGAAGCGGACAGGAGCGGTCATGCCCGCGACGCAGCATTCGTCAGCACCCCCGACAAGCAGCAGGACCAAGGCAGCAGGAAAGAGGACGACGGGGAGGAAAGGCGTGGCACCGGCCGACGCCGCCGGCCCGACCGCGGACGGGGAGCGGTCCTCCCCCAACGCGGCCACCACCCTGGGCCGTATCCCCGTCCTGGACGTACGTCCCGTGGTCCAGCACGGGCGCCGGCCCGCGAAGGCGGTGACCGGGGAGTCGTTCGAGGTGTCGGCCACCGTGTTCCGGGAGGGCCACGACGCCGTCGCGGCGAACGTGGTGCTGCGGGACCCGGCGGGCCGGGCCGGCCCCTGGACGCCGATGCGGGAGCTGGCCCCCGGCACCGACCGCTGGGGCGCCACGGTCACCGCGGGCGAGCCCGGCCGCTGGACCTACACGGTGGAGGCCTGGTCGGACCCGCTCGGCACCTGGCGGCACCACGCCCGGATCAAGATCCCGGCAGGTATCGACACGGATCTGGTGCTGGCGGAGGGCGCGCAGTTGTACGAGCGAGCCGCCGCCGGAGTCCCGGAGGACCTCCGCGCGCCCGTGCTGGACGCGGTGGCGGCCCTGCGGGACGAGGACCGCCCGGCCGCCTGGCGGCTCGCGGCGGCCCTGGCCCCGGACGTGGAGGCGGTCCTGGCCCGTCATCCGCTGCGGGAGCTGGTCACCGCGTCGGATCCGATGCCGCTGCTGGTGGAGCGCGAAAGGGCCCTGTACGGATCCTGGTACGAGTTCTTCCCGCGGTCGGAGGGCACGGCCGAGCAGCCGCACGGCACGTTCCGTACGGCCGCGCGCCGGCTGAAGCCGATCGCGGACATGGGCTTCGACGTGGTGTACCTGCCGCCGATCCATCCCATCGGCACGACCTTCCGCAAGGGCCCCAACAACACCCTCACCGCCGGCCCGGACGACGTCGGCGTGCCCTGGGCGATCGGCTCCCCGGAAGGCGGCCACGACGCCGTCCACCCCGACCTCGGCACGATCGAGGACTTCGACTTCTTCGTCGCCGAGGCGGAGAAACTGGGTCTGGAGATCGCGCTGGACTTCGCGTTGCAGTGCTCGCCGGACCACCCCTGGGTCCAGAAGCACCCCGAGTGGTTCCGGCACCGCCCGGACGGGAGCATCGCCTACGCCGAGAACCCGCCGAAGAAGTACCAGGACATCTACCCCGTCGCGTTCGACGCCGACATGGACGGGCTGGTCGCGGAGACCGTCCGGATCCTGCGGCACTGGATGGCGCACGGGGTGCGGATCTTCCGGGTCGACAATCCGCACACCAAGCCGGTGGTGTTCTGGGAGCGGGTCATCACGGAGATCAACCGCACCGACCCGGATGTGATCTTCCTGGCGGAGGCGTTCACGCGGCCGGCGATGATGCACACGCTGGCGCAGATCGGTTTCCAGCAGTCGTACACGTACTTCACCTGGCGCAACAGCAAGCAGGAGCTGACCGAGTACCTGACGGAGCTGTCGGGTGAGGCGGCGGCCTACATGCGGCCGAACTTCTTCGCCAACACCCCCGACATCCTGCCCGCCTACCTCCAGCACGGCGGGCGGCCCGCGTTCGAGGTGCGTGCCGTGCTCGCCGCCACCCTCTCCCCCACGTGGGGCATCTACTCCGGTTACGAGCTGTGCGAGAACTCCCCGCTGCGAGAAGGCGGCGAGGAGTACCTGGACTCGGAGAAGTACCAGCTCAGGCCGCGCGACTGGGCGGCCGCCGAGCGCGAGGGGCGGTCCATCGCGCCGCTCGTCACCCGGCTCAACACCATCCGACGGCGGCACCCGGCCCTGCAGCAGCTACGGGACCTGCACTTCCATCACGCCGACAAGGACGCGGTGATCGCCTACAGCAAGAGCACGGGTTCGGACACGGTCGTGGTGGTCGTCAATCTCGACCCCCACCACACCCAGGAGGCAACGGTCTCGTTGGACATGCCGCAACTCGGCCTGGACTGGCACGAGTCCGTGCCGGTGCGCGACGAGCTCACCGGCGAGACCTACTACTGGGGCAGGGCCAACTATGTGCGCCTCGAACCGGGTCACAGGCCCGCGCACGTCTTCACCGTCCTGCGACCGTCCACCCCGCAGATCGGAGGGTCACCCACCATATGATCGTCAATGAGCCCGTTCCGGACACCTTCGAGGACACTCCCGCCAAGGACCGGGACCCGGATTGGTTCAAACGCGCCGTCTTCTACGAGGTCCTGGTCCGCTCCTTCCAGGACAGCAACGGCGACGGCGTCGGCGACCTGAAGGGCCTGACCGCCAAGCTCGACTACCTGCAGTGGCTCGGCGTGGACTGCCTGTGGCTGCCGCCGTTCTTCAAATCGCCGCTCAGGGACGGCGGTTACGACGTCTCCGACTACACCGCCGTGCTCCCGGAGTTCGGTGACCTCGCCGACTTCGTGGAGTTCGTGGACGCCGCCCACCAGCGCGGCATGCGCGTGATCATCGACTTCGTCATGAACCACACCAGCGACCAGCACCCGTGGTTCCAGGAGTCGAGGCGCGACCCGGACGGTCCGTACGGGGACTACTACGTCTGGGCCGACGACGACAAGCAGTACCCGGGTGCCCGCATCATCTTCGTCGACACCGAGGTCTCCAACTGGACGTACGACCCGGTACGCAAGCAGTACTACTGGCACCGCTTCTTCTCGCACCAGCCGGATCTGAACTACGAGAACCCGGCCGTGCAGGAGGAGATGATCTCCGCGCTGAAGTTCTGGCTGGATCTCGGCATCGACGGGTTCCGGCTGGACGCGGTGCCGTACCTGTACCAGCAGGAGGGCACCAACTGCGAGAACCTGCCGGCGACCCACGAGTTCCTGAAGCGGGTGCGCAAGGAGATCGACGCCCAGTACCCCGACAAGGTGCTCCTCGCCGAGGCCAACCAGTGGCCCGAGGACGTCGTCGACTACTTCGGTGACTTCGGGGTCGGCGGCGACGAGTGCCACATGGCGTTCCACTTCCCGGTCATGCCGCGCATCTTCATGGCCGTACGGCGGGAATCCCGCTACCCGGTCTCCGAGATCCTCGCCAAGACCCCCGCGATCCCGTCCGGCTGCCAGTGGGGCGTCTTTCTGCGCAACCACGACGAGCTGACCCTCGAAATGGTCACCGACGAGGAACGCGACTACATGTGGGCCGAGTACGCCAAGGACCCGCGGATGCGCGCCAACATCGGCATCCGGCGGCGCCTGGCACCCCTGCTCGACAACGACCGCAACCAGATCGAGCTGTTCACGGCCCTGCTGCTGTCCCTGCCCGGCTCGCCGATCCTCTACTACGGCGACGAGATCGGCATGGGCGACAACATCTGGCTCGGCGACCGCGACGCCGTCCGCACCCCCATGCAGTGGACACCCGACCGCAACGCCGGCTTCTCGTCCTGCGACCCGGGACGCCTCTTCCTGCCCACGATCATGGACCCGGTCTACGGCTACCAGGTCACCAACGTCGAGGCGTCGATGTCCTCGCCCTCGTCGCTGCTGCACTGGACCCGCCGCATGATCGAGATCCGCAAGCAGAATCCTGCCTTCGGACTGGGGTCCTATACCGAGCTGCCGTCGTCGAACCCGGCGGTGCTCGCCTTCCTGCGCGAGTACGAGGACGACCTCGTGCTGTGCGTCCACAACTTCTCCCGCTTCGCGCAGCCCACGGAGCTGGACCTGAGCCGGTTCGGCGGGCGGCACCCCGTCGAGCTGTTCGGCGGGGTCCGGTTCCCGGCGGTGGGCGAGCTGCCGTACCTGCTCACCCTCGCGGGGCACGGCTTCTACTGGTTCCGGTTGCGCCCGGAACCCGTGTAGTGCGGGCCGGTGGGGCGGTGCGGCGTTTCCACCGCCCCACCCGGGGCACGCATCAGTAACACCCCGACGACCCCCGGGGAAAGGACGTGACGCCCATGGCGGATACGGTCACCTCTTCCGGCACCACCCCTCTCCTCACCTCGCTCGACCCCTTGTTGCGCGCCTGGCTGCCCCGGCAGCGCTGGTTCGCCGGCAAGGGCCGTCCGGTCACCGGGTTCACCCCCGTGTCGGTCACCGAACTGCTGCCGCCCGACGGCCGGCTGGGCCTGTACCACCTGCTGCTGCGCGTCCAGCAGCCCGCCGCGCCGGGCGCCCCGCCGCACCCGGGCGACTGCTACCAGCTCCTCATAGGCGTGCGCGAGGCGCTGCCGCCCCGGCTGGCGCCCGCGCTCATCGGACACGTGACGCAGGGCCCGCTCGCCGGACGCACGGTGTACGAGGCCCTGTACGACCCCCGGCCCGCCGAGGTGCTGCTGGAGGCCCTGCGCGCCCGGGCCCGCATCGGCGCGCTGCGCTTCGAGCGGGAGTCCCGGCAGGAGATCCGGGCCGGCCTGGTGGCCCGGCTGATGACCGCCGAACAGTCCAACTCGTCGGTGGTCTACGGAGATACGTTCATTCTCAAGCTGTTGCGCCGGGTGGTGCCCGGCGTCAACCCCGACCTGGAGATACCGCTGGCCCTGGCCCGCGAGGGCTGCCCCCGGGTGCCCGCGCCGACGGCCTGGCTGCACGCCGACGTGGACGCGCAGTCGTATGTGCTGGCCGTGCTCCAGCCGTTCGTGAGCGGGGCCGCCGACGGCTGGGAACTGGCGCTGCGCGAGCTGGCCAAGGGCGAGGACTTCGCCGCCGAGGCCCGCGCGCTGGGCCGGGCCACCGCCGAGGTGCACACCGCGCTGGCCCGCGCCCTGCCGACGGTCACCCTCGGCCACGCACAACTGCAGTTGCTGGTCGACAGCATGACCGAGCGGCTGGCGGCGGCCGTGCAGGCGGTGCCGGCGCTGCGGCCGTACGAGCACGGGCTGCGCTCGGCGTACGCGGCGCTGGCCGACCTGGCCGCCGAGGGCCACACCTGGACCGCCCAGCGGGTGCACGGCGACCTGCACCTGGGGCAGTGCCTGCGCTCACCGTCCGGGAGCTGGTCGCTGATCGACTTCGAGGGCGAGCCGGCCCGGCCGCTGGCCGAGCGGCGCATGCCGCAGCCGCCGGTACGGGACGTCGCGGGGATGCTCCGCTCCTTCGACTACGCCGCCCACTCGGTGACCCCGCCCGCCCCGGACTGGGCGCACGCCTGCCGGGCCGCCTACTGCTCCGGGTACGCGGAGGTCACCGGCCGCGATCCGCGCACCGACCCGGTGCTGCTGCGGGCCTACGAGACCGACAAGGCGGTCTACGAGGTCGTCTACGAGGCCCGGCACCGCCCCGACTGGCTGCCCGTGCCGCTGAACGCGGTGCGCCGCCTCGCCCTGCCCGACCAGGAGGCTCGTTCGTGACCCCCAAGGCCAACAAGCCGTCCCCGGCCAAGAAGGAAGCCACGGCCAGGAAGAAGGCCGCCGCCCGGAAGGCGCCGGCCCAGGAGGTCCCCGCGCAGGCGCCGGCGCCCGCCGTGGAGGCCGCCGTGTCCCCGGCCGTCGACGCCGGCGACCGTGCGCGGCTGCTGGACGGCACCCACCACGACCCGCACGCCGTACTGGGCGCGCACCCGGTGCCGGGCGGGGTCGCCTTCCGCGCGTTCCGCCCGCACGCACAGGCGGTCACCGTGGTCGCGGACGGGCTGCGGGCCGAGCTGCACGACGACGGCGACGGCTTCTTCTCCGGCCTGCTCCCGCTCGCCGAGGTCCCCGTCCACCGGCTGCTGGTGACCTACGACGGCACGGTGCACGAGACGGAGGACGCCTACCGCTTCCTGCCCACCCTCGGCGACCTGGACCTGCACCTGATCGGGGAGGGCCGGCACGAGCAGCTGTGGCAGGCGCTCGGCGCGCATGTCACCACCCACCAGGGGGTCACCGGCACCCGGTTCGCGGTGTGGGCGCCGAACGCGCGGGGCGTGCGGGTCACGGGCAGTTTCAACTTCTGGGACGGCACCGGTTTCCCGATGCGCTCGCTCGGCGGCACCGGGGTCTGGGAGCTGTTCGTGCCGGGGATCGGCGAAGGCGAGCTGTACAAGTTCGAGATCACCCGCCCGGACGGCTCGCGCACCCTGCGCGCCGACCCGCTGGCCCGCCGTACCGAAGTGCCGCCCGCCACCTCCTCGATCGTGTGCGCCTCGCACCACGAGTGGGGCGACGGGCAGTGGCTGGCGCACCGGGCGGACACCCCGGTGCACGAGGCGCCCTTCTCCGTCTACGAGGTCCACCTGCCCTCCTGGCGTCCTGGTCTGACGTACCGCCAACTGGCGGAGGAGCTGCCCGCGTACGTGAGCGAGCTGGGCTTCACGCACGTCGAACTGATGCCGGTCGCCGAGCATCCCTTCGGCGGTTCGTGGGGCTACCAGGTCACCGGGTTCTACGCGCCGACGGCCCGGCTCGGCACCCCGGACGACTTCAAGTACCTGGTGGACCGGCTGCACCAGGCCGGTATCGGGGTGCTGATGGACTGGGTGCCGGCGCACTTCCCGCGCGACGACTGGGCGCTCGCCGAGTTCGACGGGCGTCCGCTGTACGAGCACCACGACCCGCGGCGGGCCGCCCACCCCGACTGGGGCACGCTGGAGTTCGACTTCGGGCGGCGCGAGGTGCGCAACTTCCTGGTGGCGAACGCCGTGTACTGGTGCGAGGAGTTCCACATCGACGGGCTGCGCGTGGACGCGGTCGCCTCGATGCTCTACCTGGACTACTCGCGCGAGCCGGGCCAGTGGACGCCGAACGAGCACGGCGGCCGGGAGAACCTGGACGCGGTGGCCTTCCTGCAGGAGATGAACGCCACCGTGTACCGGCGCTGCCCGGGTGTGGTGACCGTCGCCGAGGAGTCGACGGCCTGGGACGGTGTCACCCGGCCCACCCACCACAAGGGCCCCAGCGGCTTCGGCGGGCTCGGCTTCGGCCTGAAGTGGAACATGGGCTGGATGCACGACTCGCTGCAGTACATGAGCCACGAGCCGGTGCACCGCGCCTACCACCACCACGAGATGACGTTCTCGATGGTGTACGCCTACAGCGAGAACTACGTGCTGCCGATCTCCCACGACGAGGTGGTGCACGGCAAACGGTCGCTGGTGTCGAAGATGCCGGGCGACTGGTGGCAGCAGCGCGCCAACCTCCGCGCCTACCTCGGCTTCATGTGGGCCCATCCCGGCAAGCAGCTGTTGTTCATGGGGCAGGAGTTCGCGCAGGGCGCCGAGTGGTCCGAGGCGCGCGGCCCCGACTGGTGGCTGCTCGACCCGGAGTACGGCGCCGAGGCGGACCACCGGGGCGTGCGGGACCTCGTACGGGACCTGAACGCGGTGTACCGGGCGAGTCCGGCGCTGTGGCAGCGGGACACCGACCCGGCGGGCTTCGAGTGGATCACCGGGGACGCGGCGGACGACAACGTCTTCGCGTTCCTGCGCCACGACGCCGAGGGCACCCCGCTGCTCGCGGTCTCCCATCTGTCCCCGGTGGTCCGCCACGACTACCGGCTCGGGGTGCCGGACGACGTCCCCGCCTGGGTGGAGGTCCTGAACACCGACGCGGCCCGCTACGGCGGCAGCGACGTCACCCGCCCGGACGTCGTCAAACCGGAACCCCAGCCCTGGCACGGCCGCCCGGCGAGCATCCGGCTGACCCTGCCCCCGCTGGCGACGGTGTGGCTGCGCCCGGCCTGACCTGCCCTTTGCCCTCCGCCCCACCCCGCGCCTACGCTCGGCGCCCGGTGGGGCGGAGGGGGAGGACATGCGGCGGATCGTCATGGCGCTGGGGGCGGTGGCGGCCCTGACGGGCTGTGCACCGGACGGGCCGTGCACCCTGTCGGACACGGAGTCGGGTGTCGCCGTGCTGTGGCGGCCCGCCGACTTCGGCCGGCAGCAGGACGCGGTGACGGTACGGCTGTGCGTGGACGGCAGCTGTGCCGAGGGGCCGTCCGGCGATCCCGGCGATCCGTTCCGGTCGCTGTCGGTGCGGCTCCCGGACGACGTGGGCGCCGGCCCGCTGCCGGTGCGGCTGACGGTGACCTCCAGGAGGGACGGCCGGGTCGTCGTACGGGACAGCCGGCGGGCGCGGCTCGCCGAGGAGCACCCCAACGGCCGCTCCTGCCCGCCCACGGCCTGGACGGCGGCCTTCCGGGCGCATCCGGAGAAGGGGCTGACGTCGACGAAGGGCATGGACCTGCGCAAGACGCCCGGCACGTCACGGGAGCGGCACGGCGGCGGCCCGTCCGGCGGGTGAGGACGAGGGCGTTCAGGGGCCCGGGGCGGCAGCCCCCGGACGCCCGCCGTCCGCACCGTCACCCCCGGTCGGCCAGCCCCGGCGGCAGCGACCCCGTGTGCAGTACGCCGAGCCGCTGGGTGGCCCGGGTCAGGGCCACGTACAGGTCGCTCGTGCCGTAGGAGCCCGGCTCCACCACCAGGACGGCGTCGAACTCCAGGCCCTTGGACTGGCGGGGGTCGAGCAGGACGACCGTCTGCGTCAGGTCGGGTTCGGCGCCGGCCGTGACGCCGTCCAGGCGGGCGGCCAGGGAGCGGTGCAGGGCGCGCGGGGCGATCACCGCCAGCCGGCCCTCCGCAGGGGCGAGTTCGGCGACCGCCTTGGCGACCGCGCCGGGCAGGTCGTCGCGGACGTGGCGCACCCAGGGGCGTTCGCCGGTGGAGCGGACCGAGCTGGGCGGTTCGAAGTCCGGGTGCTCGGCGCGGACCACGGCCGCCGCCAGGTCCATGATCTCCGCCGGGGTGCGGTAGTTGACGCCCAGCCGGGTGTGCTCCCAGCGGTCCTCGACATAGGGGGCGAGGATGTCCGCCCAGGAGCCGACGCCGGCCGCCTCCGCCGTCTGGGCGGGGTCGCCGACCAGGGTCATCGAACGGGTGGGGCTGCGCCGCATCAGCAGCCGCCAGGCCATCGGCGACAGCTCCTGCGCCTCGTCCACGATGATGTGCCCGAACGCCCAGGTGCGGTCGGCGGCGGCCCGCTCGGCGGCGCTGCGGTGGTCGGCCTCCTCCTGGCGCTCGGCGAACCGCTCGGCGTCGATGATGTCGTGCGCGGACAGCACCTCGGAGGCGTCCGGGTCGTCGGCCTCCTTGTCCTCGAACTCGTAGGTCCGGGAGGCGTAGGACACGTCCAGCACGCCCTGGGCGTACGCCACCTGGGTCTCGCGTTCGCGTTCGGCGCGGGCGCGCGCCACCCGGTCGTCCTCGCCGAGGAGTTCGGCGGCCTCGTCCAGCAGGGGCACGTCGGCGACGGTCCAGGCGCGGGTGACCGGGCGGCGGATCGCGTCGGCGTCCTCCTCGGGGAGGTAGCCGTCCGGTGCGGCGAGGAAGTCGGCGACCAGCCGCTGCGGGGTGAGCCGGGGCCACAGCTGGTCGACGGCGTCCCAGACCTCGGGGTTCTCGGCGAGTTCGTCGCGGATCTGCGTGACGTCGGAGGCGTCCAGCAGGCTGCTGCCGTCGTAGGGGTCGGTGCCCACGCGCTCGGCGTACAGCTCGGTGAGCGTGTTGAGGATGTGCCCCTCGAAGTGCTCGCGGGCCTCGTTGTGCGGCAGCTTGGCGGCGCGGGTGCGCTCGCGGGCGACGCTCACCAGACCCTCGTCCAGCATGAGCACCTCGCGGTCGTGCTCGATCGCGATGACCGGGTCGGGCAGGGCCTGCCGGTCGCGGACGACGGCGGCGAGCACGTCGGCCATGGCGGCGCGGCCCTTGACGGCGGCGGCCTCGGGGGTGTCGGCGGCGGTGGCCCGCACGCCGGGGAACAGCTCGCCGACGGTGGCCAGCAGCACCCCGGTCTCGCCGAGGGAGGGCAGCACCTCACCGATGTAGCCGAGGAAGGCCGGGTTCGGGCCGACGATGAGGACGGCCCGGCGGGCCAGCAGCTCCCGGTGCTCGTACAGCAGATAGGCCGCCCGGTGCAGGGCGACCGCCGTCTTGCCGGTGCCGGGGCCGCCCTCCACGACCAGCACGCCCCGGTGCGGCGCCCGGATGATGCGGTCCTGGTCGGCCTGGATCGTCTGCACGATGTCGCTCATCCGGCCGGTGCGGGCCGAGTTCAGCGCGGCCAGCAGGACGGCGTCACCGTTGTGGTCCTCGTGCCCGGTGCGGGTGGCGTCGCCGAGGTCGAGGATCTCGTCGTGCAGGGAGGTGACGGTACGGCCCTCGGAGGCGATGTGCCGGCGGCGGCGCAGGCCCATCGGGGTGTGGCCGGTGGCCAGGTAGAAGGGCCGGGCGACGTCGGCCCGCCAGTCGATGAGGACCGGGGTGCGCTCGGTGTCGTCCTCGCGCAGCCCGATCCGGCCGATGTGGTGCTCGGTGCCGTCGGCGAGGTCGATGCGGCCGAAGCAGAGCGAGCCGTCCACGGCGTTCAGCGCGGCGAGCAGCCCCGAGCGCTCGGCGACCAGGATGTCCCGCTCCAGCCGGGCCTGCATGGGCTTGTCGCCCTGGGCGAGCGCGTCCGCGACGGAGTTCTGGGCCTCGCCGCGCAGCACGTCCACGCGCGCGTACAGTCCGTCGACGAATTCCTGCTCCTGCCGGATTTCATCGTCTGGAAATTCGGTGTTTGACAATTCCGCTCCCGCCCGGATATACTGTGCTCAGTAAACGTCATTCGTGGCTCATCGAAATGAAAGTCACGAATCATTGAATATACGCACAGGAATCCCCCGAGCGCAATTGCTCGGGGGATTTTTTGCGGGCGGGGCCGCTTTAGAGCACGTCCTGCAGCTCCTCCAGGAGGCGCCGCTTGGGCCGCGCCCCCACCATCGACTTCACGGGCTCACCGCCCTGGAACACCATGAACGTCGGCATCGACAGCACCTTGTACGCGTTCGTGGTCTCCGGGTTGTGGTCCACGTCCAGCTGGACGACCTTGAGCCGCTCCCCCTCCTCCGCGGCGAGGGCGCTCAGCACCGGCGCCATCTGCCGGCACGGCGGACACCAGTCCGCCGTGAACTCCACCAGCACCGGCAGTTCCGATGCCAGCACCTCCTTCTCGAAGTCCGCGTCCCCCACCTCGGGCACACCCGCCGCCTTCGTCACCGTTCCTGCCCTCCCAGTTCGCACAGAGGCTCCGGACCTCCCGGAACCAGCGCCTCGACGGCCAGCTCGTCCCGCGCCCGCTCGGCCCGCGCCAGCTGCCCCGCGACCGATTCGCGCACCGCCGTGAGCTGCCCGATGAGCGCGTCCAGCTCCGCCAGCTTGCGCCGGTAGACCACGAGCGCGGCCGGACAGGAGTCGCCCTCGGGGTGCCCGGCGCGCAGGCACTCCACGAACGGCCGCGTCTCCTCCAGGTCGAACCCGAAGTCCTGCAGCGTGCGGATCTGCCGCAGCAGCCTGAGGTCGTTCTCGTCGTAGGTACGGTGTCCGTTGCCGTCACGCCGGGCCGGCAGCAGCCCCCGGGCCTCGTAGTACCGCAGGGTGCGTGTCGTGGTCCCGGCCCGCGCGGCCAGCTCGCCGATGCGCATGACTACGACGGTAGAGGTTGACGTCGGCGTCAACGCAAGAGCGGAGGATGGACGGGGCGGCTAGGCGTGCACCAGGCCCGCCGACTCCTCCACCTCCAGCAGGGACGCGCTGCGCCGCTCCTCCTCGAACTTCCGGCGTCCGCCGCGCAGTCCGAACAGCCGCTTGGTCAGGGCGATGTAGAGGACGGCGAGGATGTTCAGCACGAGGGTGGCGATCTTCAGCCAGCTGATGTGCTCGGTGAGTTCGTAGATCTCCAGCGGCAGGAAGGCGGCCGTCGCGACCACCGTCAGGTACTCCGCCCAGCGCTTGGCGTACCACAGGCCGACTGCCTCGATCAGCTCGATCAGCGCGTAGGCCAGCAGCAGGCCGGCCACCAGCAGCAGCGTGGAGTGCCGGTAGCCGAACGCCTTCTGCACGGAGCCGACGACCGGTGAGTGGTCGAGGTCGTAGTGGAAGTGCCGGAAGACCGGGCGGAAGACGTCCAGATACTCGTCGAACAGGCGGCGGACGGCGTCCTGACTGTTGCTGAACTTCCACACCGCGGCTGCGACCAGCACGATGAACACCCCGCGCACGGCCCGCTCGACGGCGAGGAAGCGCAGCACGAACAGGTCCCGGATCACCTTGCCGCGCGGCACCAGCGGCGCCTCGGCGGCCGGTCCCGAGCCGTGCGGCTCGCCGAGCACGAAGTCACCGCAGCGCAGGCACCGCCAGACCTCCCCGAGCGCGGTCTGGGCGTGCAGCCGAATCCGCAGCCGGGGGTCGTCGGGCGCGTAGGTCACATGGCCCTTGCGCGCGCAGGTCCGCCGGTCCCAGTCGATCGTCATCCCCCGTGCCTCCACACCTTTGCTGACTCACCTGTACGGGCGCCACACGGACGGGCGCCACACGTACGGACGCCGTACGCGAACGTGCCGTTCCGGATGGTCCGGAGCGGCACGTTAACGGATCGGGGTGCGAGGTGTTCAGTCGGCCGCGCTGTCGACCAGTTCCTTCTCCTCGGCCTTCGGCTCCGGCGTCTCCGCCTCGCGGCGCGGCAGCAGGAAGGCCACCAGGACCGTGCCGACGCCGAGGATCACCGCGCCGACCAGGCTGGTGTGGGCGACCGCGTCGGAGAAGGCGGAGCCGACCGCGTCGGCCATCTGCCGGGCGCCGGAGGCCAGTTCACCGGCCTGCTGCTTGTACTGCGCGGCCTGCTGCGGGTCGCCCGCCTGCTGGGCCCGCGCGGCGGCCTGCTGCGCCTTCTCGCCGATGCCCTGCGCGACGGCGTACCCGGCGCCGACCGAGTCCTGCGCGGTGTCCAGGGCGCTCGCCGGGAGCTTGCTGCCGGCGGTGGCGTCGGAGAGGTGGTCGCCGTAGGAGGTGGCGAGCAGCGAGCCGAGGAGGGCGATGCCGAGCGAGCCGCCCAGCTCCAGCGAGGTGTCGTTGACGGCACCGCCGACGCCCAGTTCGGACTCCGGGAACGCGCCCATGATGGCGTCGGTGCAGGGCGAGAGGGCGAGGCCGATGGCGAGGCCCAGGATGACCAGGGGCGCCACGAAGTCGCCGTAGGCGGAACCCGCGTCCACCCGGGTGAGCAGGGCGAGGGCGGTCGTACCGCCGACCATGCCCGCGCTGACGGTCCACTTCATGCCCACCTTGGGAGTGAGCCAGCCGGTCAGGGCGGAGCCGACGAAGACCGCACCGGCGAGCGGCAGCATGCGCACACCGGTCTCCAGGGCGTCGTAGCCGAGGACGAACTGCAGGTGCTGGGTGAGGTAGTAGAAGGCGCCGAAGACGGCGAGGAAGAACAGCGCGACGGCGAGGTTGGAGCCGGCGAACCGGCGGCCGGCGAACCGGCGCACGTCCAGGATCGGGCGCGGGTGGCGCAGCTCCCACAGGACGAAGGCGACCAGGCCGACACCGGCGACGACGGCCGCCCCGACGGCCTTGGGGCCCCAGCCGAAGTGCGGGCCCTCGATGATCATGTAGACGAGCGCGCCGGTCCAGAGCACCGACAGCAGTCCGCCGACGTAGTCGATGCGGTCGTGGTGGCCGGCCTTGGAGGGCGGTACGAGGACGAAGGCGCCGACGATCGCGACGGCCGCGATGGGCACGTTGATCAGGAAGGTGGAGGACCAGCCGTGGTCGCGCAGCAGGGCGCCGGCGACCACCGGTCCGGCGGCGATGGCGAGCCCGGCGGTGGCGGTCCACAGCGTGATCGCCTTGGCCCGCTCGGCGCGCGGGAAGGTCGCGGCGAGCAGGGAGAGCGTGGCCGGCATGATCAGGGCCGCGCCGACGCCCATCACGGCCCGGGCCGCGATGACGGTCGTGGAGCTGTCGGCGAGGTAGCCGAAGACGGCCCCGCCGCCGAACACCAGCAGGCCGAGGACGAGCGCCCCGCGCCGGCTGTACTTGTCGCCGATCGCGCCGAGCAGCAGCATCAGCGCCGCGTAGGGGACGGTGTAGCCGTCGATCACCCACTGCAGGTCGGCGCTGGAGAGCCCGAGGTCCTTCGTCATGTCGGGCGCCGCGACGGTGAGGGCGGTGTTCGCCATCACGATGATCAGCAGGCTGAGACAGAGCACCAGGAGCGCCCACCAGCGCCGGGCGTAGGGGCGGTCCGTCCTGTCGACCGGTTCGGTCATGACGAGTCGCATGGCAGGGGTCGCCTTCCTCGGGTACGCGACGGATTTGCACAGTGGCGTGCAATTGCACAACCATGTGCAATGTACGTCGTTGCACAGTACTGTGCAAGTCGACTCGGGAAGGCCGCCAGAGGCTGCGGGGAGGCACAATGACCGCCATGACCACGGGTAACACCAGCCGCGCCGACGCCAACCGGCGTCGCATCCTCGACGTCGCCCTCGCCGAACTGCTGCGCGATCCCGACGCCTCCATGGACCAGATCGCGCGCGCCGCGGGCGTCGTACGGCGCACGGTCTACGGCCATTTCCCCAGCCGGGAAGCGCTGATCAGCACGCTGGTGGACGGGGCCGTGGAGGCGCTGGCGGACGCGGACGCGCACGCCAGCGCCGGCGTCACCGACCCGGCGGAGGCGGTGGCCCGCTCGGTGCTCGCCCTGTGGCCGATCGCCGACCGCTACCGGCTGCTGATCGCCCTGGCCCAGCGCACGGTCACCGTGCAGGGCATCCGCGACCGCCTCGCACCACTGCGCGAGGACAAGGTCCGCCTCCTCCAGCGCGGCCTGGACGAGGGAGCCTTCGCCTCCCCGCTGCCCGCGCCGGCCCTCGCCTACGTGCACGAGCAGATGCTGTTCGCGGTCATGGAGGCGGTGAACGACGGCCTCCTGGCAGCGGAAGAGGCGGGCCGCTCCGCCACGGTCGCCGTGCTGACCGCGGCGGGCGTACCCGCCTCACGGGCCACCGAGCTGGTGGCCGGGGTGTCGTAGCACCCCCGGAGAGAAGTGGAACCGAGCGGGGAAAGCCGCCCGGAGAAAAGCACAAGCCGGGCGGCTGGGTCACGGGGGGAGCCTCAGCCGCCCGGCGGCGTGGACCGGACGCCCGGCCCGGGTTCAGGCGGGGCCGGACGTCCGGAGCTTTCTGTGCCGGCTCAGGCCTTGGCGAGTTCCTTCTCGCCGCTCCCCTGCGCCTCGGGAACCCCGGCCACCTCGGACCGGTTCTCGTCCAGCAGCGTGGTCTCGTCGAAGGGCAGCTCACCGGCCAGCACCTGGCGCACCCGGACCTTGTCGATCTCCTTGGTCCACGTGCCCACGAGCACCGTCGCGACCGCGTTGCCCGCGAAGTTCGTCAGGGCCCGTGCCTCGCTCATGAACCGGTCGATGCCGACGATCAGCCCGACCCCGTCGACCAGGGCCGGCTTGTGCGACTGCAGACCGCCGGCCAGGGTGGCGAGCCCGGCGCCGCTGACGCCGGCCGCGCCCTTGGAGGCCAGCAGCAGGAACAGCAGCAGCGGGATCTGCTCGCCGATCGACATCGGCGTACCCAGCGCGTCCGCGATGTACAGCGACGCCATGGTCATGTAGATCATCGTGCCGTCGAGGTTGAAGGAGTACCCGGTCGGCACGGTGATGCCGACGACCGGCCGGCTGACGCCCAGGTGCTCCATCTTGGCGATCAGGCGGGGCAGCGCGGACTCCGACGAGGACGTCGACAGGATCAGCAGGAACTCGCGGCCGAGGTACTTGAACAGGGAGAAGACGTTCAGGCCCGCGACGATCCGCAGCAGCGCGCCGAGCACGACGAAGACGAACAGGAAGCAGGTGACGTAGAAGCCGAGCATCAGGACGGCGAGGCTCTTGAGCGCGTCGATGCCCGCGGAGCCGACCACGGCCGCGATCGCGCCGAACGCACCGATGGGCGCGGCCCACATCACCATGGACAGGATGCGGAAGACCAGCCGCTGGATGTGCTCGATGCCGCGCAGCACCGGCTGCCCGGCCGAGCCCATGGCCTGCAGCGCGAACCCGGCGAGCAGCGCCACGAGCAGGGTCTGCAGGACCTGGCCCTCGGTGAAGGCGGACACGAACGTGGTCGGGATGATCGACAGGACGAAGTCCACCGGCGGCAGCGCGTCGGGCGAGACCTGGCTGTGCCCGGTCGCCTTGATCGCGTTGGTGACGTGCAGCCCGTCACCGGGGTGCAGCACGTTGCCGACGACGAGCCCGATGGCGAGCGCGACGAGCGACATCACGAGGAAGTAGCCGAGGGCGATGCCGCCGACGGCGCCGACCTTGGCGGCCTTCCGCACGGATCCGATGCCGAGCACGATCGTGCAGAAGATGATCGGCGAGATCATCATCTTGATCAGGTTCACGAACCCGGTGCCCAGCGGCTTCAGCTCCACCGCCGCGTCGGGCCAGATCAGGCCCACGGCGATGCCGAGCGCGACCGCCGCGATGACGGCGATGTACAGGTAATGAGTCCGGTCCCGCTTCACGCGGGCTGCGGCAGGTGCCGTATCGGGAGTGCTGGCGGCCACGGCTGCCCTCCTTGACGTCTTCGTCGGCGTAACTACCGGCGTGCGGCTCACGTCCGGGCGTTATTGGGGAATGCCGTGACTATCTCCCGGCCTGTGAGGGCGGTCACCCTTCCGTTCATTTAGTTCACACTTAACCGGAGAGGCACACTGCTGACATGCGTCTGCCCACCCTCCCCGGACCCCGCAGCCTGGCCGGCCAGCTGTTCGCCATGCAGGCCGTGCTGATCGCGGTGGTCGTGGCCGGGTACGCGCTGTTCACCTACGTCAACGACCAGCGGCAGGCCGAGGACGCCGCCGCCCGGCAGGCCACCGCGGTGGCCCGGTCCATCGCCGACTCCCCCTCGGTCCGCGTGGCGATCCGCACCGCCGACCCCACGGCCCGGCTGGAGCCGTACGCCCTCCAGGTCATGCGGGACGCGAACGTCGACTTCGTCACGATCATGAACCCGTCCGGCATCCGCTGGACCCACCCCGACCGCAAACAGATCGGCAAACGCTTCCTCGGCACCATCGGCCCCGCCCAGCACGGCCGCACCTTCACCGAGACCTACACCGGCACGCTCGGCCCGTCCGTCCGCGCGGTCACCCCCATCACGGACAACGGCCGGATCGTCGGCCTGGTCAGCGCCGGCATCAAGGTGGAGACGATCAGCGCCCGGGTCCAGGACCAGGTCGCGGCCCTGCTCGGGGTGGCCGGCGGGACGCTGCTGCTCGGCGCCGTCGGCACCTACGTGATCAACGCCCGGCTGCGCCGCCACACCCACGGCATGAACGCCACCGAGCTGAGCCGGATGCACGACTACCACCAGGCGGCACTGCACGCCGTCCGGGAAGGGCTGCTGATGCTGGACGGCCAGTACCGGGTGGCGCTGATCAACGACGGCGGCCGGGAACTCCTGGGCGTGGGCCCGGAGGAGGAGGCGATCGGACGCTCGGTGGCCGACCTCGGCCTGCCTGCCCCGCTGACCGGCGCCCTGCTGTCCGCCGAGCCCCGCGTGGACGAGGTGCACCTCACGGAGTCCCGGGTGCTGGTCGTGAACACCTCCCCGGTGTCGGGGGGCGAGCGGCGGGGCACGGTCGTGACCCTCCGTGACGTGACCGAGCTGCAGTCCCTGATGGGCGAGCTGGACTCGGAGCGCGGCTTCACCCAGGCCCTGCGCTCCCAGGCGCACGAGGCGGCCAACCGGCTGCACACGGTCGTCTCCCTGATCGAGCTGGGCCGGGCCGAGGAGGCGGTGGAGTTCGCCACGGCCGAGCTGGAACTGGCGCAGGCCCTGACCGACCAGGTGGTGGCCGCGGTGAGCGAGCCGGTCCTGGCCGCGCTGCTGCTGGGCAAGACCGCGCAGGCGAACGAGCGGGGCGTGGAGCTGGTGGTCTCGCCGGACAGCCGGCTGGACGACGGGCTGCTCCCGGCGAGCCTGTCCGCCCGCGACCTGGTGACGATCCTCGGCAACCTGATCGACAACGCGGTGGACGCGGCGCAGGGCAGCGCCCGGGCGCGGGTCACGGTGACGGCGTACGCTACGGCCGCCGAAGTGGTGCTCCGGGTGTCGGACACCGGCCCGGGGGTCGACCCGGACCATACCGACCTGGTATTCCAGCGGGGGTTCTCCACCAAGCCGGCCGGGCCCGGCGGACGGGGACTCGGGCTGGCCCTGGCCCGGCAGGCGGTGAACCGCCACGAGGGCACGCTGACGGTGACGGAGTCCGGCGAGGACGGCGAGGGCGGAGCGGTGTTCGAAGTGCGGTTGCCGTTGCGCACACCCCTGGGCGGCGGCAGATGACGAACGAGCAGCAGCCCATCCGCGTCCTCGTCGTCGAGGACGACCCGGTGGCCGCCGACGCGCACGTGATGTACGTCGGCCGGGTGCCGGGGTTCGTCGCGGTCGGAAAGGCGCACACGGGCGCGGAGGCGCGGCGGATCCTGGACCGCACGCCGGTGGACCTGTTGCTGCTGGACCTGCACCTCCCCGACGTCCACGGCCTGCAGCTGGCCCGGTCCCTGCGGGCCGCCGGGCACCACGCGGACGTGATAGCGGTGACGTCGGCGCGGGACCTGGCGGTGGTGCGGGAGGGTGTCTCCCTGGGTGTCGTCCAGTACGTCCTGAAACCGTTCACTTTCGCGACGCTGAGGGACCGGCTGGTGCGGTACGCCGAGTTCCACGCGGCGGTGGGCGAGGCGAGCGGCCAGGACGAGGTGGACCGCGCCCTGGCGGCCCTGCGCGCCCCGTCGCCGGCCGCCCTGCCGAAGGGGTTGAGCGGGCCGACGCTGGAACGGGTCACGTCCACCCTGCGGGAGGCTTCGGAGGGGCTCACCGCGGCGGGGGTGGCCGAGGCGGTGGGGATCTCCCGGATCACCGCGCGGCGGTACCTGGAGCATCTGGTGGATGCGGGGCGGGCGGGGCGGAGTCCGTTGTACGGGCAGGTGGGGAGGCCGGAGCTGGTGTATCGGTGGGTTTCTCAGGGGCGGTGAGGGCGGCGGCGCGGGAACGGGCTCGGGCGGCTTCTGCGGGGGCGTTGGCTCGGGTGTAGGCGTCGGCGGCCTGGAGGTAGGCGGTGCAGGCTTCGGTGGAGCGGTGGCCGACTTGATGAACAAGCCCCATGTTTTCCAGGGCCCGTCCCTCATTGAACGAGTCCTCAAACTCCCGGAGGATTCCCAGGGATTTGTTGTACGCCCCGATTGCCTCCTCCACCCGGCCAGTCTCCGCCAGGGCGAGGCCCAGGTTGTTCCACGCCGTGCCCTCGCTATGGCGGTCTGCGACGGCTTGGTACAGGCCACGGGCGCGGATATGGGCGTCGATCGCCTCGTCCGCCCGGCCCGCACGCCGTAGGACGAGACCGAGGTTGTTCCACGCCATAGCCTCGCGGCGGCGGTCTCCGGCGACTTGGTACAGGCCGCGAGCGCGGGTGTGGGCGTCGATCGCCTCCTCCGTCCGGCCCGCCAGTCGCAAGGCGTTGCCCAGGTTGTTCCACGCCATGGCCTCACGGTGGCCGTCTCCGGCGGCTTGGTACAGGCCACGGGCACGGGTGAGGACGTCGATCGCCTCCTCCGTCCGACCGGCCTCCACCAGGGCATTGCCCAGGTTGTTCCACGCCGCGGCCTGACTCAGCCGGTCCCCGCTTCGCTCGGTGGCTCTCCGGGCGGCATCCGTAACGGCGATCAAGTCATCGAAATGCCGCCGCCAGCGCAGGAACTCCCCCAGGTACGGAGCGAGCCGCACCGCCGCGTCCGCGAACCGCTCCTCCCGTGCCCACGCCACTGCCGTCACCAGGCCAGCCCGCTCCCTGTCCAGCCAGGCCAACGCCTGCCCCCGGTCCTGAAACTCCTGCGGCTCCTCCCTCCCTGGCAGCCACCGCAACCGGTCATCCGCCGCGCGGGCCCGCTGGCAGTAGTACCCGAGCACCCGTTCCCGCGCCGCATCCCTCTCCTCCGCCCGCCCGACCAGAGCGCCCGCCCCGAACGCCCGCACCAGGTCGTGCATCCGCCAGGACCCTGGGATGCTCCCCCGCTCCACCAAGTGCGCGCGGGCCAGGGCCTTCAGCCCGGCCGACGCAGGCTCCTGCGCCCCGACCAGCACGCCGGCCACCTCCTCGCTCACCTCCGGCCCAGGCGCGAGAGCGAGCAGGCTCAGCAGACGTGCCTGGTCGGTCGGAAGCCTGCGGTACGAGAGGTCGAACGCGGCCCGCACGCTGCGGTCGCCGTCGTCAAGAGCGGAGAGACGGTCGTACGATGTCGCCAGCTCGTCCACGAATTCGGCGACGGACCGGCCCGGATCCTCCGCCAGCAACGCCACCGCGATCTGCAGAGCCAGCGGCAGATACCCGCACAGCCCAGCCAGCCGCGCCGCTGCCTCCGCCTCCTCCACGACCCGGTTGTCCTCCGGGTCGGCGATACGGAGCGCCCTGTCGAGAAGTTCGTACGCGGCGCCAGGCGTCAACTGATCCAACGGCACCAGCCGAGCCCCCAGCTGCGCCAGCCGGTCCCGCGAAGTGACCAGCACCCGGTGCCGCACACCCCCCGGCAGCAACGGCCGCACCTGCTCCGGCGAGGACGCGTTGTCGGCGACGATCAGGACCGCCTCCCGCTCGGCCAGCACCGACCGGTACAGCCCCGCCCGTTCGTCCGCCGTGGCCGGGATGTGCTCGGGATCCACGCCGAGCGCCCGCAGCAGGGACTGCAACGCCTGGTCGGCCGTCACCGGAACGTCGTCGTAGCCGTGCAGGTCCACGAAGAGCACGCCCCCCGGGAACCACCCGGCCTCCCGCGCCGCGTACGCCGCCTGCACCGCCAGCGCCGTCTTGCCGATGCCCCCGAGCCCCGAAACGGCCGTCACCACGACGGCCTGCTCGGCGCCGACGGCCGATGGGTCCAACGCGGCCCGCAGCCGGCCCAACTCCTCGTCGCGGCCGGTGAACCCGGCGGCAGCCGGTGGCAGCGCGTCCAAGGCGGTCGGCGCCGGCGCCTGCTGCTTGTACTCCGCCTTGCCGATGACCGGCCCCCGGAAGTCCCCGCCCCGGAAGTCGACGACATCGCTCACCCGGCCCCGCCCCCCGCCCCGAACGGCACGGCGTACTGCACCATGCACACCCCCAGCCCCACGACCGCGACCGCCTCCGGCACGGACACGATCACCAGCCCGGCCGAGACGTCACCGCCCGCCCAGTACACGACGAGCGCGCTCAACGGCACGACGCAGAAGGCCAGCAGGTCGACCACGCACTGCACGGCCTTCCGGGAGAATCGCCGGGCGTCCCCCCGGTGCGCGGTCTCCCAGCGGAAGACCTCGCCGCCCTCGGCCCGGGCCAGCGCGGCGAGGCGGGGCCCCAACTCGGCCCGTACGTACGCCCCGATCGCGGAGATCTTCTGGTCGTTGACCAGGTACGTCCAGCCCAGCACGACGCACACCGGCGGCAGCGCGAGCAGCATCGCCGGCTGCCTGGCCTGGGCCGCCGCGGCGATGACGGCCGCCACCACCGTGAGGGTGACGTAGAGCAGGTTGTCCCGGAAGCCGATCCGGGTCTTCTGCTCGTCCTTCACGGTCTGGTACTCGGCCAGCAGCAACTGCCCCACGGTGACGTCTCGTTCCGGCACACAAGCCCCTTCCCCCAGCAGTACCTTATGAGTGTGCCGGAGACTCAATCCACTGTTCTGGTCCTGACCGCGCTGCCCCTGGAATACGCCGCTGTCCGGGCGTACATCCCGGAGCGGGAGGAACTCGTCCACGCCCAGGGGACCCGTGTCGAGACAGGCCGTCTGCCGGACAGTGCCTGGCACCTGGCGATCAGCGAGCTCGGAGTGGGGGCCGAGCGTGCCGCCGCACTCACGGCCCAGCTCATCGACTGGCTGCACCCCGAGGCCGTCCTCTTCGTGGGGGTCGCGGGGAGCCTGAAGGACGACATCGAGATCGGCGATGTCGTGGTGGGCACCCAGGTCTACGAGATCCACGGCGGCAAGCAGACCCACAAGGGTTTCAAGGTCCGCCCGAAGGCCCTGCCCGGCTCGCACGCGCTGGAGCAGGCGGCGCGTTCCGCGGCGCGGGACCTGCCGGAGATGCGGGTGCACTTCGCGCCGATCGCGACCGGTGACGTGGTACTGGCCGACTCCAGATCCGACATCGCCCGGCACGTCGAGGAGCACTACAACGACGCGGGCGCCATCGAGATGGAGGGCTCCGGGGCGGCCCAGGCGGCGCACCTGAGCGGGCAGGTGGACGCCCTCGTCGTGCGGGGTGTCAGCGACCGAGCGGACCGGAACAAGCGCCGGGCCGACGCCGGCGGCTCACAGCAGCGGGCGGCCACGCACGCGGCGACCGTGGCGGTCGAGCTGCTACGCAAGCACCAGCCCCGCCGCACCGGGTCCGGCGACTCCCAGGAGGGGCCCCAAGGGGGGTACGGGGGCGACCACATCGACTTCCGGGGCGGGACCTTCCACGGGCCCGTCACCGGTAAGCAGGTCGGAGGCCGGTAAGGGCACGGTCCACGGCCCGGTCCCGCGCGCGACCGCCGCCCTGCCGCCCCGCCCCCTCGGTTTCACCGGCCGGTCGGCGGAGCTGGACCGCCTGCTGCCGCACCTCGCGCCCGGTGAGGACGACACGACCCCGCTGCCGCTGCTCATCTTCGCCGTCACCGGCATGGGCGGCATCGGCAAGACGGCGCTCGCCCTGGAGGCGGCGCACCGGGCGCGCGCGGCGGGCTGGTTCCCGGGCGGGACGCTCTTCGTGGACCTGCGCGGGTACGACGACGACCCGGTCACGGCCGATCAGGCGGTCCTGGCCCTGCTCGACGTGCTCGGCGTACGGGACCGGGACCTCCCGCCGACGACCGAGCGCCAGTACGACGCGTACCGTGCACTCCTCGCCGAACGGCGGGACCGGATGCTGCTGATCCTGGACAACGCGTCGGACCCGTCCCAGTTCGTGCCGCTGCTGCCCGGCACGGACCGGCACCGGGTGCTCATCACCTCCCGGGACCGCCCCGACGCCCTTCCGGTACGCCTGATCGACCTGGAGACACTCGATCCGGATGATTCGGTCGCCCTGGTGACCCGCGCCCTGCACGGCACCGACGAACGCGACGACCGCCCGGCACGCGAACCGGCCGCACTACGGGAACTGGCCGACCTCTGCGGACACTTGCCCTTGGCCTTGCAGATCGCCGCGGGCATGCTGCGCCGGCGCCGCCAGCGGGACGTCGCGTCCGTGGTGGCCGGGATCCGGGACGCCGGAGACGCGACCGCCGTCCTCGACCACGGCAGTCCCGGAGCGGACCTGTACGGGCGCTCACTCGTCCTGCGCCCTGTACTGGAGACCTCCTACCGCCGCTTGCCGCCCGACCAGGCTCGCCTGTTGCGCCTGCTCTGCCTCGCTCCGGGCACGGAGACCGGGACGGAGGCGGTCGCGGCCCTCGCGGACCTCGGTGCGGAGTCCGCACTGTCGCTTTTGGAGGACCTGGCCGCCACACATCTCGTCGCGCCGGTGCTGGGCGGCAGCGGGGCGGCTTCCGCAGTGCGGTGGCGGTTGCACGACTTGGTGCGGGGGTTCGGAGCGAGTGTGGTGGCGGGGGACGCGGAACTGCGGGAGGAGGGGGAAGCGGCACGGGAAAGGGTGCTGGGGTTCTACCGGCGGTGGGCGGATGCGGCCGACGACCGGTTGCGGTGGCTGCCGGGGATGGAGGAGCCGGAGCGGTTCGGGGAGCGGGGGCAGGCCTTGGCGTGGCTGGACGGGGAGCGCGCGGGTCTGGTGGCTGCGGTGGAGTGGGGGCGGGAGGAAAGGTTCGCGAAGACGGCGGTGGCGCTGGCCGTATCCCTGGGCGAATATCTGGCCTGGCGACGGTATTTCGACGACTGGATCACCGTCGCGGAGGCGGCGCGGGAGGCCGCCCGCCTTGCCGGGAACCGGCTGGGCGAGGCCATCGCGTGGGACCACCTCGGCCTCGCCTTGGAGGCGGTGGGCCGAGTGGAAGAGGCGATCGACGCCCACACCCGGGCCCGCGACCTGTACCAGACCGCCGGGGACCGCGACGGCGAGGCCGGCGCGTGGAACAACCTCGGCCTCTCCCTGGTGGCGGTGGGCCGAGTGGAAGAGGCGATCGACGCCCACACCCGGGCCCGCGACCTGTACCAGACCGCCGGGGACCGCCACGGCGAGGCCCGCGCGTGGAACAACCTCGGCCTCTCCCTGCGGGAGGCGGACCGGGTGGAAGAGGCGATCGACGCCCACACCCGGGCCCGCGACCTGTACCAGACCGCCGGGGACCGCCACCGCGAGGCCAGCGCGTGGAACAACCTCGGCCTCTCCCTGCGGGAGGCGGACCGGGCGGAAGAAGCCATCGAGGCGTACGGCAGGTCCCTGAAGCTCTGCCGGGAGTACGAGGACTGGTACGGCGCCGGGCAGACCCTGAACAACCTGGCAGTCGCCCACCGGGCCACCCACCACCCCGCCGAGGCACGCGCCGCCTACCTCCAGTCCGCCGACGCCTTCACCCGCGCCAACGCCCCCGAGCAAGCCGCCCGAGCCCGCGCCCGAGCCGCCGACCTACCGGATTGACACCGCACGCGCATTGACCTGACTAGACCACTCCTCTTACCTTCACACGGCAGCAATCTCCGCGCCACCCCCACGTGTGCTCAGGAGGTCATGCCCGTGCGCCCCACCGCCGCCCTCCCTCTCCTCCTCACCGCCGCCCTCGCCGCCACCGGCCTCACCGCCTGCGGCAGCGGCTCCGGCAGCAGCCCGGACACGATCAAGGTGTCGTACAAGCAGTCCACCGACAACTCCGTCAAGGTGATGGACACCTATCTCGCCGGGATCAAGAAGCAGTTCGAGCACGAACACCCCGGCAAGAAGGTCGAGTTCGTACCGGTCAAAGCACCGGACGCCGAGTACTACACCAAGCTCCAGCAGATGCTGCGCTCGCCGCGGACCGCCCCGGACCTGGTCTACGAGGACACCTTCCTCATCAACTCCGACATCACCAGCGGGTACTTGAAGCCGCTCGACCCGTACCTCGCGAAGTGGCCGGACTGGCGTCAGTTCATCGGCACCGCGAAGGCGGCGGCGAAGGGCCAGGACGGGAAGACGTACGGTGTTCCGGACGGGACCGACACCCGAGGGCTCTGGTTCGACAAGCGGGTGTTCGAGAAGGCCGGGCTGCCTGCCGACTGGCAGCCGAAGACCTGGGACGACGTGCTCGCCGCCGCCCGGACCATCAAGCGCAGGGTCCCCGGTGTCATCCCGCTCAACGTCTACACCGGCAAGCCGGCCGGTGAACGGGCCACCATGCAGGGCTTCGAGATGCTCCTGTACGGCACCGGCGACGGCACACAGGATCCGCTCTACGACAGCGGCAGCAAGAAGTGGATCACGGGGTCGCACGCCTTCGAGGACTCCCTGGGCTTCGTGGAGACGGTCTACAAGGAGCAGCTCGGCCCCGACGTCTCCGACGCCCTCGACCCGAACTTCAACACCACCGTCAACGGCGAACTGCTCCCCCGGGGCAAGCTCGGCATCGCCCTCGACGGCTCCTGGCTGCCGCAGGCCTGGCTGCCGGGCAGCGGGCACGAGTGGCCGGACTGGTCGAAGCAGCTGGGGATCGCCGCCATGCCGACCCAACACGGGCAGGCGCCCGGGCGGGTGAGCATGTCCGGCGGCTGGACCTGGTCCATCCCGGCCAAGGCGGCCAACCCGGACCTCGCCTTCGCGTTCGTCCGGACGATGCAGACGAAGGACAACGCCCGCACGTGGTACATCGCCAACTCCGGGATCGCCGTACGGAAGGACGTCGCCTCCGACCCCGCCTACGCGAAGGCCCAGCCCGGCCTCGCGTTCTTCACCGACCTGGTGGCGAGCACGCACTACCGGCCCGCCTACCCGGCGTACCCGAAGGTGTCGACCGCCATCCAGGAGGCCATGGAGGGGGTCACGACCGGTGACCTGTCCGTGGCGGAGGCGGCGAGCGGCTACGACGCCACGGTCGAGGACGTCACCGGCGGCCGAATGGTCCGGAAGTGAGGCGCGGGAACCCGGCCGTCCGGGCCCTTCCCCTCGCCCCCGCCCTGGTCCTGCTGCTCCTCTTCCTCGCCGGGCCGATCGCCTACTGCGTCTGGATCGCCTTCACCGACCTCCAGCTGACCGGCCAGGCCCACTCCTCGTTCGTCGGATTCGCCAACTTCCGCCGGGCGTTGCGGGACGACGCGTTCCTGAACGCGGTCTGGCTGACCCTGGTGTTCACGGTGGTGTCCTCGCTCGTCGGGCAGAACACGCTGGGACTCGCGCTGGCCGCGCTGATGAAGCGCGCGTCGAAGCCCGTCCGCACCCTCACCGGCGCGGTCGTCGTCACCGCGTGGGTGCTGCCGGAGGTCGTCGCCGGATTCCTGCTCTACGCGTTCTTCCGGCGCGAGGGCACCCTGAACGCGATCCTGGACTGGCTGCACCTGCCAAGACAGAACTGGCTGTTCACGCTGCCCATCCTGGCCGTGTCCCTCGCCAACGTCTGGCGCGGGACGGCGTTCTCGATGCTCGTGTACTCCGCCGCGCTGGACGAGATCCCCGCCGAGATCACGGAGGCCGCCGAGGTGGACGGGGCCGGCGGGTGGCGGCTGCTGTGGCACATCACGCTGCCGATGATCCGGCGCTCCATCGGCACCAACCTCATGCTCAACACCCTCCAGACGCTCTCCGTCTTCGGGCTGATCTGGGTGATGACCCGGGGCGGGCCCGGCGACCGGAGCCAGACCCTGCCGCTGTTCATGTACGAGCAGGCCTTCCAGAACAGCATGATCGGGTACGGCACCGCGGTGGCCCTGCTCCTGCTGGTCGTCGGCTCCCTGTTCTCCGTCGTCTATCTGCGGCTGCTGCGGACGGAGGTCTGATGGCCAGGAAGCGCTCCGCCCGGCGGCTCGCCGCCGATCTCTCGCTGCTGGCCGTGGCGGCCGCCTTCGTGCTGCCCCTCGCCTGGGTGCTGCTGTCCGCCGTGGACCCGCACGCCGGCCTCCGGGTCCGGGTCCCGGACGGGGTCACCCTGGACAACTTCCGGGCGATCCTGACCCCGGACATCACCTACACGCCGTTGCTCAACAGCCTGATCCTGTGCGGGGGCGCCACGGCGCTGACCGTCGGCTGCGCCGCCCTCGCCGCCTATCCGCTGTCCCGGTTCCGGTCCCGGCTGAACCGGCCGTTCCTGCTGACGATCCTGTTCGCCACGAGCCTGCCCGTCACGGCGATCATGGTGCCGGTGTACGCCCTGTTCGTCCGGGTGAACCTGATCGACACCCTCCAGGGCACGGTCTTCTTCTTCGCCGCCTCCCAGCTGCCGTTCGCGATCTGGCTGATGAAGAACTTCATGGACGGCGTGCCGCGGGAGCTGGAGGAGGCGGCCTGGACGGACGGAGCCTCGGCGGCACAGTCCCTGCTGCGGATCGTGCTGCCGCTGATGGGGCCCGGGCTCGCCGTGGTGACCGTGTTCTCGTTCGTGATGATGTGGGGGAACTTCTTCGTCCCGTTCATGCTGCTGCTGACTCCGGACCGGATGCCGGCCTCGGTGAGCATCAACGACTTCTTCGGCAACCGGGGCATGGTCGCCTACGGTCAGCTCGCCGCGTTCTCCGTCCTCTACTCGACGCCGGTGATCCTTCTGTACGTCCTGGTGGCACGGCGGCTGGGCGGCGGATTCGCGCTGGGCGGCGCGGTCAAGGGGTAGAGGAAAGGGTGTTCCGTCCGTTACATACCGAACGGCCGGAACTGTGCGTTCACACAATCCGTGGTCCTGGCTGAACGGACCGTAGCCATCCGGGGCGCGGCCCCCTAGCTTGTGCCGGGTGCGTGAACCCTCAGCTCCCCCCTTCAACGCTCCGGCCGCCCGCAGACTGCGCGCCGCGCTCGGCATGGGCCCCGAGCACGTCGCCTACGGCATGCGGGTCTCGTACGGACTGCCCTACGTCACACCCGACCTCGTGATCGCCTGGGAACGCGGTACGGCCGCGCCGAGCCACCCCGAACTCACCGCGCTGGCGGGCGTGCTGTGGTGTTCTCCGGGTGAACTGTTCGGCCGGCCGCAGACCCTGCGCGAGCACCGCATCGCCCGTGCCGTCGCGCCCGAGGACGTCGCCCGTGCCGTCGGCGTGGACGTGCGGTCGTACCTGCGGATGGAGGAGAGCGGGCAGTGGCGCGGCAACGAGCGCCAGTCGGCCGTGCTCGCCCAGGTCCTCGATCTCGCCCTGCCCGACTTCGTGAGCGTCACCGGCCGCGAGGCGAAACTCGCCGACCTGCTGCGCAGCGCGGTGACCACGCGCTGGCAGGCCTATGTACGGCCGGTACGCAAGCTGGTGCCTCTGGCCCCGGACGTCCTCGAAGGGGTGCTGCAGGAGCTCCACGAGGACTACCAGGGGCACATGGCCGCCACCCTCAGCTGGGGTGGCGGCAGCAGGAGCGCCAGCGAGTCCGGTCGGGAGTTCCTCGACCGGATCGTGGAGAACTTCTGGGCGGCGGTGGAGAAGCGGACCGCCTAGAAGACCGACTCGGCCTCGTCCATCCGGTCCTTGGGCACCGTCTTCAGCTCGGTGACCGCCTCCGCGAGCGGCACCATGACGATGTCGGTGCCGCGCAGCGCGGTCATCCGGCCGAACTCGCCGCGGTGCGCGGCCTCGACGGCGTGCCAGCCGAAGCGGGTGGCGAGGACGCGGTCGTACGCGGTCGGGACGCCGCCGCGCTGGACGTGGCCGAGGATGACCGGCTTGGCCTCCTTGCCGAGGCGCCGCTCCAGCTCATACGCGAGGGCGGTGCCGATGCCCTGGAAGCGCTCGTGGCCGTACTGGTCGATCTCGCCCTTGCCGTAGTCCATGGAGCCCTCGGCGGGGTGGGCGCCCTCGGCGACGCAGATGACGGCGAACTTCTTGCCGCGGGCGAACCGCTCCTCGACCATCTTGACCAGGTCGGCGGGGTCGAAGGGCCGCTCGGGCAGGCAGATGCCGTGGGCGCCGGCGGCCATGCCGGACTCCAGGGCGATCCAGCCGGCGTGCCGGCCCATGACCTCGACGACCATCACGCGCTGGTGGGACTCGGCGGTCGTCTTCAGGCGGTCCATCGCCTCGGCGGCCACAGTGACGGCGGTGTCGAAGCCGAAGGTGCGGTCGGTGGAGGAGATGTCGTTGTCGATGGTCTTCGGGACTCCGACGACCGGGAGGCCGGCGTCGGAGAGCATGCGGGCCGCGGTCAGCGTGCCCTCGCCGCCGATCGGGATCAGCGCGTCGATGCCGAACTCCTCGACCATGTCGGCGGCGCCCTCGCAGGCCTCGCGCAGCCGGTCGCGCTCCAGCCGGGAGGAGCCGAGGATGGTGCCGCCGCGGGCCAGGATGCCGCTGACCGCGTCCAGGTCGAGGGTGCGGTAGTGGCGGTCGAGCAGACCCCGGTAGCCGTCCTCGAAGCCGATGACCTCGTCGCCGTACTGCGCCACGGCCCGGTGCACGACCGACCGGATCACGGCGTTCAGGCCGGGGCAGTCGCCGCCTGCGGTGAGAACTCCGATGCGCATCGTGCTGTGTCTCCTGCTCGCTGTCGGTGCCGGTGAGCCGCTGTCGATTCTTTCACGTCCGCCGGGCAGGTGAAGTCTTGACGGGCGCCTTATCCGTCGGCGGGGGTATTGTCAAGAGGGTTCTGCTCACCTTGGTGGGCGATTTTTATGCCAAAGAGGCGACACAAGCGACAAGAGGAACGGAGTGGACACGTGACGCGCAGCGTGTACGTGACCGGGATCGACCGCGGTGACGGCCGCCAGGTCGTGGAGCTGGGAGTGATGGAACTCCTGACCCGGCAGGTCGACCGGGTGGGGGTCTTCCGTCCGCTCGTCCACGACGGCCCCGATCGGCTGTTCGAGTTGCTGCGGGCGCGCTACCGCCTCTCGCAGGACCCGGCGACCGTCTACGGCATGGACTACCACCGGGCGTCCGCGCTCCAGGCCGAGCAGGGCACCGACGAGTTGGTCTCCGCGCTCGTCGACCGCTTCCACCTGGTGGCCCGGGACTACGACGTCGTCCTGGTCCTCGGCACCGACTACGCCGGCACCCAGCTGCCGGACGAGCTGTCCCTGAACGCACGGCTCGCCAACGAGTTCGGCGCCTCCGTGATCCCGGTGGTCGGCGGCCGCAAGCAGTCCGCCGAGTCCGTGCTGGCCGAGACCCGCAACGCCTACCGCGCCTACGACGGCCTCGGCTGCGACGTGCTGGCCATGGTGGCCAACCGGGTGGCCCGCGAGGACCGCGACACGATCGCCGAGCGGCTCGCGAACCGGCTGCCGGTGCCGTCGTACGTGCTGCCCGACGAGCCCGCGCTGTCCGCGCCGACGGTCGCCCAGATCGCCCAGGCCCTCGGCGCCAAGGTGCTGCTCGGCGACGACTCCGGGCTGTCCCGCGACGCGCTGGACTTCGTCTTCGGCGGCGCGATGCTGCCGAACTTCCTCGGTGCCCTGACCCCGGGCTGCCTGGTCGTCACGCCGGGCGACCGCGCCGACCTGGTCGTCGGCTCGCTCGCCGCGCACAGCGCCGGCACCCCGCCGATAGCCGGCGTGCTGCTCACCCTGAACGAGGTGCCGCGCGAGGAGATCCTCACCCTGGCCGCCCGCCTCGCCCCGGGCACCCCGGTGCTCTCGGTGTCCGGCAACAGCTTCCCCACCGCCGAGCAGCTCTTCTCCATGGAGGGGAAGATGACCGCGGCCACCCCGCGCAAGGCGGAGACCGCGCTCGGCCTGTTCGAGCGGTACGCCGACACCGCCGGCCTGGCCCGCCGGGTGTCCGCGCCGAGCGGCGACCGGGTCACCCCGATGATGTTCGAGCACAAGCTCCTGGAGCAGGCCCGCTCCGACAAGCGCAGGGTCGTGCTGCCGGAGGGCACCGAGGAGCGGGTGCTGCACGCGGCCGAGGTGCTGCTGCGCCGGGGCGTGTGCGACCTGACCCTGCTCGGCCCGGTCGACCAGATCCGCAAGAAGGCCGCCGACCTCGGCATCGACCTCGGCGACAGCGAGCTGATCGACCCGGCCACCTCCGAGCTGCGCGACGCCTTCGCCGAGCAGTACGCGGCCCTGCGCGCCCACAAGGGCGTCACCGTGGAGCTGGCCTACGACGTCGTCTCCGACGTCAACTACTTCGGCACCCTGATGGTCCAGGAGGGCCTGGCCGACGGCATGGTGTCCGGCTCGGTGCACTCCACGGCGGCCACCATCCGCCCGGCCTTCGAGATCATCAAGACCAAGCCGGACTCCTCGATCGTCTCGTCGGTGTTCTTCATGTGCCTGGCCGACAAGGTGCTGGTCTACGGCGACTGCGCGGTCAACCCCGACCCGAACGCCGAGCAGCTCGCGGACATCGCCATCCAGTCGGCGGGCACGGCCGCGCAGTTCGGCGTGGAGCCGCGGATCGCGATGCTGTCGTACTCCACCGGTACGTCCGGGTCGGGCGCCGACGTCGACAAGGTGCGCGAGGCCACCGAGCTGGCCCGCTCGCGCCGGCCGGACCTGAAGATCGAGGGGCCGATCCAGTACGACGCGGCCGTGGAGCCGTCCGTCGCCGCGACCAAGCTGCCCGGCTCCGAGGTCGCCGGCCAGGCCAGCGTGCTGATCTTCCCCGACCTGAACACCGGCAACAACACCTACAAGGCCGTGCAGCGTTCGGCCGGTGCGATCGCCGTCGGCCCGGTCCTGCAGGGCCTGCGCAAGCCGGTCAACGACCTGTCCCGGGGCGCCCTCGTCCAGGACATCGTCAACACCGTGGCCATCACGGCGATCCAGGCCCAGAACTCCGCCCAGTCCCCGAACGAGAAGGCGTCCCAGCAGTGACCTCCCCCACCCGTGTCCTCGTCCTCAACTCCGGCTCCTCGTCCGTGAAGTACCAGCTGCTGGACATGCGGGACAGCAGCCGGCTCGCGATGGGCCTGGTCGAGCGCATCGGCGAGCAGACCTCCCGGATCGAGCACACCTGCCTCACCAGCGGCGACACCCGTGAGCACACCGGTCCGATCGCCGACCACGACGCCGCCCTGAAGGCGGTCGCCGAGGAGCTGGGCCGCGACGGCCTCGGTCTGGACTCCCCCGAACTGGCCGCGATCGGACACCGGGTCGTGCACGGCGGGATGTTCTTCACCGAGCCCACCGTCGTCGACGACGAGGTGCTCACCGAGATCGAGCGGCTGATCCCGGTCGCCCCGCTGCACAACCCGGCCAACCTCACCGGCATCCGCACCGCGCAGGGGCTGCGCCCCGACCTGCCCCAGGTCGCCGTGTTCGACACCGCCTTCCACACGACGATGCCGGAGTCCGCGGCGCGCTACGCCATCGACCCGAAGATCGCCGACCGGTACCGGATCCGCCGCTACGGCTTCCACGGCACCTCGCACGCCTACGTCTCCCGGGAGACGGCGCGGCTGCTGGGCAAGGACCCGGCCGAGGTCAACGTGATCGTGCTGCACCTGGGCAACGGCGCCTCCGCCTCCGCGGTGGAGAAGGGCCGCTGTGTGGACACCTCGATGGGACTGACCCCCTTGGAGGGGCTCGTGATGGGTACGCGGTCCGGTGACCTGGACCCGGCCGTCATCTTCCATTTGGCGCGTGTTGGGGATATGTCCATGGACGAGATCGACACTCTTCTCAACAAGAGGAGCGGTCTGTTCGGTCTGTGCGGGGACAACGACATGCGGGAGATCCGCCGCCGGATCGACGAGGGTGACGAAGAGGCCGCACTCGCCTTCGACATTTACATTCACCGGCTCAAGAAGTACATCGGCGCATATTTCGCGGTGCTCGGCACCGTGGACGCGGTGGCCTTCACCGCCGGGGTCGGCGAGAACGCCGTCCCGGTGCGGGAGGCGGCGATCGCGGGCCTGGAGGGCCTGGGCCTGGCGGTCGACCCGGAGCGGAACGCCGTACGCGGCGGCGGGCCGCGGCTGATTTCGCCGGACTCCGCGCGGGTGGCGGTCGCCGTGGTGCCGACCGACGAAGAACTGGAGATCGCGACGCAGACCTACGCACTGGTGGGAAAGAACAACTGAATAGCACCTGAGCGGTGTGGCACTCATTTGTATCTTCCGCCAGACGGAATATTCCGTAGCGAAACAAACCGATAGGATCGCCCCATGCGCCGTTCGAAAATCGTCTGTACTCTCGGCCCCGCGGTCGACTCCCACGAGATGCTCGTCGCCATGATCGAGGCGGGCATGAATGTGGCCCGGTTCAACTTCAGCCACGGCACCCACGCCGAGCACCAGGCGCGGTACGACCGCGTCCGGGCCGCGTCCAAGGAGACCGGCCGTCCCATCGGCGTCCTCGCCGACCTGCAGGGCCCGAAGATCCGCCTGGAGACCTTCGCCGAGGGTCCGGTCGAGCTGGAGCGCGGTGACGAGTTCGTCATCACGACCGAGGACGTGCCGGGTGACAAGCACATCTGCGGTACGACGTACAAGGGACTGCCCGGCGACGTCTCGCGCGGCGACCAGGTCCTGATCAACGACGGCAACGTCGAGCTGAAGGTCCTGGACGTCGAGGGCCCGCGGGTGAAGACGATCGTCATCGAGGGCGGTGTCGTCTCCGACCACAAGGGCATCAACCTGCCCGGCGCGGCCGTCAACGTGCCCGCGCTGAGCGAGAAGGACGTCGAGGACCTGCGCTTCGCCCTCCGCATGGGCTGCGACATGGTGGCGCTGTCCTTCGTCCGGGACGCCAAGGACGTCCAGGACGTGCACCGCGTCATGGACGAGGAGGGCCGCCGCGTCCCCGTCATCGCCAAGGTGGAGAAGCCGCAGGCGGTGGAGAACATGGAGGACGTCGTCGCGGCGTTCGACGCCGTGATGGTCGCCCGTGGTGACCTCGCCGTCGAGTACCCGCTCGAGAAGGTCCCCATGGTGCAGAAGCGCCTGATCGAGCTGTGCCGGCGCAACGCCAAGCCGGTGATCGTCGCGACCCAGATGATGGAGTCGATGATCACCAACTCGCGCCCGACCCGCGCCGAGGCCTCCGACGTCGCCAACGCGATCCTGGACGGCGCCGACGCGGTCATGCTGTCGGCCGAGTCCAGCGTGGGCGCCTACCCGGTCGAGACGGTCAAGACCATGTCGAAGATCGTCACCGCGGCCGAGCAGGAGCTGCTCTCCAAGGGCCTGCAGCCGCTGGTGCCGGGCAAGAAGCCGCGCACCCAGGGCGGTTCGGTGGCCCGCGCGGCCTGCGAGATCGCCGACTTCCTCGGCGGCCGGGGCCTGATCGCGTTCACCCAGTCCGGTGACACCGCGCGCCGCCTGTCCCGCTACCGGGCGACCCAGCCGATCATCGCCTTCACCACGGACGAGGGCACCCGCAACCAGCTGACCCTCAGCTGGGGCGTGGAGTCGCACATCGTGCCGTTCGTGAACACCACCGACGAGATGGTCGACCTGGTGGACCAGGAGATCGCCAAGCTGGGCCGCTTCGACACGGGCGACACCGTCATCATCACCGCCGGCTCGCCCCCCGGGGTCCCCGGCACCACCAACATGCTCCGCGTCCACCACCTGGGCAGCCAGAGCGGCTGACCCGCCCCGCACGGGCCTTGAACGGCACCGAGGGCGCCCCTGTCGACAGGGGGCGCCCTCGGTTTTGTGCGGCTCCCGAACCGGCTTGTGCGACCGCTCAGTCGGTCGTGTACACGTGCATGCCGGGCACGTGCAGGTTGCCGCCGAACTGCGCCGCCTGCGTCACCTTGACGTTGGTGAAGTAGATCAGCGGAATGTTCAGCGGGGGCGGGCTGTCGGGGCTGAAGGTCACCGGTATCAGCCCGAACAGGTTGCCCGAGATGCTCTCGGTGTACATCACCGTGTCGCCGCCGGTGATGGTGGACGTCGAGCCCTTGGCCGCCTGGACGTGGTAGGTCTTGTTCGCCTGCTTGTCGTTCACCGTCTGGTGCAGGTCGCCTATGTCGGTGCCGCCGGAGATGACGTACTTCAGCACCTTCTTGGTGGTGCCGTTGGCCGTCTTCACCTTGACGATGCCCTGGTAGTCGGCGCCCTTGAGGAGCAGGGAACTGGCGTTCAGGTACCAGGGGTCGTCCGCGACCGGCACCTTGTTGTCGACGCCGCCCTCGTCGTCCGTGGCCACCGGGCAGTCCTCGGCGGAGGCCGATTCGCTCGCGGACGGGCTCGGGGTGGCCGACGCGGTCGCGTCCCCGGCCGTCCCGGCGGCGTCCTCGCCGGTCTTGGAGACGGTGCCGGTGGTGTCCTTCACCGTGTCCTTGGCCGTGTCCTTGACCGTGTCGGTGGTCTTCTTCGCCGTGTCCTTCACGGTGTCGGAAGCCCCGGAGTCCTTGCCGCCGCCCGACGAGGTACCCGTCGAGGAGGTGTCCGCGGACGAGCTGTCCGCGGCCGACGACTGCGACGCGGACGGCGTCGGGGTCGCGGTCTGCGACGCCGTGCCGGAGTCCTTGCCGCCGCCGGTGAGGATGTCACCGACCGTGTCGCCGATGGTGTCCAGGACGTCCCCGCCGCCCTGGGTCGCCGTGGGCGTCGGCGTGGCCGTGTCACCGCCGGTGGCCGGACCCGAGCCGGACGAACCGGAGTCCGAGCCGCCGGAGCCGGACCCGGAGCCGGAGCCGGAGGTCGCGGTCGCGGTCGGCTTGGGCTCGGCCGTGTCACCGCCGGAACCCGGCTCATGGGTGGAGGTCTTGCCCGACTCCTGCGTCGTGCCGCTCTCGGCGGTCTTGGACGGCGACGGCGAGGCCGTGGTGCTCTGCGACGCGGACGGCGACGGCGAGGCCGAGGGGTTCTTGTCGTCGCCCAGCGCCTTGACGCAGTCCTTGTACTCGTCGGCCGTCAGGCTCTTCGCCGACGTCGACGGGGACGGGCTGCCGTTGTTGTCGGCGAGGGCGAGCGTGGAGGTGAAGCCCATGCCCATGAGCACCGCCGTGGGCATCGCCACGGAGGCTATGGCCTTGCCGGCCGGCATGTGGAACCTGGTGAACAGGGGCTTCCTGGGGGCCGCGTGGCGGGGCCCGGTTCTCGCGCGGGACCCGTCCACGTCGGTCCCGCGGGTCACCTCGTCAGCCGGCACTGTGCCTCCCGTTCGCCCCGTTGGCCGGGTTCGTTTCTGACAGGTCGTTCGGCTTGTCCAGTCCGTACACGCGCTGCTCCGGCCGGGGCGCGTCGACGGGGGAACCACCGGGGTCCGGTGCGGGGGCCGGCGACTGCGGCTGCGCAGGCGCGCCCGGTGACCAGGCCACGGCCATCGCCCCGCCGGTCAGCGCGCACAGGAAGCCGACGATGAAGCCGCCGATGTTGGACAGCGGAATGGACACCAGCGCCAGCAGGATCGCCGCGACGCCCCCGAAGACCCGGATGTGCTGCTGGAACCAGAGGATGATCCCGAGGACGAAGAGCAGCCCACCGATGATCAGGGAACTGGAGCCGCCGGGGGTCCCCATCGTCATCGTGAGGTGACCGAGCTGCAGGTGTGCGTACGGGAAGTACAGGATGAGAAAGCCGCCGAGCATGACGAACAGGCCGGCCCAGAACGGACGTGTGCCCCGCCAGGCGCGGAACTGCTGCCTCCGGCGGGTGAACTGGCCGGGCTCGGCGGCAGGGGTCTCGGCGCTCATGGAAAACAGCTCCCTGGTGCGGCGTTGCTGTGGTGGTGATGTGTGCCGCGTGTGAGAACGCGGCCGGAGTGGGGACGGGCGGGGGCGCCACCGGCTCCCCCGCCCGTCAGCGAGTGCTTAGTAGCACTCCTTGACACCCGTCGACAGCGACATCTTGAGGCCGCTGAGCTTGAAGGTGCCGGCGGTGGTCGCCCACGCCGTCTGCTTCACGTTCTTCAGCGTGGCCTTGTCGGCCTGCTGCGCGAACCCGAAGGGGTTGGCCTGCTCGCCGCCGCCCTTCATGCCCGGACCCTTGGAGGCGTCCTTGGCGGCCACGCCGATGTCGATGTTGTCGAACGTCGCGTCGGCGCTGAGGTCGGCAACGTCGATGTAGATGTTGTCGGCCTGGACCTTCTCGGCGCCCTCGCCACCGGCCCGCAGGATCAGGCTGACGTTGCCGAAGATCGGCACGTCGGGCGTGACCACGGACTGGCACAGGTTGGTGATCTCGGCGTGCTTGAACGCCGAGACGGCCACCGGGTGAGCCGTCTTCTTGCCGTCCATCGTGTAACCGCTGTCGATGGCGCCGTACTGCGAGAAGCCGGTACCGACCAGCTGGTCCGCCGACACCTTGAACGACTGGCCGGACACGCTGAACGACGCGGCGAGAGCGCCCTGCGCGAGGGCGACACCTATACACGCCGTGGCGGCCACGCTGGGCACCATGACCACAGCGAACCGCTTCCATCTGGTCCCGCCACGCACCTGGGACTCCATATTTCCTCCTTCTCGGACGTACATCTCCTGGCCCGGACTCGCCCCAATCGGCGGCTCAGCCGGGCAGGGATGGGAGAAGTGCTACGTCCTCGGAAAGGAGAGCGCCCGCGCTCGGCGGCGCGTACCGCGCCCGAATCACCGGCGATCACCCCCGAGCGACAACCACTGGTCGCGCCTGACACGCATCACGCACAACCTTGCTGGACAGGCTTCACCGGCCGGCGAAGACCCCCCTGCCCTAGACCCGGCGCCACTGCCGCCGGCTCTGCTCGGTGGGGACCCAGAGTCTCCCGTGACCCGACCGGGTGCCGGGGTACGGGAATGGACCGAGCGTCGCCGATCGTGGTGCATTCTCGGCCCGGGCACAAGGGGGTTCGTTACTGGCTAGTAACGGCCGGATAACCGGAGGACGACCGGCCGGTCTCGGAGCGCGACGCTCGGTGGTGGCGATGGGCAGAGCAAAGCCGTTGATCCCTGGACGAATCCAGACAGACCAACGGCCTCGATTTACTCGCAGTAACAGCGACCGCGATTGCCAAGATTTGGCAAAGTGCGGTCACCGTGACGCCTCGTCGGCGAACCTTTCACCCCGGCACCACATGCCGGGGCGTTTAGCGACTGGTCAGAACAGGGCGCGCGCGAGCGCGCGGCGCGCGCCCACCACGCGCGGGTCCTCCTGGCCCACGACCTCGAACAGCTCCAGCAGCCGGCGCCGTACCGCGTCCCGGTCGTCACCCGCCGTGCGCTGCACGGTCTCGATCAGCCGCCCGAAGGCGTCCTCGACGTGACCGCCCACCAGGTCCAGGTCGGCGGCGGCGATCTGCGCCTGGATGTCCTTCGGCTTCTCGGCGGCCTCCTGGCGCACCTTCTGCGGGTCCGCACCCTGCACCCGCTGGAGCAACTCGGCCTGCGCCAGGCCCAGCTTGGCCTCCGGGTGGCCCGGGTCGTCGGCCAGCACGTTCTTGTACGCCTGGACGGCCCCACCCAGGTCGCCGGCGTCCAGCGCCTGCGCGGCGGCGTTCAGCAGGGCCTCGTACGGCCCCTCCGGCGCCGCGGCCGGGGCGGCACCGCCCGGCTCGGCGTCCGGGTCGACGGTCAGGCCGGTCAGGCCGAAGCGCTGCTCGGCGACCTGCACCAGCTGGTCCAGGGTCTGCCGGATCTGCTGCTCGCCGGCCGCCCCCTGGAAGAGGGGCAGCGCCTGTCCGGCCACCACCGCGAAGACGGCCGGGATGCCCTGGATCCCGAACTGCTGCATCAGCATCTGGTTGGCGTCGACGTCGATCCTGGCGAGCAGGAAGCGCCCGTTGTACTCGACGGCCAGCCGCTCCAGGACCGGGCTCAGCTGCTTGCAGGGCTCGCACCACTCGGCCCAGAAGTCGATGACGACGGGGACTTCGGCGGAGCGTTGCAGGACGTCCCGCTCGAACCCTGCCTCATCGACGTCGATGACGAGATCGGCCGGGGAGACGGCTCCCGTCCCGCCCTGCCGGGCGGCTTCGGCGCGCGCCTGCTCGGCCTTGGCCTTGGCCTCTTGGGCCGCCTTCACCGCGGCGAGGTCGACGACACCGCTCATGGACATGTTCCGTGGCTGCATGCGTCTATCCTCCCCCGATCCCGCGCCTGAGTGAAAAAGCGATGTGCGGCGCCGGGTCCCCACCCCACGCCTCGGTCGTCGCCCGTGTACGTCCCTCACGAGCTTTCGCTACGACTCGTAGCGTAATGCCATGAGGGCACCCCGCGACACCACACCCCGGTGATCTCCCTCACGACCGCACAGATCCCGCCGGTTATGGTCGTGGCATGCAGAGCCGCACTCCCGCCAGCCGTACCGGACGCCCGCGCAGCGCCGCCGCGGACACCGCGATCCTGGCCGCGACGCGGGAGGCTCTGGTCGAGCTCGGCTGGTCCAAGCTCACCCTGGGAGACGTCGCCACCCGGGCCGGGGTTGCGAAAACCACGCTCTACCGCCGCTGGGCCGGGAAGAACGAGCTGGTCGTGGACGCCGTCGCGGAACTCTTCGACGAGCTGGAACTGCCCGACCGGGGCAGCCTCGCGGCCGACATCGAGGGCGTCGTGCTCCAGTTCGCCGCGATCCTGGCCCGGCCGGAGGCCAAGAGTGGCCTGATGGCGGTGGTCGCCGAGGCCACCCGCGACGACGCCCTGCGCGAACGCATCCGCGCCTCCATCGTGGACCGCCAGATGCGCCTGGTCCTGGAGGGCCGCGCCCGGGCCCAGCAGCGGGGCGAACTCCCGCCGGAGCCGGACCCGGGCGAGTCCGCCCGCACGGTGGACCTCATCTTCGACGTGGTCGCGGGCGCGGTGGTCCACCGCACCCTGGTCAGCGGCAAACCGGCGGACGAGAACTGGGTCCGCAGCTTCACCCGGGTACTGCTACAGGGCCTGACCTCCCAGCCGGCCGAGGGCGCCTAGAAGCCGGGGGGCTCGGTGTACACCCCCCACTCGTCCCGCAGCACCCCGCAGATCTCGCCCAGCGTCGCCTCGGCCCGCACGGCCTCCAGCATCGGCTCGATCATGTTGGCCCCCGACCGGGCAGCGGCCAGCATCCCGTCCAGCGCCCCCCGCACCGCCGCCTCGTCCCGCGCCGCCTTGCGCTCGGCGAGCACCCGCACCTGCTCCCGCTCCACCTCGTGGCTGACCCGCAGGATCTCGAGGTCGCCGGTGACGGAGCCGGTGTGGACGTTGACGCCGACGACCCTCTTCTCGCCCTTCTCCAGCGCCTGCTGGTACCGGAACGCGGACTCCGCGATCTCCCCGGTGAACCACCCGTCCTCGATCCCGCGCAGGATCCCGGACGTGATGGGCCCGATCGGGTGCCGCCCGTCCGGGTGAGCCCTGAGCCCCCGCTCCCTGATCTGCTCGAAGATCTTCTCCGCGTCCGCCTCGATCCGGTCCGTCAGCTGCTCGACGTACCACGAACCGCCCAGCGGATCGGCCACGTTGGCGACCCCGGTCTCCTCCATCAGCACCTGCTGGGTCCGCAGCGCGATCTCCGCGGCCTGCTCGCTGGGCAGCGCGAGGGTCTCATCCAGGGCGTTGGTGTGCAGCGAGTTGGTCCCGCCGAGCACGGCGGCCAGCGCCTCCACGGCCGTACGCACCACGTTGTTGTACGGCTGCTGGGCGGTCAGCGAGACACCCGCGGTCTGCGTGTGGAACCGCAGCCACTGCGCCTTGTCGCTCTTCGCCCCGTACACGTCCCGCATCCACCGGGCCCAGATGCGCCGGGCCGCGCGGAACTTGGCGATCTCCTCGAAGAAGTCGACGTGCGCGTCGAAGAAGAAGGAGAGCCCGGGCGCGAAGACGTCGACGTCGAGACCGCGGCTGAGCCCCAGCTCGACGTACCCGAACCCGTCCGCCAGCGTGTACGCCAGTTCCTGCGCGGCCGTGGCCCCCGCCTCCCGGATGTGGTACCCGGACACGGACAGCGGCTTGTACGCGGGGATGCCCGCCGCGCAGTGCTCCATCAGGTCGCCGATCAGCCGCAGATGGGGCTCCGGCTGGAAGAGCCACTCCTTCTGGGCGATGTACTCCTTGAAGATGTCGGTCTGCAGGGTTCCGTTGAGCACCCGCGGATCGACACCCTGGCGCTCGGCGGCGACCAGGTACATGCAGAAGACCGGCACGGCCGGCCCGCTGATGGTCATGGACGTCGTCACGTCCCCCAGCGGGATGTCCTTGAACAGCACCTCCATGTCGGCGGCCGAGTCGATGGCGACCCCGCAGTGCCCGACCTCGCCGAGCGAGCGCGGATCGTCGGAGTCGCGGCCCATGAGCGTCGGCATGTCGAAGGCGACCGACAGGCCCCCGCCGCCGGCGGCGAGGATCATCTTGTACCGCTCGTTGGTCTGCTCGGCGTTGCCGAAGCCGGCGAACTGGCGGATCGTCCAGGTCCGTCCGCGGTAGCCGGTCGGATGGAGCCCGCGCGTGAAGGGGTATTCCCCGGGCCAGCCGATCCGCTCGAATCCCTCGTACGTGTCGCCCGGTCGGGGCCCGTACACCGGCTCCACGGGATCGCCGGAGAGCGTGGTGAAGTCCGCGTCGCGCTTGCGCGCGGCGTCGTAGCGGGCCTGCCAGCGTCGGCGGCCCTCCTCGATGGCGTGAGCATCCATACCCACGAATTTACTAGGACGTCCTAGTAAATGTCGATGGCAGACCGCCGCACGGCATCCGTACGGCGGTGTCCGCTAGACCTTGGCGGCGGCCGGGGCCTCGTCGGCGACCCGGGCCTGGAACTCGCGGCTGATCTTCCGCTCCACGAAGAAGGCGGCGGTGGGGATCGTCCCCGCGAGCAGCACCCACAGCTGGCGTCCGACCGGCATCTTCGCCTTGGAGCCCAGGTCGAAGGCGAAGATCAGGTAGACGACGTACAGCCAGCCGTGCGCGATGGCGACGACCCGGGTGAAGTCGGCGGCACCGTCGACGTCGAGCCCGTACTTCGCGATCATGCTCAGGCACAGCAGCACCAGCAGCACACCGGTGGTGTAGGCCATGACGCGGTAGCGGGTCAGCACGCTTTTTTTCATGGAGTCGAGCGTAACCACCCGTTCCGGGAGATCTTGCCCCGGGTCACTGCTCGTCGAAGTCGTGTGCGGCGATCCGCAGCGGGCGGAGCATCGCGAAGATCTCCCGGCACTCCTCGGCGTCGTACACCCCGAGCCCGAAGTCCATGGCCATCAGGTCGCGGGTGGCCGCGTCGACCACCTCGCGGCCCTTGTCGGTGATGACGGCGAGGGTGCCGCGGCCGTCGTTGGGGTTGGGCCGCTTGGCGACCAGCCCGGACCTGACCAGCCGGTCCACGGTGTTCGTCACGGACGTGGGATGCACCATCAGCCGCTCGCCGATCTTGGACATCGGCAGCTCACCGGCCTTGGAAAAGGTGAGCAGCACCAGTGCCTCGTAGCGGGCGAACGTCAGCCCGTACGGCTTGACCACCGCGTCGACCTCGGCGAGCAGGATCTGCTGGGCCCGCATGATCGAGGTGATCGCGGCCATGGACGGCACGTTTCCCCAGCGCTGCTTCCAGAGCTCGTCGGCGCGGGCGATGGGGTCGAAGGGAAGGCTGAGAGGCTTCGGCACGTCTTCAGACCCTACCGGCCGGTCATATGGCGGTCAGCTCTGTCTCGGGTTTCGGTCACCGGACGTTCGCCATGGCCGCCCGCACCAGCACCGCCTGCACGGCCACCCAGGCCGGCGCCCTCGCCGGCCTGGGGACCGACCCCGGCGCCCGGACCCCCGCGCCCCTGGTACGCCTGCTGCCGCAACCGCGCCACGGTCCTGACCGCCCGCCGCTACGGCCACCGGGTGCTGTACGAACGGACACCCCTGGGGATGGCACTCACATCAGGAGCCTGAACCGGAGCCGGCCGAGCTAGGAGCCCCGCCCCCGCCGGCGCAGATGGAGCCGCACGGCCCGCTGGGCCACCGGCCCCAGGGACTCCACCGCACTCACCAACGCCCCCAGTTGCTCGAGCGCGTCCAACGCCGCGCCCGCCCCCGCCTCGTCCACGCCCTCGTACAACTCGATCCCCACGAACGCCGCCGCCACGGCCCGCGCCAGCCCCACCGGATCGGCGAACTCCCCGAGCGGCGTCGCCGCCAGCACCCGCCGCAGCACCTGCTCGATCTCGGTGATCCACAGCTGGAGACCGGCGGCCGTGGCCGGCCCGAGGGCGGGGTGGGCCGGGGCCCCGGCCAGCAGCTGCCCGAGCAGCGCCACGTGGCCACCGGCCCGCTCGTGCTCGTGGATCTCCCGCCCGACGGCGAGGAGTTCGGACAGCGAGCCCACCGCGGCGAGCCGCTCCCGGTACCGGCCCACGGCCTTCTCCGCGCCGTACCGGCAGGCCGCGGCGAGCAGTTCGTCCACCGATCCGAAGTGGTAGAAGACGAGCGCCTGGTTGACGCCGGCCGCCGCCGCCACCGTACGGGCCGACGTCTTGGCGATGCCCTGTTCGGTGAGCGTCCGCAGGGCGCCCTCCAGCAGCTTCGTCTTGGTCTCCTGCGACTTCGCCGTCTCGGGGCTCATGCGCGCGCCTCCTCCCGCACCGGCCGCAGTCCCGGCCGCACACCCCGCGCGCGGACGTCGGTGTACGACGCGGTGAAGGAGCCCTCGTAGCCGAAGAGCGGCCCGAACCAGCGGTTCACCACGCGCACGCGGATGCGGAAGCGGCCGGCCGTGTCGTCGTACGACTCCCGTACCTCGGCCGTGGCGCCGACGAGTTCGGGGACCCGGACGTCCACCGGCCCCTCCCGGAAGCGGTGTTCGCCGGAGCGGATCAGCAGGGAGCCGTCGGGCTCGGCGTGGAAGTGCAGCTCGCTGGCGAGGTGCTGGTGGGTGCCGAGGTAGTCGAGTACGCGGTCGCCCCGGGGGTCGAGCACCATCTGCGCGTCGAAGCGGCGGGCTCGGCCGGGGAGGTCGAAGGTACGCACGAAGCTCACCGTCTCACGGCCGAAGGTGTCGGCGTACGGCACGTTCTCGATCACGAACGGGATGTTCCGGCCGACGCGCGGGACGAGGATGTTGCGGGTGGCGCCGAGGACGAGGAAGGGCCTGACGAACGCCGGTCCGTGCCAGATCCGGTCCATCACACCCCGGCCGGTGCACGCCTCGCCGCCGGCCAGACCCACCGAGAAGCGGCGCCGCAGGGCCGGGTGGAGGCGGTGGAAGTCCGGGCCCATCGCGGTCTCGAAGATCGACGTCATCCGTGCTTCTCCAGGGTCTTCAGCAGCCGGGGCGCGCGGGTGAGGGTGGCGGGGGCGCGCCGGCAGCGGCGGGCGGCCGGGGTTGCGGCGAGGGGTGCCTTGAACAGGGCGAGGAAGATGCCGAGCACGAGCAGCAGCGGGCACAGGTAGGCCATCGAGTCCGCGAGGGGGGCCGGGCCGGGGAGCGAGCCCCGGCCGAGCGCGGTCAGGCACAGGGCGAGCAGGAGCGCGCGGGCGGTCAGTTCGGCCAGCCAGTTGGCCAGGGCCCGCTCGGGGGTGATGCCCCGCTCCAGCCAGAGCCGGAGCCGGTCGAAGGACCAGGCGGTCGCCCAGCCCATGAGGGGGCGGAACAGCAGGCGGTCGGTGAGGGCGCCGAAGGCTCCCCAGCGGGGGCGGTAGTCGTAGCCGGTGAGGAAGCGGACGCCGTGGGCGTCGGGGACGTAGCGCCAGTAGCCGCTGCCCTCGGCGATCAGGGAGAGGGGGTGCGGGGAGGCGAAGCGCAGGGCGGAGGTGCGGGTGCCGTCGGGGCGTTCCTTCTCGCCGGCGGCGACGCCGGTACCGGAGACGGTGAGGAACGGCAGTACCCGGGTGGCGTAACGGAACCGCTGCGGTTCGCCCTCCGCGCGCGGGAGGTGGTGGATCTCGGTGAAGCGCAGGTCCCAGCGCTGGTGCCGGGCCGGGTCCTGGGTGCGGTCCCATAGCTCGCCGAGATCGGCGCGGATGTGCGTCTCTATGTAGAGACCCATGTGTTCCCCCACGTGGGCACGGCGTTTGAGCGACTGCTCAAATCATCTGGCAGCGAACCTACACCCTCTTTGAGCGATCGCTCAAACAGCGGGGACGGGAAAACCCCGGCCCAGAGGACCGGGGTTCGGGCTGCCGGGGCGGGCCGGCTACTGCGCGAGGTGCCGTTCGACGGTCTCGACCTTGGAGGTGAGTCCGTCCGTCACCCCGGGCCGGATGTCCGCCTTGAGGACGAGCGACACGCGCGGGGCGCGCGCCTCCACGGCGGCGACGGCCCGCTTGACGACGTCCATGACCTCGTCCCACTCCCCCTCGATCGAGGTGAACATGGCGTCGGTGCGGTTGGGCAGGCCCGATTCGCGGACCACGCGCACGGCGTCGGCGACGTACTCCCCCACGTCCTCGCCGACTCCGAGGGGCGTCACGGAGAAGGCGACGATCATGCGTTCACGACCCCTTCCTGGCGGGCCCGGGCGGCGATGACGGCGTCCTCGGCCTCGCGGCGCAGCTTGCGCTCGGCGAAGAAGCCGCCGGTGGGCAGCACCGAGAGGACGAAGTAGAGGGCCGCCGTCCGCAGCGGCCACTTGGTGCGGTTCCACGCATCCGCCCAGAAGATCACGTACAGGACGAACAGGACGCCGTGGATCGCGCCCATCACGGGGACCGCGTTGAAGTCCGTGGTCCGCTTCAGCACCGAGCAGAGGAGCAGGATCAGGAAGGACACGGCCTCCGGGGCCGAGACCAGGCGGAGACGGCGGAGGGAGGTGGCGGTCTTGATGTCCACGGGTCACCTTCGGTGGGAGTAATCGTTTGTGAACGCACGCACAAGCGTTCCCCCATTGTGGCAAACGGCGCCCTTAAGGGTCCGCTCAGGGTGGGTCTCCACCCATGGGCCCTGTTCCGTCCACCCGCCCGGCCGCTACTTTCGCAGCGTGGCGATGTTCCGGCTCCAGGGGAGCAAGGTCCTTGCCGTCGACATGACCGGGGACGCCGTCAAGGCGAAGAACGGCTCGATGGTCGCGTACGACGGGCAGATGGCCTTCAAGAAGCTGAGCGGTGGCGGCGAGGGGCTGCGCGGGATGGTGACCCGGCGGCTCACCGGTGAGCAGATGACGGTGATGGAGGTGAGAGGGCACGGGACCTGCTGGTTCGCGGACCGGGCGTCCGAGATCAACCTGGTGAGCCTCCAGGGGGACAAGCTCTACGTCGAGGCGGGCAACCTGCTGGCCACGGACGCGGGGCTCAGAACGGGCACGACGTTCACGGGGCTGCGCGGGGCCTCGCAGGGCAACGGCCTGTTCACGACGACCGTGGAGGGCCACGGCCAGGCGGCCATCGTCTCGGACGGTCCGGCGGTCGTGCTCCGGGTCAGCCCGCAGTATCCGCTGATCGTCGATCCGGGCGCCTATGTGGCCCATCAGGGCAACGTCCGGCAGTCCTTCCAGTCCGGTGTGACGTTCCGCACGCTCCTCGGGGAGGGCGGCGGCGAGGCCTTCCAGATCCGCTTCGAGGGCGACGGCCTGGTGTACGTGCAGCCGAGCGAGCGGAACACGATCGCGGGGGACCTGTGACATGACCTTCCGAGAGATCAACTCCAAGATGGTCGAGGCGACGGTGGCACCGGGGCAGCGGCTGTTCAGCCAGCGCGGGGCGATGCTCGCCTACAAGGGGGAGGTGTCCTTCACCCCCAACGTCCAGGGCGGCCAGGGCGGCCTGATGTCCATGATCGGGCGCCGGGTGGCCGGCGAGGCGACCCCGCTGATGACCGTGGAGGGCAGCGGCACGGTCTTCTTCGGGCACGGCGGCCACCACGTCCATGTGATCACCCTCTCCGGCGACACGCTCTACGTCGAGGCCGACCGGCTGCTCGCCTTCGAGGGCACGCTGCGCCAGGGCACGGTGTTCATGGGCTCCCAGGGCGGGGTCATGGGCATGGTGCGGGGCCAGGTCACGGGCCAGGGCCTGTTCACGACGACCCTCCAGGGACAGGGCGCGGTGGCCGTGATGGCGCACGGCGGCGTCTTCGAGATCCCGATCACACCGCAGCGCCCGGTCCACGTCGACCCCCAGGCCTACGTCGCCCACCACGGCGACGTCCGCAACAAGCTGTCCACCGCGCTCGGCTGGCGCGACATGGTGGGCCGGGGCTCCGGTGAGGCCTTCCAGCTGGAGCTGAGCGGCAACGGCACGGTCTACGTCCAGGCGTCGGAGGAGAAGCTGTGAACACCTACGGAACGCCGGGCGCCGGACCGGTGGTGTACGACCCGGTGACGCTGCCCGTCGACGACAACGTGAACAAGTACACCTTCTGCGTCGAGCTCAAGAGCGGGCAGTGGTTCCTGCAGAAGGGGAAGATGATCGCCTACTACGGGGCGATCGAGTTCAACGGCATCGGGCACGGGCGACTCGACCGACTTGTCCGTACCTCGTTCCATTCGCCACTGCACGCGAGCGACTGGGTCGTGGCGGAGGGCTCCGGCAAGATGCTGCTGGCCGACCGGGCCTTCGACGTCAACTCCTACGACCTGGACGACGGGAACTTGACCATTCGCGCGGGCAATCTGCTCGCTTTTCAGCCAAGTCTCGCGCTCAAGCAATCGATCGTGCCGGGTTTTCTGACCCTTATCGGAACCGGAAAGTTTGTGGCCGCATCTAACGGGCCGGTGGTGTTCATGGAACCTCCGATCCGGGTCGACCCTCAGGCGCTCGTCGGGTGGGCCGACTGCCCGTCCCCGTGCCATCACTACGACCACGGGTACATGGCGGGTGTACTGGGCGGACTACGTGCAGTGACGGGCCTCGGCGGGGTCTCCGGGGAGGAGCACCAGTTCGAGTTCGTGGGCGCCGGGACGGTCCTGCTGCAGTCGACGGAGACCCTGATGGCCGATGCGGCCACGGGGGCGGTTCCGCCCGAACCGGGGGTCCCCGGAGGTGGCGGAACGGCACCGGGTGGACACGGTCCGCAATCGTCGGGCGTACCGCGCCTTCCCGGACAGCTGGGGGACCTCCAGCGTCGCTTCGGGCTGTGAGCGGTAGTCTGCGGAGTGTGACGTCGAACGCGTGCGCACTGTCACACCACCCGAAGTAGTTCGTCATTCAACTTCTTAGGTAGACTTCATTCATGGAGACCGAGACGGCCACGCGCTGGCTGACCGATGCGGAGCAGTGCGCTTGGCGCACCCACCTGGAGGTCAACAGGCTGTTGACGTACCAGCTCGAAAAGGATCTGCAGCCGTTCGGCCTGACAATGAACGACTACGAGATCCTGGTGAACCTGTCCGAGTCGGACGACGTGCGGATGCGGATGAGCGACCTCGCCTCCGCGACCCTGCAGTCCAAGAGCCGGCTCTCGCACCAGATCACGCGGATGGAGAACGCGAATCTGGTGCGCCGTGAAAACTGCGAGTCGGACCGGCGGGGGCTGTACGCCGTGCTCACGGAGCACGGCATGGAGACGATGAAGAAGGTCGCGCCGCACCATGTGGCATCGGTGCGGCGGCATTTCATCGATTTGTTGTCGCCGGATGCGCTGATGGAGCTGGACAAGGCGCTCAAGCCGATCGCCGAGCACCTGAGGGGGCAGCGGGGGCGCCCCTGAGCCTCGCCGGCCCCAGGGTGGCGGGCGGCTCGCTCCGGTCCTAGGGGCGCGGGGGACCGCACGGCCGGCCACCCGCGACCCGCGGCCGCACGACCGCCGCAGCCGACCCGGTCAGGGCCGCTGCGCCCGCCAGGGCGAAGCACACGGACAACGGGAGCCGGCCGATCAGCAGCCCCGCTGCCAGCGCCCCGGCCGAGCTCCCCGCGTTCACCCCGGTGTTCACCCACGCCCCGGCCCGGGTCCGGGAACCCTCCGCCGCCGTCTCGTCGGCCAGGAGGTACGCCGTCGTCAGCGCCGGGGCGATGAACGCGCCGGCGAGGACCATCGCGGCGGTGAGGGTCCACAGGTCGGAGGCCAGCCCCGCCAGGGCGAGGACCAGCCCGAGGGCCGCCGCGAACCGGCACAGCCGGGCCCGGGCGGCCGTACGCCACCGCACCGCCCCGTTGGCCAGACCGCCCAGCGCGCTGCCCGCCGAGAGCGCGCCCAGCACCCAGGGGACGAGGGCGGGGTCGTAGGAGCGCTCGGTGGCGAAGGCCATGACCAGCAGTTCCACCGAGCTGAGGGCCAGCCCGACGCCCAGGGCGACCGCCACCGGGGGCAGCAGGCCCCGGACCGCGGCGGGGCGCTCCCGCCGGTGCGCCGGGCGCGGGCCGGGCAGTACCGGGGAGGTGACGAAACCGCAGGTGCCCGCCACGTTCAGGGCCGCGCTCAGCAGGATCCCGGCGGCCGGCGGGGCGAAACCCATGAGCGCGCCGACCAGTGCCGGACCGGAGACGTACAGCAGTTCCTCGGCGACGCCGTCGAGGCTGTAGGCGCGCTGCACCAGGCCCCGGTCCGCGACCAGTTCGGACCATAGGGCGCGCATGGTCGGGCCCAGCGGCGGCGCGCAGGCCCCGGCCAGGGCGGCGGACACGGCGATGAGCCCTGCCGGGGCTCCGGGCCGCCAGGTGAGGGCCGCCAGGACGCTTAGCAGGGCGCCGTACAGCGCCGACATGGGCAGCAGGGCCCGGCGCGGGCCGTGCCGGTCGATCAGCGAGGCCCGCAGCGGCATCAGGAAGACCGTGCTGGCGCCGAACAGGGACAGCACGGTGCCGGACACGGCCCAGGACCCGGTGGCCCGGGAGACGGACAGCAGGACGGCGAGGGCGACCGTGCCGTAGGACAGGCGGGCGGTCAGGGCGGCGGTGAAGGCGCGGCGCGCATGCGGGACGCGCAGGACAGCGGCGTAGGAGGGCCGCGAAAGGTGCGTGGACACGCGGAAGTTCCCCTGGGAGAGGCGGAAGAGGGACACCGAAGGGCGCGGTGGCCGTCGCTCGGCCCCGCGATCCCGGGTGCGCTCTACGCCAAGAAGAGGAACATGCCCGTCACGCTAGCGGTGTGACCACCGGGTCGGCGAGCCCTCAGCCCTGCGTCAGGCCCGCGACCAGCTCGTCCGCCGCGCGGTAGGGATCCAGTTCACCGGCGGTGATCCGCTCGGCGAGGGCGCTCAGGCGGCGGTCCCCGTGCAGGTCGCCGATGCGCTCGCGCAGCGCGGTGACGGCGATGGTCTCCACCTCGCGGGCCGCGCGGGCCTTGCGGCGCTCGGCGAGGACGCCCCGCTCCTCCATCCAGGCCCGGTGCTTCTCCAGGGCCTCCACGACCTCGTCGACGCCTTGCGCGCGGGCCGCGACCGTCTTGACGATCGGCGGGCGCCAGTCGCCGGGGCCGCGGGACTCGCCCAGGCCCAGCATGTGGTTCAGCTCGCGGGCGGTCGCGTCGGCGCCGTCCCGGTCTGCCTTGTTGACGACGTAGACGTCACCGATCTCCAGGATCCCGGCCTTCGCCGCCTGGATGCCGTCGCCCATGCCGGGCGCCAGCAGCACCACGGAGGTGTCCGCCTGGGAGGCGATCTCGACCTCCGACTGGCCCACGCCGACCGTCTCCACCAGGATCACGTCGCAGCCCGCCGCGTCCAGCACCCGGATGGCCTGCGGGGCCGCCCAGGCGAGGCCGCCGAGGTGGCCGCGGGTCGCCATCGAGCGGATGTAGACACCGGGGTCGGAGGCGTGGTCCGACATCCGGACCCGGTCGCCGAGCAGGGCGCCGCCGGAGAACGGCGACGAGGGGTCGACGGCCAGGACGCCGACCCGCCTGCCCTGCTTGCGGTACGCGGTGACGAGCGCGGAGGTGGAGGTGGACTTGCCGACGCCGGGCGAGCCGGTCAGGCCCACCACATAGGCGTTGCCGGTCAGCGGCGCCAGCGCCGCCATCACCTCCCTGAGCTGCGGGGACGCCCCCTCCACCAAGGAGATCAGCCGGGCCACGGCCCGCGGCCGGCCTTCCCTGGCCTGGGCCACCAGAGAGGAGACGTCCTGCATCACAGCTCCGTTCACTTCACCGACGTACCGCTGCACGAGACCTACGGGACCTCAGGCCTTCGGTACCCGCACGATCAGCGCGTCACCCTGGCCACCGCCGCCGCACAGCGCCGCCGCGCCGACGCCGCCGCCGCGCCGCTTGAGCTCCAGCGCCAAGTGGAGCACGAGCCGGGCGCCGGACATGCCGATCGGGTGCCCCAGCGCGATCGCGCCACCGTTGACGTTCACCTTTTCCGTGGACACGCCGAGGTCCTTCATTGACTGCACGGCGACGGCGGCGAAGGCCTCGTTGATCTCGATGAGGTCCAGGTCGGAGACGTCCAGGCCCTCCTTCTTCAGGGCGTGCTGGATGGCGTTGGACGGCTGGGACTGCAGGGAGTTGTCCGGGCCGGCCACATTGCCGTGGGCGCCGATCTCCGCGAGCCACTCCAGGCCCAGTTCCTCGGCCTTGGCCTTGCTCATCACGACCACGGCCGCCGCACCGTCCGAGATCTGCGAGGAGGAGCCGGCCGTGATCGTGCCGTCCTTGGCGAAGGCCGGGCGCAGCTTGCCCAGGGACTCCGCGGTGGTGTCGCCGCGGATGCCCTCGTCCTTGCTGAACAGCACCGGGTCGCCCTTGCGCTGCGGGATCTCCACCGGGGTGATCTCGGCCTCGAACAGGCCGTTCTTCTGGGCGGCGGCGGCCCGCTGGTGGGACAGGGCGGCGATCTCGTCCTGCTCGGCGCGGCCGATGCCGAGGCGGGTGTTGTGCTTCTCGGTGGACTCGCCCATGGGGATGTTCTCCCACGGGTCGGTCAGGCCGTCGTAGGCCATCGCGTCCAGCATCTGCACCGCGCCGTACTTGAAGCCGTCGCGGGACTTGGGCAGCAGGTGCGGGGCGTTGGTCATGGACTCCTGGCCGCCCGCCACGACGATGTCGAACTCGCCGGCGCGGATCAGCTGGTCGGCGAGGGCGATCGCGTCGAGGCCGGACAGACACACCTTGTTGATGGTGAGCGCCGGGACGTTCATCGGGATGCCGGCCTTGACCGCGGCCTGGCGGGCCGGGATCTGGCCCGCGCCGGCCTGGAGCACCTGGCCCATGATGACGTACTGCACCTGGTCGCCGCCGATCCCCGCACGGTCGAGGGCGGCCTTGATCGCGAAGCCGCCCAGGTCGGCTCCGGAGAAGGACTTCAGCGAGCCCAGCAGTCGCCCCATGGGCGTCCGGGCGCCCGCGACGATCACCGAGCTGGTCGTTCCAGAAGACATGAGGTGCGATCCCCTTCCAGCTGAACACAGCCGAGGAGTGAACGAGGGTTTACTTCGAATGTACTGAGCGGTTGGACACGGCGTCACCGGCCTGTCGGTGTGATCGCGCGCACGTTGCGTAACCACCCCGGGAGCGCTGCACTGAATTCATGCTGACGCGAATCGACCACATCGGGATCGCCTGCCACGACCTCGACGCGACCGTCGAGTTCTACCGGGCCACGTACGGCTTCGAGGTGTTCCACACCGAGGTCAACGAGGAGCAGGGCGTGCGCGAGGCCATGCTCAAGATCAACGAGACCTCGGACGGCGGCGCCTCCTACCTCCAGCTGCTGGAACCGACCCGCGAGGACTCGGCGGTCGGCAAGTGGCTGGCCAAGAACGGGGAGGGCGTCCACCACATCGCCTTCGGCACGGCGGACGTCGACACGGACTCCGAGGAGATCCGCGGCAAGGGCATCCGGGTGCTCTACGAAGAGCCACGGCGCGGCTCCATGGGGTCGCGGATCACCTTCCTGCACCCCAAGGACTGCCATGGCGTTCTGACAGAACTGGTCACTTCGGCCCCTGTTGAGTCACCTGAGCACTGACCCCCGTACATAGGGGCCGGTAGGGTTGGGGGCGGTCGTCCCTTTCACCGGGACGACCGCATGCCGGGGTCCGGGTTTCGGGGGGCGAGCGTCGGGGCAGCAGCCCGTGCTCCGCCGTCTGTCTGACACCATTCCCCGGGGGCCCCGTTCGGCGGATGGACGGAGCTCGTTGCAGAAGCTGACCAGGGGACGGATGGGACCGCGCAGTGCGGGGCTACGAGAGCCAGGAGCGAGAGCCGGCGGCTGACGTCGACCACCTCTCTCGGTTCGAGGCCGAGATGAAGCGGCTGAGGACCGAGCGGGAGAAGGCGATCCAGCACGCCGAGGACCTCGGCTACCAGGTCGAGGTGCTGCGCGCCAAGCTGCACGAGGCGCGCCGCACCCTCATGACCCGGCCCGCCTACGACGCGGGTGACATCGGCTACCAGGCCGAGCAGTTGCTCCGTAACGCCCAGATGCAGGCCGAGCAGCTGCGCCAGGACGCCGAGCGGGAGCTGAGCCAGGCCCGCGCGCAGACCCAGCGCATCCTGCAGGAACACGCCGAGCAGGCCGCCCGGCTCCAGGCCGAGCTGCACCAGGAGGCGGTGACCCGCCGCCAGCAGCTGGACCAGGAGCTGGCCGAGCGCAGGGCCACCGTCGAGTCGCACGTCAACGAGAACGTGGCGTGGGCCGAGCAGCTGCGGGCCCGCACCGAGCAGCAGGCCCGCCGGCTGCTGGAGGAGTCCCGCGCGGAGGCCGAGCAGGCGATGGCCGCCGCCCGCGCGGAGGCCGAGCGGCTGACCCGGGAGGCCCGGGAGCGGCTGCAGAGCGAGGCCGAGGCGGCGCGTACGGAGGCCGAGCAGATCCTGCGCCGGGCCCGCACGGACGCCGAGCGGCTGCTGAACGCCGCCTCCACGCAGGCGCAGGAGGCCACCGAGCACGCCGAGCAGCTGCGTACGGCCACGGTCACCGAGTCGGACACGGCCCGCCGGCAGGCCGCCGAGCTGAGCCGGGCCGCCGAGGAGCGGATGACGGCGGCCGAGGAGGCGCTGCGCAAGGCGCAGGCCGAGGCCGAGAAGGTGGTCACCGAGGCGAAGGAGGCCGCCGCCAAGGCCCTCGCCACCGCCGAGGCCGCCAACGAGACGCGCACCCGGACGGCCAAGGAGCAGGTCGCCCGGCTGGTGGAGGAGGCCACCAAGGAGGCCGAGAACACCAAGTCGGAGGCCGAGCAGCTGGTCGCGGACGCCCGCGCCGAGGCCGAGAAGATCGTCGCCGAGGCCGCCGAGAAGGCCCGCTCGATCACCGCCGAGGAGACGGCCACCCAGCTGTCGAAGGCGGCGAGGACCGCCGAGGAGGTCCTCAACAAGGCGTCCGAGGACGCCCAGAAGACCACCAGGGCCGCCGCCGAGGAGGCCGAGCGGATCCGTTCGGAGGCCGAGGCCGAGGCGGACCGGCTGCGCGCCGAGGCGCACGACATCGCCGAGCAGCTCAAGGGCGCGGCCAAGGACGACACCAAGGAGTACCGCGCCAAGACGGTCGAGCTGCAGGAGGAGGCCCGCCGGCTGCGCGGCGAGGCCGAGCAGCTGCGTGCCGACGCGGTCGCCGAGGGCGAGTCGATCCGCGCCGAGGCCCGCCGGGAGGCGGTGGCCCAGATCGAGGAGGCGGCCAGGTCCGCCGAGGAGCTGCTGGCCAAGGCCAAGGCGGACGCCGACGAGCTGCGGCAGACCGCGACCGCCGACAGCGAGAAGGTCCGCACCGAGGCCATCGAGCGGGCCACCGCGCTGCGCCGGCAGGCCGAGGAGACCCTGGAGCGCACCCGCAAGGAGGCCGAGCGGCTGCGCGCGGAGGCCGCCGAGCAGGCCGAGAAGGTCCAGGCGGACGCCGAGAAGGCCGCGCGGGAGCTGCGCGAGGAGACCGAGAAGGCCGTCGAGGCCCGCCGTACCGAGGCAGCCCGGGAGCTGACCCGGCTCCAGGCCGAGGCACAGGAGCGGCTCGCCTCGGCCGAGCAGGCACTGACCGACGCCCGGGAGGAGGCGTCCCGGATCCGCCGGGAGGCCGGCGAGGAGACCGAGCGGCTGCGCGCGGAGGCCGCCGAGCGGATCCGTACGCTCCAGCAGCAGGCCGAGGCCGAGGCCGATCGGCTGCGGAACGAGGCGGCGTCCGACGCGTCCGCCTCCCGCGCCGAGGGCGAGGCCATCGCCGTACGGCTGCGGTCCGAGGCCGCCGCCGAGGCCGAGCGGCTCAAGGCGGAGGCCCAGGACACCGCCGACCGGGTGCGCGCCGAGGCACAGGCCGCCGCCGAGCGGCTGGGCACCGAGGCGTCCGAGACGCTGGCCGCCGCGCAGGAGGAGGCCGCCCGGCGCCGCCGCGAGGCCGAGGAACTCCTCGGCGCCGCCCGCGAGGAGGCCGGCCAGGAGCGGCAGCGGGCCCGCGAGCAGAGCGAGGAGCTGCTGGCCTCCGCCCGCAAGCGCGTGGAGGAGGCGCAGGCCGAGGCCACCCGTCTGGTGGAGGAGGCCGACCGGCGGGCCACGGAGATGGTGGCCGCCGCCGAGCAGCACGCCCAGCAGGTGCGGGACTCCGTCGCCGGGCTGCACGAGCAGGCGCAGGAGGAGATCACCGGGCTGCGTTCGGCCGCCGAGCACGCGGCGGACCGTACCCGGCGGGAGGCCGAGGAGGAGGCGGACCGGGTCCGCGCCGACGCCTACGCCGAGCGGGAGCGGGCGAGCGAGGACGCCTCCCGGATCCGGCGCGAGGCGAACGAGGAGTCGGAGGCCGCCAAGGCGCTGGCCGAGCGGACGATGGCGGAGGCGATCGCCGAGGCCGAGCGGCTGCGCGCGGACGCGGGCGAGTACGCCCAGCGGGTGCGCACCGAGGCGTCGGACGCGCTCGCCGAGGCCGACCAGACGGCGGCCCGTACCCGGGCGGACGCCCGTGAGGACGCCAACCGCATCCGCTCCGACGCGGCGACCCAGGCCGACACCCTCATCACCGAGGCCCGCAACGAGGCCGAACGGCTCCAGAACGAAACCGTCGCGGAAGCCGACCGGGTCCGTGCCGAGGCGCTCGCCGAGGCCGAGCAGCTGCAGGCGGAGACCGCCGCCCAGGCCGAGCGGATCCGCACGGAGGCGTCCGAGACGCTCACCGAGGCCAACGAGGCGGCGACGCGTACCCGGGCGGAGGCCCGCGAGGACGCCAACCGCATCCGCTCCGACGCGGCGACCCAGGCCGACACCCTCATCACCGAGGCCCGCAACGAGGCCGAACGGCTCCAGAACGAAACCGTCGCGGAAGCCGACCGGGTCCGTGCCGAGGCGCTCGCCGAGGCCGAGCAGCTGCTCGGGGAGGCCACCGACGAGGCCGAGCGGCTGCGCGCCGATGCCGCCGAGACGGTCGGTTCCGCGCAGGCGCACGCGGAGCGGCTGCGCGCCGAGGCCGAGCGGACGAAGGCGGACGCGGAGGCGGAGGCCGAACGGCTCGTCAACTCCGCGCGCGAGCAGGCCGAGCGGACCCTGGACGAGGCCCGCAAGGACGCCAACAAGCGGCGCTCGGAGGCGGCCGAGCAGGTCGACAAGCTCATCACGGAGACCACGGCGGAGGCCGACAAGCTGCTCACCGAGGCGCAGCAGCAGGCGCTGAAGACCACCGCGGACGCCGAGTCGCAGGCCGACACGATGGTCGGCGCGGCCCGCAGTGAGGCCGACCGGATCGTCTCCGAGGCGACCATCGAGGGCAACTCGCTGGTGGAGAAGGCCCGTACGGACGCGGACGAGCTGCTGGTCGGCGCCCGCCGGGACGCCACCGCGATCCGGCAGCGCGCGGAGGAGCTGCGCGACCGCATCACCAGCGAGATCGAGGAGCTGCACGAGCGGGCCCGCCGCGAGGCCGCCGAGACGATGAAGTCCACCGGCGACCGGTGCGACGCGCTCATCAAGGCCGCCGAGGAGCAGCTGGCGAAGGCCGAGGCCAAGGCCAAGGAGCTGGTCTCGGAGGCCAACTCCGAGGCCGGCAAGGTGCGGATCGCCGCGGTGAAGAAGGCGGAGGGGCTGCTCAAGGAGGCCGAACAGAAGAAGGCCCGCCTGGTCAAGGAGGCCGAGGAGCTGAAGGCGGAGGCCGTCCGCGAGGCCCGGCGCACGGTCGAGGAGGGCAAGCGGGAGCTGGAGATCCTGGTGCGCCGGCGCGAGGACATCAACGCCGAGATCTCGCGTGTCCAGGACGTCCTGGAGGCCCTGGAATCCTTCGAGGCCCCCACCTCCGGCAAGGACAACGGAGTCAAGGCGGGCGCCACGGTGGGCGCCCCCCGTTCGGGTGGCAAATCGTCGGAGAGCTAGCGCTGGAGGTGCGATCCGGTGTCTTCTGGGTGCTTTGCCCGTGTAGTTGGCAAGCCGTGCGACCGTCAGCCACTCAAAAGAGGTGCCATTCTCCAGATCAAAATCGTATCCGCTCGATGACACACCGCTTCGGCCCCTAGGATTCCCTCTATCACCTCACTCACCGGTCTCATTCGACAGGAACCCCATGAGCGACACTTCCCCCTACGGCTTCGAGCTTGTGCGGCGTGGGTACGACCGCGCTCAGGTGGACGAACGTATCTCCAAGCTCGTCTCCGACCGTGACAGCGCTCTCGCCCGCATCACCGCTCTGGAGAAGCGCATCGAGGAGCTGCACCTCGAAACCCAGAACGCCCAGGCCCAGATCACCGACGCCGAGCCGTCGTACGCGGGTCTCGGTGCGCGGGTCGAGAAGATCCTGCGCCTGGCCGAGGAAGAGGCAAAGGAGCTGCGTGAGGAGGCCCGGCGGGCGGCCGAGCAGCACCGCGACCTCGCCGAGTCGGCGGCCCAGCAGGTCCGCAACGACGCCGAGTCGTACGCGGCCGAGCGCAAGGCCAAGGCCGAGGACGAGGGCGTCCGGATCGTCGAGAAGGCCAAGGCCGACGCGGCCCAGCTGCGCGCCGAGGCCCAGAAGGACGCGCAGTCCAAGCGCGAGGAGGCGGACGCCCTCTTCGAGGAGACCCGCGCCAAGGCCGCGCAGGCCGCCGCCGACTTCGAGACCAACCTGGCCAAGCGTCGCGAGCAGTCCGAGCGCGACCTGGCCTCGCGTCAGCAGAAGGCCGAGAAGCGCCTCGCGGAGATCGAGCACCGCGCCGAGCAGCTGCGCCTGGAGGCGGAGAAGCTGCGCACGGACGCCGAGCGCCGGGCCCGCCAGACGGTGGAGACCGCCCAGCGCCAGGCCGAGGACATCGTGGCCGACGCCAACGCCAAGGCCGACCGGATCCGTTCGGAGTCCGAGCGGGAGCTGGCGGCGCTCACCAACCGCCGCGACAGCATCAACGCCCAGCTGACGAACGTCCGCGAGATGCTCGCCACGCTGACCGGTGCCGCGGTGGCCGCGGCCGGCACGTCCACCGACGACGAGCCGATCTCCCGGGGCGTGCCGGCGCAGCAGTCCCGCTGAATCCGGGCAGTCGTACGACGCTCCGAGGGGTGGTGGGCCGAGTCCCGCCGCCCCTTGGCCGTTGCCTAGCGCAGGCCGTACAGGGGCGGCTCCTTCGTGCCCTCGCCGTTGACGACGATCCAGGTGCCGTCCGCGTGCAGGAGCCGGGTGCGGGCGGCGAGCCGGTTGGTGCGGACCATGATCCCGTCGTCCTCGCCGATGCGGTCCCCGTCGGCCGTCGCGAAGGTCCACAGCCGGCCGTTCCCGCCGAGGACGGCCACCCGGTCGCGGCCCGCGGTCACCAGCCCGGCGACCCCGTCCACCCCGGCCCGCCACAGCCGGCGTCCGTCGCGCAGGGCGTAGGCCGAGACGTGGTCGGCGCCGTAGCCGCCCGGCTCGGCGGCGGCGACGACGAGGGTGTTCCCGCTGACCGTCGCCGTCAGGGCGGGCCGTGCGGTGAAGCCCTCGCCGGAGATCTGGCGCAGGAGCAGGTCCTCGTCGTCGGTGGAGAGCGGGATGCGCACCGGGTCGCCGTCGCCGGGGTAGGCGAGGACGGCCGCGACACCGCGCTCGTCGCGCTCCTCCAGCAGCAGGGTGAACGGTTCGGCACTGACCACCATGGCCGTGTCGACCGGGCTCTCCACGGGCAGCGCCCGGCTGCCGCGCTGTCTGCCGGTGGCCTCGTCCAGGGTCACCACCCGCCCGCTGCCCTGCTCCCCGGCCTGGCAGGTCACCACGACCCGCGCGGTGCCGCCGGCCGCGGAGACGACGTCCGGGGCGCACGTCTCGCCGGCCGTCTTCCCGCGCAGGCCCGCGGTCCAGCGCGGCCGGCCGTCGGTGAGGCCGTACGCCCGCACCCCGGTGTCGGTGAGAGCGAGGGCCACGTCCCCGTCGGCCGCGAGCAGGCCGTCGCTGCCCGAGGTGAACCCGGCGACGCCCTTGAACTTCCGCTCCCACAGCCTGCGGCCGGTGCGGGTGTCGACGCCCCACACGGTGTCACAGGGGTGCTCGAAGCTGGCGAAGGCGACCAGGCCGACGCCGTCGGCGACCTGCTCGCTCATCCCGCACACCGACTCGCGCACCGGCGCCCGCAGCGTCCAGCGGCGGTCGCCGTCGTGGGCGTCGTAGGCGACCAGCGCGTCACTGCGCACCCGGACCACGGTCGAGCCGTGCTCGCCCACGGTCCACACGCCCTCGGCCCGTACGCTCGACGGCCGGTCCCGGTCGGCCTGCCAGGCGAGGTCCAGCACCGGTCCGCGCATCCACAGGTACGCCTGCCATCCGGGCCACAGGGCGAGCAGCACGCCGGTGACGGCGAGGACGGCGGGCAGGCCCTTGCCCGGGCGCCGGTCGGTGAACCTTCCGATGGCGAGCAGCAGGGCGAGGTAGCCGGCGAAGGTCAGCGCGAACGCCAGGACGAGCGTGGGGGTGGTGCCGTCGGGGCAGGGCCGGTACCGGCCGCCGCAGGAGCCGCCCGGGACGGACGTCCAGCCCAGGACGTGGAACTCCACCGCGAGCCCGGCCGCGGCCCCGGCGGCCGTCACCGCTGCGCCCGCCCGCCACCCCGCGCGCGGTCTGCCGTCCTGGACCACCGTGTCCCCCACCCGTGTCCCGACCCCCGGCACCCCCCGCGCCGATCAAGGAGGCTGGAGCATACCGCGACCGCTCGAGTGGCAGCCGCCCGGAGCCCGTCCTAGCGTGGCGGCATGATCGAGCTGGAGGGGCTGACCAAGCGGTACGGCGACAAAGTGGCGGTCGACCACCTCACCTTCGCCGTCCGGCCGGGCGTCGTGACGGGGTTTCTGGGACCCAACGGGGCCGGGAAGTCCACCACCATGCGGATGATCCTCGGGCTCGACCACCCCACGGCCGGCGACGTCCGCATCGACGGCACGCACTACGACCGGCTCAAGGACCCGCTGACGTACATCGGCGCCCTGCTGGACGCCAAGGCCGTGCACGGCGGCCGGAGCGCCTACCACCACCTGCTGTGCCTCGCGCAGAGCAACGGCATCCCGCGGAGCCGGGTGGCCGAGGTGCTGGAGACCGTGGGGCTGACCGCCGTGGCGCGGAAGAAGGCCAAGGGGTTCTCGTACGGCATGGGGCAGCGGCTCGGGATCGCCGCCGCACTGCTCGGGGACCCGCGGATCGTGATGTTCGACGAGCCGGTGAACGGGCTGGACCCGGAGGGCATCCACTGGATCCGGAACCTGATGAAGTCGCTGGCCGCGCAGGGCCGGACGGTGTTCGTGTCCAGCCATCTGATGAGCGAGATGGCGCTGACGGCCGATCATCTGGTGGTCATCGGGCGGGGCCGGCTGCTCGCGGACACCTCGATGGCCGACTTCGTCCGGGCGAACTCGCGGTCGTACGTGCGGATCCGCTCCCCGCAGCGCGAGCGGCTGCTCGACGTGCTGCACCAGGCGGGGATCACCGTCGTGGAGGCGGGCGGCGGGGCACTGGAGGTGGCCGGCGGCAAGGCCGAGCAGATCGGTGAACTGGCCGCGCGCAACGGGCTCGTGCTGCACGAGCTGAGCCCGCAGCAGGCCTCGTTGGAGGAGGCGTTCATGCAGCTGACGGCGGACACCGTGGAGTACCACGCGCACGCCGGGCCCGCCGCGGTCCCGCAGGACTGGGGCGCCGGCTGGAAGGGGGCCTGAGCCATGGCGGCCGTGCAGGTCATCCGGTCCGAGTGGACCAAGATCCGGTCGGTGGCGTCCACGGTGTGGACGCTGTCGCTGGCCGTGGTGGTCACCGTCGCCCTCGGCACGCTGATCTCCGCACTGTCGAACAGTCAGTACGAGAACATGCCCGTGCGGGAGCGGCTCTCCTTCGATCCCACGGTGATCAGCTTCGCGGGCATGACCCTCGGCCAGCTCGCGATGATCGTGTTCGGCGTGCTGGTCGTCTCCAACGAGTACAGCACCGGCATGATCCGGGTCTCCCTGGCCGCCGTACCGCAGCGCGGCACCTTCCTGTGCTGCAAGGTCGCGGTGGCCGCCGTGCTCGCGCTCGCCGTCGGCATGGTGACGAGCTTCGCCGCGTTCCTCCTCGGCCAGGCCATGCTCGGCTCCCACCGGGCCGCCATCGGCGACCCCGGAGTGCTGCGCGCGGTGTTCGGCGGCGGGCTCTACATGATGCTGATCGCGATGTTCTCCATGGGCGTCGCCGCGATGCTGCGCTCGCCGATGCTGTCCCTCGGCATCCTGATGCCGTTCTTCTTCCTGATCTCCAACATCCTCGGCAACGTCGACGCCACGAAGAGGATCGGCCGTTTCCTGCCCGACCAGGCCGGCAGCCGGATCATGCAGGTGGTCCCCCGGCTGGGCGACGACACGCCGTACGGGCCGTGGGCCGGGCTCGGGATCATGGCGCTGTGGGTGCTCGCCGCGCTGGCGGGCGGCTACATTCTCCTCCGGCGCCGGGACGCCCAGTAGATCCGGCGGTCACGGCACGTAATGCTCTGGGCTTTACCCTCTCTTGGGCGGAACCGTCAGCGCCTCGATATCCTCCTAACCCTTACGGGGGCGTGTGCCCCGCTGTCCTGAACCTTTCGATGGGTGCGGAGCATGATCGAGGCTGTCGGCCTGACCAAGCGCTACGGCGACAAGACCGCCGTGTACAACCTTTCCTTCCAGGTGCGGCCAGGAGCCGTCACCGGCTTCCTCGGGCCGAACGGCTCGGGCAAGTCCACGACGATGCGGATGATCCTCGGGCTGGACAACCCCACGTCCGGGTCGGTCACCATCGGCGGCCACCCGTACCGCAAGCTGCCCAACGCCCCCCGGCAGGTCGGCGCGCTGCTCGACGCCAAGGCCGTGCACGGCGGCCGGACCGCCCGCAACCACCTGCTGAGCCTCGCCCAGATGTCGGGCATCCCGGCCCGCCGCGTGGACGAGGTGCTCGGTGTCGTCGGCCTCCAGGGTGTGGCCAGGAAGCGCTCCAAGGGCTTCTCGCTCGGCATGGGCCAGCGCCTCGGCATCGCCGCCGCGCTGCTCGGCGACCCGCAGGTGCTGCTCTTCGACGAGCCGGTCAACGGCCTCGACCCCGAGGGCATCCTCTGGGTCCGCAACCTGATGAAGGCCCTCGCGGCCGAGGGCCGTACGGTCTTCGTCTCCTCCCATCTCATGAGCGAGATGGCGCTGACCGCCGACCACCTCATCGTGATCGGGCGCGGCCAGCTGCTCGCCGACATGAGCGTGAAGGACTTCATCTCGGCCAACTCCGCCGACTTCGCGCGTGTGCGCACCCCCGACACCGAGCCGCAGCTGCGCGAGAAGCTGACCTCGGCGCTCACCGAGGCGGGCGGGCACGTGCTGCCCGAGCAGGACGGCGCGCTGCGGGTGACCGGGCTGCCGCTGCCCCGCATCAGCGACCTCGCGCACGAGGCGGACGTCCGGCTGTGGGAGCTGTCCCCGCACCAGGCCTCGCTGGAGGAGGCGTACATGCGGATGACGCAGGGCGCCGTGGACTACCGCTCCACGGTCGACCAGAAGGCGGGCCTCCAGCAGCCGCTGCCGCCCGGTGCCCAGCCGCCCATGCCGGTCCCCGGCCAGGGCCAGCCCGGCTGGTACGCCCCGCCGCCGCCCCAGCAGGGCGGCCAGCCGCCCGCCGCGGGGCTGTACGGCGGTGCTCCGGGGGCGGGTACGGCGCCGGTGGCGGCCAACCCGTACGCCCAGCCGGCCGCACCGGCCCAGCCCGCGCCCCCGGCCGCCCAGCCCGCCGCTCCGGCCGCGCAGGCCCCGTCGGCCGCCCCCGCGCCGCAGGCTCAGCCGCCGGTGCTGACCAAGGAGGCGCCGGCCGCCGCGCAGGCCCCCGCGGCCCCGCCCGTGCCCGCCGCCGCTCCCCCGGCCCCCGCGGCCGCCCCGGCGCCCGCCGCCTCCGCCCCCGCCGACCCGACCCAGCACGAGGACGCCCGATGAGCACCCACCAGCCCCCGATGCCGCAGGCCCCGGCCGCCGCGCCCGACTGGCAGGCGGCGCCCGGCGGGCCGTACCCCGGCTACACCTCGCCCATCCCGGTCGTGCGCACCCACCTCGGGCACGCGCTGGCCGCCGAGTGGACGAAGATCAAGTCGGTGCGCTCGACGATGTGGACGCTCGGCGTGTTCATCGTGCTCGTCGTCGGCATCGGCCTGCTGGCCGGCGCCCTGATCGAGGCCCACTCCGACTCCGAGAGCCTGTCCGGCGAGAACCCGCTGTCGTTCGGCTTCTTCGGCCTGCTCGTCGGCAGCATCTGCATCATCACGCTCGGCGTGCTGACCACGGCCTCGGAGTACGGCACCGGCATGATCCGTACGACGATGACGGCATGCCCCAGCCGGGCCCGGGTGCTCGCCGCCAAGTCGATCGTGTTCTTCGCCGTCGCCTTCGCCGTCACCCTGGCCGCCTCCGCCTTCGTGGCCATGGTCCAGGCGTCCATGCTGGAGAACACCGGCGCGCGGACCCCGTCCGGCGGGGACTGGCTCAAGGCCACCGTCGGCGTCAGCCTCTACATGGCGCTGCTCGGCCTGGTCTCGCTGCTGATCGGCTCGGTGATCCGGCACTCCGCGGGCGCCATCACCATCATGATCGGCGTGGTCCTCGCGCCGCTCGTGCTCGCGATGTTCATGGCCACCGAGTCGCTCTACAAGCTGCGCGAGTGGCTGTTCGAGTACTCGATCCCCAACCAGCTGAGCGTCTTCTACACCAACTCCCTCTCGGAGTCGGGACCGTCCGGCTGGGACCCGCTGTGGATCATGCTCGTGGTGGCGGCGGCGGTGTACGCGGGCGCGTACTCGCTGCTGCAGAGCCGGGACGTGTGAGCCCGGCCCGGACTCAGAATCTCGGCGCGTTACGGGACCGCTGCACCCGCGTGGTGCGGCGGTCCTTCGCGTTCCAGCAGGCCTTGTGCCAGTGCCGGCGGTCGTCGACGCCCGCGTGCTCCGGCCAGGCCACCACGTGCGGGACGCCGGAGGGGATCAGCTGGTCGCAGCCAGGGCAGCGGTAGGTCTTGCCCCCCGCGCCGGCCCCGGCGACATGCCGCACGCTCCAGTCCTCGCCCTGCCAGTTCTCGGTGGACTGCCAGCCGCCGTACCGGCCGGCGCGATCGTCCTCGGCGCTCCGGCCCGACGATCCGGCTGCCTTCGGTCGGTTGTGACGCGGGGACACGGGGCACCTCTCGGGGCTATACAGGAAGCACGGGCTCCGTCCAGCCTACGCGTCGCCGCGGGGGTACGCGTGGGTACGTGCAAGGAACCAACCCGTACAAGTCCCCCTCCAGGGCGACCCATTCTGCAGACAATCCGCAAATCTCTCCGCCAGGCCGTGTCCTGGGCACGTGTCAGACGGTTATGCCGGGTGGGGGAGCTCCGGGTCGGAGCCAAGGAAGCAGGAAATGCGATGCACGTAGGAAGTTTTGTGCTGGCGGCCCAGTTCCCGGGCCAGGGCCCCGGGGAAGCCCTGCACCGGGCGGTCCGCTCGGCCGAGGTCGCAGAGCAGTCCGGGCTGGACGCGGTGTGGCTCGCCGAGCACCACTTCGTGCCCTACGGCACATGCCCGTCCGCGGTGACCCTGGCCGCGCTGCTGCTCGGCCGCACCCGCCGCATCCGGGTCGGTACGGCGGTCAGCGTACTGCCCACGGCCCACCCGGTCGCCCTCGGCGAGCAGGCCGCGCTGCTCCACCTCACCAGCGGCGGGCGGTTCTCGCTGGGCGTCGGGCGCGGCGGCCCCTGGGTCGACCTGGAGGTGTTCGGCACGGGACTGCAGGCGTACGAACACGGGTTCCCGGAGTCCCTCGATCTGCTGCTGCGCTGGCTGAGCGAACCGTCCGTGGCGGCCTCCGGCGAGCGGTTCTCCTTCCGCGAGGTGCCGGTCGTACCCCGTCCGTCCGAGGCCCTGACGGAGACCCCCGGCCCGGAGGTCGTCCTCGCCTGCACCTCACCGGCGAGCGTACGGCTGGCCGCCGAGCGCGGGCTGCCGATGCTGCTCGGCATGCACGTCGGGGACGAGGAGAAGGCCGAGATGGTCGCCCTGTGGCGGCGCTGCGCCCGGGCGGCGGGCCGGCCGGCCGAGGAGATCGCGGACGCCGCCCACGTCTCGGCCGGGGTCTGCCAGCTCGCCGACCGGCGCACGGACGCCGTCGAGACGCTGACGAAGGCGATGCCGGGGTGGCTGAAAGAGGGACTCGCGGCTCATGTGACGGTGGACGGACGGGCGCGCACGATGCGCGACCCGCACGCCTACACCGAACTGCTCTGCGGGCTGCACCCGGTGGGCACCCCGCGGCTGGCGGCCGACCGGCTCGCCGCCACCTCGGAGCGCACCGGCATCTCCCGCTTCGCCCTCCTGGTGGAGGGCTCGGGCGACCTCGCGGCCACCGAGGAGAACCTGCGGCGCCTGGGCGCCGAGGTGCTGCCTCAGCTGCGCTGACCTCCGACTCCCCCGCGGGGGCCACCTGGGGGCTTGCCGCCCCGGTACTGCATGCACCTCCCACGGGTGGAGCGGCAAGCCGGCGGCTCCCCGGCCCGGCCGTACCGAAAGCGCGCGTCAGCAGTCCCGAAGCTCCGGCGACTGGTTCAGCAACTGGCTGCGCACCGACGTGAAGCGGGCCAACGTCTCGTCCACCGAGGCGTCCAGCGGGAACACCGCCACGCGGTGGCAGTTCTGGAAGGCCAGCCGCACACCGAAGTGCCGCTGCAGCGCGCCGCGTATGGCGTCACTCGCGAGCGCACGCAGCAGCTGACCGCGCGCCTGCTCGTCCGGCGGGGGCGTCTGGTTGTCGGCGAAGGAGCCGCCGTCCACCTTCAGCTGGGCCACCAGGGAGCTGATCATCTCCCATGCGTAGGGCAGGGAGGTCCGGACGCAGTCGACGAATGCTGCTTCGTCGACCTCGCCTCGCTCGGCCTGTTCGAGTAGGGCCGGTGAGACGTCGAGCGACATGGGTTCTCCTCTCGCACCCCCGAGGCGCAGGGGTTGCCGGACAGATAAGGGAGTTCGCGATTTCGAACACGCTCGGTACACGGGCCGCAACCTCCCGTCCCTACGGTAGGCAACGGTAGGTGACCACACCAGCAGAATGCGTATATGGAGCGGTCCCGTTACGCCCACAATCGGCCAGGGATGAACAAGAGTTTCAAGGGATAAATGGGGCGATCCACAGGGAGCGGGGCGGGCGGATCGCGAGCACCGGCGGGCGTCGAGTAGCGTTGCCGACCATGCGTCTCGTCATTGCCCGATGCTCGGTCGACTACGCCGGCCGGCTCACCGCCCACCTGCCCTCGGCGCCGCGCCTGATCCTGGTCAAGGCGGACGGCAGCGTCTCCATCCACGCCGACGACCGGGCGTACAAGCCGCTCAACTGGATGTCGCCGCCCTGCACCCTGAAGGAGGGGACGGGCGAGGACGAGGGCGTGTGGACGGTCGTCAACAAGGCGGGCGAGAAACTGATCATCACGATGGAGGAAATCCTCCACGACTCCTCGCACGAACTCGGGGTGGACCCGGGTCTGATCAAGGACGGCGTGGAAGCGCACCTCCAGGAACTCCTGGCCGACCGCATCGAGACGCTCGGCGAGGGCTACACCCTCATCCGCCGCGAGTACATGACCGCGATCGGCCCCGTGGACATCCTCTGCCGGGACGCCGACGGCCAGACGGTCGCGGTCGAGATCAAGCGCAGGGGTGAGATCGACGGCGTCGAGCAGCTCACGCGCTACCTCGAGCTGCTCAACCGCGACCCGCACCTCGCGCCGGTCCGCGGCATCTTCGCCGCCCAGGAGATCAAGCCCCAGGCCCGCGTCCTCGCCACCGACCGCGGCATCAACTGCCAGATCCTGGACTACAACGCCCTGCGCGGCATCGAGGACGACAAGCTCCGCTTGTTCTAGCCCGCCGACCCGGTCCTGCTTTCCCCGCTGCGACCGCGCGAAGGTCCGGCGTCACATCACCGTGCCGGTCGTGCCCGGGGCGGTCTGGGACGCCGACGCGCTGCTCGACGTACCCCCGGCGGAGCCGTCCGTGCCGCCGCCCGTCGTCGTGGTGCCGGTGTCGCCTCCCGTGGTGCCGTCGGTGGTGCCACCCGTGGTGCCGTCCGTCGTGCCGCCGGTGGTGCCGCCCGTCGTCCCGGTGGAGCCGCCGGCGTCGCCGCCGTCGGTGGTGCCGCCCGTGCCGCCGTCCGTCGAGCCGCCGCTGGTCGAGCCGCCCGTGGTCGTGCCGCCGGTCGTCGTGCCGCCCGTCGTGGTCCCGCCCGTGCTGCCACCGGTCGTGCCCCCCGTCGAGCTTCCGCCCGAGGAGCCCGTCGAGCCGCCCGGCCGGGGCGACTTGGACGGCGAGCCGGAGGGCGACGAGCCGGAGCGGGACGGCTCGGCGCTCTCCGACGGACGGGGTGTGCGGACCGGCGGGGCGGGATCGTCGGCCGTGCCGTACGTGCCGTCGGGGCCCGGTGACGTGGGCCGGCTGCCGACCGAACCGGTGTCCGTCGGGTCGTCGGTCACACCGCCGTCGGTCAGGCCCTGGGTCGCGGAGGGGTTGGCGTCGACCTTGCCGGCCGGGTTCCGCTCGGCGTTGTCGGGGGACGTCATGCCGAGCGTGACGACCGTGCCGAGCACGGCGGCGAGCAGCGCGCCGGAACCGGCGGCCACGACGTTGCGCCGGGCCAGCCGCCGGATGCCGCCCTTCGCCGCCGGCTGCGGGAGCCGCCGGGTGACCAGGGTGTCGCCCGCCGGGCCGTACGGCGGCGGCGTCGGCTCCTCGGGCCGCGACCGAGCCGGCTCCTCCCCCGCCGGGACCGCGGGCGGCCCGGGCACCTCGCCGGACCGGTCGGCGAGCAGGGCCAGGGCGCGGCGGCCGGCGACCGTGCCGCGCTTGTCGGCGAGGGCGCCGCGCAGCCCGCCGGAGGCCTCCAGCTCCGCGCGGGCCCGGTCGAGCTGTCCGGCGCAGAGCGCGAGGATGCCCAACTCGTGGTGGAAATAGGCTTGTTCAGTGACCTCGCCGGCCAGCCGGGAGGCCTCCGCACCGGACCGCAGGGCCCGTTCCCAGGCGCTCCAGTGGAGCCCGGCGGCGAAGGCGGGCGCGGCTGTGCGGGCCAGCCGTACCGCACTGCTCTGCTCGCCCTCGGCGGGCGGGGACGTCCGCGGTACGACGGCGGCGAGCGCGGCCAGCACCGCGTCGGCCTCCGCGCAGACCCGCTCCGGGGTGACCGAGGGATGGCCGGCCCACCAGGCGTAGTGCCGGGCGGCGGTGCGGGCGTGCTCGTCGGCGTCGTCGGCGTATCCGGCGGCCTCCAACTGGGTCTGCACGCCGGCCGCGAGCCGGTACCGGGCGCCGACCGGCGAGACCAGGCCGCAGCTCGCCAGCTCGCCGAGGGCGGCGTCCGCGTGGGTGTCGCCGACCAGCGCGGGCAGGTGCGCCTGGTGGGGTATCTCGCCGCCGAGGGCGACCGCGAAGCGGAGGGCGGCCCGGGCGGAGGCGCTCAGCCGGGAGGCGAGCAGCGGCGCGGGGGCCGCGGCCTCGCCGACGGAGGGCAGCGGAACCGCGTCCTCGAGGTCCACCGGCACGTCCGCCGGCGGGCGTACGTCCTCGAAGACGCCGTACTCGTCCACCGCGCCGGTGCTGGCCCGCAGCTCGTCGCGCTGCCGGAGCAGGGCACCGGCCTGGACGAACCGCAGGGGCAGCCCCTCGGACTCGAACCACAGGTCGCCGGCCCAGTTGGCCTCCTCCTCGGTGAGCACCCGGCCGACGGTCCGCTCCAGGATCTCCACGCCGGCGGCACGGTCGAGGCCGGCGAGGAAGACCTCCTCCACGTCGGACTCGGCGGAGGGCGCGGGCACTTCGGGGGTGGCGCCGAACAGGAACGCGCACTCGGGGGTGGCGTCGAGCAGTTCCTCCAGGGCTGTGCCGCCGAACTCCAGGTCGTCCAGGACGACGACCGCGCCGATCTCCCGGACGCCGGCGAGGAGTTCGTCCGGGTCGGGGCGGTGACCGGGGGCGTCGTAGACGGCGTGGAACAGGTCGTGCAGGAGGTCGCCGGCCGTGCGGTGGAAGCCGTTCAGGCGGACCACGCCGTCGGGGGCGAGGTCCAGGCAGTCCTCGGCGACCAGGTCGAGCAGGGCGGTGCGGCCGGAGCCGGCCGGTCCGGTGAGGCGGACGGAGCGGCCGCGGGCCAGGAGGCGGACCAGGCGTTCGCGTTCGTCCTGGCGTTCCAGCAGGGAGAGCGCCGGCTGGGCGGGGCCGGGCGGCACGGGCGGCCGGGCGGCGCGTTCGGTCTCGGCGCGCTCGGCGGCGGTGCGCTTGCGGGGGCGGCCGGGGAGCCGGGCCGGCGGGCAGGGCTCTATCTCGCTGCCGTCGACCGGGTTGACGGTCAGCTGGAGGTCGCCGGAGACGAGCTGGGCCATGCGGGCGGGCGCGGCCGTGCCCGGGGCGAAGTCGGCGGTGAGGGAGTCCCGGGGCGGGCGGCGGCTGTGCGCCTGACCGTGCTCCTCGGGTCCCGGGTTGATCGGGTCCATGGGTTCATGCCCCCCAAAAGCGTCGTGTGCCCGTGTTCCGGCCCCTCCCGGCCTTGTCGCACACCGCGCTGTCGCCTCTGGTCCGGGCCCGCTCGGTCGAGGGTTGCGAGGTGGCGGGCGACCGCACCCTAAACCTTGGCTCAGTATCTCCGACAGGGCGGGGTGCCATGCGGTCCGGGACGTCACGGTCTTGTGAGGATTTGCCCTCGCGGTGCGCTGACGTGCACTGGGGCGGGTGCGCCGGGGTCTTTCCGGTCGCCCGGTTCACCCCGAACGCGCCTCGGCCCCGCGAGCACCGCACCGCCACGAGCACCGCACCGTCGCACGCGCTTCACACCCGGGGCAGCGACTCCACCCCGATGCCGCCTTCGATGGCGAGGATGCGGTGCAGCCGGGTGGCCACCAGCAGGCGCTGCATCTGCGGGGGCACGCCCCGCAGCACCAGACGGCGACCGCAGCGGCCGGCCCGCCGGTGGGCACCCATGATCACCCCGAGTCCGGTGGCGTCCCAGGAGTCCAGTTCGGACAGGTCGAGCACCAGGTCGCCGACTCCGGTGTCGACGGCCGAGTGCAGGGCCGTACGGGCGTCCGCCGCGCTGCGGACGTCGAGGCGGCCCCCGACGACCAGCTCGGCGTGGTCGCCCCTGATGTACATATGCGCTCCCCGTTGAGTGCGGTTGGCGTACTCGGTGACGGTGCTGTGCAACGTCTGACTGTGCGGGTGGCGGTGCGGTTGCTGTTTGTAAGCGAACCGATACCGAATTCACTCCCGGGAGTGACGCTCCCGGGGTGTTCGTTCCGGGAAGGGTGACTTAGTACTTGTAGAAGCCCTGCCCGCTCTTGCGGCCGATGTCACCGGCGTCCACCATCCGGCGCATCAGCTCCGGCGGGGCGAACTTCTCGTCCTGGGACTCGGTGTAGATGTTGCTCGTGGCGTGCAGCAGGATGTCCACGCCGGTGAGGTCGGCGGTGGCGAGGGGGCCCATGGCGTGGCCGAAGCCCAGCTTGCAGGCGAGGTCGATGTCCTCGGCGGTGGCGACGCCGGACTCGTAGAGCTTGGTCGCCTCGACCACCAGGGCGGAGATCAGCCGGGTGGTGACGAAGCCGGCTACGTCCCGGTTGACGACGATGCAGGTCTTGCCCACGGACTCGGCGAACTCCCGGGCCGTGGCGAGGGTTTCGTCGCTGGTCTTGTAGCCGCGGACCAGTTCGACGAGCTGCATCATCGGCACCGGCGAGAAGAAGTGCACGCCGACGACCCGCTCGGGGTGCTCGGTGGCGGCCGCGATCTTGGTGATCGGGATGGCGGAGGTGTTGGAGGCGAGCACGGCGTCCTCGCGCACGAGCTTGTCGAGCGTGCGGAAGATCTCGTGCTTGACCTCCAGCTTCTCGAAGACGGCCTCCACGACGATGTCGGCGTCGGCTGCGGCGTCCAGGTCGGTGGTCGCGGTGATGCGCGCGAGCGCCGCCTCGGCGTCCTCCGCCGAAAGCTTGCCCTTGCCGACGAACTTGTCGTACGAGGCCTTGATGCCGTCGGTGCCGCGCTTCAGTGCCTCGTCGGTCACGTCCCGCAGGACGACCTCCCAGCCCGCCTGCGCGGAGACCTGAGCGATACCGGATCCCATGAGACCGGCCCCGATGACGGCGAGCTTCCGTGCCACTCCGACTCCCTATGAACGCGGTGAAGGTCTGCCTCTCCGGCGGACCCTAGCGCTCCGGCGCCGCTGTGTGACCGGTAAGTAACGCGCGTCACGTCTCATTTGACGGACATCACACCGCCAGGGGTCACGCCGCGGCTCGGACGGCGTAGTTGAGCACCTTTTCGCTCAACAGGTCCTCGATGTCGTCCAGGAGGACGAGTACCTCTCGTGATACTTCGGCCGGTTTGCGCCCGGCGAGCATCTCGCGGCCGATGGTGACGAAGACGGACTGGTGGATCCAGCAGATCTGACCGGCCATCAGGTCGGGCAGCGGGTCGTCGGCGGCGGCGCCGGTCTCCTCGCGCAGGGCCGCTTCCAGGGTGCCGTGGATCTCCTGCTGGAGGCTCCACAGACGGGAGCGCAGCGGCGGGGCCTCGTGGATGACCCGCATGAAGCGGTCGTAGCCCTCCATCAGGCCGACCCGGGGCGAGACCGCCTCGACCTCCCCGCGCAGTTCGCGCAGGACGGCACGCGCGGCGGACTCCCCGGCGTCCCGGCCCCGGACCCAGCGGGCCAGCCGGTCGACCATGCCGGCGGAGCGGTCGAGGAAGAGGTCCTCCTTGGCGGGGAAGTAGTTGTAGACGGTGTTGACGGAGACGTTGGCGGCCTCGGCGATCTCCGCGACGGTCACCGCCTCGAAGCCGCGCTCCAGGAACAGCCCCGTGGCCACATCCGAGATGTACTGCCGGGTCTGCCGCTTCTTCCGCTCCCTGAGCCCCTCTGCCATGCCCGCATCCTAACTTCGCTGGATACGCTGAAACCTTGGGGTCATTGCAAAATTTAAGGGACTCTGTTTTTCTGGGAGCATGACAGCAGTCATCAGCACGGCGGGCCTGGCCCGCACCTTCCAGACGAAAGCCGGCCCCGTCGACGCCGTCCGCGGCATCGACCTCACCGTCCGCGAGGGCGAGATCCTCGGCTTCCTCGGCCCCAACGGCGCCGGCAAGACGACCACCCTGCGGATGCTCACCACCCTGCTGGAGCCGACCGGCGGTGCGGCCACCGTCGCCGGCCACGACCTCGTGACCGATCCGGCCGGGGTGCGCCGGGCCAGCGGCTACGTCGCCCAGTCCGGCGGGGTCGATCCGCAGATCACCGTGCGGGAGGAGCTGGTCACCCAGGCCCGGCTGTACCGCCTGCCGAAGGCGGACGCGGTCGACCGCGCCGGGGAACTGGCCGCGGAACTGGACCTCACCGCTCTCCTCGACCGGAAGACCGGCGCGCTCTCCGGCGGCCAGCGGCGCCGCCTGGACATCGCGATGGCGCTCACGCACCGCCCGAAGGTGCTGTTCCTGGACGAGCCGACGACCGGTCTCGATCCCGGCAGCCGCGCCGACCTGTGGGATCTGGTCCGCCGGTTGTGTGACGCGCACGGTACGACCGTCTTCCTGACCACCCACTACCTGGACGAGGCCGATGCCCTCGCCGACCGCCTGGTGATCGTCGACCGGGGCACGGTCGCCGCCGAGGGCACCCCGAGCGCGCTCAAGCTCCGCTACGGCGGCTCGCTCGACGCCACCCTCCAGGACACCTTCCTCGCCGTCACCGGCCGCGGCCCTGCCCCGGCCGGCACCACCCCCGTAGCCGTTTAGGACCGGAATGCTTCTCCACGACACGGCCCTCGTCTACGGCCGCTATCTCCGTCAGTCCCTGCGCTCCCGCTTCGCCCTGCTCTTCGGGGTGCTCACGCCGCTGCTCTACCTGCTCTTCTTCGGCCCGCTGCTCACCGGTCTGCCGCTGGGCGGACAGGGCAGCTCCTGGCAGGTGCTGGTCCCCGGCCTGCTGCTCCAGCTCGGCCTGTTCGGCGCCCTGTTCGCCGGGTTCACGATCATCATCGAGAAGGGGCAGGGGGTGGTGGAGCGGATGCGGGTGACCCCGGTCAGCCGGCTCGCCCTGCTGCTCGGCCGGGTGCTGCGGGACGCCACGGTGTTCGTCTTCCAGGCGGTGCTGCTGGTACTGGCCGCGCTGGTGCTGGGCCTGCGCGCGCCGCTGGCCGGCATCCTGATCGGCTTCGCCTTCGTCGCCCTGCTCACGGTGTCGCTGGCCTCGGTGTCGTACGCGCTCGGCATGAAGGTCCGCACCCCGCAGGAGTTCGGCCCGCTGATCAACATGGTGTCGATGCCGTCGATGCTGCTGTCCGGCCTGATGCTCCCGATGACCCTGGCGCCGGCCTGGCTGGACGTGCTGTCGCACTTCGTCCCGTTCCGCTACCTGGTGGACGCCGTCCGGGACGCGTACGTCGGCCATTACACGAGCGCACACATGCTCTACGGCGTCCTGGTCGCCGTCGGCTCGGCCGCGCTGTCCGTGACGGTGGGCACACGGGTGTTCCGGACGGCCGGGGCGTAACTACGCTGGCCGTATGGTCAATCTGACGCGCATCTACACCAGGACCGGCGACCAGGGCACCACCAGTCTCGGCGACATGAGCCGGGTACCCAAGACGGACCTGAGGATCTCCGCCTATGCGGACGCCAACGAGGCGAACGCGGTGATCGGCACCGCCATCGCGCTGGGCGGCCTGGACGAGGAGATCGCCGCGGTCCTCACCCGCGTCCAGAACGACCTGTTCGACGTGGGTGCGGACCTGTCGACGCCGGTGGTGGAGAACCCCGGGTTCCCGCCGCTCAGGGTGGAGCAGTTCTACATCGACCGGCTGGAGGCGGACTGCGACCGCTTCAACGAGCGGCTGGAGAAGCTGCGCTCCTTCATCCTGCCGGGCGGCACCCCGGGCGCCGCCCTGCTGCACCAGGCGTGCACGGTCGTACGCCGGGCCGAGCGGTCCACCTGGGCGGCCCTGGAGGTGCACGGCGAGACGATGAACCCGCTCACCGCGACCTACCTCAACCGCCTCTCCGACCTGCTGTTCATCCTGGCCCGCAGCGCCAACCGGGAGGCCGGCGACGTGCTGTGGGTGCCGGGCGGCGAGCGCTAGCCCCGCTGGTCTAGTCGCCGGTGCTGCCGTCGATCTGCTCGCGCAGGATGTCGAGGTGGCCGTTGTGCCGGGCCGTCTCCTCGATGAGGTGGAGCAGGATCCAGCGCAGGTCCACCGCGCTGCCGTCCTCCCGCTTCACCTCTGCCTTGGTGTCCAGGTCCTGCGCGGCGACGAGTTCGTCGTGCCGCGCGGCCTCCTCGGCGTACTCGTCGAGCAGCCGGGACAACGGGATGCCGACGGCGATCCGCATCTCGCGGTCGGGATCCTCGTCGGTCCAGGGGCCCTCGTCCGGCTCCCCGAGGAAGACCACCCGGAACCAGTAGTACTCGACCCAGCGCAGGTGGTTGATCAGCCCGCTCAGGGTCATCAGCGGCGAGCCGGGGAGGATCGCCTTCACGGCGTCCTCGTCGGAGAGTTGCTCGCACTTGGCGCGCGCGGTGGCGCGGACGTAGGCGAGGAAGGTGGTCAGCTGGGTGCGCTCGTCCCAGGCGGGAGGCGTGTCGGTGCGTGTCATTGCCGCGATGATGTCCCCGCGTCCGCCTCGCTGTCGACAGACTTTTCGACTGAGTTCCCGCCGGACTCCGGCTCCCGCTTGGGGAACAGCGTGTAGCTCGCCGCGATCACCACGTTGATGCCGATCACCCACAGCATGCGCGTCTGCCACGCCCGCAGCGAGCCGGCGTCCCCCGCGTCGCCGACGTACCAGACCGCGCCCTGGAGCAGCGCGAGGGAGACGACCGAGGCCAGGATCCAGCGGCCGGCGACCTTCCACTCGTGCACGGCGCGGGCGGTGCCGTACCTGGGGGGTTTCACGGGAGGCGGGCCGCCGGCGAAGCGGTGGGCCACCCGGGCGTCCGCCCACCTGATGGTGGAGTGGCCGAGGCCGACCGTGAAGCCGATGTAGACCGCGGCGAGGCCGTGCCGCCAGTCCGGTTCGGCGCCGTTTCTGAGGTCGACCGCGGTGACGGCGAACAGCACGATCTCCAGGAGCGGCTCGCTCAGCAGCAGGGCCAGGCCGGTGCGCGGCATCCGGAACGCGTACCGGAAGGCCAGCCCGGCCGCCAGCAGCACCCAGAACGCCACCTCACAGGCGATGATCAGTCCGACGATCACGCTTCGCTCCCCTCGTTCACCCTTCCAGGCTCCCGGCCCGGGCCGGACGTGTCGTCGTCGGCGCAGAGGAACCCGGCGTAAGCGAAAGTCGCAGCACGGCGCCCTTCCCGGGGTGCAGGAAAGCCGCCCCGGCGGCGTGTTGGATAGGGGCATGGCCCGCATGACAGGGGGCGCGGCCCGCACGCTGCCCCGCCCGCACCGCGACGACTGGTACATCGCCGTGGGCGGACTGCTCGGCGGGGTGCTGCTGTGGCTGCCCGGCATCCATGCGCGGATGGCGGCGGACGACCTGGTGCTGTGGCACGCGCCCTGGGCCGCGCTGGTGCCGCTCGTGATCATCGCGGCGTGTGAGCCGCTGCGCCGCATCCGGCCCCGCCTCGGCCTGCTGATCGGGACCGCCGCGCTGATGGTGGACACGGTGACCGTCGGCAGCATCGCCACCGTCATGCTGTACACCGACCTGGTGTACGCGGCGGTGCTGTACGGCACCCCCGCCTCGGCCCGCCGCATTCCGTGGATCGCCGGATTCCTGACCGTTCTCGGCGTGGTCGTACCGGCCGCCCTGTGGCGGGATCCGCGCGGTCTGCTGATCGGGGTCGGGGTCGGAGTGGTGGTGCTGGCCCCCGCCGCCACCGGTGCGCTGGTGCGCGACCACCGTGACGCCGCCGAGGCCGCCCGGCTGCGGGCCGAACAGACCGCACTGCTGGCCGAAATGGACCGGAGACAGGCGGTGACGGCCGAACGAGCCCGGGTGGCACGGGAGTTGCACGATATGGTCGCCAACCACCTGTCCGCGATCGCCATCCATTCCACCGCCGCGCTCTCCCTGGACGATCCGAAGACGTCCCGGGACGCGCTGACCGTCATCCGGGAGAACAGCGTCGAGGGACTGGACGAGATGCGCCGGCTGATCGGGATCCTGCGCAGCAGCGGCGATGACCGGGAGCCTTCTGCCACGCCCACCCTGGAGGGGCTCGCCGCCCTGGTCGAGAGCGCCCGCGTCAACGGCCTGGACGTCACCCTGGACGCCGACCACGGCCGCGTGCCCGCGCCGGTCGAGCTGGCCGCGTACCGGATCGTGCAGGAGTCGCTGACCAACGCGCTCAAGCACGGGGCCGACGGGCCCGTCCGGGTCAGTCTGCGGCAGGTCGACGGCTCCCTGCGGGTGCGGGTGACCAGCCTGTACCGGCCCGGCGACCGGCCGCGCGCCCCGGGCTCGGGCGCCGGGCTCGCCGGGATGCGGGAGCGGGCCGCGCTGCTGGGCGGGCGGTTCGAGGCCGGTCCCGAGGCGGGCCGGTGGGCCGTACGCGCCGAACTTCCGCTCACCGAAGGAGACTGAGAGCATGATCCGGGTCCTGGTCGCCGAGGACCAGTCCGCCGTCCGCGCCGGGCTGGTGCTGATCCTGGGCAGCGCGCCCGACATCGAGGTGGCCGGGGAGGCGGCGGACGGGCAGCGCGCGGTGGAGCTGGCCCGCGAGCTGCGGCCCGACGTGGTGCTGATGGATGTGCAGATGCCGCTGCTGGACGGGGTGTCCGCGACCCGGCGGATCGTCGCCGAGCAGCTCGCGGACGTACTCGTGCTGACCACCTTCGACCTGGACGCGTATGTGTTCGGGGCGCTGCGGGCGGGCGCGGCCGGGTTCCTGCTGAAGAACGCCGAGGCGCGGGAGCTGCTGGAGGCGGTGCGGACGGTGGCGCGCGGGGAGCGGATCGTGGCGCCGGCCGTGACCCGGCGGCTGATCGCCGAGTTCGCCGCTGCGCCGGTACGGGGGGCGGGGGGCGATCCGGCCGTACTGGAGGCCCTCACCCGGCGGGAGCGTGAGGTGCTGGGCTGTATCGGTGAGGGGCTGTCGAACGCGCAGATCGGGGCCCGGCTGGACATGGCGGAGGGCACGGTGAAGACGCACGTCAGCCGGTTGCTGGCCAAGCTGGAGCTGCGCAGCCGGGTGCAAGCCGCCGTCCTGGCACGGGAGTTGGGGCTCTAGTCCGGCTTGCCCCGAAGTGGTCCAGACCTATTGACCTGTGGTCCAGACCTTTCTACCCTCGCAGCACCGTGGGGCATGAAGGCTCAGTCATGCCCCTGACACCCCCGACGACGAGGGAGGCGCAGCATGCGCTTCAGACACAGAGCCGCGGCAGGGTTCGCGACCCTGTTGCTCCCCCTGGCCGGCCTGGTCGGTCTCGCGAGCCCCGCCCAGGCCGCGGCGAACGCCACGGCGAGCTTCACCAAGACCAGCGACTGGGGCACCGGCTTCGGTGGCCAGTGGACCATCAAGAACACCGGCACCAGCAGCATCAGCTCCTGGACCGTCGAGTGGGACTTCCCCTCCGGCACGTCGGTCACCTCCGCGTGGGACGCGGACGTCACCGGCTCCGGCACCCACTGGACCGCGAAGAACAAGTCCTACAACGGCACCATCGCCCCCGGCGCCTCCGTCTCCTTCGGCTTCAACGGCGCGGGCCCCGGCTCCCCGTCCAACTGCAGGCTGAACGGCGACAGCTGCGACGGTACGACCGTCCCGGGCGACGCGGCCCCCTCCGCGCCCGGCACCCCCACCGCCTCCTCGGTCACCGACACCTCGGTGAAGCTCGGCTGGAGCGCGGCCACCGACGACAAGGGCATCAAGAACTACGACGTGCTGCGCGACGGCACCAAGGTCGCCACGGTCACCACCACGTCGTACACCGACACCGGCCTGACCGCCGGCACCGACTACTCCTACACCGTGCGGGCCCGCGACACCGCCGACCAGACCGGTCCGGTCAGCGGCGCGGTCAAGGTCCACACCACCGGCGGCGGCACCACTCCCCCGCCCACCGGCGACAAGGTCAAGCTCGGCTACTTCACCGAGTGGGGCATCTACGGCCGCAACTACAACGTCAAGAACCTGGTGACGTCCGGCTCCGCGTCCAAGATCACGCACATCAACTACGCCTTCGGCAACGTCACCGGCGGCAAGTGCGCGATCGGCGACTCCTACGCCGACTACGACAAGGCCTTCACCGCCGACCAGTCGGTCAGCGGCACCGCCGACACCTGGGACCAGCCGCTGCGCGGCAACTTCAACCAGCTGCGCCAGCTGAAGGCCAAGTACCCGAACATCAAGGTGCTGTGGTCGTTCGGCGGCTGGACCTGGTCCGGCGGCTTCGGCGAGGCCGCGAAGAACCCGGCCGCCTTCGCCCAGTCCTGCTACGACCTGGTCGAGGACCCGCGCTGGGCCGACGTCTTCGACGGCATCGACATCGACTGGGAGTACCCGAACGCCTGCGGTCTGTCCTGTGACACCAGCGGGGCCGCGGCCTTCAAGAACCTGATGTCCGCGCTGCGCGCCAAGTTCGGCTCGAACAACCTGGTCACCGCGGCCACCACCGCCGACGGCTCGGCCGGCGGCAAGATCGAGGCCGCCGACTACGCCGGCGCGGCCGGTTACGTCGACTGGTACAACGTGATGACGTACGACTTCTTCGGCGCCTGGGACGCCAAGGGCCCGACCGCCCCGCACTCCCCGCTCACCTCGTACGACGGCATCCCCAAGGCGGGCTTCACCACCGCCGACGCGATGGCCGCGTTCAAGGCGATCGGCGTGCCCGCGAAGAAGCTGCTCATCGGCATCGGCTTCTACGGCCGCGGCTGGACCGGCGTCACCCAGGACGCCCCGGGCGGCACGGCCACCGGCCCGGCGTCCGGCACCTACGAGCAGGGCATCGAGGACTACAAGGTCCTGAAGTCGTCCTGTCCGGCCACCGGAACCGTCGCCGGCACGGCGTACGCGCACTGCGGCAGCAACTGGTGGTCCTACGACACTCCCGCCACCATCGCCGGGAAGATGAGCTGGGCCAAGGCCCAGGGCCTCGGCGGGGCGTTCTTCTGGGAGTTCAGCGGCGACACCAGCAACGGTGAACTGGTGAACGCGATCAGCAGCAACCTGTAAAAGATCGCCTGGGGGACGTTGCCGCTCCCTCACCCAGCGAGTGAATGTGGCTACGCCACATTCACTCGCTGTCCGGGCGGAGCCGCTTCCAGCCACGCGAGGAATCCGGTCAGCGCGTCTTCGCTCATGGCGAGTTCGAGGCGCGTGCCCCGGTGCGTACAGGCCAGCACCACCATGTCCGACAGCAGCGCCAGTTCCTCCTCGCCCTCGGGCAGCCGGCGGCCGGCCACCTCGATCTGCGCCCGTTCCAGGACGCGGCGGGGACGCAGGGCGTAGGAGAAGACCCGGTACCACTCGATGCGGTCGCCGTTGTAGCGGGCGACGCCGTAGGACCAGCCCTTGCCGCCCGTGTCCGGTTTCTCGGGTACGTCCCAGCGCAGCGAGCAGTCGAAGGTGCCGCCGGAGCGTTGGATGAGCCTGCGGCGCAGCCCGAACAGGAACAGCCCCACCACCACGAGCGCGACCACGATCCCGCACACAGTCAGAGCGAGGACCATCGGCACCGACCTCCTCGTCTCCTAGGTAATGGAACGGAAAAAACACCCGCATCTACTTCAGCCGCGGCTGGGACCGTAAGGTCCCAGCCGCGGCTGAGTCATGTCAACGTACAGCGCGCGGCTAGCGCGCCGCCGCAGCACGCAGTCGGACGTCCGCGCGGCGTTCGGCGGCGGCGTCGCCCTCCGCCTTCGCGCGCTCCAGCTCCCGCTCCGTGCGCTGGACGTCGATCTCGTCCGACAGCTCGGCGATCTCGGCCAGCAGCGAGAGCTTGTCGTCCGCGAACGAGATGAAACCGCCGTGCACCGCGGCGACGACCGTTCCACCATCACTCGTACGGATGGTCACCGGGCCCGACTCCAGCACACCGAGCAGCGGCTGGTGACCGGGCATGACGCCGATGTCGCCGGACGTGGTGCGCGCCACGACCAGGGTGGCCTCGCCGGACCAGACCTGGCGGTCGGCGGCGACCAGCTCGACGTGCAGCTCAGCAGCCAAGGGTGGCTCCTCGGGTCACCACCCGGCGGGGGTGCCGGGTGTTGGGGTCAATTCTAGTGGGCGTGAGTGAGGGGGCGGGACGCACCCGCCCCCTCATATGAGCACGGGGCTCAGGAGACGCCCAGCTCCTTCGCGTTCTTCTTGAGGTCCTCGAGACCACCGCACATGAAGAACGCCTGCTCCGGGAAGTGGTCGTACTCGCCGTCGCAGATCGCGTTGAACGCGGCGATCGACTCGTCCAGGGGCACGTCCGAACCGTCCACGCCGGTGAACTGCTTGGCGACGTGGGTGTTCTGGGACAGGAAGCGCTCCACACGACGGGCCCGGTGGACGACGAGCTTGTCCTCTTCGCCCAGCTCGTCGATACCGAGGATCGCGATGATGTCCTGGAGGTCCTTGTACTTCTGCAGGATCGTCTTCACGCGCATGGCCGCGTTGTAGTGGTCCTGCGAGATGTAGCGCGGGTCCAGGATCCGGGACGTGGAGTCCAGCGGGTCCACGGCCGGGTAGATGCCCTTCTCGGAGATCGGACGGGACAGAACCGTCGTCGCGTCGAGGTGGGCGAAGGTGGTGGCCGGGGCCGGGTCGGTCAGGTCGTCGGCGGGGACGTAGATCGCCTGCATCGAGGTGATCGAGTGACCGCGGGTCGAGGTGATGCGCTCCTGCAGGAGGCCCATCTCGTCGGCCAGGTTCGGCTGGTAACCCACCGCGGACGGCATACGGCCGAGCAGCGTGGAGACCTCGGAACCGGCCTGCGTGAAGCGGAAGATGTTGTCGATGAAGAACAGCACGTCCTGCTTCTGGACGTCACGGAAGTACTCGGCCATGGTCAGGCCGGCCAGCGCGACGCGCAGACGGGTGCCCGGGGGCTCGTCCATCTGACCGAAGACCAGCGCGGTCTTGTCGATGACGCCCGAGTCGGACATCTCCTCGATCAGGTCGTTGCCCTCACGGGTGCGCTCACCGACACCGGCGAACACGGAGACACCGTCGTGGTTGTTGGCGACACGGTAGATCATCTCCTGGATGAGCACCGTCTTGCCGACGCCGGCGCCGCCGAACAGACCGATCTTGCCGCCCTTGACGTACGGGGTCAGCAGGTCGATGACCTTGACGCCGGTCTCGAACATCTCGGTCTTCGACTCGAGCTCGTCGAAGTTCGGGGCCTTGCGGTGGATGGACCAGCGCTCGCCCTCGTACTGCTCGTCGACGTTCAGCACCTCACCGAGGGTGTTGAACACCTTGCCCTTGGTGAAGTCGCCGACCGGGACGGTGATGCCGTCGCCGGTGTCGACGACCGGGGCCTGGCGGACCAGACCGTCGGTCGGCTGCATGGAGATGGTGCGGACCAGGCCGTCACCCAGGTGCTGGGCGACCTCCAGGGTCAGCGTCTTCTTCTCGCCCGCGTTGGCCGGGTCGGCGACCTCGACGTGGAGGGCGTTGTAGATGTCCGGCATCGCGTCGACGGGGAACTCCACGTCGACGACCGGGCCGATGACCCGGGCGACGCGGCCCGTAGCCGTCGCGGTCTCAACAGTGGTGGTCATTATCGGTCACTCCCCGCGGTCGCGTCGGCCAGGGCGCTCGCGCCACCGACGATCTCGCTGATTTCCTGGGTGATTTCGGCCTGGCGGGCCGCGTTGGCAAGACGGGAGAGCGTGTTGATCAGCTCGCCCGCGTTGTCGGTGGCCGACTTCATCGCGCGCCGCGTGGCGGCGTGCTTCGAAGCGGCCGACTGGAGCAGCGCGTTGTAGATGCGGCTCTCCACATAGCGCGGCAGCAGGGCGTCGAGGACGTCTTCCGCCGAGGGCTCGAAGTCGTACAGCGGGAGGATCTCACCCTTGGGGTGAGCCTCCTCGGCGACCTCTTCGAGGCGCAGCGGCAGCAGCCGGGCGTCGAGCGCCGTCTGCGTCATCATCGAGACGAACTCGGTGAAGACGATGTGGAGTTCGTCCACGCCGCCCTCGGCCGTTTCCTTCTCGATGGCCTCGATCAGCGGCGCCGCCACCTTCTTGGCGTCCGCGTACGTCGGCTCGTCCGTGAAGCCCGTCCACGACTCCGCGACCTTGCGCTCACGGAAGTTGTAGTGGGCCACACCGCGCCGGCCGACGATGTACGTGTCGACCTGCTTGCCCTCGCGCTCCAGGCGCTCGGTCAGCTGCTCCGCCGCCTTGATGGCGTTGGAGTTGAAGGCGCCGGCCAGACCACGGTCGCTCGTGAGGAGCAGGACCGCGGCACGGGTCGGGTTCTCCGCCTCCGTGGTGAGCGGGTGCTTGGTGTTCGACCCCGTACCGACCGCCGTGACCGCGCGCGTCAGCTCGGTCGCGTACGGCGTGGAGGCCGCCACCTTGCGCTGCGCCTTGACGACGCGCGAGGCGGCGATCATCTCCATCGCCTTGGTGATCTTCTTGGTCGCGCTGACGGATCGGATGCGACGCTTGTAGACCCGGAGCTGGGCTCCCATGAGTCAGGTCCCTTCCTTACGTCACTTGGCGGCAGCGGCAGGAGTGTCCTCGCCGAGCAGCTTGCCGTCGCTCGTCTCGAACTGCTTCTTGAAGTCCGCGATCGCGTCGGCGACGGCCGTGAGCGTGTCGTCGGACATCTTGCCGCCCTCGCGGATGGAGGTCATGAGGCCCTGCTCCTTGCGGTGCAGGTACTCCAGCAGCTCCTTCTCGAAGCGGCGGATGTCGGCGACCGGCACGTCGTCCATCTTGCCGGTGGTGCCGGCCCACACGGAGACGACCTGGTCCTCGGTGGACATCGGCTGGTACTGGTCCTGCTTCAGCAGCTCGACCATGCGCTGACCGCGCTCCAGCTGGGCCTTCGAGGCCGCGTCCAGGTCGGAACCGAAGGCGGCGAACGCCTCCAGCTCACGGAACTGGGCGAGGTCGACACGGAGGCGGCCGGAGACCTGCTTCATCGCCTTGTGCTGCGCGGAACCACCGACTCGGGAGACGGAGATACCGACGTTCAGCGCGGGACGCTGACCGGCGTTGAACAGGTCCGACTCCAGGAAGCACTGGCCGTCGGTGATGGAGATGACGTTGGTCGGGATGAACGCCGAGACGTCGTTGGCCTTGGTCTCGACGATCGGCAGACCGGTCATCGAACCGGCACCCATGTCGTCGGAGAGCTTGGCGCAGCGCTCCAGCAGCCGGGAGTGCAGGTAGAAGACGTCACCCGGGTAGGCCTCACGGCCCGGCGGGCGGCGCAGCAGCAGGGACACGGCGCGGTAGGCGTCGGCCTGCTTCGAGAGGTCGTCGAAGATGATGAGGACGTGCTTGCCCTCGTACATCCAGTGCTGACCGATGGCCGAACCGGTGTAGGGCGCCAGGTACTTGAAGCCGGCCGGGTCGGACGCCGGGGCGGCGACGATGGTCGTGTACTCCAGCGCGCCGTTCTCCTCCAGCGCGCGGCGCACGCCGGCGATGGTGGAGCCCTTCTGGCCGATGGCGACGTAGATGCAGCGGACCTGCTTCTTCGGGTCGCCCGAGCGCCAGTTGTCGCGCTGGTTGATGATCGTGTCGACGGCCAGGGCGGTCTTGCCGGTCTGGCGGTCACCGATGATCAGCTGACGCTGGCCACGGCCGATCGGGGTCATCGCGTCGACGGCCTTGTAGCCGGTCTCCATCGGCTCGTGCACCGACTTGCGCTGCATGACCGTGGGGGCCTGCAGCTCGAGGGCGCGGCGGCCGGACGTCTCGATCTCGCCGAGGCCGTCGATCGGGTTGCCGAGCGGGTCGACGACACGGCCGAGGTAGCCCTCGCCGACCGCGACGGAGAGGACCTCACCGGTGCGCGTGACCGGCTGACCCTCCTCGATGCCGCTGAACTCGCCCAGGACGACCGCACCGATCTCGCGCTCTTCCAGGTTCAGCGCGAGACCGAGGGAGCCGTCCTCGAACTTCAGCAGCTCGTTCGCCATGGCCGAGGGCAGACCCTCGATCTTGGCGATACCGTCGCCGGCGACGGTGACCGTACCGACCTCCTCGCGCGAGGCCGCGTCCGGCTTGTACGACTGGACGAAGTTCTCCAGCGCGTCCCGGATCTCCTCCGGCCGGATCGTGAGCTCCGCCATCTGGGTTCCCTGCTCTCCTTGTTGGGCCCGAAGTTTCACTTTGGGGGGATGGGGACTCCCCCCAACAGGAGGTGAATCCTCTGCACGGCCCAACCAGGGCCGTAATTACGTACTACTTTTCTCGAAATATCGAGTTGCTGTCGGCTAGCTCGCCATGCGGCGGGCGGCCTCGTCCAGCCGGTCCGCGAGGGAGCCGTTGATGACCTCGTCACCGACCTGCACCCGGATGCCGCCGACGACCGCGGGGTCGACGTCGAGGTTCAGGTGCATCCGACGCCCGTAGAGCTTGGTCAGGGCGGCGCCGAGGCGCTGCCTCTGCCCGTCGCTCAGCGGCACCGCCGAGGTGACGACGGCGACCATGCGGTTCCGGCGATCGGCGGCGAGCTTGGACAGGGACTCCAGTCCCGCTTCCAGGCTACGTCCACGCGGGGCGGTGGCCAGGCGCGTCACCAGACGCTCGGTGGCCGGCTTGGCCCGCCCGCCGAGGAGCCGGTGCAGCAGCTCGGTCTTGGCCGAGGTGCCGGCGGCACGGTCGGTGAGCGCGGCGCGCAGCTCGGTGCTGGAGGAGACGATCCGGCCGAACCGGAACAGCTCGTCCTCGACGTCGTCGAGGGTGCCGGTCTTCTCCGCGGCCGTGAGGTCGGCGATGCTCGCCAGCTCCTCCAGCGAGTCCACCAGGTCGCGGGGCTGCGACCAGCGGGACCGGGCCAGTCCGGACACCAGGTCGGCGGTGGTGCCGCTGACCTGGCCGCCGATCAGGCGCTGGACCAGCTGCGCCTTCGCCTCTCCGGGCTGCGCCGGGTCGGTGAGGACCCGGCGCAGGCCGGCCTCGCGGTCGAGCAGCGCGGTGACGGCCGCCAGCTCGTCGGCGAGCTGCACGGCGTCCACGGACGTGGAGTCCGTCAGCGCGTCGAGACGCTCACGTGCGGCTGCCAGGGCCTCGCGGCTCGCTCCGTTCATCGCGTGGCCTCGGCCTTCTCCTCGAGCTCGTCGAGGAAGCGGTCGATCACACGGCTCTGGCGGGCGTGGTCCTCGAGGGACTCGCCGACGAGCTTGCCGGCCAGGTCGGTGGCGAGCTTGCCGACGTCCTGACGCAGCGCGGACGCGGCGGCCTTGCGGTCGGCCTCGATCTGGGCGTGACCGGCGGCGACGATCTCCTCGCGCTGCCGCTGGCCCTCGGCCCGCATCTCGGCGATGAGCGCGGCACCCTGCTCCTGCGCCTCCTGGCGCAGGCGCGCGGCCTCGTGCCGAGCCTCGGCGAGCTGTGCCTTGTACTGCTCAAGGACGCTCTGGGCCTCGACCTTCATGGCGTCGGCCTCTTCGATGCCGCCTTCGATCGCCGCGCGACGCTCCTCCAGAACCTTGTTGATGTTCGGAAGCAGCTTCTTCCAGAAGAAGAAGAACACGATGGCGAAGGCGATGGTGCCGATGAGCAGCTCGGGCCCCGGAGGAACGAGCGGGTTCTGCTCCTCCTCGGCCGCGAGCGCAACCAGGTTGGCGATCACATCAGTGCCTTTCGTCGATTCGTGTCAGGTAAGTGCTGATTACTTACCGAACACGAACGGCATAACGATGCCGATGAGGGCGAGCGCCTCACAGAAGGCGAAGCCCAGGATCTGGTTGGCACGGATCAGACCGGCGGCCTCGGGCTGACGGGCCAGGGCCTGGGTGCCGTTACCGAAGATGATGCCGACGCCGATGCCGGGGCCGATCGCGGCGAGGCCGTAACCGATGGAGCCGACGGAGCCGTGGACGCCGGTTTCAGCAGCAAGGGTCTGGAGAGCGGACATGCCGGTTCTTCCTTCTCTTTCATGGACCGGTGGGGGTTGGCCACCGGACGACTGGGGGTTTGGGGGCGGTGGTACGACTCAGTGGTGCTCGGCGAGAGCGCCCTGAATGTAGGAGCAGGCGAGGAGTACGAAGACGTACGCCTGGACGGCCTGGACGAAAAGCTCGAAGAGGATCATGGCCATCGTCATCACGAAGGAGACGCCGGCGGCCGGGACCATCCAGCTGTTCAGCAGGTACCAGGAGGCCACGGTGAACATGGCCAGCATCAGGTGACCGGCGAACATGTTGGCGAAGAGTCGCACCGCGTGCGTGAACGGGCGCACCAGCAGGTTCGAGAAGAACTCGATGACCATGACGAGCGGCAGTACCGGGCCGAGCGACTTGTCGTAGCCGGTGACGTTCTTGAAGAAGCCGACGAAGCCGTGGCGCTTGAAGGTGAGCGCGACCCAGGTGACGTAGACGATCGCGGCCAGCACCGCCGGGTACGCGATGATCGAGGAGACCGGGAACTGCGCGAGCGGGACCACGGACCAGACGTTCATGATCCAGATGAAGAAGAAGAGGGAGACCATGAGCGGCACCCACTTCTCGCCCTCGCGCTTGCCGAGCGTCTCGTACACGATGCCGCGGCGCACGAAGTCGTAACCGGCCTCGCCGATCATCTGGAGCTTGCCCGGGACGACCTTGGCCTTGCCGAAGGCGGCCCAGAAGAAGCCGACGACGAGCACGGTGGTGATGAGCGCGAGCAGCATCACCTTGTTGAACTCGAAGCCCCCTACCGTGCCGATCGGCTTGAACAGGAAGGAGTGCAGGCCCGGAGCCGGGAAGCCACACCCGTTGTCGGACATGATCCGACAACTCCAGTCGAAGGCGAGCTGGGTCTGGTCAGCACTCACCGCGGGCTCCTTCGGCGTGACGCATAGGTACGGCAACCTCGTTGTGTCGGCGCGGCGCATGGCCGCGGATCGGCACCGGACTGGTGTTACGGATGTGGGGGCGGCTGAGGGGCATCGAGCCTCGCGATCGAGCAGGCGTCAGCTCAGATGCCCGCGCCCGCGATGCCGCAGTTGGCACCGGACGATAGCAGGAGATCTCACAGGCCTTTATCCCGCCCCTACCCCTCACGGCTTCGGCCCTGTCTTCTCGGGCTTCTCACTCTTCGCGGAGTCCGGGTCGACGTAGAAGATCTTGGCCTTCATGTGCGCGCGTGCCTGCGCGGCCATCCACACGACGGTCGCGACGACGAGCGACAGCGCGAACGTCTTCGCGTTGAAGAGGGAAGTGTCCTTGAAAACAGCGACGAAGATCAGGAGGAGCAACAGCTGCGCCATGTAGAGCATGAGCCCCATGGCCTGGAAGAGCTGCGGGAGCGTTTTTGCCGTCCACTGCAGCACGAGGAGGCCGACTCCCATGAACAGGACGGCCAGCACCGTGCCGACAGCCGCGCCGAGCGCACCCTTGCCCCCCGCGACCGCGGCGCTCACGGCGACGGCGATCGCGCCTGCGACCGCTGTGGGCACAGCGATCCGCAGTAGGTTCCGGGCGTCATTGGACGGCATGGCGGCAACTCCGCTTTCACAGGGGGCAGGTGTCGTCATGGACGAGCGTAGTCCCGGGCTGAGTGATCGAGACCTCACACCAATGGACCGTCGCACTCAGGTCCTTCGGTTCTATCCGGGGTTCTCGTGAACCGTATCACAAACTATTTGATGAGGTCTTTACCTGCTGGGTGTGCTTGCTGTCACACATGAGAGTGGCAGTGCGCGTCTGTGCAAAAACCGAGCCGACTTGTCTGGTATGGGGGCGTTCGCTCCCCCACGAGTTGGCAATGCTCTAGTCAGATTCTTACCTTGGACGTCAACGGCGATCGAGGAATCGTGACCTGGCGCCGATCGCGGTCGCCCCGTTGACGCCCGAGACACCCGCCGCGACCGGAGACCGTTCCCCGCTGCCCGGAGCCTCCGCTTCCGTGGCCGTGGCGGCCTCCGCCGCCGCCACGGCCTCGGGCGCCCGGCGCCGCCTGCGGTACCGCGGCGGCACGAACCGCTGGGCCCACACCGGCACCCGCGGGGTGAAGCGCGGGAGCAGCAGCAGGACCAGGCCCACCGCGCTCAGGAAGACCACGCCCAGCACGATCCACATGGACGCCGAGTTGACGGAGTACGCGAGCGCACCGAACCCGATCAGCGCCGACCAGAAGTACATGATCAGCACGGCCCGGCTGTGCGAGTGGCCGATCTCCAGCAGCCGGTGGTGCAGGTGCCCGCGGTCGGCGGCGAACGGCGACTGGCCGCGCCAGGTGCGGCGGACGATCGCCAGCACCAGGTCGGCGGCCGGCACCGCGATGATCGTCAGCGGCAGCAGCAGCGGGATGTAGACGGGGACCGTCTGGTGGACCGCCGCCTTCTCCGAACCGGTGAACAGGGCGAGCGCGTCCGGGTCCACCTGGCCGGTGATCGAGATAGCGCCGGCCGACAGCACCAGGCCGATCAGCATCGAGCCCGAGTCGCCCATGAAGATCCGCGCGGGGTGCATGTTGTGCGGCAGGAAGCCCAGGCACATGCCCATCAGGATGGCCGCGAACAGGGTGCCGGGGGCGGCGGCCTCGATGCCGTACGAGTACCAGATCCGGTAGGCGTACAGGAAGAACGCGCCCGCCGCGATGCACACCATGCCGGCCGCGAGACCGTCCAGGCCGTCCACGAAGTTCACCGCGTTGATCGTGATGACCACCAGGGCGACCGTCAGCAGGGTGCCCTGCCACTGGGTCAGGGCGACGTTGCCGACGCCGGGGATGGGCAGCCACAGGATCGTCAGACCCTGCATGACCATCACGCCCGCGGCGATCATCTGGCCGCCCAGCTTGATCAGCGCGTCGATCTCGAACTTGTCGTCCAGGACGCCGATCAGCCAGATCAGGGCGGCCCCGGAGAGCAGCGCCCGCGGCTCGTTCGACTTCGCGAAGACCTCGTTGAGGTTGGTCAGGTGGTCCGCGACCAGCAGGCCCGCGCACAGTCCGAAGAACATGGCGATACCGCCGAGGCGCGGGGTGGGTTCCCGGTGCACGTCCCGGGCCCTGATCTCCGGCATCGCCCCGGCCACGATCGCGAACTTGCGTACCGGCCCTGTCAGCAGATACGTCACCGCGGCCGTGATGCAGAGCGTCAGCAGGTATTCACGCACGGGCTTCCCCACAGGTCTCGCTGGCCATCACAGCCTCACACCCTAGCGACGGACGCATATGGATGAGGACTTCCGGGTAGCGACGATGGTTGCACGCCCGGCTGTGCACCCCGGTCGGCTGCCCCCGGCTCAGCCGGGATACGGCGGGAACCGGCCGGTGAGCGCGCGCACCTCCTCCCGCGCCGCGGCCGGCTCCGTCCCGCCCCGCAGCACGTCCGCCAGCAGCGCCGCGATCCGCACCATCTCCGCCTCGCCCATGCCCTGGGTGGTCACCGCCGCCGTCCCCAGACGCAGGCCCCGGCCGTCGCCGTGCGGCAGCGCGCAGCAGTCCAGCACCAGGCCGGCCGCGAGCAGCCGGCCGCGGGCACTGCGGCCGTCCACGCCGAGCGGGGCCGGGTCCGCCGTGATCAGGTGGGTGTCCGTGCCGCCGGTGGTCACGACCAGCCCCTCCGCGGCCAGGTGACCGGCGAGCACCCGGGCGTTGGCGACCACCTGATGGGCGTACACGGTGAACGCCGGTGTTGCCGCCTCGCCGAAGGCGACGGCCTTGGCGGCGATGGTGTGCATCTGGGCGCCGCCCTGGGTGAAGGGGAACACCGCCCGGTCGACGCGCTCGGCCAGTTCGGCCCCGCACAGGATCATCCCGCCGCGCGGACCGCGCAGCACCTTGTGGGTGGTCGCGCACACGATGTCCGCGTACGGCACCGGGTTGGGTGCCGCGCCGCCGGCGACCAGCCCGATCGGATGCGCCGCGTCCGCGATCAGATAGGCCCCGACCTCGTCGGCGACCTCGCGGAAGAAGGCGTAGTCGATGTGGCGGGGGTAGGCGATGGAGCCACAGACGATCGCCTTGGGCCGGTGGTTGCGCGCCAGGTGGCGCACCTGGTCGTGGTCGATCAGCCCGCTCTCGGCGTCGACGCCGTAGCCGACGAAGTCGAACCAGCGGCCGGAGAAGTTCGCCGGCGAGCCGTGCGTGAGATGGCCGCCGTGGGGCAGGCCGAGGGCGAGGACGGTGTCGCCGGGGCGCAGCAGGGCCGCGTAGGCGGCCAGGACGGCCGAGGAGCCGGAGTGGGCCTGCACGTTGGCGTGCTCGGCGCCGAACAGGTCCTTGGCCCGGTCGATGGCGGCGCGTTCGGCGACGTCGACGATCTCGCAGCCGCCGTGGTGCCGGGCACCCGGATATCCCTCGGCGTACTTGTTGGCGAACGGCGAGCCGAGGGCGGCGAGCACGGCCGGCGAGCAGAAGTTCTCGGCGGCGATCAGCTGCAGGGTGGTCGACTGCCTCTCCAGCTCGGCCAGGAGGAGCTCGGCCATCGCCGGGTCCTGGTGCCGCAGAAGGTCGGTCTCGAGGGTATGGGTGACCGACATGGCGGGCTCCCGGGCGGTCGACGGTGACGTATCCCCAATGTAGGCCCGGGTCGCGGCACACGCGCGGTCGTCACGCCCGCTTGTGTCCGCTCCTGTGCGCGTTATGTACGCGCCGGTACGCCCGTCAGCGCCGTCACCACCGGATCCAGCGCGTCCCTTATCTCGTCGCCGATCGAGCGGAAGAAGGTCAGCGGGGCGCCGTACGGGTCGTAGACCTCGTCCGCCTCGGCGTTCGGGGCGAGCAGCCAGCCGCGCAGGGCCGCCGCCGCGCGCACCAGTGCCCGGGCGCGCATCACCACGCCGTCCTCCAGCGGCGGCAGGGTGGCCGGGTCTATCGCCCGGACCAGCCGGGTGAACTCCTTCAGCGTGAAGGTGCGCAGGCCCGCCGAATGGCCCATGGAGATGACCTGGGCGCGGTGGTCGCGGGTGGCGGTCAGCACCAGGTCGGCCATGATCACGTGCTCGTCCAGCAGCTCCCGGCCGACGAAGCCGGAGGCGTCCGCGCCGAACTCGCCCAGCACGGTCTCCGCGTGGGACTCCATGGGCGCGCCCTCGTGACCCCAGGTGCCGGCGCTCTCCACGATCAGCCCGCCGCCGAGCACGCCGAGCCGCTCCGCGACGAAGTGGCGGGTCAGCCGCTCGGTGATGGGTGAGCGGCACACGTTGCCGGTGCTGACGTGGAGGATGCGGAAGGTGTCGCGGGGGAACCCGAACGTCGTCGTCTCCTCCGCGCTGTAGCCCCCGCCGCCTATGCCACGCCCCGCTTCAGGGGCCGTCAATTCGCCACCTCAAGGTCGGGTACGACCTTGCGCAGCTCCTCCGCGGAGAGCGCGCCGGCGCGCAGCAGCACCGGCACCTCGCGCGAGACGTCCACGATGGACGAGGGCACGTTGGCCGGGGTGGGGCCGCCGTCGAGGTAGACGGAGACGGAGTCGCCGAGCATCTCCTGGGCGGCGTCGCAGTTCTCCGGCGCGGGGTGGCCGGTGAGGTTCGCCGAGGAGACGGCCATCGGGCCGACCTCGGTGAGCAGCTCGATGGCGACCGGGTGCAGCGGCATGCGCACGGCGACCGTGCCCCGGGTGTCGCCGAGGTCCCACTGCAGGGACGGCTGGTGCTTGGCGACGATCGTCAGGGCGCCCGGCCAGAACGCGTCGACCAGCTCCCAGGCCAGTTCGGAGAAGTCCGTGACCAGGCCGTGCAGCGTGTTCGGGGAGCCGATGAGGACGGGGGTGGGCATGTTGCGGCCCCGGCCCTTGGCGGCCAGCAGGTCGGCGACGGCCTCGGAGGAGAACGCGTCGGCGCCGATGCCGTACACCGTGTCGGTCGGCAGCACCACCAGCTCGCCACGGCGGACGGCGGACGCGGCCTCGCGCAGACCCGTCACGCGGTCGGTCGCGTCGTTGGTGTCGTATCGCCGTGCCATGTCTAGCTGGCCTCCTCGTACACGTACTGCGGGGTCGAAGTCTGCGGTGCGCTCACGGCAGCGCCTTGCGGGCGGTGGCGAAGCGGGGGCGGTTGTTGAGGTCGGGGTGGTCGGCCGCGTCGGCCCAGCCCCGCTCCTCGGTGAAGATCCACGGCACCTGGCCGCCCTGGGTGTCGGCGTGCTCGATCACGACGACTCCGCCGGGGCGCAGCAGCCGGTGCGCGGTGCGCTCGATGCCGCGGATCAGGTCGAGGCCGTCCTCGCCGGAGAAGAGCGCCATCTCCGGGTCGTAGTCGCGGGCCTCGGGGGCGACGTACTCCCATTCGGTGAGCGGGATGTACGGCGGGTTGGAGATGACCAGGTCGACCTGGCCGTCCAGGTCCGGGAAGGCGGACAGCGCGTCGCCCTGCCGCAGGTCGACGCGGGAGCCGGCCACGTTCTTCCGGGTCCACACCAGGGCGTCCTCGGACAGCTCCACGGCGTGCACGCGCGAGCGCGGGACCTCCTGGGCGAGGGCGAGCGCGATGGCGCCGGAGCCGGTGCACAGGTCGACGATGCACGGCTCGACCACGTCCATGGCACGCACGGCGTCTATGGCCCAGCCGACCACCGACTCGGTCTCCGGCCGGGGCACGAACACCCCCGGTCCGACCTGGAGTTCCAGGTACCGGAAGTAGGCCCGCCCGGTGATGTGCTGCAGCGGCTCGCGCTGCTCGCGCCGGGCGATGGCCTCCCAGTACCGGGCGTCGAAGTCGGCGTCCTTCACGGAGTGCAGTTCGCCGCGCTTCACGCCGTGCACGAACGCGGCCAGCTCCTCCGCGTCGGTGCGCGGCGAGGGCACGCCGGCGTCGGCCAGCCGCTGGGTGGCCTGGGCCACCTCCGCGAGCAGCAGGTTCACGCGAGTCCTCCGTGTCGTACTCGTGCGTACGGGTGTTACGCGGCGGCGAGCTTCGCCGCCGAGTCGGCGTCGACGCAGGCCTGGATGACCGCGTCGAGGTCGCCGTCCAGGACCTGGTCCAGGTTGTACGCCTTGAAGCCGACGCGGTGGTCGGAGATGCGGTTCTCCGGGAAGTTGTAGGTGCGGATCTTCTCGGAGCGGTCCACGGTGCGGACCTGGCTGCGGCGGGCGTCCGCGGCCTCCCGCTCCGCCTCCTCCTGGGCGATGGCGAGCAGCCTGGAGCGCAGGATGCGCAGCGCCTGCTCCTTGTTCTGGAGCTGGCTCTTCTCGTTCTGGCAGGAGGCGACGACTCCGGTCGGGATGTGCGTGATGCGCACGGCGGAGTCGGTGGTGTTGACGGACTGGCCGCCCGGGCCGGAGGACCGGTAGACGTCGATGCGCAGGTCGTTCGGGTTGATCTCGACGTCGACCTCCTCCGCCTCCGGCGTGACCAGCACACCGGCCGCGGAGGTGTGGATGCGGCCCTGGGACTCGGTGGCCGGGACGCGCTGCACCCGGTGCACCCCGCCCTCGTACTTCAGCCGGGCCCACACGCCCTGGCCGGGCTCGATCTGCCCGCGGGCCTTCACCGCGACCTGGACGTCCTTGTAGCCGCCCAGCTCGGACTCGGTGGAGTCGATGATCTCGGTCTTCCAGCCGACGCGCTCGGCGTAGCGCAGGTACATGCGCAGCAGGTCGCCGGCGAACAGCGCCGACTCGTCGCCGCCCGCGCCCGCCTTGATCTCCAGGATGACGTCCTTGTCGTCACTGGGGTCGCGCGGGACGAGCAGCAGGCGCAGCTTCTCGGTCAGCTCCTCGCGCTGCTTCTCCAGTTCCTTGACCTCGGCCACGAAGTCGGGGTCGTCGGCCGCGAACTCGCGCGCGGTCTCCATGTCGTCGCCGGTCTGCTTCCAGGAGCGGTACGTGGCGACGATCGGGGTCAGCTCGGCGTAGCGCTTGTTCAGCTTGCGCGCGTTCGCCTGATCGGCGTGGACCGACGGATCGGCGAGCTTCTTCTCCAGATCGGCGTGCTCGGCGACGAGTTCCTCGACGGCCTCGAACATCTTGGGCTCCTGTACTGCGGTGAAGGGAAGGGCGGGCGACCAAAAACGCCGGTCCCGGGCACACCCCCGCGAGGGCGTGACCGTGGACCGGCGAAATGGGGCTCGCTACTTCTTGGAGCCGGCGGCAGCCTTGCCGAAGCGGGCCTCGAAGCGGGCCACACGGCCACCGGTGTCGAGGATCTTCTGCTTGCCCGTGTAGAACGGGTGGCACTCGGAGCAGACCTCGGCCCGGATGGTGCCGGACTCGATGGTGCTACGGGTGGTGAACGACGCACCGCAGGTGCAGCTGACCTGCGTCTCGACGTACTCGGGGTGGATGTCGCGCTTCAAGGTGTCTCCTAGGTTTCGGGAGGGCGCCGGGTCGCCGCCGCGGGATGCGGGAGCGTGAACCGGAGCCGACGTACCAGTCTGCCAGGACTGGGGCCATCCTCCCAAACCGGGGGTGCGGCTGTTCTATTCCTGCGGGTGAGCGGGGGGCCGCCCGCGCGCCCCTAGCCGGCGCTCACCACGCCCTTGGCTTCCCCTGTGGCCGTTCCCTTCGTGGCCGAAGCCGGGATCGGCTTGTCGTTCTTCAGGGCGTTCCAGACCAGCTGCGCCTTGGACTTGGCCAGGAGGACGCGGTTGGGGTTGGCCGGGTCGTACTGGACGGGCATCGTGACCATCTTCATGTGGGACGAGCTGATGCCCTTGAGGCCGTCGGCGAAGTCGATCAGGGAGTTGACCGAGCCGAGGTCGGAGTCGGTGGTGACGGCCTTGGTGGCGGTGTCGGCGAGGTCGTACAGCTTCTTCGGGTTCGTGAAGACGCCGACGTGCTTGACCTGGTCGATCAGGGCCTTGATGAAGGCCTGCTGGAGCTGGATGCGGCCCAGGTCGGAGCCGTCGCCCACGCCGTGCCGGGTGCGGACCAGGCCGAGGGCCTGCTCGCCGTTCAGGGTGTGGGTGCCGGCCTTGAGGTCCAGGTGGCTCTGCGGGTCCCGGATGTTCTTGGTGGTGGTGACCTCCACCCCGCCGAGGTCGTCGATGAGCTGCTGGAAGCCCTCGAAGTCGACCTCCAGGTAGTGGTCCATGCGGATACCGGTGATGGACTCCACCGTCTTCACCGCGCAGGCCGCGCCGCCGGTGGAGTAGGCCTCGTTGAACATCACCCCGGACGCGGCGGGGTGGGCGGTGCCCTTGGTGTCGGTGCACTGGGGGCGGTCGACGAGGGTGTCCCGGGGGATGGAGACCACGCTGGCCTTCTTGTGGCCCTCGTAGACGTGGACGATCATCGCCGTGTCCGAGCGGGCGCTGCCGTCGTCCGTGCCGCCGCCGAGCTTCTTGTTCTTGCCGGAGCGGGTGTCCGAGCCCAGGACCAGGATGTTCTCCGAGCCGTTGTCGATCTTCGTGGGCCGGTCGCTGCCGAGCGCCTGGTTGATGTCGACGCTGTGGAGGTTGCCGTTGAGCTTGAAGTAGACGTACCCGGCGCCGGCGCCGCCCAGGAGGACCACGCCCGCGGCCGTCCACACCGTGGCGCGTACCGCCTTGCGGCCGGTGCTGGGGGCCTTGCGACGGCGTCCCTTGCCCCGGCGGCGCGGGCTCGCGCCCGGCTCGGTTATGGCGGGCTGAGTGCTCTCGGCGGCCACATCGCTCCTAGGTCTCGGCGGTCGGATACCCCCTGCGGTCAGGGTCAGGCGCGGTCGTCACCGCTCCATCGTCGCTCCGCCCGGTCAGACGGAGAAACTCGGAAAAGGGTTGCACAACGCACAGTGGCCCCTCGCGTACGACGATGGGCACTGCGTGTAGTCAGTCGGTCCGCTCGAACCGCGCTCACCTGCCCATTCGGCCCCCGGGGCGGTACGCCCGGAAGCCGGCGGCCGCCGAGATCCCTGTGGCAAAGATCTCGGGTCCGCACCTGCGGGGAGCCGTCGTTTCAGCGGGCCGGCATGCCGAGCCGCAGTCCGGCGGCCGGCAAGCCGCCCGTGCCCGGCGCGTGGGCGGTGACCGGCATGCCGAGGCCGTTGCCGGCCCCTCGTCCCAGCGGTCGGCGGCACCCGGGCTGTGCTGCACAGGCCGAAGACCGGCACGGCGCCCGCGTCGGCGAGCGTGTCCGATGCCCTCGCCCGGCACCCCGACGGCCATCACCAGGCCGGCGTCGGTCCCGGCCGCCCCCGGCCCCGGTTGGCCACGGCCACCCGGGCGCCCATACGGTCACCGGCCTCGGGAGTGTACGGGGCTGCCTGGTCGACGAATCCCACATGGCACCGCCTGGCGTTCGGCTCGTGCGCCACCACGTCGGCCTGACCGTACTCGCCGCCCGCCTCCAGCGTGCCCGCCACACCCGAACTGCCCTGGAGCAGCGTCCGGTTGACGGTGCCGCGCAGATGGCCTCCGTGCCCGTGCCCTGTTCCAGGCGGAGTGCCGCCTTGCCGGTACCGAGGCCGCCGGAGGTTCCGTAGCGGTGGTGAGGGGGTCGCCGAAGCAGTCGTTCGGCTCGACCGTCGCCGGGCACCGAGGCGAGGTCACAGCGCGAAGGGCCGCCCCCGTGACGGGAGCGGCCCTTGGCTACAGCGTGCGGCTGCCTACGGCGTACGGCGCGGAGGTCAGTCGTTGCCCGGCGTCGGCGTCGTCTTCTGGATCTGCATCAGGAACTCGACGTTCGACTTGGTCTGCTTCATCTTGTCGAGAAGCAGCTCGATCGCCTGCTGCTGGTCCAGCGCGTGCAGGACACGGCGGAGCTTCCAGACGACGGCCAGCTCCTCGTTGCCGAGCAGGATCTCTTCCTTACGGGTGCCGGACGCGTCCACGTCCACCGCCGGGAAGATGCGCTTGTCGGCGAGCTTCCGGTCGAGCTTCAGCTCCATGTTGCCGGTGCCCTTGAACTCCTCGAAGATCACCTCGTCCATGCGGGACCCGGTGTCCACGAGCGCCGTGGCCAGGATGGTCAGCGAGCCGCCGTCCTCGATGTTGCGCGCCGCACCGAAGAACCGCTTCGGCGGGTAGAGCGCGGTCGAGTCGACACCACCGGACAGGATGCGGCCGGAGGCCGGCGCCGCCAGGTTGTAGGCACGGCCCAGACGCGTGATCGAGTCGAGCAGCACGACCACGTCGTGGCCCAGCTCCACCAGGCGCTTGGCCCGCTCGATGGCCAGCTCGGCGACCGTGGTGTGGTCCTCGGCCGGACGGTCGAAGGTCGAGGAGATGACCTCGCCCTTGACCGACCGCTGCATGTCGGTGACCTCTTCCGGACGCTCGTCGACGAGGACGACCATCAGGTGGCACTCGGGGTTGTTGTGCGTGATCGCGTTGGCGATCGCCTGCATGATCATGGTCTTACCGGTCTTCGGCGGGGCCACGATCAGACCGCGCTGGCCCTTACCGATCGGCGAGACCAGGTCGATGATGCGGGTGGTGAGCACGCCCGGGTCGGTCTCCAGACGGAGCCGGTCCTGCGGGTAGAGCGGGGTGAGCTTGTTGAACTCCGGGCGGCCGCGGCCGTGTTCGGGCGCCATGCCGTTGACGGAGTCCAGGCGGACCAGCGCGTTGAACTTCTCGCGGCGCTCGCCCTCCTTCGGCTGCCGCACCGCGCCGGTGACGTGGTCGCCCTTGCGCAGGCCGTTCTTGCGGACCTGGGCGAGGGAGACGTACACGTCGTTCGGGCCGGGCAGGTAGCCGGAGGTCCGGATGAAGGCGTAGTTGTCGAGGATGTCCAGAATGCCCGCGACGGGGATCAGGACGTCGTCCTCGGCGAGCTGCGGCTCGGCGATCTCGTCGCGGCCACGGCGGCCCCGGCGGTCGCGGTAGCGGCCGCGACGGCCGCGACGGCCGCCCTCGAAGTCGTCGTCGTCCTGCGGACCGGTGTTGCGGTCCTGACGGCCGCCGCCCTGCTGCTGGCCCTGCTGCTGCCGGTCCTGGCGGTCCTGGCGGTCCTGACGGCCGCCGCCCTGGCCCTGCTGGTCGTCGCCCTTGTTGCGGCGGTCGCGGTCGCGGTCCCGGCCGCGCTCGCGGCGGTCCCGGCGGCCACGGCCCTCGCCGTCACCGGCGTCGCCCTTGGCCTCGCCCTGCTGCGACTGCTGCGGCGCGGGCGTCTCGGCCTTGGGCTCGCTCTTGGCCTCGGCGGCGACGGTCTCGGCGCCGCCCTGGGCCGGGCTGCCCGCCTCGGCGGTGGCACGGCGGCGACGGCGCTCGCTCGGGGCGTCGTCGGAGGCCGGCTGGCCGGGAATCTCGATCTGCTGCTGGGCCACGGCCTTCTCGGCGGGCGCCTCGGTCTTGGCCGCCGCCTTCTTCTCGGCGTCCTCGCCGGTGCGGGCCTTGGAGGTGGCCCGGCGCTTCGGCTTGGTCTCGGTGGCGGTGTCGGCCTTGGCGGCGGGGGCTCCCCCGGCGGCCTGCGCCTCCTTGATGACCTCGATCAGCTGGCTCTTGCGCATGCGCGCGGTGCCCCTGATCCCGAGGCCCGAGGCAACCTGCTGCAGCTCGGCCAGCACCATGCCCTCGAGGCCGGTACCGCGGCGCCGCCGGGAGCCGGCACCGGTGGCAGGCGCGGAGGCGTCCGTGGCGGGCGCGGCAGCGGTCTCCTCGACACGTGCGCCCATCAGATCGGTGGTGTCGCTCACGAAGGGTCCTTCCCTGGAGCGGACGTCGGCCTGTCTGGCTCGGCGACCGGTTGTGCTGTCCGGCTACGGTCCTGTCTTCTGTGAACCGTGCCGGGGCGGTGGTCCGCCAAAGCGGCGGAAGAAATGTGCGGTGATCGGCGCTTCCGCGGACCGTGGCACCCAGTGTCACGTGGCGTGGTAGCACCGACTCCGAGGCGTGCCCGGCGGCCCGCTCAATGCCCGCATACGACGTACTGCCCAGGTACGGCGCAAGGAACACGGAGTGGCGCGGGAGGCTCCCGGAAGAATGTCTGTCCCGGACGGGGACACGAGGCACCTCGCCATGGTGGGGTCGGGTGCAGACTTGAGATTAACACTACCGGATCCAACAAACATTCCCCCTCTCCAAATCCGGCAACCGTGTGTCAGGGCGCAAGCGGCAGCACGCTCGCTCCCTGGACATCCAGGTCCAGCCGGTTGGCGGCCCAGCCCTCACCCGCGAGGTGAGAGACCTTGTCGGCGCTGTCGGCGTCGGCGAGGGCCATGACGGTGGGCCCGGCGCCCGAGATCACGGCCGGGATGCCGTCGGCCCGCAGCCGCTCCACCAGCGCGGCGCTCTCCGGCATGGCCGGGGCGCGGTACTCCTGGTGGAGGCGGTCCTCGGTGGCGGGCAGCAGCAGCTCGGGGCGCCTGGTCAGGGCCTCGACGAGCAGGGCGGCCCGGCCCGCGTTGGCGGCGGCGTCGACGTGCGGGACGGTGCGCGGGAGCAGGCCGCGCGCGGTCTCGGTCAGGACCGGCTTTCCGGGCACGAAAACCACCGGAACGATGGAATCGTGCGGCTCCATCCTGATGGCCCGGGCGGTGCCGCCCTCCATCCAGGACAGGGTGAAGCCGCCGAGCAGACAGGCGGCCACGTTGTCCGGGTGACCCTCGATCTCGGTGGCCAGCTCCAGCAGCGCGGCGTCGTCCAGACGGGCCTCGCCGCCTATGGTCACCGCGCGGGCGGCGACGATGCCGGCGCAGATGGCGGCGGAGGAGGAGCCGAGGCCCCGGCCGTGCGGAATGCGGTTGGCACACACGATCTCCAGGCCGCGCGGCTGTCCGCCCAGCAGATCGAAGGCGGTGCGCAGGGAACGGACGAGAAGGTGGCTCTCGTCCCGCGGGAGGGTCTCGCTGCCCTCACCCGCGATGTCGATATGCAGCCCGGAGTCGGCCACCCGGACGACCACGTCGTCGTAGAGCCCCAGCCCGAGGCCCAGGGCGTCGAAGCCCGGACCGAGATTGGCGCTGGTGGCGGGGACGCGCACCCGGACGGCGGCGGCGCGGAACGCTGGACCGGCCATCGCTCGAAGACACTCCTTGAGCTGCGTGGCGGTCGAATGGCCTCGAGGGACTCGGTGGACATTCGACCGATGTTCGGTGGACATCCGATGACGTACGACAGACCCGTCGGGCCGCGGAGACACCGCGGCGCCGTGCCATGCGCGAGGGCATGTGCGGAGGCGGGTTCGGTACAGCCTATCGAAGGAAGGTTCTGTGGCGACATAGGGCGCACAGGAGGCGCACGATGCGTGTCGTAAGCCCCCTGTGCACCCTGTCAGGGATTTCCCGGATCCGGGGCGCTCAGGCGAGGCCGAGGCGCTCGGCCGCGGTGGCCGCGTCGACCGGGACGGTGACCGGCTGCGGGGCACCGGCGACGGCCCAGTCGGGGTCCTTCAGGCCGTTGCCGGTGACGGTGCACACGATGCGCTGGCCCGGGTCGACCCTGCCCTGCTCGGCGGCCTTGAGCAGACCGGCCACGGAGGCGGCGGAGGCGGGCTCCACGAAGACACCTTCCTGCGCGGCCAACAGGCGGTAGGCGCGCAGGATTTCACGGTCCGTCACCTCGTCGATGGCGCCGCCGGACTCGTCGCGGGCGGCCAGCGCGTACTGCCAGGAGGCCGGGTTGCCGATGCGGATGGCGGTGGCGATGGTCGACGGGTCCTTGACGACCTCGCCGCGCACGATCGGGGCACTGCCGGACGCCTGGAAACCCCACATTCGAGGGGTTTTGCCGGCGATGCCGTCGGCGGCGTACTCCTGGTAGCCCTTCCAGTAGGCGGTGATGTTGCCCGCGTTGCCGACCGGGAGGACGTGGATGTCGGGTGCGTCGCCGAGCATGTCCACGATCTCGAAGGCGGCCGTCTTCTGGCCCTCGATGCGCACCGGGTTGACCGAATTCACCAGCGCGACGGGGTAGTTGTCGCTCAGCCCCCGCGCGAGGGTGAGGCAGTCGTCGAAGTTGCCGTCGACCTGGAGGATCTTCGCGCCGTGCACGAGGGCCTGGCCCATCTTGCCGAGGGCGATCTTGCCCTGCGGCACCAGGACGGCCGACACCATGCCGGCCCGCACCGCGTACGCGGCGGCGGAGGCGGAGGTGTTGCCGGTGGAGGCGCAGATGACGGCCTTCGCCCCCTCCTCCTTGGCCTTGCTGATGGCCATGGTCATGCCGCGGTCCTTGAAGGACCCGGTGGGGTTGGCGCCCTCCACCTTGAGGTGGACCTCACAGCCCGTGCGCTCGGAGAGCACCTGCGCGGGCACGAGGGGCGTGCCGCCCTCGCGGAGCGTCACGACCGGCGTGGTGTCGGATACCGGCAGCCTGTCCCGGTACTCCTCGATGATTCCGCGCCACTGGTGGGTCATTGCTGGTTACTCTCCTTCAACCCGCATGATGCTGGCGACACCCCGCACGGTGTCGAGCTTGCGCAGTGCCTCGACGGTCCCGGACAGGGAGGCGTCGGAGGCCCGGTGGGTGACGACGACGAGGGAGGCCTCGCCGTCCTTGCCCTGCTGCCGAACGGTGTCGATCGACACGCCGTGTTCGGCGAAGACGGTGGCGACCTGGGCGAGCACACCCGGTTTGTCGGCCACGTCGAGGCTGATGTGGTACCGGGTGACGACCTGGCCCATCGGGGAGACGGTCAGGTCGGCGTACGCCGACTCGCCCGGCCCGGTGGTCCCGCTCAGCCGGTTCCGGCAGACCGCGACCAGGTCGCCCAGCACGGCCGAGGCGGTGGGCGAACCGCCGGCGCCGGGGCCGTAGAACATCAGCTGTCCGGCCGCGTCGGACTCCACGAAGACGGCGTTGTACGCGCCGCGGACGGAGGCGAGCGGGTGGGTGAGCGGGATCATCGCGGGGTGCACGCGCGCGGTGACGGACGTACCGTCCGCGGAGCGCTCGCAGATGGCGAGCAGCTTGATGGTGCAGCCCATCTCCTTGGCGGAGCGGAAGTCGGCGGCGGTGACCTCGGTCATGCCCTCGCGGTAGACGTCGTCGAGGCGCACGCGCGTGTGGAAGGCGATGCCGGCGAGGATGGCGGCCTTGGCGGCGGCGTCGAAGCCCTCGACGTCGGCGGTCGGGTCGGCCTCGGCGTACCCCAGGGCGGTGGCCTCGTCGAGCGCCTCCTGGTAGCCGGCGCCGGTGGAGTCCATCTTGTCGAGGATGAAGTTGGTGGTGCCGTTGACGATGCCGAGCACCCGGTTGACCTTGTCGCCGGCGAGCGACTCGCGCAGCGGGCGGATCAGCGGGATGGCACCGGCGACGGCGGCCTCGTAGTAGAGGTCACGGCCGTGCTCCCCGGCTGCGGCGTGCAGGGCGGCCCCGTCCTGGGCGAGCAGGGCCTTGTTGGCGGAGACGACGGAGGCGCCGTGTTCGAAGGCGGTGGTGATGAGCGCGCGGGCCGGCTCGATCCCGCCGATGACCTCCACCACCACGTCGATGTCCCCGCGTTTGACGAGGGCGGTGGCGTCGGTGGTGACCAGGCCCGGGTCGATGCCCTCACGGACCTTGGAGGGCCGGCGTACGGCGACACCCGCCAGCTCCACGGGGGCGCCGATCCTGGCGGCGAGGTCGTCGGCGTGCGTCGTCATGATGCGCGCCACCTCTGAGCCGACAACCCCACAGCCCAGCAGCGCCACCTTCAGCGGACGCGTACGCATCATCCGACCTCGTTTCCTCATACCGTCTACGGTTGGACCAGTCTCACTCACCGGACGGCAGTTTCTACCCTTGGTCCGGATCGTGAGACATCTATTTCATTTGTACGGGGGCGGAAGACCGTAGATCTTCCGCCACCGGGTTCTTGCGGCTGCCGGTCAGCCGACGTCGAGACGCAGGAGATCCTCTTCGGTCTCCCGCCGGACGATCACCCGGGCCGCGCCGTCCTGTACCGCGACGACGGGCGGCCGGAGCACGTGGTTGTAGTTGCTGGCCATGGACCGGCAGTACGCGCCGGTCGCCGGTACGGCGATGAGATCACCGGGCGCCAGGTCGGCCGGCAGGAACGCGTCCTTGACCACGATGTCCCCGCTCTCGCAGTGCTTGCCGACGACCCGGGCGAGCATCGGCTCGGCGTCGGAGGCGCGGGAGACGAGCGCGACGCTGTACTCGGCGTCGTAGAGCGCGGTCCGGATGTTGTCCGACATGCCGCCGTCGACGGAGACGTACGTGCGCAGCCCGTCGAGCGGCTTGACCGTGCCGACCTCGTAGAGGGTGAAGGCGGTGGGACCGACGATGGCGCGCCCCGGCTCGACGGAGATCCGCGGCGTCCGCAGCCGGGCGCCCTCGCACTCCCGGGTGACGATCTCGGTGAGCGCCTTGGCGATCTCGTGCGGCTCGCGAGGGTCGTCGCCGCTGGTGTAGGCGATGCCGAGGCCGCCGCCGAGGTCGATCTCGGGAAGCTCGACCCCGTGCTCGTCCCGGATGTCCTTCAGCAGCCCGACGACCCGGTGGGCGGCGACCTCGAACCCGGACATGTCGAAGATCTGCGACCCGATGTGCGAGTGGATCCCGATCAGCTCCAGCCCGTCCAGCTGCAGGGCCCGCCGTACGGCCTCGGCGGCCTGCCCGCCGGCGAGCGGGATGCCGAACTTCTGGTCCTCGTGGGCGGTGGCGATGAACTCGTGGGTGTGCGCCTCCACGCCCACGGTGATCCGGATCTGGACCTTCTGCCGCTTGCCCAGCTCCTGCGCCGTGTGCGCGACCCGCACGATCTCCTGGAAGGAGTCGAGCACGATCCGCCCGACACCCGCGTCTATGGCGCGGCGGATCTCCTCGACGGACTTGTTGTTGCCGTGGAAGGCGATGCGGTCGGCGGGCATCCCGGCGGAGAGCGCGGTGGCCAGCTCGCCGCCGGAGCACACGTCCAGGTTGAGCCCCTCCTCGTTCAGCCACCGCACGACGGCCCGGGAGAGGAAGGCCTTCCCGGCGTAGAAGACGTCGGCGTCCGGGCCGAACGCGGTGCGCCAGGCCCGCGCGCGGGCCCGGAAGTCGGTCTCGTCGAGGACGTAGGCCGGGGTGCCGAACTCCTCGGCGAGCCGGGTGACCGGGACACCGCCGACGCTGACCACCCCGTCGTCGCCGCGCGTGACGGTCTGGGCCCACACCTTCTGGTCCAGGACGTTGAGGTCGGCGGGCGGCGCGGAGTAGTGCCCCTCGGGCAGGACGTCGGCGTGGCGGGGCCCGGCGGGATGGGCGGAACGGCTCATGACGTGACTCTCAGACTCTCTGTCTCTCCGGGGCTCATCGGCTCGGGGCCCTCAGAGGTGTTCGGGTGCGTCGATGCCGAGCAGGGACAGGCCACCGGCCAGCACCGTCCCGGCGGCTTCGGCGAGGGCCAGCCGGGCACGGTGGGCGGCCGAGGGTTTCTCCTCGCCGACGGGAAGCACGCAGGGCAGCAGGGGCAGCACGGCATCGGCGACGGTGACGAGATGCCGGGCGAGCCGGTCCGGGGCACGGTGGGTGGCGGCCGCGGAGAGGATGCGGGGGTGGTCGGCGAGGGGCGTGAGGAGACCCCGGGCGTCGTCTACGGGGCCGGGTTCGGCGTCGAACCCCAGGCGGGCGGCGTTGCGGCCGAGGGCGCGGACGCGGGCGTGGGCGTACCGCACCCGGAACAGCGGATTCCCTTCCCGCTGCACCAGGTGATCGGCGGTGATCCGGGGCCGGTCGTGCGCGGCGGGGTGGAGCAGGGCCCACCGGGCGGCGTCGGGGCCGAGCGGGGCGGGGTCCTCCGGGGCCGGCACGGGCCGCAGATTGACGGGGTCGCCGTGCTCCACGGTGGCCCGGCCGCCCTGGGTCCCCACGAGCCGTACGACGGCGTCGGCGACGACCTCGGCCCGCACCTCGTACGGCACCCGCAGCGCGACGACCTGCCCGGCCAGGGCGTCGCCGTACCCGTACCGGGCACCCTTCCGCCGGATCTCCTGCACCAGCCCGGCGACGGGGTCGACCTGCGCGTCGAGACTGATGTTGAGGAATCCCGGCCCGGTGACGACGACGTCCCGGATCCCGTGGGCACCGGCGAGCCGGGCCCGGACGATCTCGGCGACCCGCCGCGCCGGCTGTCCGGCCGGCCGGGCGAGCTGCAACGCGATGGTGGTGGCGAAGTCCCCGCACCCCCCGGGCCCCGGCACGCTCACCACGGCCCGCTCGGGCACGCTCACGCTCAGCTCCCCGTCATCGACAGCACGACGCACCGCGCGCAGCACGGTACGGGACAGCTCGACGGGGGTCACGGGACAAGCGTAGTGGGGGAGGGGGGTGGGGATGCGAGCCGGTTATCCGGGGGGTGCGTTGACGGGGGTTGCTCGAGAACGGTCGCGGAGCGGTGCTGGTGGGGCGGGCTGTGCCCGGGTGGCCTGCCGCCCGAAGGACATGCTGGCCGTCCGAACCAGCCCCTTACCGATCGGCGCTCACTGACCGGGCGAGACTCCGTGACCGGGCGAGACCCCGACTCCGTGACCGGGGGAACCCCCGTCACCGTCGATCTCCCCGTCACCCTGGTCGCCCCCACCGGGATCTCCGTCGCCCTCTCCCCCGCGCGCTTCCCCCTCATACCCCTCATACCCGGTGCCCCGCTCGATGAGGCGCTTCACGAGTCGGACCAGTTCGGCCGGCTCGAAGGGCTTGGCGAGAAACGCGTCCACGCCGACATCGAGGCCGGTCTCGACCTCGTACTGCGTGCAGGCGCTGATGATGGCGAGGGGCAGGTGGCGCGTACGGGGATCGGCCCGGAGCCGGGCGGCGGTGCGGAGCCCGTCCAGCCGGGGCATGACGACGTCGAGCGTCACGACGTCGGGCCGCACCTGGTGCACCACGTCCAGACACTCGGCACCATCGGCCGCGGTCACGACCTCTAGCCCTTCCAGCTCGAGGTTGACCCTGATCAGCTGCCGGATGACCTTGTTGTCGTCCACAACAAGCACCCGGCCCGGAGCGCCTGGCACACGTCGAGAGTAGGTCCGGACCGGCCACCGCGTCCGGGTTTTCCCCACTTCCACCCCCTACAGGGGATCCGCCGCCCCCACCCGGCGAAACGGGTTCCTGATCACCCCGCGGGACCTGCTAATGTTCTACCCGTCGCCGCAAGCGAGAGCCCAGCGCCCGACACGCCCCCGTAGCTCAGGGGATAGAGCAACGGCCTCCGGAGCCGTGTGCGCAGGTTCGAATCCTGCCGGGGGCACTCGCCGAAGATCAGCAGAAACCACGCGCTGACCAGGGCGGATGCCGACAGAAGAGGGCGGGAGTCAGTCTCACTGACTCCCGCCCTCTCTCGTTGCCTCTCAGCGTTCGCGACACACCTCCGACACACCGGGCGAGCGCGTGGCCCCGTCTCCCTTCGTCGCGTGAAGGTGGAGTGGCGTCGATGCTGTAGTGAGCCCGCTTCCTCGCGGCCGCCGCTTCGGCAGCTCACGCTGGGGGCAGCGCGATCACGGCTCGCCGACACGAACTGGGCGGGGTGAGGTCGTGGAACTGCAACAAGGGCGCCGCCCCCAGCTTGGCGAGCTGAGGGCGGCGGCTATGTGGCGGATGGCGCTTCAGTGCGGTCAGGTTGTGTTGGGACCCTGATTCAGGTACAGGATGAGCGGGATGGCCAGTCCTACGAAGACGCCGTTGAAGATGGCGACGTCGCTGAGCGGTGCATGGCCCACGAGGATGAGAGACAACGTTGTTCCGTACGCAGCCTGGGTCATGACGACGACGCCGCCGAAGAACACTCGGTCGCCGTTCCGCCTTTCCCACGCGACAATCGGCAGGAGCGTGAACGGGCTGACGGCGAGCGCCGCACCCGCGAGTGCGCAGTGTCCGATCGTGACGGAAACAGCGACAACGAGCATCTGCCCCAAGATGAGAGAGACGTAGAAGTAGAAAAAGGCTTTCACTTGCATTACCGAACCTCCGGTTCGCGGTTGAGGATCATTTGCAATTGCCGAGCGTTCGTCCACTGTCCGAACCTCCGTGGTGCTGTGAAGCACGCCACCCGCTACGCGGCCAACTATCTGCTTCGAGGCTGATGGCGACCACCGCCTTTAAATCTCAATTCAGTCACAGCCGGCGCGTTGAACTTCCAAAAACTGGACAAACTGTTCGACGGGAGAAGGCCGCGAAACGGGCGTGTTACATGGCTATCGGTCGGGGATCTCGGCATTACGGACACTCCGCACCGGGCCGGCGAACACGGGCCACCGGAAAACGGGTTGCAAAAAGCCCGGGCCTCCCTCATGCGGAGACCCGGGCACAACCGTCCTACGGATCAGCCGTGCTTGGCGCGGATCGCGGCGCGGGCGCGCTCGCGGGCGTCCAGGTTCACCTTGTGGATGCGAACGACCTTCGGGGTCACCTCAACGCACTCGTCGTCACGGCAGAACTCCAGCGACTACTCCAGGGACAGCTTGCGCGGCGGCACGATCGACTCGGCCACATCGGCCGTCAAGGACCGCATGTTGGTGAGCTTCTTCTCCTTGGTGATGTTGACGTCCGTGTCGCCGGAACGGGGATTCTCGCCGACGATCACGTCCTCGTACACCTCGGTGCCTGGCTCCGCGAACAGCACTCCGCGTTCCTACAGCTTCGTCATCGCGGTCGGCGGACTACGGAGCCGCTGTTGCCGGTCTGTAGGGTGCCGAACCAGGATCGATAACCCTCATGGCGGGGTGGGCGATACCTGTGCCGCGGGTGTTAATGAGGGCCTCAGGCGGAACCCGATAAGACCCCGCGAGGGCATCACGACTCCCATGCGAACCCAGACGGAGGCGTGGTTGGACAGGTCATTCCCTGGTTCGCCCCCAAAAGAGGCCCCCGACGCCCGCAAGGCGTGACGAGCACGGAGTGTTCGGTTTCCAGACCTCGATCCTCCTGAAGGAGAGCGCGAAGATTACCCGCTGGCAGCAAGTGCCGGCGTGCCTGCACGGCCGCCCGGACACCGTGCTGGGTGTCCTCGACTAGAGGGCCTATGAGTGGCGAACCGCGACGCCGGAGGGGGAGCGCCGACTGAGTTGGACCGGGAGGTTTGGATGCGTCATGCCGATGTGTCATGCCCTCCCAGTACCGACGCACTAGTTCATGTCCCCTTCCCCCTTCAGCGTCTTTGTGATTTTCGCATTGGCAGCCTCCTCGTGACCGTCGATACAGCCGTGGTAGCGACGGTGGATCACCTCGGGAGAGTTTCCGACTCGTCGGGCCACTTCCGCGATGGGGACCCCAGCGTTCAGCCAGCGTGTGATGCAGGCATGTCGCAGGTCGTAGGGGCGCCCAGCCAGCGGCGAGTCGACGCGTTCCGGAGGAAGCGCATACTTCCGCGCTTCCTCCCATACCCGCCAATAGGTGGAAGAGCCGACTAATCCCCCGCGCTCGTTGCCGAACACACGCCCTTCCTTGCCGGTGCCGAACTCCCTCAGGTGGGCCTGGAGGATCGTGACCAGCACGGGCGGGATGGGGACCGGCCGGTCACTGGACGCCTCACGCGCCTTCAGGCCCCGGCGGTCGTGCCGCTCGCCTGAGTCGGTCCACTGCTTGCCGGAGACGGGGCGGGTCTCCCGCAGCGTGAGCGTGCCCCAACCCGTTTCTGGCAGGTGGCAATCAGACCGCCTCAGCCCGACCGCCTCAGCGGGCCGCAGGCCCGCGTAGTACAGGACCGCGTAGAAGGCCACCAGGCGCCGTCCCCGGCAGCGATCCCATGACCCGACGTAGGAGACAGCGGTGAGCAACTGTCGGGCCTGCACGGCATTCACCAGGACGCGACGGTCCACCACCTCATTGGAACCGACGTGCTTCCGGCGGACGCGCTGAAGAGGGTTCTCCGGGAGCTCCCCCACGACCACGGCGTGTTCGAGGGCGGTATTCAGAGCGCGGCGCCGCCGCTTATACGTATCGCCCGCAGCCGGAGTGCCGTCCAGCTTGTAGCTGAGGCGGTACAACACATCCTCGAACACCTCGGGATCGGCCAAATCACCCAACGGCCGGTCGGCCGTCGTGACCCAGTGGTACGCAACCTTGAGTCCGGCCGGCGGGTCCTCTCCCGCGTTCGCGGGCACGATCCCCCACCGGAAGGCCAGCCGAAGGGCCTCGTCTTCGGGGGTGCCGTCCCCGCGCTTGACCATGGCGAGCGTCACGGCCGCGAGACCGTCGGCCATGCCCTCGCGGGTCTTGGCCGCAGCCGTACGCCACCGCCCGGCCACGTACTTCCGGCAGAACTCGAACCAGCGCACCGGCGATTCAACATCCGCTGCCTCGGTAGCTTCGGCCGCCGCGCGCACCTCGGACTCCGGCAGTCCCGATTCGATCTCAAACGCTTCACCACGCCGGTTCATGGCCTGCCACAGCTCGGATCGTCGGCTCTCCGCGAGAGCCAACGTGGTGTACGTGTCGCCGTGCACCCGTCCTGCGACCACCCACCGGAGGCGCCAGGGGCGGGACTTGCGCCCGGTCTTGGTCACCTTCCACAGCTTGACGTCGAAGGAGTAGCCCGGCCGGGCCGACCCTCGGGCGCGCCCGACCGGGGTGTCGCGCGGGGTGCTCACGCAGCGTCCTCCCGCTCCGCAAGCCAGCGCTCGTACTCCGACCGCCGGATCCGCACGTCACCGTTCGGGAGCTTGATGGCGCGGGGGCCCTTCCCGAGCTGGCGCCACCGGTAGAAGGTCGACGGAGCGACCTTCAGATCAGCGATGAACTCCTTGACGGTCATCTTCTCGTCCCGCGTACGGGCGCTCATTTTGCCATCCCTTCGGCTTCATCCCCACCGGACATGCCGGACAGCTCCAGTGCCGACTGTCCGGGGGGTTCGTACTGGTCAGAGGGGGTCGCCGGACAGTCGGACAGTCCGGACACCTCGTGGGCGCCCTGGGTCCTCGTCTCGGTGTTCGGGTAGTACCGACCGCCGGCGTCCTTGGTGAGCTGTCCGGCGTCGGCCATGCGGGAGCACGTGCGGCGGATCGTGTCGATGTCGACGTGCGGCAGCTGGCCCGCCATGTCCTTCGGTTTGGCGCCAGGGTGCGCGCGGACGTACCGCAGGATCGTGGCGCGGGTGTCGCTGACTGTGTGGTCGGTGACCGGGCCGTCCAACAAGTGCCAGGATCCGGAAGCGGGTTGGAAACTGAGGGCGTACTCGGCTTCGTCGACGTCGCGGCCGGTGACGTGCAGGATGCCGTCTGCCTGTCCGCGCGCTCGCTTCAGTACGAGCGTGGCGTCTGCGGCTCCGGCGATGCCGTTGGTGCCGGAGACCTCGGTGAGGAAGTCCTCGGAGCTTGCCTTGCGTACGTGGTGGACCAGAACGACGGCCACGCCGTAGTGGTCGGCAAGGCGCTTGGCGTAGCCGACGGCGACATAGTCCGCGTCGTAGGCCGATACCCCGGCCGGGGCCTGGCCGCGCATCTTGGCAAACACGTCGATGACGACCATGCGCGCATCCGGGTTGCGCTCCAGCCACTGTGCGATGGCTTCGGTGCCGCCCTGGGGGAAGGGTGGGCATTCGGTGACCAGGGTCAGCCCGGCGGGAGCGGGCTGTCCGCCGAGGATCTTGCCCATACGGGTCTGGAGCCGTCGCGGGGTGTCTTCCAGCGCCAGGTAGAGGACTGGTCCCCCCTCGACCGGCACGGAGTCGAACGCCTTGCCGCCGGCCGCGGCCGACAGCCCCAGTCCGAGGGAGAGCCAGGACTTGCCGACCTTGGGCGGTCCGGCGAGCACGCTGACGCCTTCGGCGAGGATACCGGGCACGGCCCATTTCGGCTCGGGGAAGTGCGCGGCCATGAGTTGATCGGCCGTCCATGCCGTCCGGGGGCGCTCCCGCTTGGGCGGCGCCATGGGGGCCGTCTCGGGGTCGCTCGGCACGGAGTACAGGTGCAGGGACGGGATGGCGTTGGCGCTCATGCTGCGACCGTCCGGGGCCGCCGCGCTCCGGCACGCAGGCCGGAGGCGATGGTACGCAGGGCCTCGCGTTCCCCCTGGCCGACTTGGAGCGCGGCCGTGAGAAGCCAGCCAGTGACGTCGCTCTCGTTCAGCTCGCCTCCGGCAACGAGCTGTCCGAGGGCTACCGCGGCGATGTAGAGGCTGTTGTTGTGCTCGTGCGGGCCAGAGCTCGTGACTCGCTCCACCTCCCCGTTGACGGCGGAGCGGAGGAAGGCGGCGCGTCGTCCGCGGCCGGTGAGGGCGACCTTAATGGGCGTCTGCGGGGGCAGTGGGGCCGGGCGCAGAAGTTCGGCGAGCCAGTCCGGCAGGGGTGCGACGGGGGCGTTGCGGGTGACCTCGTACGGGTGACCGGCGAAGGTGCTGCCCGCGCCGACTACGAGCCCGCCCCACGCGCGGGTGTCGACCTTCCAGCCCAGCCCACGGGCGCTGTCCCCAGCGGTGTTACGCAAGAGCTCGCCCTCGGGCGCGAGGAAGTACAAGTGGGTGCCGCCGCTCCACGTGCGCACCGTGTACGTGTCGTCGGGGAAGGGCTGGCTGTGGCGCTCGCAGAGCACGGCGAGCACGTCGGCGCCGTCGGTGACGCCGTGCTCGGCCCAGGCGGCCGGCGGGGTGTCGCCAGGGTGCTTGGGCCTGTCCAGGTCGATGACCACCAGGCCGGAGGGGCCGGTGGCGATGCCGACGTTGAAGGGGGCAGCAGACCACGCGCGGCTGATGCGGTCGGGGTCCGTGGTGGCGCGGGTCTCCCAGTCGGAGACGGCCGGGCGCTTGTCGCCGGCAACGAGAGGGAAGACGCGCCAGTCACGCGTCGCTGCGTCAAGCGCGGCGGTGAGCTGGGCAGAGCCGACCGAGTGCGGCATGCTGGGGGTTCTCCTGTTCTGTCTACGGATGGGCAGGGAGAACCGCGGCGGCGGGCGACCTTGCTGGGGAGTCCCGCCGCCGCGGCGTTGCTACTGGTTCTTGGCCCAGGCGGCGTACTGCTGCCGGACGTAGTAGCGCGGGTCACAGATGACGGCCGTGTTGTCCAGCTCCATAAGCCGCTGCGCGGCTCGGGTGGCGAGGTCGGCCGCGTCGCTCGTGGCGCTGTCGGCTTCGTCGCTCAGCGCGATCCGGTCCAGCAGCGCGGCCTTGCGAAGCCAGAACTCCCGGTTCAGCACGTCGTAGAACGGCCGGTCGGCGGCCGTCCTGGCAGTCCATCCGATCTCGCTCACCATGCTCGGGGCGAGCGCGTATGCCTCTTCCGGCGTGGGCCACGGCTCCGGCTCGGGGCGGTGGTCGGCCGTGACGTACAGGCGGCGACGCTTCCCGTCGCGGGTGGGGTACTGGCGTGCCGAGCCGGTTTCGAACGCGGCGGCCAGGACCCGGTTGACGCGGTCGGTGTCGGCCGGGTCGCAGATGATGCGGATCTCGAACACGGGTCAGTGCTCCTTGCTGGTGTTGATGGACGGGAGTCCCGGAAGCCCGGCGGCCTCCACGGCCGTGAAGTCGAAGCCGGGCAGGGCGGCGCGGGTGATGAGGGCCTGGGCGAGCTGTTCGGCGTAGGCGGCACCGGTGCGGGCCACCTCGATCTGGGCTCCGGCCCGCAGGGCCTCGACGCGCTCGATGTGGGCCTGTTCCTCGCGGCGGGCGGTGGCCTGCCGTTCGTGGGCGGTGCGCTCGCGGCGGTCGGTGCGCCAGTACCGTGCGGCGAGCCCGTAGGCGATGGCGGTGGCGAGCACCCACAGGAGCAGCGGCAGGGACAGCCCGTCGGCGTATCCGGCGACTCCGGCGATGGCGAGCCCTCCGGATGCGGCGAACGCGGTTCCGGCGATCACGGAGTCTCCGGCTCGGCCGATGCTCGCGCACACGCCGGCCGCGGCGGCTCCGAGGGACAGCGCGGTCATGAGGACGGCGTTGCCGATGGAGTGTTCGGCTCCGTTGGCGTTCCAGATGCGGGCCAGGATCAGCACGGTGGACGTGGCCAGGGCGGGGGCGGCCTTGGGCACGATGATGGCGAGCTGGTGTCGGGCGGTGATCTGTTCGTTCATGGCCGGGCTCCTCACAGTTGCTGGATGGCGTCGATGACGGCGGCGGCGAGCTGGTTGATGGGGCCGGCGGCGCCGGTGGAGGCGAGGAAGAAGCCGAACCCGGCGGCGGTGAAGGCAGCGCCGTAGCCGAGAGACTTGGAGCGCAGCAGGAAGAACAGGACGAGTCCGAACAGGGCCACGAGCGAGACGGTGACGGCCACGGCGGAACCTCCTTCGGGGGTGGTGTGCTGGGTGGTCAGTGGGTGCCTTCGCGGTAGATCCGCTGGGCACGGTTGAAGAGCCAGCGGCCGACGCGTATGCGCTTCCCGGTGGCCTTGCAGCGGCGGCAGCTCTTGCCGCGCTTGGGCCGTCCCTTGCGGTCGGTGTCCATGGCGAAGCCGAAGCCGTGGCACTTGCGGCAGGTGCCGAACGGGCTGGCCGCGCACATTCCGACGTAACCGAGCGTGATGGCTAACAGGCAGGCGATAGCAAGGGCGATGAGGGGCATGAGGGGCCCTTCCAGGCGGTTTCCGGGGTTTTCGCAGGTGGGGTGCTATGCGCTAGATCGCAGATCAAGTGCTGTGTGGACTGCTAGCAGGGGTGCTACCGGTAGCAGTGCGAGGTGCTACCGGTAGCACCGTTCCGGGCCTAGGCGGCGCCCCACTTCTCGTCACGCTCTGCAATGGCCTTCGTGAGGTCGGCGCGGGTGATGCCGCGGCGGGTGGTGCGGGTGCCGTCGTCGGTCGTGCCGGCCACGTCGCGGGTCTTGATGCCGTGTGGCTTGAGCGCGCTGGTGACGTTCTCGCCCTTCCAGCCGCCGTAGACCTCCGGTCGCAGCTCGGCGAGCCGGGCGGCGATCCGCTCGTTCCACACTCGCTCCTCCGACGGCGGCACGACCGCGGCGACGTCGGCGAGCAGGTCGTACGAGGGGCCGGTCACGGCCTCGGGGTCCTCTCCGAGCGCGTGCCCAGACAGGGTGCCCTCGGCCTTGCGCAGGGCGTAGGCGCGCTGGGCGATGGCGTGGGTGGCGTTGTCGTCAAGGTAGGCGGTGCGCACGACGACCGGCAGCGCGGTGGCGCCGGCGAGGTAGCCGTTACCGGCGTCGATCTCCGGGCGGAACGAGGTGGCGCGTACGCCGTTCTTGTACGCAGAGGTGCCGAGGATCATGTCGTTCTCGACCTGCCCGGCGACCTTGAGGGCGAAGCGGATGGACACGTTGCCGCTGATCCCGGTTGGGAGCGAGTCCTTGTCCGGGCGCTGCGTGGCCAGGATGAGGACCACGCCCAGCGCGCGACCGAGCTTGATGATGAACTCGGCGTCGTCACCTGCCTGTTTGCCGTACTTGGGGTGGGCGAATAGGTTCTGGCACTCGTCGAATACGCCCACGAGCGGCCACAGCTTCAGCGAGCGCTTATCGGCGATCTCCCGGGTGATGCGCTTGTCCGGGCACAGGTCCCGCGGCAGCTTCTTGATCGCAGCCGCGCGGCGCATGACTTCGTCGCGCAGCAGCTTCAGGGAGTCTGCCGCGTACTTGATCGAGTCGTCGTCGATGCCGGAGACGAACCGGTGCGAGACGCATTCGAGGGAGTCCAGGTCACCGGTGCCCTTGTTCTCGTGCAGCCACAGTTCCACGCTCGGATCCATGGCGGCGCCGCATGCCAGCACGCGCACGGAGGCGGTCTTGCCCTGGCCGGGCAGCGAGCCGATCAGGATGTTGTGCTGAATCATCGGCACGGACTGAGCCCGGCCGCGCGGGTCGATGCCGAACGGGATGCGCTTGAAGATGTCGTGCTTCCGGGCGTTGGCGAGCGGCCACTTGACGAGACCGGTCTTGGAGAGGTCCCGGTCGCCCACCCAGAGGATGAGCCGTCCCTCGTGTTCGCTCGGGTCGGCGTCGGGCCACACGCAGCCGAGGGGGCGGCGCAGGCCGGAGGCAAGTCGGGCGCGCCGGTCGGCCACGTCGGCGACCGTAACCCCAAGGGGCAGGTCGATGTCCGCGCGCCACCCCGGACCCTCGCGGGTAATGGGGGCGACGAACTTGATGCCGTCCTGGCCCTTGGCGACCGCGGACGTGATCTGACCGATGCCGATGGACGCCATGGCCTTGACCACGATGTCGCTGGTCAGCTTCTGCACCTCGGTCTTAATGACGGCCCGCGTGGCTAGCGGCGCATCTGCCGGCGCGCCGAGCCAGCCCAGCGTCAGCACGGTGAGCGTGGCGGCGATGGCCTGCGTGCGCGGCTCGGCTCCGAAGACCAGGAACAGGCCCGTGGCCAGGGCGACGAGGGCGCCGAGGACGGTGACGATCGTGCGCAGCCGTACCCGCCGGTCGCGCTGTCGCGAGAGCTTCAGGTACAGCTCGGAGTTCTCCCGCCGCGCCTCCGCCTGTCGGAGCGGCTCGCCCTCCGCGTCGACCGCCCACCGGCCGATCCTCCCCAAAGTGTTGGCCAGGCCGCGCGGCGAGCGCCAGATCAGCTTGGGCACGTAGAGGAACGGCACTCGGACCGCATGGAAGGCGATGGTGTGCCAGACGTGCCCGGCCAGCCACCGCATCGCATCGGCGAACTCCAGGCGCGACTTCACCCACGCCGGGAGGATGTCCAGCCGCTCGGAGTCGCGGATGCGGTTGACCAGACCGGGGCCCGACTGAGTCGGCGCCGAACGGTCGACCAGAGTCGGTCCGGAGTCGTCCGACTCCCCCTCGCTCGGGTCGCCCGACTCGGTCGGCTTCGCGTCGGCCGACCGGTCAGGCCCGGAGTCGGGCGACGCGTCGGGCCCGTGGTCGGCCGACTCGGTGCGGGCCGACCGGGCCTTGTCCAGGTCGACCACGTCGCCCGCCGGGGCGGCCATCTCGGCTTCCAACCGGTTGAAGAGTTCGTTGTCGTCGTCGGGGTGTTTCACTGAGTGTTCCTTCTCTCTGGGAGGGACGCGGGGCCCGGCCGCTGCTTTGGTCGGTTTGGGACCGGGCCCCGCGCTGAGCAGGTCAGGCGGCGCGCTGTTCCTTCGGGTAGGCACAGAGGACGCACACCCCGAGCGAGGTCGGGATGCAGTAGCTGTAGGTGATCCGGCACTGCGGGCACGTGCGGCGGGCGAGCATCGCCAGGGCGAGCGCACCCCACTTGCGGGAGGTCATCGGCCGAACCGGCTTCGCACGGTCGACGCGGTAGAGGTAGGCCACCTGCACCCCGGCCTTGCGGCCGCGGTGGCGGCGCATCACCTGCGCGGCGACCGGCTGTCCGCCGGGTCGCAGCCCAGCCGTGCGCAGCTGCCGGCGGGTGGCGTAGCCGTCCGGGGCGAACCGCCAGGGGTACGTGGGGATGCCGAACCGGGTGCCGGACGGGTCGAAGCACTTGGCGTAGGCGGACATCAGGCGGCCACCCCCACGACCGGAGCATCAGTCCGGGCCCCGGCGCGGCCGGCGCGCCGTCCGGTGACCGTGGCGAACAGCCGCCCCAGCCCAGCCCGACGGGTGCCGGCGCGGGCCTGCTTGGCCGCGTACATCGCCTCATCGGCCCGCCTCAGCAGGCCGGACAGGTCGTCGCCGGGGAAGTCCGCGGCACGCACCCAGCCGAGAGAGACCGTGGTGTGTACGGCCGGGTCCTGGCCGTCGACCGGGCGGGCGAGCACGCCGTGCAGGACGGCGAGCATGTCCGCAGCGGTGCCGCGGTCCTCGATCAGCACGGCGGCGAACTCATCGCCCCCGAGCCGCCCGGCCACCCCGGAATCGCCAACGTAGTGGGCAAGCCGGGCCGCGGTTGCCGTCAGCAGAACGTCTCCGGCCGCGTGGCCGAAGGTGTCGTTGATCTGCTTGAAGCGGTCGACATCGGCCAGCACCACGACCGCTCGGGCATCCCGCAGGAGTGCGGTGGCGCGGCGGGTGAATGCCTCGCGTGTCCGCAGCCCGGTCAGCGGGTCACGGCGTGCGACGTGCAGGCGTCGCCGTAGCCACAGCGTGTGGGCCGTCCAGCCGGAGGCGACCGGCGCCGCGGCGGCCAGCATGCTCAGCCAAGTGTTCATGCCGCCGCCTCCTCGGTCTCGTTGCCGTCGACGGAGTGCAGGCGTCGGCCTTCGGCCCGCTCGCTGAGCAGCAGGTCACGCAGCACACGGGAGTTGGCCGCGGAACAGTGCAGCGTGGTCCGGATGGATTCGGCGTTGATCGCGTCATCGGCCCATTCGGCTGTGGCCTCACGGGCTTCGGCAAGCAGTTCTGCCGGGGTCCGCGGTGCCTTGGAGGCCTTGCCCTTGCCCTTGGTACCGGCCGAGCGCTTGCGCGGCGGCTTGGACGCCTCCTGTTTCGGCTCCTCTGTCTGCTGCGGCTGCATGGGCGGCACGTCTTCGCTCGCCGGGGAGAGCTCGCCCAGCTTCAGCAGCACGCGTTCCGGGCGCGGGGTCTTCGACCGCCACCGCCGACCGTGCCGCTCCCGCAACCGGGCGCGGGCCAACTGCCGCTCACGCTCCCGCTTGAGCGCCTCGGAGTACGAGGTGATCTCCCACAGCGTCATCCGCCGCCACAGGGCGAACGTCGACAGCGGGGCGAGCATCCAGCGGGAGAAACGCACCTTCTCCATCCGCCGGCCGGTCGCGGCTCCGATCCGCACGGCGTAGACGTGAGCACCGATCTCGGAGAACACCACCCACAGCAGCGGCATCGTGCCGTGCGCCAGCCTCGCCCACAGCGAGTGCCCGGCCGCGACGTTCAGCCCGCAGGTGACCAGCGTCAGCGCCCACGGGACGAACCGCACCCACGCCAACGCCATGTCCATCCGGATCAACAGCAGGTTGGCCACGGTGAACACCGGAATGGCCACGTCGATACCGACGGGCAGCATCCACGGCTCACTGAAACCCCACCGGGTAGCGGCAGACGAGACCGCATCGAGTGAGGCGATCAGCCCTAGGGCGCCGACACCGGCAGCAGCCAGCGCGCCCAGTCCGGCAAGGCCCATCTCCGGCTTCGTCAGCGGCGGCACCGTCGGCCGCGCCGTCTCGGTCACGGTCGTCATGCGGCCGCTCCCTTCTGGGAGGACCGGCGGCGCCTCGCCGGGCGTGCCATCGAGACGACGTTGAACAGCTCCGGGGCGTGTGCCTCGATCACCTCGGCGGCGATGCGGGCCACGTCGTCCGGCGGGTTGTTGTACTCCGGGTCGGCGAGGATGTCGCGCGCCGCGTCCAGGCGTGCCGCACGCTCCTCGCCCGTCTCGCCCTCAACCCCGAGCCAGAGCTCAACCGGGGTACCAAGGGCCAGCTCCACGAAGTCCTCTGCAGAAACGGCCTGTTGATGGCCGACGTACGTGCGCATGGTTCTCTCCTGAGTCGAAGGAGCAGGGAGACCGCGGCGGCGGGCGACCTTGCTGGGGAGTCCCAACACCGCGGGCTTCAGATTGACCTAGGTCAATCTTACTGTCAAGGGGGGCTCACGGAAGAACAGGGATTGACCTAGGTCCGGCTACTCTCGAAGCCATGGAGCAGAGCCCAGAAGCGCCCAAGCAGACGCCGACAGCTAAGGAGATCGCCGCCGATTTCCGGGCGAAGATCACGGGCCCGTCCCGCTCGTACGAGCCGGGTGATCAGCTGCCCGCGGCTCGCCGGCTCGCCAAAGATCTCGGCGTGCAGCTCATGACTGTGCAAAGCGCGTACGGGCAGCTCCGTGACGAGGGGCTCGTGCTTACCCAGCAGGGCCGCGGAACCTTCGTCCGCGACCCCTCGGTGCCGCTGGGCACCGAGCCGGGCAGCAGCCCCGCGTTCACCGCGCTGTCCGCTGAGCTCAGCGCGATTCACGACGCGCTTCGTACGCTCGGTGAGCGGCTCGATCGTCTTGAGCGGCTCGTCGGTAGCGAGACTCCACCCGCGCCGTGAGCCCGTCCGCACGCCTCAGCAGTCGCTCAGCGGTGGCGCGCGCCTCGATCAAGCCCACCTGGATTGCGGCGAGCTCGGCACGGGTCAGGCCGCCCGAATCGCCGCTTCGCTCATTGATCCCTGGCATGCCAATGAGCATGCGGTCGGAAACAGCAGAGGACCCGGACAGACTGTCCGGGTCCTCTTTCCTTGCAGGTCAGGCTTGCTGACGACCCATCATTGGGTGGCCTCATCTACGGCGTCGAGCACTGCCTCCCAGGGGAGTTCGCGCCCGGCCGGCGCATCCCTCGGCTCGTACAGCGGCCAGACATCGGGGCCGTAGACGAGATGCACTCCTCCCGCCCGTAGCGCGTCGATGTGCCGTTGCCACGAGGGGTGGCGAGCGTGCGCCGCGTTCACCCGCGGGAAAACAACAACGGGGAGATCAAGAGTGCCGATGGCCTCGCCAACCTGCGTCAGCGCCTGATTGTCCATCAGGCCGGTCGCGAGCTTGGCGATCATGTTGGCAGACGCGGGGGCGACCACGTAGCAGTCAACCGGCGGATGCGGCCGGGCCTCGCCAGGAAGACGCGGCTCATCGCGTACGGGGAGCCCGGTCAGCTTCTCCAACCGCTCATGCTCCCCGCTCGTGCGCAGCCACTGACCTGCGGTTGGCGTGAGCGTGACGGCCACCCGCCATCCACGGCCTATGGCGGGCTCCACGAGCCCAGTGCGCAATGCCTCTACGCCCCCGGCAGCCGACCCGACGACTCCGAGCACTCCACGCTTGCCTGAACTCACTGCACCGCCCTGCACCGCTGAGCCATCGCGAACACGTCCGACGAACGCGAGCCGCCCGTCACCGGAGACTGCTTGATCAGGTCTCGCAGCGTCTCGCGCACCCTCGGATTGTTGCGTACGAGCTGCGGCGACGTGCGCTCGGCTGTGCGCAACTCTGCGAAGGCCTCATCGCCCTGCCCGGCGAGCGACAGGGCACGCGCGAAGTCGATCCGGTGCGAGACGCTGCGCTCCTGCGGCATGTGGTCGACGTTGATCCGGCCGTGCTCCACCACGTACGACACGTTGTCGAGGTCCAGCTCAATGGACAGCCGGTGAAGCAGCACGTTCGTCGGCCCGAAACCGGTCTGCCAGTAGTTCTCATCCGAGCCGAGGTCGTCCGCGAGTTCCTCGGCACGATCCAGCAGTGCCGTTGCGGTAGGCCGGTCCTGATGGCGTGCCGCCGCGACGGCGGCACGCAGGTGGATCATTCCCAGCAGGCTGAGGGCCGCCGGGTTGTGATCGGTTACCTGAGACGACAACCAGGCTGCGGCCGTGTTGCCCAGTTCGAGGGCGTCGTCATAGCGCCCATTGGCGAGCAGGGCGTGCGTACCGGAACGTGCGGCGGACGCCAATACGAGCGGGTCGTCCGACTCGTCAGCGGCTCGCATCGCGCGCTCGGCTGCGAGCCACGAGATGTCCGACTCGCCGATCTTAGCGAGTGTCGTAGCCGCAAGGTGATGCGTACGGGCTGAGACTGCCCAGCAGTCGCCACGGTCTTCGCCGCGGCGTACCGCTCGTTCCTCCAGCTCCTGAGCCGTCTGAAGCAAGCCAGGCAGTGCAGCGATGACGCTGCCAAGCCGGCCGCCCTGGTAGTCGTTCCACGCATGCTCCACGCGCACGGCCACAGGAGCTGGCGTCGGGAGCTGCGCCTCAGCGTCCGGTCCAAAGAGGAGACGCGACAGCCGGCGCGGGCTCATGAGGGCGTCGCGCACGGCGGGGACGTCGTCCTGTTGCCGCTCGTCTTCCATGAGGACGGACTGTCCGAGCAGGTCTCCCAGGGGCACGCGCAGGATGCGCGACAGCTCCGCGAGCATGTCGATGCGGGGCGGCTTCCTTCGACCGGTCTCGATCTTCGCCAGCCAGTCAGTGCTCCGACCGACCAGGCCGGCCAGCACCTCTTGCGTGTAGCCGCGCCGCTTTCGGTAGAACGCGATGCGCTCGCCGATGCTTAGGTGATCTCCAAGACCACGCATGGGGTGCTGCCTCCCGCTGCTGAGGTAAGGGCGCCATTCACGGTACCGACGCGGCGATGAACCGGTAAGTGATCTCGGCCCACCCGCCACCATGACCAGCGTGTGGCACCGGACGAGGCAGAACCCGGACGGACTGTCCGGGTCCGGCAACCGCGCTAAGAGATGTCCGCACTGTCCGGCTGTCCGGATATGGCTCTCACCTGCGCCAACACCGCGGACACCCGGAATGGAGACTGTCCGGGGTGTCCGGGTCGGGGTGGACGCGCTCAGACATCGCGTACGAGTCGGGGCCGGGGAAAGGCCCGGTTTGCCACGTCGATGTGCGCGCACGTCTTCCCTTTGTTGGTGAGCGCTGCGCCGGTCTCGCGTGCCATCACAGGGAAGAATTGCTGGCCGTCAGGTGACTGGCTGGAGGTGACCCAGTCGTATCCCGGTCCCGCACGCAGGGCCCATCGCACGAGTCGGCGCCCCAGCCCCTGACGCTGCCATTCAGGGATCATCGAGATCTTCGCGATCAGACCACACTGACAGTCATGACAGACGTTCCAGATCAGGACTGCGTGATCAAGGCCACCTCGATCGCATACCCGCAGAACCTGGGCGTCCCCAGCCCCGCTGTTTGGGTAGTACAGGAAGAACCGCGTATCCCTTGGGTTGCGTAACTTGATCCACCACCATCTGAACTCACCCACCTGCTCAGGCATTTAACCTCCGTGTTCGCCTGAGTAGACCGTACGTCGCCCGTCTGACAGAGCAAGGGCGTAGTGCGGCCACATCCATGGGCCGGCATCGACCGGCCCCACCCAGCTCCGAGAGGCTGTAACACCCAGGGCCCCCGCGTGTTACAGCTACCGGCGAGCCGGTCGCCAGGGCGCGCAGGAGCCGGAGGCGACTTCCGGCCTGGCCTGGCCGTGAGGACGCAGACAGCAGGAGCGAATCTTCCCTACCGCATCAAGGGCTCGCGCGACGAACGGGCTGGCCTTCACACGCGTATGGAAAAGGGGGCCGGCTCGTTATGCCGCCGTGAGTTGCCTCGCTTGAGAATCGTCCGGCCTGGATCTAGGAATTAAACTTCGATCCGGATCCCTTCGTGTGAATGAAGGCCGCTAAAGACAGCCTCGATAACGACTGCCGACACATTGAGGATTAACGTCGCTGGTAGGGGCTTCGTCAGACTGACGTGCGGTCGCGCGTCCGGTTCCCCTGACCCCAACCGACGACCTCGAAGGTGGTGGGCGATGTTGCGATAGATGCCCTTCGCACGATGGGTTTCCAAGCCGTCGGCCAACGAGTCCCTGTAGACCACTGCGCACCCATAAAGAGCTTCAAAACTTGACGCAGCGTGACCACAGCGTCCAATGCAAGAGTTCCACCGACAATTGCGCTAACTGGCAGAAGCCATAGTGCCGCCGCCAAACCAGCCGCAGAACCTACCACTGCTCCATTTTGCACGCGAAGCACCAATTGAGCATGGCGAAGGTCTGCGTCTCTTAGGTCGGAGCCGCGTAGGTCGGCGAAAGCAAGGTTGGCGCGATGCAGATCTGCGTCTCTTAGGTCGGAGCCGCGTAGGTCGGCGAAAGCAAGGTTGGCGCGATGCAGGTCTGCCTCTCTGAGATCAGCGCCATGCAGGTCGGCACGCCGGAGATCGAGCGGAGCACCTTTCGCTGCACGCGGAGTCAGCTTCGCAGTGAGGTGGGCAGCGAGTTCGTCCGAGAGTTGATGGTGGGTGCTGGAGAGTAGATCTACCGCATCGCTGCGGGCGTCGTCAGGGGCATCGGGACATGCTAAATAGAGGAGACCTCGCAAAACTTCCTCAACACTCTTTTCCTCCATTACACCTCCTCCCCTTCAGGTCTAGGGTAACGCTAATCGAAGGTAAGCCTACACATCGGGCATGTACTGCGCTGGAGACCCAAGTGCACCATGAGGAAATTGAGCGCCCTCTGCTCACTGTCTCGTAACGCATCCTTGGCCGTTAACCCTTCCATTTCCTTAGTTCTGAGGAATTTACTAACAAGCCGCTCCCAGTGATCCTCCGCCAAAACCCAGTCGCTCCCGTGCCATCGGACAGCGAATTGATTCGCTAGTCTTTCTTCATCTCCGCCAGCGTCGTGGAGGGCGGAAAGCGACCGCACAATCACCCTCCCTCGTCCGTCGGCGGGATCGTATAGCGTCGCAACTCGTCGAGCAGGTCTGACATCTCTTGTGTCCGATGACTGTCAATCTGTGTGGTCACGACGTAGCCAACTGCCGCCCCGATGGTTGCAGGCACCACTGCCCAACCCGCGATCGAAAGCGGCCAGGCGCACCATTGCTGCTTCACATTTCCTGGAGAGGTGATGGTCACGAGCACGTCGTAGGCGTTTACCCAACCGTTCAGGAAGCCGTTGAGAAGGTAAAGGGCAGTAAGACCGAGCATTCCGGGCACCAGTCGAAGCAGCCATCGGTGAAGACGTGGTAGAGCATCCCGGGATCTCCATAAGCGGCGCGCACGGGCACGCCAGTTCGGTTCGGGCGGCGGTATCGACACTTCCCCCGGAGTCACGACTTGAGCGTATCGTCCGTATGGCTCTCACGGGAGGGAATGCCGAGGAATCATGAAAGCACATGGTGATTGCCACAAACTTTCGAACGCGACGGTGGTTCAATCACACCAACCGCAGCAGGCCACCCCCGGCCCTGGGTGACCGTTCCGACCAGCACCCTGCGGCGCAGCTGCCCTCTCGATGAGCACAGGAGCCGCAGGCGACTTCCGCTTTGCTCGCCGACGCTTGCGACACACCTCTGACACAACCTGTGCGACTGCGCGCCTCAACCCGTACTTCGCCGCAGATCAGACAGGGTGCGGCGGTGCAATGAGGCAATCACTCCGGAGCCGTGTGCGCAGGTTCGAATCCTGCCGGGGGCACCTTGGATTAGGTGCCTAAAGACCCCGCCACCAGCGAGAACGCTGAGGACGGGGTCTTCGCGTTTGTGCAGGCGAATGCAGCCCGAAACGAACGTATGCCGGGGTCTGTGGACGAGGCGTGGACGGGATCTTGGGGCATCGTCGCAGGCCGCTGGCTGCGTTCTGGCCCTGACCTCGGCTTGCCCTCAAGGTCGGGCGACCGAACGGCCCCAGCCATGAGGTCCGGCGCAGCCGACTGCTTAGATCGCTGGCATGACGGACTGGTCTCAGCTCCACCACGCCTATGGCACGGCAGAAGACATTCCCGGCCTGCTCGACGCAGTGAGCCCGGCACCGAAGGACTCAGGATGGACCGACCTTTGGTCCCGGCTGTGCCATCAAGGGACCGTCTACTCAGCGAGCTACGCGGCCCTGCCCGCCCTGCGCGACATGGCACGCCAGTGGTCACCCGCGGACAGACAGATGCCACTCACGCTCGCCGGCGCCATCGCGGCCAGCACTGATCGGCCATACGACGAGCAAGATCCCCACGTGGCCTACGCCCCGGAGATGTCGGACCTGGTGCAACTGACCGAGGAAGCTCTTCGGGATCCCATCCTCGCCGACGACCCCGCCACTTATGTCTACTTGCTGGCTGCGCTCATCAGCTTCGAGGGGGTCGAGGTCTGGGGTGAACAGCTCGACGGACTGAACGACGATGAGTTCGAAGTCCCGTGCCCCTCGTGCAGCACAGAGAACTTCGTGGCTTTCGGCGAGTACGGCTTCTTCTCGACCACGGACAGCATGTACATGAACGAGACCACGGCGAAGAAGATGCCGCTGCAGCCTGCGGACATCTCAGCCCTGGAGAGGCTGGCCCAAAGACTGCACAGTCGCGCACTCGCAGACGGCCAGACCGATGTCGCGCATAAGTTGACCTACGTTTTCGGCACAGCTCAGTGCGCCGAATGCGACGAGGTCTTCAGCGTCGCGGAAGCCGTCACCACTCGCTGGGACGCGTGAAACACGCGACTGAGGCAAACTGGAGCCTCTCGCTGAGGCACACCGCATCAGGCATTGCTCCAAGCTTGGCGATGGCGAGCCACGCTGTAGACCTGCTCCACCTGGTCGGCCGTGAGCACGCCTGAGAGCGGAGCGAGTGCAGATAACCGGCGCTCCTGGTACACCCGGACATCGAGCTGCGTGGCGACGACCTTCAGCTCGGTGACGCCGACGAAGACGAGCGCCGGCTCCACCGGTACCGGGAAGTCGCAATAGCGCTCAAGCACTCGGGCAACCCGCTTGGCCTCTGCCCGGCTTTTGCGTGCGTAGGGCGCCGGTTTGCCGTGATCGATTTTCACGGAATCGTCCCCGACCCAGACGGCCCTCTTCTCGTGGTGCTTCGTATTGATGTTGAAGACCCCACCAGGCCCGATCAGCAAGTGATCGATATCCACCTTGTTGGCTAGAGGGATGGAGTGCAGGACGCGCCAGCCGTGGCGTCCTAAGCGGTTCAACTCGGCTCCCACTCGCCGCTCCCCCGCCAATCCCTTTCGCCAGGAGTCCCATTCCGAGGGCCGCCGCAGAAGCTGTGAGACGACTCGCTCCATCAGTCCCGGGCCGGATTCATCGAGCAGATCACGTATGGACTTCCCGGGAGGGTTGACGGCCAGGTCGTCGGCCGGCGTCAGAGGCGGCAGCACCGGACGCGCCGCAGTCTCTGGCGCCCTGCCGGACGGGACAGGCTCGGCGAGGTCCTGTAAGTGCTTGCTGAGCACAGCGATCACGTCGTCGCGGCACTCAGCCCGCAAGACCGTGATGTCTCCCGTCCTGACGTCCGCCCAGCCGACCGCGGTGCCATCAGGCAGGTTGGCGTACAGACGATCATGCCCGTACCGCTTCCAGCGTGTGACGTGCAGTTCCACAAGGCCCCCTGTGCTCCTGCGTTGACGTTGCAGATATGCCAGCAGCAAGCGAGACGAGGCCACAAGACCGCAGGGTACGCCGCTCGACTCAGCTCGCCCCTTCTGAATGAGGCATCGGTGCAGGCAGGGCCATCACGAGGGAAGCCCCAGGCGGCGTGCCTGACCGGCGACACCCATCTCACGGCCGGCGCAGCCGTCCCGCGCCACGTTGCTACCCCGCCATGCCCGAAGAAGGGAGAGAGATGGCCCGCCCTAACCGTCGCCAGGCGGCTGGTAGCTGACAGTTGCGCTTTGAAGCCGCCGGGAAGCACTGTCGACACGTAGTGCCAGAGGATCGACTTCGCCTTGTCGCCACCACCAAGCCGGTCACCGAGTAACCGAGCGCCGAAGCGCTGTCCGCATACTTCCAGGTAGATCCCGGCAGCGCGGCCGAGCTGGGCGAGGCGGATGAGCTGGGTGACCATCTCGTCCCGCCGTTCCCGCGGCAGATGTTCCCACGCGATTCCCGTGTGAAGCGCGAACAGGATGCCCTGGAACACCAACCGGTCCGGATGCCGTTCGGCCCCTGCAACGCCGAGTCCAAGCTGCTGTTGTTCGGGCATGCCTGTGATGTGAGCGCCAGGTCCCTGCCGGTCCGACGATTTCGGCGACGTCAAATCCTGGGAACGCTGTTCGCGGTCCCGCATGATCACCGTGTGAGACGTGTACCGAAATGGGTTGGACTGCTGTATGTAGTCATGGCTGGGGCGTTCCTGGCGTGGTACGTCGCAGGCGGCCACCAGGTCGAAGATCTGGTCACTGTGGTGGGCGCCTTCACTGGCCTGCTGGCGCTGCCTGCCGCAGTGATCGCAGTGCTTCACCGTGGCAAGAGCGAGCCGACGCCCGCCCGGCTGGAGGCGGTGGCCGACCAGCTCGCCCAGGGGGTGCGCCAGCAGTGGGAGGCCGAGGCGCAGGTACGCCGCCTCAATGACCCTTTTCCGCTGTCCGTCGAATGGGTCGCGGCCGACGCGGACCTGGTCGAGTCGTGGCCACACTTGAGGGAGCTCGCCGGATACTGGCCTGGCCAGTCCCCGGAAGCGGCCTCCGCGGGGGCTGTCAGCCCCAGAGGGCTCGCCGGCGAGGGAGGTGAAATCGCCAACACCTTCGAACGCGTTCCCACCCGCCGCCTGGTGGTCCTCGGCGAGCCCGGTGCCGGCAAGACCATGCTGCTGATCCGCCTCCTCCTGGCCCTACTCGAACACCGCCCTCCCGGCGGCCCCGTCCCGGTCCTCTTTCCACTGGCCTCCTGGGACCCAACACGGCAGGACCTGTACACATGGATGGCCCAGGAACTCGCGCAAGACCACCCCGCTCTACGTGCCCCCGTCCCCCCCGATCCCTCACAGGACGGCACCGGCACCCAGGCGCGCGCCTTGCTCAAGCAGCGGCTGATCCTGCCCATCCTCGACGGCCTGGATGAACTCCCTCAAGCCGTGCGTGCCCGGGCCCTGCATGCCATCAACCAGGTACTGCCCACCGGGCAGCCGCTGGTGCTCTCCAGCCGAACCGCTGAGTACCGCAGCGCCCTGACCACTCCAACCGGGACCAGAGTGCTCCTGAACGGAGCGGCAGGCATCCGCCTGCTGCCTCTGGATCCCGCGAAAGCGGCCGCCTACCTGGAGCGCGACGCCGGAGGCCCCGCCAGCCAGGCCACAGCCCGCTGGAGACGGGTAATCGTTGCGCTGGGCACCGACACCCCGGCATCAGAGGCACTGAGCACTCCACTCGGCCTGTTCCTGGCACGCACGATCTACAACCCCCGCCCCGACGAAGAGATCACCGAACTTCCGGACCCCGATGAACTCCTCGACCGCGCCCGCTTCCCAACCCGCCCCGTTCTTGACAGCCATCTGTTCACCGCCTTCATCCCTGCCGCCTACCGCCCTCACCCTCACCACCCGACACGCTGGAGTGTCCAACAAGCCCAGCGCACCCTCACCTTCCTCGCCAGCCACCTTCAGCACACCCTAGGCGGCACCCCCAACTTCGCCTGGTGGCAACTCCACAAAGCCTTCCTATATGACCATGTCGCAATTGGGTTCACGGCCGGGCTCACGGTTGGACTCACCCTTGGCCTGTACGGGCTTACCGACAGCTTCGGATTCGCGCTGTCTGTGTTCTTGACCGCAGGGGCCATTTCGGGCGTAACGGGCGCCATCATCGCCCACACCTCAAGAGAGAGAAGCCCAAGCTCAGGAATCCGCTGGAGACGGAGAGGAGAACCCTATAACCCCTACTGGCTCCCCCTTGGCTACGTGTTCGGATCTCTCTTCGGCGGCATCTTCGAGTCGGATCACGGCGGCGGACTCACCGTTTGGATCACCGTCGGGACCATCTGTGGGCTGCCCTTTGCCCTCATGGGCGGGCTCCGGTCAGTACACCCCGACCTGAACAAGGCAGTGGGGCCAGGCGCGGTGCTGGCCGGGGACCGGCACATGTTCTGGACCTTCACGCTCGTGGGCGGGTTCGGGCCACCACTGTCGTTCGTACTCGCGAGCGTGCTCATGATCGCCTTCGGGAGATGGCTCGGGTGGGGAGACCTCGGGAGCTCCGTTGCGGCCATCTCGCTATTCACGCTCCCGATCGGCCTCTTGTACGGACTCGCTCGGTCAGTGTGGATGAGGTTCTTGGTAACGCGGATCAGACTGGCGGTGACGGGGCGCGCGCCCTGGCGGTTGATGAGTTTCCTAGCCGACGCCCACCAGCGGCGAGGCGTCCTGCGGCAGGCCGGGGCTGTGTATCAGTTCCGCCACATCGACCTCCAGCGGCACCTTGCAGAAGTGCATCAACCTTGATCCATGATCTACACCTCGTCCAAAAGCTGTACCGCTGATTTTCGGTCTGGCGAAGCATCCGCGATGATGCCGTCATCGGTGGAGCTTGGAGTCAAGACGCCGTTCAGCACCTCCCACCTACTGCTTCCGGGCCTGCACAAACGTCCGGGCCTGAAGGGCTTCCGGAGCCGTGTGCGCAGGCTCGCATCCTGCCGGGGGCAATTCGCAAGAAGTGTCTAAAGACCCCGTCAGCGGAAACGCAGAGGTCGAGGTCTTCCCCTATGCGCAGGCGTATGCCGCCCGGAGCAGCCTTATGCCGGGGTCTCTGAACCGTGGACGGGATCTTGGGGTATTGCCGTAGGTGGGATGACGGGGCCGGCCGGTCAGCGAAGAGGGCTTGGCGCACGGCTGCGCTCAGCCTCGCTGTCCTGTGGTGAGGCCTCCGTCCCCCAGTCCCACAGAGCCTGGAGGACAGGGCCTAGGCGGTGTCCACTCGGGGTGAGCGCGTAGCGCACTCGCGGCGGCCAGCCCGGTCGGCGGTCGCGCTCGACGACTCCGGCCTCGCCGAGCTGGGCCAACCGGTCGGACAGCACCTTGTCGGACAGCATGGGCAGGGCCGTGCGCAGCTCGCTGTAGGAGTGGTCGCCACGCAGCAGTTCGCGGATCACCAGCGTCGTCCAGCGGCCGTGCAGAGCCGCCAGTGTGATCTCCACGGGGCACTCGGGGGTGGGCGCGGTGGTGTGCGCGTGTGGGTCGTCGGGGAGCCCTGCCGGGTGACCAACCGTTCGGTGAGTCACGAGAACGCCTCCTAGCGTGTGGGGCACTTCGATTCTCCCGGCCCGGAAGGACATCTGTCGATCATGCGAGAACTGGCCGATCGGCCCGAAGAGGTGCCCGTGGTGTTCGCCGAGCGGTTCAACAGCGGCGACGCTGCCGCGCTGGCGCACGTCTACGAGGACGCGGCAGTGCTGGTTCCGCAGCCGGGAACACCGGTGACCGGCCCGCACCTGCACGCCGCCAACGGCCGCCTGCAGAGGCTCGGAGTTCCCATCTCGGTCCGTCCGCGGCACGTGTACCACAGCGGAGACCTGGCGCTGCTGATCGTCGACTGGGTCATCGACGGGACCGACCGCGAGGGACAGGCGGTGCATGTCGAGGGCACTGCCACCGATGTCGCCCGGCGTGGTCCGGATGGCCGGTGGCGGTATGTCATCGACAATCCCTTCGGCGCCTGCGGACCGCAACACCTCACCGTGGAACCGAGGTTCTGAGCGAGCACACCTGGAAAACAGCACACCTTAAAGACATCGAGGCCCCTGGTGGACGCCAGGGGCCTCGGACGTGGTCACGCGGTCATGCGTACTCGCGCGGCAGGTCCTCGATACGCCGGTTGGCGACATCCGTGGCCGGTCGGCCGTCCGCGCCGCAAGCCGTCCTCGCTCTCCGCCGACCGCAACTATGACCAACTCCCGGAGCGAGGCATCGTGCCGGCCATTGCCCACCGCGGGACGCGGCACAGCAGCGGGCCGGGCACCTACCTCCGGGTGATCGAGCGAACCTTCGCCTGGCTCCACGGCTTCCGGCGACTGCGGATCCGATCGGAACCACGGGCGACATCCACGAAGCGTTCACCGTTGTAAGTCTCACGATGCAACCGCTCCGAGAGGCTTCACCAATACGGTCGCAGCTCACGCCGTTGCAGAACAAAGGTCTATTCACGGCTGCACCACCACAACAATCATGCTGATTGCAGCGGCACGCGCAGAGGGGGGCGGGTGGCTCAGTCAGAGATACCGGTGGCGTTGATCGGTTTGGGCGGCGCGATCGCTGGAGCAGCGGCCACGGTCGCGGTAGGCCGCCTCACAGGACGGCACAGCGTTCAGGCAGCGCTCGTCGCGAAGGTGGACGTCCTACAGGACGAGCTGACGACGTTCTGTGCACCATTCGTCGAAGCGAGGGTCCAGTTGTCCCCGACCCTCAGCGGTCGGACGCCCGCCGAGCCGTGGCGGGACTTGGCTCCCCAGATGTCCCGGGCCGCACCGCGCTGGACGTCCATGGTCGCGGATCCGCTTCGGCTGTGGGAGATGCCCGGGATCGTGCGCCGCAAAGCCGACTACGTGGACGACGAGATACGACTTCACCAGTCCCGCTCGGCTGAGCTCCTGCTTCCCGAGGTGCAGGCAGCCATACGTGAGCTGTACCAGGACACCAAGGAACTCATCGAGACGTACACCCGGGAGTTCAAACGTCTTGCCAAGCGCGGGATGGGAGTCATGTAGAGCGAGCGCCGGCGTCTGCGTAGTGTCGGTGCAGGTGAGAGGTACGCCCCCGAGGGGGTGGTCCGCGGCGTTCCCGCTCAAGTTGCGCACAGGGGTGGCGCATTAGTGTGGGAAGAGTGTGCGCCGGGCCCGGGGAGTGCGTTTGCCGGTGGCGCGAGCGGCAACGCGAAGTTCATGAGTCAGTCGAACAGCGGCACGAATCAGAGTTCTGTATCCAAGCGGGGTGCGTCCGCCAAGGCCCGACGGGCCACGGCGAAGGCGACCGCTCCCGCGTCGCAGGCGGCGGACAAGGCGGCCGAGAAGACCGGTGACGTGACGTCAGCGGCCGTTGACGGTGCCGAGCGTGTGGCCGGGAAGAGCACCGCGGTCGTGCATGGCGCGGCCGAGCGTGTCCAAGCCGGCCGCAAAGCCGTCATCGCCGCCTCGGGACAGGTCGTCGCCTTCGCCAAGACGGCAGGGACGTTGATCGCCCAGCGAAAGCTCCTCGCCGCCGGTGTGACTGCAGGCGTGTCGGCGTTGGGTGCCACGTCCTACCTGGCGGGTCGCCGGGCGGGGCGCCGCACGCTCGGTCCGATCACCCGTCTGACCGGTGGGCGGATCTGAGCGGTGCTCATCGCAGCTGCGGCCGACGGCAGTGACGGAAGCGCCGACGGCAACGGCATCGGCAGCCCAGCGCGGTTGCTCTCGTCATGTCCCCGAGCGAGATCGACTTCCTGTGGGGCTTGAGCGATGAGCCCATTCCGTCGCCGACCGCGACTGTCCCGCCGAAGACCCCGTCACCAGCGGAAACGCTGAGGCCGGGGTCTTTGCGTTTGTTCCCCCGCGTCCGGTCAGCTCCGTCCTCCCGCGTAGGGCGTGGACATGCGGCCGGCGCTTCCCTGGTTCCGGTCCGCCGGGCGGCCGATCGCGGCGGCCGTCAGGGCCAGCAGCAGGCCGATGATGCCGACGATGACGTTGTTGACGATGGTCTTCGTGGTGGAGACGTCGCCGGCCACGACCCACGGCGCGATGATCGTCCACAGGCTCAGCGCGCAGGCGGCCCACGCCATGCTGTGCACACGGTCGTAGGCCCGGCCGAAGCCACCGCTCATGAGGAGTGCGTAGGCGATGCCGGTGATCAGGTTGTTGACCGCCAGGGTGGAGAAGCCGTTGAAGCCCGTGATCCAGGGTGAGGCCGCGAGGTAGAGCCCGGTGAGGAGGGCCATGCTCTCGATGGCTTGGGCCTTCGGGGTGCTCGTGGTGCGCTCGGCCATCTCGTGGCGTTCGCGCATGGCGATGATGTCGGGATGGGTCGCCATGTCAGGCCGTGGAGAGGTCGCCATGTCACTTACCTCCGAAATATGGCTTTTGTACCAGTTCGCCGGGCGAGTACCCAAAACGCATGCAATAACCGCTGCGGGTTGAGGGTTGAGGCGACATCGGCACGGTGACTGGCAACCGGCTGTCGACCGTCCGGGCACTCAGTGTGACGGCTCGGTGTGACGGCGAGGGGGTCAGGGGCACTTCTCGTCGTTGCGGACCGCCTCGAAGAGGACGTCCGCGTCGATGGTCTCGCCGGGGGCGGGGACCGTGGTGCAGACCCGCCAGTCGTTCTCGTTGTCCGTGCTGCGCCCCGCGCCCGTGGCGTCGACCGCCCTGACCTCGCCGGTCAGTGCCGCCATCTGGTCCATCGCGTCCATGAGGCTGCGCCCGCTGTAGCCGGGCATGTCGTCGCCCGGCATGGCCAGGTAGCCGTCCGTCGAGGCGGGGCAGGACTCGCCCTGCTTGACGACCTGGAAGACCACGAGGGTGTCCGGGTCTGCGGTGCCGGGCTCGGGGTCCTGGGAGCACACGCGCCAGTTGCGGTCCCCAGACCTGGGCTCGGCCCTGGCCGGTGGCGTCCTCGGAGCCGAGGTGGGTGAAACCGGCGCTCCGGGCACGGTCCTGGGCCGCCTGGAGCTGGGCACCGGTCATGTTCGGCAGTTCCTGGTCCGAGGAACATCCGCTGGTCGCCGTCAGCAGCAGAGCCGCCGTCGCGGCAGCGTACGCGGATGTGCGAGCGCGTCGGCTCGTCGTCACCATGGCTCCCATGATCTTGGTCCGGGCAGGAGCGTGATCCTAGCTCGAACCTTCTTTCGGGAGGCCCGGCGCGCGTCCCGGGGTCCACGCGGCGACGAGGTCCAGGAGGCCGGGGAAGCGGGCGTTCAGGTCGGCGACCCGGACGTGGCTGCGCCGCTCCAGGCCGTACTGGCGCTGCCGGGTGACGCCCGCCTCGCGCAGGGCCCGGAAGTGGTGGGTCAGCGAGGACTTGGGGCGGTCCAGGCCGAACCAGCCGCAGGTGTGGTCGAACTCCTCCGACTCCAGCAGCAGTCTGCGGACGATCCGCAGCCGCAGCGGGTCGCTGAGCGCGCCCAGCACCGTCTCCAGCCGGAGGTCGGCGACGGCCGGCTCGGGCAGCGGGTCGGGCAGGCCGGGTGGCTCCGGCAGCACCTTGATCTCCGCGGCTCGCGGCGTCTCCCCGCTTCTCAGTCCGGTCAACTTCGGCCCCCTGCCCCTGGGTTCTCCCCGGTTCTCCGCCCGGCTCTCGTACGGGTCGGATCGTACTGTGTACGCAGTTCGACTCCATGCGTACTTGTACGAGTCAGGCCGTACGTCAGCGCGAGCATCCCGGGAGCGGTGGCGCCGGCCGGGGACGGGGTCGCTCACCGGCACTTCCCCGAAGGGACGCGGGGAACCGCGTGACCGGCCACAGCGGACCCGCAGGTCCGAGCCGGCCGGTGCATCAGCGCAGCGTGCGTCACGCCGAGCGTTTGCGGGGCGTGGTCTTCTTCGCCGGGGTCTTCTTCGCCGTCGTGCTCTTCGCCCCCGCAGACCCCGCCTTCTTCGTCCCCTCCCCCGCCTTGGACGTCGACTTGCGCGCGGGTGTGGCCTTCTTCGCGGTGGTCGTCTTCTTCGCGGCCGTGGAGGTCGACTTCTTGCCGGCCGGTTCCTTGGGCGCGGCCCGCCCCCGCGGCAGGGGTCTGACCTCGGCCTCCGCGCCGGCGGCCTCGCGGGACTCCCGGGCCGCGCGCACGCTGTTCTCCAGGGCTGCCATCAGGTCGAGCACCTTGCCGCCGGCGGCGGGGGCCGGGGCCTCGGGCGGGGTCTCGCCGGAGGCCTTCGCGGCGATGACCTCCTCCAGCGCCTCCCGGTACTCGTCGTGCAGGTCGTCCAGGTCGACCTCGCCGAGGGTGTCCATCAGCGCGTCCGCGAGGTCAAGTTCCTTGTCCCGGATGGTGACGTCGACGTCGGGGGCGACGCCCTCCGGGGCCCGGACCTCGTCGGGCCACAGCAGCCCGTGCATGGCGATGGCGTCGCCGACGACCCGCAGCATGCCCAGGCGTTCCCGGCCGCGCAGCGCGTACTTGGCGATGGCGACCTTGTTGCTGCGTTTCAGGGCTTCGCGCAGGAGGGTGTACGGCTTGGCGGCGGGGGCTCCGCTGGCCGCGAGGTAGTAGGCCGCGTCCATCTGGAGCGGGTCGATGCGGTCGGCCGGGACGAAGGCGACGATCTCGATCGTGCGGGCCGTGGGGATGGGCAGGTGGGAGAGGTCCTCGTCGGTGATCGGGATGATCGATCCGTCGGCGTCCTCGTACGCCTTGCCGATCTCGGCCTGCGTGACCTCGCGCTCCTCCAGTTCGCACACCTTGCGGTAGCGGATGCGGCCGTTGTCCTCGGTGTGGATCTGCCGGAAGGAGATGGCGTGGCTCTCCGTGGCGTTCACCAGTTTGATCGGGATGCTGACGAGGCCGAAGGAGATGGCGCCGTTCCAGATCGATCGCACGTGCCGCACCCTTCCTTTGTCGATTTCTCCCGTTTGTCTGGGATTGTCATCCTATGACGCCTATCACAGAGGTGGAGGGGCGCCGGGTCGCACTCAGCAACCTGGAGAAGGTGCTGTATCCGGAGACCGGCTTCACCAAAGGGGAGCTGCTGCACTACTACGCGACCACCGCCGCCGCCCTGCTGCCGCATCTGCGGGACCGGGCGGTGTCCTTCCTGCGCTATCCGGACGGCCCGGACGGGCAGCTGTTCTTCACCAAGAACGTGCCGCCGGGTACGCCCGACTGGGTCACCACCGCAAAGGTGCCGCGGTCGTCGGCGGACAGCCCGGCCCGGATGGTGGTGGTGCAGGACCTGCCGAGCCTGGTCTGGGCGGCGAACCTGGTCACCGAGTTCCACACGCACCAGTGGCTGGTGCAGTCCCCGCAGGAGGCGGACCGGCTGGTCTTCGACCTCGACCCGGGCGCGCCCGCGACGATCGTGCACTGCTGCGAGGTCGCCCTGTGGCTGCGCGAGCGGCTCGCGGCGGACGGGATCGAGGCGTACCCGAAGACCGCCGGCTCGAAGGGGCTGCATCTGCTGGCCGCCGTGCGGGGCAGTTCTTCCGAACGGACGTCCGAGTACGCGAAGGAGCTGGCGGTGGAGGCCGAGCGGGAGATGCCCCGGCTGGTGGTGCACCGCATGACGAAGAGCCTCAGGCCGGGCAAGGTGTTCGTCGACTGGAGCCAGAACGCGGCCCGCAAGACCACGGCCACCCCGTACACCGTGCGCGCCCGCCGGGCCCCGCTGGTGTCGGCGCCGGTGACCTGGGAGGAGGTCGCCGACTGCCGCAGCCCCGCGCAGCTGGGGTTCCGGGCGGAGGACATCGCCCCGCGGCTTCAGGACCTCGGCGACCTGATGGCCGCGCTGACGGACCCGGAGCGGGCCGTACCCCTGCCCTGAGCACCCCGCGCGCCCCGGCCGTCCCGGGCTACACCCTGTCCCAGGTGTTCCGGTCCCGGGCCATCCCGTGCAGGGCCTCCACGTCCGCCGGCTTGAGCACCCCGCCCAGCCGGCCCAGGTCCGTCAGCTCGGCGTCCGTCAGGATCCGCACCCCGCGCGGCTGAGCCGTCACGGTCACCTCGGCCGGGCCGACCAGGGCCAGCAGCGGGCGGACCTCGGCGGTCAGCGCGTAGGAGGCGCGGTCGGCGTCGGCGCGCAGCCGGCGCAGCAGCGGCTCGGCCTCGCGGCGGCCCAGGGTGACCATCGGGTCGGCGACCAGGACCCGGCTCCTGCGGGCGTACAGGGCGTGCACGGCGAACAGGCCGCCGGGGCCGATCACCAGGTGGTGGATGCGGTCGCCGCCGGGCAGCGGGACGGAGTGCACGGTGTGCCAGCCGGCGCCCTCCAGCCCGTCCAGGGCGCCGCCGACGGTCTGCTCGGCGGTCAGGGCGCGCCGGCGCGGGTCGGGGCGCAGCCGGTGGGCGGGGCCGGGGTCGCGGTCGAGGGCGACGAGCAGGGCCTCGCCGGGGCGGTTGGGGGCGAGGTCGTCGTCCGGGTGCAGGGTGAGCCGGGCGAGTTCCGCGGGGGTGGGCACCGGGGGCGGGCCGACGGTGACCGGGCCGGTCAGGAAGGGTTGCAGGGCGTGCAGCACGTCGTCCCTGCTGTCCTCGCCGAGCAGGTTGACCCGGCCGGTCTCGCGGTCGTACCAGGCGAGGTTGGATCCGTCCTCGCGGCAGACGTACAGCCGCTCCCGGCCGTGCCGGAAGGCCGGCACCACGCGCAGTCCGCTCATGCGCCATCACCCCTCGACCATGGGAACAGGCGGGGTGCTCCGGGGGCAAGACCGGTTACCGTGGAGGACGGCCCCGCGAGGGGGAGTTGGGGAGGCGCCGTTGCGTACCCGCGGAAAGCAGCCCGACGTACCGGCTCCGGAGAGCCCGTGGAGCGAGATCGTGCCCGGCCTGTGGATGGGCGGGCACCAGTTCCGGGGCCGTTCCGGCCGGCTGGAGTTCGTCGTCGTACGGGACGAGTTCGATCTGGTGCAGTCCCTGCTGCGGCTGCCGGGGTACGGGCCCGACGCGGGCGTGGAGCACCATGTGTGGCCGATTCCGGACGGGCCGCTGGACGGGACGCAGCTCGCCGGGGTGATCCGGCTGGCGCGGGCGGTCAACGAGGCGCTGGACGCGGGCCGCCGGGTGCTCGTGCGCTGTTACCACGGGTACAACCGCTCGGGGCTGGTCATCGCGCACGCCCTGGTCCAGCGGGGTGACTCGGCCGACCAGGCGGTCCAGCTGATCCGGGCCCGGCGCTCGGCGTGGGCGCTGCACAACGAGCTGTTCGTGGAGTACCTGCGGGCGGGCCTGGCGACCGTACGGCTGCTGGAGGAGCTGACCGAGTAGCCGCGCCCCCGCTAGGCCGCTGCGCCGCCCCGCCGGTCTACCGCTCTGCCGCCCCGCCGCCCCGCCACCGCCCCGCCGGTCTTTCGCAGGCTCGCCCCGCGCCGCACCCCGCACCCGAAGCCGTACAAAGCAGCTTCCGTCAGAATGTAGGGATGCCAGCCCGTCGTCCCCTGCGCACCGCCCTCGCCGCAGCCTCCGTGGCCCTGCTGTCGGCGACGGCGGCGGCCTGCGGCGACACCGGCGGGCTGCGCGGCGCCGGGCCGACCCCGACCGCCGCCAGCCCCGCCAGGCTCTGGCCCGATCTGCGGCCGGCGTCCAGCCCGGCCTACCCCTACGACGTGGCGACCCGGGAGACCGTCAAGGGCGTCACGGTCCGCGGCGACGACATCCGCACGGTCGATCCGGTGGACGTCGTCGAGGCGGAGCTGAAGGCGCACCCCGCCGACTACGGGTCGAAGGGGGCGTACCGGGCGACCGTGGACCGGATGAGGGAGTGCCGGCCGGGCGGTGACCGGGCCCGGTGCCCGCTGCTGAAGCCGTACTACCGGGACCTCACCGGGGACGGCCGGGCGGATCTGACGCTCGGCTTCCGGCTGTACCCGACCAACCAGACGGCGGTGCGGGTGTACACGGTCGAGCGGCACCGGCTGGTGCAGGTGCTGGCCGACAACGACGCGATCATCGGGGTGGAGCTGGCCGGCCGGTCGCTGATCGAGCGTTCGCCGGCCGACATCTCCGGCTACGAGTACCGCACCACCTGGGAGTGGGACCCGGGGCAGCGCGCGATGGTCTTCTCCCGCGACGAGTACCTGCACGTCGGCGACGGCCGCACCAGCAGGACCCCGTCCCCGTCGGCCTCCCCCGCGGCGACCCCGGCGAGCCCGCGATGAGGCTCACGCTGCCCCACTGGGCCGGGGCCCTCGCCGTCAAGGCCGCCGCGTTCATCATCGTGATGTGCTGCGCGCTGGCCGCGCTGCTCGGCGTGCTCGTCCATGTCTCGGTGACCAACCAGACCGTCGGCCAGGCCCGCAACCTGGCGCTGGCCCGGCTCGCGGACGCCACCCGGGCGTACGAGGCCGGGGACACGCTGCTGCCGGGTGCGGGGGTGGACCCCGAGGGGCTGCCGGCGCCGCTGCGGACGCTGGCGGCGGCCGGGGAGCGCGGCACGATGGTCGCCACCCACCAGGGCCGGCCGACCATGTGGGCGGCGGGGCCGGTGGCCGGGCACCGGGCGCTGGCCGTGGAGGTCGACTACTCGCAGCAGTCCCGTACCATCGCCGGTCTCGACCAGTCGATCCTGTGGTCGTCGGGGCTCGCGATCGGCGCGACCGTGCTGGTGGGCGTGTTCGCGGTGACCCGGGTGACCCGGCGGCTGCACGGCACCGCGCGGGTGGCCCGGCGGATCAGCGGCGGCGACCTGGACGCCCGGGTGAACGACCCCCGGACACAGGATCCGACCCGCCCGCAGGACGAGGTCGCCGCGGTGGCCGCGGCCCTGGACACGATGGCGTCGACCCTGCAGAGCAAGCTGCTGAGCGAGCAGCGGTTCACCGCGGACGTGGCGCACGAGCTGCGCACTCCGCTGACCGGCCTGCACGCGGCGGCCGAGCTGCTGCCGCCCGGGCGGCCGACGGAGCTGGTGCGGGACCGGGTGGCGGCGCTGCGCACGCTCACCGAGGACCTGCTGGAGATCTCCCGGCTGGACACCCGGCGGGAGAGGCCGGAGGTCGGCACGGAGCAGCTCGCGGCGCTGGCCGAGCGGGTGGTACGGGCCTCGGGCACCGACACCGAGGTGCGGATCCTGCGGGACGTCCGGGTGGAGACCGACCGGCGGCGGCTGGAGCGGGTGCTGGGGAACCTGGTGGCCAACGCGCACAAGCACGGGGCGCCGCCGGTGGTGCTGACGGTGGACGGGCCGGTGGTGACCGTGCGGGACCACGGGGGCGGGTATCCGGGGTACCTGGTGGCTCACGGGCCGCAGCGGTTCCGGACCGAGGGCGGGGCCAAGGGGCACGGGCTCGGGCTGACCATCGCGGTCGGGCAGGCGGAGGTGCTGGGCGCTGCGCTGACCTTCGCCAATGCGGTGGACGGGGGCGCGGTGGCGACACTGACGCTGCCACCGACAAAACCGACAGCTCCCTGAAAGGCCCTCCTCCCGGCACAAGACGCCCCATTTGGATAGGTTCCGGGCATGACGAACGCCGGAACCACCACGGCGGCGGTCCCCGCTCCCGCGCGCGCCGCACGCCTCCCCCGGCGCCGGGGCGTCGAACTCTCGCTGCTCGTGCTGGCCGTCCTGCTGTCCGTGTACGGCTACTGCGCGGTGGGGCTGGCCCGGACCGGCACCGTCCCGCCCGGCGCCGTCGGCTACGGGGCGGGCCTCGGCGTGCTCGCCCTGTTCGCGCACATCGCGGTCCGCATCCGGGCGCCGTACGCCGATCCCCTGCCGCTGCCCATCGGCGTGCTGCTCAACGGGCTCGGACTGGTGCTGATCTACCGGCTGGACCTGGAGACACCGGGCGACCAGGCGGCCCCCACCCAACTGGTGTGGTCCACGCTCGGGGTGGGCCTGTTCATCGCCGTCGTCCTGGTGCTGCGCGACCACCGGGTGCTCCAGCGGTACTCGTACGTCTGCGTGGTGGCCGCCCTCGCCCTGCTGGCGCTGCCGATCCTGTTCCCGGCGGTCAACGGCGCCCGGATCTGGATCCGGATCGCCGGGTTCTCCATCCAGCCGGGCGAGTTCGCGAAGGTGCTGCTCGCGGTGTTCTTCGCCGCCTATCTGGCCGCCAACCGCAGCGCGCTCGCGTACACCGGCCGGCGGCTGTGGCGGCTGCAGTTCCCGACCGGGCGGGTGCTCGGGCCGATCCTGACGATCTGGCTGGTGAGCGTCGGCGTGCTGGTGCTGGAGCGGGACCTCGGGACCTCGCTGCTGTTCTTCGGGCTGTTCGTGGTGCTGCTGTACGTCGCCACCGGGCGCACCGGCTGGATCGCGGTCGGGCTGCTGCTGGCCGTGCTCGGCGCCTTCGCCGTGGGTCGTCTGGAGCCGCACGTGGGCGGCCGGATCGAGGACTGGCTGCACCCGTTCGCCACCATCGAGGCCGGGCAGGGACCCAACCAGCTCTCCCAGTCGCTGTTCGCGTTCGCCGCCGGCGGGGTCCTCGGCACCGGGCTCGGGCTCGGCCACTCCATCCTGATCGGTTTCGCCGTCAAGTCGGACTTCATCCTGGCGACCGCCGGGGAGGAGCTGGGCCTCGCGGGCCTCGCGGCGATCGTGCTGCTGTACGCGCTGCTGGTGGAGCGCGGCTACCGGGCGGGCCTCGCGCTGCGCGAGCCGTTCGGCCGGCTCCTCGCGGTCGGGCTGGCCTCGATCGTGGCGCTGCAGGTGTTCGTGATCGCGGGCGGGGTGACCGGGCTGATCCCGCTGACCGGCATGGCGATGCCGTTCCTCGCCCAGGGTGGCTCCTCGGTGGTGACCAACTGGGCGATCGTGGCGCTGCTGGTCCGGGTGAGCGATTCGGCGCGCAGCCAGTACGACGGCCGGGAGGCACCGTGAGCGACTACGGCCAGATTCCCGAGGGCGGGCGGCCGATGGGGAAGTACATCCGGCACGCCTGCGGCTTCTGCGCCCTGCTGCTGGCGGCCCTGCTGGCCAACGCGGCCCGCGTGCAGGTCGTGCAGTCCCGGGAGTACGACGGCAACCCGGCCAACCGCCGGGCCGCCATCGCCCGTTACCAGCAGCCGCGCGGGAACATCCTGGCGGGCGGCGAGCCGGTCACCGGGTCGGTGGACACCGGCGAGCAGCTGCGCTACGAACGCGCCTACAAGGACGGCCCGTTGTACGCGCCGGTCACCGGGTTCTCCTCGCAGACGTACGGCACCACGTTCCTGGAGCACACCGAGGACGGGGTGCTCTCCGGCACCGATCCGATGCTGGCGCCGCTGCCGCTGTGGAGCGACGTGACCCGGGCGCCGAACCGCGGCGGGGACGTCGTGACGACCCTCAGCCGGCGGGCGCAGGAGGCCGCGTACCGGGGGCTCGCCGGGCGCAAGGGCGCGGTGGCCGCCCTCGAGCCGGCCACGGGCCGCGTCCTGGCGCTGGTGACCAGCCCGTCGTACGACCCGTCGGAGCTGTCGGGCAACAACGAGGCGGTGTCGGCGGCGTGGGCCCGGCTCACCCACGACCCGGAGAAGCCGATGCTCAACCGGGCGGTACGGCAGACCTATCCGCCGGGATCGACGTTCAAGGTGGTCACCGCGGCGGCGGCGCTGGACGCGGGCGTGGTCACGGACCTGGACGCGCCCACCGACTCCCCCGACCCCTACCGGCTGCCCGGCACCACCACCCGGCTGACCAACGAGGGCGACGGCTGCCGGAACGCCTCGGTGCGCGATGCCTTCGAGTGGTCCTGCAACACGGTCTTCGCCAAGCTGGGCGTGGACGTGGGGGTGCGGGACATGGCGACGACGGCCCAGGCGTTCGGGTTCAACGACACCGGCGTGCGCATCCCCTTCGCCGTGTCGCCCAGCACCTTCGACACCAGGGTGGACAGGGCGCAGCTGGCGCTGTCCTCGATCGGCCAGTACAACACGCGGGCCACCCCGCTGCAGATGGCGATGGTCGCGGCGGCGGTCGCGGACGGCGGCCGGCTGCGTCCGCCGTACCTGGTGGAGCGGACCACCCGGCACGGCGGCGAGACGGTCACCGGCAGCGGGGCCCGGCCGGGGCGGCAGGTGATGCGGCCGGACACGGCGGCCCGGCTGAAGGAGCTGATGGCCGGCGTGGTCGAGGAGGGCACCGGCACCAACGCGGCGATCCCCGGCGCGCTGGTCGGCGGCAAGACCGGCACCGCCCAGCACGGGGTCGGCAACGCCGGGGTGCCGTACGCCTGGTTCGTCTCCTGGGCGCAGCGCGAGGACGCGCCGGAGCCGCAGGTGGCGGTCGCGGTGGTGGTGGAGGACGCCTCGGCGGACCGCGGCGAGATCAGCGGCGGCGGGGACGCGGCGCCGATCGCGCGGGACGTGATGCGGGCCGTGCTCGGGCGGTGAGGGTCAGTCGACCGGCTGGAGCATCTCGGAGCGGATCCGCAGGGTGTTGCGGGCGGCCTTGTCCAGGTCCACCTCGGCGGGGTCCTTCACGGCGCGGTCGACCTCGCCGACGACGGCCGCCGTGTTTCCGTCCGCCCAGGCGCAGACCGGGTAGGTGATCGTCACCGCGGAATTCCTCTGGGTGAGGACCTGGCAGCTGACCGGGGTGTCCGCGCCGGACGGGGTGACGTCCCGCGCGGGCTCCTCGACCGTCACACCGTCGGCCTCGGTGGCGCCCTTGAGCATGCTGCGGCGCACCGTGGCCTCGTTCTTGAACCGGCCGTACATGCCGGACACGAGCAGCATGGCCTCGGAGTCGTCGCCGGGCTGGTAGCGGCCGACGGCGGCGTGGATGTCCCTGGCGTCCCAGGCGCCGTCGGCCTCCTCCTCGATCTTCTTGCCCTCGGTGCCGGAGAGGTCCTCGACGATGGTGTACTTCGCGTCCAGCAGGCTGTGGGGCAGGGTCAGCTTGTTCTCCGCCGCGGGGAAGCCGCTCTCGGCCACGGCGCCGATCAGGACGAGGGCCACGATCGCGAGCGTGACCACACCGCCCACGATCCCGAGCACCAGCCCGATCCGCCGCTTCTTCGGCGGCGGGGCCATGGGCGGCACGCCCCAGCCGGGGTACGGCTGCTGCGGGTAGGGCGGCTGCGGGGGGTACGGCTGCTGCTGCGGGTAGGGCGAGCCGTACGGGCCCGGAGCCTGCCCGCCATAGGGGTGAGGCTGGGGCTGCTGCGGGTACGGCGACTGGTGCGGCGGCTGGTGCGGCGGAGGCATGGACACGCCAGCACGCTACTGCACGCGGGTGACACCACCGGCACCGCGCCCGCGTCCGGTCAGTCCTCCGCCGCCCCCGACTCGATCGCCGCCTCCACCTCGGCCACCCGTGCCCGCTCCTCGGCGGCGAAGCGCTCGGCGTCCAGCTGCTCGGCAAGTTCCTCGTCCTGCGCCATCAGCAGGTCCAGGTCGGAGTCGCCCAGTTCCAGGACGCCCATGTCCACATAGGCCTGCTGGAGCCGCTTGCCCCACAGGCCGATGTCCTTGACGCACGGGACGATGCGGCTGAACAGCAGCTTCCGGAAGAGCCGGAGGAACTCGGACCGCTCGCTCAGCGCCTCCGCCTCGGCCTTCGGGATGCCGAAGTTCTCCAGCACCTCCACGCCGCGCAGCCGGTCGCGCATCAGGTAGCAGCCCTCGATGACGAACTCCTCGCGCTCGCGCAGTTCGGCGTCGGTGAGCTGCTTGTAGTAGTCGCGCAGCGCCATCCGGCCGAAGGCGACGTGCCGGGCCTCGTCCTGCATGACGTAGGTCAGGATCTGCCGGGGCAGCGGCTTGTCCGTGGTGTCCCGGATCATGCCGAAGGCGGCCAGCGCCAGGCCCTCGATCAGCACCTGCATGCCGAGGTAGGGCATGTCCCAGCGGCTGTCGCGCAGGGTGTCGCCGAGCAGCGACTGGAGGTTGTCGTTGATCGGGTAGACGAGTCCTATCTTCTCGTGCAGGAACCGGCCGTATATCTCGGCGTGCCGGGCCTCGTCCATGGTCTGGGTCGCGGAGAAGAACTTGGCGTCGAGGTCGGGCACCGACTCCACGATCCGCGCGGCGCAGATCATGGCGCCCTGCTCGCCGTGCAGGAACTGGCTGAACTGCCAGGAGGCGTAGTGCCGGCGCAGCTCGCCCTTGTCCTTCTCCGACAGCTTGGCCCAGTACGGGGTGCCGTACAGGGACATGGCCTCCTCGGGCGTGCCGAGGGCGTCGTACGGGTCGACCTCCAGGTCCCAGTCGATGCGCGTCCGCCCGTCCCACTGCTTGTCCTTGCCCTTCTGGTACAGGGCGAGCAGGCGGTCGCGTCCGTCGTCGTACTCCCAGCTGAACCGGGCCGCGCCGGTGGCGGGCACCGGCCAGGGGGAGTCTCCCGGGTGGTCGGCGTAGAGGTCATGCGTCGGCATACCCGGCAGGCTCACACGCAGACGCGGCGTCAACAAGTTGCGCGCAAGGGATTGACGGTCTTGCTGACAGGCAGTCTCATAAGAGCAGGACGACTACCCCCGGGTAACGAGGTGAGGGAGCCATGACGACCCTGACGGAAGCGGACGCGCTGGACGGGCTGCGCGACGCGCTCGGCCTGCTCAAGGACCGGGAACAGGTGGCCGAACGGCTGCTCGTCTCTTCCGCCAAGCACTCCTTCGACCCGGACGAGGAGCTGGACTGGGACGCACCCTTCGAGGAGGGCAAGTGGTTCTGGCCGCCCGAGCTGGTCTCGCTGTACGACACCCCGATGTGGCAGCGGATGAGCGAGGAACAGCGGATCCTGCTCTCCCGGCACGAGGCCGCCGCGCTGGCCTCGCTCGGCATCTGGTTCGAGATCATCCTGATGCAGCTGCTGGTCCGGCACATCTACGACAAGGCGGCGACGAGCGCCCACGTGCGGTACGCCCTCACCGAGATCGAGGACGAGTGCCGGCACTCGAAGATGTTCGCGCGGCTGATCTCGCACGGCGGCACGCCCTGGTACCCGGTCAGCCGCGTCCACCAGAACCTCGGCCGCCTGTTCAAGACGATCTCCACCACCCCCGGTTCCTTCACCGCCACGCTGCTCGGCGAGGAGGTCCTGGACTGGATGCAGCGGCTGACGTTCCCGGACGAGCGGGTCCAGCCGCTGATCCGGGGCGTCACCCGCATCCACGTGGTCGAGGAGGCCCGGCACGTCCGGTACGCCCGTGAGGAGCTGCGGCGCCAGATGGTGACCGCGCCGAAGTGGTCCCAGGAGTTCACCCGGGTCACCTCCGGCGAGTTCGCCCGCGTCTTCTCGGTCGCCTTCGTCAACCCGGAGGTCTACACCAACGTCGGCCTGGACAAGCGGGAGGCGATGGCGCAGGTGAAGGCGAGCGGACACCGCCGGGAGGTCATGCAGTCGGGCGCGAAGCGGCTGACGGACTTCCTGGACGACATCGGGGTGCTGCGGGGTGTGGGGCGGCGCTTGTGGCGGTCGTCCGGCCTGCTGGCGTAGGCGCGGGGCCGTATCGATCGGAGAACGGCCGGAGCCGCGCGGCGATTAGGCTGCTCACCATGACCCCGTCGGCCACCCCCGCATACCGCCGGCTCAGCGTCGAGGAGCGGCGCAGCCAGCTCCTCGACGCCGCCCTGGGCCTCTTCGCGCACCGCGCCCCCGAGGACGTCTCGCTGGACGACGTGGCGGAGGCGGCCGGGGTCTCGCGGCCGCTGGTGTACCGGTACTTCCCCGGCGGCAAGCAGCAGCTGTACGAGGCCGCGCTGCGCTCCGCCGCCGAGGAGCTCCAGCACTGCTTCGACGAGCCTCGCGAGGGCGCGCTGCTGCCCCGCCTGTCCCGCGCCCTGGACCGCTATCTGGCCTTCGTGGACCAGCACGACACCGGTTTCAGCGCGCTGCTCCAGGGCGGCAGCGTGGTGGAGACCTCCCGTACCACCGCCATCGTGGACGGGGTGCGCCGGTCCGCGGCCGAGCACATCTACCAGCACCTGGGCATCACCGGTCCGGGCCCCCGGCTGCGCATGACGGTGCGGATGTGGATCACGGCCGTGGAGGCGGCCTCCCTGATGTGGCTGGACGAGGACAAGCAGCCCCCGGCCGCGGAGCTGCGCGACTGGCTGGTGGAGCAGTTCGTGGCCGCCCTCACGGTCACCGCGGGCCGGGACCCGCAGACCGCCGACCTCGTCGGCGCGCTCGCCGGGGATGACCGAGACTGACCTTGTGAAGAGCCAGGACACCCCCTTCGAGGGCGGCCCCATGGACGGGCGCGTGCTGCCCGTCCTGGTCGGCCCCACCGGGCACCCCCCGAAGACGTACCGCATCCCCGTCCCCGACCCGGCGGGCGGCCCGCCCACGGTGCTGGTCTACCGCCGGGTGCCGCGCGGGCACAGCCGGCGGCTCGGGCTGCTCCAGGGGTGGAAGTACACCTACGACCCGGACGACAGGTCCGGCGGAAAGCTCCGCTGGCCCTGGTCGAAGCCGGACGCCACGCCGTCCGGCAAGCCGGATGACGCGAACGGGTGATTCCGCTGCGCCGAACCGCGCAGGCTTCCCCCACCCACCGCACCGACACGTCTGATTATCGGGTTGCGACGGGAGGCGGAGATTCCGCTCTCCCCGCCCCGGAGGTGATGACGTGTCAGCAAGGCTTCTGCGTCTGGCCTGTACGGCCACGGTGGCGGCCCAGGCCGTCCTCGCGCCCGCGCCCGCCGTGGCCACACCGGAACCACAGCAGTCGGTGGCCGAGCTGCTGACGGATCTCCAGCGGCTGTACCGGCAGACCGAACAGGCCACCGAGACCTACAACGCCACGACGGAGCAGCTGGAGCGGCAGCGCGCCGAGGTCGCCCGGCTCGACGGTGAACTGGCCCGCGCCCGGCTGGCGCTGCAGGACAGCCGGAGCGACGCCGGGCGCCTGGCCCGGCAGCAGTACCAGAGCAGCGGCGGCCTCGGCCCGTACGTGCGGCTGCTCCTCGCGCCCGACCCGCAGCACGCGCTGGACGAGGGCCATGTCATCGGCGAGCTGGCCCGCCAACGCGTCCGTACGGTGGGCCGGCTGGCCGCGGCCGAGAAACGCAAGGACGCGCTGGCCCGCGCGGCCCGCAAGGCCCTCGACACCCAGCTCGGCCTGGCCGGCCGGCAGAAGAGGCAGCGCGACGACGTCCGGACCCGGCTCGCCGGCGTGGAACGCCTGCTGGCCGGGCTCACCCCCCAGCAGCTCGCCGCGATCGCCCGCCTCGAACAGCAGGGGGTCGCCGAGGCCCAGCGCTCCCTCACCACCGCGGGCGCCCTGCCCGCCGACCGCGCCGCCTCACCGGCGGGCGACCGCGCCGTCCACTACGCCCTCGACCAGGTCGGCAAGCCGTACGCCTGGGGGGCGCAGGGTCCCGAGGCGTACGACTGCTCGGGCCTCACCTCGGACGCGTGGTCCCACGCGGGGATCCCGATCCCGCGCACCAGCCAGGAGCAGTGGGAGCAGTTGCAGCGGGTGCCGTTGAAAGAGCTCCGGCCGGGCGACCTGGTCGTGTACTTCCCCGAGGCGACGCACGTCGCGATGTACGTGGGCGGGGGGAGGGTCGTCCAGGCGCCGAGGCCGGGCGAGAAGGTCACCGTCTCCCCGATCGCCGGCTACCCGATCCTCGGCGCGGTACGTCCCGGTCCGGCAGAACGGGGTCAGGGCCTTTCTTCCGGATACAGCTAGCCCGCGCAGAACTTCTTCTGCGCGGCGGCCGCGCCGTCCTCGAAGCCGTTCCGGAAGGTGTCGTTGACCGGAACGCGCTTGAGGTCACGGACGTCGCAGTCGTTCTTCATGGCCGCGTAACCCGCCTTGTAGCCCGCCGCGTACTGCTCCTGGGCGTTCCCGCGCGCCCCCTGCTCTGCCGTGCCGCACCTGACCTCGGGGCCGCCGGCCTGCCGGGCGCTGACGGTGCCGGCGGCATGGCTGATCGTCGCCGAGAAGGCGCCGTCGGCGTCGGTCCGCACGGTGCCCTCGGCTCCGTGGGCCGACTCGATGAACACGGCCTTGTCCGGCGTGAAGTCCTCGCCGACGACCTCCAGGTGCTCCGGGCCGTCGGCCCGCGAGACACCACACGTGGGCGACGCCGCCACGGCCGACGGGGCGGCGAGCGTCACCGCCCCCGCCGTCAACGCCGACACCACCAGGGGCGTCAGCACCGCCAGGCGTACGCGTCGACCGTCCATGGGAACTCCTACGTGGCTCGTCCCCCTTCCGGCCCCTGCCCTCCAGCGTCTCTCCGCCGGTGGGAGGTGTCAAAAGGGGGACGGTCCCGTCAGGCCCCGGCGACCGAGGCCAGGTAGGCGCCCGTCTTCTCGGGGTCGTAGAAGAAGTTCTCGAAGTCGGCCGGGTTGTCGAAGGCGTTGGCGAATCGATCCGCCACCGGCTGCAGCTGGCCGGCCGCGCCGATGAGGTTCAGCACGTGCTCCGGCGGCGGCGCCAGCATGGCGTTGGTCCACTTGGTGACGTGCTGCGCGGTGGCCCAGTACCGGTCGAAGGTCTGCCGCATCCACTCCTCGTCGAACGGCTGGTCCCCGCGCTCCAGGATCGACGCGAGGTACGCCGCCGCGCACTTGGCCGCCGAGTTGGAGCCCTGCCCGGTGATCGGGTCGTTGGCGACGACCACGTCGGCCACGCCGAGGACGAGGCCGCCGCCGGGCAGCCGGCCGACGGGGTTGCGGACGGTCGGGGCGTACCGGCCGGCCAGCGTGCCGCCGGCGTCGGTCAGCTCGACCTTGGTGGCCCGCGCGTACTCCCAGGGCGTGAACTTCTCCATGAGCTCCAGGGTCAGGGAGAGGTGCTCCGCCGGGTCCTTGACGCCGTTGAAGACGTCGAGCGGGCCGCCGGGTATGCCCTCCCAGAACAGGATGTCGGCTCGGCCGGACGTGGTCAGGGTCGGCATCACGAACAACTCGCCGACGCCGGGGACCAGGTTGCAGCGGACCGCGTCGAACTCCGGGTGCTCCGGGCGCGGGCCGAGCCCGTGGACGTACGCCACGGCCAGCGCCCGCTGCGGCTCGCTGTACGGGGAGCGCTCCGGGTCGCGGGCGAACATCGACACCAGCTCGCCCTTGCCGGCCGCGACCAGGACGAGGTCGTAGGTGCGGGAGAAGTAGTCCAGGTCGCCGACCGCCGCGCCGTGGATGACCAGCTGGCCGCCGCGCTGCGCGAAGGTCTCCATCCAGCCGGCCATCTTCACCCGCTGGTCCACCGACTGCGCGTACCCGTCGAGCCTGCCCACCCAGTCGATCGCCCGCTGGGTGGGGCCCGGGTCGTGCGAGCCGGGGGCGGCGACCGAGACGCCGAGCCCCTCGATCCTCGGGGCCTGGGACTCCCAGAAGTTCAGCTGGAGGTCGCGCTCGTGCTGCAGCGCCGTGTCGAACATGCACTGCGTGGACATGACCCGGCCCGAGCGGATCTCGTCCGCGGTCCGGTTCGACATCAGGGTGACCTCGTAGCCGTGCGACTGCAGGCCGAGGGCGAGCTGGAGGCCGGACTGGCCGGCTCCGACGACGAGTATCTTCCGCATGCGGGTGGTGTCTCCTACGGGGGCTGGGGACGGTTCGTGGACTACTCGGGGGTTTCGTCCAGCGCGTGGGCCACCAGGGCCAGGAGGGTCTCGATCACCGAGATCCGTCGCCGCGCGTCCATGATCATGACAGGGATGTGCGCGGGTATCGTCAGCGCTTCCCGGACGTCCTCCGGCTCGAACCGCTCGCTGCCGTCGAAGTGGTTGACCGCGACGACGTACGGCAGCCCGCAGCTCTCGAAGTAGTCCAGCGCGGGGAAACAGTCCTTCAGACGGCGGGTGTCGGCCATGACGACGGCGCCGATCGCGCCGCGCACCAGGTCGTCCCACATGAACCAGAACCGCTGCTGGCCCGGCGTGCCGAACAGGTAGAGCACCAGGTCGTCGTCGAGCGTGATGCGGCCGAAGTCCATGGCCACGGTGGTGGTGAGCTTGCCCGGCGTGGCCGACAGGTCGTCGGTGCCCTCGCTGGCCTCGGTCATCAGCGCCTCGGTCTGCAGGGGCGTGATCTCCGAGACGGAGGTGACCAGGGTGGTCTTGCCGACGCCGAAGCCGCCCGCCACCACGATCTTCGTCGCGATGGGGGCGCGTGTCCGGTCCGTCTGCCAGGACTTCAGGTCCTCGTCCGGATCGGTGAAGGCGGCGAGGGGGGTGCCCCCGAAGGAGGCGGTGGCGTCAGAGACGGCGGAGTCCACTCAGCACCCTTTCCAGCAGAGCGCGGTCCGGGCGGCCGGTGCCGTGACCGGTTCCGGTGCCGTACACACGGATCTTTCCCTGGTCCGCGAGGTCGCTCAGGAGCACGCGGACCACGCCGAGCGGCATCTTCAGCAGCGCGGCGATCTCGGCCACCGTGCGCATACGGCGGCACAGTTCGACGATGGCCCGCATCTCCGGCATGACCCGGGCGGAGAGCGGCGCACTCGTCAGTTCCTTGCGCTCCTCGGGGGCCTCCAGTGCGGCCACGAACGTCTCCACGAGGAGGACGTGGCCGAAGCGGGTACGGCCGCCGGTGAGCGAGTAGGGGCGGACGCGCGCGGGTTTGCGGTCGCCGCCCCGGACGGGCAGTTTCGGTGTGCCGCTCATCGGGTGCTCCCCGTCGACTCGGCCTCCAGGGATTTGCGCAGTTCGCTGCGCAGCTCGGGCGTCAGCACGTGGCCGGCGCGGCCGACGAAGAGCGCCATGTGGTACGCCACGACGCTCATGTCGCACTCGGCGGAGCCGTGGACGCCGAGCAGCGAGCCGTCGCTGATCGACATCACGAACAGGCTGCCCTCCTCCATCGCGACCATCGTGTGCCGGACCCCGCCGAAGTCCATCAGCTTGGCGGCGCCGACGGTGAGGCTGCCGATGCCGGAGACGATGGTGGCGAGGTCGGCGGCGGAGCCCCGGGGGCCCTTCGCCGGGCGGGCCTGGCGGGACTGCTCGCTGTGGCCCGGGTCGGACGAGAGCAGCAGCAGGCCGTCGGACGAGACCACGGCGACGGACTGGATGCCGGGTACTTCCTCGACCAGGTTGGTCAGCAGCCAGTGCAGGTTTCGGGCTTCACTGCTCAGTCCGTAGGTAGTGGGCGCGGTCAACTGCTTGCCTCCTCGGCTGTGCCCCCCGTGGCTTCTTCGGCGTGTGCGTGGCTGGTCGGCCGCTTGGTGTTGGCCGTCTGTTCGGCGATCTCCGCCTCCACGTCGCGGTAGCCGGCCTCGGCACCGCGGCGGAAGCCGCCGAGCCTGCGGCGCAGGGCTTCCGCGTCCACGGACGCGGTGCGCTGGCGGGGCGGGGCGGTGGGTGCGGTGATCCTGGGTGTGCGCTTGGGGAGGCCCTTGCTGGTGAGCCGTTCCTCCTCCTCGGCTTCGCCTTCGGCGTCGTCGTCGGCGGCTTCCGGGTCGTGCGGACGGTCCGCCTCCGCGGGCGCCGGATCCGCCGGTGCGTCCGGGAGGAGGAGTTCCATCGTCGTCTCGGCGTGGGTCTCCGCCGGGGCCTTCGGGCGGGTCTCCGCGTCCTGGGCGGGCTGGGCGGCCTGCTCGTGGGCCTCCTCCGGTGACTGTTCCGGGGCCTGTTCCGACCGCTGTTCCGGTGCCTGCTCCGGTGCCTGTTCCGCTGCCTCCTCGGCGTGCTCCCGTACCGCCTGTTCCGCCAGGGTGACCAGGGGGTCCTGGTGCTTGCGGGCGGGCAGGACGTTGGAGTTGGCCTCCGCGTCGGCGCCGGGGAGGGTGAAGGTGCCGGTGGCGCCGGGGGCGGTCCGGGGCGGGAGAGCGGTGGGCGGGGCCTCGACGAGGAGGCCGGCCGGGAGCACCACCACCGCCGCGATGCCGCCCTGCTTCTGCTCGCGCAGCTGGACACGGACGCCGTGGCGGTGGGCGAGGCGCGCGACGACGTACAGGCCGAGGCCGAGGCCGTCGTCGCCCTCCTGGTCGTAGAGGGACTCGGGGTCGAAGTCGGCGAGGCGCGCGTTGAGGCGGGCCAGGCGGTCCTCCGCCACGCCGATGCCCTCGTCCTGGACCGACAGCATGACCTCGCCCGACTCCAGCAGCCAGCCGGAGACCTCGACCGGCAGGTCCGGCGGGGAGAAGGCGGTGGCGTTCTCCATGAGTTCGGCCAGCAGGTGGGAGAGGTCGTCGGCGGCGAAGCCGGCCACGTGCGCGTGCGGCGGCAGGGCGGCGATGCGGACGCGCTCGTACCGTTCGATCTCGCTGACCGCCGCCCGGACCACGTCGACCAGCGGCACCGGGCCGGGGTGCTGCTGGACGTGCTCGGTGCCGGCGAGGACCAGGAGGTTCTCGCTGTGCCGGCGCATGACCGTGGCGAAGTGGTCCAGCTTGAACAGGGTGGCGAGGCGGTCGGGGTCCTGTTCCCGGTCCTCCAGGCCCTCGATGACCGCCAGCTGGCGCTCGACCAGGCCCAGGGTGCGCAGGGCCAGGTTGACGAAGGTGGTGCCGATGCTGGTGCGCAGCCGCTCCAGCTGGGCGGCGGAGTCGGCGAGTTCGGCGCGCAGCTCCTCGCGGGCGTCGGCCATCTTCTGGCGCTGGCCGACCAGGTGCTTGCGGTCGGTCTCCAGGGTGGCCACGCGCTCGTGCAGCGTGACGGCGTGGGCGTGCAGGGCGTTGACCGAGCGGACCACCTGGGCGAACTCGTCGTTGCGGCCCGTGAAGGCGATCGGCTCCTGGCCGGCCGGGTCCTCGGCCTCGGCGAGGCGGGCCGAGCCGCGGCGCAGCACCGACAGGGGGCGGGTCAGGGTGCGGGCCATGGCGGTGGCGACGCCGACCGCGACCAGCATCAGCACGCCGAGGACGGCGATCCGGATCTCCAGGGCGGTGACGTCGTCGTCCCGGAGGTGGGCGAGGTCCTTGGTGCGGTGGTCGTAGAGCGCGGACTCGGCGCCGCGCATCAGGTCGACGCGGGCGGACAGGGCCGCGTCCAGCTTCTTGGTGCTGGTGGTCAGCTCGCTGTCGGCCAGGGTGGGCTGGTCGGTGAGCGCGGACAGGTACTTGTCCGCCGAGTTGACCTCGGGACCGGTGACCGTGGAGTCGTAGGAGTCGACGGCGGCCTTGGGCGCGGTCTCGCGGAAGTCGGCGAGGGCCGCGTCGGCGCGCAGCCGGGCCTGCTGGGCGGCGGCGGTGAGCGCGTCGCGCTGTGTGCGCTCCGCGTCGGTACTGGTGGCGGACGTGGCGGGCAGGCCGGTGGTGGGGTCGATCACCGTCTGGCTGCGGGACGGGATGTTCAGCGCGGCCAGCAGCAGGCCGCGGGCGGCGGCGGACTGCTGGACGGCGGAGTCCAGTTCGGCCAGGGCGTGGGCGCCGGAGCCGGCCCGCGGGGGCAGCTGCTCGGCCAGCCGCTCGGCCAGCCGGTGCAGTTCGGTGATCGTCGCCGAGTACGCCTGGTGGGTCCGCAGGGCGTCGGTCTTGCCGGTGAGGGCGGCCCGGCGCAGCGTGTCGATGCCGTCGAGGGCGGTGCGCAGGCGCGCCGGGGTGTCGGTGTCGGCGCGCAGCTCCTCAACCTGCCGGTCCACGCGGGCGCTGCGGTCCTCGGAGGGCGCCTTGGACTTGGGGCGGCCGGCCGCGACGTAGGAGGTGACCTCGTCGCGTTCGTCGGCGAGGGAGTGGGCGAGGGTGAGCGCGTCCTGGGTGCGGCCGGCGAGCGTCACCAGGTCCTGGGAGTCGCTGACGTCCCGGGAGGCGCTCAGCAGCGCGGGCGCGCCTGCCCCGGCGACGGCCGCGGCCACGACGGCGACGGCGACGATCAGCCGGGTGCGCACATGCGTGGGGCGGCCGGAGCCCACGGGGGTCTGGGGAACGGTCCCCTCGGGGGCCGTCTGCCTGCCTGTGCGCCGAGGCCGCTTCTTCTGCACCGGTGCTCGCATTCCTGAACTCGTCTACCCAGGGGCCCGGGTGGCGCCCCGTCAGCTCGGTGCCAAGTGGTGCGTACACCCGGTTCGTACGGTTCCCGACCCTCCCAGCGCCGGTGGGCAGTGGTCGCGCATCACCTGACCCGCCACCCGAAGGAGTGAACATCGGAGGGGAGTTGGCGGGCAAGTTCCTCTGGCGCGTGCGGGGGTCTTGCGCGGTGGGCCGGTTGGACGCACGCGGCAGGCTTTGGCAGTATTCGCCACCACGCCTTCCCGGAGTGGATCATTCTCGCCCAAACCAGGCGTCTGACCTGCGGGGCGGTGAGAATTGGCCGGTCCTTGCCAGCCTTTGGCGCCCGTGTGAAGGCCTCGTGCAGACTGGCCGGATGCGCACTGATCTCGTTTCGGACCCCGGCGACGCGACCCGCCCCAACGAGGACTTCGCCGGTGTCGGACTACCCGCCTCCGGACAGGGAGGTTGCGTGATCGTCCTGGACGGAGTCACTCCGCCCCGTGGCGGGACGGGCTGTCTGCATTCCGTCCCCTGGTTCACCGCGCGACTGGGCGGTGCGCTGACCGAACTGACCGTTTCGGGGCGAGATCTGACGCTCTCGGAAATTCTCGCGCGGGCCATCCGGCGCACCGCCGAGGCCCACGCGGACGCCTGTGACCTTTCTCACCCGCGAACCCCCCAGGCAACCGTCGTCCTGGCCCGCTGGTCCGCCGCCGAGGTCGAGTACCTGGTGCTGTCCGACTCCGCGCTGCTGGTGCGGGGGCCCGACGGTGCGGTCACCCCGGTGCTGGACGACCGGCTGGCCCGGCTGCCCCGCGCCGCGCTCACCACCGACGCCCTGATCGACGCGCACCTGCGCAACAAGGAGGGCGGCTTCTTCACGGCCGCCGCCGACCCGGCCGTGGCCGCCCGGGCGGTCACCGGCGTCCTGCCCCGGCGCGAGGTCCGGGCGCTGGTCGCGCTGACCGACGGCGCGACGCGCTGGACGGAGACGTTCCGCGAGGGCGACTGGACGGCACTGTTCGACGTGGTCGCGAAGGAGGGCGCCCGGTCGCTGGTGGAGCGGGTACGGGAGCTGGAGGCGGCGGACCGGGAGGAGCGGGCGTTCCTGGGCCGGAGCAAGACGCACGACGACGCGACGGTGGTGTACGCGGAGCTGTGACGGCTAGGGCGCCGTGACAGCGTTCATGACGGTGTTCACTTGGCCATGACGCCGTTCAGCTCGTGGAGCAGCCGGGCCAGCTCGGCGACCTCGCGGCGGTCCCAGTGGGCGAGCTGGCGGACGTAGCGGGCGCGGCGGGCCTCGCGGACCGTGCCGACGCGGCGGCGGCCCTCCTCGGTGAGGGTGACGAGCCAGGCGCGGCCGTCGGCGGGGTCGGGTTCCCGGGCGATCAGGCCCAGCTCCTCCAGGGCGCGCAGCTGGCGGGACATGGTGGCCTTGCCGACGCCGATGTAGGCGGCGAGGGCCGTGGCCCGCTGGCCGCCCAGTTCGTCCAGCCGGATGAGCAGGCCGTAGGCGGAGGACTCCAGGTCGGGGTGGACCTCCCGGGCCATCTCGCCCTGGTTGGCGCGGGCGCGCCGGAGCAGCACGGTCAACTCGCGCTCCAGTGCCAGGAATTCCTGGTCTGCACCACTGGGTGTCACCTGGCCGGCGACGCCGTGGGCGCCACCGTTTCCGTCCTCGTGCACGTCAGCACCCCTGATCGGTTTCGTGGTGGTGAAAGTTTCTGTCAAAAGTCGTCATTGCCGCAGCTCCGTAAGTATTTCGCAGGCGTAGACCAACGGCGTCGTCCGGACCCTCTTCCCACGCCGTATCTACGTGCGTAGCTTCTTTACCACGTCGTTAATGGCATGCCCACGCCAGTGGACGGCGTTCCGCGCCATTGAGCCCCCCACACGCTCTCTCCCCCCACTTCACTCCCCGGAGGCACGTCATGCCCGTGCTCAGAGCCGGCTCCTGCCGCCCGCGCCCCCTCTCCGTCCTCCTCACGGCGCTGCTCGCGGCGCTCTCGCTCAGCCTCCCGCTCAGCTCCGCCCGGGCCGCGAGCACGCCCGGCCGCGGCTCCGCCTACATGGGCATGGGCGTCCTCGCCCACGACGGCCGGGACGGCACGCCCAGCACCGGTGACGCCACCCAGACCGAGGGCGTCGACGTCTCCGCGTACCAGGGCAACGTCGCCTGGTCGACGCTGTGGGGCAGCGGGGTGCGCTGGGCGTACACCAAGGCCACGGAAGGCACGTACTACACGAACCCGTACTTCGCCCAGCAGTACAACGGCTCCTACAACGTCGGCATGATCCGCGGCTCGTACCACTTCGCCACCCCGGACACCACCAGCGGCGCCACCCAGGCCAACTACTTCGTGGACCACGGCGGCGGCTGGTCCCGGGACGGCAGGACCCTGCCCGGCGCCCTCGACATCGAGTGGAACCCCTACGGCGCCGCCTGCTACGGCAAGACCGCGAGCCAGATGGTCGGCTGGATCGCCGACTTCATCGCCACCTACAAGGCGCGCACCAGCCGGTACCCGGTGATCTACACGGCCACCAGCTGGTGGACCCAGTGCACCGGCAACTACGGCGGCTTCGCGGCGAACAACCCGCTGTGGATCGCCCGCTATGCCGCCGACCCGGGGACGCTGCCGGCCGGGTGGCCGTACTACACGATGTGGCAGTACACCTCCTCCGGCCCGACCGTCGGCGACCACGACAAGTTCAACGGCGCGCTCGACCGGGTGCAGGCCCTGGCCCTCGGCTGAGGTGTCCCCGGTGGCCCCGGCCGCCGGGGCCACCGGGTCCGCCGCGCTGCGTTGGTGCTCCGCGCCGCCCGGGATCATGCTGGTCAGGAGAGCCTGCCGAGCAAGGGCGAGATGAGCGGCGATGGAGCGACAGTCGACGTACACGGCCACGGCCACCATCGATGAGCGGGGCATCCTGACCGGCTGGAGCGAGGGCGCGCGACGGCTGCTCGGCTACGACTCCCCGGCGGTGGTCGGCCGGCCCGCCACCGCGCTGCTCGCCGCCGAGCACGCGGCGGTCCGGCGGGCGCTGGCCGGCCGCACCCGCTGGAACGGCACCCTCCCGCTGCGCCACCGGGACGGCCGGCTGCTGGAACTGGGCGTCCTCGCCCACCGCCGGACCTCGCCGGCCGGGACCACCGACTGGCTCGTGGTGAGCGCCGTGACGGCCCGCGCCCAGCCGCCCCGCGGCGAACCGCTGGAGGAGTGGACGTTCCTCCAGTCCCCCTTTCCGCTGGCGATCTTCGACGCGGACCTGCGCCTGGTGCGCGCCAACCGCCGGCTGGAGCACGCCCTCGCCCTGCCCGAGGCGGCGATGCGCGGGCTGGGCCTCGCCCACATCGTGCCGGGGACCGCGAGCGAGGAGGCCGACCGGGCGATGCGGCTGGCGCTGGAGTCCGGCCGGCCGCAGGAGGCGCCGGGCCGGCTCGGTGCGGACCTCGGCCGGACCACCGTCCTCACCCCGCTGAAGGACGCCGACGGCCGGGTGCGGGCCGTCTGCCTGTCCGTGCCGCAGCAGTCCCAGGAGACCACCGCCCCGCCGCGGCCCCCGGACGGCGCCGGCCCGCCCGCCGGGACACTGGCGGACCAGGCCCGTGCCGCCCAGGAACTCGGCGAGGTCACGGTCCCCCGGCTGGCCGACGTCATGGCGGTCGACCTGCTCGACTCCCCGCGGACCACCGCCGAGTCCGCCGCCCCGGAGCAGGTCGTGCTGCGCCGGGCCGCCCTGCGCGCGGTCCCGGACGGCGACCGGCCGGGCCACGGCACCGGCGTCGGCCAGACCCTCGTCTGCCCGGCCGGCTCGCCGGCCGCCCGCTGCCTGGCGACGGCCCGCCCGCAGCTGTACGACACGGCCGACCCGGACATCGCCGAGTGGGCGGCGCTGGACCCGGGCGCCGCGTGGCTGCGCGCGTCCGGCGCGCACTCCCTGCTGGCGGTGCCGCTGCTCGTGCCGGGGGCCACCCTCGGCGTGGCCCTGTTCGGCCGGCACCCGCAGCGGGGGCCGTTCGGCCCGGAGGAGCTGCGGCTCGCCGAGGAGTTCACCGCGAAGGCGGCCACCGGCATCGAGCAGGCCCACGGCTACTCCCGGTCCCGCACCACCACCATGGCCCTGCAGCGCAGCCTGCTGCCGCACACCCTGCCCGAGCAGGGGGCGCTGGAGATCGCCACCCGTTATCTGCCGGCCGCGACCCGGGCCGGCGTGGGCGGCGACTGGTTCGACGTGATCCCGCTGTCCGGCGCGCGGGTGGCGCTCGTGGTGGGCGATGTGGTGGGCCACGGCATCCGGGCCTCCGCCACCATGGGCCGGCTGCGCACGGCGGTGCGCACCCTGGCCGACGTCGACCTGCCGGCCGACGAGCTGCTCACCCACCTGGACGACCTGGTGCTGCGGCTGGCCGCCGACGAGGGCAGCCTTGACCCGGGTGCCGACACCGCCGGCGGCATCGGCACCACCTGCCTGTACGCCGTCTACGACCCGGTGTCGCGCCGGTGCTCCGCCGCCCGGGCCGGGCATCCGCCGCCCGCCGTGGTGAGCCCGGACGGCACCGTCCGCTTCCTCGACGTGCCCGCGGGGCCGCCGCTCGGGCTCGGCGGGCTGCCGTTCGAGGCGATCGAGGCGGAACTGCCCGAGGGCAGCCTGCTGGCGCTGTACACCGACGGGCTGCTGGAGGCCCGCGACCACGACATCGACGTGGCGCTGGACAAGATGTTCGCCGCGCTCGGCCGCCCGGCGACGTCCTTGGAATCGGTGTGCGACCGGGTCCTCACCGAGCTGCTCAGCCACCGCCCCGACGACGACATCGCCCTGCTGGTGGCCCGTACCCGGGCGCTGCACGAGGACCTGGTCGCCTCCTGGCAGCTGGACGACCGGCCCAGCGTCGTCTCCCTGGCCCGCCGGTACGCCACCGACCAGCTGACCGCCTGGGGCCTGGACGAGGCCGCGTTCACCACCGAGCTGATGGTCAGCGAGCTGGTCACCAACGCCATCCGCTACGGCCGCCCGCCCATCCGGCTCCGGCTGATCCACCAGGGCACCAAGCTGATCAGCGAGGTCTACGACTCCAGCGGCACCACCCCGCACATGCGCCGGGCCCGGATCTTCGACGAGGGCGGCCGGGGCCTGCTGCTGGTCGCCCAGCTCGCCCAGCGCTGGGGCACCCGGCACGACCGGGTCGGCAAGACGGTGTGGGCGGAGCAGTCGCTGACCGCGCTGTGACGGGCGTGCCGGGGGGTGGCCCCGGCACGCCCGTCACGCCATCAGCAGTAGGAGGAGTAGTAATAGTCGTAGTGATGACCGTGGTCGTAGTGGTGACCGTGGTCGTGGTGGGCCGGGGCCTGGGCGGCCGTCGGCGTCCGGGGCATCGGGGCCGCGCTCGCGGTGACGGCCGGCAGCATCACACCGGCGGCGACCGCACCGGCCGAGACGGCGAGCGCGGCCAGCCGCGTGCCCCGCTTCGAGCGGCGTTCCCCGAGGTTCTCGTTGGTGTGCGTCATGGCTTTCTCCTCCTGGTGTCGTGGGGCCTTCTCGGTGTCCGGTGGTTCCGGCGCGGCCCGTGCTTCCAGTAGGCCGGAGCGGTACGGAAGGGTCATGTTCCGAGGACTCGGGACTTGACGCAGGAACCCGGCGAAGCAGAATGCGCCCGCTAGCGGGGCGCCCGGAGCACGGGGCCGGCCCATGCGGGCGGCTCGGGCGGAGGCCCGGGTGCCTCGGCCCGGGCCGCCCGCAGGTCCGCGGGCAACGGCGCCGGCGCCGGCGCGGGGCCGCGCGGGCCGGCCTCGACGACGGCGCCGCGCAGGGCCGCCACGAACTCCAGGCAGGTGTCGTAGCGGTCGTCGGGGATCTTCGCCAGGGCCCGGTGCAGCACCTCGTCCACGCCGGCCGGGATGTCCGGCCGCTCCTCGCTCACCGCGGGCGGCGGATCGTACTGGTGGGCCCAGAGCAGCTCCAGCTGGTCCGCCCGGCGGAACGGCGGGGCGCCCACCAGGGTCTCGTGGACCACACAGGCCAGGCTGTACTGGTCGGACCGGCCGTCCACCGGGCGCCCGGCGATCCGCTCGGGCGCCACGTAGTCCAGCGTGCCGACGAACTCGCCCGCCGTGGTGAACCCGGTGAGCGACAGCGACTTCTTCGCCAGGCCGAAGTCGGTGAGGTAGACGTGCTCGGGGTGGTCGCTGTCGATGCCCTTGGCGACCAGCACGTTGCCCGGTTTGACGTCCCGGTGCACCAGGTCGCGGGCGTGGGCCGCGTCGAGCGCGGAGGCCAGCTGGGCGGCGATGCGCAGCGCGGCCGGCACCGGGAGCGGGCCCTCGCGGTCGAGCAGGGCGCGCAGGTCGAGGCCGGAGACGAAGCACATGGCGATGTACAGGACCCCGTCGGCCTCACCGGCCTCGAAGACGGGCACGATGTTGGGGTGGTCGATGGCGGCGGCCACCCGGGACTCCTGGGCGAAGCGGCTGCGGAAGGCCTCGTTGCGGGTGTACTCGGGCGCGAGCAGCTTCAGGGCGACCGTGCGGCCCAGGCGCAGGTCCTTGGCGCAGTAGACGACGGCCATGCCGCCGCGGCCGAGTTCGCGCTCCACCCGGTACCCCGCGATCTCGGCCCCGATCAGGCCGGAGGCGCGCTCGGATGGCCGACTCACGCCTGAATTCTACCGAGTGATCCCGTTCCGGGCGTACGGCGGAGGCCCGGGCCTCCCTCACGGAACCCGGGCCCCGCCTTTCCGGCAGCGTCCGTCAGGCCGCGACCGGAACCTCCGGCGCCGCGTCGCTCGTGGCGGGCGCGAGCGCCAGCTCCAGGACCTGGCGGACGTCGGTCACGGCGTGGACGTCCAGCTTGTCCAGCACCTCGGCCGGGACGTCGTCCAGGTCGGGCTCGTTGCGCTTGGGGATGATCACGGTGGTCACCCCGGCGCGGTGGGCGGCGAGCAGCTTCTGCTTCACCCCGCCGATCGGCAGCACCCGGCCGGTCAGCGAGACCTCGCCGGTCATGGCGACGTCCGTGCGGACCAGGCGGCCGGAGAGCAGCGAGGCGAGGGCCGTGGTCATCGTGATGCCCGCGCTCGGGCCGTCCTTCGGCACCGCGCCCGCCGGGAAGTGGATGTGCACACCCCGGTCCTTCAGGTCGGCCACCGGCAGTTCCAGTTCGGCGCCGTGGCTGCGCAGGAAGCTCAGCGCGATCTGCGCCGACTCCTTCATCACGTCGCCCAGCTGCCCGGTGAGGGTCAGCCCCGCCGCGCCCGTCTCCGGGTCGGCCAGGGACGCCTCCACGAAGAGCACGTCACCGCCGGCGCCGGTGACCGCGAGACCGGTGGCCACACCGGGCACGGCCGTACGGCGCTCGGCCGGGTCCTGGGCGGACTCGGGCACGTGGTGCGGCCGGCCGATCAGGGCGCGCAGATCGCCGTCGGTGACGGTGAACGGCAGCTCCCGCTCGCCCAGTTCGTGCTGGGCGGCGATCTTCCGCAGCAGTCGCGCGATGGACCGCTCCAGGGTGCGTACGCCCGCCTCGCGGGTGTACTCGCCGGCGAGCTTGCGCAGCGCGCTCTCGTCGAGCGTGACCTCGTCCCTGGCCAGACCGGCCCGCTCCAGCTGGCGCGGGAGCAGGTGGTCGCGGGCGATGACGACCTTCTCGTCCTCGGTGTAGCCGTCCAGGCGGACGATCTCCATACGGTCGGCGAGCGCCTCCGGGATGGCCTCCAGGACGTTGGCGGTGGCGAGGAAGACCACGTCGGACAGGTCCAGCTCGACCTCCAGGTAGTGGTCCCGGAAGGTGTGGTTCTGCGCCGGGTCGAGCACCTCGAGGAGGGCGGCGGCCGGGTCGCCCCGGAAGTCCGAGCCCACCTTGTCGATCTCGTCCAGCAGGACCACCGGGTTCATCGACCCGGCTTCCTTGATCGCGCGGACGATCCGGCCGGGCAGCGCACCGACGTACGTACGGCGGTGTCCGCGGATCTCGGCCTCGTCGCGGACGCCGCCGAGGGCGACCCGGACGAACGAGCGGCCCATGGCGTGGGCGACACTCTCTCCCAAGCTGGTCTTTCCGACACCAGGCGGGCCGACCAGGGCAAGCACGGCACCGCCGCGCCGCCCGCCGATGACGCCGAGCCCGCGGTCGGTGCGCCGCTTGCGCACGGCCAGGTACTCGGTGATGCGCTCCTTCACGTCCTCCAGGCCGGCGTGCTCGGCGTCGAGGATCGCCTTGGCGCCCTGGATGTCGTACGCGTCCTCGGTCCGCTCGTTCCACGGCATCTCCAGGACGGTGTCCAGCCAGGTGCGGATCCAGGAGCCCTCGGGCGACTGGTCGGAGGCGCGCTCCAGCTTGTCGACCTCCTTGAGGGCGGCCTCGCGGACCTTCTCCGGCAGGTCGGCGGCCTCGACACGGGCGCGGTAGTCGTCGGACTCCTCGCCCTCCTTCTCGCCGTTCAGCTCGCGCAACTCCTTGCGGACGGCCTCCAGCTGACGGCGCAGCAGGAACTCGCGCTGCTGCTTGTCGACGCCCTCCTGGACGTCCTTGGCGATGGTCTCGGCCACGTCCTGCTCGGCGAGGTGGTCGCGCAGCTGCTGCGTGGCGAGCTTGAGCCGGGCCACCGGGTCGGCGGTCTCCAGCAGTTCGACCTTCTGCTCGGTGGTGAGGAACGGCGAGTAGCCGGAGTTGTCGGCCAGCGCCGACACGTCGTCGATGGCCTGGACGCGGTCCACGACCTGCCAGGCGCCGCGCTTCTTCAGCCAGGTGGTGGCGAGCGCCTTGTACTCCTTGACCAGCTCGGCGACCTGGCCCGGCAGCGGCTCCGGGACGTTCTCCTCGACGCGGGCGCCCTCGACCCAGAGCGCGGCGCCCGGGCCGGTGGTGCCGGCGCCGATGCGCACCCGGCTCCGGCCGCGGATCAGGGCCCCCGGGTCACCGTCGGCCAGCCGGCCGACCTGCTCCACCGTGCCGAGGACGCCGGTCTTGGCGTACGTGCCGTCGACGCGCGGCACCAGCAGCACCTTGGGCTTTCCGGGTTCCGAGCGGGCGGCGGCCTGCGCGGCCTCCACCGCGGCCCGCACCTCGGCGTCGCTCAGGTCCAGCGGAACCACCATCCCCGGCAGCACGACCTCGTCGTCGAGCGGCAGCACGGGCAGGGTCAGCGTGAACGCCGGTGACTCAGCAGCCATGATCTCCCCTTAGGCAGTCAACTTGAGCTATGCCGACTCAATGTTCCGGCGGGGCTGAATGTTCCCGGGTTTTTGTTCGCTATGAGCGATCATGTGCGCGCCGGACCAACGGCCACGTCGATACGCCTATGGCGAGCGCGATCACGTGGCCCCAGTCGGTCAACGGGTCCGTGTAGGCGACGAGGTCGGTCAGCAGGACCCCGGCCGTCAGGGCCAGGGCGGACCAGCGGAACCAGGGGCGGATCAGGCCGGCCAGGGCGCCGATGCTGGCGGCCACGCCGAAGCTGATGCCGTAGTCGAGGCGGTGCAGCGAGGTGCCGGGCAGGTGCCCGGCGAGGACGGCGAGGCCCACCGGGACCTCGGTGGCGAGGGTGGCCAGGACATGCCCGGCCAGGAAGACGCAGGCGGCCCGCATCCCGCCTATCCGCCGCTCCAGCGCGGTGAGCACCAGCACGAACAGGGCCGCGTACGGCGAGACGATCCCGCCCGCGATCCACAGCGCGCTCGCCGGCAGCACCAGCACGGGCGTGCGCACCAGGTGGGCCACGTCCGTGCTGGAGCCCTGGTGGAGGGTGTGCACCAGGGCGGGGTCGGCCAGGGCCGCGACCAGGGAGGTGACGGCCAGGACGGCCCCGTAGACGAAGGTGAACGGGGTGCCGGCCGGGGTGGGCAGCAGGTGCCGCAGGCGGGTCAGGCGGGACAGCGGGAGGGACGGCGGGGCGGGAACGGCGGCGGGGGCCACGGCCGGGGTTCCGGTGCGCTGGCGGGGCATGCCGTCCAGCAGGCCGGCGAGTACCGGGGGCGGGACGGCGGCCGTACCGTCCCGGAGGGAGGCGTCCGGTGTTGGGCCCGTCGTGATGCGTTCCACGCTGAGGCGCTCCTTCCGTCACGCCCCACCCTTCGTCCTCGGCGTGCCGCTGTCTATGACCGGCGCCACGCGAGAGCGGATTCACGGCAACCTCTCACCGCCCCGGCCGCGTCCGGGCCCGGCCCGCACCACACGTCCGTGGGCGTCATCCGTAATTCCCGTGAACACCGGGCCCCGTTCGAGCAGGATGGGCTCATGACTGCCGTGTACGACACTCCCGTGGTCCTGGACCGGCGCGACGGCCCGTACGGCGAGGTGGTGCTCCGCCGGCACGGTGCGCTGCTGCAGATCATCGCCAACGGCTGTTTCCTGATGGACACCTCCGACGGCCGCTCGGAGCGGCTGCTGGTCGACGCGGCCCGCGCCGCGCTGGACGGCAGGCCGGCACCGAAGCTGCTGCTCGGCGGGCTGGGCGTGGGGTTCTCGCTCGCCCACGCGGCCGCCGACCCCCGCTGGGGACGGATCACCGTGGTGGAGCGGGAGCCCGCCGTCGTCGACTGGCACCGGGACGGCCCGCTGGCCGAGGTGTCCGCGAGCGCGCTCGCCGATCCGCGGACCTCGATCGTGGAAGCGGATCTCGTGACGTACGTCAATGAGACTTCCGACACGTTCGACGCGTTGTGCCTCGACATCGACAACGGCCCCGGCTGGACCGTCACGGAGGACAACGACGGCCTCTACGCACCGGCCGGACTCGCCGCGTGCGCAAGGGTGTTGAGGCCCGGCGGCGTACTCGCGGTGTGGTCGGCCGAGCCCTCTCCGGAATTTGAAGGAAGCTTGCGGAATGCCGGGTTCCAGCAGGTGCGTACCGAAGAGGTGCCCGTTGCCCGGGGCGTTCCGGACGCCGTCCACCTCGGCGTCCGACCTGGATAGCGACGGCGCGGTGAGTCCCCGTAATGTGCTGCCCTGACGCGGATCATTCAAGCGTCAATCGCAGACATGGGATCACCCCACTGATTCCGGAAAGCAACAACAGGGGCGGGCGATGGAGCAGACACACACCTCCCAGAGCGGCGCGGCGACGACCACCCCGGGCGCACAGCGCCGGGTGCTGGTCGTCGAGGACGACCCCACGATCGTCGACGCCATCGCGGCCCGGCTCCGAGCCGAGGGATTTCTGGTGCAAACGGCGGCCGACGGTCCGGCCGCGGTCGACACGGCCGAGGCCTGGCAGCCCGACCTGCTGATCCTCGACATCATGCTGCCCGGCTTCGACGGGCTCGAGGTCTGCCGGCGGGTGCAGGCGCAGCGGCCGGTGCCGGTGCTGATGCTCACCGCGCGGGACGACGAGACGGACATGCTGGTCGGGCTCGGCGTCGGTGCCGACGACTACATGACCAAGCCGTTCTCGATGCGGGAGCTGGCGGCACGCGTGCACGTGCTGCTGCGCCGGGTGGAGCGGGCCGCGCTGGCCGCCGCCACCCCCCGCTCCGGCATCCTGCGCCTCGGCGAGCTGGAGATCGACCACGCGCAGCGCAGGGTGCGGGTGAAGTCCGAGGACGTCCACCTGACGCCCACCGAGTTCGACCTGCTGGTGTGCCTGGCGAACACCCCGCGCGCGGTGCTCTCCCGGGAGCAGCTGCTGGCCGAGGTCTGGGACTGGGCGGACGCCTCCGGCACCCGCACGGTCGACAGCCACATCAAGGCGCTGCGGCGGAAGATCGGCGCCGAGCGGATCCGCACGGTGCACGGGGTGGGTTACGCGCTGGAGACACCGAACCCGTGAGCATCGACGGGCGCCAGGCCGCACGGAGGAGCCCCGGGACCCTCGCCGAGGAACCCTGGGGCGGCGTACGCCCGTTCTCGATCAAGACCAAGCTGGGTGCGCTGGTCGTCATCTCGGTGCTCATCACCACCGGTCTGTCGATCGTCGCGGTGCACACCAAGACGGAGCTGCGCTTCATCACGGTCTTCTCGATGATCGCCACACTGCTCATCACGCAGTTCGTGGCCCATTCGCTCACCATGCCGCTGGACGAGATGAACGCGGTGGCCCGCTCCATCTCCCAGGGCGACTACACCCGCCGGGTGCGCGAGAACCGCCGGGACGAGCTCGGCGACCTGGCCCAGACGATCAACGTCATGGCCGATGAGCTGGAGGCCCAGGACAACCAGCGCAAGGAGCTGGTCGCGAACGTCTCGCACGAGCTGCGCACCCCGATCGCCGGGCTGCGCGCGGTGCTGGAGAACATCGTCGACGGGGTCACCGAGGCCGACCCGGAGACCATGCGGACGGCCCTGAAGCAGACCGAGCGGCTCGGCCGGCTGGTGGAGACCCTGCTGGACCTGTCCCGGCTGGACAACGGCGTCGTCCCGCTGAAGCTGCGCCGGTTCGAGGTGTGGCCGTACCTGTCGGGCGTGCTGAAGGAGGCCAACATGGTCGCCTCCGCGCGCGCGGGCATGGCCACCGGCTCCGGCAGCCACACGCGTACCGACGTCCATCTGCACCTCGACGTCTCCCCGCCGGAGCTGACCGCGCACGCGGACCCCGAGCGCATCCACCAGGTCGTCGCGAACCTGATCGACAACGCGGTCAAGCACAGTCCGCCGCACGGCCGGGTGACCGTGCGGGCGCGGCGCGGGCCGCAGCCGGAGTCGCTGGAGCTGGAGGTCCTGGACGAGGGCCCCGGCATCCCCCGGTCCGAGTGGCACCGGGTGTTCGAGCGGTTCAACCGGGGTGCCGTCACCCGGCCGCACGGCCCGGGCAGCGACGGCGGTACGGGGCTGGGGCTGGCGATCGCCCGGTGGGCCGTGGATCTGCACGGCGGCCGGATCGGTGTGGCCGAATCCGAGCGGGGCTGTCGGATCATCGTCACCCTTCCGGGACTGACTTCCGTCCCAAGTTGACGTAAAGTCCGAACCGGAAGCACAAGATCCACGACGGTCGCCGCCGCTGGCGTGCAGCTGGACGCGTGTGATCGGGGCAGGCCCGCGCCACCCGTCGAACGAAGACGCGCCGGGCCCGGGCCCGCGCACCCTCTCACATCCGGAACCACGCTTGTTTCCCGCCATTTCAAGCCCTGAAACAAGATTCTTGATGTGACTTACGCGACGATGACCTTGCCCGACCTGACCTTCCCCGCCATGGGGGCGTAGCCTTTATTCCCGCTGTCCATCACCTTGTGAAGCGGAAGAGGGCGGTTGCCGCCGTGTCGCCACAGTCCCCCAGTAACTCGAGCATCTCCACCGACGACCAAGCCGGGAAGAACCCCGCTGCCGCGTTCGGTCCGAACGAGTGGCTCGTCGACGAGATCTATCAGCAGTACCTCCAGGACCCGAATTCGGTAGACCGCGCCTGGTGGGACTTCTTCGCCGATTACAAGCCGGGTGCACCTGCCACCCCGGCTCCGGCGGGTACTGCGGCCGCGGGGGCCGCAGAGACCACCTCCCCCACGCTCGACTCCGCTCGCGCGGGGGGACCCGCATCGGCCCCGCAGGCCGCCGCCCCGGCTCCCGCGCAGCCCGCCGCGGCTCCCGCTCCGGCGCCGGCCCCGGCTCCCGCGGCGAAGGCCGCCCCCGCCCCGGCCAAGCCGGCGCAGCCCGCACAGGCGCCCGCTCAGCCGAAGGCGAAGGCCGCTCCCGCCACGGAGGCCCCCGAGGGCCCCGAGTACGTGACGCTGCGTGGTCCGTCCGCGGCCGTCGCGAAGAACATGAACGCCTCGCTGGAGCTGCCGACCGCCACCTCGGTCCGCGCGGTCCCGGTGAAGCTGCTGTTCGACAACCGCATCGTCATCAACAACCACCTCAAGCGCGCCCGGGGCGGGAAGATCTCCTTCACGCACCTGATCGGCTTCGCGATGGTGCAGGCCATCAAGGCCATGCCGTCGATGAACTACGCGTTCGGCGAGAAGGACGGCAAGCCGACCCTGATCAAGCCGCCGCACGTCAACCTCGGGCTGGCCATCGACCTGGTCAAGCCGAACGGCGACCGCCAGCTCGTCGTGGCCGCCATCAAGAAGGCCGAGACGCTGAACTTCTTCGAGTTCTGGCAGGCCTACGAGGACATCGTCCGCCGCGCCCGTGACGGCAAGCTGACGATGGACGACTTCACCGGTGTCACGGTCTCCCTGACCAACCCCGGCGGCCTCGGCACCGTCCACTCCGTGCCGCGTCTGATGCCCGGCCAGTCCGTGATCATGGGCGTCGGCTCCATGGACTACCCGGCGGAGTTCCAGGGCACCAGCCAGGACACCCTGAACAAGCTCGGCATCTCCAAGGTCATGACGCTCACGTCGACCTACGACCACCGGGTCATCCAGGGCGCCGCCTCCGGCGAGTTCCTGCGCACCGTCGCCAACCTGCTGCTCGGCGAGAACGGCTTCTACGACGACATCTTCGAGGCCCTGCGGATTCCGTACGAGCCGGTCCGCTGGCTCAAGGACATCGACGCCAGCCACGACGACGACGTCACCAAGGCCGCCCGCGTCTTCGAGCTGATCCACTCCTACCGGGTCCGCGGCCACGTCATGGCCGACACCGACCCGCTGGAGTACAAGCAGCGCAAGCACCCCGACCTGGACATCGTCGAGCACGGTCTCACCCTGTGGGACCTGGAGCGCGAGTTCGCCGTCGGCGGCTTCGCCGGCAAGTCGATGATGAAGCTGCGCGACATCCTCGGTGTGCTCCGCGACTCGTACTGCCGCACCACCGGCATCGAGTTCATGCACATCCAGGACCCCAAGCAGCGCAAGTGGATCCAGGACCGCGTGGAGCGCCCGCACTCCAAGATGGAGCGCGAGGAGCAGCTGCGCATCCTGCGCCGCCTGAACGCGGCGGAGGCCTTCGAGACCTTCCTGCAGACCAAGTACGTCGGCCAGAAGCGGTTCTCGCTGGAGGGCGGCGAGTCCGTCATCCCGCTGCTCGACGCGGTCATCGACTCCGCTGCCGAATCGCGGCTCGACGAGGTCGTCATCGGCATGGCCCACCGCGGCCGCCTGAACGTGCTCGCCAACATCGTCGGCAAGTCGTACGCGCAGATCTTCCGCGAGTTCGAGGGCAACCTCGACCCGAAGTCGATGCACGGCTCCGGCGACGTGAAGTACCACCTGGGCGCCGAGGGCACCTTCACCGGCCTGGACGGCGAGCAGATCAAGGTCTCGCTGGTCGCCAACCCCTCGCACCTGGAGGCCGTCGACCCGGTCCTGGAGGGTGTGTCCCGCGCCAAGCAGGACATCATCAACAAGGGCGGCACGGACTTCACGGTCCTGCCGGTGGCGATCCACGGCGACGCGGCCTTCGCGGGCCAGGGCGTGGTGGCCGAGACCCTGAACATGTCGCAGCTGCGCGGCTACCGCACCGGCGGCACGGTCCACATCGTCATCAACAACCAGGTCGGCTTCACCGCGGCCCCCGAGTCCTCGCGTTCCTCCATGTACGCGACGGACGTGGCCCGCATGATCGAGGCCCCGATCTTCCACGTGAACGGCGACGACCCCGAGGCCGTGGTCCGCGTCGCGCGGCTGGCGTTCGAGTTCCGCCAGGCGTTCAACAAGGACGTGGTGATCGACCTCATCTGCTACCGCCGCCGCGGTCACAACGAGTCGGACAACCCGGCCTTCACCCAGCCGCTGATGTACGACCTGATCGACAAGAAGCGCTCGGTGCGCAAGCTGTACACCGAGTCCCTCATCGGTCGCGGCGACATCACCCTGGAAGAGGCCGAGCAGGCCCTGCAGGACTACCAGGGCCAGCTGGAGAAGGTCTTCACGGAGGTCCGCGAGGCCACGTCCCAGCCGGCCGCCGGAGACGTCCAGGCGCCCCAGGACGGCTTCCCGGTCGCGGTCCCGACCGCGGTCTCCGCCGAGGTCGTCAAGCGGATCGCCGAGTCCCAGGTCAACATCCCCGACTCCATCACCGTCCACCCGCGTCTGCTGCCCCAGCTGCAGCGCCGCGCGGCGATGGTGGAGGACGGCACGATCGACTGGGGCATGGGCGAGACCCTCGCCATCGGCTCCCTGCTGCTGGAGGGCACCCCGGTCCGTCTCGCGGGCCAGGACTCCCAGCGCGGCACGTTCGGCCAGCGCCACGCGGTGCTGATCGACCGGGAGACCGGCGAGGAGTACACCCCGCTGCAGTACCTCTCCGAGGACCAGGCCCGCCTGAACGTCTACAACTCCCTGCTCTCCGAGTACGCGGCGATGGGCTTCGAGTACGGCTACTCGCTGGCCCGCCCCGACGCGCTCGTGATGTGGGAGGCGCAGTTCGGCGACTTCACCAACGGCGCGCAGACGGTCGTCGACGAGTTCATCTCCTCGGCCGAGCAGAAGTGGGGCCAGACCTCCGGCGTCACGCTGCTGCTGCCGCACGGCTACGAGGGCCAGGGCCCGGACCACTCCTCGGCCCGCCCGGAGCGGTTCCTCCAGCTGTGCGCGCAGAACAACATGACGGTGGCCATGCCGACCCTGCCGTCGAACTACTTCCACCTCCTGCGGTGGCAGGTGCACAACCCGCACCACAAGCCGCTGATCGTCTTCACCCCGAAGTCGATGCTGCGTCTGAAGGCCGCGGCCTCGAAGGCGGAGGAGTTCACGAACGGGCAGTTCCGCCCGGTCATCGGCGACAGCACGGTCGACCCGGCCGCGGTCCGCAGGGTCGTCTTCTGCGCCGGCAAGGTCTACTACGACCTCGAGGCCGAGCGGCAGAAGCGGGGCGCGACGGACACCGCGATCATCCGTATCGAGCGGCTGTACCCGCTTCCGGGTGCCGAGCTCCAGGCGGAGGTCAACAAGTACCCGAACGCCGAGAAGTACCTGTGGGCGCAGGAGGAGCCGGCGAACCAGGGTGCCTGGCCGTTCATCGCGCTCAACCTGATCGACCACCTGGACCTGGCGGTCGGCGCGGACATCCCGGCCGGCGAGCGGCTGCGGCGCATCTCGCGTCCGCACTCCTCGTCCCCGGCGGTGGGTTCCGCGAAGCGCCACCAGGCCGAGCAGGAGCAGCTGGTGCGCGAGGTCTTCGACGCGTAGTGCCTCCGGCGGTCAGCCGAAGCTGAGGGCCCGGTGCCGAGTTCCGACTCGGCACCGGGCCCTTCGCCTGCCCGGTGGGGCGGTTGCGGATGGCGCGCGGCTGCGGACCGCCCACGGTTGCTCGCGCGGTTCCCCGCGCCCCTTACGGGGCGCTTCAGCCCAGGTAGGCCTCGAAGTCCCAGTAAGGGCGCACCCGTTGGCGGGCCGAGATCGTGTGCGGGTGTTGGGCGCCCAGCGTGCGGGTGAGGGCGAGCAGGGCGTCCTCCTCCAGTTTTCCGGCCTCCTCCTGTTCGTGGGCCGCGCGGAGGTCCGCAGCGAGGGCCACCTGACACGACAGCGTGAGCGGGTGCTCGTGGCCCAGCGTGTGCCGGGAACGGCGCAGGGTGTCCCGGCTCAGTTCCATGGCGTCCTCGATCCGGCCGTTGAAGTTGCGTGCGCCGGCGGCGTTGAGGGCGCAGCCCAGGACCCACGGGTGGTCCGGGCCGAGCGTGGCGCCGAGGCCGGCGAGCGCGGACTCGAACATCGACAGCGCCTCGCCCCGCTCGCCCGCCGCCTGCATGACCAGGCCGGTGTTGGACAGCATGCCGGTGGCCACCGGGTGCGCGGGACCCAGCAGCGAGCGGTAGCCGGCCTCCGCCTCGTCGATGAGGTCGCGGGCCTGGCTGAGATCGCCGTGTTCGCGCAGGTAGTTGCCGTAGTTGGTGAGGAACGCCAGCGTGCGGTAGTGCTCGCGGCCGTGCAGCTGGATCAGCTGGTCCAGCAGGCCGGCCATGGCCGGGCCGACGTCCGGGGCGTGTCCGCCCTCCCGGCGCCGGCACATGGCCAGCTGGGAGCGGGCTTCGAGGGTCTGCGGGTGCTGCGGCCCGAGCACCTGCACATGGAGCCGTACGACGGGTTCCTGGCGGGCCAGGGCCTCCCGGTAGCGGCCGAGCAGACGGAGGCTGTGGGTGACGGCGTTGCCGGAGTGCAGGGTGTTGATGTGCCGGGCGCGCAGCACGCTCTCGCGCCGGGCCAGGGTCTCCAGGTCGAGGTCGAGCGCCTCCGCGTACCGGCCGAGCATGCGCAGGATGACGCCGAGGTTGTGCCGGGCGACCAGGGTGGGCGGCTCGTCGGGGCCGAGGAGCCGCTCGTTGCCGTCGAGGACCTCGCGCTGGAGGTCGTAGGCCTCCTGGTAGCGGCCCAGGGAGCGCAGGCCGGAGGCGATGGCGCTCTTGCTGACCAGTTCGCCGATCTCGTTGCGCCGGGGCGCGGCCCGCAGCTGCTTCAGCACGCCCCGGTGCAGCTCGTACAGCTCCCGGAACCGGCCGCTGTTGCGGAGCATGTTGCCCTCCTGGGTGGCCAGGTCGAGCATCGGCTGGTCGATCGGGTCCATGAACCGCGACCAGTGCTCGCGCACCTGCTGGGCCAGTTCCAGGCCGCCGCTGTACTCGCCGCTGCGGGTGCAGTACCGCAGACAGTTCAGGACCAGCTCCTGCACCCGCGGCTGCCGGCTCTCCAGCGCCCCGGAGGGTTCGAGGTGGGGCAGCAGTTCGGCGTAGCGCGGCCAGTTGCGGCTGTCGGCGGGGTTGCCGGGGTCGGCCTCGGCGAGCAGGGTGCGCACCGCGCGCCGGTGCAGTTCGTGGCTGCCGTCGCCGGTCAGCTTGGAGACGATGTCGTGGACCAGCCGGTGCATGTGCACCGACTCCTGGTGCGGGCCCATCTCGGCGGCCAGCGGGCCGCGGGTCTCCCGGGTCAGCACCGAGTAGTTGACCAGGGTGTCCAGGGCGCGGGTCCAGGCGGGCAGGTCGGTGGACATCCAGCGCAGTTCCTCGGGCAGCTCGGCGCGCGGGTAGGCGCGGATGAGGCCGAGCGGGATGCGTCCGGGGGCGAAGGAGGTGCACAGCCCGAGCACCTCGATGGCCTGCGGCTGGGAGCGGCGCAGCCGGTTGAGCAGTATGGCCCAGGAGGTGAGGGAGGACTGCGGGAAGCCCTCGCCGGTGACGGGCTCGTCGACGGTGGACAGCCGGCGTTCGCGGACCATCCGCAGGTACTCGGCGGCCTCCATGCCGGACTCGCCGAGCCAGGACGCGGCCTGCACCAGCGGCAGCGGCACGTCCCCGAACTCGGCGGCCACCTCGTCGGCCTCGTGGGCGGTGATGTGCGGGGCGCGGCGCATCAGGTAGGCGGTGGACTCGGGGCGCAGGAACGCGGGGATCTCCAGCACGTCGGTGTGCTCGCTCCAGCCCCGGTTGCGTGAGGTGACCAGCACGTGTCCGGTGCCCTGCGGGAGCAGCGAGGTCACGCCTTCGGTGTCGTCCCAGCCGTCGAAGACCAGCAGCCAGTTGGCGTACGGCTCGCCGCGCCTGAGCGCGTTGCGGACCGCGCGGATGCGTTCGCCGGGCTCGCTGCCGATGCGCAGGCCGAGTTCGACGGCGAGTTCGCCGAGCCGGTCGCGCTGGATGGTGCGGTCGTCGCTGTTGACCCACCACACCAGGTCGTAGTCGGTGCTGAAGCGGTGCGCGTACTCGGCGGCCAGCTGGGTCTTGCCGATGCCGGACATGCCGACGAGCGTGCAGGCGGCGGCGCCGCGCTCGGCGTCGGCGAGCCGCTGGTGGAGTTCGCCCAGCAGGTCGTCGCGGCCGGTGAAGCGCGGGTTGCGGCGCGGCACCTCGCCCCAGATCTCGCAGCGCTCGTCCGGGTAGCGGATCCGGCCGGGCACGGTGCGGGGGCGGGCGAGCGGCTCCAGGCCGAGCCGGCGCAGCAGGCGCTCCTCGGCGGCCTCCTCGCTCAGCGCCCACAGGCTGGCCGGTTCCAGGACGGCGGTGGCGGGCAGCAGCGGCCGGTTGGTGAGGTTGACCGCGGCGAACCGGTCGACGTGCGCGGCGACGAAGCCGCGCAGCGCGTCGTTCCACTCGCCGGGCGGGCGCGGGCCCAGCTCGAAGAACCAGTCGTTGAGGACCAGCAGCACCTTGCCGCTGGCCAGCAGCAGGTCGCCGAGGGAGTCCTCCAGCGCCACCTCGCGCGGCGGGTCCCAGCGCTGCAGGGTGGCCCGGTGTCCGTGCCGCTCCAGGCACTGCGCGATCCACGCCGCCCACGAGCGGTAGTACCCCGGGAAGACCACGAGCACGTGCTCGGGTGCCGCCGCACCGTTCGCGCCCGGTCGCCGCTGTTCCGCCATCGCCGCTCCCTGCTTCCGCCACGGCCGCCGGTCACATGGGCAGCCGTACGCATAACGTAACGCACCTGTCCGTCTACGGAGCGTCAGACCGGCGAGCGGGCGCTCCCCGCGAGACGCGCGTGGTGGCTCCCCATGCCCCGGACGAACTCCCTGCCGTACGGGGTCAGTTCATCGGACTCGGCCAGCACGGACAAGGCCTCGGCGACCTGCTCCCGGCACGCCTCGAACCGCTCGGCGGCGCGCCGCCGCCACGCCCGGGCGGGTCCGGTGCGGGCCCGCCCCCACAGGTCCAACAGCGCCAGGTGGGCGTACGCGCCCTGGAGCACGCCGGGGACCGGGCGCGGGTCCCGCCGCCAGCCGACCCGGTGCAGGCTGCCGCCGGGCCGCCACAGCGGGACCAGTTCGTCCAGGACGGCCAGCTTGGTGTGGTGCGTCTCGTGCACCAGCAGCTCGACCAGTTCGCGCCGGTCGGCCGGCAGCTGGGCCAGGACGGCGCCGGGCGCGGTCCGCACGGTGGCGCTCAGCGCCGGTCCGGTGCGCGCGGGCGGCGCGAGCGGGACGACGGCGCGGACCAGGGCGAGGGTCTCGGCGGCCCGGGCGGGGTGGGTCGCGGCCAGCAGGGCGTGCGCGTCCCGCCAGCGGGCGGCCCACGCGGCAGGGCCGGAGTGCGGGCGCTCGGCCGCGGGCAGCGCCGCCGGCCCGATGCCGCCCGTCGGCACCCGGTGGGGGTCGACGTCGTCGAGTACGGCGGTGCCGCCGGGCAGGGTGTGCAGCGCCGACCAGGCCAGGGTGGAGCCGGCGGTCCACCGGGTGCCGGGTCCGGCGTGCGCGGTGCCGGGCAGCAGCAGGGTCCGGCCGGCCGCGTCGGTGATCCGTACGGCCCCGGCCCGGCCGGACAGCCGTACCGGGCCGCGGGCGCAGCGCAGCAGCCCGATGCCGGGCAGCGGCAGGGTGCCGGCCGGCAGCACGCGGGTGGTGGTGAACCGGCAGCCGGCGCGCAGCGCGGCGGCGACGGCCACCGCGCCGAGCCCGGCGAGGCCGCCCTCGAACTCCGGGCCGTCGGGCGCGGCGAGCGCCGCGGCCAGCCAGGCGCCGGTCGTCGGGTAGTCGAGTACGGCGCGGACGGCTGCGGCGTCGGTGCGCTCGGCCCGCTCCAGCAGCGCCCAGTCGTCCGCGAAGCGCCGCCGTGCCGCCGCGGGCAGGGTGCCGCGGGCGTCGTCGGCCCGGACCAGGAGGGACTTCAGCAGCAGCATCCGGCGGGCGTGCAGGGCGGCGCGCAGGGCCGCGGTGGCCGCGGGCAGCGGACGGGTGCGGGCCAGGGCGGCGAGGGTCTCGGGCGGGACCGGTCCGGGAGCGGGGGCGGCCGGCCGTACGTCTCCCAGGGCTCCCGGGGTCATGCCACGGTGTCCTCGTCGCGTAAGGGCTGCCGCGCGGGACCGGCCGAAAACGCACGCCCGGGCCTGCCCGGCATGATCTCGTCGTCACCGCCGGTGGTGTACCAGACCCGGTTCAGCCCCTCCGGGTCGGCGAGCACCCCCGCGACGGCCGCGAGCACCGCCGGATCGTCCATGGCACGCAGTGTCCGCAGGTCGACGTCGGTGAGGTCGGGCGGGAACACGACCTCTCCGGCGTCCTCGCCGAGGCCGGCCACCCGTGTCCTACGCTCCCCCACCTCGGCTCCTCCCTGCCCTACGCCCGCCCCGCACAGCCGCAGTGGCTGCCCACTTCTTCCCGACAGGCCGGAACCAGAAACCCTGGACGGCTCAACTCCGGCCAGTCTCGCTCGCGTTGGCCCAGTCCTGGGACCACGGCCACCACGGCGGCGCGGTCTCCCGCCAGGACGGCTCCGGCAGCGACCGCGGATCCACGACCGACGGTGGCTCCGCCTCCGCCCGCCGGGTCAGCTCGACATCCGCCCAGTCGACCTCGCGCAGCGCCCCGACGAGCCGCTGCCACTGCTCCCGGGCCGTCCGGAAGGCACCGCGGGCCGCGCCGGGCCGGCCCATCAGCGCCAGTACCGCCCCGCAGCCGTGCCGGGCGCGGGCGGCCGTCACCGAGCCGGGGTCGCCGCCGTGGGCCGCCTCGGCCTCCCGCTCGGCGTTCTCGTACGCCTGGAGCGCCTCCACCAGCACCGGCGCGCCCGCGTGGTACCAGCCCTCCAGCCGCACCCGGCCCAACTGGAGCCACACCTCGGCCCGTACGGCCGCGTCGGTCGCCGCGCGCACCGCCTGGCCGAGCAGGTGCCGGCTCTCGAACAGGTCGGGCAGGAAACCCAGGTGGCGGAAGCGCTGGGCGAGGGCGCTGCCGACCAGGCCCTGGAGCCGGCCGCGGTGCGCGGACCGGGCGGGCAGCGACTTCAGCGCCTCGCGCAGCACGGACTCGGCCCGGTCCACCACACCGGCTCCGTCGCCGGCGGACGCCCGCCTGAGCAGCGACTCGCCCCAGGCGGTGAGGAGCCGGACGCGCAGGGGGTCGTCGGCGGGGGCGAGCAGCGCGGCCCGCTCGTACGCCGCGTCGGCCTCGCCGGTCTCCCCGGCGGCGTCGTGGAACGCGGCCAGTGCGGCCAGGCAGGGCAGCAGCAGCGCCGGGTCGTCCCCGGCGGCCGCCAGCGCCTCGCCGAGCGCCTGCCGGGTCTCGACGTCCTCGGCCCCGGCCCCGCGCAGCGCCCGCGCCAGGTCGAGCAACGCGGGCCCCCGCACGGCGTCGGCCGCCCGTTCCCGATGCAACACTCCGCAGGCTTCCCGTAGTTCGGGTACGGCGGCCCCGGGATGCCGCAGGTCGAGCAGAATCCGCCCCCGCAGCAGCAGCCGGGCCCGGTGTGCGGCCACCTCCCAGGGCACATCGGCGGGGCTTGCGGAGTCCGCGGGCCCACCGTCCTGCCCTCGGGCCGGCACGGCCACACCCTCCGGGTACCGCCCGCGCCCCGGCACAGCGGCACCCCCGCGACCGGAGGGCACACCATCCGGCTCCTCAGCCGGCCCGGCCACGCCGTCCGGGTGCGCCCCGTCGCCCGGAGCTGCGGCAGTCTCCTCGGCGGCGCCCGGTGCGGACGTGTCCTCGCCCGGCCCGCCGGGGGCGCCGTCGTCCGGTGGCGCCGCGCCCCCGGCGTCCGCCTGCCAGGCGCGGGCGGTGGTGGTGATGCGGGGCCAGGGCGGGGTGTCGGCGTCCAGGGTGCCGAGGGCTGCCGACAGGTGGTCCGTCTCGGCCGTCACATGCCACAACTCCCGGCGGCAGGACGCCAGTTCCAGCGAGGATTCGGCCCGCTCCCGGCTGTCGGCGGGGGCGGCCGCGTAGGCGGTGGCGAGTTCGGCCTCGGCCTCCCGCAGCAGCCCGGCGCGCCGCCCCTCCGCGCGGGCGCCCGCCGTACCGGCCTCCGCGCGCAGCACGCGGCCGAGGACCAGCCGGGCCCGGACCGCGGGGCCGGCGCCCGTGGCGACGCGGGCCTGTTCCCGGGCCCGGCGCAGCATCTCCGGGTCGGCGAGCTGCCGCCACCGGGCGAGCAGCCGCTCGGCCTCGGTCAGCGGGTCGGGGGTGACCAGGTCCGGCAGGTAGAACCGCAGTACGCGCGCGGGGATGCGGGCGAACAGCTCGGCCTCCACGCTGCCGGTGCCGTCCCGTGCCGCGCCGTCCTCGGTGAGCTGCCCGGCGCCGGCGGCCGGGTCGTGGTCGGCGAGCCGGGCCGCGGCCAGGGCGGCGAAGTTACGGGTGCCCTTGCCGAAGTGCCGTTCCACGTAGGCCGAGCAGTGTTTGAGGACGAGTCCGGCGGTGTCCTGGTCGAGGGAGGACAGGAGCAGGTCCTGCATCCGGGGCGAGTAGGCGAAGCACGGCTGGTCCTCGGTGCCGGGCAGCTGCCGCAGCAGCCCGCCGAGCAGCACCTCGGCCAGTTCCATGGGCCCGGTGTCGGGCAGCATGGCCCGCTGGACCAGCTGCATCACGGGCAGGGTGAGGGGCGCGGCGGCGAGGTAGACGGCCAGCCGCAGGGCGCCCGGTGAGGCGCCGGCGCGGAAGGCACGCAGCAGCTCGTCGTCGCTGCGCGCGGGCGGGGCGAGGCCGGCGGCCGCCGGTGCGGTGGCGGGGTGGGCGTAACCGGCCCAGGCGTGCTCGCGGGTCGGTCCGGTGCCGGCGAGCAGCCGGGCGAAGACCGTGAACGCCTCCGGGGTGGGCTGGAGCACCGGAACCGGCCGGGCGCCGGGCGGTGGTTCCTCCCAGGGCTCGTCCTCGGGCAGGAAGTCGAGGCGCCCGCCGGTCTCCCCGGTGCGGAGGAGCAGCCCGGGTTCGGCGGGCAGCGCGGTACGGCCCCACAGCCGGGGCGGCAGCGGCTGGACCACGGCCAGCGGGGCGGTGCGCGGCCAGCCGTGCAGCAGGCGCTGCACGGTGCCGTTCTGCCACAGCGGGCCGACGCAGTCGCTGATGACGAAGGTGAGCCGGCGCCCGCTGGGGTCGTGCAGTTCGTCGGCGGGGCGCAGCCGGGTGCGCCGGCCGGGACCGGCGGTCGTACCGACGAGCGGGGTGCCGGAGCCGTCGGCGTAGAGGTGGTGGACGCGGACGGAGGCGAACGCGCCGGACTGCTGGCAGGCCTGGCGCAGTTCCTCGACCATCTCGCCCCAGACGGCCATGGCGGGCCCGGTGTCCATGAGCAGCTGGACGTCGCAACGCCGGCGGCGGCCGGGCCGGGTGACGGGCAGCAGGATGCCGCTGGCGGCGGCCCGGTCGGCGGTGGCCGCCTCGTCGATCCGCTCGTCCCGGCCGCGTACGGAGGCCGTGCGGTACCGGCCGAGGGCACGCAGTGCCTTCTGCAGGCCGAGCAGCCCGGGCAGGGCGCCGGCGGCGGGAGCGCGGACCGGGAAGGCGGGGGCGCCGCCGGTCCGGTCGTACGGGCCGCCGTCGGTCCCCCTGCGCGGGGCGGGGCTCGGGGTGTGCAGCGGGACGGCCGCGGTGGGGGCCTCCGCGTGCGGCGGCTGCGGGCCGGTGACCTCGGCCGGTGTGCGGTCGTCCGAGGCTACGGCCCCCCGCCCCGGGTCCGGCGGTCCGTCCGTGCCGGTGCCGGACGTGCCCGTGTCGCCCCCGGGCGGGGCCGCGCCGAGCCGCCGGGCCAGCCAGAGCGCGTCCGCCACGTCCTCGGCGGTCGGCTGGAGCCCGCCCTGGCGCAGCTTGCCGATCAGCTCGTCCAGGCGCATCCCCGGCATCCGCCTCTCACCTCGTACGGTCGAGCGGTTGCATCAGCATCTCGGCGATCCGCTCGCGGGTGAGGCCCTGGGCGTGCGGATCGTGCTGGGTGAGGAACAGGGCGTTCAGGAGCTGGTCGGCGGCGAGCACCTCGCCGGGTTCGCGCTCCAGGAACCGGCGGATCAGGTCCGCGCCGGCGGCGACGCCGTCGCCTCCGAGGTGGGCCTCGACCATGGCGGTGAGCTGCTCCTCGCCGGGCGGGTCCAGCTCCAGCTGGACGCAGCGGCGCAGCAGCGGGGCGGGGAAGTCGCGTTCGCCGTTGGAGGTCAGCACGATCACCGGGAACGCGGTGCAGGCGATGCGCCCGCCGTGCACGGCCACCCGGTCGCCGTCGTGCGTGAGCACCTCCACCACGGGTTCCCGGTCGGCCAGCCGCTCCAGCTCGGGGATGGAGAACTCGCCCTCCTCCAGGGTGTTCAGCAGGTCGTTGGGCAGGTCGAGGTCGCTCTTGTCCAGCTCGTCGATGAGCAGGACGCGGGGCTCCTCGGCGGGCAGGAGCGCGGTGCCGAGCGGGCCGAGCCGGATGTAGGAGCCGATCCCGGAGGCCGCGGCGCCCCGGTCGTCGCCGCGGGCGCGCTCCAGCTGGACGTCCTGGAGCCGGGCGATGGCGTCGTACCGGTACAGGCCGTCCTGGAGGGTGGTGCGGCTGACGATGGGCCAGCGCAGCACCCTGCCCAGGCCGAGTTCGTGGGCGACCGCGTACGCCAGGGTCGACTTGCCGGTCCCCGGGTTGCCGGTCACCAGCAGGGGCCGGCGCAGATAGAGGGCCGCGTTGACCGCGTCCACCTCGGCCGGCCGGGGCGCGTAGTTCTCGACCAGGCGGCGGCGCACACCGAGCCGGCGGGCGCTGCTGGGGTCCTCCGGGCCGCTCTCCGCGCCGTCCCGGGAGGCGGCGAAGTCGCGCCAGGGCGGCGGCGCCGGCAACCGCCGCATGCCGTCGTGCGGCTGACCCACTCCGCGGTAGATCCGCCAGTCGTTCACCTTGGGCTCCTCCCGGCTCTGGTGATCATGCAGCGGGCCCGGCCGTCCGACGTACGAGGCTACCGCCCGCCGGCCGCGCCCGCCGAGGTTCGCGGCGTCCGACGCCCCCTGTCCCATCTCGCGAACACCCGTACGACTTAACAGAGTTGACGGAGCGTCCACCGGGAGCGGCGGGAGCGCCGGCGGGGTCAGCCGCCGGGCGCGGCCAGCGGCGGCGGCCGCATGCTCTCCGTCCCGTACGGCGACCGGTCCGGCGGGTCGAACAGCACGGCGATCTTGCCGCGCAGGCCCTGCGCCCGGGCGGTGTCCGGGTCGGCCAGGCGGATGCGCAGGTCGCGGACCGGGCCGTGCAGCCCGTCCGCGTGTCCGGCGAACCCCAGCACCGCCGCGGCCTGCCGATGGAAGTCCCCGCACTCGTCATGATCATGCCGGTCGCGGCGCCACAGCACCACGGAATGCCCGGAGCGCAGCGCGTCCCGCATCGCCGCGTAGCCCTCGCCGCTGCCGACGGGACCGCAGTAGACGGGCACGGACGCGTCGCCCATCGCCGACAGGGCGCCGTAGTACGGGTACTTGCCCCCGGCCACGGCCCCCGGCGGATGCCCCTCGGCGGCGGGCCGGCCGTGCAGCGTCGCGTGCGCCAGCGGGCCGCGCAGGACGCCCTTCCAGCGCCGGCGCCACTCCGGTGCGGGCGGCAGGCCGTTGCGCCGGACCTCCCGGATGACGACGGTCCGCCGCATCCCGAGGGGAAGGGCCCGCGCGTCCACGAAGTCGTCGTCCTCGTCGTCGCCGCCGGCCTCGGTGCCGGCCGGGCCGGGCAGCAACTGCCAGTCGTCGACCGGGAGATCGAACAGCTTGCGGGGGAGGAAGACCTCGATCGCGGCGAGCTGCTCCCCGTGGTCCCCCTGGCTGAGCGCCTGCGCCAGCGGCTCCCGCAGCACCTGTGCCAGCTCCTCGGCGGGCACGCCCCGGTCGTCGCCGTCGACCGGGGTGACGTCCCGCCCGTCGTAGATCAGCTGCACGCTCCAGGGATGCCGGCCGTACGCGGCCGGGCCGACCCTGACGAGGACGTCGGTGCGGGTGCCGGAGGAGGGCATGCCGACGGGCAGGGTCCGAGGGGTCGGCTCGGGGACGGTCAGGGTGAGGGCTTCTACGGGATCGGCGGGCGCGGGTACGACCTCTGCCGGGAGCGGCGTACCGACGTGCGCGAGGGGGCCGGCGACGGGCGGCGCTTCCCCCACGCCGCCCTCCGTCGAAGGGATCTGCGAGGCGGTGACGACCGCCCCGTTGGCGACCGGCACGCCGTGGGACACGCCACCGGGACCACCGGGCGGATCGGCCGGACCGTCGACCCCCTCGGCACCCTCCAGCAGCGCACGGATGGCCTCGCCGACGGCCCAGTGCCGGTGGCCGGCGGCCTGCCCGGCTATCCACGCGGTGAACTCCCGCAGCCGCGCCTCGTCCACCTCCCCGGCCCGCTCCCGGGCCCTGCGCGCCACCCGGGCCGCGTAGAGCAGTACGGCGTCCAGGTCGACCAGCGTGCCGCCGCCGCCCGGGTCCAGCGTGCGCAGGCCGTGCAGCAGGGCGGCGCCCTCGCGCCAGGTGCGGACGTTCCGCAGCACGAGCGAGGGCAGGCGTTCGCCGCGCACCTGCGCCTTCACGTCCTCCACGAGGTGGACGACCTCGCCGGCCCCGGCCGGCGGCGGCAGGTGGGCGAGATGGCCGTGGAGCCGGGTACGCAGCTCGGCGGTGATCCCGGAGGCGGCGGGCCCGTGACCGGGCAGGGCGGCCTGGAAGGCGGTCCAGTCCGGGTACGGCGAGGGGGTGTCGAGAAGGCGCGCGTGATGCAGGTCGTGCGCGCGCAGCACCTCTTGCACCGTGCGTGCCGCCTCGCGCACGTCCAGCAGCTCGTACAGCGCGGTGACCGGTACGGCCACGCCCTCCTCGCGCCGGCGCCCCTTGATCACGCCGATGACGGAGCCGTGCCGCAGATCGAGCACCGGGCCGCCGGACAGTCCGCCGATGGGCAGGCTCCCGGCGAGCAGCAGGGCGCGCGCGTCGGACCCGGCGAGTTCGCCGGTGCCGTGCCGGATGCCCAGCTCGCCGGTCTGCACCGACCAGCCGTAGAGCCCGAGCGGGGTGCGCGGGCCCGCCTCCCGGTCACCGAGCCACAGGCAGCGCACGTCGTCGGCGCCGGCCACCCGGACGAGCGCGAGGTCGGGGAAGGGCCAGGGGTCACGCGCCGGTTCCGCACCCTCGGGCCGGGGCGCGACGACGACGGCCGTGCCGGTGCCGCTGCGCGGCTCCCAGGCGCCTGCGGCGGTGCGCTCCTGCCAGGTCACGCTCAGGGCGCTGTTCCCTCGGCACACCGCGGCTCCCCCCTTCCCCACGACGTGGGCGCAGGTCAACAGCCAACCCGGGGCGATGAAGAACCCCGACCCCCAGTACGAGTCACGGTCCGTTGCATACCCGTCACCCGGTGCGCCGATGCGCGCGAGGGAGGGGCGCACCATCTCGTCGAAGGCGCTCATACGACGCCGGGGGCCGGGGACTGCGGCGGTACGAATCCGCCGCCCGGCGCCGCGGGATCCGCGCCGTCCGCCGCCGCGGCGGGTTCGGTCCAGGTCAGGGAGACGGTGAGCGAGGACGTGCCGCCGCCCTCGGCGATGGCGCTCACGATCTTGCCGGACTGCGCCGTCAGTTCGATTCCGAAGCTGACCGAGACCTCGACGGGGGCCGGTGTGTCCAGACCGGCGCGCAGGGAGCGCACGACGCCCCCGACCGTGCCGGCCAGTCCCCCCGCCATGTCGAGGACCCGGTCACCGAGCCCGGTGTCCCAGTAGCCGCCCCCGTCCAGCGCCTCCTCGTCGGCGGCACCGATCCTGGCCCAGACGACGGTTCCGTCGTCCAGTCGTACGCGTTCGACTCCTCCAGCCATGACGCCCCCGTTCGCCGATGGGAGGAGAAGGCTAACTCCCGGGCAGGGAGAGAGGGAGAGGAAAGGCAGGGAAGGGAGGGAAAGAGAGGGGTAGCGAAGATCAGCCGGGAGATACGGCCGACGACCGCCCCCGCGCTCCGCCCGCCCTCACTCGTCGTCCTCGTCGTCGAGCCGCGCGAGCCAGGTGGCCAGCCGCTCCACGGGCACCTCGAAGTCCGGGTTCAAGTCCACGAACGTCCGCAACTGCTCCGCGAGCCACTCGAAGGTGACCTCTTCCTCGCCACGCCGCTTCTCCAACTCCTCGATACCGCGGTCGGTGAAGTACATAGGGCCACGTCTCCTGAGCAAACATCCGGCAACCAACAACAACCACCAGCGTAAGCGCCGTGGGCGCGGGGGCAGCCCGCCGGCGCGGGTCAGCGCAACCCGCCCCCGCGCGCACCCCACCCGCGCCCGCGCACCAGGAGCAGCGCCCGCGCGCCCACCCCGAAGAGTCCCTTGACTTCCCCGAACCGCGATATATCGTGTTCACAGGAGGACGCGATATGGCGCGTCGTAACCGTGCCCGGCCAAGGAGGCCCCATGTCGGAGTGGTCCGTCACCGAACCCCGGAAGCTGACGTTCGACAGCCCCGTCCGCGACCTCGAGGTCCGCATCGTCAACGGCACGGTGAACGTGGTGGGCACGGACGACCCCACCCCCCGCCTGGAGGTCTCGGAACTCGAAGGCCCACCCCTGGTGGTCACCCAGACCGGCACCACCCTCACCGTGGCCTACGACGACCTGCCCTGGAAAGGCTTCCTCAAGTGGCTCGACCGCAAGGGCCGGCGCCGCAGCGCGGTCGTCTCCCTCGCCGTCCCCGCCGACACCCGCGTGGAGGTCGGCGTGGTCGGCGCCGCCGCGGTCGTCTCCGGCATCCGGGGCCCCGCCGTGATCAAGGGCGTCACGGGCGACACCACCCTGGTCGGCGTCTCGGGACCGGTCCGCGCGGACACCGTCTCGGGCAACCTGGAGGCCCAGGCGGTCACCGGCGACCTCCGCTTCCACTCGGTCTCGGGCGACCTCACCGTGGTCGAGGGCTCCGGAACCTCCGTGCGGGCCGAATCCGTCAGTGGCTCCATGATCGTCGACCTGGACCCGGACGGCCCCACGGACATCGGCCTGACCAGCGTCTCGGGCGAGATCGCCATCCGCCTGCCGCACCCGGCGGACGCCGAGGTGGAGGCGAACACCGCGAGCGGCACGGTCTCCAACGCCTTCGACGGACTGCGGGTGCACGGCCAGTGGGGCGCACACAAGATCACCGGCCGCCTCGGCGCGGGCACCGGCAAGCTGCGCGCCACCACGGTCTCCGGCTCGATCGCCCTGCTGCGCCGCCCGCCCCGGGACGACGAGGAGAACACCCCCTGGGAGACGGAGCCCCCGGAGACCGGAGACAATTCCGTCTCCGGCCAGGACGCCACCGCCACCGAGGCCCCCGGTACCAGCGGCGCCCCGGCCGACGGCACGACCGACAAGAAGGTGCTCTGACATGCCTCCCGTCTTCGCCCACGGGCGCCTCCGCCTGTACCTGCTCAAGCTGCTCGACGAGGCCCCGCGCCACGGCTACGAGGTGATCAGGCTCCTCGAGGAACGCTTCCAGGGCCTTTACGCCCCCTCGGCGGGCACGGTCTACCCCCGCCTGGCCAAGCTGGAGGCGGAGGGCCTGGTCCGGCACTCCACCGAGGGCGGCCGCAAGGTGTACGCGATCACGGACGCCGGCCGGGCCGAACTGGCCGACCGCAGCGGCGAGCTGGCCGACCTGGAGCTGGAGATCCGCGAGTCGGTCGCGGAGCTGGCCGCCGAGATGAGGGCCGACGTGCGCGGCGCGGCCGGCGACCTGCGCCGCGAGATGCGCGCCGCCGCCTCGGAGGCCCGCCGGGGCGCGAAGACGCCCGGGGGCGAGAACCCCTACGGGGAGTACGGCGAGCCGAGCGACAAGGAGGCCTGGAAGGCCGCCAAGGAGGAGATGCGCCGGGTCAAGCAGGAGTGGAAGGAGCAGGCACGGCGCGCCAAGGACGAGAGCCGCCGGGCCCGCGAGGAGGCCGAGCGGGCCCGCCGCCAGGCCCAGGAGGCGCAGGCGCGGGCGCGGGCCCAGGCACAGGAGGAGATCCAGCGCATCGCGCGCCGCGTCCAGGACCGCGTCCAGGACCACTTCACGCGCGGTGACTGGCCGACGGGCGTCCGCGAGGGCCTGACGGAACTGGCCAAGGAGTTCGGCGACTTCGGCAAGGACGTCGGCAGGGACTGGGTCTTCCCCCGCTCCACCGGGTCCACGCCCTCCCCGAAGCCGCACTACACCGCCCCGCCGGAGGACTTCCCCGTCGAGTACGAGCCCTCCTGGGCCCACGAGGACACCACCGGCGACCCGGCCCGCGACCTGGACCGCCTCCTGGACCGCTTCCGCGACGACATCCGCGACGCGGCCCGCGACCACGGAGTCACCCCCAGCCAACTCCACGAGGCCCGCGACCACCTCGCCACGGCAGCGGCCCGCATCGCAGCAATCCTCCACACCCACTGACCCCGAACCACCGGCCGGCAAACCGAGCCCTCCGGCGCGTCGCCCCCGAGCGCCTCGGGGGCCGGGGCGGAGCCCCCGGGGGGCAGGCCTCAGCCGACCGAGTCGGGTGGGCGGGTGGGCGAACCAGCCGAACCTACGGAGGGATCGGTGCGGGCCGGTGGGCAGACCCTCGTCACCCCCGCGAACGTCACACCGCTGTCGGCGAGCACCTCGCCCGCCACTCCCGGCAACACGGTGAGCGCCAGCAGCAGATGCTCATCCCCGACACACCGGTCCCGCCGGGCGAGAGCAACCCGCAACGCCCGCTCCAGCACCCCCTTCGCCCCCCGGCCGAACCCCGGCCGGCGCCGGACCCGGCCCCGCGACCGCGCACCCCTCCGGTCACCGGACATCGCCCCGACGCCGTGCACCTCCTCCACCCGCGCCACGATCTCCGACACATCGATCCCCAGCCCCGCCAGCGCATCCGCCTCGGCCCGGGTCAGCCCGGCCCGCCGCCGCGCCTCACGCAGGGCCCGCCGTACCGCCTCGCGTTCGTGCGGCTGCGCGAGCCCGAGGGCGGACAGGGCCAACGACCCCCGGCTGCCCTCCCGGTCGAGAAGCGCGAGCAGCAGATGCTCGGCGTCCACCGACTCCGACCCGCCCTCCTCCGCGTAGGCGTACGCCCCCTCGACCACCGCCCGGGCGTCCTTCGTCAACCGCTCGAACATCAACGCCTCCCGTACTTCTTGTGCACGGCCTGCCTGCTGACACCGAGCTCCGCGGCGATCTCCTGCCACGACCAGCCCTGATTGCGCGCACTGCGCACCTGTACCGCCTCCAGTTGCTCCAGCAGCCGGCGCAGCGCGGCCACGGCCCGCAGTCCGATCCGGGGATCCCGGTCACCGGCGCGCTCGGCGAGATCGGTTGCCTCACTCATGCTGTCAATGTAGGTTGACACTCCTCATCAGTCAACCCAAGTTGACAAGAAGGCCGCGCAAAAGGCGGGCCCGGCACCCGGACCCGCCTCTCAGCGCACCTTCCAGCCGAGGCCTCAGGAGTTGGTCAGCACGATCTTCCCGAACTGCTCCCCGGACGCGAGCCGCTCGAAGCCCTCGCGGGCCCGGTCCAGCGGCAGCTCCTCGTCGATGACGGGCCGTACCCCCGTCGCGGCGCAGAAGGCGAGCAGATCCTCCAGCTCGTCCTTGGTGCCCATGGTGGAGCCGACGACCTTCAGCTCCAGGAAGAAGATCCGGGTCAGCTCGGCGTGCGAGGGCCGGTCCCCGCTGGTGGCCCCGGAGATGACGAGCGTGCCCCCGGGCCGCAGGGACTTCACCGAGTGGGACCAGGTGGCCGCGCCCACGGTCTCGATGACGGCGTCCACCCGCTGCGGCAGCCGCGCCCCCGGCTCCACGGCCTCCACCGCGCCGAGCTCCAGGGCCCGCTTGCGCTTGGCCTCGTCCCGGCTGGTGGCGAAGACCCGCAGCCCGGCCGCCTTGCCGAGGACGATCGCGGCCGTGGCGACACCGCCGCCCGCGCCCTGCACGAGGACCGAGTCACCGGGCCGTACCCCGGCGTTGGTGAACAGCATCCGGTACGCCGTCAGCCACGCGGTCGGCAGACAGGCGGCCTCGGCGAAGGACAGCTCCTTCGGCTTGGGCAGGATGTTCCAGGTCGGCACGGCGACCTGTTCGGCGAAGGTGCCCTGGTAGCGCTCGGTCAGGATGGAGCGCGGCTCGTCGGGGCCGACGCCGTGGCCGGTCTGGCCGATGACGGAGTGCAGGACGACCTCGTTGCCGTCCGCGTCGACACCGGCGGCGTCGCAGCCGAGGATCATCGGCAGCCGGTCCTCCGGAAGGCCGACGCCCCGCAGGGACCAGAGGTCGTGGTGGTTGAGGGAAGCGGCCCGCACAGTGATGGTGCTCCAGCCGGGACGGGCCTCGGGAGCCGGACGCTCCCCCAACTCGAGGCCGCTGAGCGGCTGGTCGCGGTCGATTCGGGCGGCGTAGGCAGCGAACATGCTGCCGACGATAGGTGCGCGGTGCAGCCGACGGAACCAGGGCCCCCTGTGACACATGCCCTCTTGCGCAACGGCACCCTTGCGGCGCAGCAGTACGCCGGCGCCCTCCGCATCCCCCGAACGGGCGGGCGGGCAGGTAAAAGGGAATGGCCCCGCCCTGACGGACGGGGCCATTCGGCGCAACGTCAGCGACGGGCGACACCCTCGGCCCGAGCGGCGGCGGCGACCGCGGCGGTGACCGCGGGAGCGACGCGCTCGTCGAACGGCGAGGGGATCACGTAGTCGGCGGCGAGGTCGTCACCGACCACCGAGGCCAGTGCCTCGGCCGCGGCGATCTTCATCCCCTCGGTGATCCGCGTGGCCCGCACCTGGAGGGCGCCCGCGAAGATCCCGGGGAAGGCCAGCACGTTGTTGATCTGGTTGGGGAAGTCCGAGCGCCCGGTGGCGACGACCGCCGCGTACTTGTGCGCGACGTCCGGGTGCACCTCGGGGTTCGGGTTGGCCATCGCGAACACGAAGGCACCCTCGGCCATGGAGGCCACGGCCTCCTCGGCGACCGTACCGCCGGAGACGCCGATGAAGACGTCCGCGCCCGCGAGGGCGGCCTCCAGCGAGCCGGTGAGACCGGCCTTGTTGGTGAATCCGGCCAGCTCGCGCTTGACCGACGTCAGGTCCTCCCGGTCGGCCGACACGACGCCCTTGCGGTCCGCCACGGCCACGTCCCCGATGCCGGCCTCGACCAGCATCTTGGCGATGGCGACACCGGCCGCGCCGGCACCCGAGATGACGGCCCGCAGCTGCCCGATCTCGCGCCCGCTCAGCCGCGCCGCGTTCCTGAGCGCCGCGAGCGTCACGACGGCCGTACCGTGCTGGTCGTCGTGGAAGACCGGGATGTCCAGGCGCTCCTGGAGCCGGCGCTCGACCTCGAAGCACCGGGGCGCCGAGATGTCCTCGAGGTTCACTCCGCCGAAGGAGGGAGCGAGCCGGACGACGGTCTCGACGATGTCGTCCACCTCGGTGCAGTCGAGCGCGATCGGCACCGCGTCGACGCCGCCGAACTGCTTGAACAGGATGGCCTTGCCCTCCATCACGGGGAGGGAGGCCTGGGGACCGATGTCCCCGAGTCCGAGCACGGCCGTGCCGTCGGTGACGACGGCGACCACGTTGGACTTCCATGTGTAGTCGTTGACCAGCTCCGGCTGCTGAGCGATCGCGGTGCACACGCGAGCGACGCCGGGCGTGTACGCGAGGGAAAGGTCGTCCTTGTCACGGACCGGCACGGTGGCCTGCACGGCCATCTTGCCGCCGCGGTGCAGCGCGAACGCCGGATCGAAGGAATCGAGGGGCTCGGCCCCGCCGTCCTGGTCCGTACTGCTGTCGCTGCGAGGATTGACGATCTCCGCTGCCACTTTGTTTTACCCCTTAGGTATGCATGGTTTGAGGGTCGACCACTCCTGGTGAGGGGTGGGCGGGCACCGCGTACGGCTCGATTGCGGATACGTACGAGCACATACGCGACGGGCGCGCCGCACACGCGCCCTGAGCCCCGGATGAGGGGTGTAAAGAACCTTCATACCGGACGGACAGCACCCGCGACGAGTCCATTAGGTGCAAGGTCACATTCCGGAAGGGGCAGGCGACCCGCGGATGACGCGCGGCCGACGGGCCGCAAGGGCGCGAATGCGCCCAAGGCGGCCGTGGGGCCCGGCGAAGGGGTGACCACATCCTGAGACATGCCGAAGATTTTCCGGCCGGAGCGCTGGATTCCCGCAGATGTTCGGCGGTGGCGCACCGGGGATGTACCGACCTGATGTGGTTCGGGGGTCACCCGTTATCCGATTTTGACATAGCGACGCCCCTGAATGGCGTAGTCCGAATGGCAAGATGCCGTAAACCCACGAGGTCGCGACACCCGAAGGTGTGTGTTTCCGTCGACCCATCGGCAACTCTTCCCATCCGCCGGAGGAACCACGATGACCGCAAGCTCCACCCGTCGTACGACCGCAGCGCGCTCCCGTCTGGCCGCGGCCGGTGCGATCGCGGTCGCAGGGGCCCTGCTGCTCACCGGCTGCGGTGACCAGACGAAGGACACGAACCAGAACTCCGGCAGCGCGTCCACCAGCAACGCACCGCTCGCCGACAAGCTCCCGCAGGAGATCCGGAGCAAGGGCAAGATCAGGGTCGGCTCCGACATCGCGTACGCCCCGGTCGAGTACAAGGACTCCGCCGGCAAGGTCGTGGGTCTCGACCCCGACCTGGCGGCGGCCCTGGGCAAGCAGCTCGGCGTGACGTTCGACTTCCAGAACGGCACCTTCGACGCCCTGCTCACCGGTCTGCGCTCGGACCGCTACGACATCGCGATGTCGGCGATGACGGACAACAAGAACCGTCAGGAGGGCGTCGACCCGGACACCGGCAAGAAGGTCGGCGAGGGCGTCGACTTCGTCGACTACCTGACCGCCGGTGTCTCGATCTACACCCGCAAGGGCGACACCAAGGGCATCACCACCTGGGACGACCTGTGCGGCAAGAAGCTCGCCGTCCAGCGCGGCACCACCTCCGAGGACCTGGCCAAGCAGCAGGCCAAGAAGTGTCCGGCCGGCAAGAAGCTCGCCATCGAGGCCTTCGACGACAACCAGCAGGCCCAGACCCGCCTGCGGTCGGGCGGCGCGGACGCCGTGTCCGCCGACTTCCCGGTCGCCGCGTACGCGGTGAAGACCTCCGGCGGCGGCAAGGACTTCGAGGTCGTCGGCGACCAGGTCGAGGCGGCCCCGTACGGCATCGCGGTCTCCAAGAAGGAGACCCAGCTGCGCGACGCCCTGCAGGCCGCGATGAACGCGATCATCGAGAACGGCGAGTACAAGAAGATCCTCGAGAAGTGGGGCGCCCAGGACGGCGCCGTCAAGGAGTCCGTGATCAACGGCGGCAAGTGACCCGCGGCAATCGAGCGGCCACTGAGAGGCAATACCCGTGACTGACATCGACAAGACGGCGGGGCACCAGGACACGCCCCCGGCCGGCGCGGAGGCCATCAAGGCCATCCCGGTCCGGCACTACGGACGCTACGTCTCCGCCGTCATCGCGATCGCTCTCCTCTTTGCGATCGTCTACGCGTTCGGCCAGGGCAGGATCAACTGGCACGCGGTACCGGACTACTTCTTCGACGACCGGATCCTGACCGGTGTCGGCAAGACCCTGCTGCTGACCGTGCTCTCGATGGTGATCGGCATCGTCGGCGGCATCGTCCTGGCGGTGATGCGGCTGTCGAAGAACCCGGTGACCTCGTCGATCGCCTGGTTCTACATCTGGTTCTTCCGCGGCACCCCGGTCCTGGTCCAGCTGTTCCTCTGGTTCAACCTGGGCCTGGTCTTCGAGTACATCAACCTGATGCCGTTCTACAAGGACTACTGGTCGAACTTCATGACGCCGCTGCTGACGGCGTTGCTCGGCCTGGGTCTGAACGAGGCGGCGTACATGGCCGAGATCTGCCGGGCCGGTCTGCTCGCGGTGGACGAGGGCCAGACCGAGGCGGCCCACGCGCTCGGCATGAGCCACGGCAAGACGCTGCGCCGGGTGGTCATCCCGCAGGCGATGCGCGTGATCGTGCCGCCGACGGGCAACGAAGTGATCAACATGCTGAAGACGACCTCGCTCGTGGCGGCCGTCCAGTATCCCGAGCTGTTCCGTTACGCCCAGGACATCGGCCAGAACTCCGGCGCCCCGGTGGAGATGTACTTCCTCGCCGCGGCCTGGTACCTGATCATGACCTCCGTGCTGAGCGTGGGCCAGTACTACATCGAGCGGTACTACGCCCGCGGCTCCAGCCGCAGCCTCCCGCCGACCCCCTGGCAGAAGGTCAGGGCCCACCTGACGACCCTGTCGAGCAGGAAGGTCACGGCATGACCGACAAGCTGAGCAAGACGCAGGACAGCGCGCCCCAGACCACCGTCCCGATGGTCAAGGCGGAGGGCGTCCACAAGTCCTTCGGCCACGTCGAGGTGCTCAAGGGCATCGACCTGGAGGTGAAGCCGGGCGAGGTGTTCTGCCTCATCGGCCCCTCCGGCTCCGGCAAGTCGACCTTCCTGCGGTGCATCAACCACCTGGAGAAGATCAACGCCGGGCGGCTGTACGTCGACGGCGAGCTGGTCGGCTACCGCCAGCAGGGCGAGAAGCTGTACGAGCTGCGCGACCGCGAGGTCGCCATGAAGCGCCGCGACATCGGCATGGTCTTCCAGCGCTTCAACCTGTTCCCGCACATGACGTCCCTGGAGAACGTCATGGAGGCGCCGGTGCAGGTCAAGGGCGTGAGCCGGGCGCAGGCCCGAGAGCGGGCCCTGCAGCTGCTGGAGCGGGTGGGCCTGGCCGACCGGGCCGGGCACTACCCCTCCCAGCTCTCCGGTGGCCAGCAGCAGCGCGTGGCGATCGCCCGGGCCCTTGCGATGGAGCCGAAGCTGATGCTGTTCGACGAGCCGACCTCGGCCCTGGACCCGGAGCTGGTCGGTGACGTCCTGGACGTCATGCGGGACCTCGCCGAGTCCGGTATGACCATGGTCGTCGTCACGCACGAGATGGGCTTCGCCCGCGAGGTGGGCGACAGCCTGGTGTTCATGGACGACGGTGTGGTGGTGGAATCCGGCCACCCGCGGGACGTCCTGACGAACCCGCAGCACGAACGGACGCAGTCCTTCCTGTCGAAGGTCCTCTGACGCTCCGCACGGCGAAGGGCGGTACGGCTCCCCGTACCGCCCTTCGCCGTGTCACGCGCCGTCCGGACGAGGCCGTCCGTCTCGCCTCCGCGCCCCTACTTGAGGGCGAGCAGCAGCGTGTCGGAGGGCGAGCACCACACCGGCCTGGCCTCGGCGAACCCCTTCTCGCGCAGCACGCGCGCGTGCCAGGCGGCCGGCGGCGTGTCCCCGTCCGCGTGTTCGCCGTAGATCTCGAAGCGGCGGGCGGTCGGCTCGGCGAGGACCGGGTCCTGGGCCGCCAGCTGCCACCACTCGGCCCAGTCCAGGGCGCCGTCCCGCTTGGCCTGATCCATGCGGGCGCGGCGCTGGGCGCGTTCGGCCGCGTTGATCCGGGGCGTGGTGTCGTCGATCATGTGGTCCGCGTTCATGAAGACACCGCCGTCGCGGACCAGCCCCGCGACCTGACCGTAGAGGGCCGCGAGGGGTTCGCTGTGCAGCCAGTGGAGGGCCGTGGCGGTCAGGACGGCGTCGTAGGAGTCGTACGGCAGCTTCGCCGGCCAGTCGGGGTCCGTGAGGTCGGCGGTGACGAGGGTGACGCGGTCGTCGCCCGCGAAGGTGCCGTCCGCGATGGCGAGCAGCGCCGGGTCGAGGTCGACGCCCGTGCTGGTGGCCTCGGGGAAGCGGCGCAGCAGCCGGGCGGTGATGCTCCCGGTGCCGCAGGCGAGGTCGAGCACGCGCGGGGTGGTGCCCACGAGCGCCTCGACCATGTCGAGCATGATCCGGAAGCGTTCCTCGCGGTCCGGCATGTACCACTCCTGCTGCCGGTCCCAGCTCTCCTGCCACGCTGCCCAGTCGGTTCCGGCGGTTGTGGTCATGGAACAACGACTCCCCTCGGTTCGCGTAATACCCTGGAAGCACGACCGGCTGTTACCCGACCGCAGACACGACGATAATGCGCCTCCGTAAGGACTACAAGTGGAACTGGCCTATTACTCGGATTACGCCGTCCGTCTCGTCAACAGCGAGGAGCCGGCCCGGGGCAAGGACATCCTGACCACGGTCGAGGCCGTCCGCGACCTGTTCGGCGACAACGCGTCGGCGGCCCGGCGCGCCACCGACGCCGACGTCACGCGGTTCCGCTCGGTCCGGGCGCGGCTGCGCGGGGTTTTCGAGGCCGCCGACAAGGGCGACGAGACCCTCGCCGTGGACCTGCTGAACTCGCTCCTGCTGGAGTTCCCGGTCAGCCCGCAGATCTCCGGGCACGACCACCGCGACGAGGACGGCCGCCCGCTGTGGCACATGCACCTGGCCGACCACCCGTCCAACGCCACCGCCGGCTACGCGGCGATCGCGGCGATGGGCCTGGCCTTCCACCTCACCGAGTACGGCGTGGACCGCCTCGGCCTGTGCCAGGCACCCCCGTGCCGCAACGTCTACCTGGACACCTCCACCAACCGCTCCCGGCGCTACTGCTCGGACCGCTGCGCGACCCGCGCCAACGTGGCCGCCTACCGGGCCCGCAAACGCCTGGAGGCCGACCGGTCCGGCAACAGCGGCCTCGCCGCCGAGAGCGCCCAGCGCACCAGCGCGAGCGGCGAGCGCTGACCGGCCTTGACCGGCCTGAACCGGAACCACGCCTTCCCAAGGATCAGCTCCTCGGGCACGACCCCGTAGTCCGTGCTGTCCCCGCCGGCGTACGGGTTGTCCCCCAGCACCCACCAGCCGCCCTCGCGCCGCTCCACGGCCCGCTTGACCACCAGCAGGTCCTGCTGGAACGGATGACGCAGGACCACGACGTCCCCGGGCCTGACCACACCCCCGTACCGCACCAGCAACTGATCGCCGTGGTGCAGGGTGGGCACCATCGACGGACCGGTCACCTCGGCCAGCCCGAAGGGCGCCACGGCCCTTCCCCGCTCGGTGTCCTGCGACAGCTCCGGCATCCCCGGCACCTCCCCGGTCCGTTCCTCCACCAGTCTCAGTCTCACCCTGGACTTTTGTCCTAAGCCCTAGGGGGCACCCGAGAAATCGCCTTCCCCAGGGAGTAATGTCGCACCTGAGAAGACGATCACGAGGAAGGAATGCTCCATGCTTTCCCGCCTGTTTGCCCCCAAGGTCAAGGTCAGCGCCCACTGCGACCTGCCCTGCGGCGTGTACGACCCGGCCCAGGCCCGCATCGAGGCGGAGTCGGTGAAGGCCGTCCAGGAGAAGATGGCCGCCAACGACGACCCCCACTTCCAGGCGCGCGCCACCGTCATCAAGGAGCAGCGCGCGGAGCTGGCCAAGCACCACGTCTCCGTGCTCTGGAGCGACTACTTCAAGGCCCCGCACTTCGAGAAGTACCCGGAGCTGCACCAGCTGGTCAACGACACCCTGAAGGCCCTCTCGGCCGCCAAGGCGTCCACCGACCCGGCGACGGGCCAGAAGGCGCTGGACTACATCGCCCAGATCGACAAGATCTTCTGGGAGACCAAGAAGGCCTGACCCGAGGCCCCTTGGTTTCGAGTGCGGAAGCGGCCCGCCCGGACACCCGGGCGGGCCGCTCTCGTGTCCTGGTTGAACTTCTCGCCCGGCGGCCGCGTACCAGTGGCTGCGGGCGGTGCTGTGCTGCCCGGCGTACGAACGCGGTGCCCGGAGAAGTGCCCGGGCGCCAGGTCGGGGCGGTTCAGCGCGGCCGGCAGGACGCCTCCGGCGTTGCGGTGCGTGGGGTAGAACCGTGCCGTGTCGTCGGTGTGCCGCGGTTCGAGCCAGTCCAGGGCGATGCCGAGGGCCTTCCTGGTCTGCTCCGCGGCATTGCCGCCCGGAGTGCTGATGCTGCCGCATCGGCCCCAGGACACGCACTGCCAAGTGCCCGTGGCGCTGTGCGAAGCTGAGCGGGTGACCGCCCTGGAGGATCTGAGACGGCTGCGGCGGGTGCGCGACCGCATGGACCGGGAGTACGCGGAGCCGCTCGACATGACCGAGCTGGCCCGTGACGCCCTGATGTCCCCGGGCCACTTCCAGCGCAGCTTCCGCAAGGCGTTCGGGGAGACGCCGTACGGCTACCTGATGACCCGGCGCATCGAGCGGGCCAAGGTGCTGCTGCGCCGGGGCGATCTGAGCGTGACCGAGGTGTGCCTCGCCGTCGGCTGCACCTCCCTCGGCTCCTTCAGCTCCCGCTTCACCGAGTTGGTCGGCGAGACGCCGAGCGCCTACCGCGCCCGCGACCACGAGGAGAGCGCGGCGATCCCGCCCTGCGTGGCCCGCCGGCTGACCCGGCCGCGGCGGCGCCCGTACTGAGGCGCGGCGCGCCCGCCGGTTCTAGGGTGAGTCCATGGACGTGAAACTGGCGCAATGCTTCCTCGCCGTGGACGACCACGACAAGGCCATCGCCTTCTACCGCGACGTGCTCGGTCTGGAGATCCGCAACGACGTCGGCTTCGAGGGGATGCGCTGGGTGACCCTGGGTTCCCCGCTCCAGCCGGACGTCGAGATCGTCCTGGAGCCGCCGGACGCGAGCCCGGACGCCTCCCCCGCGGACAAGCAGGCGCTCAACGAACTCCTGGCCAAGGGCCTGCTGCGCGGGGTCATCTTCACCACGCCGGACTGCGACGCGCTGTACGAGCGGGTGCGGGAGTCCGGCGGCGACGTCCTCCAGGAGCCGATGGACCAGCCGTACGGGGTCCGCGACTGCGCCTTCCGGGATCCGGCGGGCAACCAGCTCCGCTTCATCGAACGCCCCGCCGGCTGAACTTGCCGCCCGCACCCCCCTACACTCCCCGGATGACGATCCGCTGGACCTACGCCTTCGCAGACCGCCCCGCCGCGCGCCTCGCCGAGGCGTGCGCCTTCTGGACGGCCGTCACCGGTACCGGGCTGTCCGCCTTCCGCGGCGACGACGGCGAGTTCGTGACGTTGCTGCCCGAGGGGACGGACCCGAGCGTGAAGCTCCAGGGCGTCACCGAGGGCGACGGCGGCGCCCACATCGACCTGTGCGCCGAGGACGTACGGGAGGTGGTCGCACTCGCCCGGGGCCTCGGCGCCGGCCTGGTGGCGGACCACGGCGACTGGGCCGTACTGCGCTCTCCCGCCGGGCAGTTGTTCTGTGCCGTGCCCTGGCAGGGGGAGACGGTACGGCCGCCGGTGGTGTCCGGCAGCCGCCTGGACCAGGTGTGCCTGGACACCCCGCCGTCCCGCTACGACGCCGAGTCCGCGTTCTGGGCCGGGCTGACCGGGTGGGAGCAACGGGCGGGCTCCCGGCCGGAGTTCACCGTGCTGCGACCGCCGGCGGGCTTCCCGGTGCGGCTGCTGCTCCAGCGGCTCGACGAGGAGCGCCCGGCCTCCGCTCACCTCGACCTTGCCTGCGCGGACATCGCGGCCGTCCGCGAACGGCACGAGAAGCTCGGCGCCGTGGTCGTGCGTGAGGGCGCCCACTGGACGGTGCTGCGCGATCCGGCCGGCGGCACGTACTGCCTGACCGGCCGCGACCCGGAGACGGGCGGACTGCCGGCCGGCGGCGCCCGTCCCGTCGGGTAGGCCCCGCGGCAGGGGTCTTACTGCCGGGTCACCCCCAGGCCTCCACGTCCACCACGGCCTCGACCGGCACGGGTCCGTACACGTGCGGGAACTCCTCCCCGCCCGGTTCGACGGACTCGTACTTCACCGGCACGCCGACCAGGGCCGGGTCCACCACCAGAACGACCAGCTCGTCGGGGCCGTCGTAGCCGCCGTAGAGGAAGCCGGCGACGGCCGGGAGCTGGTCACGGGTGGAGAAGTGGATGAAGCCCTCCTCCTGGAGGGTGCGGCCCCGGGTGGACATCTCATAGGCGCCGCGCTCGCGCGCCGCCTCCCACAGGGAGCGCTCGGTGATGTGGAGGATGTACGGAAGTTTCGGCATGCGCCCACGCTACGGCGTCCCCCCAACCGCCTCCGTGACGGGACGGCCCGCGCTCAGACGGCGCTGTTCTCGGCGCCGGCCGCCGACGGGTTCTCCGGGCCGCTGCCGCCCGGGCGGGCCGGCGCACCGGCGGACCGGTCGTCGTGGGCGGGCCGACCGGGTTCGGCGGGCCGGTCGGTCGCGTCGTACCTCGCACAGTCGGCGTTGCGGCACGGGCCGGGGCCCCAGACCGGCACCCAGGCACCCAGGGTCTTGTGCCGCTTGACGACCGTTTCCACGGGCTGTCCGCAGACGGGACAGGCATGTGCGTCGCTGTCCATGCCCTCAGGGTAGGTCGGCGGCGGCCTCAGCGCTTCCTGCCGTAGGTGCGCACCACCACGCCGTTGCCGAAGGCGCGCACGGACTCCAGGGCGAACTCCTTGAGGTCCAGGCCGGTGCCGAACATCGGCATGCCCGTGCCGTAGACGAGGGGGTAGCTCTTGATGACGAGTTCGTCGATCTCGTCGAGCAGCGCTCCGGCGACCTGCGAGCCGCCGCACAGGTAGATGCCGAGCCCGCCGTCCTCCGCCTTCAGGGCGCGGACCCGGCCGACCAGGTCGTCGGCGACGATCTCGACGTTCGGATCGGGCGAGGCACCCAGGCTGCGGGAGGCGACGTACTCGCGCAGGTGGCCGTAGGGGCTGGTGACGCCCTCCCGCAGCGCCAGCTCGTAGCTGGCCCGGCCCTGGACGATCGTGTCGAACCGCTTGTTCTCCAGGTGGTCGACACCGAGCGCCTTGCGGCTCTGGGTGGGCAGGGTCTCGGGCAGTTCCGCCGCGAGGAAGGCCGTGTACTCCTCGTCCAGGTAGCGGAACATCGCGGAGGCGTCACCGTGCTCGTCGCCGATGAATCCGTCGAGCGAACAGGCGACGAGGTACGAGAGCTTGCGCAAGCGGGTCTCTTTTCGTGGGACGGCGGGGCGGGGGGCGGCCGGGGCAGGCACCCCGCGAACCGCTTCGCATGTAGTGGTTCATTTGTAGTACTCCAACTGTCGTGGTGCAAGGGTTTTTCGACATCTGTTCGAACTGGACGCGGCCCCGCACACCGCGGGGGTGTACGGGGCCGCCCGGCCGGAGCCCCCGCGGCCCGTGCGGGGTCAGGAGCCGCACGGGCCGGGAACTCCGGGTTCTTCTCGGCCGCCGGGACGGGCCGCCCTCAGCTGGTGCGCCGGGTGACGAACTCGGCGAGCGCCAGCAGCCCGCCCGCCGCCTCGGGATCGGGAACCGCGCGGGCCAGCTCCTGCACGGCGCGGGCCATCCGGTCGGCCGCCTCGGCCTGCGCCCAGTCCCGGCCGCCGGCCCGCTCCACCGCCAGTGCCGTACGCGCGATCTCCCCGGCCGCCGCCTCCTGGTCCAGGCACGGCTTCCCGTACAGCGCGGCGAGTTCGGCCGCTGCCGGGGTGCCGGAGGTCAGCGCCGCCACCACCGGCAGGGACTTCTTGCGGGCGGCGAGATCCGCGCCGGCCGGCTTGCCGGTGTGCCGTGGGTCGCCCCATATGCCGATGACGTCGTCGATCAGCTGGAAGGCGAGCCCGGCCTGCCGGCCGAAGCCGTCCAGCGCGGCCACCTCCTCCTCGCCCGCGCCCGCGTACAGCGCGCCGATCGCGCAGGCGCAGCCCAGCAGGGCGCCGGTCTTCGCCTCCGCCATGACGAGCACCTCCTCCAGGGTGACCGCCTCCGGTGCGCGCCGCTCCAGGTCCGTGTCGGCGTGCTGGCCCTCGCACAGTTCCATGACACAGGCCGCGAGCCGGGCCGCGGCCGGGACGGAGGCCGGGTGCGGGTCCTCGGCGAGCAGCCGGAGGGCCAGCGCCTGGAGGGCGTCCCCGGCGAGGATCGCGTCGGCGTCGCCGAACACCGTCCAGACCGTCGGCCGGTGCCGGCGGGTGGTGTCCCGGTCCATCACGTCGTCGTGCACCAGCGTGAAGTTGTGGACCAGCTCGACCGCCGCCGCCGCCCGCACGGCCGCGGTCCGGGCCTCCGGCCCGCCGAGCGCGGCGGCGGCCGCCAGCACCAGCGCCGGTCTGATCGCCTTGCCCGTGTGGCCCGCCGCCGGGCTGCCGTCGGCGTGCCGCCAGCCGAAGTGGTACAGCCCGATCCGGCGCATGGCACCGGGCAGCGACTCCACGGCCGCGCGCAGCTCCGGGTCGACCAGCGCCCGGGTGCGCTCCAGCTGTACCGCCGCCTCCTGCGCGTCGAGCGGGCCGCCGGTTTCCCCGGTCTTCTCCCGCGGCTCCGCCACCGTGCCGGGACGCGGCACGCCGGAGGGACGTTCTTCGGTCTCCGTCATGAACTCGGCCATGCCTCCCCCTCGCCAGGTCCGCGGAGGCCGGCGCCGCCGGCCCCGCCGGACGCACACCCCGAGGGCCTACCCGCGACGGCGGGCGGGGACACGGCCGCGACGCGCGGAGACGTCACCTCCACCGGCCGATCTCGACGTTCTCCAGCACGCCGAGCGCGTCGGGCACCAGGACAGCGGCCGAGTAGTACGCCGTCACCAGGTACTTGATGATGGCCTGCTCGTTGATGCCCATGAACCGGACCGACAGGCTCGGCTCGATCTCGTCCGGGATGCCGGACTGCCTGAGGCCGATGACACCCTGGTCGGCCTCGCCGGTACGCATCGCGATGATGGAGGTCGTACGAGCCTCGCTGATCGGGATCTTGTTGCACGGGTAGATCGGCACCCCGCGCCAGGTGGGGATGCGGTTGCCGGAGATGTCGATGGTCTCCGGGACCAGTCCCCGCTTGTTCAGCTCCCGCCCGATCGCGGCGATCGCCCGCGGGTGGGCCAGGAGCAGCTTGGTGCCGCGGCGGCGGCTGAGCAGTTCGTCCAGGTCGTCCGGGCTGGGCACGCCGTCGTGCGGCTGGATCCGCTGGTCGTACTCGCAGTTGCTGAGCAGGCCGAACTCCGGGTTGTTGACCAGCTCGTGCTCCTGGCGTTCCTTCAGCGCCTCGACCGTGAGCCGCAGCTGCTGCTCGGTCTGGTTCATCGGCTGGTTGTACAGGTCGGCGACGCGCGAGTGGATGCGCAGCACGGTCTGGGCGATGCTGAGTTCGTACTCGCGGGGCCGCGGCTCGTAGTCCACGAAGGTGTGCGGGATGTCGGGCTCGCCGGAGTGGCCGGCCGCCAGCTCGACCTCCTTCTCGCCGTACTTGTTGGTCCGCTGCTCCGGGATCGAGCGCAGCCGTTCGAGGTGGGCGCGCAGCGAGTCGGCGCGCTCGGCGACCTGCTCGAAGTCCTGGCGGCTGAGGATCAGCACGGTGGTCGGGGTGTCCGCGCGGACGGTGTACTCCCAGATCGCCTCCGGGTCGAGCAGCGCCTGGTCGCCGAAGTAGGCGCCGTCGGCGAGGACCCCGAGCACGGCGTCGTCGCCGTAGGGACCCGTGCCGACCTTCTCCACCCGGCCGTGGGCGAGCAGATAGACCTCGTCCGTGCGGTTGCCGAAGTCGGCGATCACCTCACCGGCCGCGAAGTCGCGCTGGCGGCACCGCCGGGCCAGCTCCGTCAGCACGTCCTCGTCCTCGAACGACCGCAGTGCCGGCAGCTCGCCCAGTTCGTTCGGGATGACCTCCACCTGGTCCCCCGTCTTCACAAAGGTGATCCGGCCGTCGCCGACGGCGTAGGTCAGCCGCCTGTTCACCCGGTAGGTGCCGCCCTGGACGTCCACCCAGGGAAGCGTGCGCAGCAGCCAGCGGGAGCTGATCTCCTGCATCTGCGGAACGGACTTGGTGGTGGTGGCCAGGTTCCGCGCTGCCGCCGTCCCGAGGGACTGCTGCGGCTTGCCCTGCTCCGTGCGGACCTCTTCGCCTACCGACATAAAGAAATGCCTCCCATGTATGCCCGGTGCCGGATCGCACGGGTACCGGTCTCGCCTTCGAGCGTTCCAGCACGGGCCGTGATGGCGCCATAACCCGAAAGAGCGGGAATGGATCATCGGATTACCGGGCACAGAGAGGGACCTCGCCCCGGCCCACGGCATCCGCAGGCTGTCCGGATCGGCTCGCACACCGTACGAACGATGTGTCCCGGGACGTCCGGTTTCGGTAGAACCAGGCAGGACATCCGGACGCGATCGGCGGCCGGACGGGCACGGCACGAAGGAGTCGGGCATGGCCCCACCCATGTCGGCGAGCGAATTCCTGGACGCGCTCAGGGCGGAGGGCGTCGCGGTCGCCGAGGTCGGCGACTGGCAGCACCACAACCGCAACCACAAGGGCCCCTGGGGGCCGGTGCACGGCGTGATGATCCACCACACGGTGACCCGGGGCAGCGCGCGGACGGTGGAGCTGTGCCGCGACGGCTCCGATGAGCTGCCGGGACCGCTGTGCCACGGTGTGATCACCAAGGACGGCACGGTCCACCTGGTCGGCTACGGCCGCGCCAACCACGCCGGGCTCGGTGACGACGAGGTGCTGCGCGCGGTGATCGCCGAGAAGGGGCTGCCGCCGGACAACGAGGCGAACACCGACGGCAACCGGCACTTCTACGGCTTCGAGTGCGAGAACCTCGGCGACGGGGAGGATCCGTGGCCGCCGGAGCAGCTGGAGGCGATCGAACGGGCCGCCGCGGCGCTGTGCCGGCACCACGGGTGGACGGAACGGTCGGTCATCGGGCACCTGGAGTGGCAGCCGGGCAAGGTGGATCCGCGGGGCTTCTCGATGGCGTGGCTGAGGGAACGGGTGCGGGAACGGCTGAAGGATTAAGGGCGACAATGAAGCGGTGACCAGCCCGGACCTGCTCGACCCCCGCCTGCCCTCCCCTCTGCACGACATACGTGACGACCGGTTCGAGCGCCACGCGCTCCGGCTGCTGCTCAAGCGCGACGACCTCATCCACCCCGACCTCATCGGCAACAAATGGCGCAAGCTCGTGCCGAACCTCGCGGCAGCCCCCGGCCGCCCTCTGGTCACCTTCGGCGGGGCCTACTCCAACCACCTGCGCGCCACCGCCGCCGCGGGCCGCCTGCTGGGCCTGCCGACCACGGGCGTGGTCCGCGGCCAGGAGCTGGCCGGCCGCCCCCTCAACCCGTCCCTGGCCCGGTGCGCGGCCGACGGCATGCGGCTGCACTTCGTCGACAGATCGACGTACCGCCGCAAGACCGAGCCGGAGACCCTGGCCCGGATCCTGCGCGCGGCCGGTGCCGAGGACGCGTACGTCGTACCCGAAGGCGGCAGCAACGCCGAGGCGGTCCGGGGCTGCCGCACCCTCGGCGCGGAGCTGCGCGGCCACGCCGATGTCGTCGCGGTCGCCTGCGGCACCGGCGGCACCCTCGCGGGCCTCGCCGCCGGGCTGGCGGCCGGGCAGCGCGCGCTCGGCATACCGGTCCTGAAGGGCGGCTTCCTGGAAGCCGACGTACAGGCCCTGCAGGAACGTGCCTTCGGCGCCCGCAGCGGCACCTGGTCCCTGGACGACCGCTTCCACTGCGGGGGTTACGCCCGTACGACCCCGGAGCTGGAGGCATTCGCACAGGACTTCGAGCAGCGCCACGGACTGCCCGTGGAACGTCTCTATGTCGCCAAGTTGCTGTACGGACTCGCCGCTCTGGCGGAGGAGGGCGCCTTCGCGCGCGGGACGACGATCGCCGCCGTCGTCACGGGGCGGCCGTTCCCGGAGCCCGGGACGGCCGCCCCGGGACGCTAACCGGCCTCCCGATAGGCCGCCGCCTCCTCCAGGTCCAGGCGTCGCAGCAGCGCGCGCAGCATCTCGTCGTCGATGTAGCGCAGGTCGCGCAGCTTGACGAAGACCTCGCGCTCGGCGCTGATCATCTCGCGGGACAGCCGGCGGTAGGTGTCGTCCACGGACTCGCCGGTGACCGGGTTGACCTGGCCGAGCCGCTCCCAGACGGCGTTGCGGCGGCGCTCCAGGACGTTGCGCAACCGGTCGGCCAGCGGCGGCGGCAGGGCGTTGCGCTCGTCGGAGAGAAGCTCGTCGAGCCGGGCCTCCGCGGCGCGCGAGGCCTGTGCCTGGGCGTTGGCCTCGGCGAGCGTCTCGGCCTGCCGGTCGCGGCCGGGGAATTTCAGCAGCCGGATCAGCGGCGGCAGTGTCACGCCCTGGACGACGAGGGTGCCGATGACGGTGGTGAAGGTCAGGAAGAGGATCAGGTTGCGGGGGCCGTCGGCCATGGTCGACGGGATGGCGAAGGCGATGGCCAGCGAGACGACTCCGCGCATCCCGGCCCACGAGGTGACCATGGCGCCCCGCCAGGTGGGGTTGTCCTCGCGCTGCCTGATGCGCGCCGACAGCAGTCTGGGCAGGAAGGTGGCGGGGTAGACCCAGACGAACCGGGCCACCACGACGACCACGAAGACGGCGACCGCGTACCAGACGGCGGAGCCGCCCTCGTACTCGCCGAGCCGCTTGAGGACGATCGGCAGCTGGAGGCCGATCAGGGCGAACACCGCGGACTCCAGGACGAAGGCGACCATCTTCCACACCGCCTCCTCCTGGAGCCGGGTGGCGAAGTCGACCTCCCACGCGCGGTGGCCGAGGTAGAGGGCGACGACCACGACCGCGAGCACCCCGGAGGCGCGCGCCTGCTCGGCGACTCCGTAGGCGACGAACGGGATCAGCAGCGAGAGCGTGTTCTGCAGCAGGGGCTCGGTCAGGTGCGTGCGCAGCCAGTGCAGGGGCGCCATGAGGACGAGGCCGATGCCGACACCGCCGACCGCGGCGAGCGCGAACTCGCCGATACCCCCGGCCCAGGTGGCCCCCTCGCCGACGGCGGCGCCGAGGGCCACTTTGTAGGCGGTGATCGCCGTGGCGTCGTTCAGCAGGGACTCGCCCTGGAGGATGGTGGTGATCCGGGAGGGCAGGCCGACCCGGCGCGCGACCGCGGTGGCGGCCACCGCGTCCGGCGGGGCCACCACCGCGCCCAGCACCAGTGCCGCGGGCAGCGACAGCCCGGGGACCAGCAGATAGGCCGCCCAGCCGACCACGACGGTAGCGAAGAGCACATAGCCCACGGAGAGCAGCGCCACCGGCCGCAGCTGCGCCCGCAGGTCGAGGTAGGAGCTGTCGCTCGCGGAGGTGTACAGCAGCGGGGGCAGCAGCAGCGGCAGGACGATGTGCGGATCGAGGGTGTAGGACGGCACTCCGGGGATGTACGAGACCGCCAGACCGACCGCGACCAGCAGCAGCGGCGCCGGCGCGGGGGTGCGCCGGGCCGCGGCGGCCACCGCGGCACTGCCCGCCACCAGCAACAGCAGGGGCATCACGTCCATGGTCCTCGCCCACCCTCGTGTTCCGCGCGGCCACCCGCACACCCGTCGTAATCTGGCAATCATGAAACAGTGCACGCACGCCGACGCGCTGCCGCACCCGGAACCGGAGCCCCTCGGCGAGACCTGTCCCGAGTGCCTGCGCGACGGCACGCACCCGGTACAGCTGCGGCTGTGCCTGACCTGTGGCCACGTCGGTTGCTGCGACTCCTCGCCGGGGCGGCACGCGACGGAGCACCACGCGAACTCGGGTCACCCGGTGATGCGTACCTTCGAGCCCGGCGAGGACTGGCGGTGGTGCTTCGTCGACCACGTGCTCGTCTGAGTGTTCCCGTCCGACCGCGTTCTCGTGTGACACTGCATGCGGCGGCTGCCGCACGACGGTTCGAGCGTCTGACGTCTGGGTACGTCAACCCGGCGCGCGCTCTTCCCTTTTGGGCCCGCAAACCCTCTAGACACGGAGCGTATCCACAGCTTTACTGTGAGTGACGCCAGGGGGTTGGGGTCCCGGGACAGGAACGTTCGGAGCGCGATAGCGTCACCGCTTGAACCACGTATGCGTTACCCCGGGGGGCGACCCTCGGCCCCGTAAAGCTTGTACCACCATGGAGGTGAGGGTGTCCCAGATCGCAGGCGAGCCCGCGGCGAACCAGGACTTCGTGGAAGTCCGGCTGCCGGCTGCGGGTGCCTACCTGTCGGTGCTGCGGACGGCCACGGCCGGTCTGGCGGCCCGCTTGGACTTCACCCTGGACGAGATCGAGGACCTGCGCATCGCCGTGGACGAGGCCTGCGCGATCCTGCTTCAGCAGGCCGTGCCGGGCTCGGTGCTCAGCTGTGTCTTCCGGCTCGTCGACGACTCGCTGGAAGTCACGGTGTCGGCGCCGACCACGGACGGCCACGCCCCCTCGCGGGACACCTTCGCCTGGACCGTGCTGTCGGCTCTGGCGGGCAAGGTCTCGTCCGCCGTGGACGAGGACAAGACGGTGTCGATCAGCCTCTACAAACAGCGTGGCGCCGGCCCCGGGCCGGCGTGAGGAACGGGGACGGGCCGGTGCGGGACGAAGAGCGCGGCACGCGTGAGCTGCCGACCGGGGACGGGGGTGCCCCCTGGTCGAGCAGCGCCGAGACCTCCGGGGCGGACCCCCGGGACGGTTCCCGGCGCATGGCGGACGGCATCGACGGCATCCCCGAGCAGGCCAGGCCGCACCCGGAGGACGACTCCGCGCGGGTCGACGGAGACGGTGCCGGAGACGGCACGCCACCGGAGGCACGCGACGGCGCCGATCCCGGCGTCCGAGCGGGGGCCACGGCTCGGGGAAGGGCTACGGGCGGGACGATGAGCGAGCACGAGCGGGACGCCGAGGACGAGGCGCCGGGCGCGGAGGCCGTGCAGGCCGTGCAGCACGGCCCGCAGGACCGCAGCGGGGCGCGGGCGAAGTTCGTGGAGCTGCGCAAGCTGGACGCGGGCAGCGCGGAGTACGCGGAGCTGCGCAACCAGCTGGTCCGTATGCACCTGCCGCTCGTGGAGCACCTGGCGCGCCGGTTCCGCAACCGCGGCGAACCGCTGGACGACCTCACCCAGGTCGCCACGATCGGTCTGATCAAGTCCGTCGACCGGTTCGACCCCGAGCGCGGCGTGGAGTTCTCCACGTACGCCACCCCGACCGTCGTCGGCGAGATCAAGCGGCACTTCCGCGACAAGGGCTGGGCGGTCCGGGTGCCGCGCCGGCTGCAGGAGCTGCGGCTCTCGCTGACCACCGCCACGGCCGAGCTGTCCCAGCTGCACGGCCGCTCCCCGACGGTCCACGAGCTGGCCGAGAAGCTCGCCATCTCCGAGGAGGAGGTCCTGGAGGGCCTGGAGTCCGCGAACGCGTACTCCACGCTGTCCCTGGACGTCCCCGACACGGACGACGAGTCGCCGGCGGTCGCCGACACCCTGGGCGCCGAGGACGAGGCGCTGGAGGGCGTGGAGTACCGCGAGTCCCTCAAGCCGCTGCTGGAGGACCTGCCGCCGCGCGAGAAGCGGATCCTGCTGCTGCGCTTCTTCGGGAACATGACCCAGTCGCAGATCGCGCAGGAGGTCGGCATCTCACAGATGCACGTCTCCCGGCTGCTGGCCCGCACGCTGGCCCAGCTGCGGGAGAAGCTCCTCGTCGAGGAGTGAGCGCCGTCTCGGCGGCTACTCGGCCCGGCCCGGTCCCTTGATCCCGAGGGCCCGGGTCGTCTCGCCGTTGACGAGGAGCACCAGCGCCGCCACGGCGACCACCGCGAGGGCGATGCCGGCCGGGATGGCCATGCTGTCGGCCCGGAGCAGGTTGTAGGCCACCGGAAGCGCCATGACCTGGGTGATCACCGCAGGGCCCCGGCTCCAGCCGCGGCGCAGCAGCAGGCCGCGCGCGGCGAGCAGCGGCAGCAGCGCGAGCACGACCAGCGTGATCCCGAGCGTCACGGCCTGCTGCCGGTCGTCCGGGGCCCCGGTGAGTCCGAGGACGAGCACCCACAGACCGCCGGCCAGCAGGGCGGTGCCCTCCAGCGCGGCCAGCGCCGCCGCATACGTCAGCCGGCGCGGGCGCGGCCCCGCGGCCGCGGCGGCTTCGGCGGTGTCCGGGGCGGGGTTCTGCTGACTGCTCACCCCAGCAGGGTAGCCCTCCCGCGCGGGCGCGTCGCCGCGCCCCGCGCCCCCGAGTGTCCAGGCTCACGCCCCGGCCTCTTACCGGATCCCTACCTCGGTCTGGGCCCGATACCCCCCAGTAGGTACGCTGCCATGCATGCGTGCACTCCTCGTGGTCAATCCGGCGGCAACCACCACAAGCGCACGCAGACGTGATGTGCTGATCCACGCGCTGGCGAGCGAGATGAAGCTGGAGGCGGTCACCACCGAGTACCGCGGCCACGCCCGCGACCTCGGCCGGCAGGCGGCGCAGAGCGACGACATCGACCTGGTGGTGGCCCTGGGCGGCGACGGCACGGTCAACGAGGTCGTCAACGGCCTGCTGCACGCCGGCCCCGCCCCGGACCGCCTGCCTGGCCTCGCCGTCGTTCCCGGCGGCTCCACGAACGTCTTCGCCCGCGCCCTGGGCCTGCCCAACGACCCCGTCGAGGCCACCGGCGCCCTGCTGGACGCGCTGCGCGAGGGCAGCGAGCGGATCGTCGGCCTCGGGCTGACCTCGGGCACGCCGGGCACCGAGGACGAGGCGGTGCCGGCCCGCTGGTTCACGTTCAACGCCGGGCTCGGGTTCGACGCGGGCGTGGTGGGCCGGGTCGAGCAGCAGCGCGAGCGCGGGAAGAAGTCGACGCACGCGCTCTACGTCCGTCAGGTGGTCCGGCAGTTCCTCGGCGAGCCGAACCGCCGGCACGGCACGATCACGCTCGAACGGCCCGGCGCTGACCCGGTCGGGGATCTCGTCGTGGCCATAGTCTCGAACACGTCCCCGTGGACGTATCTCGGCAATCGCGCCATGTATACGTCACCTAAGGCATCGTTCGACACCGGCATCGACGTGCTCGGTCTCAGCCGCCTGTCGACCGCCGCGGTTGCCCGGTATGGCACCCAGTTGCTCACTTCGTCCCCCGAGCGGGGCCCGCACGGCAAGCACGCCCTCTCCCTGCACGACCTGGACCAGTTCACCTTGCATTCGAAGGTGCCGCTGCCCTTGCAGATGGACGGTGACCACCTCGGGCTGCGTACCAGCGTGACGTTCACAGGCGTACGCCGTGCACTGCGTGTGATTGTGTGAGCGGAACGGGCGAAAGTCCTTTCACTCGAACGTTTAGGCCAGGATCCACCCCATGGAAGTACGGCTGTGACCTAGTCGACACCGAGGAATCAAAAAAAACTTTCCGGAAGGGGTTGTATCCGCCGCTGAGGTTTGCGAGTCTCTACGTGGCGATCGGGACGGCCCGCAACACCAGCCTCCACTGATCACCGGAACCCCTCTTCAAACACAGGACCACGCCGGGTGAAGACTCGGCGGTCGGCCCTTCACTTGTTGAGGGATTCGTGAAAGCGTTCACATTCACAAGCAACTTGCACGTAATACCAAGGAGAGGTAGCAGCCATGGACTGGCGTCACAACGCCGTTTGCCGCGAGGAAGACCCCGAGCTCTTCTTCCCCATCGGCAACACCGGTCCTGCGCTGCTGCAGATCGAGGAAGCCAAGGCCGTCTGCCGTCGCTGCCCGGTGATCGAGCAGTGTCTGCAGTGGGCGCTCGAGTCCGGCCAGGACTCCGGCGTCTGGGGTGGTCTCAGCGAGGACGAGCGCCGCGCCATGAAGCGCCGCGCCGCTCGCAACCGGGCTCGTCAGGCCTCCGCCTGACACACCCACCCCTGCTGACAGCCTGAGCTTGGCGGCGCGCACAGCACGTACGCATCTCCCGCCCCCGAGCCGCAGCGCGCAGTTCATCAACGAGCATCAGCCTCGGACCAACGGTGGTCCGGGGCTTTTTGCTGTGCCCGCTCTCCTGTGCGCCCGTCGGCTCACTTCTGTGCGCGCACCGGGATGTCGAGGATCACCCGGGTCCCCCGCTCCGGCGCCGGCACCATGTCGAACGTGCCGCCCAGCTCGCCCTCCACCAGCGTCCGCACGATCTGCAGGCCGAGGTTGCCCGAGCGGTGGGGGTCGAAGCCCTCGGGCAGGCCGACGCCGTCGTCCTGGACGGTGACCAGCAGCCGGGCCTCCTTGGTGGTGCCGCCCCGGACCGCCGAGACCTCGACCGTGCCGGTGTCGCCCTCGCGGAAGCCGTGCTCCAGGGCGTTCTGCAGGATCTCGGTGAGGACCATGGACAGCGGGGTGGCGACCTCGGCATCGAGTATGCCGAACCGTCCGCTGCGCCGGCCGGCCACCTTGCCCGGGGAGATCTCGGCGACCATGGCGAGCACCCGGTCGGCGATGTCGTCGAACTCCACCCGCTCGTCCAGGTTCTGGGACAGCGTCTCGTGGACGATGGCGATGGAGCCGACCCGGCGGACCGCCTCCTCCAGTGCCTCCCGGCCGCGCTCGGACTCGATGCGCCGGGCCTGGAGGCGGAGCAGCGCGGCGACCGTCTGGAGGTTGTTCTTCACCCGGTGGTGGATCTCCCGGATGGTGGCGTCCTTGGTGATCAACTCGCGTTCGCGGCGCCGCAGTTCGGTGACGTCCCGGAGCAGCACCAGCGAACCGATGCGCGTCCCCTTGGGCTTGAGCGGGATGGCCCGGAACTGGATGACGCCGTCGTGGGCCTCGATCTCGAACTCGCGCGGCGCCCAGCCGCTGGCCACCTTGGCGAGCGCCTCGTCCACCGGGCCCCGGGTCGGGGCGAGTTCGGCGGTGGTCTGCCCGAGGTGGTGGCCTACCAGGTCGGCGGCGAGGCCGAGCCGGTGGTAGGCGGACAGGGCGTTCGGTGAGGCGTACTGGACGATGCCGTCCGCGTCCAGCCGGATCAGGCCGTCGCCGACGCGCGGGGAGGCGTCCATGTCGACCTGCTGGTTGGGGAACGGGAAGGAGCCCGCCGCGATCATCTGTGCCAGGTCGGAGGCGCTCTGGAGGTAGGTCAGCTCCAGGCGGCTCGGGGTGCGCACGGTGAGCAGGTTGGTGTTCCGGGCGATCACGCCGAGGACGCGGCCCTCACGCCGCACGGGGATGGACTCGACCCGTACGGGGACCTCTTCGCGCCACTCCGGGTCGCCCTCGCGCACGATCCGGCCCTCGTCCAGGGCCGCGTCCAGCATGGGCCGCCGGCCGCGCGGGACGAGGTGGCCGACCATGTCGTCCTGGTAGGAGGTCGGACCGGTGTTGGGCCGCATCTGGGCGACCGAGACGTACCGGGTGCCGTCCCGGGTGGGGACCCACAGCACCAGGTCGGCGAAGGAGAGGTCGGAGAGCAGCTGCCACTCCGAGACCAGCAGGTGGAGCCACTCGAGATCGGAGTCGTCGAGGGCGGTGTGCTGGCGTACGAGTTCGTTCATGGAGGGCACGTGTGCGAGCGTACCCGGGGCCTCCGGGTGGCCGAAAAAACACCCGCGGGCCGCGGCGCCTGGAAGGGACCCTCAACCCTCCCGGCACCGCAGCCCGGAGCATCATCGGCCGTGGGGTGTGCGGTCCCGGTCGGCCGAAGGTCGAGGAGCCGGGGCAGTCAGGGCAGAGAGCGCCGGTTCCTCGATCCGCCTTCCTGTGCGGGGAAGACGGAGGCTTGTCATACTCGATTGTGGACTAGACCACGAAGGCGTGTCCATGGTGTGGAGGCGTCCCGCGCAGGGGAAGCAACGGCACGCGATGCCACGCAGCCTAGCCCGCCCGGGTCAATCATGGGGCCAGATGGCCACGGCAATTTCCGCGAGCGCCCCCGTTCCGCCCGGACGCGGGCCTCCGGGCCGGCGATGTGCCGTTGCGCCCCTCCCGCGGCAGCGCCTTCCGCGCCGCGCGAGGAGGCTCCCCCACCCGAGAGTTTCCCCGGCCTTCCGCCGCTCTTCCCGCGCTCTCGTACGTCGATTCTGTTAGATTGGTCTAAACCACATAGAGACGCACAGAGCCCTCTCCAGAACGGCAGGCCCAGCGTGGAAGTTGTCATCGTTCCGGACGCCGCTGCGGGCGGCGAGCTGATCGCCGAGGCCATGGCCCAGCTGCTGCGACGCAGGCCCGACGCCCTGCTCGGCGTGGCCACCGGCTCCACCCCGCTGCCCGTCTACCAGGCGCTGACCGCCAAGGTGCGCTCCGGCGCCGTGGACGCCTCGCGGGCGCGGATAGCGCAGCTCGACGAGTACGTGGGGCTGCCCGCGGACCATCCCGAGTCCTACCGCTCGGTACTGCGCCGCGAGGTGCTGGAGCCGCTCGGGATGGGCATGGACGCCTTCATGGGGCCGGACGGCACCGCCGAGGACGTCCAGGCGGCGTGCGAGGCGTACGACCGCGCGCTCGCCGAGGCCGGCGGGGTCGACCTCCAGCTGCTCGGCATCGGGACCGACGGGCACATCGGGTTCAACGAACCGTGCTCCTCGCTCGCCTCGCGCACCCGGATCAAGACGCTGACCGAGCAGACCCGGATCGACAACGCCCGCTTCTTCGACGGCGACATCGAGCAGGTCCCGCACCACGTCATCACCCAGGGCATCGGCACGATCCTGGAGGCCCGGCACCTGGTGCTGCTGGCGACCGGCGAGGGCAAGGCGGACGCGGTCGCCGCGACCGTCGAGGGACCGGTGGCCGCCGTGTGCCCCGCCTCCGCGCTCCAGCTGCATCCGCACGCCACGGTGGTCGTCGACGAGGCCGCCGCGTCCAAGCTGAAGCTGGCCGACTACTTCCGCCACACCTACGCCAACAAGCCGGAGTGGCAGGGGATCTAGCCCCGGGCGGCGGCACCCCGGAGCAGAGCGGGGAACGCTCACCCTCCCGGTGGACTAGACCAACAGCGGGTGCAACGGTATATAGAGGAGATCACGGAGCGTGCGGGCTGGAGTGCTGAGACGACAACCCGTGCCACGATGTGAGCCGTGGCCGATGGGGATGTCGGTCGCTTTCGGCATTCGGAGCCGGGAAGGCAGAGCATGAGCACCGACGTCAGCAGTGCGGAGAACGAGGCCGGCACCACCCGTACCGCGCGTGTGCCCAAGTACTACCGCTTGAAGAAGCACCTGCTCGACATGACGGAGACCCAGGCGCCGGGCACGCCGGTCCCGCCGGAGCGCACGCTGGCCGCCGAGTTCGACACCTCCCGCACCACGGTGCGCCAGGCCCTGCAGGAGCTGGTGGTGGAGGGCCGGCTGGAACGCATCCAGGGCAAGGGCACGTTCGTGGCCAAGCCCAAGGTCTCCCAGGCCCTCCAGCTCACCTCCTACACCGAGGACATGCGCGCCCAGGGCCTGGAGCCGACCTCGCAGCTGCTGGACATCGGGTACATCACCGCCGACGACCGGCTCGCCGAGCTGCTCGACATCACCCCCGGGGGGCGCGTGCTGCGCATCGAGCGGCTGCGCATGGCCAACGGTGAGCCGATGGCGATCGAGACCACCCACCTGTCCGCCAAGCGCTTCCCGGCGCTCCGGCGCTCGCTGGCGAAGTACACCTCCCTGTACACCGCGCTCGCCGAGGTCTACGACGTCCACCTCGCCGAGGCCGAGGAGACCATCGAGACCTCCCTCGCCACCCCCCGCGAGGCGGGTCTGCTCGGCACCGACGTGGGCCTGCCGATGCTGATGCTCTCCCGCCACTCGCTGGACCGCGAGGGCCAGCCGGTGGAGTGGGTGCGCTCGGTGTACCGCGGTGACCGGTACAAGTTCGTGGCCCGGCTGAAGCGGCCCGCGGAGTAACCGCCGGGCACGTTCGCCGAATCGAGATACCGATATGCGGACGAGGTCTTCCACTCCCACGACGGCGTCACCTAGATTGCCTGCGCATTACACAGGTGATCAGCGAGGGGACGGAGCCGTGGCATGTCCGAAACGCCTGAAGTGAGACCGCCGGTGGTGACACCGGGCCGGGTGATCATCGCCCTGTGTCTCGTCGCGCCCTTCGTGGCGATGCTCTGGGTCGGCTCGTACGCCAAGACGGATCCCGCGTTCATCGGGATCCCGTTCTTCTACTGGTACCAGATGCTCTGGGTGCTGATCTCCACCGCGCTCACCATGCTGGCGTACAAGCTCTGGCAGCGTGACCAGCGCTCCCGCCAGGGCGCGCAGGGGGGTGCGGCGAAGTGAAGGACGGCGTCAACGGCGTCGCGCTCGGCGTCTTCATCTTCTTCTTCCTGGCCGTCACGGTCATGGGCTTCCTGGCCGCGCGCTGGCGCAGGGCCGAGAACGAGCAGTCCCTGGACGAATGGGGTCTGGGCGGCCGGTCCTTCGGCACCTGGATCACCTGGTTCCTGCTCGGCGGTGACCTGTACACGGCGTACACCTTCGTCGCGGTACCGGCGGCGATCTACGCGGCGGGCGCGTCCGGCTTCTTCGCGGTGCCGTACACGATCCTGGTGTACCCGCTGATCTTCACCTTCCTGCCGCGCCTGTGGTCGGTCTCGCACCGGCACGGGTACGTCACCACCTCCGACTTCGTGCGCGGCCGGTTCGGCTCGAAGGGCCTGTCGCTGGCGGTGGCGGTGACCGGCATCCTGGCGACCATGCCGTACATCGCGCTCCAGCTGGTCGGCATCCAGGCGGTGCTGGACGTGATGGGCGTCGGCGGCGGCGAGAACACCAACTGGTTCGTGAAGGACCTGCCGCTGCTGATCGCCTTCGGTGTGCTGGCGGCCTACACGTACTCCTCCGGCCTGCGCGCCCCCGCGCTGATCGCGTTCGTCAAGGACACGCTGATCTACATCGTCATCGGTGTGGCGATCATCTACATCCCGATCAAGCTGGGCGGGTTCGACGACATCTTCGCCAAGGCGGGCCACGCGTTCAGCCAGGTGAATCCGGCCACGAACAAGCCGCGCGGCGCGCTGGCGCCGGCGGACGCGAACCAGTGGACGTACGCCACGCTGGCCCTCGGCTCCGCGCTGGCGCTGTTCATGTACCCGCACTCGATCACCGCGACCCTGTCGTCCAGGAGCCGTGAGGTGATCCGCCGCAACACCACGATCCTGCCGCTGTACTCCCTCATGCTGGGTCTGCTGGCCCTGCTGGGCTTCATGGCGATCGCGGCCGGAGTGAAGGTCACCAACGGCCAGCTGGCCATCCCGCAGCTGTTCGAGGACATGTTCCCGGACTGGTTCGCGGGCGTGGCCTTCGCGGCGATCGGCATCGGCGCCCTGGTCCCGGCGGCAATCATGTCCATCGCGGCGGCCAACCTCTTCACCCGCAACATCTACAAGGACTTCATCAAGCCCGACGCCACGGCCGCGCAGGAGACCAAGGTCTCCAAGCTGGTCTCGCTGCTGGTGAAGGTCGGCGCCCTGGTCTTCGTCCTCACCATGGACAAGACCGTCGCGATCAACTTCCAGCTGCTGGGCGGCATCTGGATCCTGCAGACCTTCCCGGCCCTGGTCGGCGGCCTGTTCACCCGCTGGTTCCACCGCTGGGCACTGCTCACCGGCTGGGCGGTCGGCATGATCTACGGCACGGCCGCCGCGTACGGCATCGCCTCGCCGACCCAGAAGCACTTCGGCGGCAACGCCAAGGAGATCCCGGGCATCGGCGAGATCGGCTACATCGGCCTGACGGCGTTCGTCCTGAACGTTGCGGTGACCGTGGTCCTGACCGTCGTCCTGCGGGCCGTGAAGGCCCCCGACGGCGTCGACGAGACCAGGCCGGAGGACTACACGGCCGACGCCGGCGACCCGGGCGTCCAGGTGGAGCTGCCCCCCGCGACCGCAGGCGCCAGCCACTAGGCAGCCGCCGCTCGACGGGCCGTCGGAGGCACCTCCGGCGGCCCGTCGTCGTACCGGCGGGCCGCTCCCGACGCGTACGACGACCGGGCGCGATCACAGCCGGGGCCCATGACACCGTCGTCGCCTCCGGTGGCCCCCGGCCGGCCCTGCGGCCGGGACAGGCCGACGTACGAGTTGCCTCTCCGACACCGGACCGGCACAACATCTGGGGGTGCCACGGGAACCCGGCACTAGATGTATGCTCGTGATCGCTGTCGCCGCAGGGGAATCCGGTGTGAGTCCGGAACTGTCCCGCAACGGTGTACCTGCGTGCATCCGCACGCCTGTTGAGTCCGAGGACCTGTCGGCAGCACACCCGGACGTCCGGTCCGGGTGGGTTCTGAACGTCCGGGCCTCGTGGAGTGGGCCGGTGGACGCGACGCCGTGCGCGCTCGTGGCTGCCCCCTGCCCTCCGCCAGGCCCCCGTGCCGAGCGAGGGAGAGCCCCACGTGACCATCGCGCCAGCCGACCCGGCTTCAGTCAGCGAGCTGGAGACCGACGGTCCCGGTACCGCACTGCTGCGGACCCTGACCGAGCTGACCGCCGACCTGCCCGACGCGGACCCGGGCCGGATCGCCGCCGCCGCGTTGCGCGGCCGGTCCGCGCGGGCCGACGAGGCGGAGCTGCGTGAGCTGGCCACGGAGGCGGCCGCCGGCCTGATCTCCGAGGACCCCGCCTACTCGAAGCTGGCCGCCCGGCTGCTGACCCTCACCATCCGGGACGAGGCCGCCTCGCAGGGCGTGACGTCCTTCACCGAGTCCGTCGTGGTCGGGCACCGCGAGGGCCTCATCGCCGACCGCACCGCCGAGTTCGTGCGCCTGCACGCCGAGCGGCTCGACGCGCTGGTCGACGCCTCCGCCGACGACCGGTTCGGCTACTTCGGCCTGCGCACCCTCTACTCCCGTTACCTGCTGCGCCACCCGATCACCCGCAAGGTGATCGAGACGCCCCAGCACTTCATGCTGCGCGTGGCGAGCGGTCTGGCGGAGGACGACACGACCCGCTCGGTGGACGAAGTCGCGTCCCTGTACGGCCTGATGAGCCGCCTGGACTACCTGCCGTCCTCCCCCACCCTGTTCAACTCCGGCACCCGGCACCCCCAGATGTCGTCCTGCTACCTGCTGGACTCGCCGCTGGACGAGCTGGACTCCATCTACGACCGCTACCACCAGGTCGCCCGGCTCTCCAAGCACGCCGGCGGCATCGGCCTGTCGTACTCCCGCATCCGCTCGCGGGGTTCGCTGATCCGGGGGACGAACGGGCACTCCAACGGCATCGTGCCGTTCCTGAAGACCCTGGACGCCTCCGTGGCCGCGGTGAACCAGGGCGGCCGGCGCAAGGGCGCGGCCGCGGTCTACCTGGAGACCTGGCACTCCGACATCGAGGAGTTCCTGGAGCTGCGGGACAACACCGGCGAGGACGCCCGCCGCACCCACAACCTCAACCTCGCGCACTGGATCCCGGACGAGTTCATGCGCCGGGTCAACGCCGACGAGCAGTGGTCGCTGTTCTCCCCCGCCGACGTCCCCGAACTGGTCGACCTGTGGGGCGAGGAGTTCGACGCCGCCTACCGCAAGGCCGAAGCCGCCGGACTGGCCAAGAAGACGCTCCCCGCGCGGGAGTTGTACGGCCGGATGATGCGCACCCTGGCGCAGACCGGCAACGGCTGGATGACCTTCAAGGACGCCGCCAACCGCACCGCGAACCAGACCGCCCTGCCCGGCAACGTCATCCACTCCTCCAACCTCTGCACCGAGATCCTGGAGGTCACAAGCGACGGCGAGACCGCCGTCTGCAACCTCGGCTCCATCAACCTCGGCGCCTTCGTGCAGGGCGAGGACATCGACTGGGAGCGCCTGGACGAGACCGTCCGCACCGCCGTGACCTTCCTCGACCGCGTGGTGGACATCAACTTCTACCCGACCGAGCAGGCGGGCCGCTCCAACGCCAAGTGGCGCCCGGTCGGCCTCGGCGCGATGGGCCTGCAGGACGTCTTCTTCAAGCTGCGCCTGCCCTTCGACTCCCCCCAGGCCAAGGCCCTCTCCACGCGGATCGCCGAGCGGATCATGCTCGCCGCCTACGAGGCCTCCGCCGACCTCGCCGAACGCAACGGCCCCCTGCCCGCCTGGGAGCAGACCCGCGCCGCCCGCGGAGTCCTCCACCCCGACCACTACGACGTCGAGCTGACGTGGCCGGAGCGGTGGGACGCCCTCCGCACGCGCATCGCGGAGACGGGCATGCGCAACTCGCTGCTCCTCGCGATCGCGCCGACGGCCACCATCGCGTCCATCGCGGGCGTGTACGAGTGCATCGAGCCGCAGGTCTCCAACCTGTTCAAGCGCGAAACCCTGTCCGGCGAGTTCCTCCAGGTCAACTCCTACCTGGTCCAGGACCTGAAGAACCTCGGCGTCTGGGACGCCCGCACCCGCGAGGCCCTGCGCGACTCCAACGGCTCCGTACAGGACTTCCTCTGGATCCCGGAGGAGGTGCGTGAGCTGTACCGCACGGCCTGGGAGATCCCCCAGCGCGGGCTGATCGACATGGCCGCCGCCCGCACGCCCTTCCTCGACCAGGCCCAGTCCCTGAACCTGTTCCTGGAGACGCCGACGATCGGCAAGCTCTCCTCGATGTACGCCTACGCCTGGAAGTCCGGGCTGAAGACGACGTACTACCTGCGCTCGCGTCCCGCGACGCGTATCGCGCGCGCCGCCCAGGGCCAGGCGCAGGCCGCCAAGCCCGTCCCCGCGCAGCAGGTCGCCGAGCCCGACGCGATCGCCTGCTCCCTGGAAAACCCCGAGTCCTGCGAGGCCTGCCAGTAATGACCAGCCGAAACACCAACCTGCTCGACCCCGGCTTCGAGTTGACTCTCCGCCCCATGCGCTACCCCGACTTCTACGAGCGCTACCGGGACGCCATCAAGAACACCTGGACCGTCGAAGAGGTCGACCTCCACTCCGACGTCGCCGACCTCGCCAAACTCACGCCCGAAGAGCAGCACCTCATCGGCCGCCTCGTCGCGTTCTTCGCGACCGGCGACTCGATCGTCGCGAACAACCTGGTGCTCACGCTCTACAAGCACATCAACTCCCCCGAAGCCCGCCTCTACCTCTCCAGGCAGCTCTTCGAGGAAGCCGTCCACGTCCAGTTCTACCTGACCCTGCTGGACACCTACCTGCCCGACCCGGACGACCGCGCCGCAGCCTTCGACGCCGTGGAGAACATCCCCTCCATCCGCGAGAAGGCCGAGTTCTGCTTCAAGTGGATCAACGAGGTCGAGAAGATCGACCGGCTGGAGAGCAAGGCCGACCGCCGCCGCTTCCTGCTCAACCTCATCTGCTTCGCCGCCTGCATCGAAGGACTGTTCTTCTACGGCGCCTTCGCCTACGTCTACTGGTTCCGCAGCCGCGGCCTCCTGCACGGCCTCGCCACCGGCACCAACTGGGTGTTCCGTGACGAGACCATGCACATGAGCTTCGCCTTCGACGTCGTCGACACCGTCCGCAAGGAAGAACCCGACCTCTTCGACGACCAGCTCCAGCAGCAGGTCACCGACATGCTCGCCGAAGCCGTCGAAGCCGAGCTGCAGTTCGCCCGCGACCTGTGCGGCGACGGCCTGCCCGGCATGAACACCGACTCCATGCGGCAGTACCTGGAGTGCGTCGCCGACCAGCGCCTCACCCGCCTCGGCTTCGCCCCCGTCTACGGCTCCGAGAACCCCTTCTCGTTCATGGAGCTCCAGGGCGTCCAGGAACTGACCAACTTCTTCGAGCGCCGTCCGTCGGCGTACCAGGTCGCCGTGGAAGGCACGGTCGACCTGGACGAGGACTTCTGAGCGACCGCTGCTTCGGCTCCCCGGCGCCGCCCGTCCGTACGGCCTCGACCGTGCGGTACGGGCGGCGCCGTCCGCTGTGACGGGAGATCCGGGGGCTGTCAGGCGGGGCGAGCCGCGCCGTGGCGCCTCCCGTGGGGCCTAGCCTCCTGGGCCGGCCCGGTGTGCGTCCCCGGCTGTTGGGCCTGCCTGAGCTGCCGGTCGATGCGCCTGTCACGCAGGACACCGAGCACGGAGGGCAGGATCAGGAGGACCAGGATCCCAAGGGTGGCGAGCATTCCGATCAGGCCTTCGATCTGGTTTCCGTTCATGGACACCACTGTCGCGCCGAATGCTCCTTACCGGCAGTGGCAGGACTGCCGTAGACCCTCGAATTACTGCCACCGTCGAGGCACACTGGCAGCATGCTGAAGAACGTGGCCGCCGTGCTGCTGAACGGGGTGCACCCCTTCGAGCTGGGTGTCGTGTGCGAGGTGTTCGGCATCGACCGCAGCGATGACGGGCTGCCCGGGTACGACTTCGCCGTGGTGTCGGCGGAGGGACCCGAGCTGGGCACGCACTGCGGGTTCACCGTGTCCACGCCGTACGGCCTGGAGCGGCTGGAAGAGGCCGATCTGATCGCCGTACCGGCCGGTGAGTCCTATGCGGAGCGCGCGTATCCGCCGGAACTGCTGGCGGCGCTGCGGCGGGCCGTGGACCGTGGCTCGCGGGTGCTGAGCGTCTGCTCCGGGGTGTTCGTGCTGGCCGCGGCCGGGCTGCTGGACGGGCGGCGGTGTGCGGTGCACTGGCACCATGCCGAGCAGCTCTCCCGGCGCTTCCCCCGGCTCACGGTCGAGCCGGACGTGCTGTACGTGGACGAGGATCCCGTGATCACCTCGGCCGGCACCGCCGCCGGGATCGACGCCTGTCTGCACCTCGTGCGCAAGGAGCAGGGGCCGGAGGTGGCCAACAAGATCGCCCGCCGGATGGTGGTGCCGCCGCACCGGGACGGCGGGCAGGCGCAGTTCATCGAGCGGCCGCTGCCGAAGGCACCCTGCGACACGGTCGGGGAGGTGCTGGCCTGGATGGAGGCCCACCTCGATCAGGAGGTCACGGTCGAGCAGCTCGCCGCCCGCGCCCACATGGCACCGCGCACCTTCGCGCGGCGCTTCCAGCAGGAGACGGGGACCACCCCCTACCGCTGGATTCTGCGCCAACGGGTACTGCTGGCGCAGGAGTTGCTGGAGGGCACGGACGAGACGATGGACGCCATCGCCTGGCGTACCGGGTTCGGTACGGCCGCGGCGCTGCGCCACCAGTTCCTCCGGGCGCTGGGCACGACCCCGAACGCCTACCGACGCGCGTTCCGGGGCCCGCAGGCCGCCTGAGCGCGCGCCGGCACCGGGCCTACCAGGGGATCGCCCGCAGGAGCAGGTTGTGCGGGCGGAGCGTGATGCCCACGCGGGTGGTGTCGTCGGACCCGCCGGCCTGCTCGAAGCGGTACTTCGCCGAGACCGCCGCGGTGATCAGGCTGAGCTGGGTCATGGAGAAGTGGTCGCTGGGGCACTTGCGGTTGCCCACGCTGAACGGGCTCATGGCGTACTTCGGTACGTCCTTGGCCCGCTCGGGCAGCCAGCGGTCGGGGTCGAAGTCGAGGGAGCGCGCGTAGGAGCGGCCGTCGCGCTGGATGGCGTAGGGGCTGTAGACGATGTCCGCCCCCGCGGGGATGCGATAGCCGCCGAGTGCGGTGTCGGTCACCGCGCGCCGCGTCAATATCCATACGGCGGGCCTGAGCCGCATGGCCTCGACGACGACATTGTTGGTGTGCGTGAGTGAGCGAACGTGCTCGAATCCGACGGGTCGGCCACCGGTCACGGATTCGACCTCGGTCCGTACCTTCTCGGCGTGTTCCGGGTGTTCGGCGAGGACCTGCAGCAGCCACATGATCGTGGACGCGACTGTTTCGCTGCCGGGGGTGAGTATCGCGACGACCTGATCGTGGATCTCCTGTTCCCCGATGGGGTCGCCATTGTCGTCCTTCGCCTCCAGCAATGCCGTCAGCAAATCGTCCGGCTTTTGACCAGATGCCCTCCGCTCGGCGACGATCTCGTCGACCAGCAGATGCAAATCGGCCAGCGCCCGGTTGAATTCGCGGTTGGCCGGGAACGGCAGCCGGTAGAGCGGCCCGAGCGGGATCACCATCCGGCGGTACATACCGCGGAAGACGGTGGCGAGGTCGATGCTGAGCCGTTCCGCGCGCTCGTCCATGTACTCGCCGCGCAGCAGGCAGCGGGCGGCGATGCGGACGGCGACCCGGAAGGACTCGGAGATGCAGTCGACGGTCTCGCCGGGCTGCCAGCGCTCGGTCAGCGCGTGCGCCTCCTCCTCCATCACCGGGCCGTAGTGGGGTATGGCGTCGAGCCGGAACGCGGGCTGGATGGTGCGCCGCTGCCGGCGGTGCCGGGGGCCGTTCGCGGTGGCCACGCCCTCCTTGCCGAGCAGGCCCTCCAGGGACTCCCACAGCGGGCCGTCGATCTTGAAGTCGGGGCTCAGGGCCAGGGCTCCGGTGAGGGCCGGCGTGGTGACGGCGTACACCGTCTTGGGGCCGAGCTTCAGGCGTACGACGTCTCCGTGGTCGCGCAGCCCGGACATGAAGGCGAGCGGGTCGCGGACCAGTTTCAGGCCGTGGCCGAGGACCGGTACGGCCCCTCCGGCCAGCGGCGGTACGCGCAGTTCGGGCGTCTCGGGGGTGGCGGGGGTCTGGGGGCTCACCGACTCGACGGTCATTTCTCACCTGCCGTTTCGTTCGTGACGTACGGGGGCGTGGACCGGTCGTCCCAGCTGTCGACCATGTACCGGCCGGACTCGTGGTGGAACCAGTAGACGGAGCTGAACCAGTTGCGCATGGCGCCGACGCAGGACCGGACGGCGGCGCTCAGTTCCTTGCCGCGCACCGTTCCGTCGTCGAGGTCGCGGGCGAATGCCAGGGCTTTTCGTTCGGCGTCGAGGAATTCGCTGATGCATTCCTCGACGCGCCGCCTGATGTCGTCCACCGCTTCTTCGAGGGTCAGCCCCGCATGGGTGACGAGGCTGATTCCGAGATTGTGCACCTCGTCGCCCGCTATTTCCTTCGGCAGCGAGCAGAGGTCGTTGTACCAGGCGGCGAATTCCTGACTGAGAAGTGCCGCCCGACGGTACGCCGGATTTTTCCGTACCCTGTCCGGCAGTTCACATCCGGCACTGGGTTCGAGCAGGTCCGTCCATATCCAGTGCGCGAAGGTGAGACGGCGCAGGGCGAGGTACTCCTCGACGCCGGGTATGTGTCCCCGGGTGCGGTTGCGGAATTCCCGGTCGTAGGCCTCGATCACCGCGTGGAAATGCCGGGCGAACCGCCGGTTCCAGGTGTGCGGCAGGAAGCCGTACAGCCGCAGCACGCTGTCCGCGAAGCCCGCCACCAGCGGGTCGGGGTGGTGCAGGTGGTGCCTGGGTGCGTCGAGAGCCGCGTGCAGCCGGTACCGCAGCCGCCGCCAGTCGTCCGCCCGGCCGTGCACGATGTCGCGGTCGTGGCGGTCGTCCCAGACGAAGAACCAGGCGCTGTAGTCGGCTATGGCCTGCAGGACCTCGTCGGAGGCGTCTGTGTAGTAGCCCGCCATGAGGTCGGTGTAGCACAGTCCATCGGCATATTCCTGCACCTTGGCCGGTGGCATGAGCCGTTTTTCCAGGAGCCAGACGCGTGTCTTCTCCTGGAGTCTCGGCCAATACGGATGCAGTTGCCGGGGAAAGGCGGACTCGATCACCGGGAGTGCCAGTGAGGGTGGGACTACGACCGCCGTCTGCGTCGCTGTGGTGCTGTGTGGGAAAGCTTGCACAGAACAAACCCCTCTCAGCCGCCAGGAAGCGCACACCCCTACCGTTGTGCCGGGCGTGCGCCGTTGCGTATCCCCGCACTTCCATTCAGCACCACAACTGACCGCCGTGGGAACGGATTTGCTTCACTCACTACCCCAAGGTGCCGAGAATCTCCCCCTGCGTGACTGATTAAGGATCACTAGGAGCGCGGAAGGGATCGGTTGTACGACGCACGTTCGAGCGAACCGCGGCAGCACGAGGGCGCCCGGCCAGGGAGGATCCCCGGCCGGGCGCCCCAAGTGCGCTGCGCCGGTCAGTCGTTGGCGACGACGGGGTAGCGTGGCTCGTTCTCGGCCATCTGCCGCAGCGCGTCCTTGCGGTCCCGCTTCGACAGCCGGTCGATGTACAGGTAGCCGTAGAGGTGGTCGGTCTCGTGCTGCAAACAGCGCGCGAAGTAGCCGGTGCCGCGGACCTTGACCGGGTTGCCCTGCTCGTCCTGCCCGGTCACCTCGGCGTAGTCGGGACGGGCGAGCGACGCGTACGCCGTGGGCACGGACAGGCAGCCCTCGTTGCTGTCGTCCAGCCGGCGCTTCTCGGCGGGCAGGTCGACCAGCTTCGGGTTGCACACCACGCCGACGTGCCGGACGCCCTCGTCGTCCTGGCAGTCGTAGACGAAGACCTTCAGGTCGACACCGATCTGGTTGGCGGCCAGGCCCACGCCCTCGGCGGTGCGCTGGCTGGCGAACATGTCGGCGACCAGCTGCTGCAGCTCCTCGCCGAACTCGGTGACGTCCTTGCACTCCTTGTGCAGCACCGGGTTGCCGACGACCGTGATCGGCCGCGAGGTGCCGCGCTCGCGCCAGGCCCTCTCGCGCTCCTCGCAGTCCTCCGTGTCGACGACATAACCCTCGTCGTCGACGGGGAGCACGCCCGCGTGCTGCTGATCGGTGTCCTGCTGCGCCATGACCGACGTACGCCTTCCTCAAAGAACCGGGGAGATGTTGCTGATACAGGGTACGGCGCCTGGTCAGCAGACCTCTTCCAGATCGCGCCAGTCCCGCGAGTCCGGACTGTCCGCGACCCACCCGTCCAGCAACCCCCGGACCAGCGACGCCGGCGCAGCCACCCCGCACTCCCGCTCCGGCACCCACAGCTGCCCGTCCGTCCGGTGTCCCAGCGGCCCGGGGTGCCCCGGCTCGCTGTGGTCGTGCGGGTCGAGGTGGACGCCCTCGCCCTCGTCCGACGGCATCCGGGACTCGCTGCACATCCGGCACAGCAACCGCACCGAGGACGACCAGTCCTCCGCGGCGAACCCCGCGTCGGAGGCCAGCTGCTCCAGCGCGTCCCGGTCCGCCTCGGTGGCCGCCTCCAGCAGGACCACCCAGGTGGGCACGGGCGACGGCGCCCACAGCTCGATCTCGTCGAAGACCGGGTAGGAGTGCCCGGTGGAGGTGGTGCGTTCACCGTGCGGGACACCGTCGTGCAGCACGACCTCGCCCCAGCGCCGCCCGGACGAGGGAAGCGGGATGGAGAGCACCTCCAGCCGGGCCGGGTCCAGCCGGCGGCCCCAGACCACCTCGGCCTCGCCCTCCGGGGACAGCCGTACGGCCGCGCTGCCCAGCTCCATGCCGACGGGTTCCGCGGCGGCCGCGGAGCCCCCGGGCACCTTCAGCCCGTACGCCTGCCAGGCACGGCGGGCCAGCGGCCAGTCCTGCAGGGCGGTCGCGGCGATGCCGACGTTCCACCAGTCGGGCGCCCCGGTCTCCCGGTCGAGCAGGGCGACCGCGCGCAGTCCGGCCGCGCGGGCCTGCTCCCAGTCGTGCCGGAACTTGTGCAGCAGGGCGAGGTTGAACCAGGACTCCGACAGCCAGGGTTCCAGATCGGCGGCGCGTGTCAGCAGCTCGCCCGCGTCCTCGTACCGGCCGTCGCCGATGAGTGTGAACGCCCGGTCGGTGGCCTGCCGCCAGGAGGCGGAGGGCCGGTGCCGTCCCTTGCCGAAGATCCTCACGATTCCCGCCTGCCAGTTCCATTTCCCGCTGTGGGCTGGCTTGTGCCCCCGGACACCCTCTCCCTCGCATCCAACCACGTGCGGCGGGAAAGGCGCTCATTACCCATGGGTTACCCAGCCGGGCACGGGGTCAGACAGTCCCGTTCGCCGCACCGGCACCCGCTCACGGCCGCCCGGGGGCCGGGCCAGCACCCGGGCGAGCGACTCCACGACCTCGGGAGCGTAGTCCCCGGCGGTGCCGAGGCGCAGCTCCTCCAGCGCACGCAGGGGGCCCTCCGGACCGGCGTCCCGGGTCATCTCGTCGTAGGCGTTGACGGCCCGGACGATCCGGGCGGCGAGCGGCTGCTCCCGGCAGGGGTCGGCCTGCCGCTCCACGACGACGGCGACGGCCGCGTCCACGCCGGTCTGCCGGACGACGGCCCCGCCGAGCAGTGCGATGCGCCGCTGCTCCGCGGCGGGCAGGGTCGCGGTGGCGCCGCCCGGGACCGGGTCGACCAGGCTGAGCTGGCCGATGTCGTGCATCAGGGCCGCGTACTCCAGGACGGTCAGTTCGGGGCCGGTCAGGCCGAGGTCCCGGCCGACGGCCCGGCTGAGCGCGGCGACGCGGTGGGCGTGCCCGGCGGGGGTGCAGCCGGCGATCTCGGTGGCGCGGGCGAGGGAGGCGATGGTCTGCCGGTAGGTGGCGCGGACGGCCGCGTACCGGCGCAGGGACAGCTGGACGAGCAGCATGGGCAGGCAGAACACGGGCAGCGCCCACAGGCCGACGACGGCGACCGCGAGTGCCATCACCGCGCCGGTCGCGCAGACGGTGGAGCCGATGCCGAGCAGCCCGCACAGTTCCTCGCGCAGCAGCGGGCCGAACGGCCAGCGGGTGCGGCTGTGGGCGAGCGCTGCGGCCAGGACGGCACCGCACAGGGAGGTCAGGGCGAGCAGGGTGAGTAGCAGGAGGGCGTAGGCGGGGCCGCCCCAGGAGGCGAAGACGCCCTGGCTGTAGAGGGGTTGGAAGCAGACGGCGGCGAAGCCGACGGTGAGCAGGCGGCGGGCCAGGTGGTCGACGGTGGGGCTGCTGCCGGACCAGATGTGCGGTACGGCGCCGAGCACGGTGGCGACGAGGACGACGGTGACGACCTGGGCGGCGTCGTGGTGGCCGGGCCGCCCGGCGTCGGCGCCCAGCAGGGCGTACGCGAGGGAGCCGGCGGCACCGAGGGGCGCGGCCTGCCGCTGTGCCTGCGCGTCGCTCCACCGGGTCAGCTCGCCGACGGCTATGAGCACCCCGAAGGCGAGCGCGACGCCCCGGTCGTCGAGGCCGGTCCACAGGGTGACGGCGAGGGAGCCGGCCGCGACGAGGGCCGCGGCGCCGTGGATGAGCCGCAGGAGGGTCATCGGGGCGCCCCGGTGCCGGCGGCCCGCTCGGCGGCCGGGGTGTCGTGGGCCGGTTCGTCGGCGGTGACCGCCGGGTGCCAGCCGGAGCGGGCCAGGGCGCGGACGAGCGCGCCGACCATGCGGGGGTCGAAGTGCTTCCCGGCGCAGCGCTCCAGCTCGGCGACGGCGGCCTCGACCGGGCGGGCCCGGCTGTAGCAGCGGGTGGAGGTCATGGCGTCGAAGGCGTCCGCGACGGCGACGATCCGGGCGCACTCGGGGATCCGGTCGCCGGCCAGGCCGTACGGGTAGCCGGTGCCGTCGAGCCGTTCGTGGTGGTGGAGGATGGCGGCGCGGGCCTCGCCGAGGAAGGAGATGCCGCGGACCATCTCGTGGCCGTACTCCGGGTGCAGCTCGATGATCCGCCGTTCCTCCGGGGTGAGCGGGCCGTTCTTGCGCAGCAGCCGGGTGGGGACGCCGAGCTTGCCGACGTCGTGCAGGATGCCGGCGAAGCGCAGCACCTCGACGCGTTCGTCGTCCATGCCGAGTTCGCGGGCGATCAGGACGGAGGCCTGTCCGACGCGTTCGCTGTGGCCGCGGGTGTAGCCGTCCTTGATGTCGACGGCCTGGACGAGGGCGCGGATGGTGGCCTGGTGGGCCGCGCGTTCACGGTGGTACTGGGCGAACACCCACCAGGAGACGCACATCGGCAGCAGCACGAGCAGCGCGGCCACCGGGCCGTACGGGCTGCGCCACAGTACGGCCATCATCAGTCCGGCGAGTCCGTGCACCGCGACGGGCGCGACGGAGCGGGCCAGCAGCCCGCGCCAGGCCCGGCGCAACGGCACCAGGCCCACGGCCGCGCGCAGCCCGCCGTCGAGCACGGTGAGCACCAGGCAGAAGGCGAGCACGGCCGCGCCGGCGGGCAGCAGGGCGTGCGGGAAGTCGGAGCCGGCGACGGTGTCCCGGCCGCCGAGCGTGCCGTGCACCCGGGCGGCGGCCCACACGGCGAGCGCGGGCTGCGCGGCCCGCCACACCCGGCGGGGCAGGGCGGGCCGGTGCTCGACCGGGGAGAGCAGCCCCGCGGGCACCGGGACGAGCGCGGCGGCGGCCGGGGGCAGCAGGAACGCACCGGCGAGCAGGACGGGGTAGAAGGTGCCGCCGAAGCGGCGGCGTACGGCGTGCTCGCAGGCCGCGCAGAGGACGGCGAGCAGGCCCAGCGCCCACCAGGGGGTGTGTTCGGCCGGCAGGGGCAGCAGGCAGAGGGCGGCCAGGAGGGCGACGGCGGCCACATATCCGCGTGCCCTCGCCGTTACCGCGTCCATCAGCCCCTCCCCGATCGCCCGACCGTGCCCGTCCAGGCTCGGAGCGTAGGGCGGGATCGGGGGGTTCGGGGCTTATGACCTGAGGATTAGCACGTTCGGGTGATACGACCCTTCCGTGCTCCTTCGGCTGGTCCCGGGCGGGTCAGGACTCCTGGGGTGCCGCCGGGGCCTTCGTCACGTCGTGCTCCGGCACGGTCTGCCCGGAGCGGATCAGCTCGATCCGGCCCATGACCTTGGCCCGCAGGTCGGCGGGCACGTCGTCATGGCCGCAGCACCGCTTCACCAGCTTCTTCACGGCCTGCTCCAGGCCGTACTTCTCCAGGCAGGGCGAGCATTCCTCGAAGTGGTGCTGGAACTTGTCGCGGTCGACGGCCGGCATCTCGCTGTCGAGGAACTCGTACAGGTGGTCGAGGACCTCACTGCAGTCCGTCTCGTGCGGCTCTCCGCAGCTCATGAGCCCGAGCCTTTCGCTTCGTTCGACTCTCCGGCGCCGGCCGGGACCAGGCCGCGCTCACGGGCGTAGTCCTCCAGCATCCCGCGCAGTTGACGGCGGCCCCGGTGCAGCCGGGACATCACCGTACCGATGGGTGTCCCCATGATGTCCGCGATCTCCTTGTACGCAAAGCCCTCGACATCCGCGAGGTAGACGGCGATGCGGAACTCCTCGGGGATCGCCTGCAGCGCTTCCTTCACGTCCGAGTCGGGCAGGTGGTCGAGCGCCTGCGACTCGGCGGAGCGCAGACCCGTCGACATGTGCGACTCGGCGCGGGCGAGCTGCCAGTCCTCGATCTCCTCCGCGGCGGAGCGCTGGGGCTCGCGCTGCTTCTTGCGGTAGGAGTTGATGAAGGTGTTGGTGAGGATCCGGTACAGCCACGCCTTGAGGTTGGTGCCCTCGCGGAACTGGTGGAAGGACGCGTACGCCTTGGCGTACGTCTCCTGCACCAGGTCCTCGGCGTCGGCCGGGTTGCGCGTCATGCGCAGGGCGGCCGAGTACATCTGGTCGAGGAATTCGAGCGCGTCCCGTTCGAAGCGCGCGCTGCGCTCCGCGGTCGTCTCATCGGACGCGTCCGCGCTGACGCCCTGGCCCTCGGGCAGCTCCGCCTGGCCGTTGTCGGTCCCTGCGTCGGTCCCAGTGACCGGACCCACCTCCTCAAGATCCCGGGCGGGACCGAAACCGGCCCCACTCGTTTCGGAGGATAGAACACGACCCGTGCCTGCCGCCCCTCGAATAGGTGCGGTCTTCGCCGCGTGCAGCACCGTCCAGTCCAGGTCAGCGCTACGCGTACGGCTCGGGCAGATGGTCGAACCCATGCGGCGGACTTCCTCTCCTACGACGTCGGTGCCGAGGCCTCCAGCACTTCTGTCGGCCACAACAGCGGGGCGCCGCCCGGCATTCCCGGGTCACCGGAGTGACACGACCCACTCCCCGACCGCGCCGGTGACGATCTCCAGCGCCCGCTCCTGGGTGAGCTGCGCGCGCTTGGGCACGGCGAAGCCGTGATCGCCGTACGGCACCTCGACCAGTGCGAAGTCGCCCTGCGGGAACTCCGCCGGCCTGCCGAAGGGGTCGTTCCCGCCCTGCACGACCAGCGTCGGCACCCCGGCGCCCAGCAGCTCCTCGGCCCGGGACTTCTCCGGCTTTCCCGGCGGGTGCAGCGGGAAGCTCAGGGCGAGCACGGCGTGCGCGCCCAGCTCGGCCGCCGTACGGCAGGCGACCCGGGCGCCCGCGCTGCGGCCGCCGGAGATCACCGGCAGGCCCGGCTCGGTGAGCGCGGGCCACACCCCGCGCCACCCGGTGTCCAGGGTCTTCGGCGCGGGCGCGACCTTCCTGCCAGCGACCCGCCAGGGCTGTTCGACCAGGGCGACGGTGACGCCGTGCGCGGGCAGCGCGGCGGCGAGGGCCCGGAGGTCGCGGGCCTCGATGCCGCCGCCCGCGCCGTGGCCGACGGCCAGCACCAGCCGTGCCTTGCTCGCCGTGTGCCAGGTGATCCGGGCGTCCCCGGCGTCCGTACCGACCGTCTGTGTAGTCACGTCAGAAGAGTGTGCCCTCTTCCGGTGCCTCCAGTTCCTTCAGCAGCTCCGGGCCGTTGTTGCGGACATTGCTGACGGCGGTGGAGACCGGGTAGGCGCGCATCAGGCCGGCCGGCGGCGGGGCGAGCAGTTCGCGCAGGCCGTCGGGGTCGGTGCGGGAGGGGTCGAGCCAGGCGTCCCAGCGGTCCGGGGTGAGCATGAGCGGCATCCGGGGGTGGATGTCGGCGAGGGAGTGCGGGCCCTCGGCGGGGGCGACGGCCAGCGGGGTCTCCTCCGCCTCGGTGGTGATCACCGAGCAGGTGGCCCACCAGGCCTGCGGGTGGTCGTCGGGCAGGGTCCGGTCGCGCCAGAACTCGTACAGCCCGGCCATCGCGAACACCGAGCCGTCGGCGGGCAGCACGAAGTACGGCTGCTTGCGCGGCCGCTTCTTCCTGCCCTCCACCTCCAGCTCGCGCTCCTGGCTGCCGGTGACCCACTCGTAGTAGCCGTCGGCCGGAAGGATGCAGCGGCGGGCGGCGAAGGCGCGCCGGTAGGCGGGCTTCTCGTGCACGGTCTCCGCGCGGGCGTTGATCATCCGGGCGCCGCCCTCCGGGGTCTTGGCCCAGGACGGGACCAGGCCCCACTTCAGCCGGCGCAGCTGACGAACCGGACGCGGGGAGTCCGCGTCTTTCAGGGGGCGGTCCAGGACGGCGTAGACCTCCTTGGTCGGCGCCACGTTGTAGTCGGGCTCCAGGGTCTCCTCGGGCTCCCACTTCTCGATCTCAAAGACTCCTGCGAGATCCTCGGGCCTACGACTCGATGCATACCGTCCGCACATACGTGCCACACTGCCAGATTCCGCACAGGGAAAGGGACCCATCAGCCCCTATGGACAGCCTCGCCGCCACCGCGCTGCCCGACGTCTGGGACCGGCTCACCGGCACCCAGCCCGATCCCGACCTGTGGGTGGTGCTGGCCACCCTGGCCGCGGCGCTCGCCGTGGTCCTCCCGCACCCGGTGTGGCGGATATCCCGCAACGCGGTCACCATCGCGCACGAGGGCGGCCACGGTCTGATCGCCCTGCTCACCGGCCGGCAGCTCACGGGTATCCGGCTGCACTCCGACACCAGCGGGCTCACCGTGAGCCGGGGCAAGCCGTACGGGCTCGGCATGATCCTGACCGCCGCCGCCGGGTACACCGCACCCTCGCTGCTGGGCCTCGGCGGCGCCGCGCTGCTGGCCACCGGGCGCATCACCCTGCTGCTGTGGGCGGCCACCGCCCTGCTGGTGGCGATGCTGGTGATGATCCGCAACGCGTACGGCGTGCTGACCGTGGTCCTCGCGGGCGGGGCGTTCCTGCTGGTGTCGTGGCTGACGGGACCGCAGGTGCAGGCGGCGTTCGCGTACGCGGTGGTGTGGTTCCTGCTGTTCGGAGGGGTACGGCCGCCGTTCGAGCTGCAGGCCAAGCGGTCCCGGGGCGGGGCCGGGGACTCGGACGCGGACCAGCTGTCCCGGCTGACGCACGTACCGGCGGGCCTGTGGCTGTTCCTGTTCCACGCGGTGTCCCTGTGCTCGCTGATCGGCGGAGGGCGCTGGCTGCTGGAAGGTTGAGACCGGGCCCTCCTTATAAAGTGGCCCCATGGCCCCGAACACCTCCTCCACCGCCCTCTGGCCCGCCCCGCACGCGAGCGGAGCCGTCGACGCGACGGTCCACGTGCCGGGGTCCAAGTCGGTCACCAACCGCGCCCTGGTCCTGGCCGCCCTGGCCTCCGAGCCCGGCTGGCTGCGCCGCCCGCTGCGGTCCCGGGACACCCTGCTGATGGCCGGGGCCCTCAGGGCCCTGGGTGTGGAGATCGAGGAGGGGGTCGGCCCGGACGGCACCGGTGAGGCCTGGCGGGTGCTGCCCGCGGAGCTGCGCGGCCCGGCCACGGTCGACGTCGGCAACGCCGGCACGGTGATGCGGTTCCTGCCGCCGGTGGCCGCGCTGGCCGACGGTCCCATCCGGTTCGACGGGGACCCGCGGTCGTACGAGCGTCCGCTCAACGGTGTGATCGACGCGCTGCGGGTGCTCGGCGCCCGGATCGACGACGACGGCCGGGGCGCGCTGCCGCTGACCGTGCACGGCGGCGGGGCCCTGGACGGCGGCCCGGTGTCGGTCGACGCCTCCTCCTCGTCCCAGTTCGTCTCCGCGCTGCTGCTGTCCGGCCCACGCTTCAACCAGGGGGTGGAGGTCCGGCACACCGGGGCGACGCTGCCCTCGATGCCGCACATCCGGATGACGGTGGACATGCTGCGCGCGGTCGGCGTCCAGGTGGACACCCCGGAGTCGGGCGGCGAGCCAAACGTGTGGCGGGTGACGCCGGGCGCGCTGCTCGGCCGGGACCTGACGATCGAGCCGGACCTGTCCAACGCGCAGCCGTTCCTGGCGGCGGCGCTGGTCACCGGCGGCAGGGTGCTGATCCCGGACTGGCCGGCCCGCACCACCCAGCCGGGTGACCGGCTGCGGGAGATCTTCACCGAGATGGGCGGTTCCTGCGAACTCACCGAGTACGGGCTGGAGTTCAGCGGTTCCGGGGCGATCCACGGCATCGACGTGGACCTGGGTGACGTGGGCGAGCTGACGCCCGGGATCGCGGCGGTGGCCGCGCTCGCCGACTCGCCGTCGACCCTGCGGGGCGTGGCCCACCTGCGGCTGCACGAGACGGACCGGCTGGCCGCGCTCACCAAGGAGATCAACGAGCTGGGCGGTGACGTCACGGAGACGGCCGACGGCCTGCACATCCGCCCGCGCCCGCTGCACGGCGGGGTGTTCCACACCTACGAGGACCACCGCATGGCGACCGCCGGCGCGGTCATCGGCCTCACCGTGCCGGGCGTGCGGATCGAGAACGTGGCGACGACGGCGAAGACCCTGCCGGACTTCCCCGAGCTGTGGACCGGGATGCTCGGGCAGTAGGGACTTGAGTCATGCGCCGTTACGGCAAGCACACCGACGAGGACGACATCCGCAGCCGTCCCAACCGCAAGGGCAACCGGCCGCGGACGAACATCCGGCCCAAGCACGAGGACGCGGCCGAGGGCATGGTCCTCACCGTCGACCGGGGGCGGCTGACCTGCCTGGTGGAGGACCGGGCCGTCCTGGCAATGAAGGCCCGGGAACTGGGCCGCAAGGCGGCCGTGGTGGGCGACCGGGTGGCCCTGGTCGGTGACCTGTCCGGCAAGAAGGACACCCTCGCGCGGATCGTCCGCATCGCGGAGCGGTCGTCGGTGCTGCGCCGTACCGCCGACGACGACGATCCCTACGAGCGGGTGGTCGTCGCCAACGCCGACCAGCTGGCGATCGTGACGGCCCTGGCCGACCCGGAGCCGCGGCCCCGGCTGATCGACCGCTGCCTGGTCGCGGCCTACGACGGCGGCCTGGAGCCGCTGCTGGTGCTGACCAAGTCGGACCTGGCCCCGCCGGACAAGCTGCTGGAGCTGTACGGCGACCTGGACATCCCCTACGTCGTCACCAGCCGGGAGGAGCTGGAGAGCGGCGGTGCGGCGGACCGGGTGCGCGAGCACCTGGCCGGCAAGATCACCGCGTTCGTGGGGCACTCGGGCGTCGGCAAGACGACGCTGGTCAACGCGCTGGTGCCGCAGGAGCGCCGGCGTCTGACGGGTCATGTCAACGCGGTGACGGGCCGCGGCCGGCACACCACCACCTCCGCCCTGGCGCTGCCGCTGGCCGGCGCGGACGGCTGGGTCGTCGACACCCCGGGCATCCGTTCCTTCGGGCTCGCGCACATCGATCCGTCGCGGGTGATCCACGCTTTCCCGGACCTCGAACCGGGCACGGAGGGCTGCCCGCGCGCGTGCAGCCACGACGAGCCGGACTGCGCGCTGGACGCGTGGGTCGAGAAGGGTCACGCGGACCGGGCGCGGCTGTACTCGCTGCGCCGGCTGCTGGCCACCCGGGAACGCAAGGAAGGCGACTGAGGCTGGCGTTGTTTGGGGTGGTGCCGGTTCGGTAAGTGCATAATCGCACCGAGCCGGAGATCCGGACCCAACGGGAGGACCGCACATGGCGTGGCTGCTGGTCATAGTGGCCGGGATTCTGGAGACCGGCTTCGCCGTGTGCCTGAAGCTCTCGCACGGGTTCACGCGCCTGTGGCCGACGATCGCCTTCGCGTCGTTCGCTCTGGGCAGCTTCGGTCTGCTCACCCTGTCCCTGAAGAAACTGGACGTCGGCCCCGCCTACGCCGTGTGGACCGGCATCGGCGCGGCGGGCACCGCGATCTACGGCATGGTCTTCCTCGGTGACCTGGTCTCCACCCTGAAGATCGTCTCCATCAGCCTGGTCATCGTCGGGGTGATCGGGCTGCAGCTGTCGGGCTCCGCCCACTGATCGGCGTTGTCGCCCCCGGCTCGGGCAGCCCGTCCCGGCGGCCGTCACACCAGGTGCCGCGGGAGCACCGCCCGCACCAGCTCCTCCATCCCGCCCTCCCCCGGCGGTGCCGCGACGCAGGACAGGGCGAGGCGGACGACCAGTTCGCACGAGCGCAGCAGCTCCGCGGTGTCGGCCGGGGCGGCGCCGGGACCGGCCAGCGCGGTCGCCGCGCGGTCCCTCACGATCCGCACGAAGTCGCGGGGCGCCGGCAGCGGCCCGTCCGCCCGGCGCTGCGCCGGCACCGGGGAGGTGGAGGGTACGGCGGTGAGCGGCGGGCTCGGCAGCCGCTCGGTCCAGCAGCCGGTGAGGATCGCCCGGACCAGCGCGTTGTCCCGGGCGGCGGCCGCCGTCCACTCGGCGGTGGCGGTCAGCCGGGTGCGCGCCTCGGCGGAGCCGGCCAGGGCCCGCTCGACACCGGCGAGGTACCCGTCGGCCTCCCGCAGCACCAGCGCCCGGGCCAGGCCGTCCTTGCTGCCGAACTCGTTGTACAGGGTCTGCCGGGACACGCCCGCCGACGCCGCCACGTCGACCATCCGCACCGCCGACCACGGCCGGCGCGTCAGCGCCGTGGAGGCGGCGTCCAACAGCGATTCCCGGGCAGCAGGCATCCACGCCTCCCTGGACCACAGCGACATTGCGCCCAGATTTGACGCCCTTGTATGCACTGTCAAGGGTTCGCGGGCAAGTACGGGGGTTGTTCGGCCGCAGCCGTGTCGCCGAGGCCCCTGTGGCCCCGTACCGGCCACGGCGGATACCGTTCGTTGCATGCCCGACTACCTGGACGACCTCCGCCTCGCCCACGTCCTCGCGGACGCGGCCGACGCCGCCACCACGGCCCGCTTCAAGGCTCTCGACCTGAAAGTGGAGACGAAGCCGGACATGACCCCGGTGAGCGAAGCGGACAAGGCGGCGGAAGAACTCATCCGCGGCCAGCTCCAGCGCGCCCGCCCCAGGGACGCCGTCCTCGGCGAGGAGTACGGCATCGAGGGCACCGGCCCCCGCCGCTGGGTGATCGACCCGATCGACGGCACCAAGAACTACGTCCGCGGTGTGCCCGTCTGGGCGACGCTGATCTCCCTGATGGAGGCGGGCGAGGACGGCTACGAGTCCGTCGTCGGCCTCGTCTCCGCCCCCGCCCTCGGCCGCCGCTGGTGGGCCGCGAAGGGCCACGGCGCCTTCACCGGCCGCAACCTCACCTCCGCGACCCGCATCCACGCCTCCCGCGTCGGCAAGCTCGCGGACGCCTCCTTCGCGTACTCCTCGCTGTCCGGCTGGGAGGAGCAGGGCCGCCTGGACGGCTTCCTGGACCTCACCCGCCAGGTGTGGCGCACGCGCGCGTACGGCGACTTCTGGCCGTACATGATGGTCGCCGAGGGATCCGTCGACATCTGCGCTGAGCCCGAGCTGTCCCTGTGGGACATGGCCGCGAACGCGATCATCGTGACGGAGGCGGGCGGCACCTTCACCGGCCTCGACGGCCGCCCGGGGCCGCACAGCGGCAACGCGGCGGCGTCCAACGGCCTGCTGCACGACGAGTTGCTGGGGTATCTCGACCAGCGCCGCTGAGGCACGGGGAAACCCACGCACGCCCTCAACTCGCGTCGCGCTCCCTCTTGTTGACCCTTCCTTTACCTGGCACTCTGAGCCCACTCCCACTTGTGAATTTGTGAATCCGTGAACCAAGCACGGGTTCCAAGGAGGTGGCCCGTCCATGCTCGTCCGTGACGCCATGAGCTCGGTGATTCTCACCCTCGGCCCCGCCCACACCCTGCGCCAGGCAGCAGCCCTGATGTCCGCCCGCCGCGTCGGCGCGGCCGTGGTCCTCGACCCGGACGCCGGCGGCATCGGCATCCTCACCGAACGCGACATCCTCAACTCCGTCGGCCTGGGCCAGAACCCGGACACGGAACGCACCCACGCCCACACCACCACCGACGTCGTCTTCGCCGCCCCGACCTGGACCCTGGAGGAAGCGGCCCGCGCCATGGCGCACGGCGGCTTCCGGCACCTGGTCGTCCTCGACCGCGGTGACGTCGCCGGGATCGTCTCGGTCCGCGACATCATCCGCAGCTGGGTCCCTGCCCGCGAGCCCACCCCCGTGCCCTGAACGCACGAAGCGGGCCGGACCCCAGAGCACCGTGGGGTCCGGCCCGCCCGGCCGCAAAGGCGGCCGGCTCAGCCGCGCAGCGCCTGCACCGCCGCCTCCAGCCGCTTGCCGAAGTCGGCGTCGGCGTTGCGGAAGTTGCCGATCGCGCGCTCGACGATGTCCTCGCGGGACACCTGGGAGATCGCCCCCGCCAGGTTGGCGACGAGCCGTTCCTTCTCCTCCTCCGACATCAGCCGGTAGAGGTTGCCCGCCTGCACGAAGTCGTCGTCCTCGGCGTGCACGGGCGTCGGGTGGTTGCCCGTGCCGCCGGTGAAGCCGTCGAACGGCTGCCACAGCGCACGGCCGGTCTGCTGCGGCCCGCCGAAGCTGTTCGGCTCGTAGTTCTTCGCACCACCGTGCCGGCCGTCGTAGAGGAAGCCGTCCCGGGAGTTGGTGCGCGCCTCGGTGGCGTGCGGGCGGTTCACCGGCAGGTGGTCGGCGTTGATGCCGACGCGGTAGCGGTGCGCGTCGCCGTACGCGAAGAGCCGGCCCTGGAGCATCTTGTCCGGGGACGGGCCGATGCCGGGCACGAAGTGCGCCGGGGAGAAGATCGACTGCTCGACCTCGGCGAAGACGTTCTGCGGGTTGCGGTTCAGCTCCAGCTTGCCGATCTCGGTGACCGGGTAGTCCGCGTGCGGCCACACCTTGGTCAGGTCGAACGGGTTGAAGCGGTACGTCGCCGCGTCCGCCGCCGGCATGATCTGCACGCCCACGGTCCAGCTCGGGAACTCGCCGCGCTCGATCGCCTGGCGCAGGTCGCGCTGGTGGGAGTCGGGGTCCTTGCCCGCGAGGACCTCGGCCTCCTCGGCGGTGAGGTTCTTGATCCCCTGATCGGTCTTGAAGTGGTACTTGACCCAGAAGACCTCGCCGGCAGCGTTGTTCCACTGGTAGGTGTGCGAGCCGAAGCCGTCCATGTGGCGGTACGACGCCGGGATGCCGCGGTCACCGAAGAGCCAGGTCACCTGGTGGGTCGACTCCGGCGACAGCGACCAGAAGTCCCACACGTTGTCGGCCTCGGTGCTGCCGGTGTACGGGTCGCGCTTCTGGGTGTGGATGAAGTCCGGGAACTTGATCGCGTCCCGGATGAAGAAGACCGGGGTGTTGTTGCCGACGAGGTCGTAGTTGCCCTCCTCGGTGTAGAACTTCAGCGCGAAGCCCCGCGGGTCCCGGACGGCGTCCGCCGCGCCGAGGTTGCCGGCCACGGTCGAGAAGCGCAGGAACACCTCGGTCTGCTTGCCGACCTCGGAGAGGAACGCGGCGCGCGTGTACGGCGTGACGTCGGCGGTCACGGTGAAGGTGCCGTACGCGCCGGCGCCGCGGGCGTGCACCACGCGCTCCGGGATCCGCTCCCGGTTGAAGTGGGCCAGCTTCTCCAGCAGCAGCTGGTCCTGGACCAGGACCGGCCCGCCGACGCCCGCCGTCTCGCTGTTCTGGTTGTCGGCGACCGGGGCCCCGGCCTCCGTGGTGAGCGGTCCCTGCGTCACGTGCGCCTCCTGCGTCATCACTGACTAGTCCTGTCCTGTGGCCAAAGCCGTTCTCGATCCTACAATGGACTTTGTCTAAGTCAAACAGCGATCCAAAGTCACACCCGTTCCCGATCTGGTGACTCTCCTGTTAGGCTGGTGGCCATGAGCGACCTTCTGGAACGGCTGCGTGGACGCGGATGGCGGATGACCGCGCAGCGGCGCGTGGTGGCCGAGGTCCTGAACGGCGAGCACGTCCACCTGACGGCGGACGAGGTCCATGCACGGGCCGTCGCGAAGCTGCCCGAGATCTCCCGGGCGACCGTCTACAACACCCTGGGCGAGCTGGTCTCGCTCGGCGAGGTGCTGGAAGTCACCACGGACAGGCGCGCCAAGCGGTACGACCCGAACGCGCACCGCCCGCACCACCACCTGGTCTGCGCCCGGTGCGGCGCGATCCGCGACGTCCACCCCACCGGCAACCCCCTCGCCGACCTCCCCGACACCGAGCGCTTCGGCTTCACGGTCTCGGACGTCGAGGTGACGTACCGCGGGCTGTGCCCGAACTGCGCGAGCGCGTAGCACCCCGTTTCCATGAGAAGAGCCCCGGCAACCGCCGGGGCTCTTCTCGTGCACGCACAAAAACCGAGGGCCGGAACCCATTTCTGGATTCCGGCCCTCGGCCTTCAGTAGCGGGGACAGGATTTGAACCTGCGACCTCTGGGTTATGAGCCCAGCGAGCTACCGAGCTGCTCCACCCCGCGTCGGTGAACACGACACTACGTGACGTCGACGCCGGGACGCAAATCGCTTTCCCGGCGGCTCACGCCGAGAGCTCTTCGCGCAGCGCGTCCCGCAGTCGCCCCGCCCGCTCGGCCACCTCCGGCGGCCCCAGCGCCACCGCACGGTCGGCCCACCGCTGACCCTCGGCCAGCTCCCCGCGACGCGCGTAGACCAGGGCCAGCCGCAGCGCCGCCCGACCGTGCCCGGCGTCCGCTGCCCGGGTCCACCACACCGCCGCCTCCGGCTCGCTGCCCTCGCGGGCGAGCAGCAGCCCCAGGTTGAAGGCGCCGTTGCGCGAGCCGGCCTCGGCCGCCGCCCGGTACCACCGCGCGGCCTCCACCACGTCACCCCGGGCCGCCGCGAGCATGCCGACCCGGACCTGCGCCCGCCGGTGCCCCTGCGAGGCGGCACGCTCGTACCACTCCTCGCACTCGGTCTTCTCCTGCACGGTCTCGCCCAGCTCGTGCGCGGGCTCCGGCGGCCGGCGCGCGTCGAGCAGGGCGGCCAGCCGGTATGCGCCCTCCGCGCTGCCGCCGCCCGCCGCACAGCGCAGATGCCGTTCGGCCTCCTGCTCGTCGCCCTCGCGCAGCCGGGCGATCCCGACCTGCAGCGCCGCCTCGGCGTGCCCGGCGGCAGCCGCCCGCTCGTACCAGCGCAGCGCCGTCTCGTCCTCGCCGCGCCCGGCGTAGAGGATGCCGAGGTTGAACGCGGCGTCCACGCTGCCGGCCTCGGCGGCCTTGGAGAACCACGGCTCCGCCCCGGTCGTGTCGCCGCCCTGGAGCAGCAGGATGGCCAGCGCGTTCGCGGCCTCGCGGTGCCCGGCGTAGGCGGCCCGCCGGTACCACTGCTCGGCCTGGGCGGTCCGCCCCTGCTCCGCGCAGAGCAGCCCGAGGTTGTAGGCGCCGTTGTCGTCACCGGCGTCCAGCGCGGCCCGGTACCAGCGTTCGGCGGTCTGGGTCTCGCCGCGCTCGGCGTGCAGCGCGCCCAGCGCGTTGGCCGCGTTGCCGTCGCCCTCCTGGGCGGCGCGCAGCCACCACACGGCGGCGCTCTCGGTGTCCCCGGCGTCGCGCAGCAGGAAGCCGAGCGCACAGGCGGCCCGGGGCTCGCCGTCCTTGGCGGAGGTCAGGTACCAGCGCCCGGCCTCCTTCAGTTCGCCGCGCTTCTCCAGGATCGCTCCGAGGTGCAGCGCGGCCCGCCGGTGGCCGCGCGCGGCGGCCTGCCGGTACCACTGCTCGGCCTCCGCGACAGCGTTGTCGGTCGCGGCCTCCTCCCCCGGTCCGGCCGTGCGGTCGAGGGCGCGCGCCAGCCGGTAGGCGGCCTCGCGGTGCCCGCGCTCGGCGGCGGCCCGCATCCAGTGCTCGGCGCCGACGTCCCCGCGGTGCTCCAGCAGGTCGGCGAGCGCGTAGGCGCCCAGGACATGGCCCTGCTCGGCGGACTGGCGCAGCCAGTACTCGGCGGCCGGCTCGTCCCCGCGCTCGCGGTGGTGGCGGCCCAGCGCGTGCGCGGCGGCGGCGGAACCGGCCACGGCGGCGATCCGCCACCAGCCGGCCGCCTCCTCGGGGTAACCGCGCTGGTGCAGCAGGACGCCCAGGTTGTTGGCGGCGGCCCGGTCACCGGCCGCGGTGGCCGCGCGCAGGTGGGGTTCGGCTCCGTCGAGGTCGCCACGGCGCAGCAGCATGGCCCCGAGGACGCTGGCCGCCTCGGCGTCGCCGCTCTGCGCGGCGAGCGCGAGGCGCATCTCCTCCTCGGCGGCCTCCCCCAGGTCCACCATCTCGTCGCGGGCCGGCTCCGTACCGGAAGGCTGCACAAATCGCCCTGTCTCGAACAGAGTTGCCTTGTCCCCCATAACGTCCATCGTCGCACCACCTGCAACCTGGGTACACCCGGTATACCGCAGCCCGTGAGGTCACTTCAGCGTTTTGTCGACATGCCCACAGGGAGACAAGTCAAACACACACCACCCAACTACCCACTGCGGCGCGGCCGTCCCTCCCCCCAGTACATGAGTTCGCACACCACGAAGGCCCGGATCCTTGTTGGATCCGGGCCTTCGACTTCAGTAGCGGGGACAGGATTTGAACCTGCGACCTCTGGGTTATGAGCCCAGCGAGCTACCGAGCTGCTCCACCCCGCGCCGTTGCAGGTCAACCGTACCACGGCGCGGAGGCATCTTGATCAGCGGTCGGTCTTGGACTGTGCGTCCTCGGCCCGCTTCAGCGCGTCCTGGAGATCCTTCTGCGCCTTGGCGTACGCGTCCCAGTCCGGCCCGTCCTTCAGCGCCTGCTGCCCGGCGTCGAAGGCCTTCTGGGCGTCCTCCAGCGCCTGCCTGACCGTCGGGTTGCCGGTATTGGGCGGGTTCTTCGTGCCGGTCTCCGGTGGTCTGGTCGAACTCTTCACCCCGAACACCTCGTTGAGGGCCTCGTCCAGGGTGTCCTTGAAGGCGGTCTTGCCCTCGTAGGTGACCAGAACCTTCCTCAGCAACGGGTACTTGAGCGAACCACCGCGGACGTAGACGGGCTCCGCGTACAGCAGGCCCCCGTCCAGTGGCACGGTCAGCAGATTTCCGTACTCGACCTTGGAGTGACCGCGGCTGAGGAGGCTGATGGTCTCGGCGATGGCCGATTCGGAGTTGAACTGGCTCTGGACCTGTTTGGGGCCGTCGACGGTCGTGTTCGTCGGCAGCTTCAGGACTCTGATCCTGCCGTAGTCGTCGGTGCGCGGATCGGAGTCGACGGCCATGAAAGCGCTGAGGTTGTCACGCCGGTTGGGCGTGAACGTCGTGGTCAGGGAGAAGGCCTGGTCGCTCTGGCCCGGCATCTTCATGCTCAGGTAGTACGGCGGCACCGCGCTGCCCGAGTTGTTGGTCGGGTCGTCCGGGACCTCCCACACCTCGCTGCCGGTGAGGAAGGTCTGCGCGTCCGTCACGTGGTAGCGGGTGAGCAGCTCGCGCTGCACCTTGAACAGGTCCTGCGGGTAGCGCAGATGGTCCATCAGCTCCGCGGAGATCGCGTCGCGCGGCTCCACCGTGTCGGGGAAGGCCTTCATCCAGGTCTTCAGCACCGGGTCCTTAGTGTCCCACTGGTAGAGCTTGACCTCGCCGGTGTACGCGTCGACGGTCGCCTTCACCGAGTTGCGGATGTAGTTGACCTGGTTCTGCTGGGCCACCACCGCGCGCGAGTTGTTCGTCGCGGTCAGCGAGTCTGCCGTCGTGTCACCGAGGGTCGTGCGCGAGGAGTACGGGTAGCCGTTCGACGTCGTGTAGGCGTCGACGATCCACTGGATGCGGTGGTTGACGACCGCCGGGTACGCGTCGCCGTCGATGGTCAGCCAGGGGGCGACCGCCTCCACGCGCTCCTTGGGGGTGCGGTTGTACAGCATCCGCGAGCCCTTGCCGATCGCGCCCGAGTAGAGGATCTGCGGCTCGTTGAACGCCACCGCGTACGCCGCCCGGTTGACCGGGTTGTCGAGGTTGACCCCGCTGTGGCCCTGGTAGCTGGTGGTCATCTCCCGCTCGTTGTCGGAGTAGTCGACCTCCTTCTGGGGGCCTCCGACGATCGAGTACGCGGTGGTCTTCTCGCCGTAGTAGATCCGCTGCTCGTAGGTCCCCAGGTCACCCTGGGACGGCAGGTTCTTCTCGGTGAAGACCGGCCGGCCCTCGGAGTCGGCCTCGGTGCCCTTGGCGGCCACCACGCCGAAGCCGTGCGTGTAACGGAAGTGGTCGTTGATCCAGTTGTTCTTCGGGATGCCGTCCAGGTTCAGCTCCCGCAGGCCGACGACGGTGTCCTGCTCCTTGCCGTCCTTGGGGTACCGGTCGACGTCGAGGTTGGTCGGGAACCCGTAGTAGGCCTTGATCTGCTGGAGCTGCTGGAACGTCGGCGAGACGACGTTGGGGTCCATGATGCGGATGCTGGCCGTGGCGCCGACCTGGTCGCGCAGCTTGGTCTTGTCCGAGGTCGTGGACTTGCCCGCGTACTCGGTGACCTTGGCGTCGTCGATGCCGTACGCCTGGCGGGTCGCCTTCAGGTTCTTCTGGACGTACGGCGCCTCCTTGGCCTGCTCGTTCGGCTGGACCTGGAACTTCTGCACGATGGCCGGGTACAGGCCGCCGATCAGGATCGCCGACAGGACCATCAGGCCGAAGCCGATGACGGGCAGCTGCCAGGTGCGCCGCCACAGGGTGGCGAAGAACAGCAGCGCGCAGATGACGGCGATGCAGAACAGAATCGTCTTGGCCGGCAGATAGGCGTTGGCGTCGACGTAGCGCAGGCCCGTCCAGTTGTCGGTCGCCTTGAAGTCGCTGGACTTGACCGCGAGGCCGTACCGGTCGAGCCAGTAGGCGACCGCCTTGAGGGCCACGAAGATGCCGAGCAGCACCGAGAGGTGTCCGGTCGCGGCGGCGGTGGCGCGCGCGCCCGGGCTGGTGACGCGCAGCCCGCCGTACAGGTAGTGGGTGAGCGCGGCGGCGATCAGGCACAGGATCGCGGCGGCGAAGCCGAAGCCCAGCAGGAAGCGGTACCAGGGCAGGTCGAAGGCGTAGAAGGAGACGTCCAGGTGGAACTGCGGGTCCTTCTCGTGGAAGGGCACGCCGTTCACCCACATCAGCCAGGTCCGCCACTGGCTCGACGCGGAGGCGCCCGCGATCAGCCCGACCAGCGCGGTGACGGCGAGCAGCAGCCACTTCTTGTACGGCGCGATGGCCATGCGGTAGCGGTCGAGGCTCTGCTGCTCCGTGGACATGGCGCTGAGCGGGGGCCGCAGCCGGTGCGCGAGCCAGATGTTGAGGCCGACCGCGACCGCCATCAGCAGGCCGAAGACGAAGAACAGCCCGATCTTGGTCGACAGGGTGGTGGTGAACACGGACGAGTAGTGCACCGACCGGTACCACAGCCAGTCCGTCCAGAAGCCCGCGAACATGGTGAACGCCATGCCGAGGACGGCAAGGACGCCCAGTGTCACGAGCAGGGTCCTCACCCTCCGGGACGGGCGGCCCGCTCTGATCCGTGGCCCCGTCGGGCCTCCGCCGCGGTCCGGCATCTGGAAAGCCAAGGTGCGCACCTCGAAGTTCGCTGTCGATCCGTCAGACCCTCGGGTTCGCGGGCCCGCCGTGGCCCCCCGTGATCGCGGGCCCACACCTATGCAACTTACTCACGGTTTACTCGGTTCCCGATTCCGGCCCTGAACGAGGCAGGATTGTGACCATGTCCAACACTCCCATGGCAGCGAGCCCGCTCACCCGGGCCGTACTCGAGATCGACGAGTACGTCTCCGGCCTCGGCTGGGACCAGCCCGCTCGCCTTTTCGCCCTCGTAGACACCGCACGGCTGCGGGCTCAGGAACCGTCGCTCGCGGCCCAGCTGGGCCTGCAGGACGAGTCCGAGGCCGTCGGTCTCACCCCGATCGAGCAGGACGAGATCCCGTCCGGCAAGCCGCTAGACGAGTTCCTCGGCACCATCGCCTGGCCCGACGCGGTGGCCGGCTGCGCGCTCGCCGTGGAGCGCCTGATGCTGCCGCCGTCCGCCGAGGCCCAGGTGCCCTCCGGCCTGGACGAGGCCGGGCTGGCGAGGTGGGTGGCCGAGCACCCCGAGCGCCAGGAGGTCCGGATGACGGTGGCCGTGCTGCGCGACGGCAGCCGCGAGTCGGCGCTGCGGCTGCGCGAGAAGGACTCCCCGACGGAGGTCCTGACCGGCCCCGACCTGGTCCCGGGCCTGGCGGACGCCCTGGCGGCGACCTTCGCGGACTGATCCCGTCCCGCGGTACGACGACGGGGGCGCCCCTGGTGGCCGGGGAGCGCCCCCCGCCGTGTCCGGGCCCGCTCAGCCCTTGGTGGTGCACCGGGGCAGGGCGGCGGTGTCGCCGCTGCGGATGTCCTTCAGCGCGTCGAGCGCGTCACCGATGGTCTTGACCTTGACCAGGGTGAGTCCGCCCGGGGTGTCCTTGGCGGCCGCGGCGCAGTTGTCGGCGGGGGTCAGGAAGTACCGGGCGCCCTTGTCGCGCGCGCCGACGGTCTTCATCTCGACGCCGCCGATCGGGCCGACCGTGCCGTTGTCGTCGATGGTGCCGGTGCCGGCGACGAACGTGCCGCCGGTGAGGTCGCCCGGGGTGAGCTTGTCGTAGATCCCGAGGGCGAACATCAGGCCGGCGCTGGGCCCGCCGACGTCGGCGAGCTTGATGTCGATGGAGAACGGGAAGGTGTGGTCGGTCCCGGCGGAGATGCCGACGATGGCCCGCTTGGCACCGCTGTCGTCGGAGGTCGCGGTGGTGATCGTGACGTTCTGCGTCCTGGTCGCCGTCTTGTCGGCCTTCTCGGCGGCGGCCTGCTCCTTGGCCGGGACGACGGTGAAGACGGCCTTCTGGCCCGGCTTGTGCTTGGTCACCAGCTTGGCGACGTCGGCCGGCTGCTTGACGGCCGCGCCGTCGACGGCCTTGATCACGTCACCGGCGTGCAGTCTGCCCTCGGCCGGGGAACCCTTGACGACCGTGGAGACGATCACCCAGGACCGCACCGGGACGCCCAGCTCCTTCAGGGCTGCGACCTTGGCGCTCTCCTGGGACTGGCTGAACTCCTCAGCGTTCTCCTGGGTGGACTGCTCCTCCGTCTTGCCGTCCGGGTAGAGCGTGTCGTGCGGGACGATCTTGCTGTCGTGCGCGAGCCAGCCGTAGACGGCCTCGACGAGGTTCATCCGGTAGTCGGCGCTGGTGACCCGGACGGTGGTCATGTTGAGGTGGCCGTCCGTCGGATAGGTCTTGTGGCCGGAGATCTGCAGCACCGGCTCGCCGTCGTGCTCCCCGAGCGTGTTCACGGTGGGGCCGGGAGACAGCTCCGCGTACGGCACGGGGATGAGCACTCCCGCGCACAGGAGCGCGATCAGCATCAGGGTCGAGGCGAGCATCGTCGCAGTGCGGCGTGGCATGCCACGACAGTACGGGACGCCTCTGTCAGCGCACCGTCAGGGCACCCCCGTCACGCGCCGCGCGCACCCGTGTGGGACTTCTCCATGGCTTCCCGGAACCGGGCGTATCCGTCCAGCTCAGGACCGTCGCTGCGGGCCTTCCGGGTCCGGTTCGCCCAACTGCCCCACAGCCCGCCACCGATCGCAGCCACCAGCGGGATCAGCAGCCAGACAAGCACCCCCATGCCGACCTCCCGTAGGCCATGAGCGTCCGCAACTGACTGATCAGCAGATTAACCATCCGCACGGACAACGCTCACGCGAGGGTCCCGGTTACGCAACCGGAGGGGTTGGTGTGCGGGATGTGACGCGTTCGGGTCAGTCTCAGCAGGCGCCGACCCACTCCTCGGTGCCGTCGGAGAACTTCTGGTGCTTCCAGATGGGCACCTCGTGCTTGAGGTCGTCGATCAGCTTGCGGCAGGCGTCGAAGGCCTCCGCGCGGTGCGGGCAGGCCACGGCGACGACGACGGCGAGGTCCCCCACCCGGAGGTCGCCCACCCGGTGGACGGCGGCCAGTGCCCGCACGGGGTGGTCCGCGACGACCTTCTCGGCGATCCGCCGCATCTCGGCCTCGGCGCTGGGATGGCACGAGTAGCCGAGCGCGTCCACGTCGGCGCCCTCGTCGTGGTTGCGCACGGTGCCCACGAACAGCGCGATGCCCCCGGCCGCGTCGTCCCCGACGGCCCGGAACACCTCGTCGACGGAGAGCGGCGTCTCACGGACGGCGATCAGCTTGATGGGATCCTGGGCCGCCCGCTCACCGGGGTGGTCGTTCGTGTGTGCCATGCGTCCATCGTGCCGCACGCCTCGGACATCGGGGAATGCGAGATTCACCAGGCACGCGCGCGGGGCGTTTTGGAGTGTCCTACGACGTGACCGCCCCGCCCCCGGCCCGGTGCCGTGCGCGTCAGCGCCGCCGGGCCTTGCGGGCCCGCCGTACGACGGCCGCCGCGCCCAGCAGGGCGACCGTCGCGCCGGCCGCGCCGGCCGCCGTCGCGTCCTTGCGTCCCAGCCGCCGCCCGGCCACCGTGTGCCGTCCGGACACCTCCTCCAGCAGCTCGGCGAGGACCTCCTCGTTGGTCCACTTCGGCCGCCACCCGGCGTCGTGCAGCCGGCTCCCGCTGACCACCCAGGGGTACATCGTGTACGCGAGGTCGCCCGCCGGGGACGGGGTGAGGCCGATGCGGTGCAGCCGGGCCGCCGCGCCGAGCGCGACCGCCGAGGGCAGCTCCATCCGCCGGATGCCGCTCAGCTCCTCGACCTCCTCCTGCTCCAGCCACCCGTCGCAGCCGACGGCCAGCTCCCCCTCGACCTTCTCCAGGACGGCGTACTCCAGGGCGCTGCACAGGTCCTCGACGTGGCAGAACTGCCACGCGGGCCGCGACCCGGCCACGACCAGCAGCCGCGGCGACTCGAAGTACCTGGTCAGCGCGGTGTCGGTGCCCCCGACGAGGACGGCCGGCCGGACCACGGTGACGTTGAGCCCCGGATGGGCGCGCGGCGCCCGGCGCGCCAGCCGCTCGATCTCCAGCAGGTCGCCGACCCCGGTCGCCTCGGCGGTGGCGCGCAGCTCGGCGTCCTCCGACAGGGGCAGCTCGTTGTCCGGGAGCGCGCCGTAGACCATCGCCGAGGTGCACAGCACCACGCGGTGCACCCCGGCCGCCGCGGCGGCGGTCAGGACGGTCTGGGTCCCCCGGACGTTGTAAGCCGTGCGTGCCGCCGGATCGGTCTCCAGGTCGAGGTCGAGCGCGAGGTGGACGACGACGTCGGCGCCGCGCAGCTTGTCCGCGATGGCGGGGTCGCGCACGTCGAGGATGTGCCACTGGGCGCCGGCGCACTCGCCGCGCCGCTCGTCGATGGCGAGGACCTGTTTGATCTCCTCGGAGGCGGCGAGCCGCTCGGTGAGCAGGGCACCGACCCCGCTGGCGGCGCCGGTCACCGCGACGACGGGCCCGCGCACGGCGGGAGAGGTTGAGGGGTTTCGCGCTGCGCGAACCTGCGGATCTGGGGAACTCACCGGGCGTCTCCAGCGGTTGTCTTCAGTACGGGCGCGAGTGACGCGTACGTACCAGGTGCATCCATCCTGCCGCAGGCCTTCCGCAGGCGAAGCACCGAGGCCCGATCGGGTCCAGGTGTCTACGCTGGGTGGTGTTGTCGGGCAGCCGCGCCGCCGGATCGCAACCGGTGGCCTTACCAGCCGAGGAATCCCGTGAGTGACACCCCATTCGGTTTCGGCCTTCCGCCGGAGGAGCCGGAAGACGGCGACGAGGGCAAGAAGAAGGACCAGCAGAGCGGTGGTGGGCAGGGACCGGCCAATCCGTTCGGTTTCGGCGGTCTGCCCGGAGCCGGCGGCTTTGGCGGCCCCGGCGCCGACAACCCGCTCGCAGCCATGTTCGGTTCCCTGAACCCCACCGACCTGGGCGCCGCGTTCCAGCAGCTCGGCCAGATGCTCTCGTACGAGGGCGGGCCGGTGAACTGGGACATGGCCAAGCAGATCGCCCGCCAGACGGTCGCGCAGGGCGCCCAGGACGGCTCGAAGGACGCCAGCGTCGGCCCGGCCGAGCGCAAGGCGGTCGAGGAGGCCGTCCGCCTGGCCGACCTGTGGCTGGACGACGCGACGTCCCTGCCGTCGGGCTCCGGCTCGGCGGTGGCCTGGTCGCGCGCGGAGTGGGTCGAGGCGACCCTGCCTGCCTGGCAGGAGCTGGTCGATCCGGTCGCCGAGCGGGTCGGCGCGGCCATGGGCGATGTCCTGCCGGAGGAGATGCAGGCCATGGCCGGCCCGCTGATCGGCATGATGCGCTCGATGGGCGGCGCCATGTTCGGCACGCAGATCGGGCAGGCCGTGGGTGTGCTCGCGGGCGAGGTCGTCGGCTCGACCGACATCGGTCTGCCGCTGGGCCCGGCCGGCAAGGCCGCGCTGCTGCCGGCCAACGTCGAGGCCTTCGGCAAGGACCTCAGCGTGCCGCAGGAGGAGGTGCGGCTCTACCTGGCCCTGCGCGAGGCCGCCCACCAGCGCCTGTTCGCGCACGTGCCGTGGCTGCGCTCGCACCTGTTCGGCGCGGTCGACGGCTACGCGCGCGGCATCAAGGTCGACACGGCCAAGCTGGAGGACGTGGTCGGCCAGTTCGACCCGCAGAACCCCGAGCAGCTTCAGGACGCGCTCCAGCAGGGCATGTTCCAGCCGGAGGACACGCCCGAGCAGAAGGCCGCCCTGGCCCGTCTGGAGACCGCTCTGGCGCTCGTGGAGGGCTGGGTGGACGCGGTGGTCCACGCCGCCGCGAAGCCGCGTCTGGGGTCCGCCGACGCCCTGCGCGAGACGCTGCGCCGCCGCCGCGCCACCGGCGGCCCGGCGGAGCAGACGTTCGCCACGCTGATCGGTCTGGAGCTGCGGCCGCGCCGGCTGCGGGACGCCTCCCGCCTGTGGGCGTCGCTGACGGACGCGCGCGGGGTGGACGGCCGGGACGGCCTGTGGGCCCACCCGGACATGCTGCCGACGGCGACCGACCTGGACGACCCGGACGGCTTCGTCCACCGCGAGCAGCTGGACTTCTCCGAGCTGGACAAGATGCTCGGCGAGGCGGCGAGCGGTTCGCACGGCAAGCCGGACCTGCGCAAGAAGGACGACGGCGAGACCGAGGGCGACGGCGCCGAGTGAGCCTGTACGACGACGCGGTCCTCGTCCTGAAGGGGTACGAGGGCCAGGAAGAGCTGCGCCAGGCCTACCTGGACCATCTGGCCGCCCACCCGGAGGGCATGTGGAAGGCCTGCCACGCGGGTCATGTCACGGCCAGCGCCCTGGTGATCGACCCGGAGCGCGGCCGGGTGCTGCTCACGCTGCACCGGAAGCTGCGGATGTGGCTGCAGATGGGCGGCCACTGCGAGCCGGGCGACCCGACGCTGGCGGCGGCGGCCCTGCGTGAGGCGACGGAGGAGTCCGGTATCTCCGGGCTGACGCTGCTGCCCGGCGGCCCGGTGCGGCTGGACCGGCATCCGATCCCGGCGCCGTGCCACTGGCACTTCGACGTCCAGTACGCGGTCCTGGCCCCGCCCGGCGCGGTGCAGCAGATCAGCGACGAGTCCCTCGACCTGCGCTGGTACGCCTACGACGAGGTCGCCGGCGTAGCCGACGAGTCCGTCGTGCGCCTGCTGGAGGCCACGCGCGCCAGGCTGTGACGGTGTAAGGGGTGGCCGCCCGTGCGGTCACCCCTTACACGTCCTGGGCCTCGGTCCGGCTCAGCTCCAGACGTTGCCCTGGTTCTGGCCGCGCGCCCCCTGCTGGCCCATGCCGAACTGGGCGGCCAGGCCCTGCCCGATCACGGCGTTCTGCGGCGGCAGCAGCTCGCTGGGCTGCACGAGCGCGAACCCGGAGCCCATGAAGCTCAGCTCCCAGCCCTCACCGGTGTTGCCGCGCCGCCGCCACACCCCGGAGGAGTGCGTCTGGGCCTGCATCTGCACGCGCAGCCCGGTGGACCAGGCCACGATCGCGTCGGCGTCGCAGTTGACGTACCGGTCGGGCGTGACCTGCATCAGCAGCGGCGCCCCCGAGGTCATCAGGGCCACCTTGCCGCGCCCGGTGATGTTGAGCTGGTACTTCCCGGAGCCGGAGATGCCGTAGAGGCTGTCGACGGCGATCACCTCGTGGTGCAGCGAGGAGTCCATGGCGAGGACGTAGGAGCTGTCGACGGTCAGCCCGTCCTGCTCGACGTCCATGATGTGCACGCGCTGGGCGAGGTTGGCGAGGTAGACGGTGCCCTGGCCGTGACAGCGCATCAGGTCCAGGCCCTCGCCGGTGCGTGCACGCGCGCGTGCCTGGTTGTTGCTGCGGTACTCGGCGTCGAACTCGACCAGGCCCTGGTAGGCGACCATGGTGCCCTTGCGGGCGAGGATGTCGTCGTGGCCCTCCAGGGTGATCCGGAGCATCTGCGCGTTCTGCAGGCTCCAGCGCTCCTGGGTCTGGAGGTCGTTGTGCGCGAAAAGCGGGCTCTGCATGGTGTTCTGGCTCCCCCTCAGCCCCGGAACCGGAGGCGGTCGGTGCTGTCCTCGCTGGGCTGGACGACGACGATGCCCTGGCCGGAGAAGGCCATCTGGTAGGCCTCGCCGCTGCCCCGGCCGATCAGCGACTGGGCCTTGAAACTGCGCTTGCCCTTCACCTTCAGGTTCGGCGACCAGGCGACGAGCGCGTCCGGGTCGACGTACGTCTCGTCCTCGCCGCCGCCGCAGTCCACGACGATCGGCTTGCCCCGGGAGGTCAGCGCGACCCAGCCCTGCCCGGAGATCTTCGTGTTCCACAGGCCCTGCCCGGCGAACTTCGCGAGCCCCTTCACACGCTCCACGCCCCAGGTCAGGTGCGCGTCGAAGGCGAGGAGGTTGGTGGCGTTGACGGAGATGCCGTCGCCGTTGAGGTTGATCACGACGACGTTCGCGCCGTAGTCGGCGAGGTAGAGCAGGCCGTCGCCGGAGCACTTCATCAGCGGCGCGCCCTCGCCGGTGATCCAGTCGCGGGCGATCTGGCGGACGGCCGGCGGGTTGGGCTCGTACTGGATGAAGCCTTCGTAGGCGACCATCGACCCCACGCGCGCGAGGAGGTCGTTCCCGGTCTGCAGGGCGACCTTCAGCATGTGGTTGCCGTGGTTCTCCATGCGGGCGGTGACGGGTGCGGGGGCGAAGCCCGCGAGCGGCTGGTTCATGACGGGCTCCCTTTAGACCTCGTAGGGCTGGACGACGATGAAGTTGCCGGGCGCGCCCCGGAACTGGAGGTTGACGCTCTCGCCGGTGTCGCCGGGGTAGGCGTTGCGGCGCATCCGGACCTGGCTGGAGACGATCACCTGGGAGGCGGCCGACCAGGCGACGACGGCGTTGCAGTCGGCGAAGGTGGTCGGCGTGACCGGCAGCACCACGGGCGTGCCGTGCGTCTTGACGACGATCGTGCCGGTGCCCTGGAACTGCATGGTGAACAGTGCGCCGCCCGGGATGCCGTGCCCCTCGATCCGGCGGACCTCGTACTGCAGGCTCTCGTCGAAGGCGAGGACGTTCTCGGCGGACACGCAGATCGCGTCGCCCTGCAGCTCGACCGGGTGCAGGTGGGTGGAGTTCTCCGCGAGGAACACCTGGCCCTGGCCGGTGCAGCGCATCAGCTGCATCTCCTGGCCGGTGGCGTTGCCGACGACACGCCCGGCGAACCCGGCGCCCTTGTAGCTGAAGTCGACCTTGCCCTGGTAGAGCACCATGCTGCCCTGCTTGGCCAGCACGGGCTGGCCGCCGATGCCGAGGTCGACGCGGATCAGCTTCTTGTTCTGCTGCGTCCAGCGCTGCCCGGTCGGCGTCTCCTTGAACGCCTGGAGCGCGGCCGTCACACCGGCAGCGCCCTGGGGTGCGCCCTGCGGCACTCCGTACGCGGCGGGCTGCTGGCCGGGGACCTGCCCGTAGCCCGGGGGCATGGGCGAAGTCGGCTGACCGCCGTAGGGGGCGGGCTGCTGGCCGTAGCCCGGGGGCAGCGGCGCGCCGGGCTGGCCGCCGTACGACGGCTGCTGGGGCGGCTGGCCGTAGGGCGCGGGGGCCGGGGCGGCCGGCGGCGGCACGGTGCCGCCGGCGGGCGGCGTCAGGGGGCCGACGACCGTCGGTGCGGCGTGCACGTTCGGCGCGGGGGCCGGGGGCGGGGGCGTGTGACCGGGCGGCGGGGTGTGGCCGGGCGGCGGGGCGAAGCCCTGCGGGGCGGGGGCGGGCTGCGGGGCCGGTGCGGGGGCGGCCGGGGCGCCGAACGCGGGCGGGGGTGTGGTCTGGGCGGGCGGGGCGAAGCCGGGGGCCGCGCCGGGCTGGGGCTGCGGCTGCTGCGGGGCGGCGGGCGCCTCCTCCTCCAGCACCTCGCCGCCGAAGTGCTTCAGCAGCGCCTCCAGACCGCCGTCGAAGCCCTGCCCGACAGCGGCGAACCGCCACCCGTCCTTGAAGTAGAAGTCACCGAGCATCACGGCCCGCTCGGTGGAGAACTCCGCGCCGCTGAAGGAGTACCGCGCGACTTCCTCGCCGCCCGCCACGATGCGCAGGTACCCGGGAGCGATGTGCGACATCTGCCCGGCGCCGTCGAGGGTCGCCGTGAAGGACAGCTTGCGGATGTGCGAGGGGATCCGGTCGAGCGTGACCCGGAACGACTCCGTGTCACCCGCCTGGGCACCCAGCAGCTGGATGGACTCCTCCGGGGACTTCGGCTGGTTGAAGAAGACGAAGTACCGGTCGTCCGAGAGACGCTCGTCGGCGTCCAGACCGAAGCAGCTGATGTCGAAGGTCAGTCCGGGGGCGGAGATCTGCACGCCTACGTACAGATCCGTGCCCGCCGTGAGGTCACTGATCCTGGCCTTGTGGCCGCGTTGGAATTCCCTGGCCATGCGTTACGACCGTCCCCCATCCCGAATGTGAGTGCGTCGCGCCAGGCTAACGGCAAAGACCGACAACCGCCCCGAAGGGTCGTCGTCGGTACAGACCCGGTACACAACCGCACCCGGCCGCTCACGTGGGCCACGACCGCTCGCCCGGGACGCAGCCGTTCGCCCGGGACGCAGCCGTTCGCCCGGGGCGCTCAGGAGTCCCGTTCGTCCCGCGTGCCCGGCAGGTGCGGCAGCCGCGCGGCGGCGACCACCCCTTCGAGGTAGCCGCGGGCCCGCTCGGTGCGCGGATAGGCTTCCAGGAGCCGCCAGAAGCCTGGGCCGTGACCGGGCACCAGCAGATGCGCCAGCTCGTGGCAGAGGACGTAGTCGACGACGTACTCCGGCATCCCCTGCAGGCGGTGCGAGAGCCGGATGCTGCCCTCGGCCGGGGTGCACGAACCCCAGCGGGTGTTCTGGTTGGTGACCCAGCGCACGGAGGCGGGCCGGGCCCGGCCGTCGAAGTACTGGGCGGACAGCCGCTCGGCACGCTCGGCCAGCTCGGCGTCGCCCAGCACCCGGCGGCTCTCCTGGGCGGCGAGTTTGTCGAGCATGACGGTCACCCAGCGCTGCTCCTCCGCCTTCGACATCCGGGCGGGGATCAGTACGACGGTGCGATCGCCCTCGCGGTACGCGGAGACCGTCCGGCGACGCCGGGCGCTCCTGCGGACCTCGATCGCGCTCGCCCCCGAGCCGCCGGGCGGCTGGCTCGTCGCGCTGCGCTGTGGTTCACCGGCGCGGTGCAGTGGGTCGGCGGGCACGCCCCGACGTTACCCGGTGGGCGCGGGCAAAGTCCCGGCTCGGGGACGGTCGGCCGCCGATCCCCCACCATGTGTTTGATTCGTACGACCGATCCGTACATCCGGTTTGCACCACTTCGCCCCGCCTGATCGGTATGACAAACATCCCCCGCCTGTGGATAACTCCCGACACCCGACACCCGGGCCGGGCATGCTGGCAGACGTCGGCGGACCACGACCGCTTCCGCCGGCGACGGACACGACAGGCACGACAGGCACGACAGGACACGACGGACACAGATACGGGGGGCATATGCATCCGGTGGTGAAGCCCGCGCTGCGGCGCGGCTGGCGCGACCGCAACACCGTGCAGTTCGGGATGACCCCGGCGCACGCCGTCACGCTGAGTCCGATGGACACGGCGACCGGCAGCTTCCTCGACCTGCTCGACGGCACCCGCGGGCTGCCGCTGCTGCGCGAGGAAGGCCGCCGCGCGGACGTACCGCCCCGCCAGGTCGACGCCCTGGTCGAGCGGCTGGCCCGCGCGGGCCTGGTCGACGACGCGCGCGGCGGCGGACCGGCCGCGGACGCACTGCGCCAGAAGACCGACGTCCTGGAGCGGCTGCGCCCCGACCTGGCCTCGCTGTCCCTCCTCACACCCGAGCCCGGCGGCGCACCGGCCCGGCTCGCGGCCCGGCGCGCCCTGCGGGTGCGGGTCCGCGGAGCGGGCCGGGTCGGCGCCCTGCTGGCATCGGTCCTGTCCGGCGCCGGCGTCGGGGAGGTCGACGTACGCGACGTGGGCCGCGTCGAACCGTGGGACGTGGCACCGGGCGGACTGCCCGCCGAGTCGCTCGGCGACCGCCGGGACGCGGCGGCGCGGGCCGCCGTCCGCCGCGCGGCACCGGACCGCCCGCCCCGGCACGCCCACTCCCCCGGATCCGGCGCCGAGGACCCCGGCCTCTCCCTGGTGATCTTCGCGCCGCGGGACGACGTCGCCGTGCACGCCCCGGACCCGTTCACTGCCGAACCGCTCATGACCGCCGGCACACCCCATCTGTATGCCGGTGTCGTGGAGGGCACGGGAGTCGTCGGCCCGCTCGTGCTGCCCGGCGAGTCGGCGTGCGCCGGCTGTCTGCACCGGGACCGCACCGACCGCGACCCGGCCTGGCCCCGGCTGGTCGCCCAGTGGCGGTCCGGCAGGGCCCGCCGGGTCGGGGCCTGCGATCTGACCCTGGCCACGGCGGTGGCAGGACTCGCGGCGGCCCATACGCTGGCCTTCCTCGACGGAGGATCACCGTCCGGCGCGGGCACCCGCTGGGAGGTGTCCCTGCCCGGTCTGAACTGGCGCGCCCGGCCGGTCCGGCCGCATCCTGAGTGCGACTGCGGGGCAGCGCAGCGAGGTAATCGGGAGCACTCCCCAACCGACGGGCAGCCGCGCGCGACAATGGCGGTGCAACGGCCGTCGGCGGAGCGGCGACGCGAAGCGAGCGCGGCACGGCCGACTGGGACCTGGAGGGCGTATGTCTGATCTTCCCCGGAAGGCGGTCACCCGGACCGCCAAGCTCGCCGCGCTCCCGCTCGGCTTCGCCGGCCGGGCGACCTGGGGGCTGGGCAAGCGGATCGTGGGCGAGTCCGCGGAGATCGTCGGCCGCGAGCTGCAACAGCGCACGGCGGAGCAACTGTTCAAGGTGCTCGGCGAGCTGAAGGGCGGCGCGATGAAGTTCGGGCAGGCGCTGTCCGTCTTCGAGTCGGCGCTGCCGGAGGAGGTCGCCGGCCCCTACCGCGCGGCCCTGACCAAGCTGCAGGACGCCGCCCCGCCGATGCCGACCCGCACGGTGCACGCCGTCCTCGAGCAACGGCTCGGGCCGGACTGGCGCGACCTGTTCGAGGAGTTCGAGGAGAAGCCGGCCGCCGCGGCCTCGATCGGCCAGGTGCACCGGGCGGTGTGGCGCGACGGCCGTGAGGTTGCGGTCAAGGTGCAGTACCCGGGAGCCGGCGAGGCACTCCTCTCCGACCTCGGCCAACTGAGCCGCTTCGCCCGGCTGTTGGGCCCGCTGATCCCGGGCATGGACATCAAGCCGCTGATCGCGGAGCTGAGGGACCGCGTCTCCGAGGAACTGGACTACGGCCTCGAGGCCCAGGCCCAGACCGCGCACGCGGAGGAGTTCGCCGACGACCCGGACGTGGTCGTCCCGGCCGTGGTGCACCAGTGCGAGCAGGTCCTGGTGACCGAGTGGATCGACGGCATCCCGCTGTCCGAGATCATCGCGGACGGCACCCAGGAGCAGCGCGACCGGGCCGGCCAGCTCCTGGCCCGCTTCCTCTTCTCCGGCCCGGCCCGCACCGGCCTGCTGCACGCCGACCCGCACCCCGGCAACTTCCGGCTGCTGCCGGGCGGCCCGGCCGGCGCGGACGACTGGCGCCTCGGCGTCCTGGACTTCGGCACGGTCGACCGGCTCCCCGGCGGCCTGCCGGACCCGATCGGCGTCTCCTTGCGGATGACGCTGGACGGCGACGCCGAGACGGTCTACGAGCTGCTCCGCACCGAGGGATTCGTCAAGGAGACCATCGCACTGGACCCCGACGCGGTCCTGGACTACCTGATGCCGATCATCGAACCGGCCCGGGTGGAGGCGTTCACCTTCACGCGTTCGTGGATGCGCGGCCAGGCCGCCCGCATCGCCGACCCCCGCTCCCCCGCCTACCAGCTCGGCAAGCAGCTCAACCTGCCGCCGGCCTACCTGCTGATACACCGGGTGACGCTCAGCACCATCGGGGTCCTGTGCCAACTGGGCGCCACGGTACGGCTGCGCGAGGAACTGGAGGAGTGGCTGCCGGGCTTCGTGACCGAGGTGGGCGAGGACGACGTGCTCGAAGAGGTGCTCGAAGACGGCCTGGCGGAAGACGACGTCACCGAGGATGACGCGGGCGAGGAGCAGTCGGCCGCGGGGGCTTGATCCGGCGTGCCCGGAAGTTGGTGAGGGGGAGGGGCGGGGGCGGGGGGGGGGAGGGGCCCCGGGAGAAGCGTTCTCACCACCAGGCCGAGTCCAGCCGCCCCTCGATAGCCCGAAGGTTCTCCCGCGAGCACGTGTCGCAGAAGTACTGCCGGATGCCGTTCTCCACGGAGCAGGTCCAGGTGACCGGTGGGGGGCCGTCGGCGGGGGTGCCGCAGCGGGCACACACGAGGCGGCGGCGCTCCGCGGTGGAGCCGCCCTGATCACTTCCGCCGGGAAGACTCGTCACCCGGTGACGATAACCCCGGGGGCGGCGGATCGCCTGCGCAACGCACCGCGGGGGCCGGTCCGTTCGGCCGGACCGGCCCCCGCGGGGAGGCTTCGCCTCCCTGGTCCGGGAGGCCACCGCTGCTCAGGTGTGTTCTCTACTGCATGACGGCCATGGCGAGCGCGCGGCGGGCGCGCAGGGAGGCGCGCTCGGCCCGGCGCTGCATCCGCCGGGCGGTGGCCAGGCGTACGGCCCGGCGTTCGCGCACGGCGTCATGGAGTCGCTCGTGCATATGCGCACGAGCCAGGGCTTCTTGCATGAGTTGCATCTCGCGGTTCCTGTTCTGGCGCTCATCGGTCGCGCCGGTGGTGGTGAAGTCTGGGGTCGCGGAGCCGGCGGGCTCGCTGGTGGACGGCTTCATCGGGGCCTGCTTCTTGGGGTCGTGCGTGAGGGGGCGATCGATCGTTCCTGCGGTGTTCATGCCGTGACCGGGTTCTTCCGCGGGCGGCCACGCGGCCGCTTCCGGGCGACGACGACGCCCTGGACGAAGAGCTCGCCACCCCAGACGCCCCAGGGCTCGCGCCGCTCCTTGGCGCCGGCGAGGCAGGCCTCCATCAGCGGGCAGGTGCGGCAGAGGGACTTGGCGTACTCCACGTCCGCCGGCGACTCGGCGAAGAAGACCTCCGGGTCGTAGGAGCGGCAGGGGACGGGTACGCCGAGGTTCTCGATGGCGTCGTCGAGCGCGGTGAGCGCGGTGAGGGGGATCAAGGTGGAGTCCTCCGTGAGGCCGGGCGGGGGGATCGTTTGCGAAGGCGGTACGGACGGGGCGTGCGCTTCGAGTTGCACGATTGGTCTTCCTCGTCTGGTCGGTCCGGCCGGTTGACCGGGTGTCGGCGTGGTACCGGGTTCTTTTCTTGTCCCGAGGCCCCTTCGCTCCGTCGTCCCCGTTCGGGGAAAACAGAAGGGCCGCGGATCCCGGATGGGGTTCCGCGGCCCTGAAGGCGCCGGCCTGATCGGCGATCAGGCTGGATCACTCCAGGGTTCTGGCCCACGGAAGGCCCACATCAGGTGGTGCTGCGTCGTCTGCTTCCGGAATCCGGCACCGGCCGCCGCAAAGGCATAGGCATGTGCCTGTGCCGCTACCGCTTCCAGTGCCTTGGTCGGTCGCTCATTGCGCTCACGGATGGGAAGACCCGCGAGGGCAACAGAGGACGCCGGACGCACGGCACGGATGCCGGACAGACCGGTGCCCTGGTTCGAGGCGCCGAGCATGCACGTGGAGACGGTCGAGCGATCGGTCAGTTTGGCCGCGCTGACGGTGGTGCTGATGTTGATGCTGATCACTGGACTCGCCTCCTCTCGGCGTCTCTGGGACTGGGGTGAGCCAGTCCGTTCGGTATGCAAGTACAACACGGAATCGGGCCTTCGAGAAGGCCGCTGTTTCCGTGCCTAGAACCTATGGGGATTGCTGGGGCATGCGCAAACTATTTTTTCGACGAGTTGGCATCAGTCGCTGTCGTTGTCCTGGCCGGGCTCCTGGCCTGCGCAGATGGCCAGAACGTCGGCTCCGTAGCTGCGCAGCTTGCGGCTGAGGACGCCGGGGATGCGGGCCAGTTCGGTGGAACTCTCCGGGCATGCCTCGGCGATGGCCATCAGGGTCCGGTCGGTGAAGACGCAGAAGTCCGGCTGGCCGCTGCGTTCGGCCTGCACCGCGCGCCACTCCCTGAGCCGTTCGTAGAGTCCTTCGTCCATGTCCGAGGGGCAGTCGGCGCAGCGCATCAGTTTCATCTCGCCCGCGTCGGTGAGCGTGCGGCCGCAGACCCGGCAGCGGGCCGGGGTGCGCTGGACGCGCCGGGGGGTTGTGGCGGCGTTTCCGGAGATGCCGCGCTCGACGCCGCCGCCGGCGTTGGCGCCGGCGCCGGCGTGGCCGACGGTGGGGGTGGTGCCGGGGCGCAGGCCGTCGAGGAACCGGCTGGGCCGGCGGTTGGGGCGTCCGCCGGGTGAGCGGGACAGGGCCCAGGAGAGGTGGAGGCGTTCCCGGGCGCGGGTGACGCCGACGTAGAGCAGGCGGCGTTCCTCTTCGATCTGCTCGTCGGTGCGGGCGTAGGTGATGGGAAGCATGCCCTCGGCGATGCCGACGAGGAAGACGACGTCCCATTCCAGGCCCTTGGCGGCGTGCAGGGAGGCGAGGGTGACACCTTGGACGGTCGGGGCGTGCTGGGCGTTGGCCCGCTCCTCCAGTTCCGTCACGAAGTCGGCAAGGGTGGCTCGGGGCCGGGCGGCGGCGATGTCGTGGGCGAGGTTGACGAGGGCGGCCAGGGATTCCCAGCGTTCTCTGACGGCGCCGGAGCCGGCCGGGGGTTCGCTGGTCCAGCCTTCGCCGGAGAGGACGGCGCGTACTTGGGAGGGCAGGTCGACGACGTCGTCGAGGAGGGAGTCGTTGCCGCCGAAGCGGGCCGCGCCGCGCAGGGCGATGCCGGCCTTGCGGATCTCGGGCCGGTCGAAGAAGCGTTCGGCGCCGCGCAGCTGATAGGGGACGCCGGCGTCGGCGAGTGCCTGTTCGTAGGTCTCGGACTGGGAGTTCGTGCGGAACAGGACGGCGATCTCGGCGGCGGGGACGCCGGCGTCGATCAGTTCGCGGATGCGGCGGGCGGCGCCTTCGGCCTCGGCGGGTTCGTCGGTGTATTCGGTGTAGACGGGTTCGGGGCCGGGGGGGCGCTGGGAGACGAGTTCCAGCCGTTGGTCGGCGGCGCGGCCTCGGGCCTGGGTGAGCAGGGCGTTGGCGAGGCGGACGACCTGGGGGGTGGAGCGGTAGTCGCGGACCAGTTTGACGACGGTGGCTCCGGGGTGGCGGAGACGGAAGTCGAGGAGGTGGTCGGGCGTTGCTCCCGTGAAGGAGTAGATGGTCTGGCTGGCGTCTCCGACGACGCACAGGTTGTCACGGTCGCCGAGCCACAGGTCCAGCAGTCGCTGCTGGAGCGGGCTGACGTCCTGGTATTCGTCCACGACGAAGTGCTGGTACTGGGCGCGGACCTGTTCGGCGATGTCGTGCCGGTCCTGGAGGATGGCGACGGTGAGCAGCAGGACGTCTTCGAAGTCGATGACGGCGCGGTCGCGCTTGAGGTCTTCGTAGGCGGCGTAGAGGTGGGCGATCTCGGCCGGGTCGCGGGGGATCTCGCGGCCGGCCTTCGCAGCCGCGTACGGGTAGTCGGCGGGGACGGTCTGGGTGACCTTGGACCATTCGATCTCGGCGGTCACGTCGCGCAGCTCGTTGCGGTCGAGTCGGGTGCCGAGGGCGGCGGCCGCGTCGGCGACGAGTTGGATCTTGCGGTCGAGGATGCGGGGCAGGGAGCCGCCGATCGCTTTCGGCCAGAAGTACTGGAGCTGGCGGAGGGCGGCGGAGTGGAAGGTGCGGGCCTGGACGCCTTGGGCGCCGAGTTGGCGCAGCCGTCCGCGCATCTCTCCGGCGGCGCGGTTGGTGAAGGTGACGGCGAGCACGCTTGAGGGCTGCAGGATGCCGGCGCGGACTCCGTAGGCGATGCGGTGGGTGATGGCCCGGGTCTTGCCCGTGCCGGCTCCGGCCAGGACGCACACCGGGCCGTGCAGGGCGGTGGCCACCTCGCGCTGCTCGGGGTCGAGCCCTTCGAGCACCGCGTCGGCGTCACTCGGCGGGCCCGAGTGCGGGGAGCCACCGGTGCCCTGCGGGAAGAGGGTGGAGTGCGTTGCTGCTGTCACACAGCCATGCTGCCAGGTCGCCCGGGACGGCTGTGCCGGTTGTCCACAGGCGGGGCCTCGCAGTCGTATTAATCACGGCGTCCTGATCGCGGCCTCTTGGTGACAGCCTCTTGATCGGGGACTCGCCGGGGCACACCACGGTCGGGAATGGCGGGCCGGTCGCTTACGTTCTCCCCTTGGACGATCTTTTCCGAGCTGGCTGAGGAGAGCGAGAGAGATGCAGGGCACTGTCACGATGTACAGCACGACTTGGTGTGGCTACTGCCGGCGGCTGAAGAGCCAGATGGACCGGGAGGGCATCGCCTACACCGAGATCAACATCGAGCAGGACCCGGAGTCCGCCGCTTTCGTGGAGAAGGCGAACGGCGGAAACCAGACCGTCCCGACCGTGCTCTTCGCGGACGGCTCCACGCTGACGAACCCGTCGCTGGCCCAGGTCAAGCAGAAGCTCGCCGCGTAGGCCCGAGCTGCGCCGAACGGCGGCTCCCGAGTCCCCACCGGGCTCAGGGGCCGCCGTTCGCCGTGTCAGACGAAGCTGCGGGTCGGCAGGGGCTTGCCGTACCACATCTCGATCAGGCGGGCCGCGATGGAGATGCCGTACGGCGGCAGCACCTCGCCGGACTCGAAGGCCGCGTGCAGCTCCTCGCGGGAGAACCAGCGGGCCTCGTGGATCTCGTCGCCGTCGACGTCGATGTCGGTGGAGGTGGCGCGGGCCATGAAACCGAGCATGAGGCTGGACGGGAAGGGCCAGGGCTGGCTGGCGACGTACTCGACCTGGCCGACGCTGACCCCGACCTCCTCGGCGACCTCGCGGCGCACCGCCTGCTCGATGGACTCGCCGGGCTCGACGAATCCGGCGAGTGTGGAGAAGCGGCCCTCGGGCCAGTGGACCTGGCGGCCGAGCAGGATGCGGTCGTCCTCGTCGGTGACCGCCATGATCACGGCGGGGTCGGTGCGCGGGTAGTGCTCGGCGCCGCAGGCCGGGCAGCGGCGGATGTGGCCGGCCGCCGCGATGACCGTGCGCTCGCCGCAGCGGGAGCAGAAGCGGTGGGTGCGCTGCCAGTTCTCCAGCCCGACCGCGTGGACCATGAGTCCGGCGTCGCGCGGGGACAGCAGCAGGCCGGCCTCGCGCAGCCCCGCCGGGCGGGCGGACTGGTCGATCCGGCCGGGCAGCGAGTCCTTCTGGAGCGCGAAGTAGCTGACGCCGTCCTCGTCGATGCCGAGGAAGTAGCGGTGCGCCTCGGTGAGGGGGGCCTCGAAGGACGGCGTCATGACGAGTTCCGTCCGGCCGTCCGGGGTCTCGTCGATGAGCACCTGGCCGCCGGAGACCACGAAACAGCGGGTCGTGGGGTGGCTCCACGCCGCCGCGAGCCAGGCCTCGTCCAGCCGGTGGTGGGCGGCGCGGTCGATGCCGCTCGGGGCGGTCAGCGAGATGGGTCGGTCGGCTGTGTGGTCGGTCCAGGTGGTCACGGGTGCTTCCAACTCCCCCAGTGCAGCGGATCTTTCGGCGGGCGGTTCGGCGGGATGTAGGGCGGGAGGGCACCGGGCCGGGCGTGGCCGGGGCGGGCGGGCGGTCCTTCCAGTGTGCCCCGCGCGCGCTGCCCTTCCGTACGGCGCCGGCCGGTCAGGGTGCGGTACGCCAGTTCCTGGCCAGGTCACCCCACAGGTAGGCGCTGGTCTCGACGCCCTTGAGGAGAAGGTCGAGCTCGACCTTCTCGTTGGGCGCGTGCCAGCCGTCGGACGGGACGGAGATGCCCAGGAAGAGGACGGGGGCGCCGAGGACTTCCTGGAGGTCGGCGGCGGGTCCGGAGCCGCCCTCCCGGGTGAAGCGGACCGGCTCCTGGAAGGCGCGCCCCATGGCGCGGACCACGGACTGCAGCGCGGGGTGGTCGAGCGGGGTCAGGCACGGGCGCGTGGCCGAGCCGAAGTCGATCTCGCAGCGGATGCCGGCGGGCACCTGGTCGGCGGCCCAGGCGCGGACGGCCTGCTCGATGTGGTCGGGGTCCTGGCCGGCGACCAGCCGGAAGGAGAGCTTCACCATGGCCGTGGCCGGGATGATCGTCTTGCTGCCGGGGCCCTGGTAGCCGCCGCCGATGCCGTTGACCTCGGCGGTGGGGCGGGCCCAGATGCGCTCCAGGGTGGTGTGCCCGGCCTCGCCGTGGGTGGCGTGGGACTTGGCGGTGCGCAGCCAGCGCTGTTCGTCGAACGGCAGCTCGGCGAACAGCTCGCGCTCGCGGTCGGTCAGCTCGACGATGCCGTCGTAGAAGCCGGGGATCGCCACGCGCGCGTGTTCGTCGTGCAGGGCGGCGACCAGGCGGGCGGCGGCGGTGGCCGGGTTGGGTACGGCGCCGCCGAAGGAGCCGGAGTGGATGTCCTGGTCGGGGCCGGACAGCCGGATCTCGCACTCGGCGAGGCCGCGCATGCCGGTGCACACGGTCGGTGTGTCCTCGGACCACATGCCGGTGTCGGAGACGATCACGGCGTCTGCGGCGAGGCGTCCGGCCTGCTCCTCGACCAGGGCCCGGAAGTGCGGGGAGCCGGATTCCTCCTCGCCCTCGATCAGCAGCTTGAGGTGGACGGCCGGCGTGGTGCGGCCGGTGGCGGCGAGGTGGGCGCGGACGCCGAGTGTGTGGAAGAACACCTGGCCCTTGTCGTCGGCCGCCCCGCGCGCGTAGAGGCGGTTGTCGCGGACGACCGGTTCGAAGGGGTCGCTGTCCCAGCCGTCCTCGCGGGCGGCGGGCTGCACGTCGTGGTGGCCGTAGACCAGGACCGTGGGTGCGTCCGGGTCGTCCGAGGGCCACTCGGCGAAGACGGCGGGGGCGCCGGGGGTCTGCCAGACCTCGGCGGTGGGGAAGCCGGTCTCCTTGAGCTTGGCGGCGAGCCAGTCGGCGCTGTGCCGTACGTCGGGCGCGTGGTCGGGCTGGGCCGACACGGAGGGGATGCGCAGCCATGCGGTGAGGTCGTCGAGGAAGGCGGCGCGGTGTTGCCCGATGTACGTGCGGACGGCGCTGTCCGGGGTCTGGCTCATGCTCCCGAGCCTATCGGCCCGCACCGACATCCTCGGCGGGCGGTTCGTCACACTCAGGTCGCCTGGTGTGTGCTCTCCGTCTCACCGGTGAGGAGCCGTTCGAGTGCGGCCCGGTCCGGCAGGCGCTCGGGGCGTACGACCTCGCCGGTGCGTACGTACAGGAAGGCGGCCGTGACCGACTCGGGCGGTATGCCCTGCTGCTCGGCCCAGGCGAGCCGGTACACGGCGAGCTGGAGGGGGTCGGCGGTGCGGGTGCGGCTGGTCTTCCAGTCGACGATCTCGTACGTCGTCTCGTCGCCGTCGCCGTGCCGGTAGACGGCGTCGATGCGGCCCCGGACGACGCGGCCGGCGAGGGTGAGCTGGAAGGGCGCCTCGACCCGGTACGGGGTGCGCCGGGCGTACTCGGTGCGTTCGAAGGCTTCTTTCAGGGTTTCCAGGTCGCGTTCGTCGGCGATCTCGGCGTCGCTGCCGGGCAGCTCGTCCGGTTCCAGCAGGGGCAGCGTCAGCTCCTCGAAGCGGGTTTCCACCCATGCGTGGAACCGGGTGCCCCGGCGTGCGGCCGGTTGCGGGGGGCGCGGCAGGGGGCGCGCGAGTTCCTGTGCGAGTCCGTCCGGGTCCTCGGCGAGCCGTAGCAGCTGGGACGCGGTGAGGGTGGCGGGCAGGGGGACGTCGGTGACGGTGCGCCGGGCGCGCATCAGCTCTCCGGTGAGCGCGTCCAGGTCGCGGTCCCAGGAGGCGACGGTGCGGGCCTCCTCGGGGGTGAGGGCGGCGGGGGCGGTGGCGGGGTGCGGCTCGGGGCGGTGCTGGGGGGCGGGCGCCTGGTGGGGGACCAGGGGCCGGCCGGCGTTCCGGGAGTCCGGGTCTGCGGGGGTGTCCGGGGCGGAGGCGGGCGCGTCGGCTTCGCCGTAGGGCGGCAGGTCCTCCTCGTAGGGGGAGTCCTCGTAGGCGGACTCCTCGTAGGGAGAGTCCTCGGAGGGAGAGCCCTCGTAGGCGGACTCCTGGTAGGGGGAGTCCTCGTAAGGGGAGTCCTCGTAAGGCTCTTCGCCGTACGGGTCGGGGTACGGCTCCTCGTACGGGTCGTCGTCCGGCGGCGCGGGCCAGTCCGGGTGTTCGTCGCCGGCGGGGTCGTGCAGGGCCGGGCGGTGGCCGGCGGGCTGGGCGGCGAGGGTGTCCAGGTGGGCGAGGACGGTCTCGGCGGCGGCACGGCGGCGGGCCAGGGCGGCGGCGTCCAGCGGGAGCGGCCACACCTGGTCGGCGCCGGCCGCGTGCAGGGCCGGGTTCTCCTCGCCCTCGGCCGGCTCGTCCGCCCATGCCTCGATCTCACCGTGCCCGGCCGCACAGTGGTCGTACAGGGCCTGGAGGAAGTCGGAGGGGCCGCGCGGCTTCTTCTGGCTGGGCCCCCACCAGTGGCCGGAACCGAGCAGCAGCGAGCGGGGGCGGGTGAAGGTGACGTAGCCGAGGCGCAGCTCCTCGGTGTGCTGGTGGTCCTTCATGGCCTCGTGGAAGGCCTTCATCCCGCGCGCGTCCCAGCTGTCGACGTCCGGCAGGGTGTCGGTGTCGCCGCGCAGGGCGTGCGGCAGCACCTTGGCCTGGGCGGTCCACTTCTCGCGGCCCTGCGCGCTGGGGAAGGTGCCGGTGACCAGTCCGGGGACGGCCACGACGTCCCATTCCAGGCCCTTGGACTTGTGGGCGGTGAGCACCTTGACGGTGTTCTCGCCGCCGGGCAGCGCGTTGTCGAGGCCCTTCTCGTACTGGGCGGCGGTGCGCAGGAAGCCGAGGAAGGCGAGCAGGGTGGCCTCGCCGTCGCTCGCGGCGAAGGAGGCGGCGATGTCCAGGAAGTTGGACAGGGTCTCGCGGCGGCGGGCGGCGAGCGCGTGCGGGGACGCCGACAGCTCCACCTCGAGGCCGGTGACGGCGAGGACGCGGTGCAGGACGTCCATCAGCGGGTCGGACAGCGAGCGGCGCAGGTCGCGCAGTTCGGCGGCGAGCCGGGCGAAGCGCACGCGTGCGTCCGGCGAGAACGGCAGCCCGTCGTCGTCGCCGTCCTCCAGGGGCGCTTCCAGGAAGGTGTCCAGGGCGTCCGCGAGCGAGATGACCTCGGACGGGTCGACGCCCTCGACTGCTTCGGCGAGCCGGCGGTCCGGGTCGTCGCCGTCGTCCACGCGCGCGTGGGCGACCAGCAGGCGGGCCCGGCGGCCGAGCAGGGCGAGGTCGCGGGGGCCGATGCGCCAGCGCGGTCCGGTCAGCAGGCGCACCAGGGAGGCGTTGGCGCCGGGGTCCTGCAGGACCTCGCAGACGGCGACGAGGTCGGCGACCTCGGGCAGGTGCAGCAGCCCGGAGAGGCCGACGACCTCGACGGGGATGTCGCGGGCGACGAGGGCGCCCTGGATCTCGGCGAAGTCGGTGGCGGTGCGGCACAGTACGGCGATCTCGCCGGGTGGCGTGCCGGTGCGCACGAGGTGGGCGAGGGAGTCGGCGATCCAGTCGATCTCCTCGGCGTGGGTGGGCAGCAGGGCGCAGCGGACCGTGCCGTCGTACTCGGCGCCGGGGGCCGGGCGGAGGGCTTCCACGCCCGCGTGCATGGCGCGCAGGGGCCCGGCGAGGCCGTTGGCGAGGTCGAGCAGGCGCCCGCCGCTGCGCCGGTTCTCGCTCAGCGCCTGCCGGGTGGCGGGCCGGCCGTCGGCGTGGGCGAAGTGGTCGGGGAAGTCGTCGAGGTTGGCGACGGAGGCGCCGCGCCAGCCGTAGATGGCCTGGCAGGGGTCGCCGACGGCGGTCACCGGGTGGCCGGTGCCGCCGCCGAACAGGCCTGCGAGCAGGACGCGCTGGGCGACGGAGGTGTCCTGGTACTCGTCCAGGAGGACCACGCGGAACTCCTCGCGCAGCAGGCGGCCCACTTCGGGGACGCCGGCGAGGCGGGCGGACAGGGCGATCTGGTCGCCGAAGTCGAGCAGGTCCCGCTGCCGTTTCGCGGCCCGGTAGCGCTGGACGAGGGCGGCGAGTTCCCGGCGGGCCGCGGCCGTCTCGGGGACCTTGCGCAGGTCGGCGTTGGTGAGTTTGGCGCCTTCGAGGGTGCGCAGCAGGCCGGCGTCCCAGGCGCGTAGTTCCTCGGGGTCGACGAGGTGTTCGGCGAGTTCGGAGTCGAGGGTGAGCAGGTCGCTGACCAGGTCGGCGAAGGAGCGGGTCAGCGCCGGGTACGGGCCGGGGGCCTCGCGCAGCACGCGCGCGGCGAGCTGGTAGCGGGTGGCGTCGGCCAGCAGTCGCGAGCTGGGTTCCAGGCCGATGCGCAGGCCGTGGTCGGTGAGCAGGCGGCCGGCGAAGGCGTGGTACGTCGAGATGACGGGCTCGCCCGGCGGGTTGTCGGGGTCGATGACGTCGGGGTCGGTGACGCCGGCCTTGATCAGTGCCGTGCGGACGCGTTCGGCCAGCTCGCCGGCGGCCTTGTTGGTGAAGGTCAGGCCGAGGACCTGTTCGGGGGCGACCTGGCCGGTGCCGACCAGCCAGACCACGCGGGCCGCCATGACGGTGGTCTTGCCCGACCCGGCGCCGGCCACGATCACCTGCGGGGCGGGCGGCGCGGTGATGCAGGCCGTCTGCTCCGGGGTGAAGGGGATGCCGAGGAGCTCCTTGAGCTGCTCGGGGTCGGTGATACGGGCGGACATGTCGAAAGAGGCTAGCGGCGGACACTGACAGCCGAGGACGAAGTGGCCGCCCGGGACGGAAGAAGCACAGGTCAGCGCAGGTGGTGCCGTACGTCACGCCCGCGCCGGAGTCGTTACTCCACTACGTGCCGTCCCTCCGGCCGTGCGCTGCAGGAGGCGCGGAACGCGCAGTGCGTGCAGTGCTGGCCGGTGCTCGGTGTGAACCGCTCGTCGAGGACCTTTCCGGCGGCGGTGGCCAGCAGCTCGCCGACCCACTCCCCTGCCAGCGGCTCCTGGGTCTGCACCTTGGGCTGGTCCTCGCCGCCGTCGCGCTTGGCGGCGCCCTGTCGGAGGTGGACCAGTTCGGCGCCGCCCGGTGCGGGGCGTACGCCGTCGAAGGCGGTGTCGACGGCGCCTTCGCGGACGGCGAGCTGGTAGACGGCGAGCTGGGGGTGCCGCTCCACCTCGCGCGCGGTGGGCGCCTGCTTGCCGGTCTTGAAGTCGACCACGTAGGCCCGGCCCTCGGCGTCCGTCTCCACGCGGTCCATCTGGCCGCGGATGCGGACCTGGTAGCCGCGGGCTTCGAGGGTGACGTCGAAGTCCTGCTCGCTGGCGACCGGGGTGCGGCCGGTGCGGTCCAGCACGTGCCAGTTCAGGAAGCGCTCCAGCGCCACGCGCGCGTTGTCCTTCTCCTGCTGCGACTTCCAGGGCGCGTCGAAGGCGAGCGCGTTCCACACGGAGTCCAGGCGCTCCATGAGGACGTCGAGGTCGGCGGGGGTGCGGCCGGAGGCTACCTCGTCGGCGAGGACGTGGACGACGTTGCCGAAGCCCTGCGCGGCGGTGGCGGGGGCGTCGGCCTTCACCTCGCGGCCCAGGAACCACTGCAGCGCGCAGGTGTTGGCGAGCTGGTCGAGGGCGCTGCCGGAGAGCACCACGGGCTGGTCGCGGTGGCGCAGCGGCACCTTGCTCTCGGTCGGCTCGAACATGCCCCACCAGCGGTAGGGGTGCGCGGACGGCACCAGCGGGCGGCCGTCCTCGTCGGCGAGCGCGGCGAGGCGGGCGAGCCGGCGGGCGGCGGCCTCCCGCAGCACGGCGGACGCGCGCGGGTCGACGGTGGTGGCGCGCAGTTCGGCGACGAGCGCGGCGACGGACAGCGGGCGGCGGGGGCGCCCGGTGACGTCCCGGGGTTCGACGCCCAGCTCGGTCAGGAACCGGGACGGCTGGTCGCCGTCGTCGGCCGGTGCCTTCACGGCGGTGACGACGAGCCGGTCACGTGCGCGCGTGGCGGCGACGTAGAACAGGCGGCGCTCCTCGGCGAGCAGCGCGCCCGGGGTCAGCGGCTCGGCGAGTCCGTCGCGGCCGATGCGGTCGGCCTCCAGCAGGGAGCCGCGGCGCCGCAGGTCGGGCCAGAGGCCCTCCTGGACGCCGGCGACGACGACCAGCCGCCACTCCAGGCCCTTGGCGCGGTGCGCGGTCATGACGCGGACGGCGTCGGGCCGTACCGCGCGGCGGGTGAGCGTGTCGGCGGCTATGTCCTCGGCCTCGATCTCCGCCAGGAAGTTCAGGGCGCCGCGGCCTCCGGTGCGCTCCTCCGCGCGCGCGGCGGTGGCGAACAGCGCGCAGACGGCGTCCAGGTCCCGGTCGGCGTTGCGGCCGGCCGCGCCGCCGCGCCGGGCGGCCCGCTCCAGGCGCCCGGGCCACGGCGTGCCCTCCCACAGGTCCCACAGCGCCTCTTCGGCCGTCCCGCCGCCCGCGAGGCGCTCACGGGCCTTGCGGAGCAGTGCGCCCAGGCGCTGCGCCCCGCGCGCGTACACCGGGTCGTGCACGGCCAGGCGCTCCGGTTCGGCGAGTGCCCGGGCGAGCAGTTCGTCGGACGGGGGCGGCAGCGGGTTCCCGGCGGCCCGCTCCTCCTCGCGCAGGGCACGGCCGAGGCGGCGCAGGTCGGCGGCGTCCATGCCGGCGAGCGGGGAGGTGAGCAGGGTGAGGGCGGTCTCGGTGTCCAGCCAGCAGGCGTCCGGAGCCTGTGGTCCGGTGTCGGTGGCGGCTTCCTCCGTGGAGGTGCCGGCGGCCGGCGCTGCCGCAGGCTCGTCGTCCGTCGCGGGGTCCTCGCGGCGGGGTGCTTCCGCCGTGGCCACCGCGCGGAGCGCCGTGAGCAGCGGCGCCACCGCGGGCTCGTGCCGCAGGGGCAGGTCGTCGCCGTCGATGTCCACGGGGACGCCGGCGGCGGTGAGGGCGCGGCGGAGGGTCGGCAGGCGCGAGCCGGCGCGTACGAGGACGGCCATGTCGCTCCAGGGGACGCCGTCCTCCAGGTGCGCGCGGCGCAGCAGGTCGGCGATGTTGTCCAGTTCCGCGCCGGGCGTCGGATAGGTGTGGACCTCGACCCGGCCGCCGTCGCGTACGGCGGCCGGCTCCCGGTGGGCCCGGACCTTGTCGGCGGGCAGCCGGGGCAGCGGCATGCGCTGGGTGATCAGGCGGGTCGCGGCCAGCAGGGCGGCGCCGGAGCGGCGGGAGGTGCGCAGCACCTCGACGGGGGCCAGGCGGCCGTCCGCGCGCGGGAAGCCGGCCGGGAAGTCGAGGATGCCGTTCACGTCGGCGCCCCGGAAGGCGTAGATCGACTGGTCGGGGTCGCCGAAGGCGACGAGGGTGCGGCCCCCTCCGGCCAGGGCGTGCAGGAGCCGGACCTGGGCGGGGTCGGTGTCCTGGTATTCGTCGACGTACACGGCGTCGTACTGGGCCGCGAGCCGTGCGGCGGTCTCGGGTCGGCGGGCGATGAGGACCGCGCGGTGGACCAGTTCCGCGTAGTCGATCACGCCCTGGAGATCGAGGGTGTCGAGGTACTCGGCGAGGAACGCGGCTGCCGCCCGCCAGTCGGGGCGGCCGATGCGGCGTGCGAAGGCGTCCAGGGCGTCCGGGCCGAGGCCCAGTTCGCGGCTGCGGGCGAGGACGGCGCGGACCTCGTCGGCGAACCCGCGCGTGGTCAGGCAGGCGCGCAGTTCGTCGGGCCAGCGCACGTGGGTCAGGCCGAGCCGCTCCAGTTCGGGCTGGCCGGCGAGCAGCTCGCGGACGGCGACATCCTGCTCGGGGCCGGAGAGCAGGCGCAGCGGCTGGGTGAACCGGTCGCTGTCCTGGTGCGCGCGGACCAGGGCGTAGCAGTACGAGTGGAAGGTGGTCGCCCTGGGTGCGCGGGCGGCGCCCATGCGCAGTGCCATGCGGTCGCGCAGGTCGACGGCGGCCTTGCGGCTGAACGTCAGGACGAGGATCCGCTCGGGGTCGCCGCCCCGGGCGATCCGCGCGGCCACGGACTCGACCAGGGTGGTGGTCTTGCCGGTGCCTGGGCCGGCGAGGACCAGCAGCGGTCCGCTCCGGTGGTCAACCACGGCGCGCTGCGCCGCGTCCAGAGGAGGGGGGTCCACGACGGCCGGCGGGGTACGGACCAGTCGGTAAGCGCCACGGCTCCCCTGCCGTACCGGGGGGTGCGGCAGGCGCCTGGTGGAGGAAGAGGAGCTCACGTGGTTGGCCGGTCCTGGTGGGTGTGCTGGCGGGGGTGCGGTCACGCGTGCGAGGCGGTGGCCGCGGGGTGAGGGGGACACGTGCTGCCGACGCTACGCCGCCGCTCCGGACGGAAGCAGGGCTTCCGGTTGTTCCGTCGGGGCGCTCGGACCACGCGTGTCCCACATCCCTCGAACGTACGGCATGCCACGGACGTCCCCCGTGTCCCCCGAACGGACCATGGGTCTGCCCCGGCGGCATCCGATGGCGGAAGCTGTCAGATGTGCCCCTCCGCGTCCGCGTCACCGTCCCACCGGGCCCGCCGCATGTCGAGCCGCGGCAGATGCCCCTCGGTGCTCCTGCCGGCCTGCTTCAGCGGCGTGCCCTCCGCGCGGTAGTGGGCGAGCGCGCGCAGCTCGTGTCCGGGCAGCAGCACACCGTCGGCGCGCACCACACGCCACCACGGGACGGCACCGCCGTAGAGGGCCATCACCCGGCCCACCTGACGGGGGCCTCCCTCCGCGAGCCACTCGGCGATGTCGCCGTACGTCATGACGCGGCCCGGCGGAATCCGCTCGGCGACGTCGAGGACCCGCTCGGCGTACTCCGGCAGCGCGTCCGCGTACCCCGCGCGGGCGTCTTCGGGAGGGCTCTGCTCGCTCATTCCCCCCATCCTGCCGCACCCCGCAGGCGTCCCGGGGAGGTGCGCGGGGAACGGTCCTCTCGCCCCGGGACGCTCCTTCGGGCAGACTGTGCGCCCGCGCATCCGGACCCTGATGCCCGTGTGTGTCGGTGGGGCATGCCACCATCGTGCGGGCGGTGACTGGTGATACGAGACCGAGAAGAGACCACGAAGGAGCAGGGCGTGCACCCCGATGGAGCGGCGGGCACCCCTGACGCCTCCGCGCGCCCCGGCCCCGCCCACGCGAACGAGGGCGGCACCGGCGCGCATCACGAAGACACCGGCCCGCGCGAGAACGACGGCACGCGCGCACGGGAAGGCGAACCCGAGCCGCGCGAGCGCGCTGCCACGCGCGCGCGGGGCAGCGGCACGGATACCGCCGAAGAGGCGCCCGGCCCCGAGACCGCGCCCCCGGACAGCCTTGCGTGCGCCGACGACGACCCCCACGCCGAGGAGGTGGAAGGCGACGAACCGCTGCTCCCCGCGCGCGTGCACCGGCCCTCCGACCTCATGCGGCTCCTGGTGGGCGTGCTCGCCATCGTGGTGCTGCTGGCGATCGCCGCGTTCGCGCACGGCACCACCTCGGGCCTCGAACAGGACATCAACAAGGGCACCGGGCAGGCCCCGGACCTGCTGATCAAGATCGCGGGACTGGCGTCCAGCATCGCGATCCTGCTGGTACCGGTCGCCTTCGCGATCGAGCGGCTGATCAAACGGGACGGCTTGCGCATCGCCGACGGCGTCCTCGCGGCCGTCCTGGCCCACGGAGTGACGCTCGCCACCGACCTGTGGGTCGCCCGCGCCGCCCCGGACTCCATCCAGGAGGCGCTTACCCAGCCCTCGCCGGGCGACATCCACGCCCTGACCGACCCGGTGCACGGCTATCTGGCGCCCGTGATCGCCTACATGACGGCCGTGGGCATGTCCCGCAGGCCCAGATGGCGCGCGGTGCTGTGGATCGTGCTGCTCCTCGACGCGTTCTCGATGCTGGTCACCGGCTACACGACCCCCTTCTCGATCATCCTGACGGTCCTGATCGGCTGGACCATCGCCTACGGCACCCTGTACGCGGTCGGCTCCCCCAACGTGCGTCCCACCGGCCAGACCCTGATGGCGGGTCTGCGGCACGTCGGCTTCCGCCCCGTCTCCACGGCCCGCGAGGAGGCCGTGGAGACGGAGAACGGCGACCGGGGCCGGCGCTACTTCGTCACCCTGGAGGACGGCCCGCCGCTGGACGTCACGGTCGTCGACCGGGAACAGCAGGCGCAGGGCTTCTTCTACCGTGCGTGGCGCAACCTGACCCTGCGCGGCTTCGCCACCCGCTCCAGCCTCCAGTCACTGCGCCAGGCGCTGGAGCAGGAGGCGCTGCTGGCGTACGCGGCGATCGCGGCCGGCGCCAACGCGCCCAAGCTGATCGCCACCTCCGAGCTCGGCCCCGACGCGGTCATGCTCGTCTACGAGCACACCGGCGGGCGCACACTGGACTCGCTGGCCGACGAGGAGATCACGGACGAGCTGCTGCGCAACACCTGGCATCAGGTGCGCGCGCTGCAGTCACGGCGCATCGCGCACCGCAGGCTGGCCGGAGACGCCGTTCTGGTGGATCGTTCCGGCAGGGTGATCCTCACCGAACTGCGCGGCGGCGAGATCGCGGCCGGCGAGCTGCTGCTGCGCATGGACGTCGCCCAGCTGGTCACCACGCTCGGCCTGCGGGTCGGCGCCGAGCGGGCGGTGGCCTCGGCGGTCGGGGTGCTCGGCCCGGACGCGGTCGCCGACTGTCTGCCGATGCTCCAGCCGATCGCACTGACGCGCTCCACGCGCGCGACGCTGCGCCGGCTGGCCCGGGAGCGGGCCCAGCGCGAACGGGAGGCGGTCCTCGAGGCCTCCCGGCAGGCCAAGCTGGCCCGCGCGGACGAGGCGTCCGAGACGGCCCCGCCCATCTTGGAGAAGCCCGACAAGAAGACGGTCCGTGCCGAGCAGCGCGCGGAGAAGCGGGCCATCGACGAAGCCCTCGAAGAGGCCCGCGAGGAGGATCTGCTCACCCAGATCCGGCACGAGGTGCTGCGGATCCGGCCCCAGGCGCCCGTGGAGCCGGCCCGGCTGGAACGCGTCCGGCCGCGCACGCTGATCAGCTTCATCGCCGGTGCGATCGGCGCGTACTACCTGCTGACGCAGCTCACCCACATCGAGTTCGGCACGCTGTTCGCGCAGGCCCAATGGGGCTGGGTGATCGCCGCGGTGCTGTTCTCCGCGCTCAGTTACGTCGCCGCGGCGATGGCCCTGCTGGGCTTCGTGCCGGAGCGGGTGCCGTTCCTGCGGACCGTGGCGGCGCAGGTCGCCGGGTCGTTCGTGAAGATCGTGGCACCGGCCGCGGTCGGCGGTGTGGCCCTGAACACACGCTTCCTGCAGCGCGCCGGGGTACGCCCGGGGCTCGCGGTGGCGAGCGTCGGCGCCTCGCAGCTGTTCGGGCTCGGCTGCCACATCCTGATGCTGCTGTCGTTCGGCTATCTGACCGGCACCGAGAAGACCCCGTCGCTGTCGCCGTCCCGCACGGTCATCGCGGGCCTGCTGACCGTGGCCGTCCTGGTCCTCGTGGTCACCTCCGTGCCGTTCCTGCGCAAATTCGTCGTCACGCGCGTGAGGTCGCTGTTCGCCGGTGTCGTACCGCGCATGCTCGACGTGCTGCAGCGGCCCCAGAAGCTCGTCACCGGCATCGGCGGCATGCTCCTGCTGACCGCCTGCTTCGTGATGTGCCTGGACGCCTCCATCCGGGCCTTCGGCGACGGATCGGTGTCGCTCAGCATCGCCAGCGTCGCCGTCGTCTTCCTCGCCGGCAACGCGCTCGGCTCCGCGGCGCCCACCCCCGGCGGTGTGGGCGCGGTCGAGGCGACCCTCACCGTCGGTCTGATCGCGGTGGGCCTGCCCAAGGAGGTCGCCGCCCCGGCCGTGCTGCTGTTCCGGCTGCTGACCCTGTGGCTGCCGGTCCTGCCGGGCTGGCTGGCCTTCAACCACCTCAGCCGCAAGGGAGCCCTGTAGGCGCCCGCCGGATGCGGTAGCTCGTACGGACCGCGCCCGGCGCGCGCCCCGGCGTGCACGCCCCCACGATGGGGGTATGGCGAACCCCTCCCGGCTGCGCGCCGCCGCGCTGACCACCACCGCTGTGCTGCTCTCCGCTGTGCTGGCCGGCTGCGGCGGCAGCGCGAAGGACGGGGATCTCACGGCGCAGGAGCTGGACTGGAAGGACTGCCCGGCCCCCTCGGAGGCGGAGGGCGGCGGCAGCGCCCCGTCCCCGCTGCCGAACGGCACCAAGTGGCAGTGCGCGACCATGAAGGCACCGCTGGACTGGAGCCGGCCGAAGGGCGACACGATCGGCATCGCCCTGATCCGCGCGCAGGCCAGCGGCCCCGCGAGCCGACGGATCGGCTCGCTCGTGTTCAACTTCGGCGGCCCGGGCGGCAGCGGCGTCACCACCCTGCCCGCGTTCGGCTCGGACTACACCGCCCTGCGCACCCGCTACGACCTGGTCAGCTTCGACCCGCGCGGGGTCGGCCGCAGCACACCGGTAGAGTGCGAGAGCGACGCCCAGCTCGACGACTACTTCCAGCAGGACGCGACCCCGGACGACAGCGCCGAACGCGCCCAGTTCCTGACACGCACCCAGCAGTTCAACGCGGCCTGCGAGAAGAACTCCAAGAAGATCCTGCCGCACGTGCGCACCACGGACGCGGCCCGCGACATGGACCTGATGCGCCAAGTCCTCGGCGACGACAAGCTGCACTACTTCGGCATCTCCTACGGCACCGAACTGGGCGGCGTCTACGCCCACCTCTTCCCCCGGCACGTCGGCCGGGCCGTCCTCGACGCCGTCGTGGACCCCACCCAGTCCCCGGAGCAGGGCGCCCTCGGCCAGGCCGAGGGCTTCCAGCTCGCTCTCGACAACTTCGCGAAGGACTGCACCTCGAAGGCCACGGAATGCCCGATCGGCAGCACCGAGCAGGAGGTCAAGGACCGCATCGCGAAACTCCTCGCCGACCTGGAGAAGAAGCCGATCCCGGGCATCTTCCCGCGCCAGCTGACCCAGACAGCCGCCACCAACGGCATCGCGCAGTCCCTGTACTCGAAGGACTTCTGGGAGTACCTCACCGAGGGGCTGGAGCAGGCCTACGACGGCGACGGCAAGATCCTCATGCTGCTGTCCGACTCGATGAACGGCCGCAACGAGAACGGCGAGTACAGCAACCTGACCGCGGCCAACGTCGCCATCAACTGCTCCGACGAGAAGCAGCGCTACAACGCGGACTACGTCCAGCAGAAGCTGCCCGAGTTCCGCGCCGCCTCCCCGCTGTTCGGCGACTACCTGGCCTGGGGCATGCTGAGCTGCACCGACTGGGCGGTGCCGGGCGCCGCCGACCATCCCGACGTCAGCGCACCGGGGTCGGCGCCCCTCCTCGTCATCGGCAACACCGGCGACCCGGCCACGCCGTACCAGGGCGCGAAGAAGATGGTGGACGCGCTCGGCAAGGGCGTCGGCGTCGAGCTGACGTACAAGGGGCAGGGGCACGGCGCGTACGACAGCAAGAACAAGTGCGTGCAGAGCGCGGTGAACGCCTACCTGCTCGACGGGAAGGTGCCGAAAGCCGGCACGGTCTGCTCGTGAGACCTCCCGACAGCCACCGAAGACCGGGAGAAACAGCAGGTCAGAGGGTTATCCACAGGCGCCCACGGACCCGGCCCGAGGCGCCTACGATGGCCTGAACGCCCGGCGCGGCACGATGCGGCGGGCCTGTCAGGGGGGTGCGCATGATGCGATTCCTGCGGTGGACGGCCGCGGTCGCGGCAGGGCTGCTGCTGGCCGGCTGCGGCGGCTCGTCCGGCGGGGACGGCGACAGGGACGAGGGCAAGGGCACCGGCTCGGCTCCCCCGTCGGCGTCACGTTCCCCGGCCGTGCCGTCCTCGACGGCTCTTCCGTCCTCCCTCGCCTCCCAGCACCTCGACTGGCGGCGCTGCAAGGCCACCGGGAACTCCTCCGCGCCGAGCGACGCCTGGCGGTGCGCGACCCTGAAGGTGCCGCTGGACTGGTCGGAGCCGGACGGCAGGACGATCGGTCTCGCCCTCATCCGCGCGCGGGCCACCGGCGCCGACCGCATCGGCTCGCTGCTGTTCAACTTCGGCGGCCCCGGCGGATCCGGCGTCTCGACGATGCCGTACTTCGCGGACTCCGTCTCCGCACTCCACGAGCGCTACGACCTGGTGAGCTGGGACCCGCGCGGGGTCGGCGCGAGCCAGGGCGTCCGCTGCCGCGGCGACCGGGAGATCGAGGCCGCCGAGTCGGTGGACGCCACACCGGACACCCCGGCCGAGGAGCAGGCGTACTTCCAGGACGCCACCGACTTCGGCAAGGGCTGCCGGAAGGCCGCCGGACCGCTGCTGGCCCATGTGTCCACCACCGACACCGCACGCGACATGGACCTGATGCGCCAGGTCCTCGGCGACGACAAGATGCACTACTTCGGCATGTCCTACGGCACCGAACTCGGCGGGGTCTACGCCCACTTGTTCCCGCGGCGGGTGGGCCGGCTGGTCCTCGACGCGGTGGTCGACCCGACCGCGGACACGGTGGGCCACGCCGAGAACCAGGCCCGCGGCTTCCAGCGGGCCCTGGACGACTACCTCGAGTCCACCGGCCAGGACCCCGAGCGGGGCTCCCGGCAGATAGCCGCTCTGCTGACACGGCTCGACGCCAGGCCGCTGCCGACGTCGTCCGGGCGGAAGCTCACCCAGACGCTCGCGATCACCGGGATCATCCTGCCGCTGTACAGCGAGTCGATGTGGCCGAGGCTGACCGGCGCCCTGAAGTCGGCGCAGAAGGGCGACGGTTCAGGTCTGCTGACGCTCGCCGACCAGTACAACGACCGGGACGCATCGGGTCGTTACGGCACGACGTCCCACTCCCAGCGGGCCATATCGTGCCTGGACGACAAGCAGCGGCCGACGCTCGCCGAGACGCGGCGGCGGCTGGCGGAGTTCGAGCGGATCTCGCCGGTGTTCGGGGACTACCTGGGCTGGGACACGGCCGGCTGGTGCCACGACTGGCCGGTGCCGGGCCAGTACGACACCCCGGAGGTCAGCGCGCCCGGCGCGGCACCGATCCTGCTGGTCGGCACCACCGGCGACCCGGCCACCCCGTACGAGGGCACTCGCGAAATGGCCGGCGAACTGGGCCGGGGCGTGGGCGTCGAACTCACCTGGCAGGGCGAGGGACATGGCGCGTACGGCAACGGGAGCGACTGCGTCGACTCGACGGTGGACGCCTACCTGCTGAAGGGAACGGTACCGAAGGACGGCAAGACCTGCTCCTGACGCGGACGGGGGCCCCGGGCACCACAGGCACCCGAAGCCCCCGCCGCACAGACCGGGAAACCGGCTCAGTACACCGGCTTGTGCGGTTCGATCTGGTTGACCCAGCCGATGACGCCGCCGCCGACGTGGACCGCGTCGGAGAAGCCCGCGGACTTCAGGACCGCGAGGACTTCCGCACTGCGGACACCCGTCTTGCAGTGCAGGACGATCTTCTTGTCCTGCGGGAGGCCCTCGAGGGCGGTGCCCAGGAGGAACTCGTTCTTCGGGATCAGCCTGGCGCCCGGGATGGAGACGATCTCGTACTCGTTCGGCTCGCGGACGTCGATGATCTCGATGTTCTCGCCGTCATCGATCCACTCCTTGAGCTGCTTGGGAGTGATCGTGGAGTCGACGGCCGCCGCCTGGGCCTCTTCGGAGACGACGCCGCAGAAGGCCTCGTAGTCGATGAGCTCGGTGACGGTCGGGTTCTCGCCGCAGACCGCGCAGTCGGGGTCCTTGCGGACCTTGACCTGGCGGTACTGCATCTCCAGGGCGTCGTAGATCATCAGGCGGCCGACCAGCGGCTCGCCGATGCCGGCGAGGAGCTTGATGGCCTCGTTGACCTGGATGGAGCCGATGGACGCGCACAGCACGCCCAGGACGCCGCCCTCGGCGCAGGAGGGGACCATGCCGGGGGGCGGGGGCTCCGGGTAGAGGCAGCGGTAGCAGGGGCCGTGCTCGGACCAGAAGACCGAGGCCTGGCCGTCGAAGCGGTAGATCGAGCCCCACACGTACGGCTTGTTCAGCAGCACGCACGCGTCGTTGACCAGGTAGCGGGTCGCGAAGTTGTCGGTGCCGTCGACGATCAGGTCGTACTGGCTGAAGATCTCCATCACGTTGTCGGCTTCCAGCCGCTCCTCGTGAAGGATCACGTTCACGTACGGGTTGATGCCCTTGACGCTGTCGCGAGCGGACTCGGCCTTGGAGCGGCCGATGTCGGACTGGCTGTGGATGATCTGGCGCTGCAGGTTCGACTCGTCGACCTCGTCGAACTCCACGATGCCGAGGGTGCCCACGCCCGCGGCGGCCAGGTACATCAGCGCCGGCGAGCCCAGGCCGCCGGCGCCCACACAGAGCACCTTGGCGTTCTTCAGCCGCTTCTGCCCGTCCATCCCCACATCGGGGATGATCAGGTGGCGGGAGTACCTGCGGACCTCGTCTACGGTGAGCTCAGAGGCTGGCTCGACCAGGGGTGGCAGCGACACGGGGACTCCGTTGGTCGGTCAATCACTACAGTTGTTCTCCTCGTAACACTGCCACGGCCTTCTTCATTCCGAGACACCCGTTCCGACACGCGAGACGATGTCGTCCCAGTAGCCGGGCATGGTCTCCCAGGGGTCCACGCGGCCGCCCCGGTCGGTGCGGTCCGTGAAGTAGATCGTGGCCGCGCCCTGCCAGCGGGCGATCCGCAGCGCCTCGTCCAGGTGGCCGCGGGGCACGCTGTGCACGAAGTGGCAGAAGCGGTCGGGCGGATAGTCGGCGGTCCACTCGGCCACCTGCGACCAGCGGTAGTCGGACCAGGAGCCGGAGAAGGTCACCAGCTGGTCGGCGTTCTCGGCGTACCCGGGGTGCGGAGGGCGGCCGTGGCCGAGAACGATGTGGGCGGTGTCACCGAGCGCCCGGAGCGTGGTGATCGCGCGGCGGACGTCGGGAAGCTCGGCGCGCTCGACGGGGCAGCGGTCCAGCAGGAAGCCGTCGACCCGGTACCAGTCGAGATGGCGGTGGGCGTCGGAGAGCAGGTCGCCGAAGACCCGGGCGCCGTAGGTGAGGTCGAGGTGGCCGAGGACGCGGACGCCGGCGGCCCGCAGCCGGGCCGCGGCCTCCAGGCAGTGCGGGTCGGGGCGGCTGCCGGGGCCGGCCGCGACGTCGAGGACCACCCAGTCCACCGGGGTGCCGGGGCGGGCGAGTTCCGCCCACTGGGCCGGGGCGACGAGCGGGTGGGCGTAGCCGGGGATGCCGAGGGCGGTGCGGACGCCGGTGCCGGCGGCGCCCGCGGTGGTGCTGGTCAGATGCGGCATGCCGCCTCCATCCAGATGTCGGCCAGGGATTCTTCGAGGTTGATGCGGGGCCGCCAGCCGAGCCGGTCGCGCGCGGTGCGCACGTCGGCCTGCTGCCAGCTGCCGCAGCCGTCCGGGTACGGGTATGCCACCGGGGCCGGGTGCTCGGAGTCGGCGCGGGGGTGGCCGATGGCGCTGCGCAGCGGTCCGGGCGGGGCGTCGAGTTCGTGGAGGGCACCGCCGTACCCGGCCACGCGCGCGAGGACGGCGGCGGCGTCCCTGAGCCGTACGGCACGGCCCGAGCCGATGTTGATCACGCCCTGCGCCGCGGAGAGCGAGGCGGCGTGCACGGCCCGGGCGACGTCGCGTACGTCCACGAAGTCGCGCTGGACGCCGAGGCCGCCGAGCTTGAGTTCGCCGTCACCGGACTGCATCGCGCGTCGCATGGCCTCCGCCAGGCGGCCCAGCGGGGAGCCGGCCGGGGTGCCGGGGCCGGCCGGCGAGAAGACGCGCAGCACGACGGCGTCCAGGCCCGAGCCGAGGACCAGTTCGGTCGCGGCGAGCTTGCTGACGCCGTACGGCCCGCCGGGGCGCGGTACGGCGTCCTCGGCCGTGGAGGACCCGGGCTGGCTGGGACCGTATTCGGAGCCGCACCCGATCTGCACCAGGCGGGCACCGCACCCGCTGCGGCGCAGGGCCTCGCAGACGGTGGCCACGGCGACGGTGTTGTGCCGGGTGAGCTCGCGGGCGCCGCCGCGGGTGGCGCCGGCGCAGTTGACGACGACCCCGGGGTGGACCGCGTCGAGGAAACGGGTGAGCGCGCCGGGGCTGCCGGTGGCGAGGTCGAAGCGGACGTCGGCGTCGTCGCCGCGGCCGAGCGCGGTGAGCTGGACGGCCGGGTCGGCGAGCAGGCGGTCGGCGACGTAGCGGCCGATGAATCCGTTGGCTCCGATCAGCAGGACCCTCATCGGACGGCTCCCGGGGTGTGCGCGCCGGTGGTACCGGCCGTTTCGGACGCTCCTGCGGCTGCTCCGGAGACTCCGGCGGTCGGCAAGGCTCCGGGCGCTCCGGCTCGGGAGGTGGTCATCTGGTGTTCTCCTTCAAAGGGGTGGTGCGGGTGCCGCCGGCGGTGGGCCGGGCCGGTGGCGGAAGGTTCACTGGGGTGCTCCCGTGGGCGCGTGGGCCGAGGCCCGGGTGAGGGTGCGGCCGGCGTGCCACAGCAGGGCCAGGGCCGCGGTGGCGCAGGCGAGGGCCGGTACGGCGGCCTCGCCCCAGGCGCCGACGAGGGTCTCGACGGGGGTTGTCAGGAAGGCGCAGCCGGGCAGCCGGCCGGCCGTCGGCAGCGCGAGGGCCGCCGCTTCCGTGGCCGCGGCGGCGCCCAGTGCGAGGGCGGGGGCGTGCCGGTGGCGGTGCACGGTGAGCAGCCGGGCGAGCAGGAGCAGGGCGCCCAGGGTGAGGGCCTGCGTGGAAGCGGCGGGCTCGTGCAGGACGGTGCCGCACAGGGCGAGCAGTGCGCCGAGGGCGGCAAGGAACAGGGCGAACGCGCCGGTCAGCAGTGGTTTCGCGGCGGCCGTGAAGTCCTCCAGGCCGCGGCTGCGGGCGAGCCTGCGACGGGCGCCGGCGGCGAGCAGGTGGGCGGACCAGGCCGCCGGGGCGCAGGCCAGCAGGAGGGCCAGGACGGGTGCGGTGGCCGTGGGCCAGGGGCCGTCCGGGCTCCCGGTGGGCGGGGCGTCGGGGCCGCCCGTCAGGAGGGCGTGGAGGAGGCCGTCGCCGACGAGGGCGTATCCGAGCAGCCAGAGCGTCCACACGCGCGGAGCGGTCGCGGTGCGCCAGGCGCGCGCGCCGGACGGACCGGCGAGCGGGCCGTGGCGCAGTGCCGCGCGCGTGGCGAGGGCTACGGCGAGGAGGCCGCCGAGTGCCACCAGCGGGCGGGGCTGCCCGTGGGTGAGCCGCAGCCCGGTCACCGTGGCCGCGCCGAGCGCTCCGGGCAGGAGGGTGAGCAGCACCCAGCCGGCGCGGACCCGGGGCGCCGGCAGGGGCGCGGGCTCCGGGCGCGGCTCGGCGTTGCGCGGCACGCGCGCGTACAGCTCCTCGGCGAGCGAGAACACGTCGCGGTGGCGGAAGCGGGTGGCGGTCCGGTCGGTGACGCCGTGCGCCTCCAGCCCCGCCGCGATCTCCAGCGGGTCCACGGCCCGCTCGCACAGCTCACGGTGGCGGTGCAGCAGGGCCTTCACCGGGTCACCGGACCCTCGGCGGGGGCCGGTGGCACGCTTCCGCTCGGATCTGGCGTCCGCTACGGCGCCGGGCGGGGCGGGAGCGGCCGGTGGTCCGGGGGCGTGCCCGGGGCCCTGCTCGGCGAGGTCGCCCGTCAGCCACTCCCCCGACCGCCTGTCCCACGGATCGGCGCCGCTCGGCATCCCCGGCCGGTCGGCTCCGGGCGGCTCCGGCAGGCCCAGGGTGCCGTCCGCGGCGGACCCGAGCACGGCGGACTCCCCCGGGACCCCGGGCGCACCCGGGTTCCCGGCAAGGCCCCGACCAGCCCCGCCGTCGGCAGTCCGGCTGTCCAGATCGCTCATCGGGCCCCCTCCGCGGCCAGCGGGGTCGCGCGGACCGGGGTGTCGGTGGCCCAGGCGGGGATGCCGCGGGGCAGGGCGCGGGCCGTGGGGCCGGTCCAGCGGCCGGGGACGTGGGACTCGGCCGGGGTGGCGAACGGCAGGGGTTCGCCGGACTCGTCCAGGACGACCCGGCGGACCGGGCAGTGCGAGACGATCTCCAGGTAAATGCCGTGAAATGCCGCGATGTTCTGCTCGACGGTGAACAGTTCGAGCGCCCGGGCGCGCGCGGCCGCGCCGAGGCGCGCACGGCGCTCGGGGTCGCGCAGCAGCGCCACGCACGCCTCGGCGAGCGCCCTGGGATTGCGCGGGGGCACGACCAGCCCGGTGCCGCCGATGACCTCGACGACCGCGCCCACGTCCGTGGAGACGGTGGCCCGGCCGCAGAACATGGCCTCGACGAGGCTGATCGGGAAGCCCTCCACGACGCTGGAGAGGACGACGACCGCGCCGGCGGCGTACGCGTCGGGCAGGGCGGGGGCCTCCGGGGCGCCGATCTCCTCGAAGGAGACGGGGTTGTCGCCGACGGCGTGCGCGCCCTCCGCCTCGTCCGGGAAGAGCTGTGCGGCGAGCGCCCGGCAGTGGCCGAGGTAGGCCGAGCCCTCGGCGTCGGCGGGCGCGCCGACGATCCGGAGGCGGGCCCCGGGCTCCTCCTTGCGCACCTTGGTGAAGGCGTGCAGCAGGGAGACGAGGTCCTTGGCGGGTTCCACGCGGCCGACCCAGACCAGGGTGCTCGGGTCGGCCCGGTCCGGGGCCTCGCCGACCTCCGTGAAGCGGTCGGCCGCCATGCCGGGGTACACCGTGCGGATCCGGTCGCGGTCGGCGCCGCACCGTTCCTGCCAGCGGCGGGCGTGCGCGTTGCCCGGGGTGAGGATCGCCGCCGCGCGGTAGACCTCGGCGGCGAGCCGGCCGTGGAAGGCGCCGAGCAGGGCGCGTACGGCGGGGGCGGCGGCGTCGGGGCCGACGGTCAGGTAGTGCGAGCGCAGGTGCACGCCGTATTCGGTGACGAGCAGTGGGACGTCGCCGAAGTGCCGGGCGAGCAGGCCGGCGAGGGCGGCGGAGCCGCCGGCGGTGGCGTGGCAGAGGTCGGCCGCGCCGAGGCCGTCGTCGCCGTACCAGTCGAGGGAGAGGGGGCGCAGGGCGCGTTCGAGGTGTGCGGCGACGGCAAGCAGGTCGGGTACGCGCGCCTCGCGCGCCGTTCGCAGCGCGTGCGGGGCGCGGCAGGCGCGTTCCAGGGTGCGTACGGCGGTGTCGGAGCGCAGGGCGCCGACGAGTCCGCCGGTCTCGCGGGCGAGTTCGGCGAGTCCGTAGAGCGCGCTGCCGAAACGGTCCGCCTGATCATGATCATCGGAAGCGTCCCGGGACGCGGCGTCCGGCGCACCCTCGGCGCCGCCGGTCCCGACGCCCGCGGCGCAGACCGCCGCGACCAGTTCCCCGTAGCACTCGGCGAAGCGCCGGCGCGCACGCCGCCCGTGGGCGGCCCCGTCGTCCCCGGCCGTCCACAGCGGCGCGGTGCGCACCCGCCCGACCTGCGGCGGGAGCGGAACGAAGCCCTCGTCCTGCTGGCTCCGGCTGCGGCTGAGCGCGTAGACGTCGAACTCGTGCTGCTCGAGCCCGCGCACAAGCCGGTCGCACCAGAGCACGGCGTCACCGTTCACATACGGATAGCCACCCTCGGTGAGCAGTCCTATGCGCACGTGTGCACCCCCGATCTCCCGTCTGGGGAGCCGCCGGTGGCCCGGCGGCTCGCAGCGGGACGAACGTAGAGGCACAAGGCGGTGGTGGGGCGCACGCGGTTGACGACAAACACAAAAACACCGGTAAACGCGTAAAAAAAAAGGGCGGGGGGACGGTATTGGCGGAGA
>NZ_JBIVJQ010000011.1:0-309358 GCF_044750305.1 Streptomyces sp. NPDC088810
CGGTTCGTCGAGGAACTCACCCAGGCCCAGATCGGCGAACGGCTCGGCGTCTCCCAGATGCACGTCTCCCGGCTGATCACGCGTCTGCTGGCCCGCCTGCGCGAAGGCATGCTCAGCACCACCTGAGAGGCGGGCGGCCCGGGGGCCCGGAGCGTCAGCACTCGATGATGTTCACCGCGAGCCCGCCCCGGGCCGTCTCCTTGTACTTGACGCTCATGTCCGCGCCGGTGTCCTTCATCGTCTTGATGACCTTGTCCAGGGACACCTTGTGCGAGCCGTCGCCGCGCATCGCCATCTTCGCGGCCGTGACTGCCTTCACCGCGGCCATGCCGTTGCGCTCGATGCACGGGATCTGGACCAGGCCGCCGACCGGGTCGCAAGTCAGGCCGAGGTTGTGCTCCATGCCGATCTCGGCCGCGTTCTCCACCTGCTCGGGAGAGCCGCCGAGGACCTCGGCGAGGGCGCCCGCGGCCATGGAGCAGGCGGAGCCCACCTCGCCCTGGCAGCCGACCTCGGCCCCGGAGATGGAGGCGTTCTCCTTGAAGAGCATGCCGATCGCACCGGCGGCCAGCAGGAAGCGGACCACTCCGTCCTCGTCGGCGCCGGGGACGAAGTTGATGTAGTAGTGCAGGACCGCCGGGATGATGCCGGCCGCGCCGTTGGTGGGAGCGGTGACGACCCGGCCGCCGGCCGCGTTCTCCTCGTTCACCGCCATCGCGTAGAGCGTGATCCACTCCATGGCGTGCGCCAGCGGGTCGCCCTCGGCGCGCAGCTGGCGGGCGGATACGGCGGCGCGGCGGCGGACCTTCAGGCCGCCGGGCAGGATGCCCTCGCGGGACATGCCCCGCTGCACGCACTCCCGCATCACGCGCCAGATCTCCAGCAGGCCGGCCCGGATCTCGTCCTCGGTGCGCCAGGCCCGCTCGTTCTCCAGCATCAGCGAGGAGATCGACAGGCCGGTCTCCTTCGTCAGGCGGAGCAGCTCGTCGCCGGTGCGGAACGGGTACTTCAGGACCGTGTCGTCCAGCACGATCCGGTCCGCGCCCACCGCGTCCTCGTCCACGACGAAACCGCCGCCGACCGAGTAGTACGTCTTCGACAGCAGCTCGGCGCCCTCGGCGTCGTACGCCCGGACCGTCATGCCGTTGGCGTGGTACGGCAGGGCCTTGCGGCGGTGCAGGACCAGGTCGTCGTCGAAGGAGAACGGGATCTCGTGCTCGCCGAGCACCTTCAGCCGGCCCGCGGCCTTGATCGTCTCCACCCGGTCGTCGGCGGTCTCCACGTCCACCGTGCGCGGCGAGGCGCCCTCCAGGCCGAGCAGCACCGCCTTCGGGGTGCCGTGGCCGTGGCCGGTCGCGCCGAGCGAGCCGTACAGCTCGCAGCGCAGGGACGCGACCGAGCCGAGCAGGTCCTCGTTGCGCAGCCGGCGGGCGAACATGCGCGCGGCGCGCATCGGGCCGACCGTGTGGGAGCTGGACGGGCCGATGCCGATCGAGAACAGGTCGAAGACCGAGATGGCCACGGGTGACTCCTCAATACGGGTGGTGCACAAAAGGTGGTACAGGGGCGCGGGCACCGCGCACACCGGTACATCCAGTGTGCGCGGTGCCCCGCGAAAGGTGACTTACTTGTTCAGACCCGCGTACAGCGGGTGCTTGTCGGCGAGCGCCTTCACGCGCGCCTTGAGGGCCTCGGCGTCGTAGGACGGCTTCAGCGCCTCGGCGATCACGTCCGCGACCTCGGCGAAGTCCTCGGTCGTGAAGCCGCGGGTGGCCAGGGCCGGCGTACCGATGCGCAGACCCGAGGTGACCATCGGCGGGCGCGGGTCGTTCGGGACGGCGTTGCGGTTGACCGTGATGCCGACCTTGTGGAGGCGGTCCTCGGCCTGCTGACCGTCCAGCTCGCTCTCGCGCAGGTCGACCAGGATGAGGTGCACGTCGGTGCCGCCGGACAGCACGTTCACCCCGGCCTCACGGGCGTCCGGAGCCGTCAGGCGCTCGGCGAGGATGCGGGCACCCTCCACCGTACGGCGCTGGCGCTCCTTGAACTCCTGGGAGGCGGCGACCTTGAAGGAGACCGCCTTCGCCGCGATCACGTGCTCCAGGGGACCGCCCTGGAAGCCCGGGAAGACGGCCGAGTTCAGCTTCTTCGCGAAGTCCTTGCCGCGCGCCAGGATGATGCCGCCGCGCGGGCCGCCCAGCGTCTTGTGGGTGGTGGAGGTGACCACGTCGGCGTACGGCACCGGGTTCGCGTGCAGACCCGCCGCGACCAGGCCCGCGAAGTGCGCCATGTCCACCCACAGGTAGGCCTCGACCTCGTCGGCGATCCGGCGGAACTCGGCGAAGTCCAGCTCCCGCGGGTACGCCGACCAGCCCGCGATGATCACCTTCGGGCGGTGCTCCTTGGCGAGCCGCTCCACCTCGGCCATGTCGACCAGGCCGGTCCCGGCGTCCACGTGGTAGGCGACCACGTTGAACTGCTTGCCGGAGAAGTTCAGCCGCATCCCGTGGGTCAGGTGGCCGCCGTGCGCCAGGTCCAGGCCGAGGATGGTGTCCCCGGGCTGGGCCAGCGCGAACAGCGCCGCCTGGTTGGCGGAGGCGCCGGAGTGGGGCTGCACGTTGGCGTACTCGGCGCCGAACAGCTCCTTGACCCGGTCGATGGCGATCTGCTCGGCGACGTCGACGTGCTCGCAGCCGCCGTAGTAGCGGCGGCCCGGGTAGCCCTCGGCGTACTTGTTGGTCAGCACCGAGCCCTGGGCCTCCATCACCGCGAGCGGCGCGAAGTTCTCGGAGGCGATCATCTCCAGGGTCGACTGCTGGCGGTCCAGCTCGGCGTCGACCGCGGCGGCGATCTCCGGGTCCAGCTCGTGCAGGGGCGTGTTCAGAACAGTCACAGGGCTACGACTCCTCAGCCGGCGGAAAAGGCGGTGTACTCGTCGGCGGAGAGCAGGTCGGCCGGCTCCTCCGCGACGCGTACCTTGAACAGCCAGCCGCCCTCGAAGGGGGCGGAGTTCACCAGCGACGGGTCGTTGACGACGTCCTCGTTGACCTCGGTGACCTCGCCGGTGACCGGCGAGTACAGGTCGGAGACCGACTTCGTCGACTCCAGCTCGCCGCAGGTCTCGCCCGCGGACACGGTGGTGCCGACCTCGGGAAGCTGGACGAACACGACGTCACCGAGCGCGTTGGCCGCGTGCTCCGTGATGCCGACCGTCGCGACGCCGTCCTCGGCGGCCGACAGCCACTCGTGCTCCTTGCTGTAGCGCAGCTGCTGGGGGTTGCTCATGGCCTGAATTCTCCTGTACGCGGGGGAGTGCTGATGAATGGGGGACTGCTGAGAACGTGCGCGAGCAGCGCTGATGTGCCCGACGTCACGTTCCGGCACGACGCGGGGCTACGACGGTGTCACTTCTGGCGCTTGTAGAACGGCAGCGCCACGACCTCGTACGGCTCGTGGGTGCCCCGGATGTCCACGCCGACGCCCTCGGTGCCCGGCGCCGCGTGCGCCGCGTCGACGTAGGCCATGGCGATCGGCTTGCCCAGGGTGGGGGACGGGGCACCGGAGGTGACCTCGCCGATCACCTCGCCGCCGGCGACGACGGCGTACCCGGCGCGCGGCACCCTGCGGCCCTCGGCGACCAGGCCGACCAGCACCCGCGGCGGGTTCTCCTGAGCCCGGGCGGCGGCCTCGGCGAGCGCCTCGCGGCCCACGAAGTCGCCCTCCTTGTCGAACTTCACCACCCGGCCGAGCCCGGCGTCGAAGGGGGTCAGCTCGCGGGTCAGCTCGTGCCCGTACAGCGGCATGCCCGCCTCCAGGCGCAGCGTGTCCCGGCAGGACAGCCCGCACGGGACCAGACCGGCGCCCTCGCCGGCCTTGGTCAGCGCCTGCCACAGCTCGACGGCGTGCTCCGGCTTCACGAACAGCTCGAAGCCGTCCTCGCCGGTGTAGCCGGTGCGGGCGATCAGCGCGGGGACGCCGGCGACCGTGCCGGGCAGGCCCGCGTAGTACTTCAGGCCGTCCAGGTCGGCGTCGGTGAGCGACTTCAGGATGCCGGGGGACTCCGGGCCCTGGACGGCGATCAGCGCGTACGCGTCCCGGTCGTCACGGACCTCGGCGTCGAAACCGGACGCCCGCTCGGTGAGCGCGTCCAGCACCACCTGGGCGTTGGAGGCGTTGGCCACCACCATGTACTCGGTCTCGGCCAGGCGGTAGACGATCAGGTCGTCCAGGATGCCGCCGTCGGCCTGGCAGATCATGGTGTAGCGGGCGCGGCCGACGCCGACGGAGGCGATGTTGCCGACCAGGGCGTGGTTCAGCAGCGCGGCGGCCTCGGTGCCGGTGACGGTGATCTCACCCATGTGGGAGAGGTCGAACAGTCCGGCCCGGGTGCGCACGGCGAGGTGCTCGTCGCGCTCGGAGCCGTAGCGCAGGGGCATGTCCCAGCCGGCGAAGTCGGTCATCGTCGCACCGAGCGAACGATGCACGGCATCGAGCGCGGTGTGGCGCAGCTCAGTGGGTTCGGTACTGCTCATCGGTCGGTCGTCTCCCAGGGAACAGGGATGGGGCGAGGAACGTTCCTCCCCATCTGTCATCGGAACCTGAGAGGTTCGCCACGACCGCCACAGGGACGATCAGGGCTTGCACCTTGGGTGGAGCCACTGTCACAGCGGCCCGCTTTTCAGATGTGCCTCGCCCGCGCGGTAACGGGGCCTGAGAGATTCAAGGGAGGGACTTGCTCCTTCGGCGCCCCAGCGGCACAGACGTACGGCTGGGAACTCTCCCGCGCGGATTCAAACGGCCGGTATGCAGTTGGCGCGCACATCATTGCACGCCGCACCGCGGCCAGCCAGAGCGCGCTGCTTGTGACCGACCTGTGGCACTACGCACACGAAGCGCCGACCGTTGCCCATTACCTTCTCTTTACATACAACGGGGATGGGACGACCGAGCCCACTGGGAGGACGATCACGGTGAACAGGACCTCGGCCTACGCCACCGACGCCGGCATCGCGGTGCCGAAGCCGCCCTCCGCCCTGGCCCGCCGGCGCGGCGCCGACCGGCCCGCCCCGGTCGTCCGCGACCTGCGCGACCGCGCCGGCCGCAGCCCGCACGCCCTGCTCTTCGGCCCCCGCGACCTGGTGGTGATCACCGGGCTGCCCGGCAGCGGCAAGTCCACCCTGATGCACCGCGCTGTCACCGGCCACCGCATCGACTCCCAGGACGCCCGCGACCGCTGGGCGGCCCGCGTCCCCCGCCGCCTGCCCTACGCGCTGTACCGCCCACTGGTCCGCCTCGCCCACTACGCCGCCCTGCGCCGCGCCCTGCGCACCGGGGAGGGAGTCGTCGTGCACGACTGCGGCACCCAGGCCTGGGTGCGCGCCTGGCTGGCCCGCGAGGCCCGGCGCCGGGGCGGCACCCTGCACCTGCTCCTGCTGGACGTCAGCCCCGAGACGGCCCGGCAGGGCCAGCACGAGCGCGGCCGGGGCGTGTCCCGCTACGCCTTCCGCCGCCACCGCCGCACCACCGCCCGGCTGCTGCGCGCGGTGGAGAAGGGCGAGCTGCCCGCCGGCTGCGGCGCGGCGGTGCTGCTGGACCGGGACGCGGCGGACGTCCTCAGGCGCGTGGGCTTCACTCGGTGAGGGACTGTCACAGCCACCCGCTAGCCTTCATGCTCACAGCAGTGGTTCCCAGCAGGCGGTAGGCAGATGGACTTCCCGGCGGACTTTCCCGCGGACTTCCCGGCACAGGCGCACCCCCAGCCGCACGGCGGCTGGCCCGGCAACGAGCTGGAGGAGGTGCTGTCGGCCTCCCTCGGCATCCCCTCGGCGGGCGGCCGGATCATCGAGGTCCTCGGCCGCAGCTTCCTGTGGATACCGCTGCCCAACGGCGGGGGCCCGCACAGCGGCCCGCTGGACCTGCCGACCATGGACATCGGCGGCCAGACGTACGTCCCGGTGTTCAGCTCGGAGGAGCAGCTGCGCCAGGCGGCCGGTGCCCACATGTCGTACACCATCGCCCCCGCGGTCGAGTTCGCCCGCGGCCTGCCCCCGCAGGCGGGCATCGCGGTGAACCCGGGCGGTGTGGTCGGCGTTCCGCTGCCGCCCGCGGCCGTGGCCGAACTGTGCCGGGCCGGCCGCACCCCGCTGGACGGTCCCGGCACCGGCGGCCGGGTCCGGCTCTTCGAGCCCGACTGGCAGGACGACCCGGTCGACTTCCTCTCCGCCGCCTCCGCCGAGTTCGCCGGCATCGGCGTGGTGCTCACCGCCCGCCGCTGCCTGGCCGCCATCGAGACGGCCGAACCGGTCATGTTCGTCGGCGTGGAACTCTCCCAGTGGGAGGGCGACGTGCGCACCCTGCCCCTGGACGCCCTGGGCCGTGCCCTCGGCAAAGTCCCGGTCAAGTGGCCGGTCAACCTGATCCTCATGGACGTGGCGGACGACCCGGTCTCCGACTGGCTGAAGACGAACGTGCGGCCGTTCTACCAATACGGCCACTGAACGCACCGAAGGGGCACGGGGCTGCATTCGACATGCGGCTCCGCCGCGGGGGCGCGACAACCCACCGCACACCCGGGCCCGCGCACGGACAGAGGGCCCCGGGCTGCCAGGCGCTTAAGCTGTCTTTGAACGCGGGGCACTGAAAAGAAGGGCCGGTACACCAGGTGAGCGCGAGCCACAGCGGCAGCGTCGAGCACATGCTGCGCCAGGTCACGCCCGGACGCTACGACGCCTACGAGGCCCTGCTCCGCGCCCTCGCCACCCCCTCCTCCGGCCAGATCTGGATGCTGCTGTGGCACGGCCAGGCCGGCTCCCCGGACGCCCAGTACGGGAACATGGAGGTCGACGGCTTCCACTACGCCCCCTGCGTCACCTCCGCCCAGGAGCTGTCGGCCAGCGGCTGGAACCGCTCCTACGAAGTGGTCGACGGCCTGGACGTGGCCCGCACCCTCTACCCCGACCACTACGGCCTCTGGCTCAACCCGCACGCCCCGGGCGGCGGTGTCGGCATCCCCTGGCTGGATCTGCGCCGCATCGCCACCGGCCTGGACCGCCAGCCCGCCGGCCCGCTGCGCCTGTCCGAACCCGGCATCGAGATCCCCCAGTTCTACGCCCTGCTCGCGCAGAACGCGCACCGCACGCCCGCGCTCCGCTCGCTGCGCCGCGCCTGGGTGCAGCCCGCGCTCGGGGCGCCGTACCTCGTCATCGGCCTGGACGTGTACGACACCTCGCCGGCCGCGGTGGACTCGGTGCGCGCGATGATGCAGCAGTCCATCGGCGCGGTCCCGGAGGGGCTGCCGGTGTCGACGGTCGCGATGAGTGACGACTACGACCCGGTGGTGATGTGGATGCGATCCAACGCGCGCCCCTTCTACGACCGCGAGGCCCACGTGCCCGCGCCGCAGCCCCAGCTCCAGGCGCCGGTCCCGCCGCAGGCCCCGGCCGGCGGGTACGGCTACCCACCGGCGCACGGCGGCTACTGATCCGGACGGGTCCACCGGGCCGACGGCAGGCTTCCGGGAGTGGATCGCAGAATTCACACCGCCGACACACTTCTGCGCGCGTAGACATCGCCCGATTGTCCCGAGCCGCGCAGAAATCACCGTTCTGTCCCAACTGGGCCGCGTCCGAGGGCCGTTACCCACTGTTCGGATAACGGAATCCCCCGGACTGCATCACGGTTGCGCATACTTTCGCCGCCAGCTCTGGCGGGTGATCGCAGCGACGCTGAAGACTCCCGACTCAGACATGAGGTCGAGACCTCATGCTCGATGGCAAGTCGACAAAGCCGCAATCCGCGGCAGGCGCAGGCCGGTCACCACCGGCGAGAGGGGTCGCTCACCGTGACCGCACCGATCGAGACCACCGGGGCGGCAGCCGAGGTACAGCCGGAGGCTGTGCTGGAGGGTGCCGGTAAGGGGCAGATCGAGGGTCGTTCCCTGGGCCAGATCGCCTGGACCCGGTTCAAGAAGGACAGGGTGGCCGTCGCGGGCGGCGTCATCGTGATCCTGCTGATCCTCCTCGCCGTCCTCTCGCGGCCCATCCAGGCCCTGCTCGGGCTCGACCCCAACGCCTTCAACCAGGACCTGATCGACCCCAACACCTCCCTTCCCCAGGGCAGTTGGGGCGGCATGAGCGCGGACCACCCGCTCGGCGTGGACCCGAAGTTCGGCCGGGACCTCGCCACCCGCATCCTGGAGGGCTCCTGGGTGTCGCTGGTGGTCGCCTTCGGCGCCACCATCCTGTCCAACGTGATCGGCGCCGTCATGGGTGTCATCGCGGGCTACTACGGCGGGCGGGTCGACTCGATCATCAGCCGGCTGATGGACACCTTCCTCGCCTTCCCCCTCCTGCTCTTCGCGATCGCCATCTCCGCCACCCTGCAGGGCGGCGCGTTCGGTCTCAACGGGCTGCCGCTCCACCTGAGCGTGCTGATCTTCGTCATCGGCTTCTTCAACTGGCCCTACCTGGGCCGCATCGTCCGGGGCCAGACGCTCGCCCTGCGCGAGCGCGAGTTCGTCGACGCGTCCCGGGGCATGGGCGCCAAGGCCCCGTACATCCTGTTCCGGGAGCTGATGCCCAACCTGGTCGGCCCGATCATCGTCTACTCGACGCTGCTCATCCCGACCAACATCCTCTTCGAGGCGTCCCTGAGCTTCCTCGGCGTCGGCATCCAGCCCCCGCAGGCGTCCTGGGGCGGCATGCTCCGTGAGGCGGTCACCTTCTACCAGGTCGACCCCATGTTCATGATCGTCCCTGGTCTCGCCATCTTCGTGACCGTCCTGGCCTTCAACCTGCTCGGTGACGGTCTCCGCGATGCTCTCGACCCGCGCAGCCGCTGACGCCTGCCGCAGAGAGCCCGAAAAGTTTCCAACTATGGAGGGGAAAGCGCCCATCATGCGAAGGTCAGCGCTGGCCGCGATCGCGGCCGTCGGCTCCGCCAGCCTGCTTCTTGCGGGTTGCAGCAAGGCCGATGACAACAAGAACGAGAACGGCACCAAGTCGGCCGGGGCCAACGCCGCGACCAAGGGCGTCGTCAACGCGTCCGACAAGAAGGGCGGCACGCTCACCTACGAGCTGTCCGACGTCCCGGACTCGTTCGACCCCGGCAACACGTACTACGCGTACATGTACAACCTCAGCCGGCTGTGGGCCCGCCCGCTGATGACCTTCAAGCCCGGCCCCGGCGAGGAGGGCAACGCCCTCGTCCCGGACCTCGCCGCGAGCAAGGGCGTCCCGAGCGACGGCGGCAAGACCTGGACGTACAAGCTGCGTCCGGGCCTGAAGTACGACGACGGTTCGCCGATCACCTCGAAGGACGTCAAGTACGCCGTCGAGCGCTCGAACTTCGCGCGTGACGTGCTTTCCCTCGGCCCGAACTACTTCCAGCAGTTCCTGGCCGGCGGCGACAAGTACAAGGGTCCGTACAAGGACAAGAGCGACAAGGGCCTGTCCTCCATCGAGACGCCGGACGACACCACGGTCGTCTTCCACCTGAAGCAGGCCTTCCAGGAGTTCGACTACCTGGTCGCCGCCCCGCAGACGGCCCCGGTGCCCAAGGCGAAGGACACGGGCGTCGACTACGTCAAGCACATCGTCTCCTCGGGCTCGTACAAGTTCCAGAGCTACGAGGACGGCCAGCAGGCCGTCCTCGTCCGCAACGAGAACTGGGACGCCAAGACGGACCCGCTGCGCAAGCAGCTGCCGGACAAGATCGTCGTCAAGCTGAAGGTCAACCCGGAGACGATCGACAAGGACGTCCTCGCGGGCGACGCGATCGACCTCGGCGGCACCGGTGTCCAGGCCGCGACGCAGGCCCAGGTGGTCACCGACCCGTCGAAGAAGGCCAACACGGACAACACCTACGGTGGCCGTCTGGTCTACCTGGCGATCAACACCACGGTCGCGCCGTTCGACAAGGTCGAGTGCCGCAAGGCCGTCCAGTACGCCATCGACAAGGTCTCTGTGCAGACCGCCGAGGGCGGCCCCATCCGCGGTGAGATCGCCTCCACCGTCCTGCCGCCGGACATCCCGGGCTACGCGCAGTCCGACGTCTACGCGACCGACGGCCACAAGGGTGACGTCGCCAAGGCCAAGGAGCAGCTGAAGGCCTGCGGCAAGTCGTCGATCTCGACGAACATCTCGGCCCGTTCGGACCGTCCGCAGGAGATCGACGCCGCCACGGCGATCATCGCCTCGCTGAAGAAGGTCGGCATCAACGCCACCCTCAAGCAGTACCCGTCCGGCAAGTACTTCACCGACTACGCGGGCGTGCCGAAGTTCACCAAGAAGCAGAACATCGGCCTGGAGATGATGCAGTGGGGCGCCGACTGGCCGTCCGGCTACGGCTTCCTGCAGCAGATCCTCAACGGCAAGGCGATCAGCCAGTCCGGTAACACCAACCTGTCGCAGTACGACAACAAGGACGTCAACGCTCTGCTGAGCAAGGCGATCGGCACTCAGGACAACACCGAGCGCAACAGCCTCTACACGCAGATCGACAAGAAGACCATGGACGACGCCGTCCTCGTTCCGCTGACCTACTTCAAGGTCCTGCTGGCCCGCCCGCAGAACTACACCAACCTGGTCTCCACGGCGGCCTTCAGCGGTCAGTACGACTACCTCAACATCGGCGTCGCGTCGAAGTAGCAGCCCCGGAAGGCAGGTGAAGGCATTGGTGCCCGCGGGCTTCGCGGCCCGCGGGCACCAGCGCCGGTCCCCGTGATCTCGTACATCCTCCGCCGGACGTTCGCAGCAGTGATCCTGCTGCTGGTCGTCTCCGCGGTCACCTTTGCCATCTTCTTCCTGCTGCCACGGCTCGCCGGCCAGACAGCGGACCAGCTGGCGCAGCAGTACATCGGCAAGAGCCCGTCGCAGGCGGACATCGCCGCGGTCAAGCACAACCTCGGTCTGGACCAGCCCGTCTACGTCCAGTACTGGCACTTCATCAAGGGGATCGTGGCCGGCGCCGACTACAACGTCGGCCCCACTACGGTGCACTGCAACGCGCCGTGCTTCGGCTACTCCTTCAAGACCCACGAGGCGGTCTGGCCGCAGCTCACCGGCCGGCTCCCGGTCACCATCTCGCTGGCCGTCGGTGCCGCCGTGCTGTGGGTGCTGTCGGGCGTCGCGATCGGTGTGGTCTCCGCGCTGAAGCCCCGTTCGTTCTTCGACCGTGCCTTCATGGGTGTCGCGCTCGCCGGTGTCTCGCTCCCCATGTTCTTCACGGGCAACCTGGCGCTCCTGCTCTTCACCTACCAGTGGCCGATCTTCGGCACCACGTACGTCCCGTTCACCGAGAACCCCTCGCAGTGGGCCAACACCCTCTTCCCGGCGTGGTGTTCACTCGCCCTGCTGTACTCCGCCATCTATGCGCGGCTCACCCGCTCGGGCATGCTGGAGACGATGAACGAGGACTTCATCCGCACGGCCCGTGCCAAGGGTCTGCGCGAGCGCAACGTCGTGGTCCGGCACGGACTGCGCGCGGCCCTCACCCCGATCATCACCGTCTTCGGCATGGACCTCGGTCTGCTGCTCGGCGGCGCCCTGATCACCGAGTACGTCTTCTCGCTGCACGGCATCGGCGAGTACGCGGTGAAGGCCATCACCGACAACGACCTGCCCCCCATCCTCGGCGTGACCCTGCTCGCCGCCTTCTTCGTCGTGATCGCAAATCTCCTGGTGGACGTGCTCTACGCCGCCGCCGACCCGCGGGTGAGGCTCTCGTGACCGAACTCTCCAAGACCGGCGCGGCCGTGGGCGAGCCCACGCCCGCCAAGGCATCCGAGGCCTTCCTGGAGGTCCGTGACCTCAAGGTGCACTTCCCGACCGACGACGGCCTGGTCAAGTCCGTCGACGGCCTCAGCTTCTCGCTGGAGAAGGGCAGGACCCTCGCCATCGTCGGCGAGTCCGGCTCAGGCAAGTCGGTCACCTCGCAGGCCATCATGGGCCTGCACCGGCTCGGCACCCGCGGCAAGAACGTGCAGATGTCCGGCGAGATCTGGCTGGACGGCAAGGAACTGGTCAGCGCCGCCCCGGACGAGGTGCGCAAGCTCCGCGGCCGCGAGATGGCGATGATCTTCCAGGACCCGCTGTCGGCGATGCACCCGTACTACAAGGTCGGCGACCAGATCGTCGAGGCCTACCGGGTGCACCACGACGTCAGCAAGAAGGTCGCCCGCGCGCGGGCCATCGAGATGCTCGACCGGGTCGGCATCCCCGAGCCGGCCAAGCGTATCGACGGCTACCCGCACGAGTTCTCCGGCGGTATGCGCCAGCGCGCCATGATCGCCATGGCGCTGGTGAACAACCCCGAGCTGCTCATCGCGGACGAGCCGACCACCGCCCTCGACGTGACCGTCCAGGCGCAGATCCTCGACCTGATCCGGGACCTGCAGAAGGAGTTCGGCTCCGCCGTCATCATGATCACCCACGACCTCGGCGTGGTCGCCGAGATCGCCGACGACGTCCTCGTGATGTACGGCGGCCGGTGCGTGGAGCGCGGTCCGGCCGGCGAGGTCTTCGAACAGCCGCAGCACCCCTACACCTGGGGCCTGCTCGGCTCGATGCCCCGCATCGACCGCGAGACCTCCGAGCGGCTCATCCCGGTCAAGGGTTCCCCGCCGAGCCTCATCAACGTCCCCTCGGGCTGCGCCTTCCACCCGCGCTGCCCCTACGCGGACATCCCCAAGGGGGACGTCACCCGCACGGTGCGCCCCGAGCTGGAGCAGGTGAGCACCGGGCACTGGTCCGCCTGCCACCTCCCGACCGAGGACCGCCAGCGGATCTGGACCGAAGAGATTGCGCCGAAGCTGTGAGTGAGACCAAGAAGACGGACGAGGCTGTGATCCCGCAGCAGGCGTCGGCAGCCGAAGGCTCCGCGGACCGCGAGGTGCTGCTCAAGGTCGAGGGCCTGACCAAGCACTTCCCAATCAAGAAGGGCATCCTGCAGCGCCAGGTCGGCGCCGTGAAGGCCGTCGACGGCATCGACTTCGAGGTGCGCAAGGGCGAGACCCTGGGCGTGGTCGGCGAGTCGGGCTGCGGCAAGTCGACCATGGGCCGGGTCATCACCCGTCTCCAGGACCCGACCAGCGGGAAGATCAGCTTCGAGGGCCGGGACATCACGCGGCTGGGCACCGGGCAGATGCGCCCGCTGCGCCGCGACATCCAGATGATCTTCCAGGACCCGTACGGCTCCCTGAACCCCCGGCACACCATCGGCTCCATCGTCTCGGCGCCCTTCCGGCTCCAGGGCGTGGAGCCCGAGGGCGGGGTGAAGAAGGAGGTCCAGCGGCTCCTGGAGCTGGTCGGTCTCAGCCCCGAGCACTACAACCGCTACCCGCACGAGTTCTCCGGCGGTCAGCGCCAGCGCATCGGCATCGCCCGCGCGCTCGCCCTGAAGCCGAAGCTGGTGGTGGCGGACGAGCCGGTCTCCGCGCTGGACGTGTCGATCCAGGCGCAGGTCGTGAACCTCATGGACGACCTCCAGCAGGAACTCGGCCTGACCTACGTGATCATCGCGCACGACCTCTCGGTCGTCCGGCACGTCTCGGACCGGATCGCCGTGATGTACCTCGGCAAGATCGTGGAACTCGCCGACCGCACCTCGCTGTACGAGTCGCCGATGCACCCGTACACCAAGGCGCTGATGTCCGCGGTGCCGGTGCCGGACCCCAAGCGCCGGGGCCAGAAGAGCGAGCGCATCCTGCTCCGCGGCGACGTGCCCTCGCCGATCGCCCCGCCCTCCGGCTGCCGTTTCCACACGCGGTGCTGGAAGGCGACGCAGATCTGCAAGACGACCGAGCCGCAGCTCGTCGAGCTGAGGCCCGGTCAGCGGGTGGCCTGCCACCACCCGGAGAACTTCGAGGACCAGGCCCCGCAGGACACGGTCCTGCTGACGGCGGCGAAGGAGGCGTCGGAGCTGGTACCGGACGCGGTGCTCGCCGCGGGTTCTGCCGAGAAGGAACCGGTGTCGGAGAAGGCGACGGCTGCCGAGAAGGCGACGGCCGCCGAGGAGACGGCGGCTGCTGCAGCGGCGGCGGTCTCCGAGAAGGCGGCGGCTTCCGAGGAGAAGGCCACCTCCGAGGGGAAGGTGACTTCCGGCAAGGCGGCTTCCGACGAAGAGGCTTCCACCGAAGAGGCGGCCTCCGAAGAAGAGACGGCTTCTGAGGAAGAGGCTTCCGATGAGGAGGCGGCTTCCGAGGCGGCGGCTTCCGAAGAAGTGGCGGATTCCGGTGTGAAGACCGGTCCCGGCGCGAAGGTCTCGGCCGAGAAGGCCGCGCCCGGGGCGGACGCCCCCGCGGAGGAGCCCACCGCCGCCACCGGTGCCGCGGCCGACGCCCCCGCGGAGGGTTCGGGTGGCACCGAGGCCGTCGCCGAGGAGACCGGCCGCGCGGCCGAGGCCGGCAAGGCGTCCGGCGCCGACTCCCAGGAGTCAACCGGCAAGTAGCACATGACGACTAGGCAAAGTCATGTACATGCCCGTACGGGAGAGTGAAGAGTCGTCCGTGTCCGACCGCTGATCGGCACGCTCGAAAGGGACGACACATGGGACTCTCCCGTTCGGCACGTCTGGGGGCTGTCGCCACCGCGGCAGCCTCCTTCCTCGTCATCGCCGCCTCCTCCGCCCCCACCCCCGGCGCCCCCGGCATCGGCGACCCCTACTTCCCCCGGCTGGGCAACGGCGGCTTCGACGCCCGCCACTACGACCTGGACATCGCCTACGCCCCGGACACCGGCCGCCTGGACGGCCGTACGACCCTCACGGCACGCGCCACCCAGAAGCTCTCCTCCTTCGACCTCGACCTTCAGCAGCTGGAGGTCACCGATGTCCAGGTCGACGGCAGACCCGCGCGGTTCACGCGCGACGGCGACGAGATCACCGTCACCCCGCGCCATCCGCTCGCCAGGGGACGGGTCTTCACCGTCTCCGTGACCTACGGCGGCATACCGCAGGCCCTCGGCGGGCCGATCATCTTCGGTTCCGACTACGGGTGGATGAAGACCCCCGACGGCGTCTTCGTCGCCTGTGAACCCAACGCCGCCTCCACCTGGTTCCCGTCGAGCGATCACCCCGCCGACAAGGCCACCTACGACATCCGGATCAAGGCCCCCCGGGGCCTGACCGGCGTCTCCAACGGCCGGCTGGTGTCGACGTACGACAAGGGCGGCTCGACGTACACCCACTGGCGGGAGTCGAAGCCGATGGCGACCTACCTCGCCACCGCCACCATCGGGAAGTTCGACGTGCGCACCGGGCGTACACCCGGCGGCATCCCGATCTACGTCGCCATCGACCCCGTGCTGAAGAACGGCAACAACGTCGACGTGTACGCCGTCACGGCCGCCGCCACCGACTACTGGTCGCAGGTCTTCGGGCCGTACCCCTTCGAGGAGACCGGCGCGATCGTCGACGACATGCCGGAGGCGGGGTTCTCGCTGGAGGTGCAGAGCAAACCCGCCTACTCGGCCGTGCGCAACGAGACGACCATCGTGCACGAGCTGGCCCACCAGTGGTTCGGCGACTCGGTGAGCGTGGCGCAGTGGAAGGACATCTGGCTCAACGAGGGCTTCGCCACCTACGCCCAGTGGCTGTGGGCCGAGCACCAGGGCACCCGCACCGCGCACGACTCCTTCCTGGCCGGCTACACCTCCCGCCCGGCCGACTCGGCCTTCTGGCAGATCAAGGTCGCCGACCCGCAGCGGGACACCATGTTCGCCTCCGCCGTCTACCAGCGCGGCGCGATGGCGCTCCAGATGCTGCGCGAGCGGATCGGCGACACGGCCTTCTTCAAGCTGCTCCCGGCCTGGACGAAGCTCCACCGGTACGGCAACGCGGACACCGCCGGCTTCATCCGCCTCGCCGAGCGCGTCAGCGGGCAGCAGCTCGACGATCTCTTCGACACCTGGCTGTTCACCACAGGGAAACCCGCGCTGTGAGCCTGGCTTTGTAAGGTTCATGCACTCCGACAGGTGAGAATGTCAGGGTGCAGCTCCAGCAACTCTTCAGTCCCTCCGTCCAGCACACGCTCGATGTCATCGGCATCTTCGTGTTCGCGATCTCCGGCGCCCTGCTGGCCGTCCGGAAGAACTTCGACGTCTTCGGCATCGCCGTGCTCGCCGAGGTCACCGCGCTGGGCGGGGGACTGTTCCGCGACCTGGTCATCGGAGCCGTACCCCCGGCCGCCTTCACGGACCTCGGGTACTTCGTCACCCCGCTGCTCGCCGCGCTCGTCGTCTTCTTCCTGCACCCGCACGTGGAGCGCATCCAGGCGGCGGTGCTCGTCTTCGACGCGGCGGGCCTCGGCCTGTTCTGCGTCAGCGGTACGACCAAGGCGTACAGCTACGGCCTCGGTCTGACCGCGTCGGCGACGCTGGGCCTGGCCACCGCCGTGGGCGGCGGCGTGCTGCGGGACGTGCTGGCCAACGAGGTGCCCTCGCTGCTGCGCTGGGACCGCGACCTGTACGCGGTCCCCGCGATCGTCGGCGCCACGATGGTCGTGCTGTGCATCCGCTACGACGCGCTCAACCCCCTCACCAGCAGTCTCGCGGTCGTCACGGCTTTCGTCCTGCGCCTGCTCGCGATGCGGTTCCACTGGCGAGCGCCGCGTGCGTGGAACCGCCGGTCGACGGTGACGGAGGAGTAGTGGCTCCGGCGACGGACGTGTCCCGGCCCCTGGCGTGGCTCTGGCCCATCTGCAGGGTCAGCCAGCGGAAGACGGTGTCCACCTGCGGACGCCACAGCGCCATGGTGTGACCGCCCGCGCTGCGCGGCAGGAACACCACCCGCACGGTGGTCGGCGCCTTGGCGACGGACTCCAGGGCCATGCCCGCCTGGTAGCCGTCGCCGGACTCGCCGGAGAGGTACAGCGCGATCCGGGGCGGTTCGGCCGCCTTCCGCAGCAGCAGGTAGGGGTTGTTCGCGTCGCGCAGCGCGGGGGTCTGGGCGGCGAGGGAGTTGCGTTCGCCGATCGGGTCGTTGTAGCCGGACATGCTCACCGCGGCCCGGTACCGGTCCGGATGGGCCACGGCCAGCTTGACCGCGCAGTGCGCGCCCGCCGAGTAGCCGGCCACCGCCCAGCCCTGGGGCGCCGGCTGGGCCCGGAAGTTGTCCATGACCATCTTCGGCACGTCGATGCTCAGCCAGGTGTCGGCGTTGACCTGGCCCGGGATGTTGGCGCAGCCGGTGTCCACGCCGGCCAGCAGGTTGGTGCGCGGGGCGACCAGGATGAACGGCGCCACCCGGCCGCTGCGCATCAGCGGCAGCAACTGCTCGTGGGCCTTCATCGAGCCGAACCAGGCCTTGGCGGAGCCGGGGTAGCCCGGCAGCAGTTCCACCACCGGGAACGTGGTGTGGCGGTAGGCCGGTTCGTCGTACTGCGGCGGCAGCCAGACGTACACCTCGGCGTTCACGCCGGAGACCCGGCCCCTGAGCTGGGTGACCCGCACCCCGCCGGCTGCGCGCATGCCGGGCCCGTCGGCGGCCGTGAAGGTCTGTCTCACCTTGGGCAACCGTTTCACCGCGATACCGCCGGTGCCGTCCCGGCCGAGGTCGGTGGCCTGCTGGACGTGGTTGCCGGTGCCGAGCAGGTCGGCCCAGCTGTCGTACAGGTTGTTCTGGTTGTTGACCAGCACGAAGACCAGCGTGACGGCCGTGCCCTGGGCGAACAGCAGCATCAGCACCCGGGCCACGGCACGCAGCGGCTTGGGCCCGCGCATCCGCGACCACAGGACGAGCGGCAGTATCAGGGCGACCACGGACAGCACGACGGTCAGGTAGAGGAACGGAGTCCCGGTGAGGCTCATGTCCCCATAGAGGGAGATCGGCGGGGCGGGGTTGTGGACGTGTCAGGACACTTACCGAGAAATTGCCGGAACCTCACCCGGAGGCCGGATCACGTCATCCGGCCGTCACGCAAAAAGCTACCGCTTAGTAGTTTCCTGCTGTACCGTTCACCCATGCCAGAAGCAGCTTCCGTCCCTGCCGTACGGGCCCTGATCGGCGACAGCGAGTTCGACCGCGACACCGCGGTCACCCGGCGCGAGCCCGGCGTCTACGACATCGACCTCTCGGCCGGCTGGACCATCATCAGCGCCGTCAACGGCGGCTACCTGCTGGCCGTGCTCGGCCGGGCCCTCGCGGACAGCCTCCCGCACCCGGACCCGTTCACGATCTCCGCGCACTACCTGACCGCCTCCCAGCCGGGCCCCGCGGTCGTGCGCACCGAGACCGTCCGCACCGGCCGGACCCTCTCCACCGGCCAGGCCTCGCTCTTCCAGTACGACGACGAGGGCAACGAGGTCGAACGCATCCGCGTCCTCGCCTCCTACGGCGACCTCGGCGCCCTGCCCGACGACGTCCGTACGACGGCCACCCCGCCCCCGATCCCGCCGCTGGAGCAGTGCTTCGGCCCCGAGGACGGGCCCGCCCCGGTCGACGGCAGCTCCGCCATCACCGAACGGCTGATGCTCAAGCTGGATCCCGCCACCCTCGGCTGGGCGCTCGGCGCGCCCTCCGGCAAGGGCGAGATGCGCGCCTGGTTCGGGCTCGCCGACGGCCGCGACGCCGACCCGCTCTCGCTGCTCCTCGCCGTGGACGCCCTCCCGCCCACCGCCTTCGAAATGGGCCTCAAGGGCTGGGTGCCGACCGTGGAACTCACCGTCCACGTCCGCCACCGTCCGGCCCCCGGCCCGCTGCGGGTGTCGATCACCACCCGCAACCTGGCCGGCGGCTTCCTGGAGGAGGACGCCGAGGTGTGGGACAGCGCGGACCGCCTGGTCGCCCAGTCCCGTCAGCTCGCCCGGGTCAGGCTCGGCTGAGCGGCTCGCGCCCCAGCCAGGCCGCCAGCTGCCCGTAGGCGTCCGCCCCTGCGGGGGCCTCGCGTCGGGTGTCGAAGGGGGTCTGCGCGTCACGCGGACGGGAGTCGGGCAGTACCCGGCGGGCGGTGGCGAGCGCGAACTCGGCGAGTTCCGGGTCCAGTTCGTGCGGATGACCGACGGCCTCGGCGAGGTCCCAGGTGTGCGTCACGATCTCCATGACGTACCCGGACAGCGCCGCGTGCCCCGGCACCTCGCCCCACGGCACGCGCACCGCGGCCGCCATGCGCTCGTCGCTCTCCCAGGCCTTCAGCACGCGGACGCGCACCTCGTCGTAGGCCGCCGCCCAGCCGTCGTCGGCGACGCCCTCGGCGACGGGTTCCACCGCGAGTCCGTCGCCGCCCTCGCCGACCACGGCGATCCGCAGGGTGCCGCCGACCATGTGGCTCAGCAGGCCCCGCACGTCGAACTCGGTACACGGCGTGGGCCCGGCGAGCTGTTCCGGGCGCACTGTCCTGATGAGGGCGGCCGCCTGCTCGGTGGCGCGGGCGTAGAGGGGGCGCGGGTCGGTGAAGCCGGTGGTGGTCATGGGATGCACCTCTCGTGAGTCGGTGCAGCGAGCATCCACGGATAACCTGACAGAATCCGTCAACATTTGCGCGGGGTACGCACGCGGCGGGATCCTTTCGCCGTGAAGTCCGACCGGCTGCTGTCGATCCTGCTGCTCCTGCAGACCCGGGGCCGGGTGCCCGCGCCCGAACTCGCCGACCGGCTGGAGGTGTCGGTCCGCACCGTCTACCGGGACGTCGAGGCGCTGTCCGCCGCCGGGGTCCCGGTGTACGCCGAGCGCGGCCGGCACGGCGGCATCGCCCTCCTCCCCGGCTTCCGCACCGACGTCACGGGGCTGACCGCCGACGAGTCCCGGGCCCTGTTCGTGCTGGCCGCCCAGGGCGCCCACGCCGCGCTCGGCCTGGACGCGGCCCTCGGCTCCGCGCTGCGCAAGGTGATGGCCGCGCTCCCGGCGCCGCACCGGCCCGCCGCCGAGGTGACCAGCCGCCGCGTCCTCGTCGACGCCACCCGCTGGATGAGCGGCCCGCGGCCCGCCGTCGACCTGGACGTGCTCCAGGACGCGGTGTTCTCCGACCGGCGCCTGAGGCTGCGCTACCGGCACAGCGGGGAGCGGGAGCCGCGGACGTACACCGTGGATCCGTACGGCCTCGTCGCCAAGGCCGGCACCTGGTACCTGGTCGCCGACCGGCGCGGCCGGCCGCAGCTGTTCCGCGCCGACCGGGTGCGCTCGGCCCGGCTGCTGGACGAGCCAGTGCGGCGCCGGCCCGGCGTCGAACTCGCCGACGCCTGGGAGGTGCTGCGCCGGCAGGTGGAGGAGCGGAAGGACGCCGTCGAGGTCACCGTGCGGGTACGGCGCGACCGGCTCGACCTGTTCCAGCGCATGGCCGCCGCGCAGCTGACGGCGGTGCCCGACGACGACGGCGTGGGCGAGTGGGTCACCGCGCGGCTGGCCTACCCCACGCTCCGCGCCGTACGCCAACTCCTCGCGTTCACCGACCAGGTGGAGATCCTGGACCCGCCCGAGGCCCGCGCGGAACTGCTGGCGGCGGCACGTTCGGTCACGGCGCTGTACGAGGGGTCCCGGCCCGGGAACTGACAGCCGGCGGACAGGACTCTCTCATCCTCACCGGAGCCGACTCTCGTGAAGCGTGCCCGTCTCGTCCCCGCCGCCGTCCGGCCGGCGCTCTCCCCGCCGTCGGCCGCGTGCGGCTCGGGTGACTCGCTCCTCGTCCGGCGGTGACTCCGGGGAACGGCAGGGCTGTCAGGCGCCGTCCGGGATGCCGACGGGGGGCGCGTCGGGTCGGCGGCCGAGCGGGGCGCCGTCCGGGGCGCCTTCCGGGGCGCCGTCGGGCGCGTCCACGGGGAAGCCGGGCGGGGTGGCGACCGGTACGCCGACCGGGGTGCCCTCGGACCTGCCCAGCGGTGCGCCCGGCGACCAGGGGGGTGGCTGCGGTGGGCCGGGTGGCGGGCAGCCGGGACAGGCCCAGGGAGCGGCTCGGCAGGGCTGACCGCGTCAGTGAAGCCAGTGGCTGCGGCCGATGCTGATGAGCCGCAGCTGGCGGGTGGCGAGCTGCGTCACCCGCTCCCGCTCCTCCTCCGGGGCCTCCAGCGCCTCCAGGAACAGGGAGGCGGTGATGAGCATCTGGTCGACGTAGAGGTGCGCGAGCATCAGCAGGTCGTCGTCGCTCCAGCCCGCCGCCTCCGGGTCCTTGGCCAGCTCGGCCTTCACCTCCTCGGCGAACCGGACCAGTTGGGCCCGGATGGCCTCGCGCACCGGCTGCACCCCGCCGTGCCGCTCCCGGGCGATGAAGCGGACGTGCGCGGGATACGCCTCCACGTGGCGGGCGATCAGCTCGACGGCGCGGGTGATGCGTTCCTCGCTGTCGCCCGTGGTGGACACCGTCGTCCGCACCATCGGGTGCAGGCTGCCCAGCGCCTCGTCGACCAGGGCCACACCGAGGTCGGCGGTCGAGCGGAAGTGCCGGTAGAAGGCGGTCGGGGCGACACCGACGGCCCGGGTGACCTCGCGCAGGCCCAGGCTGCTCAGGCTCTGCTCCTCCAGCAGGGCGAGCGCCGCGTCGAGGAACGCCTGCCGGGTCTTCTGCTTCTGGGCCTGCCGGATGCCGAGGGTGTGACTCATGTCATCCAGTTAACAACTGTTCTCTGGAATTGAAAAGCCGTGGGGAGCGCTAGACTCGAAGTCAGTGAACAACTGTTACTACAACTGTTCACCGAAACTTCACACCGGCTGAACACGAGGCATCCCGGAGGGGGGATTCCATCCCATGCTGTTCCTCGTCGCCGCGCTCATGCTGCTCGGAGTCGTGCTGGGCACCGTCGCCCACGCGCCGCTGACCGTCACCGCCGTCCTGGCCGCCGTCATCGCCGTCTGGCTCGGCGTGTTCGCGATGCGCGAGCGCCACGGGCGCCGCCGCCACACCTCGGCCAACTGACCACCGGAAAGGACCTCAGGAGCTGAGCACCATGCACCTCACCGCACCGGCCCCCGGCCGCACCGACACCCGCCCGCGCACCCGCGACGCCGACGGCATGGCCGTCGCGTCCTTCATCCTCGGCCTCCTCGGCCTGCTCGTCCTCAACGTCTTCCTCGGCCCGATCGCCATCGTCCTGGCCGCGGTCGCCCTCTGGCGCGGCACCACCCGCCGCGGCCGGGCCTACCTGGGTCTCACTCTCGGTCTCGCCGACCTGGCGGTCCTGGTGACGGCGATGGAGATCTCGGGGACGGTGTCCTGGAGCCTGTGACGGCTGAACACCCCGAGGACGACGGGGCAGCCGCAGCCGCCGCCACCGAGCCCAGGTGCAGCCGACGCAAGGCGCCCAGAGCCAGCCGCAGGGACCCGGCGCCGTAGAATCGGCCTCACCATGGCATACCTCGACCACGCCGCGACCACCCCGATGCTCCCGGAGGCGGCAGAGGCGCTCACCGCCCAGCTGAGCATCACGGGCAACGCCTCCTCCCTCCACGCATCCGGCCGGCAGGCCCGCCGCACGGTCGAGGAATCCCGCGAGACCCTCGCCGAAGCGCTCGGCGCCCGCCCCAGCGAGGTCGTCTTCACCTCGGGCGGCACCGAGGCCGACAACCTGGCCGTCAAGGGCCTGTACTGGTCCCGCGTCGCCGCCGACCCGGCCCGCACCCGCGTCCTGGCCAGCCCCGTCGAGCACCACGCCGTCCTCGACGCCGTGCACTGGCTCGGCGAGCACGAGGGCGCCACCGTCGAGTACCTCCCCGTCGACTCCTACGGCCGCGTCCACCCCGAGGCGCTGCGCGAGGCCATCGCCCGCAACCCCGACGACGTCGCCCTGGCCACCGTGATGTGGGCCAACAACGAGATCGGCACGATCATGCCGGTCCGTGAACTCGCCGACGTCACCGGCGAGTTCGGTGTTCCGCTGCATGCCGACGCGGTCCAGGCCTTCGGTCAGGTCCCGGTCGACTTCGAGGCCTCGGGCCTCGCCGCGATGACCGTCTCCGGCCACAAGATCGGCGGCCCCTACGGCATCGGCGCGCTGATCCTCGGCCGTGAGCACACCCCCGTACCCGTCCTGCACGGCGGCGGCCAGGAGCGGCACGTCCGCTCCGGCACGCTCGACGTCCCGGCCGTCGCCTCCTTCGCCGTCGCCGGCCGGCTCGCCGCCGAGCAGCGGACGTGGTTCGCCCGGGAGATCGGCGCCCTGCGCGACCAGCTGGTCGACGCCGTGCGCAGCGCCGTACCGGACGCCGTCCTCGGCGGCGACCCGGCACCCGAGGGCCGGCTCCCGGCCAACGCGCACTTCACCTTCCCCGGCTGCGAGGGCGACTCCCTGCTGCTCCTGCTGGACGCCCAGGGCATCGAGTGCTCCACCGGCTCCGCCTGCACCGCGGGCGTCGCCCAGCCCAGCCACGTCCTCCTCGCCACCGGCACCGACCCGGACCTGGCCCGCGGCACCCTGCGCTTCTCCCTCGGCCACACCTCCACCGAGGCGGACGTCGAGGCCGTCGCGAAGGCGATCGGCCCGGCGGTGGAACGCGCCCGGGCGGCCGGGCTCACCTAGGGCCTGTCGTTCGGATCAGGCCGGGCTCTCGGCGTGCTCGGCGCGGACCAGGCGCAGGTACCGCTCCCAGTCCCAGAACCGCCCCGGGTCGGTGTGGTCCGTGCCCGGCACCTCCACGTGCCCGATGATGTGCTCCCGGTCCACGGGTATGCCGTACCGCCCGCATATCGCCGCGGTCAGCCGGGCCGAGGCCGCGTACATCGCGTCCGTGAAGGAGGAGGCGTCCTCCACGAAGCCCTCGTGCTCGATGCCGACACTGCGTTCGTTGTACTCCCGGTTGCCCGCGTGGAAGGCGACGTCCAGCTCGCGGATCAGCTGGGTGACCCGCCCGTCCTTGCGCACGATGTAGTGCGCCGCGGCGCCGTGCGCGGGGTCCTGGAACACCTTCACCGCCGACGCGTAACCGCCCTGCGTGACATGGACGACCACCCGGTCCACCCGGTAGTCGGCCGGCCGGTCCGCCCGCCGGTAGTTCGCCGCCGAGGCCGCCACCCAGCGCGCACCCCGGAAGTCCACCGCGCCCGCCACCCGCGGCTTGTCCACCCCGGGCAGCCGCCACCACAGCCGCGACAGCTCCTCGCGGGCCAGCACCGCCGTGCCCACGGCCGCCGCGGCCCCGCCGACGAGCAGCGCCCGCCGGCCCAGCCGCCCGTCGCCGTCGCCGGCCGTCGCCCCCGTGGTCGTCCCAGTCGTCGCCCCCATGTGATCGTCAACGGATATCCGGCCGACCAGGTTCCCGCGCCCCCGTACTCTGGAAGGGTTATGACTGACACCCCGCAGCGCACCCGCCCCCTCCGCGTCCTCGCCGCCATGTCCGGCGGAGTGGACTCCGCCGTCGCCGCCGCGCGGGCCGCGGAAGCAGGTCACGACGTCACCGGCGTCCACCTCGCGCTCTCCGCGAACCCGCAGTCGTTCCGCACCGGCGCGCGGGGCTGTTGCACCATCGAGGACTCGCGCGACGCCCGCCGCGCGGCCGACGTCATCGGCATCCCGTTCTACGTCTGGGACCTCGCCGACCGCTTCCGCGAGGACGTCGTCGAGGACTTCGTCGCCGAGTACGAGGCCGGCCGCACCCCGAACCCGTGCCTGCGCTGCAACGAGAAGATCAAGTTCGCCGCGCTGCTGGACAAGGCGCTGGCCCTCGGCTTCGACGCCGTCTGCACCGGCCACTACGCCAAGGTGATCGTGAACGAGGACGGCTCCCGCGAGCTGCACCGCGCCTCCGACATGGCGAAGGACCAGTCGTACGTCCTCGGCGTGCTCGACGACAAGCAGCTCGCGCACGCGATGTTCCCGCTCGGCGACACGGTCACCACCAAGGAGGAGATCCGCGCGGAGGCCGAGCGCCGGGGCCTGGCGGTGGCCAAGAAGCCGGACTCGCACGACATCTGCTTCATCGCCGACGGCGACACCCAGGGCTTCCTGGCCAAGCGGCTCGGCAGGGCCGAGGGCGACATCGTGGACGAGACCGGCACCAAGCTGGGCACCCACGACGGGGCGTACGGCTTCACCATCGGCCAGCGCAAGGGCCTGCGGATCGGCACCCCGGCCCCGGACGGCAAGCCGCGCTACGTCCTGGACATCTCACCGGTCACCAACACGGTCACCGTCGGCCCGGCCACCGCCCTCGACGTCACCGCCCTCACCGCGATCAAGCCCCGCTGGTGCGGCGCCGCCCCCACCGGCCCCGGCACCTACACCGCCCAGCTGCGCGCCCACGGCGGCGAGACGGAGGTGACGGCCGAGCTGGTGGACGGCTCCCTGCAGGTGACCTTCACCGAGCCGGTCCGCGGCGTCGCCCCCGGCCAGGCGATCGTGCTGTACGACGGCACGCGCGTGGTGGGCTCGGCGACGATCGCGTCCACCACGCGCGCGGCGGCGGCGGTCTGAGCCCGGTCCGCCGCTCCTAACCCGCGACGTACTCCGCCAGCACCGGCCCCAGTACGTCCGGCTCCACCATGTGGGTCTGGCCCGGCAGGATCCGGTACCTGCCCTGCGGCACGGCCTCCGCGACCGCCTGGCTCGCCCGGTGCATCCACTCCGGGCTCGCGCCGCCCGCGACCGCGAGGACGGGGACGGAGATCCCGGCCAGCCGCGCGCGGGGGAGCAGGCCGTCGCCCATGACCGCGTCGTCGTGGGCCAGGCTGGGGGCGACGGCCTCCATGCCGGCCCACATCGGGGACTGGCGGGCGCGCTGGATCATCTCCTCGCCGAGGCCCGTCAGGCGCAGGAACAGCTCCACCGCGTCCCCGCGCCGGCCCTCGGCGAGCGCCTTGTTCAGCTGCTCCTTGTAGACGGCCTCCCGCGTGGCGCCGCCCGCCAGGTGGTCGGCGTACGGCACCTCGTACACCGCCGCCCGGCGCACCGGCAGCCCGCCCGCCGCCGCGTGCAGGACCAGCGCGCCGCCCGAGGAGACCCCGAACAGCGCCGCGTCGCCGCCCACCGCGTCGAGCAGCGCGGCCAGGTCCTCGACCTCACGCTCGACCGCGTACGGCGGCGTGTCGCCGCTCTCGCCGCGGCCCCGGCGGTCGTAGACGACGGCCGTGCAGCGCTCCGCGAGGCGCTCCGCCAGGGGCAGCAGGGTGCCACCGGTGGACATCGCGCCGCTCACCAGGATCACCGTGGGCCCCTGGCCGGTCACGTGGTACGCGAGGGAGGTCCCGTCGCGCGAAGTCGTCTTCTTGTCCATGCCCGTGCAGACTGCCGTACGACACGGGACTCACCGGTCATGACACGTCGGTGTCGTAGAAGCAGTAGTGGTCCTTGATCTCCGCCACGCCGGGCTTGGGGTCCGGGTACGCCCACACGAGGTCGGGCGCGTCCGGCAGCGACCAGTAGGACGCCGTGCCCTTGAAGGGGCAGACGGTGTGCGTGTCGGAGGGCGTGAGCAGGTCGAGGCGTACGTCCTCGGCGGGGATGTAGTACCGCACCGGGCAGCCCGTCTCGCGCAGCTCCAGGGGGCGGTCGGACTCGGCGAGCACCTGGCCGCCGCGCACCACGCGCACGTGCCGGTCGCTCTTCTCGATCGTGATCGTGTGTCCTTGGCTCATACCGGTGCAGCGCCCGGAGGGGCCGTCCTTCTTCCCGCCCGGGCCGCGGACCGTACGGTAGGGGGCATGAACATCTGTGTCTTCCTGTCCGCCGCCGACCTCGACGAGCGGTACACGCGCCCCGCGCGCGAGTTCGCGGAACGGATCGGCAAGGCCGGCCACACCCTCGTCTGGGGCGGCTCCGACGTCGGTCTGATGAAGGTGGTCGCCGACGGCGTGCAGGAGGCGGGCGGCAGACTGCTGGGCGTCTCCGTGGAGTTCCTCGCGAACAAGGCGCGCCCCGGCGCCGACGAGATGGTCATCGCGGCCGACCTCGCCGAACGCAAGAAGCTGCTGCTGGAGAAGGCCGACGCCGTGGTGATCATGGTGGGCGGCACCGGCACGCTGGACGAGGCCACCGAGATCCTGGAGCTGAAGAAGCACGGCCGCACCGAGAAGCCGGTCGTGCTGCTGAACACCGCGGGCTTCTACGACGGCCTGCGCGAGCAGTTCCGCCGCATGGAGGCCGAGGGCTTCCTGCCCCGCCCGCTGGCCGAGCTGGTCTTCTTCGCCGACGAGCCGGCCGGGGCGCTGGCCTACCTGGAGGAGCAGGCCGGGCGCCACTGATGCGAGCATGGCAGGCATGGCTACTCATGTGATCACCGGGGCCGGTTCCGGCATCGGCGCGGCCGTCGCCCGCCGGCTGCACGCGCGCGGGGACGAACTCGTGCTGCACGCGCGCGACGCGGGCCGCGCGAAGGAGCTTGCGGCCGAGTTCCCCGGCGCGCGCACCCTGGTCGGCGACCTCGCGGACCCGGACAAGCTGTCCTGGGCGTTCTCCCACCAGACGCTCCCGGACCGGGTGGACTCCCTGCTGCACATCGCCGGCGTCGTCGACCTCGGCGACGTCGGCGACCTGACCCCGAAGTCCTGGCGTCACCAGCTCAACGTCAACCTGGTCGCGCCCGCCGAGCTGACCCGGCACTTCCTGCCGCAGCTGAGGGCGGCCCGCGGCCATGTGATCTTCGTCAACTCCGGTGCCGGTCTGAGCGCTCACGCCGGCTGGTCCGCGTACGCCGCCTCCAAGCACGGCCTGAAGGCCCTCGCCGACGCCCTGCGCCAGGAGGAGCACGCAGCCGGCGTCCGCGTCACCTCCGTCTACCCCGGCCGCACCGCGAGCCCCATGCAGGCCAAGGTCCACCAGCAGGAGGGCAAGGAGTACGACGCCTCCCAGTGGATCGACCCGGAGTCGGTCGCCACGACGATCCTGATGGCCCTGGACCTGCCGCGGGACGCGGAGGTCAACGACCTGACGGTACGGCCCGGGCGGTGACCGCGGCGGGCGGCCCCGCGATCCGGGCCTGGCTGGCACAGGTCTGGCCCCGGACCGAGGCCGCTCTCGTCCTCGCGGGCGGTGACGTGCGCGTCCCGCTCGCCGGCCGGCCGGTCCTCGGCGAGATCTTCGACGACGCCGGCCTCGCGGATCTCGCCTGGGGGCGGGGCCGCTTCCGCAACCACCTCGCGGTCGCCGATCCGCAGGGGCTGTGCGCCCTTCTGCGCCGGTACGGCGCCCACTGGTTGTGAGTCCCCCGGCCGGCGTACGTACCCTGCCGGGGTGAGCGAAAACAGCCAGTTCAGGTTCCCGGGGGCCACCGGCGTCGGCTCCCTGCCCGGCGGGGACACACGGGAAGCCGCCAAGACGGTCACCGGCAGCTTCGAGGACTTCCCCTTCCTTCCGGAGCTGCCCGCGCGCGGGCCCGGGGCCGACATGATCGGCCGGACCGCCGGGATGCTGGTCGAGCTGTACGCGCGCGTGGAGCCCAGCGGGTGGCGGATCGGGGACCGTCCGGGCCGGGACACCAGGCGGGCGCGGTCCTGGCTGGGCGAGGACCTGGACGCCCTGGAGGAGTTCACGCAGGGCTACGAGGGCGACCTGAAGGTGCAGGCGGTCGGGCCGTGGACGCTGGCCGCCGCCCTGGAGCTGAAGAACGGCGAGGCCGCGCTGTCGGACCCCGGCGCCTGCCGGGACCTGGCCGCCTCGCTCGCCGAGGGGCTGCGGCTGCACCTCGACGAGGTGCGGCGCCGCGTTCCCGGTGCCCGGATCGTCCTCCAGCTCGACGAGCCGTCCCTCACCGCCGTCCTGCGCGGCCAGGTCCGTACCGCGAGCGGCTACCGCACCCACCGGGCCGTGGACCGGCAGATCGTGGAGGCCACGCTCCGGGACGTCGTCGGCACGCACGCCGGCGGCCCCGTGGTGGTGCACTCCTGCGCCCCGGACGTCCCGTTCGCGCTGCTGCGGCGGGCCGGCGCGGCGGCCGTCTCCTTCGACTTCGCACTTCTCACCGAGCGTGACGACGAGGTGATCGGCGAGGCCGTCGAGGGAGGCACGCGCCTGTTCGCCGGTGTCGTGCCGGGCACGGACGGCCCGTTGTCAGACCCTGCCGGTAGCGTCATGGGTGTCAGGACGCTGTGGCGCAGGCTGGGGCTGCATCCGGGGCTGCTCGCGGAAGCGGTCACGGTGACCCCGGCATGCGGTCTCGCGGGCGCTTCACCCGCCTACGCGCGCCAGGTGCTCGCCCACTGCGTCCGGGCGGCGAGATCCCTCGCGGACAACCCAGAGTAACGGGAGGACAACACGGTGGCCGGCGACAAGCAGCAGGCGGAGACGGCAGTGCCCGCCGAGGCACGTGACAAGCACGCGCAGCTCGCTGAGCAGATCGAGGAGCACCGCTTCCGGTACTACGTGAAGGACGCTCCCGTCGTCAGCGACGCGGAGTTCGACCAGCTCCTGAAGTCTCTGGAGGCCCTGGAGGAGCAGTATCCGGAGCTGCGCACCCCGGACTCGCCCACCCAGAAGGTCGCGGGGTCGTACGAGACGGAGTTCACCGCGGTCGAGCACCGCCAGCGGATGCTCTCGCTCGACAACACGTTCAACGACGACGAGCTGGCCGCCTGGGCCGAGCGCATCGCGCGCGAACTCGGCGACCAGACGTACCACTTCCTGTGCGAGCTGAAGGTCGACGGCCTCGCCGTCAACCTCACCTACGAGAAGGGCCGGCTCACGCGCGCGGCCACCCGCGGCGACGGCCGTACCGGCGAGGACATCACGCCGAACGTCCGGACGATCGCGGAGATCCCGGACCGCCTGGGGGGCGACAAGGTGCCCGACCTGGTGGAGATCCGCGGCGAGGTCTACTTCCCGATGGAGAAGTTCCTCGAACTCAACGAACGCCTGGTCGCGGCCGGGGACAAGCCCTTCGCCAACCCCCGCAACGCCGCCGCCGGTTCGCTGCGCCAGAAGGACCCGCGCGTCACCGCCACCCGCCCGCTGCACATGGTCGTCCACGGCATCGGCGCCCTGGAGGGCTACACGGGCATGACCCGGCTCTCCCAGGCCTACGACCTGCTGAAGACCTGGGGCCTGCCCACCTCCCCGCACAACCGGGTGGTCGACGACCTCGACGGCGTACGCAAGTTCATCGCCCACTACGGCGAGAACCGCCACTCCGTCGAGCACGAGATCGACGGTGTCGTGGTCAAGCTGGACGAGATCCGCCTCCAGGGACGGCTCGGCTCCACCGCGCGTGCCCCGCGCTGGGCGATCGCCTACAAGTACGCGCCGGAAGAGGTCAACACCAAGCTGATCGACATCAAGGTGGGCGTCGGCCGCACCGGCCGTGTCACGCCGTACGCCCAGGTGGAGCCGGTCACGGTCGCGGGCAGCGAGGTCGAGTTCGCCACCCTGCACAACCAGGAGGTCGTCAAGGCCAAGGGCGTCCTCATCGGCGACACGGTCGTGCTCCGCAAGGCCGGTGACGTCATCCCGGAGATCCTCGGCCCGGTGGTCGACCTCAGGGACGGCAGCGAGCGGGAGTTCGTGATGCCGGGGGAGTGCCCCGAGTGCGGCACCCCGCTGCGGCCCATGAAGGAGGGCGACATCGACCTGCGTTGCCCCAACGCCCGTACCTGCCCCGCCCAGTTGCGGGAGCGGGTCTCCTACCTCGCGGGCCGGGAGTGCCTGGACATCGAGCACTTCGGCGAGGTGGCCGCCGCGGCGCTCACCCGCCCGCTGGAGCCGGCCGAGCCGCCCCTGGTGGACGAGGGCGACCTGTTCGACCTGACGGTGGAGAAGCTGCTGCCCATCAAGGCCTACGTCCTCGACGCGGCCAGCGGCCTGCCCAAGCGCGACCCCAAGACCGGCGAGGAGAAGGTCGTCACCGTCTTCGCCAACCAGAAGGGCGAGCCGAAGAAGAACACCCTCGCCCTGCTGGCGAACATCGAGGCCGCCAAGTCCCGTCCGCTCGCCCGGTTCCTGAACGGGCTGTCGATCCGGCACGTGGGCCCGGTCGCCGCGCAGGCTCTCGCGCGCGAGTTCCGCTCCATCGACCGCATCGAACAGGCGACCGAGGCGGAGCTGGCGGCCACCGACGGCGTCGGCCCCATCATCGCCGCCGCCCTCAAGGAGTGGTTCGCGGAGGACTGGCACCGCGAGATCGTCCGCAAGTGGAAGGCGGCGGGGGTCCCGCTGGAGGAGCAGTCCTCCGGCGAGGACGAGGGGCCGCGTCCGCTGGAGGGGCTCACGGTCGTCGTCACCGGCACGCTGGAGAACTTCACCCGGGACGGCGCCAAGGAGGCGCTGCAGGGCCAGGGCGCGAAGGTGACCGGTTCGGTGTCGAAGAAGACCTCGTTCGTCGTAGTGGGTGACAACCCCGGATCGAAGTACGACAAGGCCATGCAGCTGAAGGTTCCCGTTCTGAACGAGGACGGTTTCACCGTCCTCTTGGAACAGGGCCCCGAAGCGGCGGCCGAAGTCGCGCTTCCGACCGGGGAGTAGCGGTTGAAGGCCACCCGATCGGCGCATATCAGATGCATACGGGTGGCCCGGGCGCATTCGGGCAACCGTCGGAGACCGCTGCCCGTGGAAGCCTTCCGCGGCCTACTGTTGAGGTGTGCGCCTGCCGTGCCCGGCTTCGGCTGGGGAATCTCCGTGCCCTCCAGGGGCGCGGGGAAGGTTTCTTTGGCGCGGAGCTGCTGATGGTTGTCGGGCATCGGGCCGCGTGGCGTGGGCACCGCCGGCTGTGAGAGGGACGGGAATGGAACCGACCGAGAGCGCCGCCCCGGACTCACGGCTGCGCCTGCGCCGCCGCGCGGTCGCATGGCGTGGGTACCGGTGGACCGGCCGGGCCGACGGGCGTACCGGCGGACAGCCGCGCCCGGCCGGACCGGGCGCCGCCCCCGAAGCCCACGCGCCCCTGGCGGCCCTCGAGCCCGCCCCGGGCCTGTCCGGCGCCGACACCGAACGGCACCCGTCCTGGCCGGCGCTGCCCGCGGCCCTCGTGGCCGCCGCGGGCTTCGCCCTGGGCGCCGCCTTCTACCGCGCCTACATCGGCCACCACGCGCTCTTCCCCGGCGGCACGGTCGGCTGGTCGCTGGCCCTGCTGACCGGCGTCATCGTCGGCCACCTCGTCATGCTGGGCCGCGCCCGCTGGTGGGGCGGCACCGGATCGGGCGCCGCCCTCACCCTCGCCGTCCTGCTGCTGTACGGCTGGGTGCCGGCCGGCCTGGTCAGCCTCACCGTCGTCGTACTGGTCGGCATCGCCCGCCGGCACCGATGGCGCCAGGGCGTGCTGCACGGCGCGGTGGACGTCCTCGGCATCGGCGCCGGCGCGCTGGTGCTGGGCGCGTTCGGCCGGGTCCCGAGCGTCGAGGCGCCCTGGCGGCCCGCGACCTGGAGCATCGCCACGGCCCCGCAGGTCGTCCTGGTCGCGGTCGCCTACCTCGCCGTCAGCCGCGGCCTGCTGTGGTACCTGCACGCCCCGCGCGGCGGCGGGGTGCCCACCGTCGCCCGCACCGCCCTGGTCAGGCAGGGTCTGGTCGCCGTGGCGCTGCTCGGCATCGCGCCCCTGCTGTGCGTCGTCGCCGACGCGCAGCCGATCCTGCTCCCGCTCTTCGCCATCCCGCTCATCGCCCTGGACTCCACGCTGTGGATGGCCCGCGCCCGCGCCGAGGAGCAGCTGCGCGACCCGCTGACCGGGCTGCCCAACCGGCAGTGGCTGCTGGAGCGGATCTGGACGGCCCTGGACGACGCCGAGCGCATCGGCGCCCGTGCCGCGCTCATGCTGATCGATCTCGATCGTTTCCGCTCGGTGAACGACACGCTCGGTCATCTGGCCGGCGACCGGCTGCTGCTCCAGATAGCCGACCGGCTGCGGCTCGCCCTGCCGCGCGGCGCCGAGGCCGCCCGGCTCGGCGGTGACGAGTTCGCCGTCTTACTGCCCGTCGCCGACTCCACCACGTCGGCCACGCGGGTCGCCCGCGGCCTGGTCTCCGCCCTCAGCTCCCCGCTCGACCTCGACGGCCTCACCCTCGTGCTGGAGGCCAGCGCCGGCGTCGCCGTCTTCCCCGACCACGCCCTCGACGCCGAGGGGCTGCTGCGCCGCGCCGACGTCGCCATGTACCAGGCGAAGCGGGACCGCACGGGCGTCGAGGTCTACGAGTCCAAGCGCGACTCCAACACCCCGGACCGCCTCGGTCTGCTGGGCGACCTGCGCCGGGCGCTGGACGCGCACGAGGTGCAGCTCCACTACCAGCCCAAGGTCCGCTTCGACGGACAGGTGGCCGGCCTGGAGGCACTGGTCCGCTGGGTGCACCCCGAGCGCGGCAAGGTACCGCCGGACGAGTTCATAGCGATAGCCGAGTCCTCCGGGCTGATGCCCCACCTCACCGAGTACGTGCTGGAGACCGCGCTCGGCCAGGTCGCCCGGTGGCGCGCACAGGGCCTGCGGGTGCCCGTCGCCGTCAACGTCTCCCCGCGCGACGTCCACACCCCGGGATTCGCCGGATCGGTCGCCGCGCGCCTCGCCCGGCACGGGGTCCCCGCCGGAGCGCTCCAGCTGGAGATAACGGAACACGTCCTGCTGGAGGACCCGCAGCGGGCCGCCGACACCCTCGCCGGCCTCACCGGCCACGGCGTGAAGATGTCCCTGGACGACTTCGGCACCGGCTACTCCTCCCTGGTGCACCTGCGGCGGCTGCCGGTCAGCGAGCTGAAGATCGACCGCTCCTTCGTCGCCCGGCTGGCCGTCGACGCCCAGGACGCGGAGATCGTGCGCTGCACCGTCGACCTCGCCCACTCGCTGGGCCTCCTCGTCGTCGCCGAGGGCGTGGAGGACGACGAGACCTGGGAGCGGCTGCGCGATCTGGGGTGCGACGCGGTGCAGGGCTGGCTGGTCGCCGCCGCGATGCCTCCCGAGGAGGCGACCGCGTGGCTGCTGGCACGCGGGTCCCGGGGGTGGCAGCGGCCGCCCGCCGCGCTTCCGGCCGCCGAGTAGGTCCCCCACCCCGCGCGCGCCGGTCTCCGTGAGACCCCGGCCGCCGTCGGCGGCGGCCTCGCGCCTCAGGCCCCGGCGAAGCGGCCGATCAGCAGTGCCAGGCGCGCCTCGTGCGCGGGTTCCGGCAGCCTGCCGCTCCGCATCAGCGTCACCAAGCCGTGCAGTCCCGCCCAGAACGTCTCCGTCAGCAGCACGGGGTCGTCGCCCTCCGCCGCGATCGGTTCCACCGCGAGGCGCAGTTCGGCGAAGGCCTCCCGCAGCGGTGCCGGAGCCTCCTTTGTGGCGAACGGCAGGTCCACCAGGAGGGTGAACATCGCGTCGTAGAGGGCGGGCCGGCGCCTGCCGAAAGACGTGTACGTCCGCGCCACCGCCGCCAGCGCCTCCCGCGTGCCGTGCGCCGCCGTGCGGGCCTGCCGCAGCTCCGTCGCGAGGTCGGCGCACCCCTGCACCGCCACCGCCGCCATGATCGCGTCCTTGCCGTTGAAGTGGCTGTAGAGGACCGGCTGGCTGTACTCGATCTCGGCGGCCAGCCGGCGGGTGGTCACCGCGTCCCAGCCCTCGGCCTCCGCCAGTTCCCTGGCGGCCGTGACGATCAGCCGCTCGCGTTCCCCTCGTTCGCGCTCCCGGCGCGTCTGGATCGGCATGACCGCGATTCTAGCAGCGCTAGTCATTCTGTCATCGCTCTGCTAGCCTCGCTCTCGTTCCTAGCGCTGCTAGTGAGGAGAGATGACATGACCGTCACCGCGTACACCCTGGCCGTCCTGCTCGACCTGTTCTGCGTGTTCCTCGGCTACCGGTTCTGGTTCCAGCCGGGTCCGGCGGCGGCCGGCTACGGCGTCCCGGCCGACCCGCGCGGCGACGCCCGCGCCTACCTGTCGGTCAAGGGGCTGCGGGACGGCACCTTCGGACTGCTGGGACTGGCCCTGCTCGCCTTCGCCGGAGCCCGCGCCGAGGCCTGGTTCATGGTCTGCGTGGCACTCGTGCCGCTCGCGGACACGCTGATAGTCCTGCGCAACGGCGGAACGAAAGCCGCCGCCTTCGGGATCCACTTCGCCACCGCGATCGTGGTACTGATCAGTGCCGGACTGCTCTTCGCGGTCTGACCGCCCCGCAGCGGGCGCCACACGAGGGGGATGCCGCATGTCGCTGTTCGTGCCCAGGTTCGACGAGACCGTGCTGGTCCGGGACGCCGAGGCCGAGGTCCTCGGCGGTGCCCCCGTCGGCGTGCGACTGCTGGCCGACAGCAGCGCCAGCGGCGGCGCGCTGTCCACCGTGCGCGTCACGCTCGCCGAGGGCGCCGACGGCGCCCGACCGCATGTACACCACAACTCGGCCGAGATGTTCTACCTGCTCGACGGCGAGGCCGAGGTCCTCTCCGGCGACGACGTCGTGACCGCCGGGCGCGGCGACCTGATCATCGTCCCGCCGGACCGCCCCCACGCCTTCGCCGCCACCCCCGGCAGCACCGCCGACCTGCTCATCGTCATCGCCCCGGGCGTCGAGCGCTTCGGGTACTTCCGCCACCTCCAGCGCATCCGCCTCGGCGAGGCCACCCCGGAGAGCCTGCTGGAGGTCCAGGAGCTGTACGACAACCACTTCCTGAGAAGCCCCGCCTGGGACGGCCGGCACCGGTGAGGCAGCGGCCGGGGTAAACCGTTTCACGGGCACACGGCCCCGCCCCATAGGATTGGGCCCAAACCACACACACTCACCCCAGAGGATCGCTGCATGCCTGGCATCACGCGCGAGGAGGTCGCCCACCTCGCCCGGCTGGCGCGTCTGGAGCTGAAGCCCGAAGAGCTTGAACACTTCGCCGGCCAGCTGGACGACATCATCGGCGCGGTGGCCCGCGTCAGCGAGGTCGCCGACCAAGACGTACCGCCGACCTCGCACCCGCTCCCGCTGACGAACGTCATGCGGCCGGACGAGGTCCGTCCCTCGCTCACCCCCGAGCAGGCGCTCTCCGGCGCCCCGGCCCAGGAGCAGCAGCGTTTCAAGGTGCCGCAGATCCTGGGGGAGGAGTGACCACCATGACGGACAACGCCATCATCAAGCTCACCGCGGCCGAGACCGCCGCGAAGATCGCCTCCGGCGAACTGACGGCGGTCGAGGTCACCGAGGCCCACCTCGCGCGGATCGAGGCGGTGGACGAGAAGGTGCACGCCTTCCTCCACGTCGACCGCGAGGGCGCCCTCGCCCAGGCCCGTGCCGTGGACGAGAAGCGGGAGCGCGGCGAGAAGCTCGGCCCGCTGGCCGGCGTCCCGCTCGCGCTCAAGGACATCTTCACCACCGAGGGCGTGCCCACGACCGTCGGCTCGAAGATCCTCGAGGGCTGGATCCCGCCGTACGACGCGACGCTCACCAAGCGGCTGAAGGCCGCCGACGTCGTCATCCTCGGCAAGACCAACATGGACGAGTTCGCCATGGGGTCCTCCACCGAGAACAGCGCCTACGGCCCGACCGGCAACCCCTGGGACCTCACCAAGATCCCCGGCGGCTCCGGCGGCGGTTCGTCCGCCGCGCTCGCCTCCTTCCAGGCGCCCCTCGCCATCGGCACCGACACCGGCGGCTCCATCCGCCAGCCGGCCGCCGTCACCGGCACGGTCGGCGTGAAGCCGACGTACGGCGCGGTCTCCCGGTACGGCATGGTCGCCTTCTCCAGCTCCCTCGACCAGGGCGGCCCCTGCGCCCGCACGGTCCTGGACGCGGCCCTGCTGCACGAGGTGATCGCCGGACACGACCCGCTCGACTCCACCTCCATCGACGCCCCGGTCCCGCCGGTGGTCGAGGCCGCCCGCAACGGCAGCGTCGCCGGCATGCGCGTCGGCGTGGTCAAGCAGTTCCGCGGCGAGGGCTACCAGGCCGGCGTCATCCAGCGCTTCGACGAGTCCGTCGAGCTGCTGAAGGAGCTGGGCGCCGAGATCGTCGAGCTGGACTGCCCGTCCTTCGACCTCGCCCTGTCGGCGTACTACCTGATCGCCCCGTCCGAGTGCTCCTCCAACCTCGCCCGCTTCGACGGCCTGCGCTACGGCCTGCGGACCGGCGACGACGGCACGCACTCCGCCGAGGAGGTCACCTCCCTCACCCGCGAGGCCGGCTTCGGCCCCGAGGTGAAGCGCCGCATCATGCTCGGCACGTACGCCCTGTCGAGCGGCTACTACGACGCGTACTACGGCAGCGCCCAGAAGGTCCGCACGCTGATCAAGCAGGACTTCGACAAGGCCTTCGAGCAGGTCGACGTGATCGTCTCCCCGACGACCCCGACCACCGCGTTCGCGATCGGCGAGCGCGCCGACGACCCGATGGCGATGTACCTCGCGGACCTGTGCACCATCCCGACCAACCTGGCGGGCAACGCGGCCATGTCCCTGCCCTGCGGCCTCGCCCCGGAGGACAACCTCCCGGTCGGCCTGCAGATCATCGCCCCGGTGATGAAGGACGACCGGCTGTACAAGGTGGGCGCCGCCGTCGAGGCCGCCTTCGTGGAAAAGTGGGGTCACCCGCTGCTGGAGGAGGCTCCGTCGCTGTGAGCGCACTGACCAAGGCCAAGGGCTTCAAGAAGTCCAAGTCCGGTACGTACCTGTCCATGGCCGCCACCGCGTTCGGTGCGGTCGGCGCCGCCAAGCAGATCAAGAAGGCGCGCGCCGAGAACGACACGCTGCGGCTCGTCGACGCCGTCGTCACCGCGGCCGGCATCGTCACCGGCCTCGCCATCCTCTACCGCGAGCTGAAGCGGCTGGGCGACGACGACGTCCTGCTGGGCTGAGAGGGAAGTTTCACCGTGACCACCACGACCGACCTGGTGTCGTACGAGGACGCGCTGGCGTCGTACGACCCCGTCATGGGCCTTGAGGTCCATGTCGAACTCGGCACCAAGACGAAGATGTTCTGCGGCTGCTCGACGGCGCTCGGCGCCGACCCGAACAGCCAGACCTGCCCGGTCTGCCTCGGCCTGCCCGGCGCGCTCCCGGTCGTCAACGCGACCGGCGTCGAGTCCGCCATCAAGATCGGACTCGCGCTGAACTGCGAGATCGCCGAGTGGTGCCGCTTCGCCCGGAAGAACTACTTCTATCCGGACATGCCGAAGAACTTCCAGACCTCCCAGTACGACGAGCCGATCGCCTTCAACGGCTACCTCGACGTGCAGCTGGAGGACGGCGAGGTCTTCCGCGTGGAGATCGAGCGCGCCCACATGGAGGAGGACACCGGCAAGTCGACGCACGTCGGCGGCGCCACCGGCCGTATCCACGGCGCGTCCCACTCCCTGCTGGACTACAACCGCGCCGGCATCCCGCTGATCGAGATCGTCACCAAGCCGATCGTGGGCGCCGGCGAGCGCGCCCCCGAGGTGGCGAAGGCGTACGTCCGTGAGCTGCGCGAGCTGATCCGCGCGCTCGGCGTGTCCGAGGCCCGCATGGAGATGGGCCAGATGCGCTGCGACGTGAACCTGTCGCTGATGCCCAAGGGCGCCGACAAGTTCGGCACGCGCTCGGAGACGAAGAACGTCAACTCCCTGCGCTCCGTGGAGCGCGCGGCCCGCTTCGAGATCCAGCGGCACGCGGCCGTGCTGTCCTCCGGCGGCACGATCGTGCAGGAGACCCGCCACTTCCACGAGGACACCGGGTCGACGACCTCGGGCCGCGTGAAGGAGGAGGCCGAGGACTACCGGTACTTCCCGGAGCCCGACCTGGTGCCGGTCGCGCCCTCGCGCGAGTGGGTCGAGGAGATCCGCGCGGCCCTGCCCGAGCTGCCGCTGGCCCGCCGCACCCGGCTGCTGGCCGAGTGGGGCATCTCCGCCACCGACATGCAGGCGATCCTCAACGCCGGCGCGCTGGAGCCGATCGTCGCCACGATCGACGCCGGTGCCGACGCGGCCTCCGCCCGCAAGTGGTGGATGGGTGAACTGGCGCGCAGCGCCAACGAGTCCGGCAAGACGCTGGACGAGCTGGCGATCACCCCGCAGCAGGTGGCCCGGGTCACCGAGCTGGTCGCGAAGGGTGACCTGAACGACAAGCTGGCCCGTCAGGTCATCGAGGGCGTCCTCGCGGGCGAGGGCACCCCGGACGAGGTCGTCGACAAGCGCGGCCTGAAGGTCGTCTCCGACGAGGGCGCGCTGACCGCCGCCGTGGAGGAGGCCATCGCCGGCAACCCGGGCATCGCGGACAAGATCCGCGGTGGCAAGGTGGCCGCGGCCGGCGCCCTGGTCGGCGCGGTCATGAAGGCCACCCGCGGCCAGGCCGACGCGGCCCGCGTCAAGGAGCTGATCCTGGAGAAGCTGGGCGTCAGCGAGGGCTGAGTCCCGAGCACAGCCGTACGGCCCCGGAGGCATGCCCCCCGGGGCCGTACCGCTAGATGCGGCGGCCCACCACCCGGGTGAACCCGAGCAGGCGCCCGCGGTCGGCGTTCAGCAGGTCCACCGAGTCGCGGGCCAGCCCGGCCATGAACTCGCTCGGGCTCTCCTCGGCGCACACCTCGCTCCACAGCAGCCAGTCCCGCCAGCCGTCCGGAAGCCAGTCGGCGGCCTCGACGGACACGGCACCCGTGCGCGTCCAGTTCCGGTGCCACCAGCCGGCGGAGTGGAACGCCCAGAACCCCGGGTCCCAGTGGTCCGCCAGGTGCGCCGGCGGTTCGGCCCCCTCGATCTCCTCCCGCACCGACGGCACCACCACCCCGATCCGGCCGCCGGGCTTCAGCAGCCGGGTCAGCGTGGGCAGGTAGAGGTCGGTGGTGCCGAAGTACTGGTAGGCGTCGACGGACACGATCGCGTCGAACGACCCTTCGGCGAACGGCAGATCGTGCGCCTCTGCGTGGACGGGCAGCACCCGGTCGGCCACGCCCGCCTCGGCGATGCGTACGGCGTTGTCGCCGGGCTTCACCCACAGGTCGGCGGCGACGACCTGGAGGCCGTACTCCCTGGCCAGGAAGACGGAGGTCATGGCACGTCCGCAGCCGAGATCGAGCACCCGGGCACCGGGCGGCAGCCGGTCGAGGCCCAGCGCGGGCGCCAGCCACTCCAGCAGCCACAGCGCGTGCGGGCCCATCTGGTTCTCGATGGTCCAGCGGGCGTCGTAGCCGTTGCTGCGGGGGTAGCGCGGATGGCCGAGACGGCGGGTGAGCGCGTCGGGAGTGCGGGATGTGTCGGTCACGAACGCCCTGCCTAGCAGCCGAAGGCACCGCCCCGCACCAGGTTTTCCCACCGCGAGGCGGTACGCTCGCCCGCCATGAGTGGACGCACCGATTCCGACACCGAACCCGGGATAGCCGAGGACACGCAGGACACCGAAGGCGCTGAAGACACCGAGGTCACCGAGGCTGCCGAGGAGTACGCCGGGGACGCCCGGCGGGCCCGGTGGGTCGCCGGCGGCACCGGAGCGCTCCTCTGTCTCGCGGGGCTCGCCGCCGCCCTGCTGCGGCTCACCGGTTCCGCCCCGGCCCGCGTCCCCGCCGCCTACGCCCTCGGCGCCGTCGTCTGCGCCCTCGCGGCGGTGCTCGGCTCCCGGGGCCGTACCCGCAGGGCCCTGTGGCTGCTGATCGCCGGGACGATGGTCATGGCGCTCGGAGACCAGTTCGACTGACGCTCCGCCTGAGTTCCGGCACCGCCCGACCACCGTCCTGCTGTGGCTCCTCGCCTTCGGCGGCGTCACTGCGGGCGCGGCCCCGGCCCGTTCGGCGTACTCGCCCCGGACAACGCCTAGGGCACCGGCGAGGGACCGCGCACCTGACCGTCGTACCCGAGTCCCCGCCGCAGTCCCGGGACACCAGCGACCTGATGGACCGGCTGCGCACCCGTGTCATCCCGCGCGCGGAGCGCGGCACCTCGCTCGACGTCCAGGTGGGGGGATCACCGCCGGCCGCCCGGGTCCCGGGCCGCGCATGAGAGGCTCGGCCGGGTCCCGGTGGACGAACTGCGGAAGGAAGAACGGCACGATGTACGTGAGATCGCTCGGTGACGACGGCGCCGAACTGCGGCCCCTGGAGGTCTGGCACGCCGCCGAACTGCTGGCGAACATAGACCGGGGGCGGGAGTTCATCGGCCGGCACATAGGCCTGGCGGACGTGGTCCGCGACCTCGACGGAGCCCGCGGCTGGCTGAAGTCGTACGCCGACAAGCGCGGCGCCGACGCCGGCAGCGTGCACGGCATCTGGCGGGACGGCCGGCTCGTCGGCGGGCTGCTGTTCCGCGTCTGGGACACCCCGAGCGGGGTCTGCGAGGCCGGCTGCTGGCTGGAGCCGGCCGCGGCCGGGCGCGGACTGGTCACGCGCGGGATGCGGGTGCTGCTCGACTGGGCCTTCGAGGAGCGCGGCATGCACCGGGTGGAGTGGTACGCCTCCTCGGCCAACGAGCCGAGCATCAACGTGGCCAGGCGGCTCGGCATGACCCGCGAGGGCGTCCTCCGGGAGAACTACCCGCACCGGGGGGTGCGCGCCAGCACCGAGATCTGGGCCCTGCTCCGGCCCGAGTGGCGCGCGGCACGCGCGCGTACCGCGCACAGCGATCATTAAGAGACCTCTCAGAGAGCGTCCGTACGGTGCCGGGCATGGCAACGAAAACAGCGGAAGGCGCCGGCACCGGCACGGGGGCCGGCACCGAGGCGCGCAAGGACGACGAGACGACGGCGGCGGTCGACGCCCGGGACGGCCGTGCCGGGCAGGAGACCGCCGAGGAGCAGGTTCCGGACGCGGCGCAGGAGGAGGCTTCCGCGGAAGCCGCGAGCGGTGAGCACGGCGAGGACGGCGAGGACGGCGAGGACGGCGATGCGACGGAAGCCGCCGGCGGGAAGGCGTCCTCCGGGGTCGGCCAGGGCGCCGGCGCCGTCGTCTCCGCAGCGCTGGGCCTGGTCTCGCTCAGCGGCGGCTGGATCGGCACCGTCGCCTCCGCGCGCGAGCAGCTCGTCGGCCAGCTCCAGACCTCCTCCACCGCGAGCGTCGCCCGGCAGATCAAGGAGGTCTACGGCGACGCCTGGCACACCACCGCCCTGTGGGCCGGCCTGTTCGCGCTGGCCGCGCTGGTCACCGGCGTGGTCGTGCTGGTCCGGCCCGCGTTCGGCGCACCCGGCCGCCCGCAGGCCCCCTGGATCAGGTCGGTGGCCTGGGCGGGTGTCTCGCTCGGTGTCATCGGACTGCTCCTGGCCGTCCTGAAGTACTCCGACGCCCTGCTCGGCCTGCCCTCGGCCGGCTGAGAAAGCGCAGGTCGACAGGGGCCTTAGGGAGTCCGCGCGCACCTTACCGACGCTCTAAGGCCCCTTACGCGCGCGTGCGGCCCGCCGGCCGCGCGAAGATGCGGAACTCTCCCGATGTGGCAGACCCCCCTGGGAGACGAAGGTGGAGGCATCGCAGAAAGCGAGCACCACACCGACTCTCCGAAGGATCCGCCATGTACCAGTTCGAACTCCACCAGGTCCGCTCCGCCGAGCTGCGCCGCACGGCCCAGCAGGAGCGCCTGGCCCGCGAGGTCGTCCGCCTCCGCCGCGCCGCCCGCCGGGCGGAGTCCGCCGGCCACGGAGCCCCGGCCGCCGAGTCGCATACCGACCGGCCCCGCCGGCACCGGCTGGCGCGCACCGCGTGACGGCGGGGGCGCAGAGCGGCCGGACGGGGGTCGGCCGCTCAGGGTCCCAGGGTCGTACGGCTCCCCGGCGGAGCCGTACGGCCCTTTCGGCCGAGGGCACGACGCTCCCGGTGGCTCTCCCGGCCACCGGTACGACCATCACACGGGGGCTGTGGAAAACCGGTGCCGGGCCGTCCCGGCCTCGTGCCATGCTCGGGCCCGTGGAGACCAGGTCCGTCAGTCCCGTGTTCGTCGGCCGCACCGACGAGTTGGGCACGCTGAACGACGCGCTCGCCCGTGCCGCCGCGGCCGAGCCGCAGGCGCTGCTGCTCGGCGGCGAGGCGGGCGTCGGCAAAACCCGCCTCGTGGAGGAGTTCGCCACGGCCGCGGCCCGGCTCACAGCCGTCGTCGCCGTCGGCGGCTGCGTGGAGATCGGCGCCGACGGGCTGCCGTTCGCCCCCTTCTCCACCGCGCTGCGGGCCCTGCGCGACGCCCTGCCCGAGGAGTTCGCCGCCGCCGCGGCCGGCCAGGAGGAGGAACTCGCCCGGCTGCTGCCCGACCTCGGCGAGGCCGGCGCCGGCCGCCACGACGAACAGGGCATGGCCCGCCTGTTCGAACTCACCGCCCGGCTGCTGGAGCGGGTCGCCGCCGAACACACCGTCGTGCTCGTCCTGGAGGACCTGCACTGGGCCGACGCCTCCACCCGCCACCTCCTCGCCTACCTCTTCCGCACCCTGCGCGCCGGCCGCCTCCTCGTCCTGGCCACCTACCGCTCCGACGACATCCACCGCCGCCACCCGCTGCGCCCCCTGCTCGCCGAACTGGACCGGCTGCGCACCGTCCGCCGCATCGAACTCGCCCGCTTCACCCGCGAGGAGGCCTGCCGCCAGATCGCGGGCATCCTCGCCGCCGAACCCGACCCCGCCCAGGTGGACGAGATCTACGAACGCTCCGACGGCAACGCCTTCTTCATCGAGGAGCTCGCCGTCGCCGCCGCCGAGGGCAACTGCACCGGTCTCACCGACTCCCTGCGCGACCTGCTCCTGGTCCGGGTCGAGGCACTGCCCGAGAGCGCGCAGCGGGTCGCCCGCATCGTCGCCGAGGGCGGCTCCACCGTGGAGTACCGGCTGATCGCCGCCGTGGCCCAGCTGACCGAGGACGACCTCATCGAGGCGCTGCGGGCCGCCGTCGGCGCCAACCTGCTCACCGCCACCCGGGCCGGCGACGGCTACCGCTTCCGGCACTCCCTGGTCCGCGAGGCCGTCGCCGACGACCTGCTGCCCGGCGAACGCTCCCGGCTCAACCGCCGCTACGCCGAGGCCCTGGAGGCCGACCCGGCCCTCGTCCCCGCCGACGCCCGCGTGATGCGCCTGGCCAGCTACTGGTACCACGCACACGACGCCGCCAAGGCCCTGCCCGCCGTCCTGGCCGCCGCCGTCGTCGCCCGCCGCCGGCACGCCTACACCGAACAACTCGGGCTGCTCGAACGGGCGATGGAGCTGTGGGACAGCGCCCCGCAGGAGGTGCGCTCCGCCCTGCGCCCGGTCGACTACACCGAGGTCTACCCCCCGTGCGGCTGCGACCCGGCCACCACCCCGCTGCGCTACCTCGACCTGATGGCCGAGGCCGCCGTGGCGGGCCGCTTCGGCGGCGAACGCGAACGCGCCCTGAAGATCACCAAGCGCGCCCTGCGCCTCCTGGAGGAGGAACCGGACCCCTTGCGCGCCGCCTGGTTCTGGGTGCAGCGCTCCCGGCTCGTCCAGGCCCTGGCCCGCGGCGACGGCTGGCGGGAACTGGCCACCGCCCAGGACCTGGTGCGCGGCCTGCCGCCGTCCGAGGTGCACGCCGAGGTGCTGGCGGTCGCCGCCAACTGGTCCATGCAGCGCCGGCCGGGACCCGAGGCCCTCGCCGCCGCCGAGCGGGCGGTGGAGTACGCGGGGATGGTGGGTGCCCGTGAGACCGAACTCCACGCCCGCCTCACCCTGGGCGGCCTGACCGTGGAGTCCGGTGACCCGGAGGCCGGCCTCGCGCAGATGCGCCAGGTGCTGCGGGAGACCCGCGCGGAGGGCATGCACCATGTCGCGGGCCGCGCCTATGTGAACCTGCCGTCCGCGCTGCAGAGCGTCGGCCGCGACCGGGAGGCCGTCCCGCTGCTGCGCGAGGGCATCGAGTTCTGCCGCGGATACGGGCTGCTGGACTCCGGCGCCTGGGCGTGGGGCAACCTGTCCGAGGCGCTGTACTCGCTCGGCCAGTGGCAGGAGGCCGCCGAGGCCGCCGCGCACGCCACCCGGGTCGGCCACAGCGCCAAGCCCCGCGGCGCCGGCGCCCTGCGCCTGGCCCACCTCGCGCTGGCCCGCGGCGACCTCGCCGAGGCCGGCCGGCAACTCGCCGCCGCCCGCGCCTGGTACGGCACGCACGACCCGATGCCCCAGCAGCTGCTGCCCCTGGCCCGCATCACCCTCGGGGTCGCCGCCGCCGACGGCCGGATCGCCGACGCCCGCGCTGCCCTGCTCCCGGCCCTGGACGCCGGTTTCCCGCCCGGCACCCACCGCTACGGCTGGCCGCTGCTGCTGGCCGCCGCCACCGCAGAGGCCGACGCCCGCACCCTGCCCGCCGCCCGGCCCGGCCGAGCCGAGATGCTCGACCGCCTCTCGGCCGCCGGACGGACCCTCACCACCGGCGTCCCGCTCTGGCACGCCTACGACCAGTGGACCCGGGCCGAACTGCTGCGCGCGGAGGGCCGGGACACCGCCTGCACCTGGTCCCCGGTCGTCGCCGCCTTCGAGTGCCTGGACCGGCCCTACGACCTCGCCCGGGTCCGCCACCGGCTGGCCGGGGCGCTGCTGGCCGAGGGCGGAGACGACGAGCGCGACCGCGCGGTGGAACTGCTCCGGCTGGCCGCGGCGGTCGCCGCCCACCTGGGCGCCCGCCCCCTCGCCGACGCCGTCGCCCGGCTCGCCCAGCGCGCCCGCCTCACCCTGACCCGCGCCGCCCGGCCGGGCCCCGCCGACCCGGCCGCGGCGCTCGGCCTCACCAGCCGGGAGCGGGACGTCCTCGGCCTGGTCGCGGCCGGCCGCACCAACCGCCAGATAGCCGAGGAGCTGTTCATCTCCCCGAAGACCGCGAGCGTCCACGTCTCCAACATCCTCAGCAAGCTCGGCGTCTCGGGCCGGGGCGAGGCGGCGGCCGTGGCCCACCGGCTGGGACTGTTCACGGCCGGGCCGCTCGCTGCCGACACACCGGGCTGAGACCTACGCTGGAGAAAACCGGCAATGAGGGGGGAGCCGTGTTCAACGCGTTCGAGGAACTGTTCGCACCGGGGCGCAAACACACCCGGGACGAACAGAAACGACTGGAACTGACCCGCGAGGACGTGGGCGACAACGACCCCGGCCGCGGCCCGATAGACCTCGCCTCCGGCAAGGCGGTGATACGCCTGCCGGGCCCGGCCCCGGCTGGGACGGAACCCGGCGGGACGGAACCGGACGAGCAGCCGACGGCGCCGGACGCGGGGTGAGCCGGTCGGCCGGGGCTACCGCACCCGCAGCTCCAGCACCCGGTCGTCCCCCTTCTCCGGGCTGCCCCGGCCGTCCGTGTTGCTCGTCACCAGCCACAGCCTGTCGCCGCCCGCCGGGACGACCGTACGCAGGCGGCCGTAGGTGCCGGTGAGGAACGCCTGCGGGGCGGCCGAGGCCGACGTGCCGTTCAGCGGGACACGCCACAGCCGCTCGCCCTTCAGGCCCGCCATCCAGACCACGCCGTTCACGAGGGCGATCCCGCTGGGGGAGGCGTCGTCGGTGCGCCACTGGGCCACCGGGTTCTGCAAGGAGGGGTCGGAGGACCTGCCCTCGGCCCGCGGCCAGCCGTAGTTCCCGCCCGGCTTGACGGCGTTCAGCTCGTCCCAGGTGTCCTGGCCGAACTCCGAGGCGAACAGCCGCTGCCGGCCGTCCCAGGCGAGGCCCTGCACGTTCCGGTGGCCGTACGAGTACACCGGCGAGCCGGGCAACGGGTTGCCCGGCGCCGGTTCGCCGTCCGGGGTCAGCCGCAGGATCTTGCCGCCCGGCGACTTCCGGTCCTGCGCCAGCCCCTTCCGCCCGCTCTCGCCGGTGCCCGCGTACAGCATGCCGTCCGGGCCGAAGGCGATCCGGCCGCCGTTGTGGATGAAGCCCTTCGGGATGCCCCTGAACACCGTGTCCGGGGCGCCCAGTTGCTCACCGGCCGGCTTCCGCTCGTCGTAGCGCATGCGCACGATGCGGTTGTCCGAGGCCGAGGTGAAGTAGGCGTAGACCATGTGGTCCGAGGCGTAGTCGGGGGAGAGGGCGATGCCCAGCAGGCCGCCCTCGCCGGCCGGGGAGACCCCGGAGACCGTGCCCAGCTCGGTCTTCCGGCCCGTCTTCTCGTCGATCCGGCTGATCGTGCCCTCGTCCCGGGACGACACCAGCAGCCCGCCACCGGGCAGCGGAGCCAGTCCCCACGGCGTCTTCAGCCCCTCGGCCACCGTGCGCAGCACCCGCACCGAGCCCTTGGCCGGCGGCACGGACTCGGTGGCCCGCGGCGAGGAGGTGCCCGACGCCGTCCCGTCCGCCGTGCGCCCGGCCCGCTCCGGCCGTCCCTGCCCGCCGGAGGAGCAGCCGGCCGTCAGCATCAGGGCGGCCGCGGCCAACACCGCCGTCACAGCTCCACGTTGCACGATCATGGTCCCTTCGACGCGGCGGTCCGAACGGCACGCTGTCGCTGTCGCTCTCCTTGTCCGACACCGCCCGCGCACTCCCGGGTTCCCGGTCCCCGGCAACCGATCGGGGGAAACCTCAGTCCCACGACCCCTGCGCGGCCGGCAGCCGGGACACCTCCGTCAGGTCCTCCGCGGTCAGCCGCAGCCCGGCGGCCGCCGCGTTCTGTGCCGCCCAGCGCTCCCGCTTGGTGCCCGGCAGCGCGATCACATGGCGGCCCTGCGCCAGCACCCAGGCCAGCGCCACCTGGGCCGGGGTGACCTCCTCGCCGTGCCGGCGGGCGATGCGCCGCAGGCCCACGACGATCGGCTGGTTGGCCGCCATCATCTCCGCGGTGAACCGGGGATGCCGGGCGCGCACGTCGTCCGGCTCGAAGCCCTCGCCCGGCGTCAGCGTGCCGGTCAGGAAGCCGTTGCCCAGCGGCATCGCCGCCAGGAAGCCCACCCCGCGCGCCTCGCACCACGGCAGCAGCGCCCGGAGCGCCTCCGGCGACCACACCGACAGCTCCGCCTGCACCGCGCTCACCGGGAACACCTGCTGGACCCGCTGCAACTGGCGCAGCGTCGCGTCGTACAGGCCGGCGCCCGTGCGGCGCCCGCCGCGCGCCCCCACCGCGCACAGACCCAGCGCCCGCACCTTCCCGGCCCGCACCAGGTCCGCCATCGCGCCCCAGGTCTCCTCGACGGGCACCTCCGGGTCGGCGCGGTGCAGCTGGTACAGGTCGATCACGTCCGTCTGCAGCCGCCGCAGCGAGGCGTCGCAGGCCCGCCGCACATAGCCGGGGCGGCCGTTGGCCACGATGTGCTGCTCGCCCACCAGCAGCCCCACCTTCGTGGACACGAAGGCGTCCCGGCGCCGGTCCTTCAGCACCCGGCCCAGCAGCAGCTCGTTGGTGAACGGCCCGTACATGTCCGCGGTGTCCAGCAGGTCGGAGCCCAGGTCCAGCGCCCGGTGCACGGTTCTGAGCGACTCGTCACCCCGCTGCCGCGATCCGCTGTACGCCCAGCTCATCGGCATGCACCCGAGTCCGACGGCCCCCACCGCGAGTCCCCCCGCGCCGATCGTCCTGCGCTCCACCTGCTCGTGAACCTCCCTCTGCCCGGCCCCCAACCTAACCTCTGCACGCGCGCGTGCCTGACATAGCCTCCTGGCATGACTTCACAGGTGTGGCTTCCCATTCCGCCCGAGGAGATCAAGGGGCTGCCCGCTGGCCCCCGGTACCTGTTCTGGGACGGGGGAGACGACGGTGACCAGCCGTTTCCCGGCGACCCCGCGGAGTGCGCCGTGTACGTCGTGCCGTACATGAAGCGGCTGTCGGTCCGGGTCGGCCCGCTGGAGCACCTGACGAACGTCCGGGTCATCCAGACGCTCACCGCCGGCGTCGACGACATCACCGACCGGCTGCCGGCGATCCCGCCGGGGGTGCGGCTGTGCAACGCGCGAGGGGTGCACGAGACGAGCACGGCCGAGCTGGCGCTCACCCTGACCCTCGCCGCGCTGCGCGGCGTCCCCGAGTTCGTCCGCGCCCAGCAGCAGGAGCGCTGGCTGGGCGGTTTCCACCCGGCCCTCGCCGACAAGAACGTGCTGATCGTCGGTTACGGGGCGATCGGTGCCGCCATCGAGGACCGGCTCGCTCCCTTCGAGGTAGCGCGGGTGGCGCGCATCGCGCGCTCCCAGCGCACCACGGCGCGCGGTCTTGTGCACCCGATCACCGATGTGCTTTCACTGCTCCCCGAAGCGGACGTCGTGATCCTCTGCACCCCGCTCACGGAGACCACCAGGGGGCTTGTCGACGCCGACTTCCTCGGCCGGATGAAGGACGGCGCGCTGCTCGTGAACGTCGCGCGCGGAGCCGTCGTCGACACCAAGGCGCTCCTCGCCGAGCTGGAGCGGGGCCGGATCACGGCCGCCCTGGACGTCACGGATCCCGAGCCGCTGCCCCCGGGCCATCCCCTGTGGCAGGCGCCAGGAGTGCTGATCAGCCCGCATGTCGGCGGCCCGTCGTCGGCCTTCCTGCCCCGCGCGAAGCGGCTCCTCGTGGACCAGTTGACCCGGTACGTGAACCAGGAGCCGCTGCGCAACGTGATCCTTACGACCGGACCGGGGGCGGCGGGAGATACCGGGCGCTAAACCGCTTCCGACACCCTCCGCAACCTTTCGGACGCGGCCCGTGCCCGCATCCCCGCTGGTCGTCACGGAGCGTAGAGACACTATGTCCCTGAGTGACGATCCTGGTGTATCGTCCCGACAGGGGCTGCGCCGCTGACCGTTCGGCGCCGGGGATGGACATTTCAGATTTGTGAGGGGGGCGACGGGCGATGCACGGCCTATGGACGAACGATCCGACGCGGCGGAGCCGCCGACGGCGACCCTGGCGCACGGCCGCGCGCAGGCGCGGCCACCACACCAGCCACCACAGCCATCACCAGCGCAGGCACAGCGGCCGCCGCAGGCATGCGCACCCAGCGCACCGGGACCGTCGGGACCCGGGAGCGGCGCAGACCGGGAGGCCCCGGTGAGCGCCCCGCCCTCTGTGACGACCACCCTCGACGGAGCGGTGCGCGCACCGCACCCGCACGAGGCGCCGCCGCCCCGCCGCCAGGCCGCCGCCGGCGGCAACCGGCTGCTGGAGCAGCTCGTCCTCGCCCTGATCTGCGCGGCCTACGCCGTCGGAGCCGCGTCCGGCTGGGGCACGAACGAAGTCGCGCTCATCATGGGCGACTTCGGCCTGAGCGCCGCGGCCGGCACCGCCGCCGTCTCCTGCTTCCTGTACGCCCGCAGCCGGCGCGTGCGCTTCCGCTCGGCCTGGCTGCTGTTCGCCCTCTCCTCGACCATGGCCGCGCTGGGCAACGCGGTCTGGGGCTGGTACGAGGTGGTGCTGGGCCGGGCCGTGCCCAGCCCCAGCTACGCCGACCTGTTCTTCCTGTGCTTCGCGCCGCCCGCCATCGTGGGCCTGCTGGTGCTTGCCAAGCGGCCGGCGTCGCGGGCCGGCTGGATCTGTCTGGGTCTGGACGCCTGGCTGATCGGCGGCTCGCTGCTCACCCTGTCCTGGAGCCTCGCGCTCGCCCAGGCGGCCCGGATCGACGGCTCCAGCGTGGCGCACGCCGCGCTGTCGCTGGCGTACCCGCTGCTCGACATCGCGCTCGTCAGCATGGTCCTCGCGCTGCACTTCCGCCGCGCCCCGGGCAACCGTACGGCGGTGAACACCGCGATCGGCGCGCTCGCGCTGACCGTGATGTGCGACGCCCTGTTCACCTCGCCGCTGCTGCACAGCAGCTACCGCTCCGGGCAGCTGCTGGACGCGGGCTGGTTCGCCGGCTCGCTGCTGCTCGCCTACGCCCCCTGGGCCGCCCCCCGGCGCGGGAGCGCGCAGGAGGCCCGCGCGGCGGACGGGCACACGCGCGTGGTCCACGAGCACGTGCCGGGCCAGCGGAGTACGGGACACCACCCCCCGCTCCTGCCCGCGCCCGGCGGCGAGCACAGCCGGTACCCGGCCGGCCGCCCGCTCACCGGCTCCCTCGCCGCCCTCACCCCGTACCTCGCCGCAGCCGTGTGCACCCTGGGCATCCTGTACAACGTCCTCAACGGCCGCAGGCCCGACCACGTGGTGCTGATCACCGCGGGCGCCGTGGTGCTGGCGCTCGTCATGCGGCAGGGCATCATGCTGCTGGACAACATCACCCTCACCCAGGAACTGGCCCAGAAGGAGAACCACTTCCGCTCCCTGGTCCAGGGCTCCAGCGACGTCATCATGATCGCCGCCCCGAACGGCATCCTCCGGTACGTCTCCCCGGCCGCCGCCGGGGTGTACGGCCGGCCCGCCGAGGACCTGGTGGGCACCGAGCTGGCCGCGCTCATCCACCCCGAGGACCTGGGCTGTGTGGTGCACGAGGTGCGCCGCTTCCTCGCCGCCAGCCCGCTGGAGGAGCCCACCACCCGCATCGAGTGCCGGTTCCGTTCCGGCGAGGGCGGCTGGCTCAACGTCGAGTCGACCGTCAACCGGCACCACGGCGGGCTGATCTTCAACAGCCGGGACGTGACCGAAAGAGTGCGCCTCCAGGCGCAGTTGCAGCACAACGCCGAGCACGACCCGCTGACCGACCTGCCCAACCGCGCGCTGTTCACCAAGCGCGTGCAGCAGGCCCTGTCCGGCCGCCGGGCCACCGACCGGGGCGCCGCCCTGCGCGGTACGGCGGTGCTCTTCATCGACCTGGACGGCTTCAAGGCCGTCAACGACACGATCGGCCACCAGGCCGGGGACGAGCTGCTCATCCAGGCCGCCCGCAGGCTCCAGGACGCGGTCCGGCAGGGCGACACCGCGTCCCGGCTGGGCGGCGACGAGTTCGCGGCCCTGATCGTCGGGGACGGCACCCGCGACCGTGCCGCCCGGGAGCGGAACATCCTGGAGCTCGCCGACCGCCTCAGGACGACCCTCTCCCAGCCGTACGCCATCGACGGCAACGATGTCCGGGTCAACGCCTCCATCGGCGTGGCCTTCGCCGAACCGGGCCTGGGCGCGGGCGAGTTGCTGCGCAACGCCGACCTGGCGATGTACCGCGCGAAGTCGGCCGGAAAGGGCCGGGTCGAGTTGTACAAACCGCAGATGCAGCAGGACGTCGTCCGCAAGGCGGAGCTGGCCACGCGCCTGCGTGCCGCGCTGCACGACGGCGAGTTCACGCTGCTGCACCAGCCCGTGGTGTGCCTGGAGAACGGCCGGATCACGGCGGTCTGCGCGCAGGCGCGCTGGCGCTCCTCGCAGGGGGTGCTGTTCACGCCCGCCGAGTTCCTGCGGGTGGCCGAGGACGGCGACAAGACCGCCGAACTGGACCGCTGGATCTTCCAGGAGGCCGTGCAGCAGGCGGCCGAGCGGGCCGCGACCGGGGTCGCGGTGCCGGTGGCGGTGCGGATGAGCGCGCGGCGGCTGCTGGACCGTTCGACGCCGCTGGGCTCGGTGGAGGCGCTGCTGACCCGGCACGGGCTGCCGCCCGGGGCGCTGGTCGTCGAGCTGTCCGACACCGATCCGCGGGTCTCGCTGGACGAGCTGGAGCGGCGGCTGACCGCGCTCAGCCGGCTCGGGGTGCGGATCGCGCTGGACGGCTTCGGCAGCGGCTACGCGGCCATCACGGCGCTCAGGCGGCTGCCCGTGGACATCCTCAAGCTCGACCGCAGCCTGGTCGAGGGTGTGGTCGAGTCCGCGCGGCTGCACAAGATCACCAGCGGTCTGCTGCGGATCGCCGGGGACCTCGGGCTCCAGTCGGTCGCCGAGGGCGTGGACCTGCCCGAGCAGGTGGTGGCGCTGCGCGCGATGGGCTGCACCCATGGACAGGGCATGGCGTTCGCCGGTCCGCTGGACGAGTACCGGCTGCGCCGGGCGCTCGGATCCGGCCACTATCCGGTGCCGCACGCCCCGGCCGAACCGGCGTTCGCAGGGAAGGCGGCGGGGGTGTACACCGGGGGTGTACCCGCTGTCTTCGGAGGCGGCAGTGCCCTTCGTTCACATTCTGAGACGCCCGTCCCACCCACTTGACACGTGGTGCGTGCCGGGGGGAGGGTCAGTCCCATGCGCACCCGAATTCTCGTACTTGGACAGCGCGTCGGCTGAGCTGGGACCCACCGGAGGACGATCCGGAATCCCCAGCGACCTCACCGGCGCGCTCCCCTCGCTTGCCTTCCGGCACGAGGGGTTTTTTGTTGCACGAGTGACTTTCGTGCAGTGCTCCCACTCCGCCCGAACCTCGCAAAAACCCTCAGCATCGAGAAGAGAATGCCGATGACCGAGCAGGCCACCGGGGCCCACCATCCGCAGCCGCGGCCCCGTTCCGGAGGACAGCAGTCCGCCCCCGTCGAGCACGTCACGGGTGCGCAGTCCCTCATCCGCTCCCTCGAGGAGGTCGGCGCGGACACGGTATTCGGCATTCCGGGCGGCGCGATCCTGCCGGCCTACGACCCGCTGATGGACTCCACCCGGGTGCGGCACGTCCTGGTCCGGCACGAGCAGGGCGCCGGCCACGCGGCCACCGGCTACGCGCAGGCCACCGGCAAGGTCGGCGTCTGCATGGCGACGAGCGGCCCGGGCGCGACGAACCTGGTGACGCCGATCGCCGACGCGCACATGGACTCGGTGCCGCTGGTCGCGATCACCGGCCAGGTCGCCTCCAAGGCGATCGGCACGGACGCCTTCCAGGAGGCGGACATCGTCGGCATCACCATGCCGATCACCAAGCACAACTTCCTCGTCACCAAGGCCGAGGACATCCCGCGGGTCATCGCGCAGGCGTTCCACATCGCCTCCACCGGCCGCCCCGGCCCGGTCCTGGTCGACATCGCCAAGGACGCCCTCCAGGCGAAGACCACCTTCACCTGGCCCCCGGTGATGGACCTGCCCGGCTACCGCCCGGTGACCAAGCCGCACGCCAAGCAGATCCGCGAGGCCGCCAAGCTCATCACCACCGCCCGGCGGCCCGTCCTCTACGTCGGCGGCGGAGTCCTCAAGGCGCAGGCCACGGCCGAGCTGAAGGTCCTCGCCGAGCTGACCGGCGCGCCGGTCACCACCACCCTGATGGCGCTCGGCGCGTTCCCCGACAGCCACCCGCAGCACCTGGGCATGCCCGGCATGCACGGCAGCGTCGCCGCGGTCACCGCGCTGCAGAAGGCCGACCTGATCGTCGCCCTCGGCGCCCGCTTCGACGACCGCGTCACCGGCAAGCTGGACAGCTTCGCCCCCTACGCCAAGATCGTCCACGCGGACATCGACCCGGCCGAGATCGGCAAGAACCGCGCCGCGGACGTGCCGATCGTCGGCGACGCCCGCGAGGTCATCGCCGACCTGGTGCAGGCCGTGCAGAAGGAGCACAGCGAGGGCCACACGGGCGACTACAGCGCCTGGTGGAGCGACCTGAACCGGTGGCGCCAGACCTACCCGCTCGGCTACGACCTGCCGGACGACGGCTCGCTCTCCCCGCAGCAGGTCATCGAGCGCGTCGGTCAGCTGGCCCCCGAGGGCACGATCTTCGCGGCGGGCGTCGGCCAGCACCAGATGTGGGCCGCGCACTTCATCCAGTACGACAAGCCCGCCACCTGGCTCAACTCCGGCGGCGCCGGGACGATGGGCTACGCGGTCCCGGCCGCGATGGGCGCCAAGGCCGGGCAGCCGGGCCAGACGGTCTGGGCGATCGACGGCGACGGCTGCTTCCAGATGACCAATCAGGAACTGACCACCTGCGCCCTGAACAACATCCCGATCAAGGTCGCCATCATCAACAACGGCGCCCTGGGGATGGTCCGCCAGTGGCAGACCCTCTTCTACAACCAGCGCTACTCCAACACCGTGCTGCACAGCGGCCCCGAGGACATCAACCCGGAGGCCAAGGGCACGCGCGTGCCGGACTTCGTGAAGCTGTCCGAGGCGATGGGCTGCGTGGGCCTGCGCTGCGAGCGCCCGGAGGACCTGGACAAGGTCATCGAGGAGGCCAACTCCATCAACGACCGCCCGGTCGTCATCGACTTCATCGTCCACGAGGACGCGATGGTCTGGCCGATGGTCGCCGCCGGCACCTCCAACGACGAGATCATGGCCGCCCGGGACGTCCGCCCCGACTTCGGCGACAACGAAGACGACTGACCTCAACAGGCAAGGAAGAGCAAAAAGACCATGTCCAAGCACACGCTCTCCGTCCTGGTGGAGAACACGCCGGGCATCCTCGCCCGCATCGCCGCCCTGTTCTCCCGGCGCGGCTTCAACATCGACTCGCTCGCGGTCGGCGTCACCGAGCACCCCGACATCTCCCGCATCACCATCGTGGTGACCGTCGAGGACCTGCCGCTGGAGCAGGTCACCAAGCAGCTCAACAAGCTCGTCAACGTGCTGAAGATCGTCGAGCTGGAGCCCGGCCAGGCCGTGCAGCGCGAACTCGTTCTCGTGAAGGTCCGCGCCGACAACGAGACGCGTTCCCAGATCGTGGAGATCGTCCAGCTGTTCCGCGCCAAGACCGTCGACGTCTCCCCGGAGGCCGTGACCATCGAGGCCACCGGTTCCAGCGACAAGCTGTCCGCCATGCTCAAGATGCTGGAGCCGTACGGCATCAAGGAACTGGTCCAGTCCGGCACGATCGCGATCGGCCGCGGCGCCCGTTCGATCACGGACCGCTCGCTGCGCGCTCTCGACCGGACGGCGTAAGACTGAGAACGGGCGGCCGGCGACCTACGGCCGCCCGTATGCCGAGACCCCCGAACTTCCTTCCCGCCCGCCGTCATACGGTGGGACGCACCACCTGCACACAAGGAGAGAACCCAAAGTGGCCGAGCTGTTCTACGACGCCGACGCCGACCTGTCCATCATCCAGGGCCGCAAGGTCGCGGTCATCGGCTACGGCAGCCAGGGCCACGCCCACGCCCTGTCGCTGCGTGACTCCGGTGTGGACGTGCGTGTCGGTCTGCACGAGGGCTCGAAGTCCAAGGCGAAGGCCGAGGAGCAGGGCCTGCGCGTCGTGACCCCGGCCGAGGCCGCCGCCGAGGCCGACGTCATCATGATCCTGGTGCCGGACCCGATCCAGGCCCAGGTCTACGAGGAGTCCATCGCCCCGCACCTGAAGGACGGCGACGCGCTGTTCTTCGGCCACGGCTTCAACATCCGCTTCGGCTTCATCAAGCCCCCGGCCGGCGTCGACGTCGCCATGGTCGCCCCGAAGGGCCCGGGCCACCTGGTCCGCCGCCAGTACGAGGAGGGCCGCGGCGTCCCGTGCATCGCCGCCGTCGAGCAGGACGCCTCCGGCAACGCCTTCGCGCTGGCCCTGTCGTACGCGAAGGGCATCGGCGGCACCCGCGCCGGCGTCATCAAGACGACCTTCACCGAGGAGACCGAGACCGACCTCTTCGGCGAGCAGGCCGTGCTGTGCGGTGGTACCGCGGCCCTGGTCAAGGCGGGCTTCGAGACCCTGACCGAGGCCGGCTACCAGCCGGAGATCGCCTACTTCGAGTGCCTGCACGAGCTGAAGCTGATCGTGGACCTCATGTACGAGGGCGGCCTGGAGAAGATGCGCTGGTCGGTCTCCGAGACCGCCGAGTGGGGCGACTACGTCACCGGCCCGCGGATCATCACGGACGCCACCAAGGCCGAGATGAAGAAGGTCCTCGCCGAGATCCAGGACGGCACCTTCGCCCGGAACTGGATGGACGAGTACCACGGCGGTCTGAAGAAGTACAACGAGTACAAGCAGCAGGACTCCGAGCACCTGCTGGAGACCACCGGCAAGCAGCTGCGCAAGCTGATGTCGTGGGTCGACGAGGAGGCGTAAGCCTGCCGACAGGGGCCGGGGCGGACTGCCCCGGCCCCTGTTGTCCACCCCGTCCAGCCCCGGACGAGTGATCCTTCCGCGGCGGCGCAATACGGCGCCCGCCACACCACTAGACTGCTGCACAACACGCGTCAGGCCCACAGCGTCGTGCGTCTTCCGCGGCTAGCCCCCCTCCTCCGCCTGCGGCCGTCGGGACGGCCGTCCGCATCGCACATGTGAGGACTCACGTGAGCTCGAAACCCGTCGTACTCATCGCTGAAGAGCTGTCGCCTGCCACCGTCGACGCACTCGGTCCGGACTTCGAGATCCGGCACTGCAACGGCGCGGACCGCGCCGAACTGCTGCCGGCCATCGCCGACGTGGACGCGATCCTGATCCGCTCGGCCACCAAGGTCGACGCCGAGGCCATCGCCGCCGCGAAGAAGCTCAAGGTCGTCGCCCGGGCCGGTGTCGGCCTGGACAACGTCGACGTCTCCGCCGCCACCAAGGCCGGCGTGATGGTCGTCAACGCCCCCACCTCCAACATCGTGACCGCCGCCGAGCTGGCCTGCGGTCTCATCCTCTCCACGGCCCGCAACATCCCGCAGGCCAACGCCGCGCTGAAGAACGGCGAGTGGAAGCGCAGCAAGTACACCGGCGTCGAGCTGGCCGAGAAGACGCTGGGCGTGGTGGGCCTGGGCCGTATCGGTGCCCTCGTCGCGCAGCGCATGTCCGCCTTCGGCATGAAGGTCGTCGCCTACGACCCCTACGTGCAGCCCGCGCGGGCCGCGCAGATGGGCGTCAAGGTGCTGTCGCTGGACGAGCTGCTGGAGGTCTCCGACTTCATCACCGTCCACCTGCCCAAGACCCCCGAGACGCTCGGCCTGATCGGCGACGAGGCGCTGCGCAAGGTCAAGCCCAGCGTGCGCATCGTCAACGCGGCGCGCGGCGGCATCGTGGACGAGGCGGCGCTGTACGCGGCGCTGAAGGAGGGCCGGGTCGCCGGCGCCGGCCTGGACGTGTACGCGAAGGAGCCGTGCACGGACTCCCCGCTGTTCGAGTTCGACCAGGTCGTGGCCACCCCGCACCTCGGCGCCTCCACCGACGAGGCCCAGGAGAAGGCCGGTATCGCCGTCGCCAAGTCGGTCCGCCTCGCCCTCGCCGGTGAGCTGGTGCCGGACGCGGTGAACGTGCAGGGCGGTGTCATCGCGGAGGACGTCAAGCCGGGCCTGCCGCTCGCCGAGCGCCTCGGCCGCATCTTCACCGCGCTCGCCGGTGAGGTCGCGGTCCGCCTCGACGTCGAGGTCTACGGTGAGATCACCCAGCACGACGTGAAGGTGCTGGAGCTGTCCGCGCTCAAGGGTGTCTTCGAGGACGTCGTCGACGAGACGGTGTCGTACGTCAACGCCCCGCTGTTCGCGCAGGAGCGTGGGGTCGAGGTGCGGCTGACCACCAGCTCCGAGTCGGCCGACCACCGCAACGTGGTGACCGTGCGCGGCACGCTGGGCACCGGCGAGGAGGTGTCGGTCTCCGGCACGCTGGCCGGCCCGAAGCACGTCCAGAAGATCGTCGCGGTCGGTGACTACGACGTCGACCTGGCCCTCGCCGACCACATGGTCGTCCTGCGCTACGAGGACCGCCCGGGTGTCGTCGGCACGGTCGGCCGCATCCTCGGCGAGGCGGGCATCAACATCGCCGGCATGCAGGTCGCCCGCGCGGCGGTGGGCGGTGAGGCGCTCGCCGTTCTCACCGTGGACGACACGGTGGGCTCCGGTGTGCTGGCCGAGGTCGCCGCGGAGATCGGCGCGACGTCCGCCCGCTCGGTGAACCTGGTCTGATCCGTCTGTGCGGAAAACGCCGGACGGGCCGAGGGGAACCTCGGCCCGTCCGGCGTTTTCCGTTCCCTACTTCTGCCCGGCCTCGATCCTGCGCAGCGTCACCGCCGCTCCCGCCGCCGCCAGCACCAGGATCACCGCCCCGGCCAGTGCGGCGCCCCGCATGCCGCTGGTGAACGCCTCCCGGGCCGTGGCGAGGAGGGTGTCGCCTGCCCGGCCGGGCAGGCGGGCGGCCGTCGCGAGGGCGCCGCCCAGGGTCTCGCGGGCCTGGTCCGGCGCGCTGGCCGGCATCTCGTGGCGGTAGAGCGCCGTACCGATGGAGCCCAGGACCGCCATGCCGAGCGCGCCGCCGAACTCGGCGCTGGTCTCCAGCAGGGAGGAGGCCGTGCCCGCGCGCTCCACCGCCGTGCTGGTCATGGCGAGGTCGGTCAGCTGGGACATGATCGCGACCATTCCGCAGGCGAGGACGCCGGCCCCGACGAGCACCAGCCACAGCGAGTCGGTACCGATGAGGGCGAGCACCACGTATCCGGCCGCCATGGCCGCGAAGCCGGCGGCGACGACGTACCCGCGGTTGACGCCCCGCTGGACGAGCGCTGCCGTGACCGGACCGGCGACCCCGATGAACACCGAGGGCAACAGACTCCACAGGGCCGCCTCCAGCGGGCTCTTGCCGAGGACGGACTGAAGGTACTGCGTGGTGAAGACGGCCGAGCCCATCATGCCGAGGCTGCCGACGAGGTTCAGGACCAGCGCCGGGGTGAAGCCGCGGCCCTTGAGCAGGGCCGGCGGGATCAGCGGCGAGCTGCCGGTGCGCTGGCGCCGGACGAACAGGGCCGCGAAGAGCAGGCCGACGGTGATCGAGACGACGTACTGCGGGTGCCAGCCCTCGGCGGGGATCTCCTTGAGGCCGTAGATCACGGGGAGCACGGCGGCCATGGACAGCGGGACGCTCAGCCAGTCGAAGCGGCCGGGCGCGGGGTGCCTCGACTCGGGCAGCAGCACCGGGCCGAGGACGAGCAGCAGTGCCATCGCGGGCAGGTTGACCAGGAAGACCGAGCCCCACCAGAAGTGCTCGACGAGGATGCCGCTCATCACCGAGCCGAGGGCGATGCCGCCGGTCATCACGCCGGACCACAGTCCGATCGCCTTCCCCCGCTGGGCCGGGTCGGTGAACACCGTGCGCAGCAGGGCCATGGTGGACGGCATCAGGGTCGCGCCGCCGACGCCGAGGATCGCGCGGGCCGCGATCAGGGTCTCGGCGCTGTCGGCGTAGGCCGCGAGGAGTGAGGCGGCGCCGAAGGCCGCGGCGCCCATGAGGAGGAGCCTGCGGCGGCCGATGTGGTCGCCGAGCGAGCCCATCGTCATCAGCAGGCCGGCCAGGACGAAGCCGTAGATGTCGAAGATCCACAGCTGCTGGGTGCCGCTCGGCCGGAGGTCGGCGCTGATTGCGGGGGTCGCGAAGTACAGGACGGAGACGTCCATCGAGACCAGCAGCAGCGGCAGCATCAGCACACCGAGCGCGGTCCACTCGCGGCGCCCGGCTCGGGCAGGGGTGGTGGTGCTCGTCGCGTTCATCGTCATGCCGGAGACTGTACGAGCGTCTTAAACGCTTGTCTAGAACGAATGTATAAGTCACGCGTCTAGGACGGTTGTATGGGTCGTGGGTACGCTGGGCCGCATGGGACACCGTGAGGATCTGCTCGAAGGCGCCAAGCGCTGCCTGCTGGAGAAGGGGTTCCTGCGCACGACCGCGCGGGACATCGTCCGGGAGTCGGGCACCAACCTGGCGTCGATCGGCTACCACTACGGCTCGAAGGACGCGCTGCTGGTGCAGGCGTACATCTCGCTGATCGAGGGCGTGGGCGAGCGCTTCGACCCCGGCGCCGGGGTGGAGACGACCCAGCCCCCGGGCTCGCTGGAGCGCTTCCGGGAGGTGATCGCCGGCATCATCGCCACGGTGCCCGAGTCGCGGGCCATCTGGCTGCTCAGCTTCGAGCTGATGTTCCAGGACGAGCGGCTCCAGGAGGTGCGCAAACTCCTGGCCGAGGCCCAGCGGGAGGGCCGCGCGGGACTCGCGTCCATGTTCACCGGCATCCCGGAGGCGGACCTCGACCAGGAGACGGTCGAGGCCGAGGGCCGCCTCTACCAGACCCTCCTCAACGGCCTGATGGTCCAGTGGCTCTTCGACCCGGACACGGCGACCACCGCCGAGCAGCTCACCGAGGGGCTGCGGCGGGTGATCGCCGGAGTCGGCGGGAGCCGGCCCGCCCAGGGGCCTGCCGGGTCGTAGCGATCGGCGCCCGCCCGCCGGTCGCGTCGCGTACCGCCGGTCCCAGGGCGCCCGGCAGCAGCAGACGGGCTCACCCTGACGGGCCGGCTACAGCCGGGCGCGCTTCAGTGCCATGTGCAGCAGCAGCCGGTCCTCGCCGTCGTCCAGGTCCAGGCCGGTCAGATGTTCCACGCGGGACAGGCGGTAGTAGAGCGTCTGGCGGTGGATGCCCAGCTCGGAGGCCGTGCGGCCGGCCTGCCCCGCGCAGTCGAGGAAGACCTCGGCGGTGCGGGCCAGTTCCCGGTGGGCGGGGGAGAGGAGCGGGCCGACCACGCGGTCGTGCGCGGCCTGGGGCGGCAGTGCGGTCAGCAGCCGGTACGGCCCGATCCGCGCCCACTGCGCGACCGGCCCGAACCGCGGCTCGGCCAGCGCGGCACGCGCCGCGGCCGCGGCCTCCTGCCAGACCGTGCCCAGCTCGGCGAGGCCGGTGCGCGGCTCGCCGACCCCGGCCGCGACGGCGGCACCCCCGGCCCCCGCGGTGAGTCCCGCGGCGACCGCCGCCGCCACCCGGGCGGCGGCCCCGCGGGCCGCGCCGCCCGCCGTCCCGCGCGCCCCCTCGGCCTCCTTCAGCAGCCGCGTGGCCGCCGCCAGCGCGGGTGCGCTCGTCTCCGTGGTCCGCAGCCGCACCAGCAGCGCCAGGCTCTGCCCCGTCGCGCCCCACGGCAGCGTGCACAGCGCGGTGGCGTGCGGGATCGTACGGGCGGCCGGGGCGTCGTCCGGGTCGGCCGACGGCCAGGGCGCGACACAGACCAGGGTGTGCGGGCCGTCCGCGCGGGGCCCGAGGGCGGTGCGCAGATCGGCCACCGCCATGTCCTGCTGCCAGCCGCCTTCCGCGGTGAGCACCGCCCGCAGCTCCCGGCTGAGCCCCGCGCCGGCCTCCGCCTCGTCGGCGAGCAGCGCGCCGATCCGGTCCGCGACCCGCATCGCGGCGGCCAGTTGGGCGTCGGTCGGCCCGGGGTCGCCGTCCAGCAGCCAGACGTAGCCGAGGACGACGCCCCGGTGACGTACGGGCAGGCAGATCCGGCCGCGGTAGACGCCGGCCTCGGTGCTCGGCGGGATGCGGACCGGTCCGGTCGCGCGGGTGATGCCGAAGCCCTCGAACCAGGCCCGCACCGTGGCCGTGGAGCGCCGGGTCAGGATCGAGCGGGTGCGCACCGGGTCCAGCGCGGACGGGTCCAGCTCGTCCTCGCTGTCGTAGGCACCGAAGGCGATCAGCTCGAAGTCGCGGTTCTCCAGGGTCGCGGGCACCCCGAGCAGCTCCGAGATCTCGTCCACCAGCTCCTGGTAGTCCGCCTTGAACGCCTTGAAATCCGCCGCCACTCGGGCATTCTCCCTCATTCTCCGGCCGCCTTCATACATCTGTCTGAGATCCCGGGCACGGATGCGTGACAGCTGTCGATGGCCGAGGATCGGAGAGATCCTTAGGTTTCACGGTGGTTCTCCGTGCCGTACCCGAATCGTCGGGTGATGGCCGTATTCGGTGCTTGTCTGTGGAGGTGCCCCGTGCTGGGTCCCGTGATTCTCGCCGCGTCGCGCAGCGACCGGATGCGACGCCTGATCTCGGCGGCCCCGGTGACCAAGCAGGTCGTCGACCGCTTCATCCCCGGCGAGACCGTCGCCGACATCGTCCCGATCATCGAGGACCTGACGGCCAAGGGCCTGGAGCTGACGATGGACGTCGTCGGCGAGGACATCACCACCCCCGAGCAGGCCGCCCACGCCCGCGACGCCTACCTGGCGCTGGTCGACCACCTCAAGGAGCTGGAGCTCGGCGAGCGGGTCGAGATGTCGGTGAAGCTGTCGATGTTCGGCCAGGCCCTTCCCGGTGGCCACGAGCTGGCCCTCGCCAACGTCCGCCCGGTGGTCGAGGCGGCCGCCGCCATCGGCACGACGGTGACACTGGACGCCGAGGACCACACCACCCTCGACTCGATGTTCGCCATCCACGAGGAGCTGCGGAAGGACTTCCCGCAGACGGGCTGCGTCATCCAGGCCTACCTCTTCCGCACCGAGGCCGACGCCCGCCGCCTCGCGGCCTCCGGCAGCCGCGTCCGCCTGGTCAAGGGCGCCTACAAGGAGCCCGCCGAGGTCGCCTTCCAGCAGAAGCACGAGATCGACAAGGCGTACGTCCGGATCCTGAAGATCCTCATGGACGGCGAGGGCTACCCGATGGTCGGGTCGCACGACCCGCGCCTGATCGCGATAGCCCAGGAGCTGGCCCACAAGGCCGGCCGTAAGCTCGACGAGTACGAGTTCCAGATGCTCTACGGCATCCGCGGCGACGAACACCTGCGGCTGGCCGCCGAGGGCCACCGCATGCGCGTCTACACCGCCTACGGCACCGACTGGTACGGCTACTTCATGCGCCGTCTCGCGGAGAAGCCGGCCAACCTCCGGTTCTTCCTCCGTTCCATGGTCAGCAAGGGCTGAGCCCGAACACCCGCTCACGTACAAGGAGTTACGGATCTCATGGACGCTGTGACCCAGGTCCCCACCCCCGTCAACGAGCCGGTGCACGGCTACGCCCCCGGCTCGCCCGAACGCGCCCGGCTGGAGGGCAAGCTCAAGGAGCTGGCCGAGAACCCGATCGACCTGCCGATGACCATCGGCGGGGAGAAGCGGATGGGCGGCGGCGAGACCATCCAGGTGGTCCAGCCGCACAACCACAAGTCCGTCATCGGCACCCTGCGCAACGCCACCCAGCAGGACGCGCGGGACGCCATCGACGCGGCCCTGGCCGCTGCGCCGGCCTGGCGTGCGATGTCCTTCGACGACCGCGCCGCGATCATCCTGCGCGCCGCCGAGCTGCTGGCCGGCCCCTGGCGCGAGACCCTCGCCGCCTCCACCATGCTGGGCCAGTCCAAGACCGCCCAGCAGGCCGAGATCGACACGCCCTGCGAGCTGGTCGACTTCTGGCGCTTCAACGTCCACTACGCCCGCCAGATCCTCGCCGAGCAGCCCCCGGCGAACTCCCCGGGCGTGTGGAACCGCCTGGACCACCGCCCGCTGGAGGGCTTCGTCTACGCGATCACGCCGTTCAACTTCACGGCGATCGCCGGCAACCTGCCCACCGCCCCCGCCCTGATGGGCAACGTGGTCGTCTGGAAGCCGTCCCCGACGCAGACCCACGCGGCCGTCCTCCTCATGCAGCTGCTGGAGGAGGCGGGCCTGCCCAAGGGCGTCATCAACCTCGTCACCGGCGACGGCATCGAGGTCTCCAAGGTCGCCCTGACCCACCGCGACCTGGCCGGCATCCACTTCACCGGTTCGACCAAGACCTTCCAGTACCTGTGGAAGACGGTCGGCACCAACATCGAGAAGTACCGCTCCTACCCGCGCCTGGTCGGCGAGACCGGCGGCAAGGACTTCCTCGTCGCGCACCCGTCGGCCGACCGCGCGGTGCTGAAGACCGCCCTCACCCGGGGCGCCTTCGAGTACCAGGGCCAGAAGTGCAGCGCCACCTCCCGCGCGTACATCCCGGCCTCCATCTGGAACTCGGGCTTCAAGGAGGAGTTCGCGGCCGAGGTCGACTACCTGACCATGGGTGACGTCACCGACCTGTCCAACTTCATCGGCGCCGTCATCGACGACCGGGCGTTCGCCAAGAACAAGGCCGCGATCGACCGCGCCAAGGCGGACCCGGCCTGCACGATCGTCGCGGGCGGCACCTACGACGACTCGGTGGGCTACTTCGTCCGCCCGACCGTCATCGAGTGCACCGACCCGGAGAACGAGGTCTTCACGACCGAGTACTTCGGCCCGATCCTCGCCGTGCACGTCTACGAGGACGACAAGTACGACGAGATGCTGACCCAGATGGAGTCGGTCTCGGACTACGCCCTCACCGGCTCGGTCATCGCCAATGACCGTGCCGCCGCGGCCTACACGATGGAGAAGCTCCGCTACGCGGCGGGCAACTTCTACATCAACGACAAGTCGACCGGCGCCGTCGTCGGCCAGCAGCCCTTCGGCGGTGGCCGGGCCTCCGGCACCAACGACAAGGCCGGCGCCCCCCAGAACCTCCAGCGCTGGACCCTGACCCGCGCCATCAAGGAGACCCTGGTCCCGCCGACCGACTACGCCTACCCGCACATGGGCTGACCCTCAGCCCCCCGAACACGGGCCGGGAACCCTGACACCGCTCAGGCTTCCCGGCCCGTCTCCATTCCGGGGCCGGATGCGACAGTGGAGCATGACCACTCACCTGCGCCTCACCCACACCGCCGGCCTGAAGCGGCCCGAACTCCGTGCCGTGCGGGCCCTGTTGGACGCCGCGTTCGACGGGGACTTCTCGGACGAGGACTGGGACCACGGGCTCGGCGGGATGCATGTGCTGATCCGGGACGGGGGCGGGCTCGCCGCTCACGGGGCCCTCGTGCTGCGCCGGGTGCGGCACCGGGGGCGCTGGCTGCGGGCCGGGTACGTGGAGGCCGTCGCCGTGCGGGCCGACGTGCGCCGCACCGGGCTCGGCGGGCGGGTGATGGCCGAGCTGGAGCGGCTGACCGACCGGGCCTACGACCTCGGCGCGCTCGCCGCGAGCGAGGACGGGGCCCCGCTGTACACCGCGCGCGGCTGGCAGCGGTGGCCCGGGCAGGTGCACGCCCTCTCACCGGACGGGATCGTCCGGCTGCGGGAGGACGAGGGCGGTGTGTACGTACGGCCCGCGCTCGCCGGACCGCTGGACCCCGACGGCGAGCTGGTCTTCGACTGGCGCGACGGTGACGTGACCTGACGGCATCACCCGAGCGCACGAAAGCCCAGTTCACAGCGGTGCGACCCGGTCCGCCGTCTCAGATAGTAGGAAGTCCGAGTAATTGTGCAGACAGACGCGGGCCGCTCCCTTAATTTGAAAGGAGCCGAACGTCTCGCTCGATCCAGCGAATGGCGGTCGTGAGCCAGGCCCCGTGCAGGCAACCCCTGCGGCCGGTGCTCCCCGCCCCTTCCGGCGACTCGCAACCCTCACTGCCGTGCTCCACGTATGCCGAAGGAGTCGATCGCCATGGCCGAGACGACCGTCCGCCGCCGAGTCCGCCACGTGTCCCGCACGAGCGAGTCCGACCGCCAGAACGCCGCCGCCGCCCTCCAGCGCGCCCTGGACCGCCGGGACAACGGCGGCTCGACCGGCCACTGAGCCGGACCACCAGCCGGGAGCCGCATCCCACGGGGTGCGGCGCGGCTCACCCGCCGCGCCGCACCTCGAAGTGGTCGATCCGCCGCCCGTCCTGCGCCCGCCACGGCCCAACGCCCTTGCCGCGCAGGGGTGAACGCCAGCCGACAGGAGCACGCCGGCCACCCGTCCGAGTGTCCGCAAGTGTCCGCATGGCGGACAGCGCGTGTCATCACATGGGACGAGGAGTAGGGTGCACGCATGTCTCGCAGCATCAATCTCGCAGTGATCCCCGGTGACGGCATCGGCCAGGAGGTCGTGGCCGAGGGTCTCAAGGTCCTCTCCGCCGTCCTGCCGCAGGATGTGAAGCTGGAGACCAAGGAGTACGACTTCGGCGCCAAGCGCTACCACGCCACCGGTGAGACCCTCACCGACGCCGACCTCGACTCCCTCAAGCAGCACGACGCGATCCTGCTCGGCGCCATCGGCGACCCGAGCGTCCCGTCCGGCGTCCTGGAGCGCGGCTTCCTGCTCAAGCTCCGCTTCGCCTTCGACCACCACGTCAACCTGCGCCCCTCGAAGTTGCTCCCCGGCGTCGCCACCCCGCTCGCCGGCCAGCCGGAGATCGACTTCGTCGTCGTCCGCGAGGGCACCGAGGGCCCGTACACCGGCAACGGCGGCACCATCCGCAAGGGCACCGAGCACGAGGTCGCCACCGAGGTCTCGGTCAACACCGCCTTCGGTGTCGAGCGCGTGGTCCGTGACGCCTTCGAGCGCGCCCAGGCCCGCCCGCGCAAGAAGCTGACGCTGGTCCACAAGAACAACGTGCTGACCTTCGCCGGGCACCTGTGGACGAACATCTTCAACAAGGTGGCCCAGGAGTACCCCGAGGTCACCACCGACTACATCCACGTCGACGCGGCGACGATCTACCTCGTCACCGACCCCGCCCGCTTCGACGTCATCGTCACCGACAACCTCTTCGGCGACATCATCACCGACCTCGCCGCGGCCGTCTCCGGCGGCATCGGCGTGGCCGCCTCCGGGAACATCAACCCCACCCGCGAGTTCCCGTCCATGTTCGAGCCGGTCCACGGCTCGGCCCCGGACATCGCCGGCCAGGGCAAGGCCGACCCCACCGCCACCGTCCTGTCCGTCGCCCTGCTGCTGCGCCACCTGGGCTACGACACCGAGGCCGACCGCATCGACGCGGCGGTCGCCGCCGACCTCACCGAGCGCGCCGGGCAGCCCTCCCGGAGCACCTCAGGGATCGGCGACGCGCTCGCCGTACGCGTAGCCGGCTGACCCGCCGCGCTACACCGAGCCGCCGGGTCGCAACCGCACCCGGCGGCTTTTCCTGTGCCTCGCCGGGTGCCACCATCAACCCTGGGCCGCTTCACCCCGATTCCGTCCGCTGCCGCCTCCGCGCGATAATCGAACGCGGAGCCGCGGTATGAGGGAATGCTCGGACGTCCTAGCACTGGCGACCGGCAGTACAGGCGTGAGCGCGGCCCGTCACTACAACCGGTGAAGGACAACACATGACGACGCCCACGATCGAGCTCAAGCCCTCCGCCAGCCCGCTCGCCGCCGCAGAGCGCGAGGCGATCCTGGCCCACCCGGGCTTCGGCCGCCACTTCACCGACCACATGGTGACGATCAAGTGGACCGAGGGCCGCGGCTGGCACGACGGTCAGCTCGTTCCGTACGCGCCGATCCCCCTCGACCCGGCCACCCACGTCCTGCACTACGCGCAGGAGATCTTCGAGGGCCTGAAGGCGTACCGGCAGCCCGACGGCTCGGTCGCCCTGTTCCGGCCGGACCAGAACGCCAAGCGCTTCCAGCGCTCCGCCCGCCGCCTCGCCATGCCGGAGCTGCCGGTCGAGACGTTCATCGAGGCCTGCGACGCCCTGGTCCGCCAGGACATCGACTGGGTGCCCGCGCACGGCGGCGAGGAGTCGCTGTACCTGCGGCCGTTCATGATCGCCACCGAGGTCGGGCTGGGCGTGAAGCCCGCCAACGAGTACCTGTTCATCGTCATCGCCTCCCCGGCCGGCGCCTACTTCCCGGGCGGCGTCCGGCCGGTGTCCATCTGGGTCTCCGAGGACCGCGTCCGCGCCGTCCCCGGCGGCATGGGCGACGCCAAGACCGGCGGCAACTACGCCGCGTCCCTGCTCGCCCAGGCCGAGGCCGCCGCCGAGGGCTGCGACCAGGTCTGCTACCTCGACGCGGTCGAGCACAAGTGGGTCGAGGAGCTGGGCGGGATGAACCTGTACTTCGTGTACGGCAACAAGATCATCACGCCCAGCCTGACCGGCTCCATCCTGGAGGGCGTCACCCGTGACTCCCTGCTCGCCGTCGCCCGTGACCTCGGGTACGAGTCCGAGGAGGGGCGCGTCTCCGTGGACCAGTGGCAGCGCGACTCCGAGAACGGCACCCTGACCGAGGTCTTCGCGTGCGGCACCGCCGCCGTGATCACCCCGGTCGGCACCATCAAGCGGGCCGGTGCGCAGTGGCAGCAGAGCGGTGGGGAGCCGGGCGAGGTCACCGTGCGGCTGCGTGAGGCCCTGCTCGACCTCCAGCGGGGCACGGCCGAGGACAAGCACGGCTGGATGCACAGGATCGGCTAAGCGCGCGGTTCGAAGTGCCGCGAAGGGGTGTCGGGCGTCTGCGGGGTCGTGGTGGTTGATCGTGCAGTTCCCCGCGCCCCTCCGGGGCGCTGCTCAGCCGGCGTCAGCAGCAGGTACACCGCGCCCCCGACCAGCCCCGACAGCAGGAAGCTGCAGTCCACCCCGCCCGTCAGGGACAGCAGCGGGCCCTCGTACGACGGCAGGGAGACCGCCAGCAGGCCGACGCCCGCGCCGAGTGCCCAGGACACGGTCGCCTGGACGTTCCAGCCCGCCCGGTACCAGTAGATCCCGCCCCGGGAGCGGCGGTTGAAGACCTGGAGGGCGTCGGCGTCGTACACACCGCGGCAGCGGGCGAAGCCGATGAGGGTGATGACCGCCCAGGGGGTGCCGATGGCGGTGAGCAGGAGCACGAAGGAGGTCATCGCCGACTGCGCGTCCCAGGCGTAGTGGCCGGCGAAGACGCAGGCCGTGGCCACGATCGCCACGGTGCAGGTGGCGCGGGCGCGGGAGGCGCTGGGCAGGATCGCGTCCAGGTCCAGGCCCATGGAGTACAGCATCAGCCCCGCGTTGCCGACGGAGCCCGCGGAGGCGGACAGCAGCAGCGGCACCAGGTACCAGCCGGGGGAGGCCGCGACCAGCGGGCCCGCGTAGTCGGTGGCCGCCCCGGCCGCGTACGCCGTGAAGGTGCCGAAGAGCTGGGGGACCAGCAGGCCGAGCACCAGCCCGAGCCAGGTGGCGTGCAGCACGCGGCGCGAGGAGTGGCGGGCCGGGGAGATGTAGCGGGTGTAGTCGCCGAGCAGCGTGATGAAGGCGATGGGGCCGGACAGGCCCGCCGCCACCGCCGCCAGGAACCAGGTCGGCCAGAAGGAACCCAGCAGATAGCCGCCCGCGCCCGGCAGCGCGCCGGTGCTGAAGTGCGGGGCGTAGGCGAGGACGCCGAGCAGCAGCAGCGCCGTCATGCCGATCGCGAGGACGCGGGACATGGCGAGCAGCACCCGGTAGCCGTAGACCGCGCCGGCGACGGTCGCACCGGCGAGCACGGCGTAGACGAGGGCGTACGACACCCCGTCCGCCGGCACCCCGAAGAGCCGGCCCAGGACCGTCAGCATCACGTCCCCGCCGATCCACACCGTCAGCGCGGTGTAGCCGAGCGCCAGCAGCAGCCCGACCACCGAGCCGACGAGCCGGCCGCGCACGCCGAACTGGGCGCCGGAGGAGGTGGACAGGTTGGTCGCGGTGCGCAGGGAGACCAGGGCGAGCGGGGCCGTGAACAGGGTGCCGACCACCGTGCCCGCCACGATCGCGGTCACCGACGCCCACCAGCCGAGCCCGAAGGACGGCGGCAGCCAGCCGAAGATGATCACTCCGAGGCAGAGGTTGGAGCCGAGCAGGATCGACACGAGGTCCCGTGGCCCGCTGGTGCGTTCCTCGTCCGGGATGGTGTCGACACCGCGCTGTTCTATCGGCATGGCTGGTCTCCTTCGACGGCCGCCTCAGTGGATTAGAGCGACGTTCAATGTGACGTGGAGCCTGCCGCTAGGTCAATCCTTCCGTGCCGCGGAATCTGTGTTTAGAGTGGTGTTCTAACTCGGGGAAGGCAAGGAGGTGCCGGGTCGTGAGACTGACCCCCACGGAACGTGACCGGCTGCTGCTCTTCGGAGCCGCCGAGCTGGCCCGGGCCCGCCGGGCGCGCGGTCTGCGGCTGAACGTGCCCGAGGCCACCGCGCTGATCGCGGACACGGTGTGCGAGGCGGCCCGGGACGGCAAGCGGCTCGCCGAGGCCATCGAGGCGGCCCGCTCGGTCCTCGGCCCCGAGGACGTCCTGCCCGGCGTCGCCGACGTCGTCACCGAGGTGATGGTCGAGGCCGTCTTCGACGACGGCTCCCGGCTCGCGGTCGTCTCCCATCCCATCGGCGGCGGCCTCGGCGAGCACGCCCCGGGCGCCCTGCTCCCCGGCCCCCAGCACGCCGACCCCGCGCCGGTCGTCCGGCTCCGCGTGACCAACACCGCGACCGTGCCGGTCTCCGTCACCTCCCACTTCCACTTCTTCGAGGCCAACCCGCGGCTCGGCTTCGACCGCGAGCAGGCCTACGGCATGCGGCTCGCCGTACCCGCCGGCTCCTCCGTCCGTTTCGGGCCCGGGGAGAGCGAGGAGGTCGGGCTCGTGCCGATCGGCGGCGAGCGGATCGCGATCGGCTTCGCCGGACTGGTCGACGGGCCGCTGGACGCGCCCGGGGCGAAGGAAGAGGCCCTCCGCAGGGCCGCCGCCTGCGGATACCTGGGAGTGACACCGGAAGGAGGCGGGCAGCGATGAGCCGCTCGAAGGGACGAGAGGTGAGCCGGTCGATCCACGTCGACCCGCACGCCTACGCGGCCACCCACGGCCCCCGCGCCGGCGACCGGATCCGCCTCGGCGACTCCGGGCTCACCGTCCGCGTCGAGTCCGACTCGCAGAAGTACGGCGACGAGTTCCTCGCCGGCTTCGGCAAGACCGCCCGCGACGGACTGCACCTGAAGGCCGCCGCCGTCCGCGACACCTGTGACGTCGTGATCAGCAACGTCGTCGTGATCGACGCGGTGCAGGGGATCAGGAAGGTCTCCATCGGCATCCGCGAGGGCCGGATCTGCGCGATCGGGCGCGCCGGCAACCCCGACACCCTCGACGGCGTCGACGTCGTCGTCGGCACCGGCACCTCGATCGTGTCCGGCGAGGGGCTGATCGCCACCGCCGGGGCCGTCGACACCCACGTCCACCTGCTGTCGCCGCGGATCATGGAAGCGTCCCTCGCCTCCGGCGTCACCACGATCATCGGGCAGGAGTTCGGCCCGGTGTGGGGCGTCGGCGTCAACTCGCCCTGGGCGCTGCGGCACGCCTTCAACGCCTTCGACGCCTGGCCGGTCAACATCGGCTTCCTGGGCCGGGGTTCGTCCTCCCACGAGGCACCGCTGATCGAGGCCCTGGCCGAGGGCGGGGCGAGCGGCTTCAAGGTGCACGAGGACATGGGCGCCCACACCCGCGCCCTGGACACCGCGCTGCGGGTCGCCGAGGAGCACGACGTCCAGGTGGCCCTGCACAGCGACGGCCTGAACGAGTGCCTGTCGGTCGAGGACACCCTCCGGGTGCTGGAGGGCCGCACGATCCACGCCTTCCACATCGAGGGCTGCGGCGGCGGACACGTGCCCAACGTGCTGAAGATGGCCGGCGTCCCGAACGTGATCGGCTCCTCCACCAACCCCACCCTGCCCTTCGGCCGGGACGCGGTCGCCGAGCACTACGGCATGATCGTCTCCGTCCACGACCTCAAGCCCGACCTGCCCGGTGACGCAGCCATGGCCCGCGACCGGATCCGGGCCGGCACCATGGGCGCCGAGGACGTGCTGCACGACCTGGGCGCGATCGGCATCACCTCCTCCGACGCCCAGGGCATGGGCCGCGCCGGTGAGACGGTCCGCCGTACGTTCGCCATGGCCGGCAAGATGAAGGCCGAGCTGGGCCCGCTGGAGGGCGACGGCGAGGGCGACGACAACGCCCGCGTGCTGCGCTACATGGCCAAGCTGACCATCAACCCGGCCATCGCGCACGGCCTCGTCCACGAGGTCGGATCGATCGAGGTCGGCAAGCTCGCCGACATCGTGCTGTGGCGCCCGGAGTACTTCGGCGCCAAGCCACAGCTCGTCCTCAAGGCCGGTTTCCCGGCGTACGGCGTGGTCGGCGACCCCAACGCGGCCACCGACACCTGCGAACCCCTCGTGCTGGGACCGCAGTTCGGGTCGTACGGCGCCACGGCCGCCGACATCTCGGTGGCGTTCGTCGCCCGGGCGGCCGTCGACCAGGGCAACGACACGATGCCGACCCGCAGGAGAAGGGTCGCCGTGCGCGGCACCCGGGGCATCGGCCCCGCCGACCTCCGCCTGAACTCCCGTACCGGAGCGGTGGACGTGGACCGGCGTACCGGCCTGGTCACCCTCGACGGCGACCCGCTGCGCTCCGAGCCGGCCGACTCCGTCTCCCTCAACCGCCTCTACTTCCTCTAACCACCAGGGATCCCACATGACCACCCCCGCCGCCGACGGCTTCCGCATGCCCGCCGAGTGGACCCCGCACGAGCGCACCTGGATGGCCTGGCCCAGCCCCAATCCGACCTTCGACGACCCGGACGACCTCCGCCTGTCCCGCACGGCCTGGGCGTCGGTGGCGCGTGCCGTCCTCCGCTTCGAGCCGGTGACCGTCGTGTGCGGCCCCGGCCAGTCGGCGGACGCCCAGGCGCTGCTCGGCCCCGGCGTCGACACCGTCGAGCGGGAGCTGGACGACGCCTGGATGCGGGACATCGGCCCCACCTTCCTCACCGACGGCAAGGGCCGGCTGGCCGCCGTCGACTGGACGTTCAACGGCTGGGGTGCCCAGGACTGGGCCCGCTGGGAGCACGACGCCACGATCGGCGCGTACGTCTCCGACCTCGCGGGCGCGAAGACGTACGCCTCGAAGCTGGTCAACGAGGGCGGTGCGATCCACGTCGACGGCGAGGGCACCGTGCTGCTCACCGAGACCGTGCAGCTCGGCCCCGAGCGCAACCCGCACTGGTCGAAAGAGGAGGTCGAGGCGGAGATCCACGCCCACCTCGGCACCAGCAAGGCCATCTGGCTGCCGCGCGGCCTGACCGGCGACTACCCTCCCCATGGCTTCGGCACCCTCGGCCACGTCGACATCGTCGCCGCGTTCGCCCGGCCGGGTGTCGTGGTCGCCCACCACCAGCCGGACCCGGCGCACCCCGACCACGAGGTCACCAAGGAGGTCGTCGGCCTGCTGAAGTCGGCGACCGACGCGCGGGGCCGCCGCCTGGAGGTCGTGGAGGTGCCCGCGCCGACCGCCCTGGAGGCCGACGGCCACTGGGCCGACTACTCCTACATCAACCACTACCTGTGCAACGGCGGCGTCGTGCTGTGCGGCTTCGACGACCCGCGCGACGAGACAGCCGCCGGGATCTTCCGCCGGCTGTTCCCCGAACGCACAGTGACCCTGGTGGACGCGCGTACGATCTTCGCGGGCGGAGGCGGTATCCACTGCATCACGCAACAGCAGCCGAAGGTCTGACACGTACAGGAGCAGCAGATGGCCGGTGCGGGCCGGGCGCGCAGGAACGCGCCGCCGCGCGAGGAGGTCCTCGCCGCCGCCATGGACATGATCGCCGAGCGCGGTCTGGAGAAGCTCACCATGGCGGGGCTGGGCCGCGAGGTCGGCATGAGCAGCGGCCATCTCCTGTACTACTTCCGCTCCAAGGACGAGCTGCTGCTCCAGACCCTGGAGTGGAGCGAGGGCCGGCTGGGCGCGGAACGGGCGCGGCTGCTGGCCGGTCCCGGGAGCGCACGGGAACGGCTGTCCGCGTACGTCGACCTGTACGTCCCCGACGGTCACCGCGACCCGCACTGGACCCTGTGGCTGGAGGTCTGGAACCGCTCGCAGAACGCCGACGAGGACGCCCGTGCCCGGCAGGCGGCGATCGAGGGTGCGTGGCACCGGGACCTGGTCGCGCTGATCGCCGAGGGCATCTCGCGGAGGGAGTTCCGTCCGGTGGACGCGGACCGCTTCGCCACGAGGTTGCGTGCGCTGCTCGACGGATTCTCCATCCACGTGGCGATCGGGCTGCGCGGGACCGATCGCGCCCAGGTTCTGCGGCACGTGCGGGAGTTCATCGAGGATGCGTTGCCGGTCGGGTAGCTGCGGGTCCGTCGTGGCCGGTTGCCGGAGGAATCGTTCGCTCCGCCGGCGGGCAGGTAACGGCCCATGGGACGACAACACTGGAAGAAGATCTGGGTCGGCTCGGCGGGGAACATGGTCGAGTGGTTCGACTGGTTCGTGTACGCGAGCTTCGCCACGTACTTCGCCGGCGCCTTCTTCCCGAGCGGCAACCCCACCGCCCAGCTGATGAACACCGCCGGCATCTTCGCCGTCGGTTTCTTCATGCGCCCCGTCGGCGGCTGGCTGCTGGGCCGGATCGGTGACCGCAAGGGCCGCAAGGCCGCGCTGACGCTGACCGTGACGCTCATGTCGGCCTCGGCGGTCCTCATCGCCGTCGCCCCCACCTACGGGGTCGCCGGCTACGGCGGCGCGCTCGTCCTGCTCGTCGCCCGCCTGCTCCAGGGCCTGTCCGTGGGCGGCGAGTACGCGGCCAGCGCCACCTATCTGACCGAGGCCTCGGACCCGAGGCGCCGCGGCTTCGCCTCCAGCTTCCAGTACGTCTCCATGACCGCCGGCCAGATCGTGGGCCTCGGCCTGCAGATCGTCCTCCAGCGCACCATGTCCGACGACGCCCTGCACAGCTACGGCTGGCGCATCCCGTTCGTCGTCGGCGCGCTCGGCGCGGCCGTCGTCTTCTATCTGCGCCGGAACATGCTGGAGACCGAGGTGTACGAGGAGGACACCTCGCACGCCGGGGAGCGCGGCACCCTGCGCGCGCTGTGGCAGCACAGGCGGGAGGCGTTCCTGGTCGTCGCCCTCACCATGGGCGGCACGGTGGCCTACTACACGTACACCACCTACCTCACCAAGTACCTGTCCAACTCGGCGGGCCTGTCCAAGGAGACCGCGACCCTGGTCTCCTTCACCGCGCTGATCGTCTTCGCCTGCCTCCAGCCGCTCGCGGGCGCCCTCTCCGACCGCATCGGCCGCCGCCCGCTGCTGATCACCTTCGCCGTCGGCTCCACCTTCCTGACGGTCCCGATCATGACGCTGTTGCGGCACGCGGACGGCTACTGGTCCGCCCTGGGCCTCGCCCTGCTCGCGCTGGTCGTGGTCACCGGCTACACCTCCATCAACGCCTGTGTGAAGGCCGAGCTGTTCCCGACCGGTGTCCGCGCGCTCGGCGTCGCCCTGCCGTACGCCATCGCCAACGCCCTCTTCGGCGGCACCGCCGAGTACGTCGCGCTGTGGTTCAAGAAGGGCGGCATCGAGTCCGGCTTCTACTGGTACGTGGCCGCCTGCGCCGCCGTGTCCCTCGTGGTGTACGTCACCATGCGCGAGACGAAGGACCTGGACCTGGGCCGGGTGAAGGCCGCCCGGGGGGCCGGGGACGGATCCGCGGAGTCCACCGTGACGACCGCATCCTGAGACGGACGGTGAGCCGGGGGCGGGGCTGTGCCAGACTGCCCCCGTGCTCTCGTTCGCCATGATTATGGGCAGCAGGCGCGCCGGTCCGCAGTGACCACCTCGTACGACCAGGTGCGGGTGGCCACCGTCGTCCTCGACCCGCGCGCAGACCTCTCGCACCCGCGAGGGGTTTTTTCGTTTTCCGGCCCACCTTCAGCCGGCGGCGAAGCGCGAGGGAGCATGGAGGAACGGTGGAGCCGGTCAATCCGGTAAAGACCGAAGATCCACAACAGGAGCCTTGAGACCATGACCGAGACGGCAACCAGCGAGCTCGACGACTCGTTCCACGTCTTCGACACCACGCTGCGCGACGGCGCGCAGCGCGAGGGCATCAACCTCACCGTCGCGGACAAGCTCGCCATCGCCCGGCACCTGGACGACTTCGGCGTGGGCTTCATCGAGGGCGGCTGGCCCGGCGCGAACCCCCGCGACACCGAGTTCTTCGCCCGCGCACAGGCGGAGATCGACTTCCGGCACGCCCAACTGGTCGCCTTCGGCGCCACCCGCCGCGCCGGTGCAAAGGCCGCCGAGGACCCGCAGGTCAACGCCCTGCTGGAGTCCGGCGCCCCGGTGATCACGCTGGTCGCCAAGTCGCACGACCGGCACGTGGAGCTGGCGCTGCGCACCACCCTGGACGAGAACCTGGAGATGGTCCGCGACACCGTGTCGTACCTGCGGGAGCAGGGCCGCCGGGTCTTCGTGGACTGCGAGCACTTCTTCGACGGCTACCGCGCCAACGCCGAGTACGCCAAGGCGGTCGTCCGTACGGCCGCGGAGGCCGGCGCCGACGTCGTCATCCTCTGCGACACCAACGGCGGCATGCTCCCCGCCCAGGTGCACGCGGTGGTCGCCACCGTCCTCGCCGACACCGGCGCCCGGCTCGGCATCCACGCCCAGGACGACACCGGCTGCGCGGTCGCCAACACCCTCGCCGCCGTCGACGCGGGCGCCACGCACGTGCAGTGCACGGCCAACGGCTACGGCGAGCGCGTCGGCAACGCCAACCTGTTCCCGGTGGTCGCGGCCCTGGAGCTGAAGTACGGCAAGAAGGTGCTGCCCGACGGCAAGCTCCGCGAGACGACCCGGATCTCGCACGCCATCGCCGAGGTCGTCAACCTCACCCCCTCCACCCACCAGCCGTACGTCGGCGTCTCCGCCTTCGCCCACAAGGCCGGCCTGCACGCCTCCGCCATCAAGGTCGACCCGGACCTGTACCAGCACATCGACCCCGAGCTGGTCGGCAACACCATGCGCATGCTGGTCTCCGACATGGCGGGCCGCGCCTCGGTCGAGCTGAAGGGCAAGGAGCTGGGCATCGACCTGGGCGGCGACCGGGAGCTGGTCGGCCGGGTGGTCGAGCGGGTGAAGGAGCGCGAACTCGAGGGCTACACCTACGAGGCCGCCGACGCCTCCTTCGAGCTGCTGCTGCGCGCCGAGGTCGAGGGCCGCCCGCTGAAGTACTTCGACGTCGAGTCCTGGCGGGCCATCGTCGAGGACCGCCCCGACGGCACCCACGCCAACGAGGCCACGGTGAAGCTGTGGGCCAAGAGCGAGCGGATCGTCGCCACCGCCGAGGGCAACGGCCCGGTCAACGCCCTGGACCGCGCCCTGCGCGTGGCACTGGAGAAGATCTACCCGCAGCTCGCCCAGCTGGACCTGGTCGACTACAAGGTCCGCATCCTGGAGGGCAAGCACGGCACCTCCTCCACCACCCGGGTGCTCATCTCCACCTCGGACGGCTCCGGCGAGTGGTCCACGGTCGGCGTGGCCGAGAACGTCATCGCCGCCTCCTGGCAGGCCCTGGAGGACGCCTACACGTACGGCCTCCTCCGCGCGGGCGTGGCGCCCGCGGAGTAGCCACAGTGGAGGCATGACCGCAGAAACCCATGACGTGCTCTCCCGGGCCCGCGTCGCGACCCGGCTGCCCGCCCGGGACCTGGACCGGGCCCGCCGCTTCTACGCCGAGAAGCTGGGCCTGTACCCGGTGGACGAGCGGCCCGGCGGGCTGCTGTACCGGTGCGCGGGCGTGGACTTCGTCGTGTTCCGCTCGACGGGGGCCTCGCCCGGCACCTTCACCCAGATGGCCTTCGAGGTGGACGACATCGGCGCAGCCGTGACGGAGTTGCGCCGCCGGGGCGTGGTCTTCGAGGAGGTCGACGTGCCCGGCTTGCGCACCCGGGAGGGCATCGCCGACATCGAGGGCAACTACCCGAGCAAGGGCGCGCGCGGCGAGCGGGGCGCGTGGTTCCGGGACAGCGAGGGAAACCTGCTGGGCATCGGCCAGCTGATCCTGTGAGGCGCGCCGGCACCTGCCGCGCCGCTCAGGGCGCGCGCCAGATGTTGTCGAAGGCGACGTTCTCGATGCGGCGGCGTTCGCGGACGGCCTCCAGTTCGGTCACCGCGTCGCCGACCGCGACCAGGACGGTGACGACCGCCTCGTCCTCGGGCTCCGGGCCGGCCGTCCGTCCGTCCTGGATGCCCAGGGTCGCGGCGAGGCCGGTGAGGACTGCGTCGCGGGACTCCCAGCGGTCGGTCGCGTGGCGCCGGGCGGCGGTGTCGGCCGGGATGTCGTCCCGGCTCCGGCCCGGCAGCCAGCGCCGGCGCCTGCCGGTGACCTGCCCGGCGGCCTCCAGGGTGTCCCGGTAGGCCACGGCCAGCCCCTCACCCCGCCGCCACAGCCAGTCCTCGACGGTCTCGTACGGCTCCTGCCGCACCAGCGCCGCCCCCGCCTCGTCCAGCATCCGGTCACCCGTGGTCAGCACCGGTCCGGGCACGATGCGCTCGCCGTCCAGGGTGAGCGCCCGGGCGCCGAGCAGGTCGATCAACTCGGCGCCGGCGAGCGCCAGCGACAGGTCGCCCTGCTCGACGGGGTGCTCACCGGGCACGTCCAGGCTGACGAGGAACAGATCCTGCGGTGTGGTCATACCCCCACCATGGTCCGGCGGCGGCGGATCCGCACCACGCCACACCGCCCTGGCTCAGCAGGCGTCCGCGGCGAGCCGCTCGAACGCGCGCAGGCTCATCACCCGGTCGTCCGCCCACACCTGCCCGGGCCGCAGCCGGCCGATCTGCTCGCCGGTGAACTCCACGACCCCGTTGTAGGAGTCGCCGCTGACGTAGTGCCCGAACCCGAGGACGTAGTGCCGCCGGGGCAGCAGCTCCTGCTTCCCCCGGTGCCGGGCCCGCCAGCCCGCGGGCGGGCCGAACAGGGGGAACTCGGCGTCGCCGTGCAGCCCCTCCTTCTTCGCGTCCCAGCCGGTGGTGACGGGCCCCTCCCCGCCGCCGCGGGCCCGCCCGTCCAGGCGCGGGCCCTGATAGCTGTCGTCACCGCACGGCCGGAACACCGCGTACGGCGTCCCGTCCGCGCCGGCCCGCACCCCCGCGAGCGGCAGGTCGACGGCGGCACAGCCGCTCAGCAGCAGCATCCCGCCGACGATCCCCACCGCCACGGCCCCCGTACGTCGCATGATCCGCCTTACCGCCTCATCGCAGGGTCCACTTCTGGTTGGCGGCTCCCGTGCAGGTCCAGATCTGGGCCCGGGCCCCGTTCGCCGACGCGTTGTCCGTGACGTCGAGGCACTTGTCCGCCGCCGTGTTCACCACATCACCCGTGGACGCGTTGTACGACCACCGTTGGGCGCCGGTTCCGTTGCAGTCGTACAACTGCACCTTGGCCCCGTCCGCGGTCGAACCGGACGTCACGTCCAGGCACTTGCCGAGCGCCTGGAGCGACCCGTCGGCCTGCACGGTCCACTGCTGGGCCGTGCTGCCGTTGCAGTCGTAGAGCTGCACCGCCGTACCGTTGGCGCTCGAACCGCCCGCCACGTCCAGGCACTTGCCGGCGAGGCCCACGAAGGCTCCGGTCCTGGCGCCACCGCCGGACTGGGTGCCGGACCAGGCGAAGGTGGCCGAGGTCTTGCCGGGCAGCGAGTAAGTGGCGTGCTGGGAGCCCCAGTTGATGGTCACGGTCCGGGCCGACGAGGAGTCGTTGTAGGCGATCAGCGCCTTGCTGCCGTCGGGGTTGCGCCAGGCCACGTTCGGCACCGCGGTGGAGGCGGTCGAGGCGATGCGCTGGGCGCCGGGGCGGACGAACCTGGTCAGGTGGCCCATGTCGTAGTACTCGACGGTGTAGTCGACGGTTCCGCTCGCGCCGTCGCCGTTGTGCACGGTGATCAGGCCCGTGCAGGTGCCGCAGCCGCCGTTGTGCGGGCCCATGTTCTGGTCCACGGCCAGCGACCACTTGGTCACCGATTTCGCCCAGTTGCGGGTGTAGGAGATGATGTCGGACATGTCCTCGCGCTGCTGGCTGGCGATCCAGGTGCCGCCGGAGTGCTCGGTGCCGAAGGCGTCCAGTGCGGGGTACTGGTTGTGCACGGAGGTCTGCTTGGCGACGTCGCCGCCGTAGCCGTGCCAGGCGATGCCGCCGAAGTTGGGGTGGCTGCGGACGGCCGGGTCGTCCACGGTCTGGGCCGCGTAGGAGTCGTAGACGTCCCAGTTCCAGTCGTGCGCCAGCACCTTGGTGGTCAGGCCCGCCGACTGGAGCTTGGGCAGCAGCTCGTTCTTCGTGAAGTACGCGAGGCCGCTCGCGTTCCAGCTCATCGACGGGTAGCCGGAACAGCAGGTCGGCTCGTTCTGTGCGGTGACGTACGAGACGTTGATCCCCTGGTCCTTGTACGCCTGGAGGTACTTCACGAAGTAGGAGGCGTACGCGCCGTAGTCCTCGGCCTTCAGCCAGCCGCCGTTGAGCGAGCCGCTGTCCTTCATCCAGGCCGGTGCCGTCCACGGCGAGGCCATCACGGTCAGGGACGGGTTCAGCTGGAGCGCCTGCCTGGTCAGCGGGACGACGTCGGCGAGGTCGTGCGCGATGGAGAAGCTCGCCAGGGACGGGTCGGTCTGGCCGGCCGGCACGTCGTCGTAGGTGTAGCCGTAGCGGGCGAGGTCGGAGGCGCCCATGGGGTTGCGCAGGAACGACAGGCCGATGCCGTCCGTCGGCGAGAACAGCTTGCGCATGGCCGCGTCCCGGGTCGCCTGGGACAGCGCCCCGCTGCTGTTCATCAGCCAGGCGGCGGTGTCCGTGAAGGACGCGCCGCCGCCGGTGAACGTCTGGTAGCGGGTGTTCTCGTCCACGGTGATGTTCTCGCCGCCGCCACCCGTCCCGGACTGGAAGGAGAACGGGGTCTGCGGCTGCAGGCCGCGTACGACGTGCCGGCCGGCGGAGTCGTCGGTGGTGGTGAGCCAGGCGGTGACCTGCTCACCGGCCGCGTGAGCGGGGGGTGCGGCCACACTGAGACCGGCTGCGGAGAGCAGCCCGGCGAGCAACAGCCGGACTGCGTGGGGGGATCTCCTCATGGTGCGTCGCCCTTCCTTCTCGGATCGGCGGAGCTGACGGGTCGTCTTGACGGGGGTGTGCGCCCCTAGTTAACTCACGGCGTGAGCTAAGCCCTGAGTGAACCATGAGAGCCGAGGGAAGGTCCATGCGAAGAACCGCCCTGCTCGCCTCCGCCGCACTCCTCGCCGGTCTGCTGCCCTGGGCGGCGACCGCGCGAGCCGCCGACGAGCCCACCCCCGTCCCGGTCGACCGCTTCGAGGGCGAGGTGCCCTTCGCCGCCCAGCCGGCCGAGGGCATCTTCACCTGGGGCGGCGACGCCGACGACCCGCCCACGCTCCGCCTCGCCGACCGCGCCGACGCCCCCGAGGGCGGCAAGGTCCTCGCCGGCACCTACGACATCAGCGGCTACGGCGGCTTCACCCACGACTTCGCCGCCACCGCGCCCGCCCACGACTGGTCCGACCGTCAGGGCATCCGCTTCTGGTGGGAGGGGCGCAACAACGGCAGGAAGATCGCCTTCGAGATCAAGGACGGCGGGGCGAACGGGGAGGCGTCCGAACTCTGGACCACCTCCTTCACCGACGACTTCACCGGCTGGAAGCAGATCCGGCTCCCCTTCACCGACTTCGCCTACCGCACCGACTACCAGCCCGTCGGCGGCATCGACCACGTCCTCGGCCTCAAGGAGATGTGGGGTTACGCCCTCACCCTCCCGCCCGACGCCCAGGGCGACTTCGCCCTGGACGGCGTGGAGCTGTACGGCGAGGCCGATCAGGCGCTGCGGGCCTCCGTCACCACCGACGCCCCCGTCCACCCGGTCGAGGAGGGCGGGAGGGCCGCGGTGAGGGTCACCGTGGCCACCACCGGCGAGGCGCCCCTCACCGGCCCGGTCACCGTCACCTACGCCACGGCGGACGGCACCGCGACCGCCGGCACGGACTACACCCCCGTCTCCGGCACCCTCACCTTCCCGGCCGGCACCGCCTCCGGCACCGCGCGGACCATCGCCGTGCCCACCCGCCGGGACCGGGCGGCCGAGCCCGCCGAGACCATCCCCCTCAAGCTCACGGTCACCGGGGCGAAGGCCCCCGCCGAGACCCCGCAGATCGTGATCGACGCGCACGGACTGCCGTATCTCAACGCCGCGTTGCCGGTCAGGAAGCGGGTCGCGGACCTGCTGGGCCGGATGTCCCTGGCGGAGAAGGCCGGCCAGATGACCCAGGCCGAGCGCGGCGCCGTCGGCCAGGGGGCCGACATCGCCGCCTACGGCCTCGGCTCCCTGCTCTCCGGCGGCGGCTCGACACCCACGCCCAACACCCCCGGGGCCTGGGCGAAGATGATCGACGGCTTCCAGCTGCGCACCCGGGCCACGCGCTTCCAGATCCCGCTGGTCTACGGCGTCGACGCCGTCCACGGCCACAACAACCTCTCCGGCGCCACCGTCATGCCGCACAACATCGGCATCGGCGCCACCCGGGACCCGCAACTCGCCTACCGCACAGGCGCGGTGACCGCCGCCGAGGTCCGCGCGACCGGCATCCCCTGGGACTTCGCCCCCTGCCTGTGCGTGAGCCGCGACGAACGCTGGGGCCGCGCCTACGAGTCCTTCGGCGAGGACCCGGCCCTCGTGGACTCCATGGAGACCGTGATCCAGGGCCTCCAGGGCCGCGCGAACGGCAAGGACCTGAGCCGGAACGACAAGGTGCTCGCGACGGCCAAGCACTTCGCGGGCGACGGCGGCACCGCGTACGGCTCCTCGACCACCGGCACCTACACCATCGACCAGGGCGTCACCAAGGTCACCCGCGAGCAGCTGGAGGACGTCCACCTGGCGCCGTTCCGCACGGCCGTCGAGCGGGGCGTCGGCACGGTCATGCCGTCGTACTCCTCCCTCGACATCGCCGGCGACGGCAAGGGCGCGGTGAAGATGCACGCCCGCGGTGACCTGATCAACGGCGTGCTCAAGGGCCGCATGGGCTTCGACGGCTTCGTCGTCAGCGACTGGAACGCCATCGACCAGCTCCCCGGCGACTACGCGTCCCACGTCCGCACCTCCGTCGACGCGGGCGTCGACATGATGATGGTGCCGTACACCTACAAGGAGTTCAGCACCACGCTCGCCGACGAGGTGAAGGCCGGGCGGATCAGCGAGCAGCGGATCGACGACGCCGTCTCCCGCATCCTGACCGAGAAGTTCGAGCTCGGCCTCTTCGAGCACCCGTACGCCGACACCAGCGGGGCCGCCGCCATCGGTTCCCGGGCCCACCGGGAGGTCGCCCGCCGGGCCGCCGCCGAGTCGCAGGTGCTGCTGAAGAACGCGGGCGGGCTGCTGCCGCTGAAGAAGAGCGAGAAGGTGTACGTCGCCGGGTCGAACGCCGACGACATCGGCAACCAGACCGGCGGCTGGACCCTCACCTGGCAGGGCGCCTCCGGGAACACCGTCCCCGGCACGACGATCCTGCAGGGCCTGCGGGAGGCGGGCGGGAACATCACCTACTCGAAGGACGCCTCCGCTCCCACCGGCGGTTACGACGCCGGGGTGGTCGTGGTCGGCGAGACCCCGTACGCCGAGGGCGTCGGTGACGTCGGCAACGGCCACGACCTGAAGCTGTCCGCCGCCGACCAGGCTGCCGTGGACAAGGTGTGCGCGGCCATGAAGTGCGCGGTGCTGATCGTCTCCGGCCGCCCCCAGCTCGTCGGCGACCGGCTGGACGAGATCGACGCCCTGGTCGCCTCCTGGCTGCCCGGCACCGAGGGCGAGGGCGTCGCCGACGTCCTCTACGGCCGGCGCCCCTTCACCGGACAGCTCCCGGTCACCTGGCCCCGGTCGGACGCCCAGCTGCCGATCAACGTGGGCGACGCGTCGTACGACCCGCAGTTCCCCTACGGCTGGGGCCTGACCACCCTCACCCCGGTCCCGAAGGGCGGTACGGCAACCCTGCGCGACCTCGCCGCGCGGGCCGCGGCGGCCGAGCGGCACGGCGACGGCCGGACCGGACGCGCGCTGGTCACCCAGGCACGGCTGCTGGTCCAGCAGAGGACGGGCGGCCGCCTCACGCAGGCGGTGGCGGGGCCCTTCGCCGACGCCGACCACCTGCTGCTGACCGGCCGGTACGGAAAGGCGGTGGAGAAGCTGGCGCAGGCGTACCGGGCGGTGTGATCCCGGCACCGGTTGAATGACCGGTTTGGGGAGGCTTCGGGTACTTTCGAGGTATGAAGGCCGTGCCGCGGACCCGAAGCCTGCCCGCCCTGCTCCTGGCCGTCCTGGCCCTGGTGCTGGCCACCCTGTACGCGCCCGGGGCGAGCGCGGACACCAGCGTCTCCGCGGTCGCCCGCGCCCTGCGCCAGAGCCCGGTCTACGTCGACCCGGCGGCCCGGGGCCAGCTGTCCGCCGCGGACGCCGACACGCTCGCCGCCCGGATCAAGGACGCCGACAAACCCCTGTTCATCGCCGTTCTCCCGGCCGGGTACCCCACCACGAACCTCTTCGCCGACCTGCGCTCCGCGACCGGCGTCACCGGCCTGTACGGCATCCGCCTCGGCGACCGCTTCGACGCCCGCGCCGACTCCTCCGTCATGTCGGCCACGGCCCGCCAGAACCTGGTCCGCAGCGTCCAGGGCGAGGACGCCAAGGCCCAGCTGGCCGACTTCACCGACCGCGCCCTGGCCCGCATGGGCGGACACGCCCCGCGCAGCTGGGGCGGCTCGGCCGGCAACGGCGGCATGTCCAGCACGGCGCTGATCACGACGGCCGTCGTCCTGGTGGCCGCCGGAGCGGGCGGCTACGCGCTGGTCCACCGCACCCGCAGGCGCCGCGAGCAGGAACAGCGGGCGGCCCTGGAGCGGCTGCGGGTGGTCGTGGACGAGGACATCACCGCGTTCGGCGAGGAACTCGACCGCCTCGACTTCCACCCCTCGGAACCGGGCGCCGACGACGCGATGCGCGCCGACTACGAGCGGGCCCTGGACGCCTACGAGACCGCCAAACAGCGGATGGGCGCGGCCCACAGACCGGAGGACGTCCGGACGGTCACCGAGGCACTGGAGGACGGCCGCTTCTCCCTCGCCCAGCTGGCCGCCCGCCGCGAACACCGCCCGCTGCCGGAACGCCGGCCACCGTGCTTCTTCGACCCCCGCCACGGCCCCTCGGTCTCCGACGCCACCTGGACCCCGCCCGGCGGCGCCGCGCGCCAGGTCCCCGTCTGCGCCGCCGACGCCACCCGCCTGGCCGACGGCCGCGACCCCGTCATCCGCGAGGTGGACACCGACTACGGCCGCCGCCCCTACTGGGACGCGGGCCCCGCCTACGGCCCCTGGGCCGGCGGCTACTTCGGGGGCGGCCTCCTCCCCGGCCTCCTCGTCGGCACCCTGCTGGGCAGCATGATGGCCACGCCCTCGTACGCCGCCGACTACGGCACCGGGTACGGCGACTTCGGCGGCGGCGGTTTCGAGGGCGGGGACGTCTCCGGCACCGACTTCGACCCCGGTGACTTCGGCGGCGGCTTCGGAGACGGAGGCGGCGACTTCGGCGGCGGCGACGGCGGAGGGGACTTCGGCGGCAGCTTCTGAGCGGTCTAGGCACCCGTTCCGTCTCAGCGGGCAATGTTGTCAAGGAAGTCGCTCCAGGCGGAGGGGGAGAGGGGGAGAGGGGGAGAGTGGGGCGGGACCGCAGGTCGGACGAGCGCGGAACACGGCCGTGGCCTGCTGCTCGTCGCGGCCCTGGCGGACAAGTGGGGCGTGGGGGAGCGGAACCCGGGCAAGTTCGTGTGGTGTGCGTTCCACCGGGCGCCGTCAGCCCATGTCCACCGCGCCGGGTGCACCGGCGGACTGGTTGCCCAGCCGTGCGCCGGCCGGTCAGGTGATCGCCTGCGTCGTCCCGTCGGGCAGCGTGCAGGCCTCGCCGGCGTAGGGGCGTGAAATGATCTGTCCGCCGGCGGCCGTGCAGTCGTCCCTGGAGATGTTCGGGGACGAGGCGGCCCCGGCGCTGACAGCGCCGACGGCGCTCACGCCGGCCAGGGTCGCCGCGGCCAGGGCGAGGCCCAGGATTCTTCGCACGCGCATGACCTCCTCCTCTCGGGCGCCTTCGTTCGGCTTCCGGGAAGGACAACTCCCAGGACGGCGGCGCCCTCTTCCTCAGCATGGACGCTCCGCACGGGGCTCGCGCGACGAGGCTGGGCGCCGCGCCCGGGCGGTGACTGCCCGGCCCCGGAGAGGCATGACGCCGCCATGACGTCACCGACCGAGACCGGCCGCATCGGTACGCGTGCGCGTCGGCGGGAGCGGGGCGGCGCAGGTTCTCTAACGCGGTTCGTGGGCCGCCGCCCGGCAGGCACCGGTCGCGGCGCCGCCCGCCACTCCAACCTCGGTCAGCCCGGTCACACAACCCTGCAGGTCTCCGACCACACCACGGCTGCAGGCCGCTGTGACGGCGTCGGAATCGGTGGCACCGGCCAGTTCGGCCATCTGCGTGCAGGCGGGGATGTCCGCCCGGGCCGCGGGAGCGGCGAGGACCGCACCGCCGAGGGTGAGGGTCAGACCGGTGAGTGCACCGGCGATACGGGTCGAGGTGCGCATGGGAGGCACCTGCCTTCCGGATCGGTCGCGCGATCCTGCTCCCGTGGGCCGGATCCGCGCAGGAGGGCCGCCTGGCGACGCTCGGTGAGTGGTGCCCCGGCCGGCGGGCTCACAGACCGACCGCGCGTTCCTGCGTCGCATCCAGCGAGCCGCACCGGGGCATGGTCGCCAGGCCGGAGGAGAGGGCCCCGGACCGGATGGGACGCACGCGGACCTCCACTCGCGGGCCCCTCACTCCAGCGTCGCATCCTCTTCCCCGCCCGTCCTGGGCACCGGGCGGCGCCGGGGAACCGCTCGTGCGCGAAGCGGGCCGGTTTCCCACCGGGCGGCGCCGGGGAACCGCTCGTGCGCGAAGCGGGCCGGTTTCCGGTCACCCGTCGCCGACCGGAGACCGACCCGCTCCCCGTTCCCTCACCTCACGCCTGCTTGATGGCCGAGACGTCGAAGACCAGCTTGATCTTGTCGGAGACCAGGACGCCGCCGGTCTCCAGAGCCGCGTTCCAGGTCAGGCCCCACTCGGAGCGCAGGATCTCGGCCTTGCCCTCGAAGCCGACGCGCTCGTTGCCGAAGGGGTCCTGGGCGGAGCCGTTGAACTCCAGGTCGATGGTGAGCGGCTTGGTCACGCCGAGCAGGGAGAGGTCGCCGGTGATGCGGTACTCGTCGCCGCCCAGGGCCTCCGCCTTGGTGGAACGGAAGGTCATCGTCGGGAACTCGTCGATCTTGAAGAAGTCGGAGGACTTCAGGTGGCCGTCGCGGTCGGCGTTGCCGGTCTCGATGCTCGCCACCTGGACGTCGAGCGTGGCGGTGGACTTCGCGGGATCGGCGCCGTCCAGGTGCAGCGTGCCGGTGAAGTCCTGGAAGCTGCCCTTGACGTTGGTGACCATGGCGTGCCGGGCGACGAAACCGATCGAGCTGTGGGCCGGGTCGATCGTGTAGTCGCCGGTCAGCGCGGTCAGGTCGGGGCCGGCCGTGGCCTGCGCGGCGGGGGCGGGGGTGGTGTCCTTGCGGCTGAAGATGCCCATGGCGTGCTCCTGCGAGTGCTTGTTGAATGTTAAACGAATCCTGCGACTCCGAAGGTAACCCCATTCGGTTCAGTTTTCAACATCATCCGGAACGTGTTTCCGTCCTCACCCACGGTCATCATGTGTGCCCCCTGGCGCACGCCCCGCGCGCTCGGGCACCATCTGCCTGCACCACCTGCACAGCCGACCGCCAGCACGCACGGCCCACCGCAGGAAGGTCCCCATGAAGCCGCTGAAGCTCCGCGCGCTCCTCACCGCGCTCGCCCTCGTCGTCGCCCCCGGCGCCGCCGTCCTCGGCACCGCGACGGACGCCTTCGCCGTCACCAAGATCAGCCACGCCACCGCCACCCAGATGTTCCGTGACGTCGGCATCACCTGGTCGTCCTCCGGCAACTGCTCCGACCGCAACAACCCCACCTGTACGTCCTTCGAGCAGCTCAACCTCGCCACCGCCCAGGGCGCCCAGACCCTCAGGCGGTCCAGCGGCTGCGCGCTCAACATCACCGGCGGCACCGAGACCGGCCACGCCTCGGGCACCTACTCGCACTGGAACGGCTACAAGCTCGACTACGGCAAGAACACGTGCGTGACGTCGTACATCAAGAACAACTTCGGCTACATCGGCCTCCGCGGCGACGGAGCCCCGCAGTACCGGTCCGGCTCCGGCAACATCTACGCCGACGAGGGCAACCACTGGGACGTCCTCTACTACAACTGCGGCGGCTGCTGAGCCGGGAGCCGAGGAGAGAGGGCGGTGACCGGCCCCATGGGCATGACCCGGCGCGCACTGCTGCTGGCCGCCGCCCTCGCCGCCGCCGCGGCGCCGGGCGCCCGGGCGGCCGACGACCCGTACGACACCCTGCGCCGCCGCTGGCTCGGCATCTGCCTGGGCACGGGGTACGACCCGGCGGCCGAGCCGTACGCCTCCCGGCTCGCCCGACTCGGCCGGCGGGCAAGGGAGTACCGGGAGAGCATGGTCCCCGGTCCCGCCTCGCTCTGGCCGGGGCACCCCTTCGACCCGCCCTCGGGCATCACCTTCAGCTACGGCCGGCTGTGGACCATGACCCAGGCGTACGTCCAGGCCGGCACCGGTGCCACCGGCGACCCCGGCCTCCTCGCCGACGTCCTCCGCGGGCTCGACCATCTCTCCACCACCGTCTACAACCCCGCCACCACCCGCTACGGCAACTGGTGGGAGTGGCAGATCGGCAGCCCCCGGCTGCTGACGGACATCACGGCCGCCCTGTACGAGCAGCTCGGCCCGGACCGGATCGCGGTGGCCTGCGCGGCCGTCGACCACTTCGTCCCGGACGCGATGCTCACCGACTACTCCGGCACCTCCACCGGCGCCAACCGCGTCGACCTGTGCCGCTCGGTCGCCCTGCGCGGCGTCCTCGGCCGGAACCCGGAGAAGATCTCCCTCGCCCGCGACGCCCTCTCGCCCGTCTTCCCGTACGTCACCGACGGCGACGGCCTCTACGCCGACGGCTCCTTCGTCCAGCACACCTGGGTCGCCTACTCGGGCACGTACGGTCAGGTCCTGCTCGACGGCCTCGGGCGGCTGTTCTCGCTGCTCGCCGGGTCGGCCTGGGAGATCACCGACCCCGCCCGGCAGAACGTCCTGGACAGCGTCGAGCACGCCTACGCACCCCTGATCCACGACGGGCTGGTGATGGACTGCGTCAACGGCCGCGCGATCAGCCGGGGTTACCTGCGCTCCGACGACCTGCGCGTGCTGCGCAGCGACCACTACCACGGGCAGGCCCTGATCGCCGCCATCGCCCTCCTCGCGGCCGGCGCGAGCGAGGCCGAGCGCGAGCGCTGGTACGGCCGCATCAAGGGCTGGATCCAACGGGACACCGCCGTACCGGTCCTGACGTCGGGTCAGTTCGGGGTGGCCGATCTCGCGCGGCTGCACGCCGTCGCCGCCTCGCCCGGGCCCGCCGCCCCCGAACCCCTCGGCCACCGCCTCTTCCCGGCCATGGACCGCGCCGTCCACCGCACCCCCCGGTTCACCGCCGCCCTCGCCATGGCCAGCGACCGCATCGCCCACTACGAGTGCGGCAACGGCGAGAACCCGCGCGGCTGGCACACCGGGTCCGGCATGCTCTCCTGGTGGCCGCGGGGCCGCGGCGACCAGTACACCGACTGGTACTGGCCCACCGTCGACTGGTACCGGCTTCCCGGCACCACCGTTTCGGCCAAGCGGCTCCCCGACCGGGCCGGCGGCGAGTGGGGCGCGCCCAAGCCGGACGTGCGCTGGGTCGGCGGGACCACCGACGGCACGTACGCGGCGGTCGGCCAGCACCTGAAGGGCCTCGGCTCCACCCTTCAGGCCCGCAAGTCCTGGTTCTTCCTCGACGACGCCGTGGTCTGCCTCGGTGCCGGGATCAGCTGCGCCGACGGCGTGCCCGTCGAGACCGTCGTGGACAACCGCAACCTGGGCGAGAACGGCACCCAGACCTTCGTGCGCGCCGCACGGTGGGCGCATCTGGAGGGCCACGGCGGCTGGATCCTTCCGTGCGGGGGTGAGCTGCACACGGTGCGTGAGGACCGCACCGGCGCCTGGTCCGACATCAACACCACCAGCACCGACGAGCGGCGCACCCGGCGCTGGCAGACCCTCTGGCTCGACCACGGCACCGACCCGGCCGCCGCCGACTACGCCTACGTCCTGCTGCCCGGCGCCTCCCGCGGGCAGACCGCCGCCCGGGCCGCCGACCGGCACTGGCTGTCCGTCCTCGCCAACGACACCACCGCCCAGGCCGTCGCCGTACCCCGCCTGGGCCTGACCGCGTGGAACTTCTGGCGGGCCGGTACGGTGGGAGGCCTGACCGCCTCGGCCGGCGCGAGCGTGCTCGTCGTCCGGCGGGGCCGTACGGCCACCCTCCACGTCGGCGAGCCGCCCCGCAGCGGGGCCCCGCTGGAGCTGGTCTGGAACCATCCGGTGCGCGCGGTGATCCGGGCCGACGACAGCGTCCAGGTCCGGTCGGCTGACCGCCGTCTGAGGCTCCTTGTCACTCCGGGGAGGGCATGTGCCACCCATGAATGTGAGGTGGCTCTCAGCTGACGACTTTGTCGCTCCCCTACAACGCGACGGCCTCCTGAGCAGTCGGAACGGCTGCATGCCGCCAAGGTTCTGTTCACTGGTACCAGGAAAACGGGCCGGAGACTGTACAGAGTCGACGGCTCGCTTTTCTTCGTGTCCTTCGTAAGGTCGCTACATGACCGTTTTGGAAGAGACGACGGGTGAGCCGACCGGTGAGCCGACGGACGCACGCGGACGGGTCGCCGAACTGCACGAGATCCGTGCCCAGGCCGTGGCCGGCCCGAGCGAGAAGGCGACCGAGGCGCAGCACGCCAAGGGCAAGCTGACGGCGCGGGAGCGGATCGAGCTGCTCCTCGACCCCGGGTCCTTCCAAGAGGTCGAGCAGCTGCGCCGGCACCGGGCGACCGGCTTCGGCCTGGAGGCGAAGAAGCCGTACACCGACGGTGTCATCACCGGCTGGGGCACGGTCGAGGGCCGTACGGTCTTCGTCTACGCCCACGACTTCCGGATCTTCGGCGGCGCGCTGGGCGAGGCCCACGCCACCAAGATCCACAAGATCATGGACATGGCCATCGCGGCCGGGGCCCCGCTGGTGTCGCTGAACGACGGCGCGGGCGCCCGCATCCAGGAGGGCGTCTCGGCCCTCGCCGGCTACGGCGGCATCTTCCAGCGCAACACCAAGGCGTCGGGTGTCATCCCGCAGATCTCGGTGATGCTCGGCCCGTGCGCGGGCGGCGCGGCCTACAGCCCCGCCCTCACGGACTTCGTCTTCATGGTCCGTGAAACCTCCCAGATGTTCATCACCGGCCCCGACGTGGTCAAGGCCGTGACGGGCGAGGAGATCAGCCAGAACGGCCTGGGCGGCGCCGACGTCCACGCGGAGACCTCCGGCGTCTGCCACTTCGCGTACGACGACGAGGAGACGTGCATCGCCGAGGTGCGCTACCTCCTCTCGCTCCTCCCGCAGAACAACCGCGAGAACCCCCCGCGGGTCGAGTCCGCGGACCCGGTCGACCGCCGCAGCGACGTGCTGCTGGACCTGGTCCCGGCCGACGGCAACCGGCCGTACGACATGGCCAAGGTCATCGAGGAGATCGTCGACGACGGCGAGTACCTGGAGGTCCACGAGCGCTGGGCCCGCAACATCATCTGCGCCCTGGCCCGTCTCGACGGCCAGGTGGTCGGCATCATCGCCAACCAGCCGCAGGTGCTGGCGGGTGTGCTGGACATCGAGGCCTCGGAAAAAGCTGCGCGCTTTGTCCAGATGTGTGACGCTTTCAATATCCCGATCGTCACCTTCCTGGACGTCCCCGGGTTCCTCCCCGGTGTCGACCAGGAACACGGCGGAATCATCCGCCACGGCGCGAAACTGCTGTACGCCTACTGCAACGCGACCGTGCCGAGGATTTCGCTCATCCTGCGCAAGGCGTACGGAGGTGCTTACATCGTCATGGACTCCCAGTCGATCGGCGCCGACCTCACCTACGCCTGGCCGACGAACGAGATCGCCGTCATGGGCGCGGAGGGCGCGGCCAACGTCATCTTCCGCCGGCAGATCGCCGACGCCGAGGACCCCGAGGCCATGCGGCAGAAGATGGTCAAGGAGTACAAGGCCGAGCTGATGCACCCGTACTACGCGGCCGAGCGGGGCCTGGTCGACGACGTCATCGACCCCGCCGAGACTCGCGAGGTGCTCGTGAAGTCCCTGGCGATGCTGCACACCAAGCACGCCGACCTGCCTTCCCGCAAGCACGGCAACCCCCCGCAGTAACCCAGCGGACACCTCTCTCACGGAGACTGACACCCATGAGCACTCCTGACATCCGCGTCGAGAAGGGCCATGCCGAGCCCGAGGAAGTCGCCGCCATCACGGCCATCCTCATGGCCCGCGCCGCCGCCCGCCCCGAGCCTTCGGCGACTCACCGGATCCGCGCGAAGGCAGGCTGGCGCCGCCTGGAGCGCGAGCCGGGCTTCCGGGCACCGCACAGCTGGCACTGAGGTTCTGCGCGCCACCGCAGCCCCGCCACTCCGTTCGGGAGGCGGGGCTGCGGTGCGTTCAGCGGACGGTGACGGTGACGCCGGGGAGGTCGGGCGGGGCGGGGCTCGGGCACTCCTCCAACGTCAGCCTCCTGAGATGCGTCAGGTGACGCAGGCCGTGAAGTTCCTCGGGCAGGAGACACTCCGTCAAGGTGAGTTCGACGAGCTCGGGGCATCCCGCCAGGAGCCGCTGGTGCAGGCCCTGGACGTCGAAGTGGTAGAGCGTCAGCCCGTACAGGCCGGCCAGCGCGGACAAGGGCGCGAGGTCCGGTACATGGGCGCCTCGCACCCCCACGAGATACAGGTACGCAACGCCTGTGTACGGGGCCAGGAACCCCAGCCTGGTCTCCGCCGTGATGCCTGAGAAAGCCAGCTGGTACACGCCCGGCAGGGGCGGGAGGCCGTCGATGCCGTCCGGTGCGGCAAGCGGCAGGTGCAGCAGACTCAGGGCGGGCAGGTCCGCCAGAGCTTCCGCATGCCGGACCGAGGCAGCCCGGAGTACTTGGAGTGTCCGGAGACCGGGATGCCCCTTCAGGAGGGACAGGTCGGCCGTGCCACGCACCCTGCAGATCAGCTCCTGGAGCGGAGGGAGCTCTGCGAGGAAGGACAGGTCCGGAAGCCTGAACATGACTCTCAGTGAGGTCAGAGACCTCAGTCGGACCGCCGCCCGTAGTTGCCCCGTGTGCGTCAGCACCACCGCGTGCCGGTCCAGCGGAAGCCCGGCCATCACCCGATCGGCGTAAGCGTCCGCGTCGAAGTACGCCCAGGCGTCGATGAGCGCGGCCACCACGTCCCGACGGCCGTCTTCCGCGTAGCCCTCCAGCAGCCGCAGTGCCTCCTCGCCGCCGATCAGCGACACGGTCCGCACCGTCTGCACCGCCGACGTCGACGACAGCTCCGCCAGTGACCGCGGCAGCCTGCGCAGCAGAGGCGAACCGACCGCGGCCAGCGCCGGCGGGTCCGTCCTTCGCCGCGGTGGCAGCAGCGCGGACACCGCCTCCTCCAAGCGCCCTGCCAGCCCGTCGGAGACCTCCGGCACCGTCTCCTGGCAGGCCGCGGCCAGAAGGCGCAGCTTCCTGCCGTACCGGGGTTCCTCCCGGGCCCGGTCCAGGATGGTGCCCAGCAGTTCCTCCCGCTGGGGGCGGTTCGCGTGGCCCGCCGCCATGATGATGGTCTCGCGCCACAGGTCCAGGTGGGCCCGCTCGACCAGGTTGCCGATGCGGTCCTCCTCCGTGGCCTCCTCGGCGGCCAGGTACTCCTGGAAAGTGCGGTGGACGAAGTCCAGCCGGCCCTCGGCGGGGGAGCGCAGGATCCCCGAGCGGTCCCGGAGCTGCTCCAGGACCTTGCCGCCGTCCTGCTCGTCCAGATGCCGCATGCCCGCGAGCCGCTTGCCGACATGCACGGCCGCTTGCTCCAGCCCGATCTCGCTGCGGTTGTTGTCGGACAGCCGCCACGCCAGATCCCGGAGCAGCACCAGCTTGTCGTTGAGGCTCAGCCGGCCGTCCATCGCGCTCGGCACGTTCCGGTCCGCGTCCCGTTCGTGGACCAGCGTGTGCAGGGCGTTGCGGTACAGCTCCATCCGGTCCCGGGGGAGCCGGCTGCCCCCGTTGAGGTGCATCGCGCACAGCATGGCCGCCAGCAACGGCGTACCCGCGAGGGACTGGAGGTGCGGGCGGTCCTTCAGGCTCGTCAGCAACGACTGCTCGTAGCGCGGGAGTTCCTCCACCGTGCACGGCAGGTCGTCGTCCAGCTCCCGTACCGCCTGGTGCCACTGCCGTACGAAGGACGCCAGGTCGGGCGGGGCCATGCGGTCCAGGTGGAGCGCCGTGAACCCCTCGCGGCGCAGCCAGTCGGCACGCGCGGCGGCGGGACGCGAGGTGACGACGACCCGCACATCGCCGTAGGCGGCCAGCAGCCCGCGCAGCCACTCCCGGACGCCCCGCCGTTCGCCGTCCAGCAATTCGTCCACGCCGTCGATCAGCAGCAGGGCGTTGCCGTCGGCGAGCCGGCGTTCCACCCAGGCCTTCGGCATGACCCCGGTGATCTGCCCGGCCACCGAGTCCAGCATCGCCTCGGGCCTCGGCAAGTCCCGGCCGCTGTACTCGCGCAGCTTCACGAACACCGGTGTCAGACCGTTCCAGTCCGCCAGCTCCCCGGTGAACGCGCCGCGCGCCGCCGTCACCGCCAGCCAGCGCAGCAGTGTCGTCTTGCCCGAGCCCGCCTCGCCGCGCAGCAGCACCCGGGTGGCTCCGCCCAGGGCCGCCTCCACCCGCATGCCGGCGCTCTCGCTCCCGGGCTCCTCCCAGTCACTCATGTCGGGCCTCGGCCTCGGCAGCGAGCGGGCCGGCCGGCGCCGGCTGCCGTCGTCACCCGTGGCGCGCAGGCTGACGTACGCCACCGACAGCCGTACCTGCGCGCCCGCCCGGTCGGACGTGCGCCGGAACAGCTCCACCTCGTCCAGGGTCGTGCTGACGAGCTCCAGGTAGCGGCGTCGGAAGTCCCCGTCCCGGTCGGTGCCCTCCGGGGCGAACAGAGACCGGTCGGGCAGCCGCTCCAGCACCCGCGCGATCTCCGCGCCCAGCGACGTCGTACGGCCCAGCAGTTCGGTCAGCGCGCGTTCCTCGAAGACCGGAAGCCCCTGCACGATCCGCACGTAGTACTCGACGCACTCCGCGAACAGCACCTCGAACAGCCGGCTCTCCGCCTCGCCGAGCCCCACGGGCGGCGCCACGGCTCCCGTCACCCGGCGGACGATCTCCGCCGGATTCACGTCCGCCGCCAGCACCGCCTCGTCCGACAGGTCCGCCGCCGCGAACGTGTCGCACACCCCGTCGATCACGGCCTGCCGGCTGTTCTCCTCCAGGCCGGGGAACTCCCGCTCCAGGAACGGCGCCAGCCGGTCGTACACCGCGTCCGCGATCTCCTCGAACTGCCGTTGCACGCCCCGCTGGAAACGGAGCCCCGGCACCCGCAGCCGGATCAGCTCGGCCATGTCCATGCGGCGTTCCTGCTCCCGCCGCTTGCCCCCCAGCCACAGCTGCGCCGCCGCCCTCGCCACGGTCGACCCCAGCCGTAACGCAGCCGCCTCGGCAACCATCGCCACCCCCTCCAGTGCGTCGTCCAGTGTGGCACCGGGGTACGACAAAGGGGCCCTCTCCACGGAAAAGGGCCCCTCGTCACGCGGGAACCGGCTAGCGCAGGCGCGCCATCAGGGCGTGTTCCACGAGCGTGATCAGCGCGCTCTTGGCGTCCGCGCGGTGCCGGGCGTCCGTCGTGATGATCGGGGTGTCCGGACCGATCTGCAGCGCCTCCCGCACTTCCTCGGGGGCGTAGGGCTGCTGTCCGTCGAAGCCGTTGAGGGCGATGACGAAGGGCAGGCCGCTGTTCTCGAAGTAGTCGACCGCGGGGAAGCAGTCGGCGAGGCGGCGGGTGTCGACCAGGACGATCGCGCCGATCGCCCCGCGGACCAGGTCGTCCCACATGAACCAGAAGCGGTCCTGGCCCGGCGTACCGAACAGGTACAGGATCAGGTCCTGGTCCAGGGTGATGCGGCCGAAGTCCATGGCGACCGTCGTGGTCGTCTTGTCTCCGGTGTGGGTGAGGTCGTCGATGCCGGCCGAAGCGGACGTCATGACGGCCTCTGTGCGCAGCGGGTTGATCTCCGAGACGGCGCCGACGAACGTGGTCTTGCCCACGCCGAAGCCGCCCGCCACCACGATCTTCGCGGAGGTGGTGGAGCGGGAAGGACCGCCGCTAGAGCTTGCGAAGTCCACTGAGCACCCTTTCGAGCAGTGTCACGTCTGGCTGGCCGCCGGCGTTCTCGTCGCCGCCGGGCTGATGGATGGCGACCAGGCCCGCCTCCGCCAAGTCGGCGACGAGAATCCTGGCCACGCCGAGGGGGATCGTCAGCAGGGCCGAGATCTCGGCCACCGACTTGATCTCCCGGCACAGGTTGCAGATCCGCTGATGCTCGGGCAGCTGGCCCTGCATCTGGTGCGGAGCGGCGGTGGTGTGCACCAGCGCCTCGATGGCGAGCTGGTAGCGCGGGCGGGTCCGGCCGCCGGTCATGGCGTACGGCCGCACCAAGGGGTTGTGGGACGCCGTGGCCGGGGCCGGCTCGGGGCGGCGCTGCGGCTGGACCGGCTGGATCCGCGGGGCCGGGGGCTGGTCGTACGGCGACGGGCCGGGGCCCTGCGGGGCGTACGGCTGCCGGTGGCTGGGTGCGGAGGGGAAGTTGTACCGGTTCGCCGAACCGTCGCCCTGGCCCTGGCCCTGGGCAGGGCCGTACGACCAGTTGCCCGAAGACGAACCGCCTGGGGGTGTTGCCACTTTCTCCTCCTCCGACTGCGCCGGGCACCCATCCGTGTGGAGCCGCGTCCCGAAACCTTACGGCCCCGGGACGCGAATACGCACCGTCCGATAATTAGTTGAGAAGGCTTCCCTGGAGCTCCGCGCGGAGATCCGGGGTGAGGACCGTGCCCGCGCGGTCCACCAGAAGGGCCATCTCGTACCCGATGAGACCGATGTCCGCCTCCGGGTGGGCCAGGACCGCCAGCGAGGAACCGTCGGAGATGGACATGATGAAGAGGAATCCCCGCTCCATCTCCACAACCGTCTGATTCACGCTGCCTCCCTCGAAGATCCGGGAGGCGCCTGCCGTCAGAGACGTCAGACCGGAGGCGACGGCCGCGAGCTGGTCGGCGCGGTCGCGGGGAAAGCCTTCGGACATCGCCAGAAGGAGTCCGTCGGCGGAGACCACCACCGTGTGGGACACCCCCGGGGTGTTGTCCACGAAGTTGGTGATCAACCAGTTCAGGTTCTGTGCCGCCTGGCTCATCGGGCTCACACTAACGCTCCTGGTTGTAGGTGCTGTCAGGACCGAAGCCCTGGCCGTTCGTTTCACTGCCTGCGCTGCGTCCGCGCTGGACGCCCCGGCGCAGGTTGCTCAGCCTGCCCCGGACGTCCTCCGGGGCGCGGGAGACCTGTGGGCCTCCCTGGGGGGTGGTTTCGGCGGCGCCCTCGACCAGATTGGCCTTGGGTACCCGCCGCGGCAGGCCGGAGGCGGTGACCCCGCCTGCCTTGGGCTTCCGGAGCTGCGCGGCCTGCTGCCACCGCTCGTCGTTCGCCGAACGCCAGCTGCTGTCGCCGCTCGCCCCCGGCGCGTTGCCCGGTGCGGGAGCCGGCGCTTCCTGCTGCGCACGCGCCGTGCCGTTCGGGGAGCCGGCGCCGTGGGAACCGCTCGCGGTGGACCCGCGGCGGGGCAGCCCGGCGTCGGTCAGCGCGTGTGCGGCGGAAGAGGCCGTTCCCGGACGGTCGAAGCCTACGCCGTTCCGCTCACTCGCGTCAGCGGCCTGCGAGGATTCCGTTTCCGGAGCGTACTGGGCCGGATAGCCGTTCTGGTAGCCGTCCTGCTGGGGCCAGTCGTCCTGGTAGGACGGCGCCTGGGCAGGCTCCGCATACGACGACGAGGGCTCCGGGTAGCCGCCGTTCGGGGAGTACCCGTCGTGCTGCGCGTGCTCGCCGCCCGGCGTGTAGTACTGCTCGTCGTACGACTGCTCGTACTGCTGCTCGTACGACTGCTGCTGCTCCTCGTACGCCGGCGCCTCGTACGCCTGCTGGGGCTGCTCCTCGTACGTCTGCTGCTGCTCCTGGTACGCCGGCGTCTCGTACGGCTGCCGCTGCTGCTCGTCGTAGGCCTGCTGCTGCTCGGCGGGCTGCTGGCCGTGGGTCTGGGCCTCCAGCGCGGCGCGGCGCTCCTCGCGCATCAGCGAGCGGCCGACGGGGTTCAGGTCACGGATGTCGTCGGGGACCTCCGTGTACCGGCTGTCGTCGAAGCCCAGCTCGGCGGCGGTGCGCATCGGCTGCTGCTGCGGGGCGAAGCTCTCACCCTGGAACTGCTGCTCCGGGATGATCTGCGAGACGGTGAACTCCTCGCGGTCCAGCGAGGTTTCGCCGCCACCGCCGTGCGTGATCGCATCGGGCAGCATGACCAGGGAGGTCGTACCGGCCTGCTCGCCCGAGGGGCGCAGCTGGACCCGGATGCCGTGCCGGTCGGACAGCCGGCCGACCACGAACAGGCCCATGCGCTGGGAGATCGCGGCGTCCACGGTCGGCGGGTTGGCCAGCTTGTGGTTGATGTCCGCGAAGTCCTCGGCGGTCAGGCCGATGCCCTTGTCGTGGATCTCGATCATGACGCGGCCGTCGGGCAGCCGGGTCGCGGTGACGCGGACCTTGGTCTGCGGGGAGGAGAACGTGGTGGCGTTCTCCAGCAGCTCGGCCAGCAGGTGCACGAGGTCGGTCACGGCGCGGCCGTGGATCTCGGCCTCCGGCACACCGGACAGCTCGATGCGCTCGTACTGCTCCACCTCCGAGGAGGCGGCGCGCAGCACGTCGACCAGCGGGACCGGCTGGTCCCAGCGGCGGCCGGGCTCCTCGCCGGCGAGGACCAGGAGGTTCTCGCCGTTGCGGCGCATACGGGTCGCCAGGTGGTCCAGCTTGAAGAGGTTCTCCAGCTGGTCCGGGTCGGCCTCGTTGTTCTCCAGGTCGGTGATCAGGGTCAGCTGGCCCTCGATCAGCGACTGGTTGCGGCGCGACAGGTTGGTGAAGATCGCGTTGATGTTGCCCCGCAGCAGCGCCTGCTCGGAGGCGAGCCGGACCGCCTCGCGGTGGACCTGGTCGAAGGCGCGGGCGACCTCGCCGATCTCGTCCTTGGTGGTGATCGGGATCGGCGCGACCCGGGTGTCGACCCGGCCGGGGTCGGTGCGGGAGAGCTGGTCGACCAGCATCGGCAGCCGCTGCTCGGCGATGCCGAAGGCGGCGTTGCGCAGCTGGCGCATCGAGCGGCTCATCTGGCGGGCCACGGCACCGGCCAGGATGAAGGCCAGCAGCAGGGCCACCACGACGATGGCACCGGTGATGAACGCCGAGGTCTTGGCGTCGTCGGCGATGTCCGAGGCCTCGTTCACCGCCTTGTCGGCCATGTCCGACTCGATCTGGCGGTACGCCTTGTACTTCAGCGTGTTGACCGCCCACCAGTTCTCGGCGGTGACGCCCCCGGCGGCCAGCTGGTCACGGGTGAGCGTGCTGGTGTCCTTCATGGTGGCGAGCGCGCCCACCATCTTCGTCGGGTCGGCCGACGCGTTGCCGCCCTTGGACTTCTGCGCCATGGCCGCGGCGTCAGACTTGACCTTGTTCTCGAGGTCGGTCAGCTTCTGCGCGTCGGCCTCGGTGCCACCGCCGAGGTACTCCTCGCGGGCGATGCGCTCCAGGTAGGCGTACGAGGACAGGGAGACCCGCTGGGTCGCCAGGTTCGGGGCGTCCGGGCCGGGCTTGACCAGCAGGTGCGTGCCGATCGACCGCTCCAGGGACAGTGCCGCCTTGGTCAGCGAGATGGCGTAGACGGTACGACCGTAGGAGGTGATGTTTCCGGTGCCCAGACCGAGTTCGTTGGCGAACTCCATCAGCGGGTGGCTGATCTGGATGTAGCCCTCTTCGGTCTGCACGCCGGTCATCTTGGAGGTGTACGCGGCCTGCCGCAGCTGGGCCAGCTTGGGCTCGACCTCGCGGAACAGCGTCAGCCGGCGCTTCAGGCCGGCCTCGCCCGGCATGCTCTTGGCCGCCTCGTTGAAGCCGCCGGCGGCCTGGTCGGTGGCCTTGCGGGCGTCGTCGACGGTCTGCTTGCTGACCGCGTCCTTCTTGTTCAGCAGCAGCGGAGCCGCGGTGACGTCACGCTCGCTCTCCAGCGCGTCGGCGTAGGTCAGGGCGGCGCGGACCAGACGGGCGGTGTTCTCGGCGTCGCGGGCCTGCTGCCAGGTGTCGATCGAGCTCTTCACCTGGAAGCCGCCCATGACCAGGCCGACTGCCACGGGTATGAGCAGAATCGCGTTCAGCCGGGTCGGCACCCGCCAGTTCCGCGGGGAAAAACGGCCGCCGCTGGGCGCGGGAGTGGCCGCCGGTTCCGCTCCGGGAACGGGGGTGGGCGCCGCAGCGCGCGGCGGCGGGGTGAAGTTGCCCCGCGCCGACGGCTCGGGACCGTTCTTGCTTCGCCTCACTCGACCAACAACCTCTCGGCGGTCGGCACCTACGTCGTGCCGCAGTCTCTCAGAGCCCGGTTCGCCATCGACCACCAGTGCGTACTAGGTACGTACTCAGTACGTCTTCGACCATTGGGCAGTTCAGGCATTCCAGCACGTGGACCAGCGCACTTCCAAACAGCGGAAAGCCCGTGATGAAGCCGTTGTAAGCGCCAGATAAAACGGTCATAAAGAGCGAGCCCCGCCAAAAGGCGGGGCCTTCGTGCGCACAGCGGCACCACGCGACCGCGTCGCGTGGTGATACCGGGGGATTCCTCTGCCGAACTGTTATGAACACCGGAGCCGACCGTGTCAAAGGCCACAGTCGGCTCCCGTGCCCGTACGTTAACTGCCGTACGACCCGTCGTACTTGAGTGCTACTTCAGCCGCGCCATCAGGGCGTGCTCCACCAGCGTGATCAGCGCACTCTTTGCATCCGCACGGTGCCGGGCGTCCGTCGTGATGATCGGGGTGTCCGGACCGATCTGCAGCGCCTCCCGCACTTCCTCGGGGGCGTAGGGCTGCTGTCCGTCGAAGCCGTTGAGGGCCACGACGAAGGGCAGGCCGCTGTTCTCGAAGTAGTCGACCGCGGGGAAGCAGTCGGCGAGACGGCGGGTGTCGACCAGGACGACGGCACCGATCGCGCCGCGGACCAGGTCGTCCCACATGAACCAGAAGCGGTCCTGGCCCGGCGTACCGAACAGGTACAGGATCAGGTCCTGGTCGAGCGTGATGCGGCCGAAGTCCATGGCCACCGTGGTGGTGGTCTTGTCCCCGGTGTGGGTGAGGTCGTCGATGCCGGCCGAAGCGGACGTCATGACGGCCTCTGTGCGCAGCGGGTTGATCTCCGATACGGCGCCGACGAACGTGGTCTTGCCCACGCCGAAGCCGCCCGCCACCACGATCTTCGCGGAGGTGGTGGCCCGACCCGCGTCAGAGCTTGCGAAGTCCACTGAGCACCCTTTCGAGCAGCGTCACATCCGGAGCGCCGCCGTTGTTCTCGTCGCCACCCGGCTGGTGGATGGCGACCAGGCCGGCCTCGGCGAGGTCGGCCACCAGGATCCGGGCCACACCCAGCGGCATGGCCAGCAGCGCCGAGACCTCCGCGACCGACTTGACCTCGCGGCACAGGTGGCAGATGCGCTGGTGCTCCGGAAGGAGCCCCATGAGCGCTGCCGGGTCGGCCGTGGTGCTGATCAGCGCCTCGATGGCGAGCTGGTAGCGGGGCCTGGTCCGGCCGCCGGTCATGGCGTAGGGCCTCACCAGCGGCTGGTCGCCCTCGTCCCCGTACGGCTCCGCGTACGGATCATGATGGGCGGTGGGCGGGGTCATGAATCCTCCGGGCGGGACAGCAAGTCGGTCAGTCAAGCCGTCTGACGGGGCCGGTGGGGGGATTGTGGCGGCCGGACGGTGTTTTCGTGAGGTGGGTGGTGCCGGGGGCGGTCAGTGGAGCAGACTGCCCTGGAGTTCGGCGCGCAGGTCCGGGGTGAGTACCGCACCCGCGCGGTCGACGAGCAGTGCCATCTCGTAGCCGACGAGACCGATGTCCGCATCGGGATGGGCCAGGACCGCGAGGGACGACCCGTCCGAGATGGACATCAGGAAGAGAAACCCGCGCTCCATCTCGACGACCGTCTGCGCCACCGTGCCACCCTCGAAGATCCGGGACGCCCCGGCCGTCAACGAGGTCAGCCCGGACGCGACGGCCGCCAGCTGGTCGGCGCGGTCCCGCGGGAAACCTTCGGACATCGCCAGCAGAAGGCCGTCGGCGGAGACCACCACCGTGTGCGACACCCCTGGGGTGTTGTCCACAAAGTTGGTGATCAACCAGTTCAGGTTCTGTGCCGCCTGGCTCATCGGACTCAACTAACGCTCCTGCTGGTGAGTGGGGCTCGGGAAGCTGCCGGTCTGGCCGCTGCCGGCCTGACGGCCCTGAGCGATGCCCCGACGAAGATTGGTCAGCCGTCCGCGTACGTCGTCAGGCGCACGCGAGACCTGCGGACCGGTTTGGTGCTGTTGCTGCTGAGCGGTGCCCGGCACGAGGTTCGCCCGGGGCACACGGCGCGGCAGGCCGGAGGTGGTGACCCCGCCGGCCGCGGGCTGCCGGACGCGTTCGGCCTGCCGGACGAGTTCGTCGTTCGGCGAGGTGCGCCAGGAGCCGGTGTTCGACGCGGACCGCTGCGGAGCAGGCGCGGGCGCCTGCTGCTGCCGCGGTGCGGGCGTGTTCTCCTGCCGCGGTGCGGGCGTGTTCTCCTGCTGCTGACCGCCGTGGAACCAGTTGGTCTCCAGCGTGTCGTACAGCGGGGTACGGCCGTCACCCGGGCCGCTGGCCGGCGGCAGTGCCTCCGGCTCCCGGCGGACCGGACGCTGCTGCGGCGCGGACGGGCGCGGGGCGCCGAAGTCGCCGTGCCCGGCAGGCTGCGGGCGCTCGAACTGGCCGGTGTGGCCAGGGTTCTGGCGGCCCGGGAGGGCGTGCTGCCCGGTGGAGCCGCCGTCGTACGCCTGCGGGGCCTGCGGGGCCGGGAACTGGCCCGTGTTCTGCGGGTCGTTCTCCGGCTGTCCCGGCGCCGGCGTGCCGAACACGTCGGAGCGGACGTACGAGTCGGTGCCCTGCTGGGTACCGGGACCGTCGAAGGCGCCCGGCTGCTGGGCCTGGTCGGGGCGGGCGTACTGCCCGGTCTGCTGGAAGTTGTCGGGGCGCGCGAACTGGCCCGTCTGCTGGGCGTTGTCCGGGCGGGCGAACTGGCCGGTGTGCGAGCCGCCCGCGCCGTTCAGCTCGGCGCGCGGGAACTCGCCCGTCGCGGCCGGGCCCTGGGCGTCGATCCGGGGTATCTCCGAGGTCGAGCCCGGACCCTGCCGGTCGTCCACCCGCGGCATGCGCGCGGTCTGCGTCGGGTCCTGCTCGTCGTGGCCGCGCGGGGTGTCCATCGCGGCACGTGACAGCGGGGCCTCGCTCCAGTCCGGGGTGCGCGACTGCGGGGCACCGCCGGGCAGCTCGGCCCGCGGGCCGCCGCGCGGCGGCAGCTGGGGCTGGCGGCCCTGGTCCGCGGGACCGCCGGACCGCTTGCGGCCGCGGCCGCCGAAGGCGTCCTGCTGCGGCCCGCCCGGGTTGGCGGCCTGCAGGTTCTGCGGGGCGCCCGGCGTCTGACCGCCGAAGCCGGCCGGCGCGGGACGGTTCTGCTGGGGGCCGCCGGGGCCGCCCTGCGGACCGCGCGCTCCGCCCGGCGCACCGGGACGGCCGCCCTGGCCCGCGCCGGGCAGCGCGGCCCGGGAACCCTGGGCGGAGCCGACCTGGCCGCGCGGGCCGGGACCGGAACCGAGCAGACCGCCGCCGGCCGGGGCGCCGCCGGGGTTGCCGTGCTGCCGCCGGGCCGCTGCCGCACCGGCGGCGGCCTGCGCGGCGGCGGGACCACCGGTGGACCCGGGTGCGCCGGGCTTGCCCGGAGCGGGCTTCCGGCCGCCCTGGGCGACGTCCACGGGCAGCATGACCAGCGCGGTCGTGCCACCGGAGTCGGACGGGCGCAGCTGGATGCGGATGCCGTGGCGCTGGGACAGCCGGCCGACCACGAAGAGGCCCATGCGTCGGGAGACGGAGACGTCCACGGTGGGCGGCGAGGCGAGCCGCTCGTTGATCGCCGCGAGGTCCTCGGGGGAGAGGCCGATACCGGTGTCGTGGATCTCGATCAGGACACGGCCGTCGGGCAGCGCGTGACCGGTGACCTTGACCTTGGTCTGCGGCGAGGAGAAGGAGGTCGCGTTCTCCAGCAGCTCGGCGAGCAGGTGCACGAGGTCGTTGACCACGCGGCCGGCCACCTCGGTGGTCGGCACGGCGGCCAGCTCGATGCGCTCGTACTGCTCCACCTCGGACGCGGCGGCACGGAGCACGTCGACCAGCGGGACCGGACGGGTCCAGCGGCGGCCCGGCTCTTCACCGGCGAGAACGAGGAGGTTCTCACCGTTACGGCGCATACGCGTGGCGAGGTGGTCCAGCTTGAACAGCGAGGACAGCTGGTCCGGGTCGGCCTCGCGGGACTCCAGCTCGGAGATCAGCGACAGCTGGCGCTGGATCAGACCCTGGGAGCGGCGCGAGAGGTTGGTGAACATCGCGTTGACGTTGCCCCGCAGCAGGGCCTGCTCGGCGGCGAGGCGGACCGCCTCGCGGTGCACGTCGTCGAAGGCCGCGGCCACCTGGCCGATCTCGTCCCGGGAGTGCACACCGACCGACTCCACGGAGGTGTCGACGTCCTGCGGGTCGGACTCGGAGAGCTGCTTGACCAGCTCGGGCAGGCGGTCCTGGGCGACCCTGGTCGCGGTCTCCTGCAGTCGGCGCAGCGAGCGGATCATGGACCGGGCCACGACGAACGCGCCGACCAGCGACACACCGAGGACGAGGAGGATCAGCGCACCGGAGATGATGGCGTCACGCTGGGTGGCGCTCTTCAGCTCACGGGCCTTCTGCTCCATCTCCTCCAGCAGCGTGTGCTCGATCTTCTTCATCTGCTCGATCTTGGTCGAGCTGTCGTCCACCCAGTCCTTGTAGGAGCGCGCCGGCAGCTGCTGCAGGCCGTCGGGGGACTCGAAGGAGCGCTTGGCGTAGGTGTCGGCGGACTCGATCGTCGGGTTGCCCTCGTCGATCGGCTTCAGCAGCTCCTCGGCGTTCTGGTCCGCGTAGATCTTCCGGAAGATCGCCAGCTCGGAGTTCTCGCTCTCGTACGCCGACTGGCCGTAGAGGCGGTCGTTCTCGGAGAGGTCGCCCTTGGTGTCGGTGGTCGCGGGCAGCGCGGCGGCGATCATCGCGCGCTGCACGGACGCGTACTCCTTGGCGGTGGAGAAGGCCGCCAGGGCGCGGGTCCGGGAGATCATCTCCGGGTTGCTGGACGCCTCGGCCATGTCCTGGGAGAGGCCGATCAGCTGGCTGATGAGCCGGTGGTAGGACTCGACCGTCTGGGAGGCGTTCTCCTTGGACCCGTAGGCCTTCTGGCGGATCCTGGCGAGGTCGTCCAGCTGGTTGGCCAGGCCGACGAGCGCGTCGCGCACGCCCTGCAGGTTGCCGTCCTTGCTCGCGGCGTCGATCTCCTCGGAGGAGTCGAGGAAGTTCTCGCGGGCCCGGTCCGTCTTCTGCTGGTAGGCCTTGATCTGGTAGTCGTTCTTCTTCAGGCCGCCGTGGGCCAGCGGGCCGGCGGACTGGTCGCGCTCCTCCTGGAGCGCCATCGCCAGCTCGGTGGCCTGCTTGGTCATCTCCGTCAGCAGCTTCATGTTGTCGAGCTGCTGGATGTCGTTCATGTTCTCGTTGATGCGCAGCGCGCCCAGCGAGGTCGCCGCGACCACGGGCAGGGCGAGCAGCGACACCAGGCGCGTGGAGATGCGCCAGTTGCGCAGCGCCAGCCGCGAACCCGTACTGGTCGGGCCCTGCGCGGGCTTCGCCGACGGCGTGGGGTTGCCGGAGGGCGTCGCGGTCGTGGGGGCCGACCCGGCGGACCCGCCCGGGCGTCCGCGCTCACCACCGTCTCCGGCCTGGGCCTGGCCCGGCTTCTGGGCGTGCTGGGGCGAGGAGCTGACGGCCTTGGGGCCAGTCCCGCCGTGCGGCTCCGGCTCCGCCGAAGCGCTGCCATCCCTCTTGAAACGTCCCTGCACTAGCGTCGCAACCTCTGGACCAGGCACCCCCCCGCTTGAACGGAGGGACACGGTGTCGGCGTTGTGGAGAGCGCCCTGAATACGCCCCCCGGGTGGTCTTGAGTGACCGGCGCTGGTTCCCCCCTATCTCGCCGCCACTCGGCGCTGTGTGCGCCCCCTGTGCGCCGGCTCGATCCTGCGGCGGTCCGTGGAATTCCAGCACAGTGCAGGATCTCCAACAAGGGCAGTGGACCGAGCTGTGACCTCCGTGACCCGCTGTGAGGGGTGGGTTACCGCTCGTGGAACCGGTTCCGGGGCATAACGGGCATACCCTGCTGAGTCGCTGCTCGGTGCCCGGTGTCCCAGTCGCCATGATCAGGAGCGGAATGGTGGCTTCAGGGGGGCAATGTCCGTTTCGTTGAGGCGAGTTGCCAGTCGGAATTGACCGATTTGCCCGTGAGGTCGTGAGCAAACTCACATGAACATCAGGGGGAGTTGGCGTCTTCGTCGGGGAATCGGATGTTTAGCCTGGCGCTTTACAAGAAGGACGACTCTGCCAACCCACCCGACCAGAGGGCACAGGACGACAACGGTGAAGACGACGATGATGTTCCGCACGATAGCCAACCCGCGACGCACGACCCTGGCGCACCTGACGGACGCCGGCGAGCTGCACACGCCCGAGCTGCCGGAGCACTCCGTCGACCTCCCCGCCCAGACGGCCAACCCCCGCCGCACCGTCCTCATGGACGTCCCGGTCGGCGCGGGCGCCCCGGCCGGCGAGTAACCGACGGCTCCACCCGGCCCGGAACGGCGCCGGCAGTCCCACCGAGCGCGGCCAAGGGATCACGTGTCCCCCCGGCCGCGCTCGTGTCTTCTCCCGGCCGTTTTTCGCACGGCGGCCCACACGCTCCGGTGACCCGCCTCTGACCTGCGCCGAAGCCCCCAGAAGCGAACAACTTCGCATAGCTCCGTTAACCTGAGGCGTCAGTACGCCGGTTCTCAGTGAGGGGCGCAGGATCCCGTGCGCATCGCCAGGTTCTCCATCGACGGGAACGTAGCCTTCGGCGCGGTCGAGGGCGACAAGCAGGACGAGCTCGTCCTCGACATCATCAAGGGCATCCCGTTCGCGGACTACGAGCTGTCCGGTACGAAGGTGCCGCTCGGCAAGGTCAGGCTGCTGCCGCCGGTGCTCCCCAACAAGGTCGTGGCCTTCGGCCGCAACTACGGCGAGCACGCGCGCGAGCTGGGCAACGAGGTGCCGGACACGCCCTTCGCCTTCTTCAAGCCGTCCACCTCGGTGATCGGCCCCGGCGACGACATCCAGTACCCCTCCTTCACCGAGGAGCTTCACCACGAGGCCGAGCTGGCCGTCGTCATCGGCCGCATGTGCCGCGAGGTCCCGCGCGACCGCGTCAAGGACGTGATCTTCGGCTACACCTGCGCCAACGACGTCACCGCCCGCGATGTGCAGAAGCGCGAGAAGCAGTGGGCCCGGGCCAAGGGCTTCGACACCTCCTGCCCGCTCGGCCCCTGGGTGGAGACGGACATCGACCTCGCCCGCGCGAACGACCTCACCGTCCAGCTCACCGTCAACGGCGAACAGCGCCAGCTGGGACGCACGAGCGAGATGATCCACTCCGTCGAGGACCTGATCGTCAACATCTCCGAGGCCATGACGCTGCTGCCCGGCGACGTCATCCTCACCGGCACCCCCGCGGGGGTCGGCCCCCTGCACGTCGGCGACGAGGTCGCCGTCACCATCGAAGGCATCGGCACTCTCACCAACAAGGTTGTCAAGCGTGGCTAGCGCACCCGGCTCCCCCGTACGCGTCCGTTTCTGCCCCTCGCCCACCGGTAACCCCCACGTGGGCCTGGTCCGCACCGCCCTGTTCAACTGGGCGTTCGCCCGGCACCACCAGGGCACCCTGGTCTTCCGCATCGAGGACACCGACGCGGCCCGCGACTCGGAGGAGTCGTACAACCAGCTGCTCGACGCCATGCGCTGGCTCGGCTTCGACTGGGACGAGGGCCCCGAGGTCGGCGGCCCGCACGCGCCGTACCGCCAGTCGCAGCGCATGGACATCTACGCCGACGTCGCCCGGAAGCTGCTGGACGCCGGCCACGCCTACCACTGCTACTGCTCCCAGGAGGAGCTGGACACCCGCCGCGAGGCCGCCCGCGCCGCCGGCAAGCCGTCCGGCTACGACGGCCACTGCCGCGACCTGAGCGCCGAGCAGGTCGAGGAGTACCAGGCCCAGGGCCGCACCCCGATCGTCCGCTTCCGGATGCCCGACGAGACGATCACCTTCACCGACCTGGTCCGCGGCGAGCTGACCTTCACGCCGGAGAACGTGCCCGACTACGGCATCGTCCGCGCGAACGGCGCCCCGCTGTACACGCTGGTGAACCCGGTCGACGACGCGCTGATGGAGATCACCCACGTGCTGCGCGGCGAGGACCTGCTCTCCTCCACCCCGCGCCAGGTCGCCCTCTACAAGGCGCTCATGGAACTGGGCATCGCCCGGCAGATCCCGGCCTTCGGCCACCTGCCGTACGTCATGGGCGAGGGCAACAAGAAGCTGTCCAAGCGCGACCCGCAGTCCTCCCTCAACCTCTACCGCGAGCAGGGCTTCCTGCCCGAGGGCCTGCTCAACTACCTGTCCCTGCTGGGCTGGTCGCTCTCGGCGGACCAGGACATCTTCACGATCGAGGAGATGGTCGCGGCCTTCGACATCTCCGACGTGAACCCCAACCCGGCACGCTTCGACCTGAAGAAGTGCGAGGCGATCAACGCCGACCACATCCGCATGCTGGATGTGAAGGAGTTCACCGAGCGCTGCCGTCCCTGGCTGAAGGCCCCGTTCGCCCCCTGGGCGCCGGAGGACTTCGACGAGTCGAAGTGGCAGGCGATCGCCCCGCACGCCCAGACCCGCCTGAAGGTCCTGTCGGAGATCACCGACAACGTCGACTTCCTCTTCCTGCCGGAGCCGGTCTTCGACGAGGCCTCGTGGACCAAGGCGATGAAGGAGGGCTCCGACGCCCTGCTCCGCACGGCCCGCGAGAAGCTGGAGTCGGCCGACTGGACCTCCCCCGAGTCCCTCAAGGAGGCCGTCCTGGCCGCCGGCGAGGCCCACGGCCTCAAGCTCGGCAAGGCCCAGGCCCCGGTCCGGGTGGCCGTCACCGGCCGCACGGTCGGCCTGCCGCTCTTCGAGTCCCTGGAGGTCCTGGGCAAGGAGAAGACGCTGGCCCGCGTCGACGCGGCGCTGGCCAGGCTGACGGCATAGGCGCGCGCGTCCCCGAGGGGCGGTGGCCGTACCGGCTGCCGCCCCTCCGGCATGTCAGTGGGTCGCACTAGTGTTCCGGCTCACACAGCGAGCGAGATCGAGAAGGGCGCCGCCATGCCGATGAGTCCGCGGGACTACACCTGGCTGTTCACCCCGGGCAGCACGTTCAGCTTCGAGACCGGGACCCAGGGCGTGCTCCACCCGGCCGACGGCGGCGAGCTGGACCTGCCCACCGGCCGGGTCGTCGCCTGCGACCCGTTCGTCCACCTCGGCAGCGGCGACATCGAGCCCTTCACGGCCACCGTCGCGCCCGGCCGCTACCGCGTCGACGCGGCCGTCGCGACCCTCACCCGGCCCGGCGAGCCCCCGTCCGACCGCCCCCACCGGCGCGTGGCCGCCGCCCGCCTCGTCATCCGGGACGAGCCGGCCGTCACCTGGGAACTGGCCCTGCGCCCCGGCCAGGACCTCGCCGAACTCGCGGACGACGAGTTCTTCGGGTACGGCGTCGACGCCGGCACCGGCTGCTTCTACGACGCCTCGGCCGAGGAGGCGTTCCCGGAGACCGAGGAGGAGGAAGGGCCGCTGTGGGACGCGTTCGAGCACAGCGACTGGTCGCCGGGGCCGCACCTGGTCACGTCCACCACCGGCGGCCACACCCTGGCCGCGTTCACCTCGGGCTGGGGCGACGGCGTCTATCCCACCTGGACGGGCCGCTCGGCCGCGGGTGAGATCACCTGCTTCGTGACGGACTTCTTCGTGGTCCCGGACCCCGAGTCCGCCCACGAGCCGGCCGGTCCGGCGGTACCGTCGGTTCCATGACGATCCGAGCCGTGGTCTGGGACGTGGACGACACCCTGTTCGACTACACGACCGCGGACCGTGAGGGCATGCGGGCGCACCTGGTGGCCGAGGGGCTGCTCGTCGGGTACGACAGCCCGGAGCAGGCCCTGGTGCGGTGGCGGGAGATCACCGAGCGGCAGTGGGCGCGGTACGCGGCGGGGGAGTGCTCCTTCCAGGACCAGCGGCGCGACCGCGTGCGCGTGTTCCTCGGCACGGACATGACCGACGCCGAGGCCGACGCCTGGTTCCAGCGGTACGTGGGGCACTACGAGGCCGCCTGGAGCATCTTCCCGGACGTCCTGCCCGCCCTGGAGGCGCTGGCCGTCAGCCACCGGCACGCGGTGCTGTCCAACTCCAGCATCGCCGTCCAGGAGCACAAGCTGCGCACCCTCGGTCTGCTCGACCGCTTCGAGTCCGTGCTGTGCGCCGCCGAGCTGGGCGTCTCCAAGCCGGATCCGGGCGCCTTCCTGGCGTCCTGCGAGGCGCTGGGGCTGTCGCCGCACGAGGTGGCGTACGTCGGCGACCACCCCGAGATCGACGGGCGGGGCGCCGCCGAGGCCGGACTGCTGTCGGTGTGGATCGACCGCGGGACGGGCGTCGTACAGGCCGTCGGGGAGGTCGTCTGCCGCCGGATCTCCACCCTCGCCGAACTCCCGGCGCTCGTCCGCGCGGATACCCGTTTTGGAGCCCCGTCCACCTTCGGGTAATGTTCTTCCTGCGCCGAGGGGAGCGGGCCGGAAGGCCGGAGCCCCGAAGCGCAGACTAGAACGAGAACCCCGTAGGGGGCTTGAGTTCCAGTGGCCTATGGTGTAATTGGCAGCACGACTGATTCTGGTTCAGTTAGTCTTGGTTCGAGTCCAGGTAGGCCAGCTCGCAGAGCTTATCTGCAAAGCCCCCGTTGTGTAGCGGCCTAGCACGCTGCCCTCTCAAGGCAGTAGCGCCGGTTCGAATCCGGTCGGGGGTACTGATCTCGATCTTGTCGGGATCGCTAGGGCCCCCGTTGTGTAGCGGCCTAGCACGCCGCCCTCTCAAGGCGGTAGCGCCGGTTCGAATCCGGTCGGGGGTACTGACTGGTCTAAACCATCATTGGTCTATGGTGTAATTGGCAGCACGACTGATTCTGGTTCAGTTAGTCTTGGTTCGAGTCCAGGTAGACCAGCTCGGACCTGCGGAAACGCAGAGTCCACGCCCCCGTTGTGTAGCGGCCTAGCACGCCGCCCTCTCAAGGCGGTAGCGCCGGTTCGAATCCGGTCGGGGGTACGCACAGGGAAGGCCCTCCACTTCGGTGGGGGGCCTTCGTCGTGCCGGGCGCTACTCGAAGCCGTACCGCCGGGCCGACTCCTCCTCCTGGGCCAGCCGGCGCAGGGCCTGCAGGATCGGCTCGGTCAGCACCGCGCCGAGCACCGCCGTCTCCACCTTCTCCGCCTCCGACGGACGGGTCTCCACGAAGTCGAGATCGAGCTTCGCCGTCTCGTGCATCAACTCGGCATAGGAGACGAGCAGTTCGCTGCCCCAGTCGTAGCCGAGCCGGCGGAACGCGGCCACCGCCACCACCAGGGACCGGTACGCGGGGGAGATCGTCGTCAGCAGCCTCGCGTTCGACCAGCCCAGCCTCTCCAGCAGCTGGTCCGCCTCCCGGCGCGCGGCCCGGACGTACTCGTCGTCCTCGTCGGGCTCCGGCACCTGCGGCAGCGCCCACAGGGCCGCGCCCAGCCGGATCGTGCGGCCCAGGGACTCGTCGTCGACGTTCCGCAGCACCTCCCGGACCGTGGCCACCGGGAGCCCGCCGACCTGGATCATCGCGCGCACCAGCCGCAGCCGGCGCAGATGCTCGTCACCGTACTCCGCCGTCGTCGTGTTGATCTGGCGGCCCGGCGGCAACAGGCCTTCGCGCAGGTAGTACTTGATCGTCGCGGTGGCCACACCGCTGCGTCCGCTCAGCTCGGCAAGCCGCATGTCTTGCGCTCCTCCTTGGATACCGCCACTATCCAAGCATCGGCCGTTGGATAGTGCCGCTCACCGACGAGGGGGAAGTCATGGTGTCCCGTACCACCGCCGACGCGAAGGGCGACGTCGTCGTCCTGCTGATCGGCATGCGCATCAACCGCTTCCGGGCCGTTCACCTGTGGCTGCCGGTGATGCTCGCGATGCTGCGCATGCTGCGGGAACTGGAGAACGACCCCGCGCGCGGGCTGCGCGCCAAGGTGCTGCTGACGGCGTCACCGCGTACGTACTACGTCGTGCAGTACTGGGAGTCCAAGGACAAGCTGTACGCCTACGCGACCGCGCCCGACGCCTTCCACCACAAGGTCTGGGCGCAGCTCAACCGCAAGGAGCGGGCCGGGAAGCTCCGCGGGCAGGTCGGGATATGGCACGAGTCGTACGTCGTGCCGGAGGGCTCGTACGAGTCGATCTACGGGGACATGCCGGCGTTCGGGCTGGCCGCCGCGCACGGTCAGGTACCGGTCGCCGCGCGCGGGCGGTACGCGAAGGACCGCTTCGCCTACCGGTCGGGCGGTGATGCGCGCGCCTAGTCGCCGTGGGGGCGCCGGGGAGGGCGCGTGCGGGCCGTCCACGACTGATCGCGCCCACACGGGCCCGCGCCCCTGGGCCGATCCGCTCCCGCCGGGGGAGAAGCCGCCGCGGCGCGTGGGCGGTGTGCGAAGGGCCGGTTCGCCTACCGGGTGGGGTTCACGTGGCGGAGCCGCGTATCGGGTCAGTCCCGCGCGCCTGAGGTTCATCCGCTTGTGTCGGGAAGAAGCTGCCGCGGCGTTGGGGCAGCCGCTTCCCGAGCGGAGCGGGTCCCCTGTGCTCAGCCAGAGCGGCGCAGGGCCTCCGAGAGGCGGGCTGCCGCGTCGATGACCGCCTGGGCGTGCATGCGGCCCGGGTGGCGGGTCAGGCGCTCGATGGGGCCCGAGACGGAGACCGCGGCCACCACGCGGTTGGAGGGGCCGCGTACGGGCGCGGAGACGGACGCGACGCCCGGCTCGCGCTCGCCGATGGACTGGGCCCAGCCGCGCCGCCGTACGCCCGACAGGGCCGTCGCCGTGAAGCGGGCGCCCTGCAGGCCCCGGTGCAGGCGCTCGGGCTCCTCCCAGGCGAGCAGGATCTGCGCCGAGGAGCCGGCCTTCATCGTGAGCGTGGAACCGACCGGGACGGTGTCCCGCAGGCCGGACAGGCGTTCCGCCGCGGCCACACAGATCCGCATGTCACCCTGGCGACGGTAGAGCTGCGCGCTCTCGCCGGTGACATCACGGAGGTGGGTGAGCACGGGGCCCGCCGTCGCGAGCAGGCGGTCCTCGCCCGCCGCCGCGGCAAGCTCCGCGAGGCGCGGGCCGAGAATGAAACGGCCCTGCATGTCGCGTGCCACCATGCGGTGGTGTTCCAGGGCCACGGCCAGGCGGTGAGCCGTGGGTCGTGCCAGTCCGGTGGCGCCGACCAGACCCGCGAGGGTGGCCGGACCGGACTCCAGAGCGCTCAGGACGAGGGCCGCCTTGTCCAGAACGCCGACGCCGCTACTGTTGTCCATGCAACGATACTCACGTCTCACTCTGTGAAACGCAAGTTCAATTTTCCGTGGAACGCGCCACCCTGGAATCACACAGCGGCCCGCAGACCAAGGGGCCTGGCGGTGGACGCCCGGAATCACGACTTTCAGGGGCCCCCAAGAAGGGCAGCCACCGCTCTTCAAGATCTCTAGTTGGGTCGGTGGACGCTTGCCGGCCGGAGGGAAAGCGATGGGTAGGACACTCGCGGAGAAGGTCTGGGACGACCACGTCGTCCGGCGCGCCGAGGGCGAGCCCGACCTCCTCTACATCGATCTGCACCTGCTGCACGAGGTGACCAGCCCCCAGGCCTTCGACGGCCTGCGCAAGAGCGGCCGGACGGTGCGTCGCCTCGACCTCACCATCGCCACCGAGGACCACAACACCCCCACCCTCGACATCGACAAGCCCATCGCCGACCCGGTCTCCCGGGCCCAGCTGGAGACCCTGCGCAAGAACTGCGCCGAGTTCGGCGTGCGGCTGCACCCGCTCGGCGACGTCGAGCAGGGCGTCGTGCACGTCGTCGGCCCGCAGCTGGGTCTGACCCAGCCCGGCACCACCGTCGTCTGCGGTGACTCGCACACCTCCACGCACGGCGCTTTCGGCGCGCTGGCGTTCGGCATCGGCACCTCTCAGGTCGAGCACGTGCTGGCCACCCAGACGCTGCCGCTGGCCCGCCCGAAGACCATGGCGATCACGGTCGAGGGCGAGCTGCCCGAGGGCGTCACCGCCAAGGACCTGATCCTGGCGATCATCGCCAGGATCGGTACCGGCGGCGGCCAGGGCTACATCCTGGAGTACCGCGGCTCCGCCATCGAGAAGCTCTCGATGGAGGCCCGGATGACCATCTGCAACATGTCGATCGAGGCCGGCGCCCGCGCGGGCATGATCGCCCCCGACGAGACCACCTTCGCGTACCTCAAGGGCCGCCCGCACGCCCCCGAGGGCGCCGACTGGGACGCCGCGGTCGCGTACTGGAAGACGCTGAAGACCGACGAGGACGCCGTCTTCGACGCCGAGGTCGTCATCAACGCCGCCGAGCTGTCGCCCTTCGTCACCTGGGGCACCAACCCCGGCCAGGGCGCGCCGCTTTCGGCGAACGTCCCCGACCCGGCTTCGTACGAAGACGCTTCGGAGCGGCTCGCCGCCGAAAAGGCCCTGGAATACATGGGGTTGGAGGCCGGCCAGCCGCTGCGGTCCATCAAGGTGGACACCGTCTTCGTAGGCTCCTGCACCAACGGCCGCATCGAGGACCTGCGCGCCGCCGCGGACCTGCTGCGGGGCCGCAAAGTCGCCGACGGCGTACGGATGCTGGTCGTCCCGGGCTCCGCGCGCGTGGGTCTGCAGGCCGTCTCCGAGGGCCTGGACGTGGTCTTCAAGGAGGCCGGCGCCGAATGGCGGCACGCGGGCTGCTCGATGTGCCTCGGCATGAACCCCGACCAGCTGGCCCCGGGCGAGCGCTCCGCCTCGACCTCCAACCGCAACTTCGAGGGCCGGCAGGGCAAGGGCGGTCGTACGCACCTGGTGTCGCCGCAGGTCGCGGCGGCCACCGCCGTCCTGGGCCACCTGGCCTCCCCGGCCGATCTGACCGACGACCGCACGCCCGCTGGAGTCTGAGAATCATGGAAGCCTTCACCACCCACACCGGCCGGGCCGTCCCGCTGCGCCGCAGCAACGTCGACACCGACCAGATCATCCCTGCTCACTGGCTCAAGAAGGTCACCCGGGACGGTTTCGAGGACGGGCTGTTCGAGGCCTGGCGCAAGGACCCGGAGTTCGTCCTCAACCGCCCTGAGCGGCAGGGCGCGACCGTCCTGGTCGCCGGCCCCGACTTCGGCACCGGCTCCTCCCGCGAGCACGCCGTCTGGGCGCTGCAGAACTACGGCTTCAAGGCCGTGATCTCCTCGCGCTTCGCCGACATCTTCCGCGGCAACTCGCTGAAGAACGGCCTGCTCACGGTCGTGCTGGACCAGAAGATCGTGGACGCGCTGTGGGAGCTGACCGAGCAGGACCCCACTACTGAGGTCACTGTGGACCTTGAGGCGCGTGAGGTCCGCGCCGCGGGCATCACCGCCCCCTTCGAGCTGGACGAGAACTCCCGCTGGCGGCTGCTGAACGGCCTGGACGACATCTCCATCACGCTCCAGAACGAGGCCGACATCGCCGCGTACGAGGCGAAGCGCCCCGCCTACAAGCCGCGGACGCTCCAGGTCTGATCCGGGCCCCCTGACCGGGTCGTATTTCGGCCACCTCAACGCCCCCTCTGTACCCCCGATCGCCACGATCGGGGGTACAGCCATGTCTGCACCCGAACGGCCCTGCGGCTCTGCCCAGCTCAGCTCAACTGCCCATGTTAGGAAGGCTGTTGTCCGGGTACGTGAGTGCTGTGTTCGCGTCCACCGCAAGTGCCTGGAAGGCCATTTGAGGCGGCAGTTGCCCCCTGCGCAGGCGACAACTCGCCCCAGATGGCACAATCTGTGCATGGAACACGACGGCCAACTCCAGCTCTATACGGCGGTCGCGAACCAGCTCAAGGAAGCGCACGCAAGGGTGCGCGCACTGCAAGTCCCGGAGGGCGTACGGATGGCGCTGACCCGGAAGCTGCTGGTCATTACGGCCGCGGCCAAGCACGATCTCGCCGACGCGGCAAGGCGGCTCGATCGGTTCACGGCGGACCTCGACGCGGGTCGCATCCCAGAAGGGGACCGCTGAACCGTCCGGGACGACCGAGTCCGTTGCGGCACAAGGGTGATAAGCCCGTTTCGTGTTTGATTTGCGGTATATATCTGCCTAACGTGCGAAAAAGCTTGAACACTTTGGTTCTGGCGAAGTCTCCGAAGGGGAAGACGTGAACAAGGCGCAGCTCGTAGAAGCGATTGCCGACAAGGTGGGTGGCCGCCAGCAGGCCGCCGACGCTGTCGATCATGTCCTGGACGCCATCGTCCGCGCGGTCGTCGCGGGCGAGCGGGTCTCGGTCACCGGCTTCGGGTCCTTCGAGAAGGTGGACCGCCCCGCCCGCTACGCCCGCAACCCTCAGACGGGCGAGCGGGTTCGGGTCAAGAAGACCTCCGTGCCGCGATTCCGCGCCGGTCAGGGCTTCAAGGACCTGGTGAGCGGCTCGAAGAAGCTGCCGCGCGGTGGCGAGGTCGCCGTGAAGAAGGCGCCCAAGGGCAGCCTGTCCGGCCCGCCGCCCACCATCGCCAAGGCTGCAGGCAAGAAGGCCGCCGCGAAGAAGACGGCCGGTGCGGCCAAGAAGACCACGGCCGCGAAGAAGGCGGCGCCCGCGAAGAAGACCACGGCCGCCGCCAAGAAGACCACGGCGAAGAAGGCGCCCGCCGCCAAGAAGACCACCACGGCGACCGCCAAGACCGCCGCGACGAAGACCGCCGCGAAGAAGACCACGGCGAAGAAGGCCCCGGCGAAGAAGGTGACCGCCAAGAAGGCCCCGGCGAAGAAGTCGACGGCCCGCAAGACCACCGCCAAGAAGACCACCGCCCGCAAGGCGACGTCGTAGGACCGCCAGGGCATTCACGCGCCGGGCCGGGCTCCCCAGGGGAGCCCGGCCCGCGGTGTGTGTAAGGGCGCTTAGAGGGTTTGAAGGGTTACGAGGGTGATCCGCAGGGCGTCCCCCTCGCCCTCCGTCTCGATCCGCACGCGCTGCCCGGGACGCAGCAGCCGGAGGTCTCCGGCGTCGAACGCGGCGCGGTCGAACGGCACCGGGGTGCCGTCGTCGAGGAGCACCTGTCCGCTGCGGGTCTCCGGGTCGTAGGTGAACGCGGTGGCTTGCATGGCCGTCAGCGTAGTGGCTTCGGCCGCCGGCCGCCGGGGCCGCTCGGCACCGCCGGACGCGGGCCCGTAGGGGCCGGCCGGGCGCCCGCCGCCAAGGCCCCCGCAACCGCCGCCGTGTAGGGGCCCACGCCCAGGGCGAGCGCCGCCCGCAAGTCCTGCCCGGTGTCCACGTCCTGCCGAACGGAATCGACTTGCGCCAGCGCGAGTTCATCGGCGCCCGACGCCCGGTGCCGCATGCGGGAATCCACACCGAACGCCGGACGCAACGCGCGGTCACCGGCCGCCGCCAGTAAAGTCGTGCCCACCCCGGCCGCATCCGCAAGAAATGCCCGGGGGAATTCCGCGGCGGCGGCCAGCACCCGGGACAGTTCCGCCGGACGCAGGGCCGGCAGATCGGCGTTCAGGGCCGCGACCGGAGTTCCGGGGCGTATTTCCCGTACGACGGCCGCGCCGTGCGCCAGGGCGGCGTTCAGGCCGCTGCGGGGGGCGTCCGGGACGATCCGCGCGCCCAGCGCCGCCAGCTCCCGGCCGGCCAGCTCGTCGTCCGTGACGACCGCCACATCCGACACCGCCGGGCAGGCCACCGCCGCGGCCACCGTGTCCTGCGCGAACGCCAGCGCCAGCGCCGGGCGCACCCCGTCGTCGGCGGTGTCGGCGAGCCTGCTCTTGGCCCGTGTCAGGGGCTTCAGGGGGATGACCAAGGTCCACTGCACCGGCGTACCGTCCCTCTCTTGTCCCGCACATTGTCCCCGGGCCATCGGGTGCCGCGGGGAGCGGGGCGTACGGTGTTCTCGACAGATCGGCGGCCCGGGGCCAGACTTGTGCGGCCCCCGCCGGGGTGGCAGTCCTAGAGGAAGGTGTCCTTGTGTCCCGCCGCAGAATCGGCTTCTGGTACCGCTTTGCCGCGGTGATCTGCAAACCGCCGCTGGTGGTTCTGATCAAGCGGGACTGGCGAGGAATGGAGCACATTCCGGCCGAGGGCGGATTTATCACCGCGGTGAACCACAATTCCCACCTGGACCCCTTCGCATACGCGCACTATCAGTACAACACCGGGCGGGTCCCGCGATTCCTGGCGAAGAGCGGGCTTTTCAAGAAGGGATTCGTCGGCGCCGCCATGCGCGGCACCGGACAGATCCCCGTCTACCGCGAGTCCACGGACGCCCTGAGCGCCTTCCGGGCCGCCATCGACGCCGTCGAGCGCGGCGAGTGCGTGGCCTTCTACCCCGAGGGCACCCTCACCCGCGACCCGAACGGCTGGCCCATGACCGGCAAGACCGGCGCCGCCCGGGTCGCCCTGCAGACCAAGTGCCCGGTCATCCCGGTCGCCCAGTGGGGCGCCAACGAACTGCTGCCGCCGTACGCCAGGAAGCCCAGCCTCTTCCCGCGCAAGACGCACCACGTGCTGGCGGGCCCGCCGGTGGACCTCTCCCGTTTCTACGACAAGGAGATGACCCCGGAGGTGCTGAAGGAGGCCACCGAGGTCATCATGGCGGCCATCACCCGCCAGCTGGAGCAGATCCGCGGCGAGAAGGCGCCCGAGACGCCGTACGACCCGCGCCGTGAGCGGATCGAACAGCGGCGCCGCACCCAGGCGCAGGCCAGGCAAGTGGAAGGGCAGAGCAAGTGAGCAAGCCTGTGCGGGCGGCCGTCATGGGCACCGGTTCGTGGGGCACCGCCTTCGGCATGGTCCTCGCCGACGCCGGCTGCGACGTGACCCTGTGGGCCCGCCGCGCGGAGCTGGCCGAGGCGGTCAACTCCACCCGGACCAACCCCGACTACCTGCCCGGCGTCGAACTCCCGGAGAACCTGCGCGCCACCGCCGACGCGGCCGAGGCCCTCAGGGACGCGGACTTCACCGTGCTCGCGATCCCCTCCCAGACCATGCGCGCCAACCTCGCCGAGTGGTCCCCGCTGCTCGCCCCGGACACCGTCCTGGTCTCCCTGATGAAGGGCGTCGAACTCGGCTCCACCATGCGGATGAGCGAGGTCATCGAGGACGTCGCCAAGGTCGGCGCCGACCGGATCGCGGTCGTCACCGGGCCCAACCTGGCCCGCGAGATCGCCGCCCGCATGCCCGCCCTCGCCGTCGTGGCCTGCACCGACGAGCGCGTCGCCCAGCGGCTCCAGGCCGCCTGCCACACGCCGTACTTCCGGCCGTACACCAACACCGACGTGGTCGGCTGCGAACTCGCCGGCGCGGTCAAGAACGTCATCGGGCTCGCGGTCGGCATCGCCGACGGCATGGGACTCGGTGACAACGCCAAGGGCTCGCTCATCACCCGCGGCCTCGCCGAGACCACCCGGCTCGGCCTCGCGATGGGCGCCGACCCGCTGACCTTCTCCGGACTCGCGGGCCTGGGCGACCTGGTGGCCACCTGCTCCTCGCCGCTGTCCCGGAACCACACCTTCGGCACCAACCTCGGCAAGGGCATGACCCTGGAGGAGACCATCGCGGTCACCCGGCAGACCGCCGAGGGCGTCAAGTCCTGCGAGTCCGTGCTGGATCTGGCCCGCCGGCACGGCGTCGACATGCCCATCACCGAGACGGTCGTCAGCATCGTCCACGAGGGCAAGTCACCGGTCGCCGCGCTCAAGGAGCTGATGGCGCGCAGCGCCAAGCCCGAACGCCGCTGAGAGCGGCCCGGGCGGTCCCTCCCGGGGCTGTCGTGCGACGCTGTGCGACCGTCCGCGCGACGCTGAGCGACCGCCCGGGAGCGCGCGCTGACTTGGCCGCTGCCTACAGGTACTCTCAACGCGATATGAGCACCGAGAACCTTCCCCAGAGCCCTGAGCAGCCGTCGCGCAAGCCGCGCGTGGCCGTCGTGTTCGGCGGGCGCAGCTCCGAACACGGGATCTCCGTGGTCACGGCCGGCGCCGTCCTCAAGGCCATCGACCGGACGAAGTACGACGTCCTGCCGATCGGCATCACCTCGGACGGCCGCTGGGCGCTGACGGCCGACGAGCCGGAGCGGATGGCCATCACCGACCGCCGTACCCCCAGCGTGGCCGAGCTGGCGGAGTCGCACGAGGGCGGCGTGGTGCTCCCCGTCGACCCCGCGAACCGCGAGGTCGTCTACAGCGAGCCCGGCTCCGTGCCCAAGGCGCTCGGCGAGGTCGACGTGGTCTTCCCGGTGCTCCACGGCCCCTACGGCGAGGACGGCACCCTGCAGGGCCTGCTGGAGCTGTCCGGGGTGCCGTACGTCGGCTCGGGCGTGCTCGCCTCGGCCGTCGGCCAGGACAAGGAGTACATGAAGCGGGTGTTCACCTCCTTCGGGCTCAAGGTCGGCCCGTACCTGGTGATCCGGCCCCGCGAGTGGGCGCAGGACGAGTCCGCCGCCCGCAAGCGGATCATCGACTTCGCCGGTGAGCACGGCTGGCCGCTGTTCGTGAAGCCCGCGCGCGCGGGTTCCTCCATCGGCATCACCAAGGTCGACGACCTGTCCGGCCTGGACGAGGCGATCGCCGAGGCGCAGTCCCACGACCCGAAGATCCTCATCGAGGCGGCCCTGCGGGGCCGCGAGATCGAGTGCGGCGTCCTGGAGTTCGAGGACGGCCCGCGCGCCTCCGTCCCGGCCGAGATCCCGCCGCCGGACGCGCACGCGTACTACGACTTCGAGGCCAAGTACATCGACTCCACGCCCGGCATCGTCCCGGCCCCGCTCACCCCCGAGCAGACCGCCGAGGTGCAGGGGCTCGCGGTCGAGGCGTTCGAGGCGGCCTCCTGCGAGGGCCTGGTCCGCGCGGACTTCTTCCTCACCGAGGACGGCGAGTTCGTGATCAACGAGATCAACACCATGCCCGGGTTCACGCCGATCTCGATGTACCCGCAGATGTGGCAGGCGAGCGGGATCAGCTACCCCGAGCTGGTCGACCGCCTGGTGCAGGCGGCGCTGCGCCGCTCCACCGGACTGCGCTGAGTCCGCGGCGGGTCAGTGCCGCATGGAGGCGAGCCCCTCGGGGATCGCCTCCTTGACGGCCGGCGCCAGGTCCATCAGCACCTGGGCGCTGTCGTCCGACCCGGACAGCTTCTTCGGCAGCGTCACCTGGACATACGCACGACGGCCGGACGTGGTGAACCGCCACGTCCCGTCGTCCTCCTTCTCCATCAGCCACTCCACCCCGTTGACCCCGCCACCGACCGCGTTCGGGTCGTCGCCCAGGGCCACCTTGGGATCCACCATCTTCGGCGGCCGGACGATGCCGCAGCGCAGTATGATCGCCGGGCTTCCCCAGGCCGCCGTGTAGGCGGACCGGGGCTCGGGGTCCTGGCGGCTCTCGCCGTCCACCTTTCGCGGCAGCACCTTGTCCAGATCCCGGCAGAGCGGGGCGGTCTTCGCGTCGGGGGTGGGAACTGCCACGGTGTCGCTGTCGTCTGCCGTGGAGCAGCCCGCGACCACGACGAGCAGGGCCGGCGCGAGCAGACCGAGAGGCCGGTGACGGAAGATGTTCACCGGCCAAGCGTAGACGGGGGCTACAGATGCACGACCGGACAGGTCAGGGTGCGCGTGATGCCGTCCACCTGCTGGACCTTGGCGACCACCATGCGACCGAGTTCGTCGACCGTGTCGGCCTGGGCCCGCACGATGACGTCGTACGGACCCGTCACGTCCTCGGCCTGGAGGACTCCAGGAATCTTGACAATCGTCTCGGCGACGGTCGACGCCTTGCCGACCTCCGTCTGGATCAGGATGTACGCCTGTACCACGGAACCTCCAGGGCGGCCACGAGGATCATGTGGGGAAAAGGAACGCCACGGTATCGCGTCGCCGCTCCCCGCGGGGAGACCTGCGGGAACCGGGCTTGCGCGCCAGGGTGCAGGCACGACAGGAGTTGACGGTCACCTCGACCGTATCGGGGACACTGGGGACGCGCGACCGGGCAGGGCACGGCACAGAAGGGGCTTGAGGCAATGAAGGGCACAGTGGGTGAGCTAGGTGAGTTCGGGCTCATCAGGGAGCTGACCTCCCGTCTCACCACCACCCCGGCGGTCCGGGTCGGCCCCGGCGACGACGCCGCGGTGGTCGCCGCCCCCGACCGCCGGGTGGTGGCGAGCACCGACATCCTGCTGGAGGGCCGGCACTTCCGCCGCGACTGGTCCACGGCCTACGACGTCGGCCGCAAGGCCGCCGCGCAGAACCTCGCCGACATCGCCGCGATGGGCGCCGTACCGACCGCCCTGCTGCTGGGCCTGGTCGTCCCGGCCGAGCTGCCGGTGACCTGGCCGACCGAGCTGATGGACGGCCTGCGCGACGAGTGCCAGGTCGCGGGCGCCTCCGTGGTCGGCGGGGACGTCGTACGCGGCGACACGATCATGGTGTCGATCACCGCGCTCGGTGATCTGCGCAACCAGGAGCCCGTCACGCGCGCGGGTGCCCAGCCCGGCGACCTGGTGGCCGTCACCGGCTGGCTCGGCTGGTCCGCGGCCGGGTACGCGGTGCTCGTCCGCGGTTTCCGCTCGCCGCGCGCCTTTGTGGAGGCCCACCGGCGCCCCGAGCCGCCGTACCACGCGGGTCCGGCCGCCGCCGCGCTCGGCGCCACCGCGATGTGCGACGTCAGCGACGGCCTGATCGCCGACCTCGGGCACATCGCCGAGGCCAGCAAGGTCCGCATCGACATCCGGTCCGGCGCCATCGACATCCCGACGCAGATGCACGACATCGGGCAGGCCGTCGGCGTGGACCCGCTGCAGTGGGTGCTGACCGGGGGAGAGGACCACGCGATCGTGGCGACCTTCCCGCCGGACGTCAAGCTGCCGGCCCGCTGGAAGGTCATCGGCGAGGTCCTCAACCCCTCCGCGCTGCCCCAGGTGACCGTCGACGGGGCGCCCTGGACCAGCAAGGGCGGCTGGGACCACTTCGGGGACATCGAGTCGTGATCCCGCGGGTTCTCACGGTGGCCGGGTCGGACTCCGGCGGTGGCGCCGGCATCCAGGCCGACCTGAAGACCATGCTCGCGCTCGGCGTGCACGGCATGAGCGTGCTCACCGCGGTGACCGCGCAGAACTCCACGGGCGTCCAGGGCGCCTGGGAGCTGCCGGTGGAAGCGGTCCGGGCCCAGTACCGCAGTGTCGTGGACGACATCGGCGTCCAGGCCGTGAAGACCGGCATGCTGGCCTCCGCCGAACTGGTCGAGGCGGTCGCCGAGTTGATCTCCGGCACGGACGCGCCGGCCGTCGTGGACCCGGTCGGCGTCTCCAAGCACGGCGACCCGCTGCTGGCCGCCTCCGCCCTGGACGCCGTACGGACGGAACTGCTGCCGGTGGCGACCGTGGCCACCCCCAACCTCGACGAGGTGGCCCAACTCACCGGCGTCCGCGTCCGGTCCGAGGACGATCTGCGACCGGCCGCCGCGGCCGTGCTGGAGTTCGGGCCGCGCTGGGTGCTGATCAAGGGCGGGCACCTAGCGGGCGACGCCGTGGACCTGCTCACCGACGGCTCCGAGGAACACCTGCTGCGGGCGCCCCGCCACGACAACCGGCACACCCACGGCACCGGCTGCACCCTCGCCTCCGCGATCGCCTGCGGCCTGGCGCGCGGGCGGTCCGTGCCGGAGGCGGTCGCCGCGGCCAAGGAGTACGTCACCGGGGCGATCGCCGCCGGGTTCGCGCTCGGCGCCGGGATCGGACCCGTGGACCACGGGTGGGCGCTCGGGCGGGACACCCGCTGAGGGTTCAGGCGGGGTACTGCGGCAGCTCGATGGCGGTCGCCGCCTTCTCCGTCAGCCGCTTGAAGAACCCGGCCAGCGGCCGCGAGCCGAGCAGCCGGTACATCCGGTCCCGGCTGCGGATGCGCCGCTCGGTGGGCGGGGCGAAGAACGGCCCCGCGTTCCCGGAGATCTTCTGGCAGCCCTTGGCGAAGTCCCGGATCCGGCTCTCGTAGGCGGCCAGCGCGACCCGGTGATCGCCGCCCGCCAGCGCCAGCTCGCCGGCGAGGACATGGGCGCCGACGATCGCCACGCCCGTCCCCATGCCGCCCATCGTCGCCCCGTACCCGGCGTCCCCGAGCAGCACCACCCGGCCCTCGACGAGACGGTCGATGTGGATCTGCGCGATGGCGTCGAAGTACAGGTCGTCCGCCTCCGCGAGGCCCTTGAGCACGGCCGGCGTCTCCCAGCCCATCCCGGCGAACCGTTCGGTGAGGATCCGCTTCTGCGCCGCGACGTCCCGGCGGTCGTACGCCAGCCGCCCGGACCGGAACACCAGCAGCGCGCCGGCCCGCTCCGGATCGCCGTCGTAGTTGTTGAGGCCGACACAGCGGCCGGGCTCGCTGTAGAGGCGGCCGGTGCGGTTCAGGCCCAGGTGGTTGGGGAGGCTGAAGCCGGCCACGTAGTGGTCGAGGAAGCGCAGGTGGCGGGACTCGTCACCGAAGACCAGGCGGCGGGTGTTCGAGTGCAGGCCGTCGGCGCCGACGACGAGGTCGAAGCGGCGGGGCGCGCCCCGCTCGAAGGCGACCTCGACGCCCCGCAGGGTGTCGGTCAGGGCCGTGACGGAGTCGCCGAAGACGTACTCCACCGAGTCCTTCGTGCGCTCGTACATGATCCGCGCCAGGTCGCCGCGGAAGATCTCCACATCGCCGCTCATCATCTCCGCGGGCAGGTCCACGCGCGGGGTGCCGTCGGCGGCGACGACGCTCTGCCGGCCCATGTGGGTCTGGTGGGCGTGGACCTCGTCCCAGATGCCCATCGCGGTGAGCACCCTACGGTGCACGTGCCCCCGGAAGTCGACGGCGAAGCCGCCGGCGCGCAGCGCGGGCGCCTTCTCGACGACCGTGACCCGGGCGCCGTGGCGGGCCAGGTTCAGGGCGAGGGCGGGGCCGGCGACGCTGGCGCCGGAGATCAGGACGGACAGGTGGCCGAGGTGGTGTGTCTTCGTCATGCCGGCCACTGTCCCGGGCCCCGCTTACCGTGCGCCTACCGTTCGCTGACCGCCGCCGACCGCAGGCCGCGGCCCTGTTCGTAGGCGGTGGCGTAGGCCTGCGGGGACAGGCACGCGCGCGTGTGCCGCGTCGCCCGGGCGACGTCCGGGTCCCCGGGCCGGGGCGTGCCGCGCAGGCCCGCGGCGGCGCCGAGGAGTTCGGCCGCCCGCTCCGGGCGCGTGGCGAGGGCCGCGAGGGCGTCGGCGAGATCGGCGAGCAGGAGCGCGTCGCGCGACTCCAGGGCCTGCGCACGGGCCTGGGCGAGCCAGTCCCGGGCGGCGTCCAGGTCGCCCTCGGCGGCGGCCGTACGGCCCAGCCCGATGAGGATCCGTACCGTCTCGCCGACGCTGAACCAGGTGGCCGCGCAGGCCTCCAGGGCGTTCTCGTAGTGCACGCGCGCGCGTGCCGTGTCCCCGGCCAGCCGGGCCGTGTCCCCGAGGCCGCGCAGCGCACCGGCCACCTTGTCACTCGCCCCGGCGGTACGGGCCAGCTCGCCGGAGCGCGTGAAGTGCGCGGCGGCCTCCTCCGCCGTCCCCTGGGCCAGCAGCACCACCGCCCGCGTGCGCAGCAGGTCGGCGGTCTCCTCCGGCGCGTCCAGCTCGCGGACGTGGACCAGGCCCTCGTCCAGCAGGGCCAGCGCCCGCGCGTACTCACCCCGGCCGTACGCGAACCCGCCCAGGGGATCGAGGCAGTTGGCCATGCCCCAGCGGTCGCCCGTCCCCTGGAAACCCTTCCACGCGCGCGTGAAGCCCGCCTCCGCGTCGGCGGCCCGCCCCGCGAACAGCGACTGGTAGGCGAGGCCCATGTCCAGCAGGGCCAGGCCCCACGGCTCCCGGCCCAGCTGCACGCGCACGCCCTCGTCCACGCTCAGCCGGGGGCCGCCCGTGAGGGACCACAGGATCACGGTGAACGGCAGCCGCAGCGGCCCGTCCAGGCAGGCCATGAGGGCGCCCGCGCGCGCGATCAGCCCGGCGTCCTCCGGGTCGTCGCCCCGCCCGGAGACGGCGTTCATCACGCACAGCGCGTACTCCTCGGCCAGCCCGGGAGGCGGCTCCGCGCCGGCCGCCGCGAGCAGTGCCCGCGCGCCGGACACCCGGTCGCCGTGCAGGCCGCGCAGCCGCCGGAACCAGGTCAGCGCGGCCGTCAGCCGCAGCGCGTCCCCGGGCGCGGTCTCCGTCAGATACCGCAGGGCCGCGTCCAGGTTCTCCTGCTCGGCGGCCAGCCGCTCCAGCCAGGGCAGCTGGTCGCCCCCGCGCAACAGGGGCTCCGCCTCCTCTGCCAGCCGCAGGAAGTACGCGGCGTGGGCGGCCCGTAGCTCCCGGGGGCTGGTGAGGGCCTCGGCGGCGAAGGCGCGGATGGTCTCCAGCATGCGGTAGCGGCCGTCGGAGATCTCCAGGAAGGACTTCTCCACCAGGGACGCCAGCGGGTCCTCCGGGTACGGCACCCCGCACACGGCCGCGACGGCGTCGAGCGTGGCGCCGCCCGCGAAGACGGTCAGCCTGCTCGCCAGGTCCCGTTCCCCGGCATCCAGCAGCTCCCAGCTCCACTCGACCACCGCGCGCAGGGTGCGGTGCCGGGGCGCCTTGGCCCGGTCCCCGCGCGTGAGCACCCGGAACCGGTCGTGCAGCCGCCCCGCCAACTCGTCCACGGAGAGGGTGCGCAGCCGGGCCGCGGCCAGCTCGATCGCCAGCGGGAGTCCGTCCAGGGCCCGGCAGATCTCCGGCACGCGCGCGTGGCCGTCGAAATCGGGCCGTACCGCGCGCGCCCGGTCCAGCAGCAGCCGTACGGCCGGCTCCTCGGGCAGCGGCGGCACCGGCACCAGCACCTCGCCGGTGATGCCCAGCGACTCCCGGCTGGTCGCCAGCACCCGGACCCCGGGACAGGCACCCAGGAGCAGCGCGGCCGTCCGCGCGGCCGCCTCGACGAGGTGCTCGCAGTTGTCGAGCACCAGCAGCACCTCACGGTCCGCCAGCGCGGCCAGCAGCCGGTCCAGGGCGTCCGTGGCCGGGCTGCGGAAGCCGTCCCGCACCCCGAGCGCCGCCAGCACCGCGTACGGGATCCGGGCGCCGTCGGCGAGCGGCGCCAGCTCGACCAGACAGACGCCGGCGCCGGTGCGGGCACGGGCCGCCTCCAGCGCGAGCCGGGTCTTGCCGACGCCCCCGGGACCGGTCAGCGTCACCAGCCGGGACCCGGCCAGCGCCCGGTCGATCCGGGCCAGCTCCGCCTCGCGGCCCACGAACCGGGTGAGCTGGGCCGGGAGCCGGGGCCGGGCCGGGGCCCCGGTGCCGTCCCGGAGCAGCCGGAGGTGCAGCGCGGACAGCTCGGGCGACGGATCGGCGCCCAGCTGGTCGGCGAGCGTGCGCCGGGCCTCCTCGAACACGGCCAGCGCCTCGGCGGGCCGGCCGGCCGCGTGCAGGGCCCGCATCAGCTGCCCGTACAGCCGCTCGTCCAGCGGCTGCCCCCGGAGCAGCGCCCGCAGCTCCGGCACCAGCTCCGGCCCGCCCCCGGTGCTCAGCTCGGCCTCGATCCGGTCCTGTACGACGGCCAGCCGCAGCTCGTCCAGCCGGGCCCGGTCGGCGTGCGCGTCCGGCAGGTCGGGCAGTGCAGGACCGCGCCACAGCGCCAGGGCGTCGCGCAGGAGGGCCGCCGCGCGCGGGTGGTCGCCGGCCGTGAGCGCGGTACGGCCCTCGGCGGCCAGCCGGGTGAAGCGGTGGGCGTCGACGGTGTCCGGGTCGACGGCGAGGGCGTAGCCGGCGGGGACGGCGTCGACGCCGGTGTGCGGCGCGAGCCGCCGGCGCAGGCGGGAGATCTGCGACTGGAGGGCGCCCAGGGCCCCGGCGGGCGGCTCGGCGCCGTACAGGCCGTCCAGGAGGCGCTCCACGGGGACCGGGCGGCCGGCGTCGAGCAGCAGCAGGGTGAGCAGGGCGCGGGGCCGGGGGCCGCCGGGGTCGACGGGGGTGCCGTCGCCGGTGTGGATCTCTGTGGGGCCCAGGATGCCGAAGCGCATTCCGTAAAGTCTGGCAGTCCGGAACCGCTCATGGGTACGGCAAAAAGCCGGCCCACCCGGAGGTGGACCGGCTCAGTGCAGCGAACCAGGCAGTGGCCGCGCGCTCACTGGAGCGTCAGCGCGAGACCTTGCCGGCCTTGATGCACGAGGTGCAAGCGTTCACGCGCTTCGGCGTCCCGCCGACCACGGTACGCACACGCTGGATGTTCGGGTTCCAGCGGCGGGACGTACGGCGGTGCGAGTGCGAGATGTTGTTGCCGAAGCCCGGCCCCTTGCCGCAGACGTCGCAGTTGGCAGCCACGGGTCACTCCAAAGACTTCAGATGCACTTACGGTTAATCCCGGCATGCCGGGATCGAGATCCCAGGACCTGAGATCTGAGTGGCGTTGCCAGGGGGAATGGCCCGATCAGGATCGGGCAACCGGAGCAGCATACAACGACTGCGTCCGTACAGCGAAACTACCATGGCAGGTCAGGGCCCCGCTCCCGCCCTCTTCCGGAACCCACCGGTCCGGGGTCTACGCTGCGTCCCACGTCCAGCCAGCTCAGGGAGGCGCAGGTGGCGCAGGTGCCGCAGACATTCTTCGATGCTCTCGCGGTGCGCACCTGGTGCGGTCTGGCCCTCCGGGCACTGGGCCGGGCCCGTGAGGAGATCGACGCGATCAACGTCTATCCGGTGGCCGACGGCGACACCGGCACCAATCTCTACCTGACCCTGGAGTCCGCGGCGACGGCCGTGGAGGCGGTGTTCGCCGGGTACGAGACCGGCTGCGCCGAGCCCGCCCTGGCGGACGCGGTACGGGCCATGGCCCACGGGGCGCTCATCGGGGCCCGGGGCAACTCCGGGACGATCCTCGCGCAACTGCTGCGCGGGATGGCGCAGGTCCTCGCGGAGGCCGGTGAGGCCTCTCACACCGACGGCCCGGCGCTGCGGCTGGCCCTGCGCCGGGCCGCCGACTCCGCCCGGCAGGCCGTGGCCCACCCCGTCGAGGGCACGGTGCTGACGGTCGCCTCGGCCGCCGCCGACGCCGCCGAGGGAGCCGAGGGCGACTGCGGGACGGTCGCGCGGGCCGCCTACGAGGGCGCGCGGGCGGCCCTGGCGGCGACCCCGGGCCAGCTGGCCGTGCTGGAGCGGGCCGGCGTGGTCGACGCGGGCGGACGCGGGCTGGTGGCGGTGCTGGGCGCGCTGGTGGAGGCGTTCACGGGGGAGGCGGTGCGGGAGACCCCGCTGCGCGAGGTCCCGCGGCCCCCGGGGGCCGTTTCCGACGCGCACGCGCGCGTGGAGGCGATCCGGGAGTGCGCTCCCGAGGGCGGCCCGTGCGCCGACGCGGCCGGCGCCGACGGGCCCGCGTTCGAGGTGATCTACCTGCTGGAGGCCGACGACACGGCCGTGACCCGGCTGCGCGCGCGGCTCGACGCCCTCGGGGACTCCCTGGTCGTGGTCGGCGGCGACGGCCTGTGGAACGTCCATGTACACGTCGACGACGCCGGCGCCGCCGTGGAGGCCGGCGTGGAGGCCGGGCGGCCGTACCGGATCCGGATCACCCACTTCGGGCTCGGCGACGTGCACACCGGCCGGGAGCGTCCGCCGCGCGAGCGGGCCCAGCGCGCGGTCGTCGCCGTCGTACCCGGTGAGGGCCTGGCCGGGCTGTACACCGAGGCCGGCGCGACCGCCGTCCTCGCGCGCCCCGGTGAGCCGCCCGCCAGCGGGGAGCTGGTGCAGGCGGTACGGCGCGCCCACGCGCGCGAGGTCGTCCTGCTGCCCAACGACGCCGAGCTGCGCCACACGGCCGCCGCCGCGGCCGAGCAGGCCCGCACCGAGGGCATCCGGGTGGCCCTGATCCCGACCCGTTCGGCGGTCCAGGGCATCGCCGCGCTCGCGGTGCACGAGCCGGAGCGCCGGTTCGACGAGGACGTCGTCCAGATGACCTCGGCGGCGGGCGCCACCCGGTACGCCGAGGTCGTGGTCGCCGAGCACGAGTCGTGGACGACGGCCGGCATCTGCCAGGCCGGGGACGTGCTCGGCCTGATCGACGGCGACGTGGCGGTGATCGGTGCGGACGTCACCGCCACCGCCCGGACCGTCCTGGACCGCATGCTCCAGGCCGGCGGCGAGCTGGTCACGCTCGTCGTCGGCGACGAGGCGCCGCAGACCGTCGCCACGCACCTGGAGACCCACGTACGCGAGGCCTACCTGGCCGTGGACACGGTGGTGTACCGCGGCGGCCGGCAGGGGGCCCTGCTGCTCATCGGCGTGGAGTGAGCCGGCCCCGCGTCAGCCCTGTTCCGTCTCCGTTCCCTCCCGCGCCGCCTCCAGCATCTGGGCCGCCTCCTCCCGCCGGGCCCGGGCCGTCCCGTCGGCGTCGTCGGCACCCTCGTAGACCGCGAGCACCGCACGCGCGCGTGCCGCCGCCCGCGCCGGACGGCCGAGGTCCGCCTCCAGCCAGCCCGCGCCCAGTTCGGCTCCGGTACGGCTGTGCAGCCCGGCCGCGCCGAGCCCGGCGAACACCGCCACGGCCCGGGTCATCTGCTCCAGCGCCGCCTCGAACGCGGCCCGGATCGCCGCGTCCTCGGCCTCCTCGGACGCCGAGCGGGCCAGCAGCTCCGCGAACTGCCGGTGGGTGTCGCCCAGTTCCGCGGCCAGCTCCTCCCGGTCCGCCCCCTGCGCCGCCGCCAGTGCCGACTCGCCCTCCCGGACCGCCTCCGCCATCAGCGCACGGGCGTGCGCCGCCCCGTGCTCCCCGCCCAGCGCCAGCCAGGCCCGGGCGCGCAGCGAGCGGACCAGGAACTGCGCGTTGCCGAGCGCGCGCCACAGGTCGCCCGCGCGCGCGTAGGCGCGGTCCGCCTCCTCGTCCAGCCCCGCGTTGCCCAGCGACTCGGCGGCGAGGTGGGCGAGGGTGGCGTGGTCCTGCTGCTCGGGCCAGTGCCGGGCCAGCTCCGCGGCCTCGAGCCGCTGTTCGGCGGCGGCCCGGTGCTCGCCCAGCTCGCCCAGACAGTCCCCGAGCCACCAGCGGGCCTGCACCACCAGCCCGTCGCCGTGCGTCTCGGCGCTCAGGTCGGCCAGCGCGGACTCCAGCACCTCGGCGGCCTCCGCGTACCTGCCCCGGCGCAGCAGGAAGCCGCCCAGCTGCTGCCGCGCCCAGGCGCCCAGGGTGCCGCTCTCGCCGGCCTCGTCGGCCCAGTGCGCGGCCTCCAGCGCATGCTCGGCCGCCTCGGCGGGCGCGTCCCGGCCGCCGAGTACCTCGGCGAGCTGGAGGTGCAGCTGGGCCCGCCCGACCGGCTCCACGTACGGCCCGCCGTGCTCCAGGGCCGCCCGTAGCGCCCGCTCGGCCCCGGCCAGGTCGCCGGCCTGGTGGGCCAGGGCGGCGACCTGGACCTCGTACTCCACCGCGAACCACGGCAGCCCGGCGGTCACGTACCCGTCGGCGGCCCGCCGGAACAGCTCCGCCGCCCGCTCCGCGTCCCCGGTGAGGCCGGCGAGTTCGGCGAGCATCGCCCGCGCCTCGGCGGCCCGCGCCGCCAGCCGCACATCGTCCCCGCCGCGCCCCTCGACGAGCGCCAGCACCTCCCGAACGGCCGCCTCGGCGGCCCCGACGGCCCGACCGGCCTCCCGCTCGGCGCCCCGGTCGGCCACCTCGTGCACCCGCCGCATCAGGATCCGCGCCCGGCTCATCACCACCGAAGCGGTCTGCCGCACCCCGGTGCCCTCGTCGGCGTACAGCGCGAGTACCTCGTCGTACAGGCCGGTGACCGTGGCGAGGGCCGCGTCCACCTCTCCCGCCAGCGCGCGGACGTACGCCCCACGCGCGCGTGCCGCCAGCGCCTCCCCGGGGTCGCCCGCCTCCGCGTACAGCTCCGCCGCCCGGCCGAACAGGGGGAGCCCCTCGGGGCCGCGGGCCATCGCCTCGTGGTCGGCGATCTCCGCGCGGGCGCGCGCTCCGAGACCGGTGCCGTCCGGTGCGGCCCGCGCGACCGCCGCCCACGCCTCCAGGGCGTGCGGCTGCAAGGTGTCCGACAGCCGCCGCGCCTCGGCGAGCAGGGCGGCCGGGTCGGGTTCGTCGGGGACGTCCGGTGCCGGGGGCGTGGCCGCCGGCGCCGGCGCGGGCCGCACCGTGCGCACGCCCAGTGGCAGCCGCTCCGCCAGCGGGCGCTGGGCCATCCGCGCGCGGATCCGGTCGCCGACCGCAGACGTGCCGTTGCGGCGGTCGAACCGCTCGCCGAGGTCCGTGGCCTCCGCGCGCGCGTGCGCGGCGAGTTCCCGTGCCGTCCAGGTCCGCCCGGCCGGTCCCGGCACCCGCTGCCCGCCGAGACCCAGCTCGGTCAGCCGGTCCATGAGCAGCGCCACCACGGCCATGAAGTCCAGCCGGCTGCGCGGATGCCCGGTGTCCGTGAAGTACGCCGGCCGCTCGGCCAGCAGCTCCAGACCGCGCGCCTCGTTCCCGGTCAGCGCGCAGAACTCCACATGGTCGGCGTAGGCGCCCCGCATGCTCTCCATGGGCCGCACCAGCCGGACACCGCGCAGATGGTGGGCCCGGGCCTCCTCCGTGCGGCCGAGGCGCAGCAGCGGGGCCAGCGAGGAGGCGAGCACCGTGTGCGGCTCGTGCGCGCAGGCGAACTCGCCCTCCAGCACCGGCCGCCACAGCCGAAGCGCCTCGGCGTCCCGGCCGCACCGCACCTGCCAGATGCCCTGCGCGTGCAGCTCGCAGGCATGGCAGTCGGCCATCCGGTCCCGGTCGGCGGCCAGCCACGCCGCGTACGCCCGCTCCGCGCGCGGGAGGTCCCCGATGTGCGCGGCCACCCTCAACTCGGCGCTGCGCACGGCCCGTTCCGAGTACCCGGCGAGCCGGTAGCGGTGCTCCATCTCGCCCAGCCACTTCTCGACCGAGGCGAGCGGGATGTGCGGCTGGTCCAGCATGCCCGCAGACATCCACTTGAAGACCCAGTGCAGCGAGTGCGCCTCGTACTCGTCGAAGTCCTCCGGCCGTTCGTCCCACAGGCGCAGCAGCCGCGCGAACGGGACGAACATCTTGTCCTTCTCGGAGCTGTAGTTGTAGACCTTCAGCTGGTGCCCGAGCGCCTCGATCACGGCGAGCGGGACGTTCAGCTTCTCGGCCTCGGCGAGCAGCTGCTCCGCGCGCGCGTTGCGGGCCGGCCCCTCCGGTTCCTCGGAGTTCTCCGCCAGCGCCCGGCGCAGCGCGTCGAAGTCGGTGATCTCGCTCATCGTCCGTCCCCCTCCCCGTGGGTCGCCCATTCCAGCAGCCCGATGAACGCCCGGTTCAGCAGCGCCGAGTCGGCCGGCCGCAGCGGGCGCTGCGCCATCAGCAGGGCCTGCCCGTACAGCGACTCGGTGGCGGTGCCGATCAGCTCCGGGTCGCCGAGCGAACCGATTCGCCGGACCAGCGGGTTGAGGTGGTTGAGCACCAGACGCGCGCGCGGGGCGCTGCCGCGCAGCGAGCCCAGGATGCCCGCCCACAGGTCGTCGGCCTGCTCCTCGGCCGCCGCGCGGGCCTGCTCGTGCCGGGCCGCCCGGTCGTCCAGGTGCAGCGCGGGCACGGAGAGCGGGTGGAAGGCCCGCAGGACGACGTCACAGCCCAGGGGATCGAGCTTCGCGCGCGCGGCGGCCAGGAAACCGGCCAGCGCCAGCTCCTCGCCCGGGTCGACCGCGTCCAGGTGGGCGGTCACGGTGTCCGCGTCCAGCTCGGCGACCACCGTCCCCGGCCGCACCCGCGGCAGCGCCTCGACCAGCTCGCTGTCGTAGGTGTAGCCGCCGTTGACCACGCCGACGCCCTGCGCCGAGGCGATCGGAGCGACCTGCCGGTACTCCTCGACGGTCCGTGTGAAGTGCACCACCGGGTGCCGCTGCGCGAACTCCTCCAGGGACAGCTGCCCGTCGGTCGTCTCGAACGGCAGCCACGGCAGCATCGTGCGCAGCATCTCCACGTCGTGCCGGGCCAGGGACTTCACGCCCAGGTGGTGCACGGCGAGGAAGGCCGACAGCCGCTCCGGGTCACCGGCCGCGAGCCCGGTCAGCCACGACCGGATCCTCGTCCCGAGCGCGTCCCGTACGGCGGCGAGCGTCTCGTCCTCGTACAGCGCCTCGCGCGAGGCGGTGGGCCGCAGGCTGTCGGTGTCCAGGACACAGCGCACGAAGAACGCCCAGTCCGGCAGCAGCTGTTCGGCCCGCTCGGTGAGCAGCATGCCCTTCAGGTGCACCCGGTGGGTGGCCCGCTGGGCCGGGCTGACCGCCGCCGGCAGCACGTACGCCACCCCGCGGATCCCGGCCAGCGGCACGTCCAGGTCGATCGAGTCCAGCGGGGTGAAACCGAACAGCTCACGGCAGTGCCGGGCCAGCGCCGCCCGCCGGCCGGCGGGACTCGGGTGGGCGCGGTCCCAGGGCGCGGGCAGATCGGTGACCGGCTCGTCGCCGACCCGGACGTCGTAGGGGAGGAGCGAGCCGAAGTCCCGGGCCAGCGCGCGGACCCGCTCGGGCGCCAGCCACTCGGCCGCGCCGGCCCGCGCCGTCAGGTACACGGTCGTACCCGGCTCGGGCCGCTCGGCGTCGGGCAGCGTGCGCACGGTGTACGAGCCGTCGTCGCTGGCCGTCCACTCCACCGGCGGCGCCCCGGGCGTACGGGCGCTGCGGCTGACCACGCGGATCCGCTCGGCGACCACGAAACAGGCCAGCAGTCCGATGCCGAACTGGCCGAGGAAGTCCGCCCGGGCCTCCTGCAGACCGTCGGCCCGCTTGGAGCTGCGGCCGATGGTCGCGAGCAGGCTGTGCACGTCCGGCTCGGTCAGGCCGACGCCGGTGTCCTCCACGCGCAGCCCGCCGTCCGCCGCGTACAGCCGGATCCGCGCCGGGGCGTCCGGTTCGGCGGCCCGGCGGGCGGTGACGGCGTCCACGGCGTTCTGCAGCAGCTCGCGCAGGTAGACCTTGGGACTGGAGTACAGGTGATGGGAGAGCAGGTCCACCAGACCGCGCAGGTCGACCTGGAAGCTGTGAGGTGGGCGGGGTGACTGGGATGCCTGGGATGCCTGAGAGGTCTGGGAGTCCATCGTCACTGCGCCGGAGGGGGGAGTGGGTGCGGCGCGGGGTCGGGCGGTCCCGTGGGGGCGGTGACCGCGAAGGATGGCCGGAGCGCGTCATCCTAGAGCCGGAGCAGCGCGCCTGACCAGGAGTTTCCCTGATGTTTACAGCGCCTCGGGCGGGATGCGCGGGGCAGGGTCTACGGCATTGTCAGTGCCGTGGTGTGCAATGGATCTCGTGCCCGCACTGCAAGAACCGCTCAAGAAGGTGCTCGGCCCCGCCACCGCGAAGGTGATGGCCGAGCACCTCGGCCTGCACACCGTCGGCGACCTCCTGCACCACTACCCGCGCAGATACGAGGAGCGCGGCCAGCTCACCCACCTCGCCGACCTCCCCATGGACGAGCACGTCACGGTGGTCGCCCAGGTCGCCGACGCCCGCCTGCACACCTTCGCCTCGGCCAAGGCCCCACGCGGCAAGGGCCAGCGCCTCGAGGTCACGATCACCGACGGCAGCGGCCGGCTCCAGCTGGTCTTCTTCGGCAACGGCGTCCACAAACCCCACAAGGAGCTGCTGCCGGGCACCCGCGCGATGTTCGCCGGCAAGGTCTCCGTCTTCAACCGCCGCCTCCAGCTCGCCCATCCGGCCTACGAGTTGCTCCGGGGCGACGGTGAGGAGGCGATCGAGACCTGGGCGGGCGCGCTGATCCCCATCTACCCCGCCACCGCCAAACTGGAGTCCTGGAAGATCGGCAAGGCGGTGCAGACGGTCCTGCCCAGCGCCCAGGAGGCCCTCGACCCGCTCCCGGACTCCCTCCGCGCCGGCCGCGGCCTGCTCCCGCTCCCCGAGGCCCTGCTCAAGATCCACCGCCCGCACACCAAGGCCGACATCGCCGACGCCCACGCCCGCCTGAAGTGGGACGAGGCCTTCGTCCTCCAGGTCGCCCTGGCCCGCCGGCGGCACGCCGACACCCTGCTGCCCGCCGTCCCCCGCGTCCCCGCGGCGGACGGCCTCCTCACGGCCTTCGACGACCGCCTGCCCTTCACCCTCACCGAGGGCCAGCGGAAGGTCTCCGAGGAGATCTTCGCCGACCTGGCCGCCACCCACCCGATGCACCGGCTGCTGCAAGGAGAGGTCGGCTCCGGCAAGACCATGGTGGCCCTGCGCGCCATGCTCGCCGTGGTCGACGCCGGCGGCCAGGCGGCCATGCTCGCGCCCACCGAAGTCCTCGCCCAGCAGCACCACCGCTCGATCACCGAGATGATGGGCGAACTCGCCCAGGGCGGCATGCTGGGCGGCGCCGAGCACGCCACCAAGGTCGTCCTGCTCACCGGCTCCATGGGCACGGCCGCCCGCCGCCAGGCCCTGCTCGACCTGGCCACCGGCGAGGCGGGCATCGTCATCGGCACCCACGCCCTGATCGAGGACAAGGTCCAGTTCCACGACCTCGGCCTGGTCGTGGTGGACGAACAGCACCGCTTCGGCGTGGAACAGCGCGACGCCCTGCGCGGCAAGGGGAGGCAACCCCCGCACCTCCTCGTCATGACGGCCACCCCCATCCCGCGCACGGTCGCCATGACGGTCTTCGGCGACCTGGAGACCTCGGTCCTCGACCAGCTGCCGGCCGGCCGCTCCCCGATCGCCACCCACGTCGTCCCGGCCGCCGACAAGCCCCACTTCCTGGCCCGCGCCTGGGAACGGGTCCGCGAGGAGGTCGGATCCGGCCACCAGGCGTACGTGGTCTGCCCGCGCATCGGCGACGAGGACGACGACCCGAAGAAGGCCGGCAAGAAGAAGTCCCCCGAGGACGAGGCGGAGAAGCGGCCCCCGCTCGCCGTGCTCGACGTGGCCGCCCAGCTGGGCCGCGGCCCCCTGAAGGGCCTGAAGGTGGAGGTGCTGCACGGCCGCATGCACCCGGACGACAAGGACGCCGTGATGCGCCGCTTCGCCGGCGGCGAGACCGACGTCCTGGTCGCCACCACCGTCATCGAGGTCGGCGTCAACGTCCCCAACGCCACGGCCATGGTCATCATGGACGCCGACCGCTTCGGCGTCTCCCAGCTCCACCAGCTGCGCGGCCGGGTCGGCCGTGGCTCCGCCCCCGGCCTGTGCCTCCTGGTCACCGAGATGCCCGAGGCCAGCGCCGCCCGCCAGCGCCTTGCCGCCGTCGCCTCCACCCTCGACGGCTTCGAACTCTCGCGCATCGACCTCGAACAGCGCCGCGAGGGCGACGTCCTCGGCCAGGCCCAGTCCGGCGCCCGCTCCAGCCTCCGGGTCCTGGCGGTCATCGAGGACGAGGAGGTCATCGCGGAGGCGAGGGAGGAAGCGGCGGCGGTGGTCGCGGCCGATCCGGAGCTGCAGCACCTGCCGGGCCTGCGCACGGCGCTGGACGCCCTCCTGGACGAGGAGAGAGAGCAGTACCTGGAAAAGGGCTGAGGTGCAGCGCACCTGCAGGGGCGAGGGGAACTGCGCGAGCAACCACGACGGACCGCCTGCCAGACTGAATCCGTAACCACCCCCGACCAAGGACTGAAGATGACCCGCGTGATCGCCGGCAGGGCAGGCGGCCGTCGCCTCTCGGTACCGCCCGGCACCGGAACCCGGCCCACATCAGACCGCGCACGCGAGGGCCTCTTCTCCACCTGGCAGTCCCTCCTCGGCGGCCCCCTCGACGGCGAACGGGTCCTCGACCTCTACGCCGGCTCGGGCGCCGTGGGCCTGGAGGCCCTGTCCCGGGGCGCGGGCCACACCCTGCTGGTCGAGGCGGACGCCCGAGCCGCGCGGATCGTCCGGGAGAACGTGAAGAACCTGGGCCTGCCCGGCGCCGAGGTCAGAGCGGGCAAAGCGGAACAGATCATCAGGCAACCCGCCCCGGAAGAGCCGTACGACCTGGTCTTTCTCGACCCGCCGTACGCCACCACGGACGACGATCTTCGGGAGATTCTCCTCACACTCGCCTCGGAAGGCTGGCTCGCTGAGCAAGCGCTCGTCACCGTGGAGCGCAGCACCAGAGGCGGCGAATTCCACTGGCCGGACGGCTTCGAGGCGATCCGGTCCCGTCGCTACGGCGAGGGAACGTTTTGGTACGGTCGCGCCGCCTCTACGTGCGAAGACGCACGATGACCGGACCGGAGAGCGAGGGATCACAAGTGCGCCGCGCCGTCTGTCCCGGGTCGTTCGACCCGATCACCAACGGACACCTGGACATCATCGCCCGAGCCTCCCGTCTGTATGACGAGGTCTACGTCGCGGTGATGATCAACAAGTCCAAGAAGGGCCTGTTCGAGATCGAGGAGCGGATCGAGCTGATCCGCGAGGTCACCTCCGAGTACGCCAATGTCCGCGTCGAGGCCTTCCACGGCCTCCTCGTCGACTTCTGCAAGCAGCGCGACATCCCCGCCATCGTCAAGGGCCTGCGCGCCGTCAGCGACTTCGACTACGAACTCCAGATGGCCCAGATGAACAACGGCCTCACCGGCGTCGAAACGCTGTTCGTGCCCACCAACCCCACCTACAGCTTCCTCTCCTCCTCCCTCGTCAAGGAGGTCGCGGCCTGGGGCGGCGACGTCTCCCACCTGGTGCCGGCCGAGGTCCTGGAGGCGCTGAACAAGCGCCTCGCCAAGGACTGATGGGGCTACAGTCGTCCCGTCCGTCTCCAACCCGGCTGTAGAGAGTGGCGAGCACAGGTGGACGTGCAGAAGAAGCTCGACGAGATCGTCTCCACGGTCTCCGGCGCCCGGTCCATGCCCATGTCGGCGTCGTGCGTGGTCAACCGCGCCGAGCTGCTCGCGATGCTCGAAGAGCTGCGCCAGGCGCTGCCCGGCTCCCTCGCCCAGGCGCAGGAGCTGATCGGCGACCGTGAGCAGATGGTCGAGCAGGCCCGTCGGGAGGCCGAGCGGATCATCGAGAACGCGCACGCCGAGCGCGGTTCGCTGATCTCCGGCACTGAGGTCGCCCGCCGCTCCCAGGCCGAGGCCGACCGGATCCTCGCCGAGGCCCGCAAGGAGGCCGAGGAGATCCGCGCCGAGGCCGACGACTACGTCGACTCCAAGCTCGCCAACTTCGAGGTCGTCCTCACCAAGACCCTCGGCTCGGTCGGCCGCGGCCGCGAGAAGCTCCTCGGCACCGGCCCCGGTCTGGACGAGAACGGCTACGAGGACGAGGACGCCCCCGAGCGCAGCCACGACCCGCAGACCCTGCGCCAGAACGCCGACCAGTACGTCGACGCCAAGCTCGGCGCCTTCGAGGCGGTCCTCGCCAAGACCCTGGAAGCCGTCGGCCGCGGCCGGCAGAAGTTGCACGGCCGGATCGCCACCGACGACCTGGGCGCCCTCGCCGACGACACCACCACCTTCCAGCACTCCAGCGACGCCGACTACCTCGCCGACCTCGCCGCCCTCGCGGACAGCGACCGCGCGGCGGAGCGGCAGCAGGGGGGACCGGAGCCGGCCCAGCCGTCGTACGACCCGCAGCCCGCCTACTCCCCCACCTCCGGCTACGCTCCGGCGGGAGGTGCCCCGGTCCAGCAGCAGCCGGACCCGTACGCGGGCTTCCCGCAGCAGCCGGAGTACGCCCCGCAGCAGGACCCGTACGGCTACCAGCAGGCCGACCCCTACGCCTACCAGGGCTACGACCACCAGCAGGCCGCCTACGACCCCCAGCAGGCCCACGAGTCCCAGCAACCCCAGCAGCAACCCCAGCAGCAGGGCCAGCAGGGGTACGCTCTCGACGAGACCAGCCTCTTCGACACGAGCATGATCAGCGCGGAGCAGCTGAGGGCGTACGAGCAGGGCCGGGGTCTGTAGCCGCGCACCGGATTGGGCGCTGAGCGAAAGGTCCAGTATCCTGGCTCTTCGGTCGCGCGTATGTCCGCGATCACCGCTGCCCGGAACACCTGCGGGCGGCGTCCCTCCGAGTTCACAGATCGAAAGCAGGAATGGCTTCCAACGCCCGCCTCGACCACCGCAACCCCCTCGTGTTCGATACGCACGAGCTGGGTCGGCGTCCTGGCGCGCTGCAGCGCCTGACCCGCGAGATCGACGCTCCGAGGGATCTCGGCATCCAGGGGGTCATCGGAGTGCCGGAGGGCGCCCCGGTGGAAATCGAACTCCGCCTCGAGTCGGTCATGGAAGGGGTGCTCGTCACAGGCACCGCCCGTGCAACGGCCGAGGGGGAGTGCGTAAGGTGTCTGGAGCCGGTCGAGCTGGAGCTCGAAGCGGACTTCCAGGAACTGTTCTCGTACCCTGACGCCGACGACCGGGGCCGTGTGATCGCGGAACCGGGCGACGACGCCGAGGACGACGAGGACAGGTTCTTCCTCGAGGACGGCCTGTTCGACCTCGAACCCGTGCTGCGCGATGCGGTGGTGCTCGCACTGCCGATGCAGCCGGTGTGCCAGGACGACTGCCCGGGCCTGTGCTCCGAGTGCGGAGTGCGGCTCGCGGACGACCCGGACCACCACCATGACGCCGTCGACATCCGTTGGGCGGCTTTGCAGGGACTCGCCGGTTCGATGACGGACGGCGAGAAGGACGAGATGAGCGGCGCCGAAGCGGGCGTCGACGAGAAGCAGGAGAAGTAGCCGTGGCTGTTCCGAAGCGGAAGATGTCGCGCAGCAACACGCGCCACCGCCGGTCGCAGTGGAAGGCTGCGGTCCCCACCCTGGTTGCGTGCGAGCGCTGCCACGAGCCCAAGCAGCAGCACATCGCGTGCCCGTCGTGCGGCACCTACAACAAGCGCCAGGTCCTCGAGGTCTGAGCGGCTGGTGAGAGGCACTGTGTCCACGCCGAAGAAGAACTCAGCGGACAACCAGGCCTCGTCCCACACGCTTCTGGAAGGGCGGCTCGGCTACCAGGTCGAGTCCGCCCTTCTGGTGCGAGCGCTGACCCACCGTTCCTACGCGTACGAGAACGGCGGTCTGCCGACGAACGAGCGGCTGGAGTTCCTCGGGGACTCCGTGCTCGGCCTCGTCGTCACGGACACGCTGTACCGCACCCACCCCGACCTGCCCGAAGGCCAGCTGGCCAAGTTGCGGGCCGCGGTGGTCAACTCGCGTGCGCTGGCGGAAGTGGGTCGCGGCCTCGACCTGGGCGCCTTCATCCGGCTCGGCCGGGGTGAAGAGGGCACGGGCGGCCGGGACAAGGCATCCATCCTCGCCGACACCCTCGAAGCGGTGATCGGCGCGGTCTATCTCGACCAGGGCCTCGACGCGGCCTCCGAACTGGTGCACCGCCTGTTCGACCCGCTGATCGAGAAGTCCTCCAACCTGGGCGCCGGCCTGGACTGGAAGACGTCGCTCCAGGAGCTGACCGCGATCGAGGGGCTCGGCGTGCCCGAGTACCTGGTCACGGAGACCGGCCCCGACCACGAGAAGACCTTCACTGCTGCCGCCCGCGTCGGAGGCGTCTCGTACGGCACCGGCACCGGCCGCAGCAAGAAGGAGGCGGAGCAGCAGGCCGCCGAGTCCGCCTGGCGGTCCATCCGGGCCGCTGCGGACGAGCGGGCCAAGGCGGCCAAGGAGCCGGCCAAGGAGCCCGTGAAGGAGACGGCCGACGAAGCCCTCGCGGGCGGCGACCCGTCGGCCGCCACCGCCTGAGCAAGCAGGACGCGAGCGCCCCTCCGGCCGTCGACGCCGGAGCGGGCGCTCGGTTCGTCCACCGGTCCGCACGGTTCTGACAGGGGGCCCGATGCCCGAGTTGCCCGAGGTGGAGGTCGTCCGGCGGGGCCTGGAGCGCTGGGTCGCCCACCGGACCGTCGCCGAGACCGAGGTGCTGCACCCGCGTGCCGTGCGCCGGCACGTCGCCGGGCCCGAGGACTTCGCGCACCGGCTCAAGGGCCATCACATCGGCCCGCCCCGGCGGCGCGGCAAGTATCTGTGGCTGCCGCTGGAGGAGACGAACCAGTCCGTCCTCGCCCACCTCGGCATGAGCGGCCAGCTGCTGGTCCAGCCGCACGAGGCGCCGGACGAGAAGCACCTGCGCATCCGGGTCCGGTTCGCCGACGCCCTCGGCACCGAGCTCCGCTTCGTCGACCAGCGCACCTTCGGCGGACTGTCGCTGCACGACAACACCCCCGAGGGCCTGCCCGACGTCATCGCGCACATCGCCCGCGACCCCCTCGACCCGCTCTTCGACGACGAGGCCTTCCACCAGGCGCTGCGCCGCAAGCGGACCACCATCAAGCGGGCCCTGCTGGACCAGTCGCTGATCAGCGGGGTCGGCAACATCTACGCGGACGAGGCCCTGTGGCGCGCCCGCCTCCACTACGAACGCCCGACGGCGAACTTCACCCGTCCGGTCACGGCGGAGCTGCTCGGGCACATCCGGGACGTGATGAACGCGGCCCTCGCCGTCGGCGGCACCAGCTTCGACAGCCTGTACGTCAACGTCAACGGCGAGTCCGGCTACTTCGACCGCTCCCTGGACGCGTACGGCCGTGAGGGCCTGCCCTGCAAGCGCTGCGGCACCCCCATGCGGCGCCGCCCCTGGATGAACCGGTCGAGCTACTTCTGCCCGAAGTGTCAGAGGGCGCCGCGCGTCTCGTCGTAACGCGCGCGGGACGCGAGGACGTCGTCCATCGCGTCTTCCACGCAGTGGATGAGCGCCAGCAGCCGCTCGGCCACCTGCCGGCCCAGGGGCGTCAGCTCGTAGTCCACGCGGGGCGGGTTCGTCGGCTGGGCCTCACGGTGCACCAGGCCGTCCCGCTCCAGCGCGTGCAGCGTCTGGGACAGCATCTTCTCGCTCACCCCGTCGACGCGCCGGCGCAGCTCGTTGAAGCGCAGCGAGCCCTCGTACAGCGCGCCGAGCGTCAGTCCGCCCCAGCGGCCCGTGACGTGCTCCAGCGTGCCGCGCGACGGACAGGCCTTGGCGAAGACGTTGTACGCGAGGTCGTCGTGGTCCTGGGCGGTGGCGGTCATGACAGCAGGGTACGCCCGCACAGCGCGCACTGCCAGGTTGCACTAACCAGAAGTTAGTGCTTTCCTGTGGTTACCGCTTGCGAGCTGCTCGCTCCGTCGAGCTGCCGCCTTCCGTTGCCCTTTCGAGGAGTCCGCATGACCACGCCCGTCGTCTCCATCGCCTACCACTCCGGCTACGGCCACACCGCCGTGCTCGCCGAAGCCGTGCGCACCGGTGCCCTCGACGCGGGTGCCGAGGTGCACCTGATCAAGGTCGACGAGATCACCGACGAGCAGTGGGAGACGCTGGACCGCTCCGACGCGATCGTGTTCGGCTCGCCCACCTACATGGGCACCGCCTCCGGCGCGTTCCACGTCTTCGCCGAGGCCAGCTCCAAGCGCTGGTTCGGCCAGGACTGGAAGGACAAGCTGGCCGCCGGCTTCACCAACTCCGCCTCCAAGAGCGGCGACAAGCTGCACACCCTGCAGTTCTTCCAGACGCTCGCCGCCCAGCACGGCATGCACTGGGTCAACCTCGGCCTGCTCCCCGGCTGGAACAGCAGCACCGCCTCCGAGAACGACCTCAACCGCCTCGGCTTCTTCGCCGGCGCCGCCGCCCAGTCCAACAACGACCAGGGTCCGGAGGGCGTCCACAAGGCCGACCTGGCCACCGCCGAGCACCTGGGCCGCCGGGTGACCGAGACGGCAAAGGTCTTCACCCGCGGCCGTGCCGCCGCGTAACGCTCCCGCGCAGCGGCCTCAGTAGCCGAAGAAGTGAAGGGCCGGGTCTCTGGCCTGCGGCCGTGTAATCGATCAACGCTGCGACCTGCGACTTAGCCGTCGGCGGTTGTCAGCGTTGGTCGTCGTTGAGCACCCCCGCACGGCCCAGAGGCGGCCCGAGCAGGGGTGTCGAGGCATGTCCCTCGATGCGAACTATGGGCGGGGCGGTCGCTGAGGTCTGCCGGGCCGGTCACCCGGGCAGCAGGGGCCGGGGTCGTCTCCACGCCGTCGTTCTGGTTGCTGTACTTCCTTGCTGTACATGGGGTCCACGGGTCCTCAGACACTTCCCCATGGACCGGCGGTATCTGACTTGGGGATCCACAGCAGGGGTTGATTCTCTCGACAGTAGTCAGCCGCATCGTCTTCCCACGGAAAGCGACCTTCCCGGTCGGGCCAGAAGAGCTGTGCCATGGGCAGTGGTGAAACCTGGTAGAAGTCCAGCCCCGCGCCGAAGAAGTCGTGGCACCAGCTCTCGTGAACGGGCCGGATGACAGCGGGGTAATTGTCGTAGATGTCGTTCCGGCGCTGGTCAGGCACGAGCGGAGGCCCGCTGCGCACGGCATCGCCCGCATCATTGACCAGGGGCATCATGACGTCGACGTCCAGCCCAAAGATGCACACTTCCGGGCTGCGCAGCGTGTGCCACATGCCTATGGAGTAGGCCCACCCAGCTGGGGCTTCGCTGCCGGCGTGGACTCCCATCACATGCCAGCCGTAGTCCCTTGTGCTAGCGGCCACAGTCTGGTCTCGGTGATTCCACGATGCTTCGTTCGACGACTGCGTGCACAGGATGCACGGACACCCGGAGTTACCCATCCGGGGATGCTAACGCCGCGAACGATCAAGCCCATCACGTGGGGCGTTTCCAGCGCTCAGATCAAAGCCGGTTCCGCAGCCGATCAACCTCCTCAACCACCACCCTCCCCAGCGTGCGGGTGGATGGCCACGCAGATCACGGATCCGCTGACCCGTGAGTCGGTGGAAAGCCGTCTACGGCTGCACGCGATCCCGTATCTCGGCACGCGGCCGTTGGGGTCGTTCACCCCGTCGCACCTGCGGCTCTGGCTGCGGGCCCTGGAAGACCGTGGACTCTCCGCTGGCTACCGGCGAGGCATCTTCGCGCACGTCTCCACGGTGTTCACTGCTGCGGTGGAGGACCGGCTCATCCGAGCCAACCCATGCAGCGCTCGGTCCGTGCGGGCGCCCCGCCTGGAGCCTCGCAAGGTCAAGCCGTGGCCTGCCGAACGCATCATGGCCGTGCGCTCGGCGCTGCCGGACCGCTATCAGGCCCTCGTCAACGTCGCGGCTGCGTGCGGTCTGCGTCAGGGTGGGGCCTTCGGTCTGGCCGTGGAAGACGTGGACTTCCTTGGGGGAGTGGTGCACGTCGTACGGCAGGTCAAGCTACTGCGTCTGTCCCGGCCGGTGTTCGCTCCGCCGAAGGGTGGCAAGGAGCGTGAGGTCCCTCTGCCTGAGTCCGTTGCCTTCGCGCTGGCCGGTCACCTCAAGCGCCACCCGGCCGTGAGGATCACGCTGCCGTGGAAGACCCTCGACGGTCCGCCTGTCACGGCATCGCTGATCTTCACCGGCACCATGGGCCTGCCACTGGACCGGAACCGCTTCAACGACCGCGTCTGGCGGCCGGCGCTTCGGGCCACGGGTGTCGAGACCGGGCGGGACAACGGCATGCACGCACTGCGGCACTTCTACGCCTCGGTGCTGCTGGACGCGGGGGAGAGCATCAAAGCGCTGAGCGAGTACCTGGGGCACCACGACCCCGGCTTCACCCTGCGGACGTACACGCACCTGATGCCGTCGAGCGGGACCCGGACCCGGGCCGCCGTGGATCGCGTCTTTGCGGACAAGGAAGCCACGCTTGACGGCCCGGACACGGGCCAGGAGGGTGCTTAGCCGTCTGACCTCGGGTTATCTCAATAGCCGAAGTCCTGCGTCCACCAAGGCCCGCCCGGGCCGAAGTGGACGCCGACGCCGAGGGTCTTGAAGTCCGGGTTCAGGATGTTGGCGCGGTGGCCGGGGCTGCTCATCCAGGCCTGCATCACGGCCGCCGCGTCGGCCTGGCCGCGGGCTATGTTCTCCCCGCCGAGGTCGGTGACGCCGGCCGCCGCGGCCCGGTCCCACGGTGTCCTGCCGTCCGGGTCGGTGTGGTCGAAGAAGCCCCGCGCGGCCATGTCGTCGCTGAACGACTCGGCCAGCTTCGTGAGCGAGGAGTTCGCCGCCAGCGGGCTGCAGCCGGCCTTCGCCCGCTCCTCGTTGACCAGCTTCAGCACCTCGGCCTCGACGGCGGCCTCCCGCGACACCGTCACCGGCGTCGAGGCCGGCGCCGGCGCCTTGGTGGCCGTACGCGACGGAGTGCTCCTGGGCTTGGCGGGCGCGGACGGCGTGGCGCGCTTGGCCGGGGTCGTCTTCGGCGCCGGCTTCTCGGCCGCCGTCTTCGACGGGGTCGCTGTGGGGGACGGCGACGTCGATACCGTCTTCGACGGCGACGCCGACTTCGATGCCGACGGCGACGGCGACGCCGACTTCGAGGCGGAGGGTGAGGCCGAGGGAGAGACCGAGGCGGAGGCGGACGGGCTCGGGGAGGTCCCGCGTCCGGAGTTGCCGCCGGCGGGCCTGGTGGCCGGGGTGTCGGCGCTGCCCGAGGTGCCGCCCTGCTCGCCGGCCGTGTTGCCGGGGGTGCGCGGGGCCTGCACCCGCTCCCCGCCGGTGGTCTGCGTGCCGCCGCCGAGCTGGTAGTGGTCCAGGCCCGGCACCACGCCGGCGGCCACCGCGGCCGTACCGAGGGCCACGGCCGCCGACACACCGAGCAGGCCCGCGCGCACCGGCCGACCGGACCTGCCCCGCCGGCGACGACCGCGGGACGGCCCGCCGGATCCGGAGCCGGAGCCGGAGGGGGACGTGGGGTCGTCCTCCGTCGCGAACAGATAGGCCTGCGCCTTCGCGGTGGCCTCGGCGTAGGCCTCCGGGTTGAGGTAGGGCGCGATGCCCATGGGTATCTGCCGACCCCCCGCGGACGAGTGCCAGGGGTCCTCGCTCCCGGAGCCGGGGCGCTGCGTGTGGGTGACCCCCGTGGCGCGGCCCGTGGCGGCGCGGCCGGCGGCGGAGCGTCGGTGGCGTCCCATGTCCTTGCCCTCTTCCTCGTGCTCGCGGTCGACCCGGTGCCGCACGGCGAGCGACTCGCTGCTGAGTGACTCCCTCTGGCCAACCCGACTCACTCGATCGAGTGAGTTTCATATGCGATTCATTGGGTCCGGACGGTACCCCATGGGGCTGCGGGGCGATGTGTCCCGAACGACACCGGCCGGTTAGGTTGCACCCATGAGCGAGGATGTACGACTGGTCGCCTGGGTCCGTGGACACGTACAGGGCGTGGGTTTTCGCTGGTTCACGCGTGCGCGGGCGCTGGAGATCGGCGGTCTGAGTGGCTTTGCTCTCAATTTGGCCGACGGCCGGGTCCAGGTGGTCGCCGAGGGCTCACGGGAGGGCTGCGAGGGCCTGCTGGAGTGGCTCCAGGGCAGCGACACGCCCGGGCGCGTGGACGGCGTCACCGAGATCTGGGACACACCCCGCGGCGGTTACGACGGCTTCGCCGTCCGGTGAGCCGGTGCCCTCCGGGCCCGCGGCCGGGCGCGCGGCAAGCTGCCGGGGGCATGTGCGCAAACGGAAACGCCCTGGTGGTTGCCAACAGAGGCGGGGCATGGCAGGCTCCGCTGGTACTGCTGGTCGCCACGCCCTGAGGGCCCGGAGGAGTCACAGCGCCGCCGTTCTTCCGGCCGCGCCCCCCGGTTTGCCCGCCAATACAGGGCGTGATCGTGTTGACCGTCAAACTTTTTGGTGAGACGCTGAAAGCCCCGCGCACCTTAGCTGTTTGGCATGGAACAACAGCAGAGCAACACCCGGATGTGCCAAGCACCGCGGGTGCGAATCCCTCACGACCCAACCGCATCGGTCGGTCACTCAGTGTGGAGGACCATCCATCATGGCAAAGGCGCTTCTCGGTTACGTCGGCGGCTCCGACCCTCGACTCCTCGCCGAGATGCGACGGCTGCAGCAGCGCGTCCAGGACCTGGAGTCCGAGCTCGTACGGATCCAGGCGGAGAACGAAGCGCTGTCGGCTGCCGCCTCTCAGGACAGGATCATGGAGAGCATCGACGCACACCAGGCGGAGCCTGCGCTCACCTGATCGCTGCAAAGCTCCACAACAGCAGTCACAGCGATCGGGCTGCCCGTATCAACCGCTCAGTTGATCGGACGACTGGAACCCAGTCGTCAGAGTTTGCAAGGGACGCTTCGGCGTCCCTTCTTTCTTTCCCCCCAGCATCCTTTCACCTTCTTTAACGTCTGGTGTGCCCTGCATGTTCAGTGACGAAACCGCGGGGTTGCGAGGGTTCATGGAGTGAGATAGCGGCGCCGGGTAGAGTCCAGCGGCGTGCACCTCAAGGCCCTGACCCTCCGCGGCTTCAAGTCGTTCGCCTCGGCGACCACGCTCCGGTTCGAACCAGGGATCACATGCGTCGTCGGACCGAACGGCTCGGGCAAGTCCAACGTCGTGGACGCGCTCAGCTGGGTCATGGGCGAACAGGGCGCCAAGTCGCTGCGCGGCGGCAAGATGGAGGACGTCATCTTCGCCGGCACCACCGGCCGCCCGCCGCTGGGCCGCGCCGAGGTGTCCCTGACCATCGACAACTCCGACGGGGCGCTGCCCATCGAGTACGCCGAGGTCACCATCACGCGGATCATGTTCCGCAACGGCGGCAGCGAGTACCAGATCAACGGCGACACCTGCCGCCTGCTCGACATCCAGGAACTCCTCTCCGACTCCGGCATCGGCCGCGAGATGCACGTCATCGTCGGCCAGGGCCAGCTCGACTCCGTCCTGCACGCCGACCCCATGGGCCGCCGCGCCTTCATCGAGGAGGCGGCCGGCGTCCTCAAGCACCGCAAGCGCAAGGAGAAGGCGCTGCGGAAGCTGGACGCGATGCAGGCCAACCTCGCGCGCGTGCAGGACCTCACCGACGAGCTGCGCCGCCAGCTCAAGCCCCTGGGCCGCCAGGCGGCGGTGGCCCGCCGGGCCGCCGTCATCCAGGCCGACCTCCGCGACGCCCGCCTGCGCCTCCTCGCCGACGACCTCGTCCGCCTGCGGGAAGCCCTCCGGGCCGAGATCGCCGACGAAGCCGCCCTGAAGGAGCGCAAGGAGACCGCCGAGCAGGAGCTGAAGAAGGCCCTGCACCGCGAGGCCCTGCTGGAGGACGAGGTCCGCCGGCTCACCCCGCGCCTCCAGCGCGCCCAGCAGACCTGGTACGAGCTGTCCCAGCTGGCCGAGCGGGTGCGCGGCACCGTCTCGCTGGCCGACGCCCGGGTCAAGAGCGCCACCTCCGCCCCGCCCGAGGAGCGGCGCGGCCGGGACCCGGAGGACCTGGAGCGCGAGGCCGCCCGCATCCGCGAGCAGGAGGCCGAGCTGGAGGCCGCCCTGGAGGCGGCCCAGCGCGCACTGGACGACACAGTCGCCCACCGCGCCGAACTGGAGCGCGAGCTGGCGGTCGAGGAGCGCCGGCTCAAGGACGTCGCCCGCGCCATCGCGGACCGCCGCGAAGGGCTGGCCCGCCTCTCCGGGCAGGTCAACGCGGCCCGCTCGCGCGCCGCCTCCGCCCAGGCCGAGATCGACCGGCTGGCCACGGCCCGCGACGAGGCCCGGGAACGCGCGGTCCGCGCCCAGGAGGAGTACGAGGCCCTGCAGGCCGAGGTCGACGGGCTCGACGCCGGCGACGCCGACCTGGCCGAGCAGCACGAGGCCGCGAAACGGCAGCTCGCCGAGGCCGAGGCCGCCCTGAGCGCCGCCCGCGAGGCAGCCACCGCGGCCGAACGCCGGCGCGCCGCGACCCAGGCCCGCCACGAGACACTGGCGCTGGGGCTCAGGCGCAAGGACGGCACCGGCATACTGCTGGGCGCCCGCGACCGGCTCACCGGGATCATGGGCCCGGCGGCGGAGCTGCTGAGCATCACGCCGGGCTACGAGATCCCCCTGGCCGCGGCCCTCGGTACAGCAGCGGACGCCATCGCCGCGACGACCCCCGCGGCAGCGGCCGAGGCGATCAGCCTCCTGCGCAAACAGGACGGAGGCAGGGCAGCCCTTCTCCTGTCCGGCGCCCCGGCGCAGGCCCCCTGCCCGACCAGCCACGACGGACCCGCGGACCACCGGCCACCCGGCACCCTCCGCTACGCCGCCGACCTCGTCCGCGGTCCCGCCGACCTCATGCCCGCCGTACGCCGGCTGCTGCGCGGCATCGTCGTGGTGGACACCCTGGACGACGCCGAGGCCCTGGTCTACGCCCATCCGGAGCTGACCGCCGTGACCGCCGAGGGCGACCTCCTCGGCGCCCACTTCGCGCACGGCGGCTCCGCCGGCGCGCCCAGCCTGCTGGAGGTTCAGGCCTCCGTGGACGAGGCCGCCGCCGAGCTGGCCGAGCTGGAGGTGCGCTGCCACGAGCTGGCCGAGGAGCAGCAGGCCGCGGCCGGGCACCGCAAGCAGGCAGCGGCGCTCGTGGAAGAACTCGCGGAGCGCCGGCGGGGCGCCGACCGGGAGAAGTCGGCCGTGGCCCAGCAGCTCGGCCGGCTGGCCGGGCAGGCACGGGGGGCCGCCGGGGAGGCCGAGCGGTCGGCCGCGGCGGCGGCCCGCGCGCAGGAGGCGCTGGAAGAGGCCGTTCAGGAGGCCGAGGAGCTGGCCGAGCGGCTGGCCGTCGCCGAGGAGATGCCGGTGGAGCAGGAGCCGGACACCTCGGTGCGGGACCGGCTCGCCGCCGACGGCGCCAACGCCCGGCAGACCGAGATGGAGGCCCGCCTCCAGGTCCGTACGCATGAGGAGCGGGTCAAGGGGCTCGCCGGCCGCGCCGACGCGCTCGACCGGGCGGCCCGCGCGGAGCGCGAGGCACGCGCGCGTGCCGAGCAGCGGCGGGCCCGGCTGCGGCACGAGGCGGCGGTCGCGGAGGCCGTCGCCTCCGGCGCCCGGCAGCTGCTCGCGCACGTCGAGGTCTCCCTCGCCCGGGCCGGGCAGGAGCGTTCCGCCGCCGAGGCCGCCAAGGCCCGGGGCGAGCAGGAGCTGGCCGCAGCCCGGACGGCGGGCCGCGAACTGAAGGCCGAACTGGACAAGTTGACGGATTCGGTTCACCGGGGCGAGGTACTCGGCGCCGAGAAGCGGCTGCGCATAGAGCAGTTGGAGACCAGGGCGCTGGAGGAGCTGGGTGTCGAACCGGAGGGACTGGTGGCGGAGTACGGTCCGCACCAGCTCGTGCCGCCCTCGCCCCCCGCCGACGGCGAGCAGCTGCCCGAGGACCCCGAGCACCCGCGGAACCAGCCGCGCCCCTTCGTCCGCGCCGAGCAGGAGAAACGGCTCAAGGCGGCCGAGCGGGCGTACCAGCAGCTGGGCAAGGTCAACCCGCTGGCGCTGGAGGAGTTCGCGGCGCTGGAGGAGCGGCACAAGTTCCTGAGCGAGCAGCTGGAGGACCTGAAGAAGACCCGCGCGGACCTGCTCCAGGTGGTCAAGGAGGTCGACGAGCGCGTCGAGCAGGTGTTCACCGAGGCCTACCGGGACACCGCCCGCGAGTTCGAGGGCGTCTTCAGCCGGCTGTTCCCGGGCGGTGAGGGCCGCCTGGTGCTGACCGACCCCGACAACATGCTCACCACGGGCGTGGACGTCGAGGCGCGGCCGCCGGGCAAGAAGGTCAAGCGGCTCTCCCTGCTCTCGGGCGGCGAGCGCTCCCTGACGGCCGTCGCGCTGCTGGTGTCGATCTTCAAGGCCCGGCCGAGCCCCTTCTACGTCATGGACGAGGTCGAGGCGGCGCTGGACGACACCAACCTGCAGCGGCTGATCCGGATCATGCAGGAGCTGCAGGAGGCCTCGCAGCTGATCGTGATCACGCACCAGAAGCGCACGATGGAGGTCGCCGACGCGCTGTACGGCGTCTCCATGCAGGGCGATGGTGTGTCGAAGGTCATCTCCCAGCGACTTCGGTAACTGTCTGTTCAAGAAGTGAACACAATCCCCTCGGGCGTATCTCAAAACTCACAGCCGTTGACCTATTGACTTCGAAACTTGAAGGCATAGTCTCTGCAACGTTGCTTTTACCTTCAGGTGTCGCCACCTGAGAGGGCTCACCCCACACGGCAGCGTTGCCGTGGCCCGAGGAGAAACACGTGACCAGCACAGCGCAGGCACCTCAGTCAGGAGCCAGGACGGCTCACCCCGAACATCTCGGGCACGTCATCTTCATCGCGGCGGCTGCCGCCATGGGTGGTTTCCTTTTCGGCTACGACAGCTCCGTGATCAACGGCGCCGTCGAGGCCATCCGGGACCGTTACGACATCGGATCCGCCGCCCTGGCCCAGGTCATCGCGATCGCCCTGATCGGCTGTGCCATCGGCGCCGCCACCGCGGGCCGCATCGCCGACCGCATCGGCCGCATCCGGTGCATGCAGATCGCCGCCGTCCTCTTCACGATCAGCGCCGTCGGCTCCGCGCTGCCCTTCGCGCTGTGGGACCTCGCGTTCTGGCGCATCGTCGGCGGCTTCGCCATCGGCATGGCCTCCGTGATCGGCCCGGCGTACATAGCCGAGGTCGCCCCGCCCGCCTACCGCGGCCGGCTCGGCTCCTTCCAGCAGGCCGCGATCGTCGTCGGCATCGCCATCTCCCAGCTGGTCAACTGGGGCCTGCTCAACGCCGCCGGCGGCGACCAGCGCGGCAAGCTGATGGGCATCGAGGCCTGGCAGGTCATGCTCGGCGTGATGGTCGTCCCGGCCGTCCTCTACGGCCTGCTCTCCTTCGCGATCCCCGAGTCCCCGCGCTTCCTGCTCTCCGTCGGCAAGCGGGACCGCGCCCGCGAGATCCTCGCCGAGGTCGAGGGTGACATCGACCTGGACGCCCGCGTCAGCGAGATCGAGCTCGCCATGAAGAGCGAGCACAAGTCGAGCTTCCGCGACCTGCTCGGCGGTGGCTTCTTCTTCAAGCCGATCGTCTGGGTCGGTATCGGCCTGTCGGTCTTCCAGCAGTTCGTCGGCATCAACGTCGCGTTCTACTACTCCTCGACGCTGTGGCAGTCGGTCGGTGTCGACCCGACGGACTCGTTCTTCTACTCCTTCACGACGTCGATCATCAACATCGTCGGCACCGTGATCGCGATGATCTTCGTGGACCGCGTCGGCCGCAAGCCGCTCGCGCTCATCGGCTCGGTCGGCATGGCCGTCGGCCTCGCGCTGGAGGCCTGGGCGTTCAGCTACCACCTGGTCGACGGCAAGCTCCCGAGCACCCAGGGCTGGACCGCCCTGGTCGCCGCCCACCTGTTCGTCCTCTTCTTCGCCCTGTCCTGGGGTGTGGTCGTCTGGGTCATGCTCGGCGAGATGTTCCCGAACCGGCTCCGGGCCGCCGCCCTGGGCGTGGCCGCCGCCGCGCAGTGGATCGCCAACTGGGCCATCACCGCGAGCTTCCCGTCGCTGGCCGACTGGAACCTCTCCGGCACCTACGTGATCTACACCGTCTTCGCCGCGCTCTCCGTCCCGTTCGTCCTGAAGTTCGTCAAGGAGACGAAGGGCAAGTCGCTGGAGGAGATGGGCTGAGCCTCGTAGCGAGGCCCCCCGCACTCGGGGAGAAGGGCCAAGTCCCCGCTGCCCCTCTCCTCGTACCGTCCGCCGCCCCCGGCCCGGCCACTGCCCGGACCGGGGGCGGCGGTGTCGTACGGCCGGCGCCCGCGGCGGGGGAGACGGGCGCCGGCCCGCCGCACGCGCGGCTCAGCCCGAGAGGGCCGGAAGGACCTGTTCCGCGAAGAGCCTCAGGCTGCGCCAGCCCTCTTCCACCGGCATCCCTCCCGCCAGCGGATGCAGTACCAGGCTGTCCAGGCCCTGGGCCACGCACTGCTCCGGGGTGACGATCCGGTACACGCCCTCGGCGCGCAGCTCCGCCACGGTCGTGGCGCCGGACCGCACCGCCGAGCGGATTCCGGCCGACTGCCAGGAGGCGTAGGTCCGGGCCTCGTGCAGGAAGTGCCCGCCGTACTCGGCCCACGCCCGGTCCGGATCCTCGGCGAGGTGGAGCAGCGGGGTCTCGGCGGCCGGCATCATCGTCCAGCCCTCGGTGCCGTACTCGGCGAGCTGCTCCTTGTAGTACGCCTCCAGCTCCGGCAGGTGCGCGCTCGGGAAGAACGGCAGGCCCAGCCGGGCGGCCCGGCGGGCGGCGGCCCTCGAGGAGCCGCCGACCAGCAGCAGCGGATGCGGATCGGTGTACGGGCGCGGGGTGAGCCGTACCCTGCGGCCCCGGTAGGCGAACTCCTCGCCGGTCCACGCCGCCAGCAGCGTCTCCAGCAGCTCGTCCTGGAGCCGGCCCCGGCGCTGCCAGTCCACACCGAACAGGCCGTACTCCGCGGGCCGGTAACCGATGCCCGCCACGGTCACCAGCCGCCCGCCGCTCAGCAGATCCAGCACGGCGATGTCCTCGGCCAGCCGCAGCGGGTCGTGCAGCGGGCCGATCACCGCCGACACGGTCACCGCGATCCGGCGGGTCGCCCCGAACACCGCGCCCGCGAAGGTGAACGGCGACGGCAGCCAATTGTTCTCCGCGCCGTGGTGCTCCTCGGTCTGCACGGTGGTGATCCCGTGCTCGTCGGCGTACGCGGCCATCTCCAGGGCGGCCCGGTAGCGGGCGGAGAGGGCGGCGGGACCGGCGCCGGGAGCGACGAGGTTGAAACGTACGACCGTGACGGGCATGGGAAGGTCCCCCTCCGGTGCGCTGCGATGGAGGGGGACCTTAGCTGACGGTACGTCAGATCGCCATGGGCGGGGAGGCAGGCTCGCGGGATGACCGAACCCGTGCCCACGGATCCGCGGGCCGAGCGCGAGCGGGACCGGTATGGCCGGCTGCGCTTCCGGGCGAGCGCCGCCCTGCACAAGAGCGGCCTGTCAGCAGGGAGCGGCGGGCCCGCAGGGTGCGGGAGCGGCGCGCCCGGCTGAGGCGCCTCACACGCCGGCGGTCTCGCGCTCCCCGGCCGGCTCGGTCGTCCCGGCCGGGCGGGCCACCGCCGGCTTCGGCAGGACCAGGTAGAGCACGCCCGAGACCACGATGGTCGCGACCCAGCCGAGGCCGTACTCGCCGATGACGTTGTTGGTCGCCAGCGGGCCGGTGAACCAGTCCGAGGTGGTGAACAGCAGGCCCGACACCAGGCCGGTCGCCCAGGCGGCCACGGCCGCTGGGGAGAAACCGCCCCGGTACCAGTAGGCGCTGGTGCGGGTGGTGTCGGCCATGGCCCGGCCGTCGTACTCGGTGCGGCGCAGCATGTCCGCGCCGAACACGCCGACCCAGGCGGAGAACGCGACCGCCAGCAGCGACAGGAAGGCGATGAACGAGCCCATGAAGCTCGTCGCCACCAGCATCAGCACCCCACCGAAGATCAGCGAGATCACGGCGTTGACCGAGACCGCCCAGTGCCGCGGCACCTTGAAGCCGAGCGTCTGCGCGGTGAAGCCCGCCGAGTACATCGACATCGAGTTGATCAGCAGCATGCCGATCAGCGCGATGAACAGGTACGGCACGGCGATCCAGGTCGGCAGGATCTCGCCCAGGAAGGACACCGGGTCGCTCGCGGAGGCCAGGTCCGGCGTCGCCACCGCCATCACCGCGCCCATGAGGACCATGGGCAGCACGACGACACCGGCGCCGCCCACCGCCGTACCCACGATCGCCTTGGAGGAGGCCGTGCGCGGCAGGTAGCGGGTGAAGTCGGGGGCGGACGGGATCCAGCTGACGCCGCCCGCCGCGATCATGCCGATGCCGGTGATCACCGCGGCCGTGGATCCCGCGCTGTGGTCCAGCACCTTCGGCCAGTCGGTGTTCGCCACCAGGTATCCCAGCACCAGCACCGAGAAGACGCCGAAGAGGTAGGTGGCGTACTTGTTGCACTTCTGCACGGCGTTGATGCCGAGCCCGGAGATCGCGAAGGTCGCGACGACGAAGACCAGCAGCACCACCATGTCCAGCACGCTGTTGGCCTTCAGGCCGAACAGGATGTCCAGGATGGTGAGCATCGCGTAGGCGCCGGTCACCGCGTTGATCGTCTCCCAGCCCCAGCGCGCGACCCAGATCAGCGATCCGGGCAGCAGATTGCCGCGCTGTCCGAAGACCGCCCGCGACAGGGCCATGCCGGGCGCGCCGCCCCGCTTGCCCGCGATGCCGATCAGACCGACCAGGCCGTACGACACGATCGGCGCCGCCACCGCGACGACCAGCGCCTGCCAGATGTTCAGGTGGTACGCCACGACCAGGCTCGCGCCCATGGTCAGCAGCAGCACGCTGATGTTCGCGCCGACCCAGGTGGGGAACAGCTCCCGGGTCCTCGCGGTGCGCTCGTGGTCGGGGACCTGTTCGATGCCGCGGGTCTCGAGAGCGCCTTCGGTCTCGACGGTCTTGCTCATGAAAGAGGTGCCAGACGTGGGGGGACAGGGTGACGTGGGGACTCTACGCGCGTGGATAGAGTCGCCACCATCGTAGTTTGCTCCGAGTCCTCGTATTACGTGGCCTTTGTCTCTCGGAGGAAGGCACAAACGGGACTCTGGCGAACCCCATGGCCGATACTGGTCGGGTTATGGAAACCGTCATCCTTGCTGTAGTCATCGCCGTGGTCGTGCTCGGCGCGCTCGGCGGGCTGATCGTGGGCAGCCGGCGCCGGAAGCCGCTGCCCCCGCCGCCCCCGAAGACGCCCGACATCACCGCGCCCCCGGCCGAGCCGCACGTCGGCGACGAGGCCGAGACGCCGCGCGACGAACCGCGCCGGACGATCGAGGAGGTGGATCTTCCCGGCGGCCCCGCACCGGTCGTCGTAGAGGAGCCCCCTGTTGTCGAGGTTCCCGGGATCGAGGTCCCGGAGCCCACCGCGGGCCGGCTCGTCCGGCTGCGCACCCGCCTGTCCCGCTCGCAGAACGCCCTCGGCAAGGGCCTCCTCACGCTGCTCTCCCGCGAGCACCTGGACGAGGACACCTGGGAGGAGATCGAGGACACGCTGCTCACCGCCGACGTCGGCGTGCAGCCCACCCAGGAACTGGTCGAGCGCCTGCGCGAACGCGTCAAGGTGCTCGGCACCCGCACCCCCGAGGAGCTGCGCGGCCTGCTGCGCGAAGAGCTGCTCAAGCTGGTCGGCACCGAAGTCGACCGCACGGTGAGGACGGAGCCGGAGGACCGCAAGCCCGGCATCGTCATGGTCGTCGGCGTCAACGGCACCGGCAAGACCACCACCACCGGCAAGCTCGCCCGCGTGCTCGTCGCCGACGGCCGTACGGTCGTCCTCGGTGCCGCCGACACCTTCCGGGCCGCCGCCGCCGACCAGCTCCAGACCTGGGGCGAGCGCGTCGGTGCCTACACCGTGCGCGGACCGGAGGCCGGCGACCCCGCCTCCGTCGCCTTCGACGCGGTCAAGGAAGGCAAGGAGATGGGCGTCGACGTGGTGCTCATCGACACCGCGGGCCGGCTTCATACCAAGACCGGGCTCATGGACGAGCTCGGCAAGGTCAAGCGGGTCGTGGAGAAGCACGCCCCGCTGGACGAGGTGCTGCTCGTCCTGGACGCCACCACCGGCCAGAACGGCCTGGTGCAGGCCCGTGTGTTCGCCGAGGTCGTGGACATCACCGGCATCGTGCTGACCAAGCTGGACGGTACGGCCAAGGGCGGCATCGTCGTCGCGGTCCAGCGCGAGCTGGGCGTGCCGGTCAAGCTGATCGGGCTCGGCGAGGGCGCGGACGACCTCGCGCCGTTCGAGCCGGAGGCGTTCGTGGACGCCCTGATCGGTGACTGACCACCTGGCAACGTTCCTGGGTGAACCGATGGAAAGCTCCCGCCCCCGAGGTGCAGTCGGGGACGGGAGCTTCGTCGTGTCCGGCCCCGGTTAGGCCCGCGACCGGTGTGCCACGTACGCCAGCGTGCCCAGCAGCAGCCGGGCCGCCGGAGGCCTCGTCGCCGAGTCCAGCGCGGGCGGGCGCAGCCAGCGCACCGGGCCCAGGCCGCCCCGGTCGGAGGGCGGCGCGGTGATGTACGCGCCGGGGCCGAGGCCGCGCAGGTCCAGCGCGGCCGGGTCGTCCCAGCCCATGCGGTAGAGCAGCCGGGGCAGGTCGGCGGCGGCGCCGGGCGCGACGAAGAAGTGGGCGCGGCCGTCCGGGGTGGCGGTCACCGGGCCGAGGGGGAGGCCCATGCGCTCCAGCCGGACCAGGGCGCGGCGGCCGGCCGGCTCCGAGACCTCGATGACGTCGAAGGCCTGCCCCACCGGCAGCATCACCGAGGCGCCCGGGACCTCGGACCAGGCCTTGGTCACCTCGTCCAGCGTGGCCCCGGCCGGCACCGGCGGCGCGAACTCCAGCGGGTGCGCGCCGGGTGCCGCGCAGTCGGACCGCCCGCAGGAACAGGCACCCCCGGCGGCCCGCGCCCCCGGCACCACGTCCCAGCCCCACAGTCCGGTGAACTCGGCGACGGCGGTGCAGTCCGCGGAACGGCCGCGCCGCCGCGTGCCGGAACGGATCTCGCGGATGCCGCCGATCGTGAAGCCCATGCCCCCTCCAACGGGTCCAGCGCGCCGGTGGTTACGACACGGAGCGAGACGGAAGCGGAACGTAACGCTACGGCTCCGCCTTCCCGCGGTGGCGCGGGGACAAGGCGGCGCCTGGAAGCGCAACCGGTGGCACGCCGGGGGATATGCGCCCCCGAGTGCGTCACTCCGCCCACTTCCGGCCGTGCTGTGTCAAGTGAATCGCGCGCAGGCAACCGTGAGTTCATTCGAAGGGGTGGCGAATGGTGGCGTTTCAGGGATCCCCGTGGCTGGACGGGTGATCGTAGGATTACTGTGAGTGTGCGAGCCCTGGGGGCACATGCCCCTGCGGGTATGCCGGAGGCAAGTCGTCAACTCGTTCGAAGGGTGAGAACCGACGGACGGGGAGCCGTATTTACCGGCATTCTGATAGGGCTTGGCGCATCGGGCGACAAGTGGTCTCAGGGTTTGGGGGCGTTCCAGTGGGCGGCAACGGCGGTAGCGGGACGAACGCTGACAAGCGCCCCAACGAGCTGCTCGGCTCGTGGTTCGTGCGCAGCGGCTGGTCCAAGGGCGAGCTGGCCCGGCAAGTGAACCGCAGGGCCCGCCAGTTGGGTGCCAACCACATCTCCACCGACACCTCGCGGGTGCGCCGCTGGCTGGACGGGGAGAACCCGCGCGAACCGATCCCGCGCATCCTCTCCGAGCTGTTCTCCGAGCGCTTCGGCTGCGTGGTCTCCATCGAGGACCTCGGCCTGCGCGCCGCCCGCCAGTCGCCCGCCGCCTCCGGGGTCGACCTGCCCTGGACGGCGCCGCAGACGGTCGCCCTGCTCGGGGAGTTCTCGCGCAGCGACCTGATGCTCGCCCGGCGCGGTTTCCTCGGCACCTCGCTCGCCCTGTCCGCCGGCCCCTCCCTCATCGAGCCCATGCAGCGCTGGCTCGTGCCCACCCAGGCCTCCCCGGTCCCGCCCGAGCCCCAGCCCGCCTTCGACTCCCGCCGGCCGGGCCGGCTCTCCCGACCCGAGCTGGACCTGCTGGAGTCCACCACGCGCATGTTCCGCCAGTGGGACGCCCAGTGCGGCGGCGGCCTGCGCCGCAAGGCGGTCGTCGGCCAGCTGCACGAGGTCACCGACCTGCTCCAGGAACCCCAGCCCGAGTCCACCACCCGCAAGCTGTTCCAGGTCGCCGCCGAGCTGGCCGAACTGGCCGGCTGGATGAGTTACGACGTCGGCCTCCAGCCCACCGCGCAGAAGTACTTCGTGCTCGCCCTGCACGCCGCCAAGGAAGCCGGCGACAAGCCGCTCGGCTCCTACATCCTCTCCAGCATGAGCCGCCAGATGATCCACCTGGGCCGGCCCGAGGACGCCCTGGAGCTGATCCACCTCGCCCAGTACGGCAGCCGTGACTGCGCGAGCCCGCGCACCCAGGCCATGCTGTATGCGATGGAGGCCCGCGCCTACGCCAACATGGGCCAGCCCGGCAAGACCAAGCGCGCCGTCCGCATGGCCGAGGACACCTTCGCCGAGGCCGGCGAGTGGGACGAGCCGGACCCCGACTGGATCCGCTTCTTCTCCGAGGCCGAGCTGTACGGCGAGAACTCCCACTCCTACCGCGACCTCGCCTACGTCGCCGGCCGCAGCCCCACCTACGCCTCCCTGGCCGAGCCGCTGATGCGCAAGGCGGTGGAGAAGTTCGCCGAGGACGCCGAGCACCAGCGGTCGTACGCCCTCAACCTCATCGGCATGGCCACCGTGCACCTGCTCCAGCGCGAGCCCGAGCAGAGCACGACGTATGCCGCGCGCGCCATGGAGATCGCCAAGAAGGTCCGCTCCGAGCGTGTGAACACTCGTATCCGAAAGACGGTCGACACGGCCGTACGGGACTACGGCGACCTCGCCGCCGTGGTCGACCTCTCCGAGCAGCTCGCCGTCGACCTGCCGGAGACCGCCGAAGCCGTCTGACACCGCGACCCCCGGTCCCCGGCCGCGGCCGGTCCTCCCGAACTGCCCGACTCGGCTCCCCCATGCCAGGTCATCGGAAGGCCCGCCGCGGCCGGTTCGTGTCCGCGTGAGCCGCCTTCCCCGGAAGGTTGCGCCACGATAACGATCGCGCGGCCCGGCATCTCGCACTTCATCGAGGCGTAACACGCAGGGCGCCTTCGTCACCCCGGCGAAACAACGAGGGGCTTCCACCGAAACCGCGCTGCGCCAATCTCATGGCGCATAACCGGCCCACCCCTCAACCGACCGGACCGCTCAGGCACCGCCCGCACGGGGCCGTACCAACCGACGAGGAGACGCCGATGGCACCAGCCATCATGCTTGCGGCGGACACGAAACTGTCGTCCGCCAACACAGGCTTCATGCTCATCTGTTCCGCCCTGGTGATGCTCATGACCCCGGGACTGGCCTTCTTCTACGGAGGCATGGTCCGCGTCAAGAGCACCTTGAACATGCTGATGATGAGCTTCATCAGCCTCGGGATCGTCACCATCCTGTGGGTGCTCTACGGCTTCTCCTTCGCCTTCGGCACCGGCAGCAGCCTCCTCGGCTGGAACGCCGACTGGATCGGCCTCAGCAACATCGGCCTCACCGAACTCTGGGACGGCTACACCATCCCGGTCTTCGTCTTCATGGTCTTCCAGCTGATGTTCGCGATCATCACACCGGCCCTGATAAGCGGCGCCCTCGCCGACCGGGTCAAGTTCTCCGCCTGGGCGCTCTTCGTCGCCCTGTGGGTCACGATCGTCTACGTCCCGGTCGCCCACTGGGTCTGGGGCGCCGACGGCTGGGCCTACAAGCTCGGCGTGATCGACTTCGCCGGCGGTACGGCGGTCCACATCAACGCCGGTGCGGCGGCGCTCGGTGTCATCCTCGTCATCGGCAAGCGCGTCGGCTTCAAGCGGGACCCCATGCGCCCGCACAGCCTCCCGCTGGTCATGCTCGGCGCCGGTCTGCTCTGGTTCGGCTGGTTCGGCTTCAACGCCGGCTCCTGGCTCGGCAACGACGACGGCATCGGCGCGCTGATGTTCGTCAACACCCAGGTCGCCACCGCCGCCGCCATGCTGGCCTGGCTCGCCTACGAGAAGATCCGGCACGGCGCGTTCACCACGCTCGGCGCCGCCTCCGGCGCCGTCGCCGGCCTGGTCGCCATCACCCCGTCCGGCGGCGCGGTCTCCCCGCTCGGCGCGATCGCCGTCGGCGCCATCGCCGGTGTCGCCTGCGCCGCGGCCGTCGGCCTGAAGTTCAAGTGGGGCTACGACGACTCCCTCGACGTCGTCGGTGTCCACATGGTCGGCGGCATCATCGGCTCCCTGCTGATCGGCTTCTTCGCCACCGGCAAGGGCCAGTCCACCGCCGCGGGCGTCTTCTACGGCGACCACACCTTCACCCAGCTGTGGAAGCAGTGCGCCGGTGTCTTCGCGGTCCTCGCCTACTCCCTGATCGTCTCCGCCGTCCTCGCCTTCCTCCTCGACAAGACCCTCGGCATGCGGGTCACCGAGGACGAGGAGGTCTCCGGCATCGACCAGGCCGAGCACGCCGAGACCGCATACGACTTCAGCGGCGCCGGCGGCGGCGTCACCGGGTCCCTCGCCGCCCCGGCCCTGGCCGCCACCGCGCAGAACAAGAAGGTGGACGCATGAAGCTCATCACCGCCGTCGTGAAGCCCCACCGGCTCGACGAGATCAAGGAAGCCCTCCAGGCCTTCGGCGTCCACGGCCTCACGGTCACCGAGGCCAGCGGCTACGGCCGGCAGCGCGGCCACACCGAGGTCTACCGTGGTGCCGAGTACACCGTCGACCTCGTCCCCAAGATCCGCATCGAGGTGCTGGCCGAGGACGACGACGCCGAGCAGCTGATCGAGGTCGTCGTCAAGGCGGCCCGCACCGGCAAGATCGGGGACGGCAAGGTCTGGTCCCTGCCCGTCGAGACCGCCGTACGGGTCCGCACGGGCGAGCGGGGGCCGGACGCGCTCTGACGCAGCAGAATTCGAGTCAGGGGAAAGTCCGGGGAAACAGAACAGGAGTCGCCGGGTGACGGGTACGGATGTGCGCAAAGAGACGGAAGACTCGGGACCCGGCGGCTACGCGGCGGCCCGGCTGCGCCTCCTCACCGAGGGGGCGCGGTCCGGGCCGCCGCGCCGTACCGCCCTGTCCGAACTGACCGACGACTGGCTCGCCGGACTGTTCGGCGCGGCGGCAGGCGGGCTGCCCGGCGTCTCGCTCGTCGCCGTCGGCGGCTACGGCCGCGGGGAACTCTCCCCGCGCAGCGACCTCGACCTCGTCCTGCTGCACGACGGCTCCGACCCCGCCGCCGTCGCCGCCCTCGCCGACCGGATCTGGTACCCCGTCTGGGACCTCGGCCTCTCCCTCGACCACTCCGTGCGCACCCCGGCCGAGGCCCGCAAGACGGCCGGCGAGGACCTCAAGGTCCACCTCGGCCTGCTGGACGCCCGCCACCTCGCCGGCGACGCCGGGCTCACCGCCGCCCTGCGCACCGCCGCCCTCGCCGACTGGCGCAACCAGGCCCCCAAACGCCTCCCCGAACTCCAGGAACTGTGCGCCGAACGCGCCGCACGCCAGGGCGAGCTGCAGTACCTGCTGGAACCCGACCTCAAGGAGGCCCGCGGCGGCCTCCGCGACGCCACCGCCCTGCGCGCCGTCGCCGCCTCCTGGCTCGCCGACGCCCCGCGCGAGGGCCTGGCCGACGCCCGCCGCCGCCTGCTCGACGTACGGGACGCCCTGCACCTCGCCACCGGCCGCGCCACCGACCGGCTCGCCCTGCAGGAACAGGACCAGGTCGCCGCCGAGCTGGACCTGCTCGACGCCGACACCCTGCTCCGGCAGGTCTACGAAGCGGCACGCGTGATCGCGTACGCCAGTGACGTCACCTGGCGCGAAGTGGGGCGCGTCCTGCGCTCGCGCGCCGTCCGGCCGCGCCTGCGCGCCATGCTGGGCGGCGGCAAGCCGGTCACCGAGCGCTCTCCGCTCGCCGAGGGCGTGGTCGAACAGGACGGCGAGGTGGTGCTCGCCCGCGCCGCACGCCCCGAACGCGACCCCGTACTCCCGCTGCGCGCCGCGGCCGCCGCCGCCCAGGCCGGCCTCCCGCTCTCCCTGCACGCCGTACGGCGCATGGCCGCCACCGCGCGCCCCCTGCCCACGCCCTGGCCCGCCGAGGCCCGCGAACAGCTCGTCACCCTGCTCGGCTCCGGCCGCCCCACGGTCGAGGTCTGGGAGGCCCTGGAGGCCGAGGGCCTGATCACCCGCCTGCTCCCCGACTGGGAACGGGTCCGCTGCCGCCCCCAGCGCAACGCCGTCCACGTCTGGACGGTCGACCGGCACCTCATCGAGACCGCCGTCCGCGCCTCCGAACTCACCCGCCGGGTCAGCCGCCCCGACCTGCTCCTGGTCGCCGCCCTGCTGCACGACATCGGCAAGGGCTGGCCCGGCGACCACTCGGTGGCCGGCGAGATCATCGCCAAGGACGTCGCCGCGCGCATCGGCTTCGACCGGGCGGACGTGGCCGTGCTCTCCCTGCTGGTCCGCCACCACCTGCTGCTCATCGAGACGGCCACCCGCCGTGACCTGGACGACCCTGCCACCGTCCGCTTCGTCGCGGAGGCGGTCGGCAGCCAGAGCACCCTCGAACTGCTGCACGCCCTCACCGAGGCCGACGCCCTCGCCACCGGCCCGGCCGCCTGGTCGTCCTGGCGCGGCTCCCTCGTCGCCGACCTCGTACGACGCGTCTCCGCCGTGCTCGCCGGGGGCGCCCCCGACGAGCCCGAGCCGGCCGCGCCCACCGCCGAGCAGGAACGCCTCGCCATCGAGGCCTTCCGCACCGGCGGCCCGGTCCTCGCCCTGCGCGCCCAGACCGAACCGGTCACCGAGGAGCCGTCCGGCGACCCGGAACCCCTGGGTGTCGAACTCCTCATCGCCGTACCCGACCAGCCCGGCGTCCTCCCCGCCGTCGCCGGCGTCCTCGCGGTGCACCGCCTGACCGTGCGCACGGCGGAACTGCGCGCCGTCACGCTGCCGGACGACGTGGACGACGAGGGCGCGGTCCTCCTGCTCAACTGGCGGGTCGCCGCCGAGTACGGCTCCCTGCCCCAGGCGGCCCGGCTCCGCAGCGACCTGGTCCGCGCCCTGGACGGCAGCCTCGACATCGCCGGCCGCCTGGCCGAACGCGACGCGGCCTACCCGCGCCGCCGCGGCTGGACCGCCCCGCCGCCCCGCGTCACGGTCGCCCCGGCCGCCTCCCACCACGCCACGGTCATCGAGGTCCGCACCCAGGACGCCCCGGGCCTCCTCCACCGCATCGGCATGGCCCTGGAGAAGGCGGGCGTGCGGGTCCGCAGCATGCACGTGTCGACGCTGGGCGCGAACGCCGTGGACGCGTTCTACGTCACGACGGGCACGGGCGCGCCGCTGCCGGCGGAGGACGCCGGATCACTGGCGGGGGTGCTGGAGGAGACGCTGCGGACGTGACCTCGGGCGGGTCGTCGCCGTTGACCGGGCGTGGTCTCCGCAGAGCGGAGGCGGTCCGGGGCGTCTCTCCGGGGCCGGCACGGACGTGTGATCCCCGCAGCCGCGGGGGAGACGCCCCACCCGCCGATACGGGCGGGCGGGGGCCGTCCCCTTGTCGGGCCAGATACCCTGGAAGACGCTCAGACCGCCCCCGACACCGAGGACCGAAGCCGCCGTGTTCGATACTCTCTCCGACCGCCTCAGCGCGACTTTCAAAAACCTCCGCGGGAAGGGCCGGCTGAGTGAAGCGGACATCGACGCCACGGCCCGGGAAATCCGCATCGCTCTTCTCGAAGCCGACGTCGCTCTCCCCGTTGTCCGCGCGTTCATCAAGAACCTCAAGGAGCGTGCGCTCGGTGCCGAGGTCTCCAAGGCGCTGAACCCCGCCCAGCAGGTCCTCAAGATCGTCAACGAGGAACTGGTCACCATCCTCGGCGGCGAGACCCGGCGTCTGCGCTTCGCCAAGCAGCCGCCCACCGTGATCATGCTGGCCGGTCTCCAGGGTGCCGGTAAGACCACCCTCGCGGGCAAGCTCGGCCGGTGGCTGAAGGAGCAGGGCCACTCCCCGCTGCTGGTCGCCGCCGACCTCCAGCGCCCGAACGCCGTCAACCAGCTGAGCGTCGTCGCCGAGCGCGCCGGCGTCGCGGTGTACGCGCCGGAGCCGGGCAACGGCGTCGGCGACCCGGTGAAGGTCGCCAAGGACTCCATCGACTTCGCGAAGTCCAAGGTCCACGACATCGTGATCGTGGACACCGCCGGCCGCCTCGGTATCGACGCCGAGATGATGCAGCAGGCCGCCGACATCCGCGACGCCGTCTCCCCGGACGAGATCCTGTTCGTCGTCGACGCGATGATCGGTCAGGACGCCGTCAACACCGCCGAGGCCTTCCGCGACGGCGTCGGCTTCGACGGCGTGGTCCTCTCCAAGCTCGACGGTGACGCCCGCGGTGGTGCGGCCCTGTCCATCCGGCAGATCACCGGCAAGCCGATCATGTTCGCGTCGAACGGCGAGAAGCTGGACGACTTCGACGCGTTCCACCCGGACCGGATGGCCTCCCGCATCCTCGACATGGGTGACCTGCTCACCCTGATCGAGCAGGCGGAGAAGACGTTCAGCCAGGAAGAGGCCCAGAAGATGGCCTCGAAGCTGGCGTCGAAGAAGGGCCAGGACTTCACCCTGGACGACTTCCTGTCCCAGATGGAGCAGGTCAGGAAGATGGGCAGCATCAGCAAGCTGCTCGGCATGCTCCCGGGCATGGGCCAGATCAAGGACCAGATCGCCAACCTGGACGAGCGGGACGTCGACCGCGTCGGCGCGATCATCAAGTCGATGACCCCGGCCGAGCGCCAGGACCCGACGATCATCAACGGCTCCCGTCGCGCCCGCATCGCCAAGGGTTCCGGTGTCGACGTCAGCGCAGTGAAGGGGCTTGTCGAGCGGTTCTTCGAGGCCCGCAAGATGATGTCCCGTATGGCTCAGGGCGGCGGCATGCCGGGCATGCCGGGGATCCCGGGCATGGGCGGCGGCCCCGGCCGGCAGAAGAAGCAGCAGAAGAAGGCCAAGGGCAAGCAGCGCTCCGGCAACCCGATGAAGCGCAAGCAGCAGGAGCTGGAGGAGGCCGCCCGCCGGGCCGCCGCCGCGGCGGAGGGCGGCAACGCCTTCGGTCTGCCGGGCCAGCAGGGCGGCCAGGACTTCGAGCTGCCGGACGAGTTCAAGAAGTTCATGGGCTGAGTCCCGCGCGTACGACATGAGGGGCGCCTCCTTGCGCAGGGGGCGCCCCTTGCGCGTGCCGAGGTCCGCCGGGTGTCGTACCGTCCAGATATGAGCGATGCGGCGCCGCCCCGCAAGGCCCCTGATCAGCCGTGGCGCGCCGAGGGCACACCGGATGAGCCTCCTCGGCGGCCCGGCCGGCTCCGGGGCGGCAAATGGTGGGGCCTGCTCGCCACCGCGGTGATCGTCTTCGTGCTGGCCTACCTCGGGCTGCACTACTTCGGCCAGGGCAACGAGCCGACGATCTCGTACACGGAGTTCAGCCGGCAGGTCGGCGCGGGCAACGTCGCCAAGATCTACTCCAAGGGCGACGCGATCCAGGGCGAGCTGAGGAGCGCCCGCGCCGATCCCGAGGGCGGCGGCGACTACACCAAGTTCAAGACGCAGCGGCCGGCCTTCGCCGACGACCGGCTGTGGCAGAACCTGAGCAGCCACGGTGTCACGGTGACCGCGCGGCCGGTGGTGCAGGAACGCAGCTTCGTGGCCAACGCGCTGATCTCCCTGATCCCGATCGTCGTCCTGGTCGTGGTGTGGGTCCTCGTCTCCCGGCGGCTCGGCGGGGCTCTGCCCGGCGCGGGCGGGCTGTTCGGCCGCCGGGCGCCGCCCAAGCCGGTCGGGCTGCGGCCGGGCACGGGGCGCACGACCTTCGCCGACGTGGCCGGCATCGACGAGGTCAAGGGCGAACTGGACGACGTCGTCGACTTCCTGGCGCACCCGGACGTCTACCGCAGGATGGGCGCGAAGCTGCCCCGCGGGGTGCTGCTCTCCGGACCGCCCGGCACCGGCAAGACCCTGCTCGCCCGGGCGGTCGCGGGGGAGGCCGGGGTGCCCTTCTTCTCGGCCTCGGCGTCCGAGTTCATCGAGATGATCGTGGGCGTCGGTGCGTCCCGCGTCCGCGAGTTGTTCGCCGAGGCACGCAAGGTGGCGCCGTCGATCATCTTCATCGACGAGATCGACACCATCGGACGCGCGCGGGGCGGCAGTTCCTCGATGAGCGGGCACGACGAGCGCGAGCAGACGCTGAACCAGATCCTCACGGAGATGGACGGCTTCTCGGGCTCGGAGGGCGTGATCGTCATCGCGGCGACCAACCGCGCGGACATCCTGGACCCGGCGCTGACCCGTCCCGGCCGCTTCGACCGGGTGGTCACCGTGTCCCCGCCGGACCGCGGCGGCCGTGAGGCGATCCTGCGGATCCACACCCGGCAGATTCCGCTCGCGCCCGACGTGAACCTCACCCAGGTGGCCCGGGTGACCCCGGGCATGACCGGAGCGGATCTGGCCAATCTCGCCAACGAGGCCGCTCTGCTGGCGGTCAAACGCAAGCAGGAGCAGGTGACCGGCGCCCACCTGTCCGAGGCGCTGGAGAAGGTGCAGCTGGGCGCCGAACGCACCCTGATCATGCCGGAGGACGACCGCCGCCGTACCGCGTACCACGAGAGCGGCCATGCCCTGCTCGGCATGCTGCAGCCGGGCGCCGACCCCGTCCGCAAGATCACCATCGTGCCGCGCGGCCGGGCGCTCGGCGTGACCATGTCCACGCCCGAGGTGGAGCGGTACGCGCACTCCGAGGAGTACCTGCGCGGGCGCATCATCGGCGCGCTGGGCGGCATGGCGGCGGAGGAGGTCGTCTACGGGGTCGTCACGACGGGTGCGGAGAACGACCTCGAACAGGTCACCAACATCGCGCGCGGGATGGTGGGCCGCTGGGGCATGAGCGAGCGCGTCGGCCGGCTGTCCGCCCTGCCGAGCGACGCCCAGCAGGCCTACGGGCTGTCCGCCGCCCCGCAGACCCTGGACGTCATCGACTCCGAGATGCGGCGGATCGTGGACGAGTGCTACGAGGAGGCGTGCCGCAAGCTCCGCGACCACCGGGGCCGGCTGGACGCGCTGGCGCTTGCGCTGCTGGAGACGGAGACGCTGGAGGAGGCCGACGCGTACCGGATCGCCGGCATCACCCGCCTCACCAAGGACGGCGAGGAGTGAACCCGGTCTAGGGCAGGCGGGCGATCAGGTAGCGGAAGACGTTCGGCATCCACACGGTGCCGTCCGGGCGCCGGTGCGGGTGCAGGGCCTCCGTGAGCTCCTTGTCGACCTGCTTGGCGTCGGTCGCGGCGATCGCGGCGTCGAACAGACCGGTGGACAGCAGGCCGCGGACCGCGCTGTCGAGGTCGGCGTACCCGAACGGGCAGGCGACCCGCCCCGAGCCGTCCGGCTTCAGCCCGGCCCGTCCGGCGACCTCCTCCAGGTCGTCCCGCCGGGCGGTCCGCCAGGTGCGCGCGCCGCCCACCGGATCGGCCAGTTTGGTGGCTACGCGCAACACCGAGGAGGTGGCGCAGCGCTCCGGTGGTCCCCAGCCGGCCAGCACCACGGCGGCCCCGCGGCCGGCCAGCGGCAGCGCGCCGGCGAGCAGGTCGCCGAGTCCCTCGGAGTCGCCCGCGAGGCTGCCGATCGGCTCGAAGGCGGTCACGAGCGTGTATCCGGCCGGGTCCGCGCCGGCCGCGTCCGCGGGCGGGCCGTCGACGAGTTCCGCCGCCGTACGCGCGCGTGTGCCGCTGCCGCCGCCGGGTGGCGGGTCCGGCAGCAGGCGTTCGCGTGCCAGGGCGAGCCGTTCGGGAGAGGCCGAGTCGACGCCTGTGACGGCGGCGCCTCTGGAGGCCGCCATCAGCAGGGCGAGCCCGGAGCCGCAGCGCAGGCCCAGCAGCCGGGTGGCCGGGCCCACGTCGAGTCGGTCGTACACGGCTTCGTAGAGCGGTACGAGCATCCGCTCCTGGATCTCGGACCAGTCACGCGCGCGTGCGCTCCGGTCCACGCGGGGTGCGGAGTCCGCGTGAGACAGGTGCTGCCGCACGAGCGTAGGTGTCATAGGTATGCGCCCCAATCCGCCGACAGTTCGCCGCTGCGCCCGGTTGCGTGGCCCCCGTGCCGTGCGCGCACTTCCCACGTATGCCAGGTAACTCCCGGCTCGCGGTGCCGTCCAGGGGTCGTGGGGCCCGGCTTGGGGTGCGGACGCGGGTGTGGCGAGATTTCACATCCCGGCAACCTGGACGGCCCCGCGGCGTCCGCTCCGCAGCAGGGGCCGGGGAGGGGCCGGGGACGGGCCGGTGACCGGGAGTGGGGGCACACCGGGTAACGTCACGGGCGCCGCGGACGCTGTCCAGGATGAGGACCGGTGCAGGAAGCGGCCGAAACACCTCTTGCGCAGCAGCCGGCCGTCGTCGCACGGGGGCTCCCGGGCGGTGCGTAGCGCGGACTACGCACCAGCTTGGTATGAGCTGTGACGCTTCTCCGCAGATCAGCGCACCCGCCCTCGTCACGACGCATCAGCGGCAACTGACGGGTACGTGCAAATTATTTGGGATGCCCCGGAATAGGAACACAGCGGCACCCCCGCTCGTTGTCATTACGTGAGCACGACACAGACACCACCTGTTCTCGCCGCAGAGCTGGCGCAGGCGTGGGCCGACATTCAGCGGTACCACCCCGAGCTGCCGGACCTTGCCGCGCCAGAATCCCTGATCGGGGAGTCGTCGTCCGCGTGCGGTCACGAACTCTCCTTCGAGCGGCTCCTTCACGAGGCAGTCCACGGCATCGCCGCCGCCCGCGGTATCCGTGACACCTCCCGGGCGGGCCGCTACCACAACCGTCGTTTCCTCGCGATCGCCGAGGAGCTGGGCCTGGACCACCCCGAGGAGCCGCACCCCAGCAGCGGTTTCTCGCTGGTCACGCTCAACGCCGAGGCGAAGCGGCGCTACCGCCCGACCATCGACCGGCTGCAGCGCGCGCTGAAGGCCCACACCGCGGCCACCTCGGCCGACACCACCCGCACCTTCCGCGGCCCGGCCGCCCGGCACGGCTCGTCCGGCGGCGGTGTCCGGGTCAAGGCGGTGTGCGACTGCGGGCGCAACGTCCGGGTGGTGCCCTCGGTCCTGGCCCAGGCCCCCATCGTCTGCGGCGGCTGCGGCAAGCCGTTCCGGATCCCGGAGGTCGTGGGAGCGGCATAGGCCCACGGCTGCTCGTGGCAGCCGTGAGCCGCGGCCGGTACCCCTACCGCACCGGGCGGCGCACCCGACGTGCCCTCACCTCCACGCCGGGTGCCGCTCCGGCCTGCCCGAATCCGGCTCACCCACCCTCGGCCCGAAGCGGCCCGCGGGGTGTGGCAGAATGGCTAGCTGTACTCGACAGCCGCACAGGACCCCTCTCTCCTCCGGCTGACGCGTCCATCGGGCACTCGGGTACCGCAACCCCACGCGGCAATCTCGCCGTGCCCAACCACGTCAAATCCAGGAGAACCCACTCCCGTGGCAGTCAAGATCAAGCTGAAGCGTCTGGGCAAGATCCGTTCGCCTCACTACCGCATCGTCGTCGCCGACTCCCGTACCCGCCGTGACGGCCGGGCCATCGAGGAGATCGGCAAGTACCACCCGACCTACAACCCGTCGGTCATCGAGGTGGACGCCGAGCGTGTGGCGTACTGGCTCGGTGTCGGCGCCCAGCCGACCGAGCCCGTGCTCGCCATCCTGAAGAAGACCGGCGACTGGCAGAAGTTCAAGGGCGAGCCGGCTCCCGCGCCGCTCCTCGTCGCCGAGCCGAAGCCGGCCCGTCCGTCGTTCGAGGCGTTCACCGGTGAGGACGAGGGCAAGGGTGAGGCGATCACCCAGAAGAAGAAGGCTGAGAAGAAGGACGAGGCGGCTGCCGAGTCCGAGTCGACCGAGGCCTGAGCAGCATGCTCGAAGAGGCGCTTGAGCACCTCGTGAAGGGCATCGTCGACAACCCTGACGATGTGCAGGTCGCCTCGCGCAACCTGCGCCGCGGGCGCGTGCTCGAGGTCCGGGTGCATCCGGACGACCTCGGCAAGGTGATCGGCCGCAACGGCCGCACCGCGCGCGCCCTGCGCACCGTCGTGGGCGCCATCGGCGGTCGCGGTGTCCGCGTCGACCTGGTCGACGTGGACCACGTCCGCTGACGCTTCATCGCAACCGGCTCGGGCCGGGGAGGGCCACTGGCCGTCCCCGGCCCGCAGTCGTATGAGCAGGACGCGAGCAGCAGATGACAGGAGAATTGGACACGTGCAGTTGGTAGTCGCACGGATCGGCCGTGCCCATGGCATCAAGGGCGAGGTCACCGTCGAGGTACGTACCGACGAGCCGGAGCTCCGGCTCGCGCCCGGCGCCGTACTCGCCACGGACCCCGCCTCCGCGGGACCGCTGACCATCGAGACGGGACGCGTCCACAGCGGTCGCCTCCTGCTGCGCTTCGAGGGCGTCACCGACCGCAACGCCGCCGAGGCGCTGCGCAACACCCTGCTGATCGCCGAGGTGGACCCGGAGGAGCTGCCGGAGGGCGAGGACGAGTTCTACGACCACCAGCTGATCGACCTCGACGTGGTCACCGAGGACGGCACGGAGGTCGGCCGGATCACCGAGATCTCGCACCTGCCCACGCAGGACCTGTTCATCGTGGAGCGCCCGGACGGCAGCGAGGTGATGATCCCCTTCGTGGAGGAGATCGTCACCGAGATCGACCTCGAGGAACAGAAGGCGGTCATCGCCCCGCCGCCGGGTCTGATCGACGACCGCGCGGAGATCGCCTCGCCGGGGGACGACAGCGCATGAGGCTCGACGTCGTCACGATCTTCCCGGAGTACCTGGAGCCCCTGAACGTCTCCCTCGTCGGCAAGGCACGCGCGCGCGGGCAGTTGAACGTCCATGTGCACGACCTGCGGAACTGGACGTACGACCGGCACAACACGGTCGACGACACGCCCTACGGCGGCGGCCCCGGCATGGTCATGAAGACCGACCCCTGGGGCGACGCCCTGGACAGGGTCCTCGCCGACGGCTACGAGACCGGCGCCCAGGCCCCCGCGCTCGTCGTCCCCACCCCGAGCGGCCGGCCCTTCACCCAGGAACTGGCCGTCGAGATGTCCGAGCGGCCCTGGCTGATCTTCACGCCGGCCCGCTACGAGGGCATCGACCGGCGCGTGACGGACGAGTACGCGACCCGGATGCCGGTCTACGAGGTCTCCATCGGCGACTACGTGCTCGCCGGCGGCGAGGCGGCGGTACTCGTGATCACGGAGGCCGTCGCCCGGCTGCTGCCCGGGGTCCTCGGCAACGCCGAGTCCCACCGCGACGACTCCTTCGCGCCGGGCGCGATGGCCAACCTCCTCGAAGGCCCCGTCTACACCAAGCCGCCCGTCTGGCGCGGCCGGGACATCCCCGAGGTGCTGTTGAGCGGCCACCACGGCAAGATCGCCCGCTGGCGCCGCGACGAGGCGCTGAAGCGTACGACCCTCAACCGCCCCGACCTGATCGAGCGCTGCGACCCCAAGGCCTTCGACAAGAAGGACCGCGAGATGCTGTCCATCCTGGGCTGGGAACCGGACCCGGACGGGGAGCAGAACGGCCGATTTTGGCGGCGGGCCAAGGGCATGGAAGAATAGACCGCTGTTGTGCGCCCGTCCGGCGTGCGCCCCTGCCACAGGGGGACACGACGCCCGCCCCGACCCGCACGGCAGACCTCTTGGAACCCCTAGTTTCCGTTGATGACCTGTGGCATCAGCGAGGAAAGCAGACGAAATGTCTCACCTGCTCGACTCCGTCGACTCCGCGTCGCTGCGCAGCGACGTCCCGGCCTTCCGTCCGGGTGACACCGTCAACGTCCACGTCCGCGTCATCGAGGGCAACCGCTCCCGTGTGCAGCAGTTCAAGGGCGTAGTGATCCGCCGCCAGGGCTCCGGTGTCCGCGAGACCTTCACGGTCCGCAAGGTCTCGTTCTCCGTCGGCGTCGAGCGCACCTTCCCGGTGCACACCCCGATCGTCGAGAAGATCGAGCTGGTCACCCGTGGTGACGTGCGCCGCGCCAAGCTGTACTACCTCCGTGACCTGCGCGGCAAGGCCGCGAAGATCAAGGAGAAGCGCGAGAACTGAGCGCTTTCCCGGGGTCACAGCGGGGCCGGATAGCATCTGGCTCCGATGGACACCGAAGCACAGCAGACGGAACGCGACCGCTCCTCCCCTCCCGGTACTCCGGGGCCGGAGGGCCGGTCGCGTTTCGCGTTGCTGTCGCGGGCCGCCGACTGGCTCCCGGGCGGAAGGATCACCCTCACCGTCTTCGCCTGCCTGGCGTTCCTGCTGCTCCTCAACGCCTTCGTGGCGCAGCCGTTCGAGATTCCGAGCGGATCCATGGAGCGGGGTTTGAGGATCGGGGACCGCGTTCTCGTAAACAAGGTCGCGTACCGTTTCGGTGCCCAGCCACGTCGTGGCGACGTGATTGTGTTCGACGGCACCGGGTATTTCGGGGACGCCGACTACATCAAGCGCGTGGTCGGTGTGGGGGGCGACCATGTGGTGTGCTGCGACAGGAACGGGAGGATCGAGGTGAACGGCCGGCCGGTCGACGAGACGGCGTTCCTCTATCCCGGGGACAGCGCCTCCGGCGTGCCCTTCGACGTCGTCGTGCCCTCGGGCCGCCTGTTCGTCCTCGGCGACCACCGCAGCGACTCCAGCGACTCCCGCGACCATCTCGGCTCGCCCGGCGGCGGCATGGTCCCCGTCGATGACGTCATCGGCCGGGCCGACTGGATCGTGTGGCCGTACCGCCACTGGACGCATCTGACCCGGCCGTCCGCCTACGCGCGCGTGCCCGCCGCCCCCGCGGGGGGCGGGCATGGGTAACCGCGGCAAACCGCGCGGCGTGCCCAGCACGCCCGCCGACAACCTGCTGCCCACCGGGTCCCGCCGCACCTCCGCGCCCGGCGGTGGCCGCACGCGCGCGGAGCGCCGCAAACTGCAGCGCAAGGTCAAGCGCAAGCGCAGACGGTCGGCCGTCCGGGAGATCCCCCTGCTGGTCGGTGTCGCCGTCCTCATCGCGCTCGTCCTGAAGACGTTCCTCGTCCAGGCGTTCGTGATCCCCTCCGGGTCCATGGAACAGACCATCCGGATCGGCGACCGGGTCCTCGTCGACAAGTTCACCCCGTGGTTCGGCTCCAAGCCGCAGCGCGGGGACGTCGTCGTCTTCCACGACCCGGGCGGCTGGCTGCAGGACGAGCAGACCACCAAGAAGAAGGACCCCGTCGTCGTCAAGCAGCTCAAGGAAGGCCTCACCTTCATCGGCCTGCTGCCGTCCGACAACGAGAAAGACCTGATCAAGCGGGTCATCGGGGTCGGCGGCGACCACGTCAAATGCTGCGACGCCCAAGGCCGCGTCACCGTCAACGGCGTACCGCTCACCGAGGGCGACTACCTGTACCCGGGGGACGTGCCGTCGACCATGCCCTTCGACATCACCGTCCCCAAGGGCCGGCTGTGGGTGATGGGCGACCACCGGGGCAACTCCGCGGACTCCCGCTCGCACCAGAACACGGCCTACGGCGGCACGGTCTCCGAGGACTCGGTGGTCGGCCGGGCCATGGTCATCGGCTGGCCCGTCGGGCACTGGACGCGCCTGGAAGAACCTAAAACCTTTGCAAGCGTCACCGACTCGGTGTCGGGAACGACCGCTGCTCCCCAGCCGTCGCATAGGGTTGCCTACGAGAATCCGAACGGAATGACCCGGCTCCCGACCCCTGCGGAACTCCCGCTCGTTATGGGAGTGGTGGGCCTGCACCGCGTGCGGGGCAGGCGGCGGCACAGAGTGAGGAGTTGGCGTGGGGGATGTGGCGGTTGGCGCACGGTCGGGACACGACGGCGAGGAGCACCGCGGGCACCCCGTGGAATCCGACGTTCCCGTACCGGGCAGCGCCATGACCTCCGGGAATGAGCAGTCCGCGGGCGACGACGGCACGCCGGACGACGAGCAGCGGCCGCGCACAGCGGGCGCGGACGAGGCGGCACGCCGGCCCAGGAAGCCGCGCTCCTTCTGGAAGGAGCTGCCGATCCTGATCGGCATCGCGCTGGTCCTGGCGCTGCTGATCAAGACGTTCCTGGTCCAGGCGTTCTCGATCCCGTCCGACTCGATGCAGAACACCCTCCAGCAGGGTGACCGGGTGCTGGTCGACAAGCTCACCCCGTGGTTCGGCTCCAAGCCCGAGCGCGGCGAGGTCGTCGTCTTCCACGACCCGGACAACTGGCTGGCGGGCGAGCCGACGCCGACCCCGAACCCGGCGCAGAAGGTCCTCAGCTGGATCGGCCTGATGCCGTCGGCGGAGGAGAAGGACCTGATCAAGCGGGTGGTCGGAGTCGGCGGCGACACGATCGAGTGCAAGGGCAGCGGCCCGCTGAAGGTCAACGGAAAGGCGCTGAACGAGCCGTACGTCTACCCCGGCAACACGCCGTGCAGCGTGGACGACCAGGGTGGCCAGTTCAAGGTGAAGGTCCCCAAGGGCTACATCTGGGTGATGGGCGACCACCGCCAGAACTCCCGTGACTCCCGGTACAACCAGTCCGACAAGAACCACGGCATGGTCCCCGTCGACAAGGTCGTCGGCCGCGCCATCGTCAAGGCCTGGCCGATCAACCGCTGGGGCACCCTGCCGGTCCCCGACACCTTCGACCAGCCCGGCCTCGGCCGGCAGTCCTCCGCCGCCGCGTCCCTGACGGTGGCCCCGCAGGGCATCGCCGTCGCGGCGGTCCTCCCGGTGGCGCTGTGGCGGCGCCGGCGCACCGACCGGCCGGAGGCCGACAACCGCTGACAGCCCCCGGGCCGCGAAAAAGAGGGGCTGCCCCTGTTCGGTACCGCCGGGTAGGGTGCGGGTCCATGGGTGGCGAGAGCACAACGCGTACGGCCCCGCAAGGCGGCGGCACCGGCACGACACAGGTCGGCGGCCGGCTCGGGCAGCGGCTGTCCGGACTGGCGGTGGCGCTGGGTCTGGTGCTGTTCCTCGGCGGTTTCGCGTGGGGAGCGCTGGTCTACCGGCCGTACACCGTGCCCACCAGCTCCATGACGCCCACCATCGACGCCGGTGACCGGGTGCTCGCCCAGCGCGTCGACGGCAACGAGGTGCGCCGCGGTGACGTGGTCGTCTTCGAGGACAAGAGCTGGGTCACCGGCGCCAAGGTGGTCAAGCGGGTGGTCGCCGTGGGCGGTGACACCGTCTCCTGCTGCACGAACGGCAAGCTGACCGTCAACGGCAAGCAGATCGACGAGCCGTACCTGCCCGAGGGCAGCCTGGCCGAGATCAAGAACTTCGCCAAGGTGACCGTGCCCGAGGGCCGGCTCTTCCTGCTCGGCGACGAACGCCAGGGCTCCCTGGACTCCACCGCCCACCTCACCGACGCGGCCCGGGGCACCGTCGCGCGCACCGCCGTGTCCGCCCGCGTGGACGCCGTCGTCTGGCCCTGGAAGGGCATGCTCGAGCGCCCCACCGGCTTCGAGACGCTCGGCGCCCTCTCCCGGCCCGGTCCGCTGCGCACGATCGAGCTGCTGGTCGTGGCCGGCGCGGTCCTGGTCCTCGGCGGCGGCGCCTACGGCCCGATCGCCGGGCGCCTGCGCCGCTCCCGCTCCCGCACCGCCCGCCCGGAGACGGCCGGTGCCCGCTGACACCACGCGGCCGGCGGGGGAGGCGTACGACGCCGAGGGCGGGCTGCGCAAGGTGGCCCGGGTGGTGCTTCTCGACCCCGGGGACCGCATCCTGCTCCTGCACGGCCACGAGCCGGGCGATCCGGCCGACGACTGGTGGTTCACGCCCGGCGGCGGCCTGGAGGGCGCCGAGACGCGCGAGGAGGCCGCACTGCGGGAACTCGCCGAGGAGACCGGCATCACCGGCGTCGAACTGGGCCCCGTGCTCTGGCGGCGGCGGTGCTCGTTCCCGTTCGCGGGCCGCCGCTGGGACCAGGACGAGTGGTACTACCTGGCCCGTACGACCCAGACGGTGACCGCGGCGACGGGGCTGACGGAGCTGGAGCGGCGCAGCGTCGCCGGAGCGCGCTGGTGGACGTGTCAGGAACTGACCCGGGCACATGAGACGGTGTATCCGACCAGACTCGCCGAGCTGCTGCGCACGCTGCTCGTCGAAGGTCCCCCGGCCACGCCCGTGACCCTCGACACGGAAATCGTCTGAGGGTTCCCGGGACTGGCGCACAATGGGGGGATCGCACGGCTGAAGGGGAACATGCCATGAGCGCCGAGGACCTCGAAAAGTACGAGACCGAGATGGAGCTGAAGCTCTACCGGGAGTACCGAGATGTCGTCGGTCTGTTCAAATACGTGATCGAGACCGAGCGACGGTTCTACCTCACCAACGACTACGAGATGCAGGTGCACTCGGTGCAAGGAGAGGTGTTCTTCGAGGTCACCATGGCCGATGCCTGGGTCTGGGACATGTACCGGCCGGCTCGCTTCGTCAAGCAGGTCCGAGTACTCACGTTCAAGGACGTGAACATCGAAGAGCTGAACAAGAGTGACCTGGAGCTGCCGGGCGGGTGATGCCCGCTCCCCCGGGTGAGGGAGTTTTCCACAACCGCCGAGTAGTCCACCAAGATCAACATCTGGGGACGGGATGCGTGACGGTTGGCGCCTGAGGAGGTGCCGACATGAACGCACGAGAAGCAATCGGCAAGTACGGCGAGGATCTGGCCGCCCGGCGGCTCGCCGAGGCCGGCATGACGATCCTGGAGCGCAACTGGCGCTGCGGACGGTCCGGCGAGATCGACATCGTGGCACGGGACGGGGACGCGCTCGTCGTCTGCGAGGTGAAGACCCGCACGGGCGGGGACTACGAGCACCCGATGGCCGCGGTGACCCCCGAGAAGGCGGCCCGGCTCCGCGAACTGGCCGCGCACTGGATCCAGGCCCACGGAGGAGCCCCGCCGGGCGGCGTCCGCATCGACCTCGTCGGCGTCCTCCTGCCCCGCCGCGGTGCCCCGTCCGTCGAGCACGCGCGGGGGGTGGCCTGAATGGCATTCGCCCGTACGTGCTCCGTGGCCCTGGTCGGCGTCGAGGGCGTGGTCGTCGAGGTCCAGGCCGACCTCGAACCCGGCGTCGCCGCGTTCACCCTGGTGGGCCTCCCGGACAAGAGCCTGACGGAAAGCCGCGACCGGGTGCGGGCGGCGGTGGTGAACTCGGGCGGCGAGTGGCCGCAGAAGAAGCTCACCGTCGGACTCAGCCCGGCCTCGGTCCCCAAGGCCGGCTCGGGCTTCGACCTCGCCGTCGCCTGCGCGGTGCTCGGTGCCGCCGAGCGGATCGACCCCCGGGTCCTCGCCGACATCGTCATGATCGGGGAGCTGGGCCTGGACGGCCGGGTGCGCCCCGTCCGGGGCATCCTGCCGGCCGTCCTCGCGGCGGCCGACGCGGGATACGAGCAGGTGGTCGTGCCCGAGTGCGCCGCCGCCGAGGCCGCGCTGGTCCCCGGTGTGTCCGTGCTCGGTGTGCGCAGTCTCCGGCAGCTCATCGCGGTCCTGACCGAGGAGCCCGTCCCCGAGGAGGCACCGGACGAGCAGGGACGGCCCGATCCCCTCCTGGCCGGGCTGCGGGTACCGGGCACGGGCGCCGCCACCGGCATGCACAGCATCGGCGCCGCACAGCACGACCACGATCACGACCTGGCGGACGTCGTGGGACAGACCTCCGCCCGTACGGCTGTGGAGGTGGCCGCGGCCGGCGGGCACCACCTGTTCCTGGAGGGACCGCCCGGCGCGGGCAAGACCATGCTCGCCGAGCGCCTGCCCGCCGTCCTCCCGCGGCTCACCCGGGAGGACTCGCTGGAAGTCACGGCCGTGCACTCGGTCGCCGGACTGCTGCCCCCGGGCAAGCCGCTCATCGATATCGCGCCCTACTGCGCCCCGCACCACTCGGCCACGATGCAGTCACTCGTCGGCGGCGGCCCGGGCATCGCCCGGCCCGGGGCGGTGTCCCTCGCCCACCGCGGTGTGCTGTTCCTGGACGAGGCACCCGAGTTCCACGGCCAGACCCTGGACGCGCTGCGGCAGCCGCTGGAGTCGGGGCACGTCGTCATCGCGCGCAGCGCCGGCGTGGTCCGGTTCCCGGCCCGGTTCCTGATGGTCCTGGCCGCCAACCCCTGTCCCTGCGGACGGTTCTCCCTGCGCGACTCCCTGTGCGAGTGTCCTCCGTCGGCGATCCGCCGGTACCAGTCCCGGCTGTCCGGACCGCTGCTGGACCGGGTCGACCTGCGCGTCGAGGTCGATCCGGTCACCCGCGCCCAGCTCACCGAGCCCGGTGCCCGCGGAGAGTCCACGGCGACCGTGGCCGACCGGGTACGGCAGGCCCGTGAGCGGGCGGCGGCCCGTCTCGCCGGCACCCCGTGGCGCACCAACAGCGAGGTGCCGGGCCGTGAACTGCGCAGCCGGTACCACGCCGTCGCCGGGGCGATGGACGAGGCCGAACGCAACCTGGAACGGGGCGTGCTCACCGCCCGCGGCATCGACCGCGTCCTGCGCGTCGCCTGGACGGTCGCCGACCTCGTCGGACACGACCGCCCGGACGCGACCGACGTCGCCCTGGCCCTGCACCTGCGCACCGGTGTCCCCCGGGGGGTGCCGATGGCCATCGGAGCCCTGACATGACGAGTGCGGCGGATCCCGGCGCCGAGCGGCTCGGGCGGGTGTTTCTCGGGCGGGTGATCGAGCCGGGGGACGAGGCCGGGGGGCGCTGGGTGCGGCAGTTCGGGGTGCGGGAGGTGGTGCGGCGGCTGCGGTGCGGTGGGGACGCGTTGCCGGGGGTGAGCGCAACCCGGTGGGCGGGACTGGTCGCGCGGGCCCGGCGGGCCGAGCCGGAGCGGGACCTGGAGGTGGCCCGGGCCGCCGGGGCGCGGTTCGTGTGTCCGGGGGACGGAGAGTGGCCCGGACAGCTGGACGACCTGGGGGACGGGCGGCCCCTCGGACTGTGGGTGCGCGGCCGGCCGCACCTGCGGATGTGGGCGCTGCACTCCGTGGCCGTCGTGGGCGCCCGCGCCTGCACCGAGTACGGCACCCACGCGGCGGCCACCCTCGCTTCCGGCCTCGCCGAACGCGGCTGGGTCGTCGTGTCGGGCGGCGCCTACGGGATCGACGGGGCCGCCCACCGCGGTGCCCTCGCCGCCCGCGGCGCCACCGTCGCCGTCCTGGCCTGCGGCGTCGACCAGCCCTACCCCCGCGGCCACGCCGCCCTGATCGGCCGGATCGCCGACCAGGGGCTGGTGGTGGGCGAGCTGCCGCCGGGCGACCACCCCACCCCCAGCCGGTTCATCCTCCGCAACCGGGTCATCGCCGCGCTGACCAGGGGCACCGTCGTCGTGGAGGCGGCCTGCCGCAGCGGCTCGCTGTCCACCGCGCGGGCCGCCCAGCGCCTCGGCCGGTTCACCATGGGCGTGCCCGGCCCGGTCACCAGCGCCCTCTCCGCCGGCGTGCACGAACTGCTGCGCGGGGAGGCCACCCTGGTCACCGACGCCACGGAGGTCATCGAACTCGTGGGCGAGATGGGTGATCTGGCGCCGCCCCGGCGGGGCCCCGTCCTCCCGCGTGACCTGCTGGAACCGGCCGCACGAACCGTCCTCGCCGCCCTGCCCGGCAACCGCCCCGCACCCGCCGACGACATCGCGCTCGGCGCGCGCACCACACGCGACGAGGCGATCGCGAGACTGTACGAACTCCGAGCACTTGGTTACGTCGAACGACACGGCGATGGCTGGAAGTTGACACGCCAAGCGATGATCTCGGTCAGGGGCGGCCGACCGCCACGCTGACCCACGGTGTTCGGCCGTCCGGGGGAACCCCCGACGCCCTTGGCGTTTCCCGGAGTTGGTGCCCGCGGCCGGTCACGCAGAGCGAGCCGTGGCCCGCGGTCACCCTCCCGACGCGAGAGCCCCGCGCACGGGTGGTGCCGCATTGTTCGCACACCGCGACTCCTCAGTCACGCTACGCTCACAAAGGTAGGGGCGCAGATCGCGCCAACCCGGCATCAGACAGTCACCTCACCCAGGCAGCCCACTTCCCCGCACGATCCCCCACTCCCACCCACTCGGCAGCACTTCACAGCACTTCACGGCAGAACGGCACAAGGCGACGAATGCCCCAGCACACCTCCGGGTCCGACAGGGCGGCGATCCCCCCAGCCGCCCGCGACGGTGGCAGCGTGCGACCGCCCGCACCCTCGACGCTCGACGAGCTGTGGCGGTCGTACAAGGCGACAGGGGACGAGCGGCTGCGTGAGCAGCTGATCCTGCACTACTCGCCGCTGGTCAAGTACGTGGCGGGCCGGGTGAGCGTCGGGTTGCCGCCCAACGTGGAGCAGGCCGACTTCGTCTCCTCCGGAGTGTTCGGGCTGATCGACGCGATCGAGAAGTTCGACATCGACCGGGAGATCAAGTTCGAGACGTACGCGATCACCCGGATCCGTGGCGCGATGATCGACGAGCTGCGGGCGCTGGACTGGATCCCCCGCTCGGTCCGGCAGAAGGCGCGGAACGTCGAGCGGGCCTACGCCACGCTGGAGGCGCGGCTGCGGCGGACGCCGACCGAGGGGGAGGTCGCCGGCGAGCTGGGCATGGAGGTCGACGAACTGCATGCCGTGTTCAGTCAGTTGTCGCTGGCCAACGTGGTCGCCCTCGAGGAGCTGCTGCACGTCGGCGGCGAGGGCGGGGACCGGCTCAGCCTGATGGACACGCTGGAGGACACCGCCGCCGACAATCCGGTGGAGGTGGCCGAGGACCGGGAACTGCGGCGCTTCCTGGCGCGGGCGATCAACACGCTGCCCGAGCGGGAGAAGACCGTGGTCACCCTGTACTACTACGAGGGGCTGACCCTCGCCGAGATCGGCAACGTGCTCGGCGTCACCGAGAGCCGGGTCAGCCAGATCCACACCAAGTCGGTGCTGCAGCTGCGGGCCAAGCTGGCGAGCTTCGGGCGCTGAGTCCTCCCCTCCGGCAGGGCTCGTCCGTACAGTGGTCGACGTGCCAAGGATTCGAGCGGCCTCCGTGGCCGAACACCGGTCGATGCAGCGAGCCGCCCTGCTGGACGCGGCTCGTTCCCTGCTGTCCGAGGGCGGGACGGACGCGCTGACCTTTCCCGCGCTGGCCGAGCGGACGGGACTGGCGCGGTCGTCCGTGTACGAGTACTTCCGCTCCCGGGCCGCCGTGGTCGAGGAGCTGTGCGAGGTCGACTTCCCGGTGTGGGCCGCGGAAGTGGCGGCGGCGATGGAGCGTGCCGGGTCGGCCGAGGGCAAGGTCGAGGCGTATGTGCGGCAGCAGCTGGCGCTGGTGGGGGACCGGCGGCACCGGGCGGTCGTGGCGATCTCGGCGAGTGAGCTGGACGCCGGGGCCCGGGAGAAGATCCGCGCGGCCCACGGGGGACTGGTCGCGATGATCGTCGAGGCTCTGGAGGAGCTGGGTCACGGGCAGCCCCGGCTGGCGGCGATGCTGCTGCAAGGGGTGGTGGACGCGGCGGTCCGCAGGATCGAACTGGGCGCCGCGGAGGATCCCGAGTCGGTGACGGACGCGGCTGTGTCCATGGCGCTGCGGGGTGTGAAGGGCTGAGCCCTGCGGGGGCGAGCGTCGTGCGCCGGCGCCCGGCGGCCCAGGCACGGCTTCGCGCGCGGCTCGGCTTTGCTCGGGCGGGGGCGCCACCGGCGTCGCGCGTCGGCTGCTACGGCGGCCGGGCCCGGGCCTGCCCGCGGTCATGAGCGTTCCCCGGAGGGACGCGGAGAGCTGCGCGGCCCGCCGCTAGGGCGTGACCGGTAGCAGTCGCGACGGTCCCCTCGTCAGCAGCCACGGTGGGGCAGGGACAAGGGGTTCAGGTAGGCGCCGACGCCGGCCGTGTGCGGCCGGGCCCACCCTGCCCAGGCACGGCTTCGCGCGCGGCTCGGCTTTGCTCGGGCGGGGGCGCCACCGGCGTCGCGCGTCGGCTGTTACGGCGGCACGGCAGGGCCTGCCCGTCGGCGTTCCCGGATATCACGGCCGGTCATCGAGGCGTGACCGGTAGCAGTCGCGACGGTCCCCTCGTCAGCAGCCACGGGGGGAGCAGGGACAAGGGGTTCAGGTAGGTCTCGCCGCGGAGCAAGCCCCAGTGGACGCACGGTGTCGGCCCGCAGTGGGAGCCCGGGGCCTCCACCGACCCCACCACCTCGCCCGCCGCCACCTCGTCGCCCTTTCCCACCGACGGGCGCACCGGCTCGTACGTGGTGCGCAGGTCCGTGCCGGTCAGGGCCACCGAGACCACGCCCCGCCCGGCCACCCGCCCCGCGAACAGCACCCGGCCGGCCGCGACCGCCCGCACCGGCGCCCCGGGCGGGGCGGCGAGGTCGACACCCCGGTGCCCGGGGCCGTACACCGTCGCCGGCGGCTCCCAGCCGCGCAGGACCGGCGGCCGTACGCCCACCGGCCAGGCGCGGCCGAGGGCTGGGACCGGCGCCTCCACGGACGGCGGCGGCGGCTCCGCCCAGGCCGGCGGGGTGAGCAGGGCCGCCGCCGACGCCAGCAGCAGAGCCGTCCACAACGTCACGTATCGCATACCGCACACCGTCCCGCATCCCCGCCGATCACCGCCGGACCCTGTGGACCACTCGCCGGTTGTGGACAGTGGCGTCACCCGGTACCCCGGCGGTCCCGTACACTTCTTCTGGCGATCCGGGTCACCGGGTCGACTTCGCACGCCCCGGTACGGCAGCCGGCAACGGTTCGTACCAAGCGCCCCTCGGTCCCTCGCGGCACGGCGCATCGCGGGCGTCAGGCGCGGCCGCCGTCCGGCGGACGCGGCACAACCGAGAACACCAAGGAGAAACGGCCATGGCCGTCGTCACGATGCGGGAGCTGCTGGAGAGCGGCGTCCACTTCGGTCACCAGACCCGTCGCTGGAACCCGAAGATGAAGCGCTTCATCTTCACCGAGCGCAACGGCATCTACATCATCGACCTGCTCCAGTCGCTGTCGTACATCGACCGCGCCTACGAGTTCGTCAAGGAGACCGTCGCCCACGGCGGCACGGTCATGTTCGTCGGCACGAAGAAGCAGGCGCAGGAGGCCATCGCCGAGCAGGCCACCCGCGTCGGCATGCCCTACGTCAACCAGCGCTGGCTGGGCGGCATGCTCACCAACTTCTCGACCGTCTACAAGCGTCTGCAGCGCCTCAAGGAGCTCGAGCAGATCGACTTCGAGGACGTCGCCGCGTCCGGTCTGACCAAGAAGGAGCTTCTCGTGCTCTCGCGCGAGAAGGCCAAGCTGGAGAAGACCCTCGGTGGTATCCGCGAGATGCAGAAGGTGCCCAGCGCCGTCTGGATCGTGGACACCAAGAAGGAGCACATCGCCGTTGGTGAGGCCCGGAAGCTGAACATTCCGGTCGTCGCGATCCTCGACACCAACTGCGACCCCGACGAGGTCGACTACAAGATCCCGGGCAACGACGACGCGATCCGCTCCGTCACCCTGCTCACCCGCGTGATCGCCGACGCCGTCGCCGAGGGCCTCATCGCCCGCTCCGGCGTCGCCACCGGCGACAAGGGCGAGAAGGCCGCGGGCGAGCCGCTCGCCGAGTGGGAGCGCGACCTGCTCGAGGGTGAGAAGAAGGACGAGGCTCCGGCCGCCGAGGCCGCCCCGGCCGAGGCCGCTGCCGCCGAGGCTCCGGCCGCCGAGGCCGCTGCCGCCGAGGCTGCTCCGGCCGAGGCCGCTGCCGCCGAGGGCGAGCAGGCCTGACGCAGGTCCGTCAGCGATCGACGGCGGGGGCGGTACCGCATTCACCAGTGCCTTCCGGCGCGGTGAAGTCCGCCCCCGCTGTTCACCCGTAGGTCGGCACGACGTACGCGTTCCCCGTTTCCATGGGGAACGCAGACGTGCGGATCCAGAAGATCTCCCAGACTTCGAGAAAGACTCACAGACTCATGGCGAACTACACCGCCGCCGACGTCAAGAAGCTCCGTGAGCTGACCGGCGCCGGCATGATGGACTGCAAGAAGGCGCTGGACGAGGCCGAGGGCAACGTCGAGAAGGCCGTCGAGGCGCTGCGCATCAAGGGCCAGAAGGGCGTCGCCAAGCGCGAGGGCCGCTCCGCCGAGAACGGCGCCGTGGTCTCCATCATCGCCGACGACAACTCCTCGGGCGTCCTCGTCGAGCTGAAGTGCGAGACGGACTTCGTCGCCAAGGGCGAGAAGTTCCAGGCCGTGGCCAACGCCATCGCCGAGCACGTCGCCAAGACGAACCCGGCCGACCTCGAGGCCCTGCTCGCCTCCGAGATCGAGTCCGGCAAGACCGTCCAGGCGTTCGTGGACGAGGCCAACGCCAACCTCGGCGAGAAGATCGTCCTGGACCGCTTCGCGCAGTTCGCCGACGGCTACGTCACCGCCTACATGCACCGCACCATGCCCGACCTGCCCCCGCAGATCGGTGTCCTGGTCGAGCTGGACAAGCCGAACGCCGAGGTCGCCAAGGGCGTCGCCCAGCACATCGCCGCCTTCGCGCCGAAGTACCTCTCCAAGGAGGACATCCCGGCCGAGGTCGTCGAGTCCGAGCGCCGCATCGCCGAGGAGACCACCCGCGCCGAGGGCAAGCCCGAGGCCGCGATCGCCAAGATCGTCGAGGGTCGTCTGAACGGCTTCTTCAAGGACGCCACGCTGCTCGGCCAGCCGTACGCCCTCGACAACAAGAAGTCGGTCCAGAAGGTCCTGGACGAGGCCGGTGTCACCCTGAAGCGCTTCTCGCGCATCAAGGTCGGCATCTGAGTCCGTACCGCGATCGACCGCGACCCCGCGAGAGATTCTCGATAGGGTCGAGAGCAGTCGTCCGCGCACACCGCCACACCCCGGCGTGAGGCGGACGGCAGCAGATCTGACGAGGAGGCCATTGCCGCGCATGGGAGCGAAAAGCAACCCCACCGGCAATGGCCTTCTTCGTATGTGCAACACGTGAAAGAGGCGGGATCCCCCATGACCACCAAGGCCCAGAAGAGCGACGACGGCAAAGTGCGCGGCCGGTTTCTGCTGAAGCTGTCCGGAGAGGCCTTCTCCGGTGGCGGGGGCCTGGGCGTCGACCCGGACGTGGTGCACAAGATCGCCCGTGAGATCGCGGCCGTCGTGCGTGACGGCGCCCAGATCGCGGTCGTCATCGGCGGCGGCAACTTCTTCCGCGGCGCCGAACTCCAGCAGCGCGGCATGGACCGCGCCCGCTCCGACTACATGGGCATGCTCGGCACCGTGATGAACTGCCTCGCCCTCCAGGACTTCCTGGAGAAGGAGGGCATCCAGTCCCGCGTGCAGACCGCCATCACCATGGGCCAGGTCGCCGAGCCGTACATCCCGCTGCGCGCCGTGCGCCACCTGGAGAAGGGGCGCGTGGTCATCTTCGGCGCCGGTATGGGCATGCCCTACTTCTCCACCGACACCACCGCCGCCCAGCGCGCCCTGGAGATCGACGCCGAGGCGCTGCTCATGGGCAAGAACGGCGTGGACGGGGTCTACGACTCCGACCCCAAGACCAACCCCGACGCCGTCAAGTTCGACGCCCTCGGCTACGGCGAGGTCATCACCCGTGACCTCAAGGTCGCCGACGCCACCGCCATCACGCTGTGCCGCGACAACAAGCTCCCGATCCTGGTCTTCGAGCTTCTCGCGGAGGGCAATATCGCCCGCGCCGTCAAGGGTGAGAAGATCGGCACCCTGGTGGGTGACGAGGGCAGCCGGGGCTGACCCGGGATCAACCCCGCCGGTCACGTGCGGCCCTGTGAGGGGACCGGACCCCGGCCGGGGGATGGACAATGTCCTGCCGGTCGGGAACCGTGCAGGAAGAAGACGCGACGCAGCCGGCCGCCGACCGACTCAGGAACCGCAGCCGGGCCTTACTCAAGACACGCAGGAGCAAGTGGTGATCGAAGAGACCCTCCTCGAGGCCGAGGAGAAGATGGAGAAGGCCGTCGTGGTCGCCAAGGAGGACTTCGCCGCGATCCGCACCGGGCGTGCGCACCCGGCGATGTTCAACAAGATCGTGGCCGACTACTACGGTGCCCTGACGCCGATCAACCAGCTGGCCTCGTTCTCCGTGCCGGAGCCGCGCATGGCGGTCGTGACCCCGTTCGACAAGAGCGCGCTGCGCAACATCGAGCAGGCGATCCGCGACTCCGACCTGGGCGTCAACCCCAGCAACGACGGCAACATCATCCGGGTGGTGTTCCCCGAGCTGACCGAGGAGCGCCGCCGCGAGTACATCAAGGTGGCCAAGAGCAAGGGCGAGGACGCCAAGGTCTCGATCCGCTCGGTGCGCCGCAAGGCCAAGGACGCCATCGACAAGATGATCAAGGACGGCGAGGTCGGCGAGGACGAGGGCCGCCGTGCGGAGAAGGAGCTCGACGACACCACGGCGAAGTACGTCGCCCAGGTGGACGAGCTCCTCAAGCACAAGGAAGCGGAGCTGCTCGAAGTCTGATGAGCGACTCTTCCTGGGGAGCGCCGCCAGCGGCGGGCCAGGCCGGGTACTGGGGGCCCACCGGGGGCGGCCCCGCCCAGCCTGTCCCGGGGGCCGTCCCGGCGGGTCCCGCGTACGATGCGCCTGAGGCGCAGCAGACTCGCCCCATGCCCTTCGTGCCCGACGTAGCCGCGTACGGCGGAGACCAGGACGACGACCGGGGGGCCGCTCGGCTGAGCGGCCCCTTGTTCCGAGACGAGACGTTGCAGGCCCGGGAACTCCCGGCCGAGAACCAGAACCCGGAGCCCATGTCCGACGCCCCGCAGCCGGCGCCTGCGCCGCAGAAGAAGAGCGCGGGCCGTGACCTGAGCGCGGCCATAGGCGTCGGCGTCGGGCTCGGTGTGGTGATCGTCGCGTCCCTGTTCATCGTCAAGGCCGTGTTCGTCGGCGTGATCGCGGTCGCCGTCGTCGTCGGCCTGTGGGAGCTGACCAGCAGGCTCCAGGAGCGCAAGGGCATCAAGGCGCCCCTGGTGCCGCTCGCGCTGGGCGGTGCGGCGATGGTCGTCGCCGGCTACGTGCGCGGCGCCGAGGGGGCGTGGGTCGCCATGGCGCTGACGGCCCTGGCCACGCTGGTGTGGCGCATGACGGAACCACCGGAGGGCTACCTCAAGGACGTCACGGCCGGCGTCTTCGCGGCGTTCTACGTGCCCTTCCTGGCCACGTTCGTCGCGCTGATGCTCACCGCCGACGACGGCCCCTGGCGGGTCCTCACCTTCCTGCTGCTGACGGTCGTCAGCGACACCGGTGCCTACGCGGTCGGCTGGCGCTTCGGCAAGCACAAGCTCGCCCCGCGCATCAGCCCCGGCAAGACCCGCGAGGGCCTGCTGGGCGCGGTGCTGTTCGCGATGGTCGCGGGCGCGCTGTGCATGCAGTTCCTCATCGACGACGGCAGCTGGTGGCAGGGCCTGCTGCTGGGCCTCGCGGTCGCGGCCAGCGCCACGCTGGGCGACCTCGGCGAGTCCATGATCAAGCGGGACCTGGGCATCAAGGACATGGGCACCCTGCTCCCCGGGCACGGCGGCATCATGGACCGGCTCGACTCGCTGCTGCCGACGGCTCCGGTGGTGTGGCTGCTCATGGTGGTCTTCGTCGGCTCGGCGTGAGCGGGTACGGCTCCACGCGTACGGCTTGCGGGCCCCCGTCCTGAACGCAGGGCGGGGGCCGTCGTCGTACCCGGAGACCCCCGCACCCGGATGCCGCAGCGTGAATCGGCGGGCGGGACCCGCGCGCGGCAGACTCCCTCACAAGGACGGCGGTTCCGCCGCCCCGGCGACGCAGCAGGGAGTCTGCCCATGCCCCTCGACCCCGCCCCCGCCCCGCTCGACCCCACCCCCGCCCCGCTCGGCCGGGCCGCCGACCCGCCGGTGCGTTTCTGGGCCGTCGAGGACCGGCCCGCGCTCGACCCCGACCCGTTCCTGGACGAGCTGCTGCGGGAGGAGCCGGTCACCCGGATCAGGCTGCCGTACGGCGAGGGGCACGCCTGGCTGGTCACCCGGTACGAGGACGTCCGCTTCGTCACCTCCGACCCGCGCTTCTCCCGGGAGCGGGTCGTCGGCCGCGACGTGACCACCATGCGCCCGGTGCCGGTGGCTTCCCAGACGGCGGGCCTGCAGTACATCGACCCGCCCCGGCACACGCGGCTGCGCCGGGTCGTGGCCCGCGCGTTCACCGGCAGGAGCATGCAGCGGATGCGGCCGCTCGCCGAGCGCCGGGCCGCCGAACTGCTCGACGGGATGCGGCGCACCGGCCCGCCGGCCGACCTCATGGAGCACCTGCACGGCCCCTTCCCGCTCGCCGTGCTCCGCGACTTCCTCGGGGTCGAGGAGAAGGACTGGCACCTCTGGGCGGAGACGGGCGAGGCCCTGCTGTCCGCGGGCGCCGAGGCCGAGGAGCGGGCCCGGGAGGCCGCCCGGGTCACCCGGACCCGGATCACCGAACTGCTCCGGCGCCGCCGGACGGAACCCCGCGATGACCTGGCCGGAGTGCTGGCCCAGGCCGCGGCGACGGGCGAGATCACCGACGACGAGGCCCTCTCGCTCGCCATCGCCGTGCAGGTCAGCGGCGGCCACGCGGTCCGCAACAACAGCGGTTCGATGATGTACGCGCTGCTCACCCACCCCGAGCAGCTGGACCGGCTGCGCCGGGAGCCGGAGCTGCTGCCCCGGGCGGTGGAGGAGCTGTTCCGCTACGTCCCGCACCGCAACGGCGTCGGCATCCCACGGATCGCCACCGAGGACGTCGAGGTCGGCGGCCGGCTGATCCGGGCCGGTGACGTGGTCTACAACGCCTACGTCGCCGCCAACCGCGACCCCGCGGTGTTCCCCGACCCCGACGCCCTGGACTTCGACCGCGAGAGCCCCGCCCATGTGGCCTTCGGCCACGGCCCGCACCACTGCCTGGCCGCCGTCATGGCCCGCATGGAGGCCGAGGTCATGATCGGCTCCGTCCTCACCCGCTTCCCCGGCATCCGGCTGGCCGTGCCCCCCGAGGAGGTCGAGTTCCAGCGCCGGGGCCTGATCCGCGGACCGAGGACCCTGCCCGTGACGTGGTGAGGCGGTTCGTGGCAAGGTACGCGTGAACCAAGGGGGGAACATGATCTTTCTACTGCTCGGCTTCCTGGCCCTCGCCGTCGGCGGATGCGTCTGCGTGGTCTGGGCGGAACGCGGCGGCCCACGCTGGGTCCGCGTCGTCGCGTTCATCACCCGCACGGCGGGCGAGCTGCTGAGCAGCGGGCAGAAGAGCCGAGGCCGCGGGTCGAACACCGCCGACGACGGCGACTAGAGCCGACCCCGCCACAATCCCGGCAGGCCATCCCGACAGGTCACCCGATTGGATCTGCGACACTGGTACAGCCATGCCTAAGCCCGGAGAACTCACATTCGTCGCGCCGCGCGGAGCCAAGAAGCCGCCGCGGCATCTCGCCGACCTCACGCCCGCCGAGCGCAAGGACGCGGTGGCCGGGATCGGTGAGAAGCCGTTCCGTGCCAAGCAGCTCTCGCAGCACTACTTCGCGCGGTACGCGCACGACCCGGAGCAGTGGACCGACATCCCCGCCGGTTCGCGTGCCAAGCTCCAGGAAGCGCTGTTCCCGGAGCTGATGACGGTCGTCCGGCATCTGTCCACCGACGAGGGGACCACGCGCAAGACGCTGTGGCGGCTGTTCGACGGGACGCTGGTCGAGTCCGTGCTGATGCGGTACCCGGACCGGGTCACCATGTGCATCAGCTCGCAGGCGGGGTGCGGGATGAACTGCCCGTTCTGCGCGACCGGGCAGGCGGGTCTGGACCGGAACCTGTCCACCGCCGAGATCGTTCACCAGATCGTCGACGGGATGCGGGCGCTGCGGGACGGGGAAGTGCCCGGCGGTCCCGCGCGGCTGTCGAACATCGTCTTCATGGGCATGGGCGAGCCGCTCGCCAACTACAAGCGGGTCGTCGGTGCGATTCGCGCGCTCACCGATCCCGCTCCGGACGGGCTGGGGCTGTCGCAGCGCGGGATCACGGTGTCCACGGTCGGGCTCGTGCCGGCCATCCACCGGTTCGCCGACGAGGGCTTCAAGTGCCGGCTGGCGATCTCCCTGCACGCCCCCGACGACGAGCTGCGCGACACCCTCGTCCCCGTGAACACGCGGTGGAAGGTGCGCGAGGTGCTGGACGCCGGGTTCGAGTACGTCGAGAAGAGCGGGCGCCGGCTGTCCATCGAGTACGCCCTCATCCGGGACATCAACGACCAGGCGTGGCGCGGTGACCGGCTCGGGCGGCTGCTCAAGGGCAGGCCCGTGCACGTCAATCTCATTCCGCTCAACCCGACGCCGGGGTCCAAGTGGACCGCCTCCCGGCCGGAGGACGAGAAGGCGTTCGTGGAGGCCATCGCGGCCCATGGTGTGCCCGTCACCATCCGGGACACCCGTGGTCAGGAGATCGACGGAGCCTGTGGTCAGCTCGCGGCCACCGAGCGGTAATCTGGCCACGTCCTACAATCTCAGTCCACATATCTTCATATTCCGACAGGGGAGCGCCACAGCGCTGAGAGTGCGGCGGACAGGGCCGCAGACCCTCTGAACCTCGCCCAGGTCATTCTGGGTAGGAAGTTCGGTCATCACTCAAGCTGTTGCGCCCTGCCCGGGCCTCCCTCGCGGAGCCCGGGCAGGGCCGCGTCTCTTCCTGGCCAACCCCAGGAGGACATCCAGTGCACAACAAGACCCTCGTGGCCGTGGCGGTCGGGCTCGGCCTGATCACGCTGTCCGCGTGCGGCTCGACGGACACCGAGAGCGGCACCGACTCCAAGACCGTCACCCTGGTCAGCCACAACTCGTGGTCCGTCTCGAAGAACGTCCTCAAGGACTTCGAGAAGCAGTCCGGGTACAAGGTCAGGGTCCTCGAGGACGGCGACGCCGGGCAGGCCGTCAACAAGGCGATCCTGACCAAGGACAACCCGCAGGGCGACGTCTTCTTCGGTGTCGACAACACCCTGCTCTCCCGCGCCCTCGACAACGGTCTCTTCCAGCCGTACACCGCCAAGGGCCTGGACAAGGTCGGCGCCGCCTACCAGCTCGACAAGGACAAGCACCGGGTCACGCCCGTCGACCACGGCGACATCTGTGTCAACTACGACAAGGCGTACTTCAGCGAGCACAAGCTGACTCCGCCGCAGTCCTTCGCCGACCTGGCCAAGCCGCAGTACAGGAACCTCCTCGTCACGGAGAACGCCGCCACCTCCTCGCCCGGCCTCGGCTTCCTGCTCGGCAGCGCCGCGCAGTTCGGCGACCAGGGCTGGCAGGACTACTGGAAGAAGCTCAAGGCCAACGGCGTGAAGGTCGTCGACGGCTGGGACCAGGCCTACTACCAGGAGTTCTCGGGATCGTCGCAGGGGAAGAAGGCCGGCGGCGACCGGCCGCTCGTCGTGTCGTACGCCTCCTCGCCGCCCGCCGAGGTGATCTACGCCAAGAAGCGGCCCGACACCGCCCCGACCGGCGTGGCGACCGGCACCTGCTTCCGGCAGATCGAGTTCGCCGGGCTGCTGAGCAACGCGAAGAACCCCAAGGGCGCCAAGGCCTTCATCGACTTCCTGGTCTCCAAGGAGTTCCAGGAGGACATGCCGCTGAACATGTTCGTCTACCCGGTGCTGCAGGGCGCCAAGGTCCCCGCCGAGTTCACCGAGTACGGGCCGGCCGCCAAGGACCCCGAGACCATGGCTCCCGGCACGATCGCCGCCAACCGTGATCAGTGGGTCAAGTCGTGGACCTCGCTCGTACTGAAGTAGCGACCCGCAGGCGTCGCAGGGGGAACGCGGCGCGGCTCGGCCTCATGGCCCTGCCCGTCGCGTTCTTCGCCCTGTTCTTCGCCTGGCCCGTCGCCGCGATCGTGGCGCGCGGCCTGAAGGCCGACGGCACCTGGCGGTTCGGGCGGATCGCGGACGTCGTCACCCAGCCGGACATCCGGCACGTGCTGTGGTTCACCACCTGGCAGGCGCTCGCCTCCACCGCGCTCACCCTGCTGCTGGCACTGCCCGCCGCCTACGTCCTCGCCCGCCTGGACTTCCCCGGCAAGCAGCTGCTGCGGGCCGTCGTCACCGTCCCGTTCGTGTTGCCGACCGTCGTCGCCGGCAGCGCCTTCCTGGCGCTGGTCGGCCGCCACGGTCTGCTCGACCAGCTGTGGGGGGTACGGCTGGACACCACGGTCTGGGCGATCCTGCTGGCCCACGTCTTCTTCAACTACGCGGTCGTCGTCCGCACGGTCGGCGGGCTGTGGGCCCAGCTCGACCCCCGGCAGGAGGAGGCCGCCCGGATGCTGGGCGCCTCCCCGCTGACGGCCTGGCGGAAGGTCACCCTGCCCGCGCTCGCGCCCGCCGTGGCCGCCGCCGCCCTGATGGTCTTCCTGTTCACCTTCACCTCCTTCGGCGTGGTGCAAATCCTCGGCGGCCCCACCTTCTCCACCGTTGAAGTGGAGATCTACCGGCAGACGTCCGACGTCTTCGACCTGTCCACGGCCGCCGTCCTCACCCTGGTCCAGTTCGCGGCCGTCGGCGCGATCCTCGCCGTGCACGCCTGGACGGTACGGCGCCGGGAGACCGCCCTCCGGCTCGTGGACCCCGGCACGACCGTCCGGCGCCCGCGCGGCGCCGGCCAGTGGGCGCTGCTCGCCGGCGTCCTCGCCACCATCGCCCTGCTGCTGGTCCTGCCGCTCGCCGTCCTCGTCCGCCGCTCCCTCGACGCGCCCGGCCTCGGCTACTACCGGGCGCTGACCGAAGCCGGCGGCGGTACGTTCCTGGTGGCGCCCGTGCACGCGGTGTGGACCTCGCTGGAGTACGCCGTCGCCGCCACCGCCATCGCCGTGGTGATCGGAGCTCTCGCCGCCGCCGCGCTGGCCCGCCGGGACGCCGGCCGGCTGGTGCGGGGCTTCGACGCGCTGCTGATGCTGCCGCTCGGGGTGTCCGCCGTGACCGTCGGCTTCGGCTTCCTCATCGCGCTCGACAAGCCGCCGCTGGACCTGCGTCAGTCCTGGATCCTGGTGCCGCTCGCGCAGGCGCTGGTGGGCGCCCCCTTCGTCGTACGGACCATGCTGCCGGTGCTGCGCGCGGTGGACGTACGGCTCCGGGAGGCGGCGGCCGTGCTGGGGGCCTCGCCCTGGCGGGTGTGGCGGGAGGTCGACCTGCCGCTGGTGCGGCGGGCGCTGCTGGTCGCGGCCGGGTTCGCGTTCGCCGTGTCGCTGGGCGAGTTCGGGGCGACCGTGTTCATCGCCCGCCCCGACAACCCCACGCTCCCGGTCGCCGTGGCCCGGCTGCTGAGCCGCCCCGGTGACCTCAACTACGGCCAGGCGATGGCCCTTTCGACGATTCTGATGGTGGTGTGCGCCGTCGCGCTGCTGATCCTGGAGCGGCTGCGCACCGACCGGACGGGGGAGTTCTAGATGCTGCTGAGCCTGGATGCCGCGACCGTGCGCTTCGGCGGGCGGGCGGTGCTCGACACCGTCGGCCTGGAGGTCGCCGAGCACGAGGTGGTGTGCGTCCTCGGGCCCAGCGGCAGCGGGAAGTCGACCCTGCTGCGAGTGGTGGCGGGGCTGCAACCCCTGCATTCCGGGCGGGTGTTGCTGGACGGCCGGGACCAGGCCGGCGTACCCGCGCACCGGCGCGGGGTCGGGCTGATGTTCCAGGACCACCAGCTGTTCCCGCAGCGGGACGTCGGCGCGAACGTGGCGTTCGGGCTGCGCATGCACGGCGTCGCCAAGGGCGAACGGGACGCCGAGGTCGGCCAGTTGCTGGAGCTGGTCGGGCTGCCGGGGGCCGCCCGGCGGGCCGTGGCCTCCCTGTCCGGCGGTGAGCAGCAGCGGGTGGCCCTCGCCCGGGCGCTCGCGCCCCGGCCCCGGCTGCTCATGCTGGACGAGCCGCTCGGCCAGCTCGACCGCTCGCTGCGGGAGCGGCTGGTGGTCGAACTGCGCGAGCTGTTCGACCGGTTGGGCACCACCGTGCTCGCCGTGACGCACGACCAGGGCGAGGCGTTCGCGCTGGCCGACCGGGTGGTGGTGATGCGGGACGGGCGGATCGCGCAGACCGGGACGCCGCTCGAGGTGTGGCAGCGGCCCGCCGACGCGTTCGTGGCCCGCTTCCTCGGTTTCCAGAACGTGGTCCCGGCGACCGTCGCCGGTACGGCCGCCGACAGCCCGTGGGGCAAGCTGCCGGTGCCGGACGGCTCCGCGCAGGGCAGCCGCACGGTCCTCGTCCGGCCGGCCGGGGTCCGGCTGGTGCCGGCCGACCAGGGCCTGGCCTGCACCGTGACCGCCCGCACCTTCAAGGGCACCCATGTGGCCGTCCACCTCCAGCCGGCGGACGGCCCGCGGCTGGAGGCGGCCTGCGCGCTGCGGGACGCGCCCGAGCCCGGCGCCTCGGTCGGCGTGGAGTTCGACGAGGCCGAAACCCTCGTGCTGGACTGATCCACCGACCGTAGGGTGAGGTCATGCCTGTGCTCGCACATGACCGCTACTGTGACGAAATCGCCCATCAGGTCGACCGGTTGAGAGCCGTGGTGACCTCCGGCGCCGATCTGTCCGCGACCGTGCCGACCTGCCCGGACTGGTCGCTGGAGGACCTCGTACGGCACATGGGGGGCGCCCTGCGCTGGGTGGACGCCCTGGTGCGCACCCGGGCGCAGGAGAACATCCCGGAGGAGCAGGTGCCGCTGGGCGGCGGGCCGCGGGAGCGCGGTGACGCGGCGGCCCTGGACAAGTGGCTCGCGCAGAGCGGTGAGCTGGTCGTCGGCGCGCTGCGCGAGGCCGGTCCCGACGCGCGGGTGTGGGCGTGGGCCGGGACGCCGAACTCCGGCTTCTGGGCCCGCCGTATGGCCCACGAGATCACCGTGCACCGGGCCGACGCCACGCTCGCCGCCGGGCTGCCCTACGAGGTGGCGCCGGACATCGCCGCCGACGCGCTGGACGAGTGGCTGCAGATCGTCGAGTGGGTGCAGCGGAACATGCCGCGGGACCCGGCGAAGGACCTGCGCCGGCCGGGCTCCCGTATCCATCTGCACGCCACCGACGCAGGCCCGGAGCTGAACGCCGAGTGGCTGGTCGAGCTGGGCGCGGACGGGGTGAGCTGGCGGCGCGGGCACGAGAAGGCCACGGTCGCCCTGCGCGGCCCGCTCACCTCGGTGCTGCTCGCCTTCTACCGTCGGCTGCCGCTGGACGCGTCCGGTCTCGAAGTGCTCGGCGAGCGGGAGTTGCTGGAGTTCTGGCTGGAGCGGGCCACCTTCGGCTGACGCAACCGGCCCGCCCCCTGGGGACATCGGGGCGGGCCGGGGTACGGCGGTGCGGGTCAGCCGTGGCGGCTCGCGCCGCGCCGGCGCATGCCGAACCAGACCGCGCCACCGCCGACGGCGACCAGGGCCGCCGCGATGCCGGCGATCAGGCCGGTGTTGGAGTTGGCACCGGTCTCGGCGAGGTTGGAGTCACCGGCGGCCGGGGACGGCGCGTTCTCGGAGGTGCCGGCCGGGGCGGAGCTGGATGCGGAGGCCGACGGGGCCGGGGACGCGGGCTGCGCCGGGGCGGACTTGGACGGGGACGAGGAGGGGGTCGGCGACGTGCTGGCCGTCGGCTTCGCGCTCTCGCTCTCCTCCTTCTTGCAGGCGGTGGACGGGGTCACCAGGTCGGGCTTGATGTCCCGGTCGACGTTGGCGGCCTTGATGTGGACCCGGTAGGTGGCGCTCGGCTTCCAGTCCTCGGGGAAGGTGACCTCGACGCCCTCCTTCGCCCCCTTGACCGGCTGCTCGCCGACCTTCGTCTCGACACCGCCGTCCCCCTGGAGGAAGACGCTGACGGTGCCTTCGGCGGCGGAGGGGTCGGTGTCGGTGACGACGATGACACCCTTGTCGCCGTCGCACCTGGCTTCGGCGGAGAAGTCCTTGATGTTGCATGCGAGGGCGGAGCCGGACAGGCCCAGCACCAGCGCCGCCGACCCGGAGGCGACACTCAGCACGCGCACGGAACGGCGTACGCTACGGCGAGTCATGGACAACGTTTGTCCTTTACAGAGAGCAATTGCGGGGGGTGGTGGGGGATTTGGGGCGACGGATGAGGCGACGCCCCAGGATCCCCGGGAGGCTCACAGGTTTATAAGCGTCTCGTAAGCAGTGTCAACGCGTCCACCGTCAACGGCTGTTGACTTTGCCGTCTTATTAACCACCCCGACGTTTGACCGCCTTGCGCGTCAGCCCTGGACGGCCGCCGGGTCCATCCACACGACCTCCCAGGTGTGGCCGTCGAGGTCGTCGAAGGCCCGGCCGTACATGAAGCCGTGGTCCTGGGTCCGGCCGCTCGCCGTGCCGCCGGCCGCGACCGCCCTGTCGACCAGCTCGTCCACCTTCTCGCGGCTCTCGGCGCTCAGACAGATCAGCACCTCGCTGGTCGTCGTCGCGTCGGCGATCTCCTTCTTGGTGAAGGTCGCGTAGAACGGCTTGGTCAGCAGCATCGCGACGATGGTGTCGCTGATCACCACCGACGCCGCGTCGTCGTTGCTGAACCGGGGGTTGATCGAGTAGCCGAGTTCGGTGAAGAACTTCTTCGAGGCGTCGAGGTCGTTCACGGGCAGGTTCACGAAGATCATCTGCTGGTACATGCGGTCTCTCCCGTCCGGGTGGTGCGCGGTTCGTCGCGCTCGGTGGACAGACCGGCGGCCCGCGCCGAACTCATCGGCGGTCGCCCACGTTTTTTCGGTCAGCGGCTCAGGGGCAGGTCCGACAGCGTGGCGATCACCAGGGTGAGCGGGCCGAACAGGGCCAGCAGGGCGGCCGCGCGCAGGATGGCGGCCCCGCGCAGCAGGGTGGCGGGGGCGCCGAGGCGGAGCAGGGCGGCGGTGGTGCCGGCGCGGCACTGGCGGGCCTCCACGGCCGCGGTGAGCAGGGTGGCGACCGTGGAGCCGGCGACGACGAGCACGCCGAGGGCGGACAGCGGGCCGAATCCGGCGGCCGGGCCGTCGTGCAGGGCGGTCAGGGCGTAGCCGGCGGACGCCACCGCGCAGACCACGCCGAGGGGGCGGCCGATCCGGGCTGCCTCCGTCATCAGGACCCGGCCGGCGAGCAGCCGCAGCGCACCGGGCCGGCTGCACTGCAGCAGCCGGCCGCACAGGTGGGTCAGGCCGGGGGCGGCCACGACGAGTCCGGTGGCGGTGAGCAGCCAGCCGAGGAGTACGGCGAGGAAGGGAGCGGGGGTGGAACGGCCGGCGTAGGCCTGCACGGCCAGTCCGGCGGCGACGAGCGCGACGCCCCAGGGGAGGCCTACGGGGGTGTCGGCGGGGGGTGTCCCCACGGCATCCGGGGCGGCGGGCTCGGGGTCGGCCGCGGTGCCCGGCGCTGCGAGGGTGCCGTCCGCGCCCACGTGCCCCCACGCCCGGCTTCGCTCGCGCACGGGCAGCCCCATCACCTCGACGGCACGACCGCCCGCCGGATGCGGATCGCCCGTTGCCGTTGCGCCACCCGCGGCCTCGGCCACTCCGCCGCCCGCCGCCTCCGCCGCTTTCGCCACTCCGGCGCCCGCCGGCCGGCGGCCGAAGCGTGCGCCGAACCTTCCGTACGCACCGAACGTCTCCCGGCTCGTCGGGTCGCCGCAGGCGCCGGAGCGGCCGAAGCTGCGGGTGGTGCGCTGCGGGGGGCGGGGGTCTCTGGGACGCAGGGCCAGGGCGACCGTGGCCGTGGCCGTGGCGGGGAGCAGGGAGAGGAGGGTCAGGGTGGCCGGGACGGGGAGGGAGTGGCCGGCGGCCAGGAAGCCGGCTGCCGCGCCGTCGAACGGCAGGCCGGTGAGGTCGCCGCGCAGGTGCAGGAAGACCAGCAGGGCGAGCATCGAGCCCAGCGTGCAGGACAGGGCCGTCGTCAGCGCGGAGACCGCCATGAGGCGGGCCGGGCCCAGGCCCACGGCGGACAGGCCGGGCCGCGGCCGGGTTCCGGGGTCGGTGCGGGCGACCGCGACCGCGAGGTGCACCGTGGCGGCGAGCGGCAGCGCGCACCAGGCCAGGCGCAGCGCGGCGGCGTCCGCGGTCTCGGGGTGGTCGAGGGCGTGGCCGAGGCAGGACAGCAGGAGGAAGCCGGTGCCCGCCGAGGCCGCGGCCACCAGCAGGCGGCGCAGCTGGACGGCGGGCCGGGCGGCGCGGGTCAGACGGAGAGCGAGCACGCGGCCCGGCCTTCCGCGTCGGGACTGTCCGGCAGGTGCACGGTGTGTACGCGCCGCCCGTCCAGCAGGTTCACCGTCCGGTCGGCGAGGGCGGCGGTGTCGGGGTCGTGCGTGGCGAGCACGACCGTGATGCCGTGCGAGCGGGCCGCCGCGGTGAGGGTGCGCAGGACGTGGGCGCGGTCCGCGCGGTGCAGCGGGGCGGTGGGCTCGTCGGCGAAGAGGACCGAGGGTCCGGGGGCGAGCGCGCGGGCGATGGCGACCCGCTGGCGTTCGGCGTGCTGCAGGGCGTGCGGGCGGCTGCGGGCCTTGTCGCCGACGTCCAGGCGCTCCAGCCACTCCAGCGCGGCCAGCTTGGCCCGGCGGCGGCCGGCGCCGCGCAGCATGAGCGGGAGCGCGGCGTTCTCCCAGACGTTCAGCTCGGGGATCAGGACCGGTTCGGGGTCGATCCAGCCGAAGCGGTCCCGGCGCAGCCGCTCGCGGGCCATCGGGCCGAGCGTGTGCACGGGGGAGCTGTTGAACCAGACCTCGCCGGAGCGCACGGGTACCACGCCGGACAGACAGCGCAGCAGGGTGGTCTTGCCGCTGCCGCGCGGGCCGCTGACGGCGAGGATCTCGCCCTCCCGTACGCCGAGCGAGATCCCGGTGAGCCCGGGGGAGCCGTCGCGGTGCGTGAAGTGCAGGGAGCGTGCCCAGAGCACGTCGTTGTCCGGCGGGGCCTCCATGGCGTACACCTCGGTTCTGATCCGTTTTCCCTCTGTCCGATCCCCCGTCCGGGGGAACGAGAGCTGCGCCGATCGGTCACTGGAACGCTAGGCAGCCGCTGCGGGGAGGCCGGACAGCACACGGCCCCGGGCCGCCGTTCTCACTCGAACGGAGGGCGCCGGGGCCGGGTCGGTCATCCCGTCGGATGATCAGAGCTTCGTCCACGCCTCCGTGAGGGTGGCGCGCAGGATCTGCTCGATCTCGTCGAACGTCTCCTGGTTGGAGATCAGCGGCGGGGCGAGCTGGATCACCGGGTCGCCGCGGTCGTCGGCACGGCAGTACAGGCCGTTGTCGAACAGCGCCTTGGAGAGGAAGCCGTACAGGACGCGCTCGGTCTCCTCGTCGTTGAAGGACTCCTTGGTGGCCTTGTCCTTCACCAGCTCGATGCCGTAGAAGAAGCCGTTGCCGCGGACGTCGCCGACGATCGGCAGGTCGTGCAGCTTCTGCAGGGTCTGCAGGAAGGCGCCCTCGTTGTCGAGCACGTGCTGGGTGAGGTTCTCGCGCTCGAACAGGTCGAGGTTGGCGAGTCCCACCGCAGCCGACACCGGGTGGCCGCCGAAGGTGTAGCCGTGCAGGAAGGTGTTGTCGCCGTGGTAGAAGGGCTCGGCGATCCGGTCGGAGACGATGCACGCGCCGATCGGGGAGTAGCCCGAGGTCATGCCCTTGGCGCAGGTGATCATGTCCGGGACGTAGCCGAACTTGTCGCAGGCGAACATCGTGCCGAGGCGGCCGAAGGCGCAGATGACCTCGTCCGACACGAGCAGGACGTCGTACTGGTCGCAGATCTCTCGCACGCGCCGGAAGTAGCCGGGGGGCGGCGGGAAGCAGCCGCCGGCGTTCTGCACCGGCTCCAGGAAGACCGCCGCGACGGTCTCCGGGCCCTCGAAGAGGATCTGCTGCTCGATCTGGTCGGCGGCCCAGCGGCCGAAGGCCTCCGGGTCGTCGCCGTGGATCGGGGCGCGGTAGATGTTGGTGTTGGGGACCTTGTGCGCGCCCGGCACCAGCGGCTCGAAGGGGGCCTTCAGCGCCGGCAGGCCGGTGATCGACAGGGCGCCCTGCGGGGTGCCGTGGTAGGCGACCGCGCGGGAGATGACCTTGTACTTGGTCGGCTTGCCCTGGAGCTTGAAGTACTGCTTGGCGAGCTTCCAGGCGGTCTCGACGGCCTCGCCGCCGCCGGTGGTGAAGAAGACCTTGTTCAGGTCGCCCGGGGCGTGGTCGGCGAGCCGCTCGGCCAGCTCGACGGCCTTCGGGTGGGCGTAGGACCACACCGGGAAGAAGGCCAGCTCCTGGGCCTGCTTGAACGCGGTCTCGGCGAGTTCCGTACGGCCGTGACCGGCCTGGACCACGAACAGACCCGCGAGACCGTCGAGGTAGCGCTTGCCCTTGTCGTCGTAGATGTAGGTGCCCTCACCCCGGACGATGGTCGGGACGGGGGAGTTCTCGTACGAGGACATGCGGGTGAAGTGCATCCACAGGTGGTCGTACGCGGTGCGGCTGAGGTCCTTGGTGCTCACGGTTATCGGGTCCTCACGGTTATCGGGTTCCCCACATGTAGGTCTGCTTCTTGAGCTTCAGGTAGACGAAGCTCTCGGTGGAGCGCACTCCGGGCAGCGACCGGATGCGTTTGTTGATGACGTCCAGCAGGTGGTCGTCGTCCTCGCAGACGATCTCGGCGAGGATGTCGAACGAGCCCGCGGTCATCACCACGTACTCGACTTCCGACATGTCAGTCAGCGCGTCAGCGATCTTCTCGACATCGCCCTCCGCGTTGATCCCGACCATCGCCTGCCGGCGGAAGCCCACGGTGAGCGGGTCCGTGACGGCGACGATCTGCATCACGCCCTGGTCCAGCAGCTTCTGCACGCGCTGGCGCACGGCCGCCTCGGACAGGCCGACGGCCTTGCCGATCGCGGCGTACGGCCGGCGGCCGTCCTCCTGGAGCTGCTGGATGATGGCGAGGGAGACGGCGTCCAGCTGGGGACTGCCGCCGTTCCTTGACTCGCGGGACGAGTCCCTCTGGTCTGCGCTTCGACTGGCCACGACGACACTGTGCACGACGTCTCGACAGTTTCGCAAGGTCTGCGCGATGAAATTCGTTGTTTCAGAGACCCGACCTTGCGGATTTCGCAGATGTGATGGCGGTGGGGGTGTTGAAAACGTGGGTATGGCGACTAGGGTGGGTGTCTCACCGATTGGACAGCTTGAACCAGATCAGGAGGCCGGCAGTGAGCACCGAGCTGCGTCGTCTGCGCAACTACATCGACGGTGAGTTCCGGGACGCCGCCGACGGACGGACCACCGAGGTGGTCAACCCCGCGACGGGCGAGGCGTACGCGACCGCGCCGCTGTCCGGGCAGGCGGACGTGGACGCCGCCATGGAGGCTGCCGCCCGCGCCTTCCCGGGCTGGCGCGACACCACGCCGGCCGAGCGTCAGAAGGCCCTCCTGAAGATCGCGGACGCGTTCGAGGAGCGCGCCGAGGAGCTGATCGCGGCCGAGGTGGAGAACACCGGCAAGCCGGTCGGGCTCACCCGCTCCGAGGAGATCCCGCCGATGGTCGACCAGATCCGCTTCTTCGCGGGTGCGGCCCGGATGCTGGAGGGCCGCTCGGCCGGCGAGTACATGGACGGGATGACCTCGATCATCCGCCGCGAGCCGGTCGGCGTCTGCGCCCAGGTCGCGCCGTGGAACTACCCGATGATGATGGCCGTGTGGAAGTTCGCCCCGGCCATCGCCGCGGGCAACACGGTCGTCCTGAAGCCGTCGGACACCACTCCGGCCTCGACCGTCCTCATCGCCGACATCATCGGCTCGATCCTGCCCAAGGGCGTCTTCAACGTCATCTGCGGCGACCGCGAGACCGGCCGCATGATGGTCGAGCACGAGATCCCGGCGATGGCCTCCATCACCGGCTCCGTACGCGCCGGCATGTCCGTCGCCGAGTCCGCCTCCAAGGACCTCAAGCGGGTCCACCTGGAGCTGGGCGGCAAGGCCCCCGTCGTCGTCTTCGAGGACACCGACATCGCCAAGGCCGTCGAGGACATCTCGGTCGCCGGCTTCTTCAACGCCGGCCAGGACTGTACGGCCGCGACCCGCGTCCTCGTCCAGGAGTCCATCCACGACGAGTTCGTGGCCGCGCTCGCCAAGGCCGCCTCCGAGACCAAGACCGGGCAGCCGGACGACGAGGACGTCCTCTTCGGCCCGCTGAACAACCCCAACCAGCTCAAGCAGGTCTCCGGCTTCATCGACCGGCTGCCGGCCCACGCCAAGGTCGAGGCGGGCGGCCACCAGGTCGGCGACAAGGGCTACTTCTACGCCCCGACCGTCGTCTCCGGCCTGAAGCAGGACGACGAGATCGTCCAGAACGAGGTCTTCGGACCTGTCATCACCGTCCAGTCCTTCTCCGACGAGGAGCAGGCCGTCGCGTGGGCCAACGGCGTCGAGTACGCCCTGGCGTCCTCGGTGTGGACCAAGGACCACGCCCGCGCGATGCGCATGTCCAAGAAGCTCGACTTCGGCTGCGTGTGGATCAACACCCACATCCCGCTGGTCGCCGAAATGCCCCACGGCGGCTTCAAGAAGTCCGGCTACGGCAAGGACCTGTCGGCGTACGGCTTCGAGGACTACACGCGGATCAAGCACGTGATGACGTCGCTGGACGGCTGACGGTCCCCGCCGGGTCCGGCCGTTGTCCGGCTGAGGGAGCGTGGGGACTGGCCGCACAGTTCCCGCGCCCCTTCGGGCGGCCGACCGACAAGGTGCCGGACCGGCGACGGCCTGCTCGACGCAGCGTCGATTGCCGCCTCGCCCTGCGGGGCGGCATCCTGCCGGGATGCCTCCGACTCCCTCCCGTACGCCCATGCCGTCCCGCCGTTCCCTCCTCGCCGCCCTCGGGGGCACCGCCGCGCTCGGTGCCCTGGCCGGCTGCGGGGTGCCCGCCGCCTATGTGGCGCCCGGTGACCGGGCCGTCGTCGACCGGTCCGCGAGCGACAAGAAGCTGACCTGGGCGAACTGGCCGCTCTACATCGACACCGATGACGACGATCCCGGCCGGCGGCCCACGCTGGAGGCCTTCGGGAAGCGCACCGGCATCTCCGTCGACTACGTCGAAGAGATCAACGACAACGACGAGTTCTTCGGCAAGATCAGCCCCGCACTGATGAACCACCGGTCCACCGGCCGCGACCTGATCGTCATCAGCGACTGGATGTGCGCCCGGTACGTCCGGCTGGGCTGGGTGCAGGAGATGGGCCGCGCCCGCCAGCCGAACGTGGCCCGCCACCTCGACCCGCTGCTCCGCTCGCCCGCCTTCGACAAGGGCCGCCGCTTCACCGTGCCGTGGCAGTCCGGCATCACCGGCATCGCCTACAACCGCCGCGAGCTCGGCCGCGAGATACGCAGTGTCGCCGAGCTGTGGGCGCCGGACCTCAAGGGCCGGGTGACCCTGCTGTCCGGTCTGGACGAGGCGTTCGCGCTGCTCATGCAGGGCAACGGCGTGGACGTCACCCGCTGGACGACGGACGACTTCCACCGGGTCTGCGATCAGGTGGAGCGCGAGGTCCGGCGCGGCCAGATCCGCCGGTTCACCGGCAACGACTACACCAAGGACCTGGTCAGCGGGGACGTCCTCGCCTGCCAGGCGTACTCCGGCGACGTCATCCAGCTCCAGGCGGACAACCCCGACATCCGCTTCGTCGTCCCCGAGGAGGGCGCCGAGCTGTGGTCGGACTCCCTGATGATCCCGAACCGGGCCCGCCACAAGGCCAACGCCGAGCGCCTGATCGACTTCTACTACGACCCCGAGGTCGCCGCGGAGCTGGCCGCCTGGGTCACCTACGTCTGCCCGGTGCCGGCCGCCCGCGCGATCCTGGCCGCCGCCGAGGACAGGGACACCGCGGCCCTCGCCGACAACCCGCTGATCTTCCCGGACGGCACTGTGCGCGAGCGACTCGCCGTCGCCCGGGACATCACGTCCGCGGAGCGCGCCGAGTTCGCCGGGCGCTGGAACAAGATCGTGGGGCTTTAGTCGCTCACTTGAGGCCGCTGAGCATGACACCCCGGATGTAGTGCTTCTGCAGCAGCAGGAAGAGCAGCAGGACCGGCAGGATGCTCAGGACGAGACCGGCCATGACGATGGGCATGGTGCGGGCCGGGTCGACGTGGTCCTGCAGGAGCTGGATGCCGACCGGCAGCGTCATCACGTCCGGGTTCGCGGTCGAGACGAGCAGCGCCCAGATGTACTCGTTCCAGGCGTCGACGAAGGTCAGCAGCCCGAGCGTCACCATGACCGGCTTGGTCTGCGGGACCACGATCCGCCACCACACGGTGAACTCCCCGGCCCCGTCGATGCGCGCGGCCTCCAGGACCTCGTCCGGGATCGCCACCATGAACTGGCGCATCAGGAAGATCCCGAAGCCGTTGACGAGGAACGGCACGGCGAGCGCCACGATGCTGACCGTCAGGCCCGCGCCGCCGCGCCCGAGCAGGTCGTTTCCGCCCGCCAGCGGCCAGTGCACCAGGATCAGGAAGCGCGGGATGAAGAAGAGGAACGGCGGGAACATCATCGTGGCCAGGACGAGGCGGAAGAGCAAGTCCCGGCCCGGGAAGCGGAGTTTGGCCAGCGCGTAGCCGGCCAGCGACGACGTGAGCAGGACCGAGCCGGTGATCACGGCGGTGGCGACGACGCTGTTGCGGAAGAGCACCGGCAGGTCCAACTGGTCGACCGCCGACCGGTAGTTGGACAGGTCGAAGGCCTTCGGCAGGAACCGGTACGGCAGCGTCCCGGCCTCACCGGGGCCCTTGAAGGACGTCATCACCATGTCGAGGAACGGCACCACCGTGAGCACGGCGCCGGTCACGACCACCAGGTACGACAGCCACGGGAAACGGCGGCGGGTCATACGTCCTCCCCCTTGCGCCGGAAGATCCACAACTGGGCCAGGGTGACCGCGAGGACCACCAGGAACAGCACGAAGGCGGCGGCGCTCGCGGTGCCCCAGTCGCCGTGGGAGAAGGCCTGCCGGTACATCTCCAGCGCGGCCACGTCGGTCGCGTCGCCCGGACCGCCCTTGGTCATCACGATGATCAGCGCGAACGACTGCAGACCGGTGAGGAACTGGGTGATGCACACGAACAGCAGGGACGGGCGCAGCAGCGGCAGGGTGATCCGGAGGAAGACGGTGACGGGGCCGGCGCCGTCGAGCGCGGCGGCCTCGTAGTACGACTCGGGGACGGCCTTCAGCCCGGCGGTCAGGACGAGGATCGCCGAGCCCAGCGAGGCCCAGGCCTGGACGACCACGACCGAGGGCAGCGCGGTGCCGGGATCCGCGAGGAACGCCACCGAGCCGGCACCGAGGGCGTTGAGGACGCCGTTGACCAGGCCGCCCGGCTCGTACATGTACTTCCACACGTTGCCGACGGCGACGACGGTCGTGACGATCGGCAGGAAGTACAGCGTGCGCCACAGCCCCTGGAACCGCAGCCGGTCGATACAGGTGGCGACGAGCAGGGAGCCGGCGAGCGCGAGCGCCACGGTGCCGAGGGCGAACAGCAGCGTGTTGGTGAGGACCGGGGTCAGGAACGTCGATCCGGCCGCGAACAGGGCGGTGAAGTTGTCCGGGCCGACCGGGTCGATGCCGCCCAGGTCGAAACCGGTCCAGCGGGACATCGACAGCAGCAGCGCGAAGCCGAGCGGCAGGACGAGGAAGACCGCGAAGAACAGCAGTGCCGGCGCCAGGAACAGGTAGGCGACGACGCTCTGGCGGCGCCCGCGCCGGGTACGGCCGCCGGTGCCGGGGGCCGCCGGCCGCGCGCCGTGCTCCGCCCGCCCGGTCGGCTCCGGCGCCAGGATGTTCACCACGCGCGCGACACCTCCTGGTCGACCTGGCGGCGGATGGTGCGCAGGGCCTGGTCGACCGACTGCTGCCCCGTCCACATCGCCTCGATGTTCTTGCGCAGCAGCGACTTGGCCTGCTGCGCGCCCGGCACGTTCGGCTCCGGGACCGCGTACCCCAGCGCGTCCAGGAACGGGCGCAGATTCGGATCCCGGCCGGTGCCGCCCGCGCCCAGCAGCGTCCGCATGTCGTCGGCGCGGCCGGTCAGCGAGCCGACCGACACCTGCAGGGCGCTCATCCGGGTCGCCGTCACGCCCTTCACCGTCACTCTCCCGGTGTTCAGCCAGCGCAGGAACTCCCAGGCCTCGCGCGGGTGCCGGCTGGCCGTGTTGACCCCGAGCATGAAGCCGGTGCAGAGCGTGGCGCGTCGGTCGCCGGCCCGGGGGACCGGTACGGGCGCGACCCCGACGTCCCGGTAGTCCCGGCCCATCAGGGTCCTCAGGCTGCCCGACCACCAGCCGGCGCTCACCACCATGGCCACCTGCCCGGACGCGAACGCCCGGTAGACGTTGACGCCGGGATCGCTCGCCCCCTCGGCCACCAGGCGGTGCTCCAGACCGAACACGGCCCGGCCGGCCGGCGAGTCGATGGCGGTGCTCCGGCCGTCCTCGGAGACGAACGTTCCGCCGGCCGCGTTGAGCAGGGCGAGGGTCTGGCCGACGGTGGTGGAGTCGTCGTACGTCGACAGCCCGAACCCCTGGACCAGCGTGTTGCCGTACCGGTCCCGCCGGGTGGTGCGGTACGCCGTGTCCTCCAGCTCCCGCCAGGTGCGCGGCGGGCCGTCGACGCCGGCCGCGCGCAGCAGCCGCTTGTTGTAGTACAGGGCGTACGTCTGCACCTCGGTCGGGTAGCCGTAGACCGTGCCGCCCACCGATGCGGCGCCGACCGCCGCCTCGCCGTAGCCGCGCCGGACCTCCTCGGCGTGCTCGGGCGGGGCGGGCCGCAGGACGCCGGCCTGCACCAGCTGGCCGTTCCACAGGCAGTACGGGTGGAGGATGTCGGCGCCCTGCCCGGCGGCCTGCCGGACCATGAACGTGGTCAGCAGGTCGGAGAACTCGACGGCCGTCGTCTCCACCTTGACCCGGTCGTGCGTGGCGTTCCACTCGTCGACCGGGCCCCGCAGCGCCTCCTTCAGCTCCCCGCTCGCGTAGTGGGAGAGCAGGGTGAGGACGATCGGATCCCCGGGCCGCCCGGTGCCCCGGTGCGGTGCGGCGCATCCGGAGGCGAGCAGCGCCGAGGGGAGCGCCAGCGCGAAGTGACGGCGGCTCAGGCCGCCACCGCGAGGTGGCGGACTCACCGGGCGGCCTCCCGGCGCAGCACGCGGAACACCCGGGTCGTGCGGAAACCGGCCGTGCGGTACAGGTGGGCCGCGGGAGAGCGCTCGCCGGTCCACAGGAACCACGCGGAGTGCGCGCCGCGTGCCCGCATCCGCTCCAGGACCAGGTGGAGCAGGACCCTGCCGAGCCCGGTGCCGCGCATCTCCTCCAGCACGCCGAACGGGCCGAACCGCTCGTCCGCCGACTCGTACGCGCCGTGCATCGCCCACCCGGCCAGCCGGCCCGAGGGGTCCCGGACGACCACGATCCGGTCGAGCGGTGTGCCCGCGGCCAGACACTCCCGGATCGCCCGCGCCCAGTCGGCGTTGAAGTGGTTCCCGGCGAGCGCGACGAGATCCACCAGGTCGTCGTCGGAGGGGGTCGCGAACCGGTGGCCCTGCGCCGTCAGTTCGTCCAGGCGGCGTACTGCGTCGTCCGGGAGGCGGTAGCCGACCAGGGAGCGGTCCATCGCCGCCGCCTCGTACAGCGTGCGGAAGCCCAGGGACGCGAGGAGCCCGGCCGCTTCGGGGTAGGTCTCCGCGTCCAGGCCGGGCAGGACGTAGTTCGGGGTGTACGCGGAGAAGTCCACCCGGGTGCGGCCGTGGCCGTGCAGCCAGTCGAGGGCCTCGGTCAGCAGCCGGCGGCCGAGGCCGCGCCCGCGGGCGGCCGGGTCCACGAAGAAGAACGGGATCCAGCCCTGCTCCGGCTCCAGGTCGGTGCCGGCCATCGGGGTCAGCCGGCGCACCGCGTAGGCGGCGCCGACGACGCGGTCTCCGGCGACGGCGACCCGCAGCCCCTGCGGATCGAAGTTGGCGTCGAGCAGCACCAGGGAGCGGAAGCGGTCCGCGGTGACGGGGTCGGCCGGCGCGCTGCGGCGCCACGCCTCCACCAGCCGCGGGCCGTCGCCCACGCGAAAGCCACGGATCCCGGCCCGGGATGTCGTGCGAGCGGTCATCGACGGGGGTGTCCTTCCCGGTCTCAGGGGTAGAGCAGCGCGTCGTCGCCGGCCCACCGGCCCGGCGGTGCCGGTGGACCGCACAGCGGCAGCGGGTCCTCGCCCGCGTCGATCGCGCGCCGCAGCCGGTCGGACCCCCACAGCAGGTCGATGAAGTGCCGCTCGCCGGCCTCCGCGGGGGGCTGCCAGGCGAAGTCGTCCGGGTACAGCCGGCGCAGCGTGGCGAGCATCGCGACGGTGGTGCGTACGGGGGTGAAGGCCGCGCGGTCGGTGAGGTGGAGCTGGACCCCGCGCAGCGGCCGTCCGGCGTGCCGGTGGAAGGCCGGTACGAACCGCAGCTCACGGAAGCGCACTCCGGGCAGGGCCAGTTCGGCGAGCGCGGGTCCGAACCGGGCGTCGACGTACGGGGCCCCGACGATCTCGAAGGGCTGCGTGGTGCCCCGGCCCTCGGAGAGGTTCGTCCCCTCGAACAGACAGGTGCCGGGGTAGACGGCGGCCGTGGCGGGCGTCGGCATGTTCGGCGAGGGTGCGACCCACGGCAGCCCGGTGGCCTCCGCGGTCATGGCGCGCCGCCAGCCGGCCGTCCCGATCACCGTCAGGTCGGCTGCCCGGCGCGCCACGTGGGGCACGACCGAGGCGTTGAGCCAACGGGCGAGTTCACCGCAGGTGAGGCCGTGCCGGACGGGGATCGGCGCCCGCCCGACGAAGCTCGCCCACGCCGGGTCGAGCAGTGGGCCCTCGCTGACCAGCCCGCCCAGCGGGTTGGGCCGGTCGGCGACCACGAACCGCACGCCCGTACGGGCCGCCGACACCATCAGGTCGAACATCGTCCACACGTAGGTGTAGAACCTCGCCCCGATGTCCTGCAGGTCGTACACGAGGGCGTCGACGCCGCTGTCGATCAGCAGCTTGTCGAGCCGTTCGCCGTCGCACCGGTAGGTGTCGTGGACCGGCAGCCCGGTGGCGGGGTCCGTCCGGGCGGCCTCGCTCTCGCCGGCCTGGCCGGTGCCGTGCAGCCCGTGCTCGGGACCGAACAGGGCGACCAGCCGCGCGCCGGCCTCCAGCAGTGCGGGCGCGGCCGGGCGCAGGTCGGGCAGGACGCCGGTGTGGTTGGTCACCAGCCCGAGCCGGCCGGGCCCGGCGAGCCGGGGCGCCGCGTGCAGCCGTGCGATCCCGGGCGTCACCGCGACGCGGCCGTCCGTGCCCATGCCCTGCCCCCGTCTGCCGGTGACCTCTCGAAGCGGTGGGGGGAATTTACCGGCATGTCCGGTAATTCCGCAATCATGACGGGCCGTTCCGCGGTTTTGAACATGTTCAATTCCCGGCGTAGGCTCCGGGCATGAGCGACAGAGCCGCCCTGCTCAAGGGCATCCGTGTCTGGCTGGCCCTCTTCGTCGTGTGCCTCGTCCTGAGCGGGGCCACCGCCTTCCCGCTGGTCCACGAACTGCGCTGGACCGAGGACGTGCTGCGGTCCCTGTCCGTGCCCGAGCATCTGCCGGGGCTGACGGACTGGATCTCGCGGGTGCGGCAGGGGCTGGACACCGTCGACGCCGAGTACCCCTTCGTGCTGTACGGCACCGACTGGCTGGCCTTCGCACACCTCGTCATCGCGGTCGCGTTCTACGGCCCGTACCGCGACCCCGTCCGCAACATCTGGGTGGTCGAGTTCGGGATGATCGCCTGCGCCGGGATCATCCCGCTCGCCCTCGCCTGCGGACCCGTCCGCGGGATCCCCTTCTGGTGGAGCCTGATCGACATGTCCTTCGGGATCTTCGGGATCGTTCCGCTGTACGTCGTGCGGAAGAGGATCAAACGGCTGGAGGCGCTCGGCGCGGCGTACGTCAGCGGTTGAACGCGGGGTACGCGAAGCGCTGGGCGATGGCGAGGCCGTCGCCCTTCGCGTCCGTGGAGTTGACCGAGTAGACCAGGGTGCGGGACAGGTCCCGGGTCGCGGCGATCACCGTCGCGTACCCCGGCCGTGAACCGGTCTTGCCCCAGATCACCTTGCCGTTCGCCTCGAACCGCTCCAGCGCCGCGCCGTACCGCGCCCCGGCCACGTCCGGCAGCGTGAACATCTCCTGCAACTGCGGCTCGGGCACCACCCGGCCGCCGAACAGCCCCACCAGCAGCCGCTCCAGATCGGCGGTGGTCGAGATCAGGTCACCGGCCGCCCAGCGGTCGGACATGTTCCAGTCGGTCACGTCGACCAGCTTGCCGTCGATCCAGTCGTACCCCCGGTTGTGCGGCCCGTGGATCCGGGGGTCCGTGCCGACCGGGAAGGAGCTGTGCCGCATACCGAGCGGCCGGAAGACGCGCACCGCGGCCTGGTGCGCGTACGAGTCGCCGGTGACCTTCTCGATGAGCATGCCCAGCACGGTGTAGTGGATGTTGTCGTAGCTCTGCTGCGTGCCCGGCGCGTACGCCGGACCCTCCGCCACGGAGGCCGCCACGACCTGCCGGGGCGTCAGCGTCTCGAAGCGGTGCGGATAGCCGTCCTCCACGGTGTCGCCGAGGGACGGGCCCGAGCGCAGGCCGCTGGTGTAGTTCAGCAACTGCCGCACGGTGATCGGGGCGAAGTCCTTGGTGAGCAGGCCCGGCAGGTACTGCTGCACGGTGCCGTCCAGGTCGATCCGGCCCTCCGCGGCCAGTTGCAGCACGACCGAAGCGGTCACCACCTTCGTCACCGAACCGGCCCGGAACCGCGCGTTCTCCAGGGCCCGCGCCCCGGTCCGGACGTCGCGTACACCGGCCGTCCCGCGCCAGGAACCGTCGCCGCCGACGCGGAGCAGCGCCGCGGTGGCGTCGTGGTCGGGCAGCCCGGCGATCGCGGCGGCGAGGGCCTCGGCGTCCGGGCCCGCCGTGGCCCGGGCGGACACCGGGTGCGCGGGCGCGGCGAACGCGGGCGCGGCCAGCGGGCCGGCGGCCAGTGCGGCGACGACGGCGGTGGTCAGGAGGACGGAACGGCGGCTGGGACGCATACAGGGCTCCTTGAGGACGCTTCGGCGCCGGAAGACGCTTCGTGATCATCTTCCGGGGCCGGGAGCGGGTGCGGATCCTCACCGAGGAGGGCGTACGACCCTTGCCCGGCCCCGATCAACCGGTCCCTGTCCTGCGGGATGTGTCCGGGACAGCCCCTACGGGACGGGGCAGCCCGGGCCCGTCGGCCGTGGCTCAGCGGTCGCGGCCGTAGTGCTCCTGAGCGGCCATCACCTCGTCGCCGTGCTCGAACGCCCAGGCCCCGAAGGCGTCGATCGGCGCGAGCAGCGTACGGCCCAGCGGGGTGAGCCCGTACTCCACGCGGGGCGGCGAGCCGCCGTAGGACCGCCGCTCCACCAGGCCGTTGAACTCCAGCCGGCGCAGGGTCTCGGTCAGCACCTTCTGGCTGATCCCGCCGATCCGCTCCCGCAGCACCCCCGGCCGCAGCGGGCCGTCCTTCAGGGCCCAGAGCACCACCGAGTTCCAGGTGTTGGCGAGCAGGTCGAAGGCGAGCCGGGCCCGGCAGTCGGCGAGGAAGGCGTGGTCGTCGGTCACACACCGAATGGTGCCCGAGCGGCTTCCTACTGTCGTGTGCGTATCCAACAGACCCGCAGAGGGAGGACGTTGTGCACATAGGCATTCTCGGCACCGGGGCGATGGCACAGGCGCTGGGCGAGCAGTGGGAACGGGCCGGGCACACCGTGGTCGCGGGCAGCCGCACGCGGGGCGACGTGCGCGCCGCGGCGCAGCACGGCACCGACGCGGTGCTGCTGGCCGTGCCCCACACGGCGGCCGTGGACCTGGTCACCGGACTCGGCGACGCCCTGCGCGGCCGGGTGCTGATCGACTGCACCAACGCGGTCGGCCCGGGCTTCGCCCTGCGCACGGCCGGGGGCCCGGCGATGGCCGAGCGCATCGCCGCCGCCGCGCCCACCACCCGCGTGGTCAAGGCGTTCAACCTGTGCCACGAGAGCGTCTGGCGGCTCACCCCGCCCGTCTTCGCCGGCCGCCCGCTCGCCGTCCCGCTGTGCGGGGACGACGAGGAGGCGCTCACGGTCGTACGACGGCTCGTCCGCGACCTGGGCTGTGTGCCGCTGCCCGCCGGCGGACTGGACCGGGCCGGGCTGCTGGAGGCGACGGCCGCGCTGCTGATCCGGCTGTGGGTGGGCGAGGGCGCGGACGCCCAGGCGATCGCGCCCCCGCTGGAGCACTCCGGGGTCCAGGGCCTGTCGTCCGGATCAGGCCGGGCTCCGGCCTGATCCGGACGACAGGCTAGGCGGGGCTGCGGTCCGCGGTGCGCAGGGCGTGCAGGACGTCCACCCGGTTCGTCGTGATCGAGTCGACGCCCAGGTCCAGCAGGCGGCTCATCGAGCGGCGGGTGTCCGGGGTCCACACCGACAGCAGCAGGCCGTCGTGGTGCACGCGGGCCGCCAGCTCCCGGCTCACCAGGGAGAAGCGGTAGTTGAGCCAGCGCGGGCGGATCGCGGCCAGCAGCGCGGGCCGGGGCGGGGCCAGGGTCGTCCAGGTCAGGGCGATCTCGGCGGCCGGGTCGGCGGCGCGGACGGCCAGCATCGCCTCGGCGTGCGCGCAGTAGTAGACGCGGTCCCGGGCCCCGCTCTGCCGGACCGCGTCCAGGGTCCGCTCCACCGTACGGCGGCCGACCGGCCCGCACAGGTCCACCATCACCCTGCTGTCCCCGGTCGCGGCCAGCGCCTCCGCCAGCGTCGGCACCCCGCCCGCCGTGAGCCCGCGCAGCTCGTCGGCGGACAGCGCGCCCAGCGGCCGGTCGACCTCCCACAGCCGCCGCAGCGTGTCGTCGTGCAGCAGCACGGGCACGCCGTCGCGGGTGAGCCGGACGTCGACCTCGACGGCGTCCGCGCCCCGGTCGAGCGCGGACCGCAGGGAGTCGAGGGTGTTCTCGCGGAAACGGTAGGGGTCGCCGCGGTGGGCCACGGCGGTCACGGTCTGCATGGTCCCCATTGTGGTGGGTGTCAGGAGGCCAGCCAGGCGGTGGTGTAGGTGTCGATCTCCGCCGTGATCCGCGCCTTGCCCGCCGCGTCCAGGAAGGAGGCCTCGACGGCGTTCCTGGCGAGGTCCGCCAGGCCCCGCTCGTCCAGGTCCAGCAGCCGGGCGGCCACCGCGTACTCGTTGTTCAGGTCGGTGCCGAACATCGGCGGGTCGTCGGAGTTGATCGTGACCAGCACCCCGGCCCGCGTGAACTCCTTGATCGGGTGCTCCTCCAGGGTGCGGACCGCGCGGGTGGCGATGTTGGAGGTCGGGCACACCTCCAGCGGGATGCGGTGCTCGGCGAGGTGGGCGAGGAGCTTTTCGTCCCGGGCGGAGCTCGTGCCGTGCCCGATGCGCTCGGCGCGCAGGTCGGTCAGCGCGTCCCACACCGTCTGCGGACCGGTCGTCTCCCCGGCGTGCGGGACGGAGCGCAGACCGGCGGCGATGGCCCGGTCGAAGTACGGCTTGAACTGCGGCCTCGGTACGCCTATCTCCGGCCCGCCGAGCCCGAACGAGACCAGCCCCTCCGGTCGGACCCGGTCCTCGGTGGCCAGCCGCGTGGTCTCCTCGGCCGCCTCCAGACCCGCCTCGCCGGGGATGTCGAAGCACCAGCGCAGCACGGTCCCGAACTCGGCCTCGGCCGCCTTCCGGGCGTCCTCGATCGCGTCCATGAACGCCCGCTCGTCGATCCCGCGCCGGGTCGAGGAGAAGGGGGTGATGGTCAGCTCGGCGTACCGCACCTGCTGCCGGGCCATGTCACGGGCCACCTCGTAGGTGAGCAGCCGGACGTCCTCCGGGGTGCGGATGAGGTCCACGACCGACAGGTACACCTCGATGAAGTGCGCGAAGTCGGTGAACGTGAAGTAGTCGACCAGGGCCTCGGGGTCGGTGGGGACCTTGGAGTCGGGGTGGCGGGCGGCCAGTTCCGAGACGATGCGGGGGGAGGCGGAGCCGACGTGGTGGACGTGCAGTTCGGCCTTGGGCAGCCCGGCGATGAACGTGCGCAGATCGCGGTCGGCGGTGCCGGTGGCGGGTACGGAGCTGTCGGTCAAGGGGGCCTCCCCGGGGACGGGCGCCCGCGGCGGAGACGGTGCCCCGTCGTCCGTGGTGCGGGCGCGGTGATCGGCTGATCGGTGACGCGGGATCATCGTAGGCCCCGGGCCACCGCGCCCTGCCCTGCCCGTAGCATGACGGGACGTACAGCGAGGGGGGCCTTCCACCATGTCCGACGAGGCGCGGCAGCCCATATCCGACCAACAGCCGACGGACCCCCGCCAGCAGCCACCCCGCCTGTCCCTGGCGAAGGAACAGGAACCGACGGGGGCGGGCAAGGGGGCACCGGCAGCGGAGACGGGCCGGGCGGTGCCGGCAGCGGATCGGGCAGCCGTCCAGGACGCCGTCCCCGGCTCCAGCTCCGGCTCCGGTCACCAGGCAGCCGTCCATGACGCCGTCCCGGGCCCTGGCCCCGTCCACGGTCAGCACCAGGCAGTCGTGCCGGCCCCCGGCTCCGGCCCCGGTCAGGACCAGGCAGCCGTCAACGACGCCGTCCCGGCCTCCAGCCCCGCCCACGGGCAGCACCAGGCACCCGTCCTCGGTTCCGTCCACGGCGCCGTTCCGGGGTCCAGCTTTGCCCACGGCCAGGACCAGGCAGCCGTCCGCGACGCCGCTCCGGGCTCCAGCCCCGTCCACGGTCAGCACCAGGCAGCCGTCCCGGCCCCCGGCTCCGTCCACGACCAGCAGACGCTGACCTCGTTGCCGGCGGCCGCGCCTGCCGATGCCGGTCGTGCGGCCTGGGCCAGCCCGGCCGGCGGATTCGCACCCTCGGCTCCCGGGCCGGCCGCACCGCAGCCGAACCCCTTCGCACCCCCTGCGAACCCTTTTCACCCGCACGCGGGCACGGAACCGGTGCCCCCGCCGCCCATCGCGCCGGACGGTCCCGGCCAGGTGCCGTACGGCTACCCGGGCACCACGCCGGCGTACGGCTACCCGGGCCCGCAGCAGACCCCGTACGCGCCCTACCCCGCCGGCACCGGCTACGCCTGGCCCGGCATGCAGCCGCCCCCGAGCAACGGCATGGGGACCGCCTCGCTGGTGCTGGGCATCATCTCGGCGGTCGGCTTCATCATGTGGCCGGTCGCCCTCGTGCTGGGCATCCTGGCCCTGATCTTCGGCGGGATCGGCCGGGGCAAGGCCCGCCGCGGCGAGGCGACGAACCCGGGCGTGGCCCTGGCCGGCATCATCTGCGGAGCCGCGGGGATCGTCCTGGTGCTGGGCCTGTTCGCCCTGGTCATCGCGGTGGACGGCTGACCCCGCGACCGACCTGGACCGATCCCGGCCGTTCGGCGAGGCCCCCCCGGGGGGGAGTACCGCTGACCGCCGCGCAACCCCGACGGCGTCGAACCGCCCCCGTCCCGGCCCCGCAGGGGCGACGCACTGATCGCCGCGCACCGCGGGCGGCGTCGAACCGCCCCCCGCCCGGCCCCGCAGGGCGACGCACCGATGGTGGCGCAACCGCGACGGTGTCGAACTGCTTGCCCCGCAGGGCGACGCACTGATCGCCGCGCACCGCGGACGGCGTCGAACCGCCCCCCGCCCAGCCCGGCAGGGCGACGCACCGATCGTCGCGCAACCCCGACTGCATCGAACCCCCGCCCAGCCCCGCAGGGCTACGCGCCGGCCCCCGCCAGTCGCTCTCGCGTCTCCATCAGTGCGAAGCCCAGCAGGTTCTGCCCCCGCCACCGCTCCGGGTCCGCGGCCGCCTCGTCGTCCGCCGCCAGGCCGATGCCCCATATCCGGTCCACGGGGCTCGCCTCCACCAGCACCCGGTCCCCGGTGCCCAGCAGGAACAGCGCGAGGTCGTCATGCGCGGCGAACTTGTGCAGGCTGCCCTCGACCACCAGCCGGAACCGCTCCCGCTCCCAGGTCTCCTCGTCGAAGCCCCGCACCAGCCGCCCCGCCTTCTTCGCCTCGGCGGGATGCTCCGCGGCCAGCACCTTGCGCTCCGCCTCCGCGTCCCCGAAGAGCCGGGCCTTGCCGGCCATCATCCAGTGCTCGGCCGTCGCGTACTCCACCCCGTCCACCACGAACGGTGCGGGCCACCACTGGCTGAGACAGCTCGCGCCGACCCGCCCGTCCGGCCGCGGCCGGTGCCCCCAGAAGTAGAGGTACTTGATCCGGGACCCCGCCCGGACCTCCCTGATCAGGGATGCCACCCCGTCGATCTTTCCCATGCACGCGAGTGTGGCACGCACCACTGACACTCCGTCCGCCCTTTTCCGCCCCGACTCGACACCTGGTCGACAGATTCCGTCGCGTAACCAAAAGGCAACAACGGAATCACTTGTTCGGGTGCTATGGCTCTGTCAGGATCGGCACTCAAATCGAGCTGGAGCTACGCCACCCGCCCCCCAGGACGGGGTGCACGGCGGAGGAGAGCGACATGCACAACCCGGGCACCGCCACCCCGGAACGATTTCCCGCGCAGGACCGTTTCGCGGACGGCGCGCAGTTCATCGCCGGCCGGCCGGCCAAGGGCACCTCGGGAGCCCATCACGCCGTGATCGACCCCGCCACCGGCGCCGAGGTGTACACCTACGAGCTGGCCGGCACCGACGACGTCGACGCGGCCGTCGCCGCCGCGCGCGCGGCCTTCCCGGACTGGGCCGCCACCACCCCGGGCGAGCGTTCGGACGCCCTGCACAGGTTCGCCGCCGTGCTCGCCGACCGCGCCGAGGAGTTCGCCCGCGCGGAGTCCCTCCAGTGCGGCAAGCCGCTGAAGCTGACCCGCGAGTTCGACGTGCCGGGCACCATCGACAACACCGCCTACTTCGCGGGCGCCGCCCGGCATCTGCAGGGGCAGTCGGCCGGTGAGTACTCGGGCGACCACACCTCCTACATCCGGCGCGAGCCCATCGGCGTCGTCGGCTCCATCGCGCCCTGGAACTACCCCCTCCAGATGGCCGCCTGGAAGATCCTCCCGGCGGTCGCCGCCGGCAACACCATCGTGCTGAAGCCCGCCGAGCTGACCCCGCTGACCTCGCTGCTGTTCGCGCAGGCCGCCACGGACGCGGGCATCCCGGACGGGGTGATCAACGTCGTCACCGGCACCGGGAGGGAGGCCGGCGAGCACCTCGTCGGGCACCCCGACGTCGCCATGACCTCCTTCACCGGGTCCACCGCGGTCGGCAGGCGCGTCGCCGAGATCGCCACCGCCACCGTCAAGCGGCTGCACCTGGAGCTGGGCGGCAAGGCGCCCTTCGTCGTCTTCGACGACGCCGACCTGGCGGCCGCCGTGCACGGCGCGGTCGCGGGCGCGCTCATCAACACCGGGCAGGACTGCACGGCCGCCACGCGCGCGTACGTGCAGCGTCCGCTGTACGAGGCGTTCGTGGAGCGGACGGCCGCCCTGATGGAGACCGTCCGGCTCGGCGACCCGTTCGCGCCCGGCACCGACCTCGGTCCGCTGATCTCGCACGTCCAGCGCGACCGGGTCGCCGCCTTCGTGGACCGGGCGCGCGGCTACGCGCGCGTGGTCACCGGCGGCGAGGCCCCGCAGGGGGACCTGAAGGACGGCGCCTACTACCGGCCCACGCTGATCGCCGACGCGGCCCAGGACAGCGAGATCGTCCAGTCGGAGATCTTCGGCCCGGTACTGGTCGTACTGCCGTTCGACGGCGATGATGAGGGAATCCGGCTGGCCAACGACACCCCCTACGGCCTCGCCGCCTCCGCGTGGAGCACGAACGTCTACCGCGCGAACCGGGCCACCCGCGAGATCAAGGCGGGCTGCGTCTGGGTCAACGACCACATCCCGATCATCAGCGAGATGCCGCACGGCGGCTACAAGGCCTCGGGCTTCGGCAAGGACATGTCGGCGTACTCCTTCGAGGAGTACACGCAGGTCAAACACGTAATGTTCGACAACACCGCGGTGGCCGAGAAGGACTGGCACCGCACCGTCTTCGGGGACCGCTAGAGACCGACCAGGCCACCGACCCAGGCCGATCCCTCCCGAAAGGGCACCACGCGCATGGAGCAGTACGAGCCCGACCGTCTGACCCCGCCCCAAGTGGCCGCCATGCGGCGCAGTCTGCTGGGCGGCAGGGCCGCCCTGACCCGCCGGTCACTGCTGCGGGCCTCCGCGAGCGGCGCGCTCGCGGCCGGCGGCCTCGGGGCGCTGAGCGGCTGCGGGATCCCCGCGGCGGGCAAGAGCCAGGGCGGCACCTCCGCCCAGGACCACTCGGCCCGGGAGAAGACGGTGAACTTCTCCAACTGGACCGAGTACATCGACGTCGACGACAGCGGCAAGCACCACCCGACGCTCGACACCTTCCGCCGGCGGACCGGGATCACGGTCACCTACACCGAGGACATCAACGACAACAACGAGTTCTTCGGCAAGATCAAGCCGCAGCTCGCCGCGGGCCAGGACACCGGCCGCGACATCATCGTCCTCACCGACTGGCTGGCCGCCCGGCTGATCCGCCTCGGCTGGGTGCAGAAGCTCGATCCGTCGAACCTTCCGCACGCGTACACCAACCTCTCGGCCCAGTTCCGCAACCCCGACTGGGACCCCGGGCGGGCGTACTCGTACCCCTGGCAGGGCATCTCCACCGTCATCGCCTACAACAAGAAGGCGCTCGACGGCATCGAGGTGAAGTCGGTCTCCGACCTGCTCGACAATCCCAGGCTCAAGGGGCGCGTCGGCTTCCTGTCGGAGATGCGGGACTCCATCGGCATGACCCTGCTCGACATGGGCAAGGACCCGGCGAAGTTCACCGACGACGACTACGACGCCGCGATCGCCCGCCTCCAGAAGGCCGTCGACAAGGGCCAGATCCGCCGCTTCACCGGCAACGACTACACCTCCGACCTGACCAAGGGCGACTTCGCGGCCTGTATCGCCTGGGCCGGCGACGTGGTCCAGCTCAAGGCGGACAGCCCGGACGTCGACTTCGTCATCCCGGACAGCGGCTACATGACGTCGACCGACAACATGTGCGTCCCCAACAAGGCGCGGCACAAGACGAACGCCGAGCGGCTCATGGACTTCTTCTACGAACCCGAGCAGGCCGCCGCGCTCGCCGCGTACATCAACTACGTGACGCCGGTCGACGGCGTGAAGCCCTACCTTGCGAAGATCGACAAGGACGCGGCGGAGAACCCGCTGATCGTCCCCGACAAGGCCATGCAGGCGAAGTCCCATGCCTTCCGCTCCCTGAGCCAGAAGGAAGAGACGGCCTACGAAGAAAAATTCGCGAAGCTCACAGGGGCGTGACGACGATGAAGACGACACCGGACAACAGCGGCGACGTCCGCCTCGCCGGCATCTCCAAGACCTACGGCTCCTTCACCGCCGTACACCCGCTGGACCTGACCGTGCCCCAGGGCTCCTTCTTCGCCCTGCTCGGCGCCTCCGGCTGCGGCAAGACCACCACCCTGCGCATGATCGCCGGCCTGGAGGAACCTTCCTCCGGGACCGTGCGCCTCGGCGACCAGGACGTCACCCACCTGCCGCCGTACAAACGGCCGGTCAACACGGTCTTCCAGTCCTACGCCCTCTTCCCGCACCTCGACATCTTCGAGAACGTCGCCTTCGGCCTGCGCCGGCGCGGCATCAAGAGCGTCAAGAAGCAGGTCGAGGAGATGCTGGAGCTGGTCCAGCTGGGCGAGCAGGCACGCAAGAAACCCCACCAGCTCTCCGGCGGCCAGCAGCAGCGGGTCGCGGTGGCCCGCGCGCTGATCAACCACCCGAAGGTGCTCCTCCTCGACGAGCCGCTCGGCGCCCTCGACCTCAAGCTGCGCCGCCAGATGCAGCTGGAGCTCAAGCGCATCCAGACCGAGGTCGGCATCACCTTCGTGCACGTCACGCACGACCAGGAGGAGGCCATGACCATGGCCGACACGGTCGCGGTGATGAACGCGGGCCGCGTCGAGCAGCTCGGCTCGCCGGCCGACCTGTACGAGAACCCGCAGAGCACCTTCGTCGCGAACTTCCTCGGCACCTCCAACCTCATCGAGGCCGAGGTCGACACGAAGAACGGCGACGACATCGTGCTCAAGGCGGGCGGCGGCAAGCTGGTGCTGCCCGAGGCGCGATGTTCCGCCCCGACGACGGCCGGCGGCAAGGTGCTGGTCGGCATCCGGCCCGAGAAGATCTCCCTCACGCACGCCGACGACGCGGGGGACATCCCGGCGGGCCGCAACCGCCTCACCGGCAAGATCGCCGACGCCAGCTTCATCGGCGTCTCCACGCAGTACGTCATCGACAGCCCCGTCTGCGACGAACTCGCGGTGTACGTCCAGAACGTCGAGCGGGACGGCCGGCTCGTCCCCGGCGCCGACGTCGTCCTGCACTGGAGCCCGGCCCACACCTTCGGGCTGGACGCGGCCCAGGACATCGACGCGGGCACCGAGGAAGAGGTCGCCGCCTGATGTCCACGCTCTCCGAGGCGCCCCCGCCCCTCGCCCCCGCGGAACCCGCGCAGAAGCCACCGCGCAGGCGCGGCCGGTTCACGCCGTACTGGCTGCTGCTGCCCGGCATGCTCTGGCTGATCGTCTTCTTCGCGCTGCCGATGCTCTACCAGGCCTCCACCTCCGTGCAGCAGGGCTCCCTGGAGGAGGGGTACAAGGTCACCTGGCACTTCGCGACCTACTGGGACGCGCTGTCCGGGTACTGGCCGCAGTTCCTGCGGTCCGTGTCCTACGCCGCCGCCGCGACGCTGCTGTGCCTGCTGCTCGGCTATCCGCTGGCCTACCTCATCGCCTTCCGGGCCGGCCGCTGGCGCAACCTGATCATGATCCTGGTGATCGCGCCGTTCTTCACCAGTTTCCTGATCCGCACCCTGGCCTGGAAGACGATCCTCGCCGACAACGGCGTGGTCGTGCACACGCTGAACTCGCTGCACATCCTGGACCTCACCAACTGGCTCGGCTGGACGGCCGGCGACCGTGTCCTCGCCACCCCGCTCGCGGTGGTGTGCGGCCTGACGTACAACTTCCTGCCGTTCATGATCCTGCCGTTGTACACCTCGCTGGAGCGGATCGACGGGCGGCTGCACGAGGCGGCCGGCGACCTGTACGCCAGGCCGTGGACCACCTTCCGCAAGGTCACCTTCCCGCTGTCCATGCCGGGCGTGGTCTCCGGGACGCTGCTGACCTTCATCCCGGCGGCCGGTGACTACGTCAACGCCGAACTCCTCGGCTCCACCGACACCCGCATGATCGGCAATGTCATCCAGACGCAGTTCCTGCGCATTCTGGACTATCCGACGGCCGCGGCCCTGTCCTTCATCCTCATGGCCGCGATCCTGGCCATGGTCACGCTCTACATCCGCCGGTCCGGGACGGAGGATCTCGTCTAAATGCCCTTCGTCAACTGGCTCAAGCGCCGTCTCGTCGTCATCGCCGGACTGCTGACGCTCGCCTATCTCCTGCTGCCCAACGTCATCGTCACGGTGTTCTCCTTCAACCGACCGAAGGGGCGCTTCAACTACGAATGGCAGCAGTTCTCCACGGACGCCTGGAGGGATCCGTGCGGTGTGGCCGACATGTGCGGCTCGCTGTCCCTCAGCCTCCAGATCGCCGTATGGGCCACGGTAGGCGCCACGATCCTCGGCACGATGATCTCCTTCGCGCTGGTCCGCTACCGCTTCCGCGCGCGCGGCGCCGTGAACTCGCTGATCTTCCTGCCGATGGCGATGCCCGAGGTCGTCATGGCCGCCTCGCTGCTCACCCTGTTCCTCAACATGGGCGCCCAGCTGGGCTTCTGGACGATCCTGATCGCCCACATCATGTTCTGCCTGAGCTTCGTCGTCACCGCCGTCAAGGCGCGCGTGATGTCGATGGACCCGCGCCTGGAGGAGGCCGCCCGGGACCTGTACGCCGGTCCCGTGCAGACCTTCCTGCGGGTCACCCTGCCGATCGCGGCACCCGGAATCGCCGCGGGCGCGCTGCTCTCCTTCGCGCTCTCCTTCGACGATTTCATCATCACCAACTTCAACGCCGGTTCGACCGTCACCTTCCCGATGTTCGTCTGGGGGTCGGCGCAGCGCGGAACGCCCGTGCAGATCAATGTGATCGGTACGGCCATGTTCCTGGTCGCCGTGCTGTTCGTCCTGACGTCGATGGTCATCGGCAATCGCCGGAACAAGCAAAAGGCATAGCCCTTTTCGGAACGTCCTCTGTAGGGAGTTGAAATCATGGCCCCAAGCGCCATGAGCCGTGGCAAAGACAACTGGATCGCCTCTCTCTCCGAAGCCCAGCCGGTCCCGTACTGGCTGGAAGACCCCGGAAAGCCGCACGCCGAGCCCGCCCTCACCGGCACCGAGACCTGCGACCTGCTGGTCGTCGGCGGTGGCTACAGCGGACTGTGGACCGCGCTCAACGCCAAGGAGCGCGACCCGCAGCGCGATGTGGTGCTGCTGGAAGGCCGCGAGGTGGGCTGGGCCGCCTCGGGCCGCAACGGCGGCTTCTGCGCCGCCTCCCTCACGCACGGCCTGCCCAACGGCCTGGCCCGCTGGCCCGACGAGATCCACACACTGGAGGAGCTGGGCCGGCGCAACCTCGACGAGATCGAGGCCGCGATCACCCGGCACGGCATCGACTGCGACTTCGAACGCACCGGCGAGATCGACGTCGCCACCGAGACCTACCAGGCCTGGGAACTGCGCGACTGGCACCGGGAGTTGGAGGACAAGGGGCTCGCGGACGGCATCGAGTTCCTGGACACCGACGCCGTGCGCGAGCAGGTGAACTCGCCCACCTTCGAGGCGGGCCTGTGGGACCGCCGGGGCGTGGCCATGCTGCACCCGGCCAAGCTGGCCTGGGGCCTGAAGAGGGCCTGCCTGAAGCTCGGGGTGCGGGTGTACGAGCACACACCCGCCCTGACCCTGAAGAGTTACGGCGCCGGGATGGCCGTACGCACCCCGTACGGCGCCGTCCGCGCCCGCAGGGTCGCCCTCGGCACCAACATCTTCCCGAGCCTGCTGCGCCGCGTGCGCTCGTACACCGTCCCGGTCTACGACTACGCGCTGATGACCGAGCCGCTCACCGCCGACCAGCTCGCCGCGATCGGCTGGAAGAACAGACAGGGCCTCGGGGATTCGGCGAACCAGTTCCACTACTTCCGGCTGTCCGCCGACAACCGCATCCTGTGGGGCGGCTACGACGCGATCTACCCCTACGGCGGCCGGGTCCGCGCCGAGTACGACGACCGGCCCGAGACCTACGCCAAGCTCGCGGGCCACTTCTTCACCTGCTTCCCACAGCTGGAGGGCGTCCGCTTCACCCACGCCTGGGGCGGCGCGATCGACACCTGCTCCCGCTTCTCGGCGTTCTTCGGCACCGCCCACCAGGGCCGGGTGGCCTACGCGGCGGGCTACACGGGCCTCGGCGTCGGTGCGAGCCGGTTCGGCGCGGACGTGATGCTGGACCTGCTGGACGGGGAGCGCACCGAGCGGACCGAGCTGGAGATGGTCCGCAAGAAACCGCTGCCGTTCCCGCCGGAGCCGTTCGCCTGGACCGGTATCGCCCTCACCAAGTGGTCCCTGGCCCGCGCGGACGCCCACGGGGGCCGGCGGAACCTGTGGCTGCGGACGATGGACCGGCTGGGGCTGGGCTTCGACAGCTGAGGGGGCTTGTACGCGCTGTCCACGGTGCCGTCAAGCCACGAGATCCCGGAGCGTGACCCTGCCGCCCGGTTCCGGCGTACTGGAAGCACGACCTCACCGCGAGGCACCGACTTCCGTACCGGATCAGCAGGAGACCTCATGACCCGCGCGACTCGCAAGCACGACGTAGCCCGTCCCAGGCGCCGGCTGGGCCTGGCCGCCGCGGCGGCCTCGGCCGCCTTCGTCACCGGCGGTGTCATCCTGCCGGCCGCGACCGCGACGGCGGCGCCGATGCCGCAGGGGGCGGGTACGGCTGCGCAGCACCTCCGGCACGTCAAGCTCTACTGCTGGGAGAAGCACAAGTCGTCCCACTGGAAGAAGCACAAGAAGTTCTCCTGCTGGGTGGAGAAGCGGAAGTACTACTGGGACGACGATCACCAGTGCTTCTACATCGTGATCAAGCAGTACCGGTACTACTTCTGGGACTCCCACCGCGACTTCCACTACTTCTGGCACCACGAGCACAAGGACCGCTGGAAGGAACGGGACCACGGCGATACGGACCACTGGAAGCAGACACCGAACAGGCCGGACCCGGGCAAGCCGGACCCGGGCAAGCCGAATCCCGCGACGCCTGACCCTGCGGACGCCGACACTAACGACCAGCACACCCAGGAGACCCAGCAGGATCAGCAGACGCAGGAGGAACAGACTCAGCAGACTCAGGAGAATCAGCAGAACCAGCAGACCCAGCAGCAGGACCAGCAGGACCAGCAGGACCCCCAGCAGGACCAGCAGCAGGACCAGTTGACTCATGAGAATCAGCAGGGGTCCGCGGCGACGCAGGACGACCAGCAGTCCCAGGACGCCCAGCAGCCCCCTCAGGAGTCGCAGGCGACTCCGCAGCCCGAGACGCCTCAGGAGCAGCCGGTGCAGGATCCCCCCGCCGACGTCGGCTGACGCAGGTCACCCGAAAGGGTGCCCGGAACCCGCGTAATGCCGGCCGCAAGCCTCTCTCTCCCTTGTGACGCAACCGCGTCCACGAGCGAGAGGGAGGCTTCTTCATGACTGGGGCGAAGACGGCGGTCGAATGGCTGGCATCCGTCGCACCGGACCCCGAGGCCTGCCGCTGGGAGTGGGAACGCAACCCCCTCGGGGTCGCCCTGCTGCCCGCCGGCAAGGCGTGGGACGTCCTGATCCTGCCGGGTGACCTCGGCTACCCGACCCTGGACGTGCTCACCCGCGTCCTGGACCGACCCGGCCCGGTGCTCGTCGACTCCGGCGACAACCGGGTCGGGTTCTTCGTGCCCCCGGGCACCGCGGCCCGCTGGCTCGGCACCGGCATCCGTACCGCCGGGACCGGCACCTGGATCGTCGTACCGTACCCGGGCCGGGTGACCCGCGGTGTGCGCTGGCTGGTGCCGCCGGACGGCTCGGGCACGCTGACCGACCCGGCGCTGCTGGAAGTGGCGATGCACGAGGCGGCTGCCGGGCCGGCCAGGGGGAGGGACGAGGACGGGTAGCGCCCGGACGTCTTGACAAGAGGATTGGTCTGGACCAAGTTGTGTGCGCTCCGCCCCTCCAACTCCCCCGATCCCGGAGGCCCTTGTGGACCGCGCCCGACGTCCCAGATCCGTCCTCGCCGCGCTCACGGCCGCGCTGCTGGCCGTGCCCGGAGTCACCGCGCTCTCGTCGGCCGCCCGTGCGGCCGACGCGGACGTCGCGGTCAACGGCGGCTTCGAGTCCGGCCTGACCGGCTGGACCTGCACGGCCGGTACGACGGTCGGCTCACCGGTGCACAGCGGACGTGCCGCGCTGCAGGCCACCCCGGCGGGCAGCGACAACGCCCAGTGCTCCCAGACGGTGACCGTCCAGCCCGACGCGCAGTACACGCTGTCCGGATACGTCCGCGGGTCCTACGTCTACCTCGGCGCCAACGGCACCGGCACCACCGACGTCTCCGCCTGGACCCAGTCCGCCCCCGACTGGCAGAAACTGAGCACCACCTTCCGCACCGGAGCCTCCACCACCAAGGTCACGATCTACACCCACGGCTGGTACGGCACCGGCGCCTACCAGGCCGACGACATCACCCTGGTCGGCCCCGGCGGCAGCGGCACCGGACAGCCGCCCGCCGCCCCGACCGGCCTCAAGACCACCTCCGTGACCTCGTCCTCCGTCGGGCTGTCCTGGTCGGCGGTGACCGGCGCGACGAGCTACGCGGTCTACCGCGACGGGGCCAGGGTCCAGACGGTGACCGGCACGTCGGCGACGGTGTCCGGTCTCGCGGCCTCGACGGCGTACGGCTTCCAGGTCGCCGCGGTCAACGCCGCCGGCGAGTCCGCGAAGTCCGCGGTCGTCACCGCCACCACCAGCGCCGGCACCGGCGGCGGCCCGTCCGACCTGCCCGCCCACGCCCTCGTCGGCTACCTCCACGCGAGCTTCGCCAACGGTGCCGGCTACACCCGCCTCGCCGACGTCCCCGACAGCTGGGACGTCATCGACCTGGCCTTCGGCGAGCCCACCTCGGTCACCTCCGGGGACATCCGCTTCGACCGCTGCCCGGTCACCGAGTGCCCCGGCGTGGAGAGCGACGCCGAGTTCAAGGCGGCCGTCAAGGCCAAGCAGGCGGCCGGCAAGAAGGTGCTGATCTCGATCGGCGGCCAGAACGGCCAGGTCCAGCTGACGACCACGGCCGCCAGGGACGCCTTCGTCTCCTCCGTCTCGAAGATCATCGACACCTGGGGCCTCGACGGCCTGGACATCGACTTCGAGGGCCACTCCCTGTCCCTGAACGCGAACGACACGGACTTCAAGAACCCCACCACGCCCGTGATCGTGAACCTGATCTCCGCTCTGAAGACCCTGAAGGCCAAGTACGGTGCCCAGTTCGTGCTGACCATGGCCCCGGAGACCTTCTTCGTACAAAACGGCTACCAGTACTACGGCACCGGCAAGTGGGGCGGGCAGGACCCCCGCTGCGGCGCGTACCTCCCGGTCATCCACGCCCTGCGCGACGACCTGACGCTGCTGCACGTCCAGGACTACAACTCGGGCCCGATCATGGGCCTGGACAACCAGTACCACTCCATGGGCGGCGCCGACTTCCACATCGCCATGACCGACATGCTGCTCACCGGCTTCCCGGTCGCCGGCGACCCGGGCAACGTCTTCCCGCCGCTGCGCCCCGACCAGGTCGCGATCGGCATGCCGGCGTCGACGAACGCGGGCAACGGCTACGTCTCCCCGTCCGAGGTCACCAGGACCCTGGACTGCCTGACGAAGAAGACGAACTGCGGCTCGTACGCCACCCACGGGACGTGGCCCGCGCTGCGGGGTCTGATGACGTGGTCGGTGAACTGGGACCGCTACGCGAACGGGGAGTTCCAGAAGACCTTCGACGGCTACTTCGGCTGACGCCCGGCACGAGGGACAGGGCGGTCAGCAGCACGGTGCACAGGCACCAGCTGGCCACCACGTCCAGCGGCCAGTGATAGCCGTGCCGGACCAGTCCGTACGACACCCCGAGGACCAGCACCGCACAGCCGGTCACCAGCGAGCGCCGGGCGGCGGGGGAGCGGAGCCAGGGGAGCAGGAGCAGGGCAGCGGAGCCGTAGGCGACCGCCGCCGTGGCCGTGTGACCGGACGGGAAGTAGCCGACGGCCGGGGGCATCACCGGTGTCCCCGGCCGGGCGGTCCAGTCCTTCAGCGGTACGACGATCGCCGGGACCAGTGCCATCAGCACGGCCGCGGCGAGCGGCGGCAGCCACCACCGCCCGGCACCGGCGGCCCGGCCCCGCCACAGCACGTGGCCGAGCGCGAGCACGAGGACCGGGACGGCGACCTGGACGTTCCCCAGGTCGGACAGGATCTCGGCGAACCGGTCCGGACGGACCAGGGCCCGGCTCAGGCGGGCGTCCAGGCGCAGCAGCGGGCCGTGCGCCACGACCTGCCAGGTGATCAGCGCGAAGAGGACGGCCGGAAGGCCGAGGAGCGGGGCACGGCGGACTACGGTCGACACGGCGCCCAGCTTGGCAGACGTACCCGCGGACACGGGGAAGGAGGTCGGCCGCCCCGGAACAGGGGGGGTGGTTCCGAGGCGGCCGTCCGGATCGGAACGTCGCTCGCCCCGGGGGGTTTGGGGCGGCGACCGTCCGATCGGTGAGGAGATCCCGGCGCCGTCAGGCGCCGGTTGTGTGCGCGAGGGCACGACCAGGTCGAAGCTGGGGAGGCCTCGGCCCGGCGTCCGTCCACAGTCCCCTGGGGACGGGTGTATCTCTCATCTGGAGAGAACCTACGGCAGGCCGGGGCGGTTGGGCAGACGGAATCGGCTCCCGTCATCCACCCCGCACACGTTCTTCACACGGCCTGCCGCAGGCGCCCTTCATCAGTGCGGACCCGCTGCTCAGATGCGCGCGAAGGCCTGCTCGATGATGTCGAGGCCCTCGCCCAGGAGGTCCTCGCCGATGACCAGCGGGGGCAGGAAGCGGAGCACGTTGCCGTAGGTGCCGCAGGTGAGGACCAGCAGGCCCTCGGCGTGGCAGGCCTTGGCGAGCGCGGCGGTGGCCTCCGGGTTCGGCTCCTTGGTGGCGCGGTCCTTGACCAGCTCGATCGCGATCATGGCACCGCGTCCGCGCACGTCGCCGATGATGTCGAACTTCTCGGCCATGGCGGTGAGGCGATCCTTCATGATCTCCTCGATGCGCTTGGCCTTGCCGTTGAGGTCCAGCTCCTTCATCGTCTCGATGGCGCCGAGCGCACCGGCGCAGGCGACGGGGTTGCCGCCGTACGTACCACCGAGGCCGCCGGCGTGCGCGGCGTCCATGATCTCGGCGCGGCCGGTCACGGCGGCGAGCGGCAGACCGCCCGCGATGCCCTTGGCGGTGGTGATCAGGTCGGGGACGATGCCCTCGTCCTCGCAGGCGAACCACTGCCCGGTCCGGCAGAAGCCGCTCTGGATCTCGTCGGCGACGAAGACGATCCCGTTGTCGGCGGCGAACTGGCGGATGGCCGGCAGGAAGCCCTTCGCGGGCTCGATGAAGCCACCCTCACCCAGCACCGGCTCGATGATGATCGCGGCGACGTTGTCCGGGCCGACCTGCTTGGTGATCTGGTCGATGGCCTGCTTGGCGGCCTCGGGGCCGGCGTTCTCCGGGCCGGTGGGCCAGCGGTACGCGTAGGCGACCGGCACGCGGTACACCTCGGGGGCGAACGGGCCGAAGCCGTGCTTGTACGGCATGTTCTTCGCCGTCAGCGCCATGGTGAGGTTGGTCCGGCCGTGGTAGCCGTGGTCGAACACGACCACGGCCTGCCGCTTGGTGTACGCACGCGCGATCTTGACGGCGTTCTCGACGGCCTCGGCGCCGGAGTTGAACAGCGCGGACTTCTTGGCGTGGTCACCCGGGGTCAGCTCGGCCAGCGCCTCCGCGACCTCCACGTAGCCCTCGTACGGGGTGACCATGAAACAGGTGTGGGTGAAGTCGGCGAGCTGGGCGGAGGCCCGGCGCACGACGGCCTCTGCGGAGGCGCCGACGCTCGTCACCGCGATACCGGAACCGAAGTCGATGAGCCGGTTGCCGTCGACGTCCTCGATGATGCCGCCGCCCGCGCGCGCGGTGAACACGGGCAGCACGGAGCCCACGCCCTGCGCGACCACGGCGGTACGGCGGGCCTGAAGCTCCTGCGACTTCGGGCCGGGGATGGCGGTGACGACGCGGCGCTCCTGCGGAAGTGCGGTCATGGGGGCTCCCTGATGATCTTGCGTACCGGGCGGTCCCGGGCGGTTCCGGGCGGTGCGTTTTCGGACGCATACCTTCTTTTCTCGCAGGCTAAGACCGGTTCCGGGGGGTGGGCATGCTCCATGTGGGCGTTGTCGGCGGCTCCCGTTGTCCGCCGTGGACATAGCCCACCCGGGCGGGCCCGGCCCCTCACGGCCACGTAAGCGGTGAACTCCCCTTGCCGGGGCGTTAGATTGGCTCGCTGATGACGGACGGAACGGCGGACGGACGCGCTGGTCAGGGGGCAAGGTCGATGGACAGCGACAGCACGCGAATCCCACGCGGCACGCACACGAACCCTGTACCACGCCCGACGCCGCCACCTGGGGGGGCGGGGGTGCCGCCCATGCCCTCGGTGCCGCCGATGCCCGACGGGTCCGCTTTCCTGACGTGGCTACGCGCGCCCAGGCCGCAGGCGGCACCCGGAATCTGGCGATTCCACTACCGGCCACGGCCCGAGGTCGAACCCACGGTCACCCCCACGCGGCAACTGCTCGGTGGAGCCGTGATCGCGCTCCTGTGCGGGTGGCTGCTCTGTTCTCTCCTGTGGAACGGCTATCTCGGTGACTTCTGGCAGTGGCCGTGGTACGTGCTGGCGCCGGATTCCTGGGTGAGGGGCGAAGCCGGTCAGGTGGGCGGGGCCGCATCGTGGCTGTACACGTGGCTGGTGTTCGGTGCGATCTTGGCGGTGTTCGGAAAGATCGGCCACTGGGGTGAGTGCTGGCGCCGCTACGGTGCCCCCCTCGTGCGCGGTGCCATGCCCGCGCTGCGCTCGGCTGTGCCGGCCAGCCGCGGCACCGTCCCCGCCGCCGATGCCCCGCCCGCACCCGACCAAGACCCCGCCGAATGGCCGCAGCTGCGGCAGGCGGGGGCGTACGAGGCTGCTGAGCGGCTGGCTGCCGAGGCGAAGGCCGGGCTCATGCGGGATGTGGATCACGCGCGGATCAGCCGGGCCTGGCAGGGCGTGCGGTCCGGCCGGCACACTGTCGCCGGCTTCACCGGCGCCGTACTGCAGGACGGCGCCGCCGCCTGCCCGCACCCCTCCGGCGACCGCGACCTGCCCGCCCGGCACGCCCGGCACGACCTGCTCACCGGCCAGGTCCGGCTCGGCACCACGGCCGACGACCCCCGCAACCCCTACCACTACCGCGGCGCCGGCCTCGCCCTCGGCCCCGACCTGCTCGGTACCTCCCTGCTCGCCGTCGGCCCGGCCGGCTCCGGGAAGACCGGCGCCCTGGTCCGGCCGCTCGCCGAGTCCCTGTGCCTGCACGCCCTGGCCGGCCGCGCATCGGTCGTGGTGGTCGGCGCGGCGGGCGCCGCCCTCGGCCCGGCGGAGGCCTACGACGTCGTCGTCCGCGTCGGCCACCCCGACTCCGTGTACGACCTCGACCTCTACGGCGGCACCACCGACCCCGACGAGGCCGCCGCCATACTCGCCGAGGCCCTCGTCGGCGACCTCGCCGACCCGCACCCGGGCAGCGACAGCCGCCGCTCCACCACCGTCCTCGCCCAGCTGCTCGGCCCTTTCCGCGCCGTCCACGACCGCTTCCCGTCCGTACCGGAGCTGCGGCAGCTGCTCGACGGCGCCCCCGGCCCGCTGGCCGCCCTGCGCAAGGGCCTGACCGACTCCGGGCACGCCTCCCTGCTCAGGGAACTCGATGCCCGGGAGCGGCAGATGGCCCACCCGGGCGACGTCGGCACAGTCCTCGCCGACCGGATCGCCCTCCTCGACCGGCCCGCCTTCGCCACCTTCTTCGACACCTCCGGGCAGAGCCGGCCGTTCTCGCTGCGCGCCCTCGACCACCCGGTACGCGTCCGCATCGACCTGCCCCAGCGCGGCCACGCCGACGCCTCCCGGATCCTGGCCCGGCTGGTGCTCGCCCAGTTCACGGCCTCCGTGACGGCACGCGAGGACCGGTCGCTCTTCGCCTGCCTGCTGCTCGACGACGCCACCGGAGTCGTCACACCGGAGGCCGTGCGCGGCATCCAGCGGCTGCGCAGCGCCAACGCCGGCACGGTGCTCACGCTGCGCACCCTGGACGACGTACCCCGGCCGCTGCGCGGCCCGCTGCTCGGCGCCACGGGCTGCCGGATGGCGCTGTCCGGGCTCACCCCCTGGGACGGACAGGACTTCGCCGAGGTGTGGGGCAAGGAGTGGACCGAGGCCCGGGACGTCACCGACCGGCAGATCATCGCCGAGACCCCGGCCGGCAAGGCCGTGCACATGCTGCGCCGGGTCATCACCGGTCAGGCGCCCACCGCGCGCGCCGTCACCGTGCGGCAGGTCGAGCGGGAGCGGTGGTCGGCTTCCGAGTTGGCTCATGGGGTGCCGCCGGGCCATGCCGTGTTGTCGTTGACCACCGTGCAGGGGGAGCACGCGCCGCCGTTGCTGGTGGATCTGCGGGGGTGAGACGCGGGCGGGGGCTCGTACGGTGAGGCAGAATCGGGGTGGGCCGTTCATACACCGCGGCCAAAAGATCACCGGGATCGACGGATCTCCCTCATCGTGAAGGCCCCATGCCCCCGACTCTCGCCTCGCTCGTCCACCACTCCGCGCTCAAGCTGACCGTGCGCGCGGGCGAGGACCGCCTGGACGTGCCCGTCCGCTGGGCGCACGTCAGCGAGCTGGCCGACCCCGTGCCCTACATGGAGGGCGGCGAGCTGCTCCTGATCACCGCGCTCAAGCTGGACGCGGAGGATCCGGAGGTCATGCGGCGGTACGTGCGGCGGCTCGTCGGCGCGGGCGTGGTCGGGCTCGGGTTCGCCGTCGGGGTCAACTACGAGGAGATCCCCGAGGCCCTCGTCGACGCCTGCGCGCAGGAGGGGCTGCCGCTGCTGGAGGTCCCCCGCCGCACCCCCTTCCTCGCCATCAGCAAGGCCGTCTCCGCGGCGATCGCCGCCGACCAGTACCGGGCGGTCACGGCAGGCTTCGCCGCCCAGCGCGAGCTGACCAGGCAGGCGCTGAACACCGGCCCCGAGGGCGTGCTCACCGTGCTCGCCGCCCAGGTCGACGGCTGGGCCGCGCTGTACGACGCCTCGGGCGCCGTCGTCGCCGCCGCACCCGAGTGGGCCGGCCGCCGTGCCGCCCGGCTCATCACCGAGGTGGAACGGCTGCGGGAGCGGCCCGCTCCCGCGTCCTCCGTCGTCGGCGGCCCCGAGCACGAGGACCGGGTGGAACTGCACAGCCTCGGCACCGGCCGGCGCCCGCGCGCCGCGCTCGCCGTGGGGACGGCCGCCGCGCTCGGCACCGCCGAGCGGTACGCCGTCCACTCCGCCATCGCACTGCTCACCCTCACCACCGAACGCTCCCGCTCCCTGCACGCGGCCGAACAGCGCGTCGGCTCGGCGGTGCTGCGCATGCTCCTCGCCGGGGAACCCGACCACGCCCGGGCCGTCGCCGGGGACCTGTACGGCGGGCTGCTGGACGCCCCGTTCCGGATGATCGTCGCCGAGTCGGGGTCGGGTACGGCGGGCGAACCGCTGAGCGAACTCGCGGAGGCCGTGGAGTCCGCGGCGGCGCGCGCCGGGGAGGCCGTGCTGGTGGTGCCGGAGGGGGAGCGGCTGGTGGTGCTGGCCGCGGACGAGGGCGCGGCGGTGGCCGCGTGCGCCGCGTACGCGGCGGCGCGGGAGGCCGAGCGGGCGGTGCCCGAGCAGGGCCGGGTGGAAGAGGACGCGCTGGTCGTCGGGCTGTCGGCGCCCGCCGGGCCGATCGCGGCGGCCGCGGCGTACAAGCAGGCCGAGCAGGCGCTGTCGGTGGCGCGGCGGCGGGGCCGGGTGTTCGTGGAGCACGAGCGGCTGGCCGCCGGGTCCGTCCTGCCGCTGCTGGCCGACGATGCGGTGAAGGCGTTCGCCGACGGCCTGCTGCGGGCGCTGCACGAGCACGACGCGACGGGCCGCGGTGACCTGGTCGCCTCGCTGCGGGCGTGGCTGTCGCGGCACGGGCAGTGGGATGCCGCCGCGGCCGACCTGGGGGTCCACCGGCACACCCTGCGCTACCGGATGCGGCGCGTCGAGGAGATCCTGGGGCGCAGCCTGGACGACCCGGACGTGCGGATGGAGCTGTGGCTCGCCCTGAAGGCGACCTCCACGGAGTAGTGCGGAGCGCCGAGTAGTCCAAACAGTAGTGCCGGTTCCGTGTACTGCTACGACTCGGACAAACGACCCCCGGGCGCCCCCGCCCTACCGTGGACCACGCAAGCCAAGCAGCACACCCCCAACGCGGAAGGGCCGGGACTCGTACATGACTTCCACCCATGCCTTCTGGCTCGCCGGCCGCCAGGTCACCGGCGAGGACACCTTCGACGTCACCTCCCCGTGGGACGGCCGGCTCGTCGGAAGGGTCGGCGTGCCGACCGACGCCCAGGTCGAGGAGGCCGTGGCCGCCGCGTACGCCGTCCGCGAGGACTTCGCCGCCACCCCGGCGCACGTCCGCGCCGCCGCGCTCGACCACGTCAGCAAGCGGCTGGCCGAGCGCACCGAGGAGATCGCCCAGCTGATCTCCGCCGAGAACGGCAAGCCGATCAAGTGGGCCCGCGGTGAGGTCGGCCGCGCCGTCTCGGTGTTCCGGTTCGCCGCAGAGGAGGCCCGCCGGTTCAACGGCGGCGAGGCCCAGCGGCTCGACACGGACGCCGGCGGCCAGGGCCGGCTCGCGCTCACCCGCCGCTTCCCGAAGGGTGTCGTGCTCGGCATCGCGCCGTTCAACTTCCCGCTGAACCTGTGCGCCCACAAGGTCGCCCCGGCGATCGCCGCCGGCGCCCCGATCATCCTGAAGCCGGCCCCGGCCACCCCGCTGTCCGGGCTGATCCTCGGCGACCTGCTCGCCGAGACCGACCTGCCGGCCGGGTCGTGGAGCATCCTCCCGGTGCCGAACGACAAGATGCCCGCCCTCGTCCAGGACGAGCGGCTGCCGGTCATCTCCTTCACGGGTTCCGAGAAGGTCGGCTACGCGATCATGGACTCGGTGCCGCGCAAGCACTGCACGCTGGAGCTGGGCGGCAACGGCGCCGCGGTCGTCCTCGGCGACTACGCCTCCGACGCCGACCTGGACTGGGCCGCGACCCGTATCGCGACCTTCTCCAACTACCAGGGCGGCCAGTCCTGCATCTCGGTGCAGCGCGTCATCGCGGACGCCTCCGTCTACGACCGCCTGCTGCCCCGCATCGTCGCCGCCGTCGAGGCCCAGGTCACCGGTGACCCCGCCGACGACAAGACCGACGTCGGCCCGCTGGTCAGCGAGGACGCCGCCCAGCGCGTCGAGTCCTGGGTCAAGGAGGCGGTCGAGGCCGGCGCCACGCTGCTCACCGGTGGCGACCGCGACGGTGCCTCGTACGCGCCGACCGTGCTCACCGACGTACCGGCGGGCGTCACCCTCGCCTGCGAGGAGGTCTTCGGACCCGTCCTCACCGTGCAGAAGGTGAACGGCGAGGCCGAGGCGTTCGCAGCGGTCAACGACTCCAAGTACGGCCTCCAGGCGGGCGTGTTCACCCACGACCTGCAGGTCGCCTTCCGTGCCCACCGCGCCCTCGAGGTCGGCGGTGTGGTGATCGGCGACGTCCCGTCCTACCGCGCCGACCAGATGCCGTACGGCGGCGCCAAGCAGTCCGGCGTGGGCCGCGAAGGTGTGCGGTACGCGATGGAGGACTACACCTACGAGCGCGTGCTGGTGCTGACCGGTCTCGCGCTCTGACCTGCCACGGACAGGTCGGAAACGGAACGGCCGCAGCCCACTGTGCGGGGGCTGCGGCCGTTCTCGTCGCCCGGTAGGGGCCCGGCACCTTCCGGTGCCGGGCCCCTACCGGGTGCCGGTCTCCTCCGGACCCTCAACCGGAGAAGCCGACGTGCGCGAGCCGCAGCGGGCCGCGCAGTCTGAGGCGGACGTCGTGGACGCCGTCGGCGACCAGCCCGGCGGTCAGGTCCGTGTAGGCGTACGGGCCGTCCGTGGGCGTGTCCAGGGTGAGCGCCGCCAGCACCGGGCCGCCGTCCAGGGCGAGTTCCACGGTGCCCTCGCCCGCCACCCGCGCGGTCACCTCGCGCACGCCCGTTCCGAAGTCGCAGGCGCGGTAGACCAGTTCGGCCGTTCCGCCGTGGGCCGGGGTCACCGCGTCGCCCGCCGTCCGCGTCCGGTCCACGATCGCGATGCCGGACTGCTCGTCGAAGCCGGCGCCGGACAGGCCGCGTCCCGGCACCGCGCGGGGAGCCGGGGCCGCCCCGTCGAGGTGCACGGTCGTCCGCAGGCGCACATCCTCGCTGGAGGCGCCCACCAGCAGCTCGTACGGGCCCCGTTCCAGGCACCATCCGTCCTGTCGTACGTCCCAGAACTCCAGCGCGGAGAGCGGGACCTCGAAGGAGACGGCGGCCGTCTCGCCGGGGGTGAGCGTGATCCGGCGGTGGTCCAGCAGCTCGCGGCGCGGCCGGGGCACCGACGGGTCCACCGCCCGGCCGTAGAGCTGGACCACCTCGTCCGCCGTCCGCTCCCCGGTGTGGGTGACCGTGCAGCTCACCAGCACCGAGTCGGCCTCCACCCGGACCGCCAGGCCGGCGTACCCGAAGGACGCGTACGACAGGCCGTGGCCGAAGGGGAAGAGCGGGGTGCCCTCGAAGTAGAGGTAGGTCTGACGGCTGCCGATCACGTCGTAGTCGAGCAGGTCGGGCAGGTCGGCGTCGGAGGCGTACCAGGTCTGGGGCAGGCGGCCGGCCGGGGAGACGTCGCCGGCCAGCACCCGGGCCAGGGCCGTGCCCGCGGCCTGGCCGCCGTGCGCCGTCCACAGCGCGGCCGGCAGCCGGGCCGTGTCCACCGCGTACGGGTAGGCCGACACCAGCACCAGGACGGTGCGCGGGTTGGCGGCGCGGGCCGCGCGCAGCAGCCGCTGCTGGTGCTCCGGCAGCAGCAGGGTCGTACGGTCCTCGGTCTCCCGGCCGTTGATGTGCGGGTCGTTGCCCGCCACCACCAGGACGACGTCCGCCCCGGCCGCCGCCCGGGCCACGGCGTCCTCGCCCCGCTCGACCGTGACCACCTCGAAGACGTCGCCCGTGTCGGCAACCTTCACCCCGTCGGCGGCGACCCGGACATGGCGGCCCGTGCCCAGATGCCGGAGGAGGTGACCGCCGCGGTGCGGTTCGAGGCGGAAGGTCTCCTGGACGACCCAGCCACCGGGCTGGTCGGCGGAGGCGCGCAGGTAGCCGTCCTCGGCGACCGAGAGGTAGCGGCCGTCGGGGGCGCGCAGGGTCAGCACCCCCTCGCCCCAGTCGGCCAGCGCGAACTCGGTGCCGGTCGCGTCGGCGGTGAGCGGCGGCAGATCGGTACGGCCCGCCAGCAGCGCGGGGTCCAGCGCGCCCTCGGCGCCGCGCGCCCGGTCGGGGGCGTCCGCCGCCGGAACGGACAGGAAGGCGCCCGCCGCCGTCCGCAGCCGGACCCGGTCCACGCCCTCCGCGAACTCCACGTGCTGCGCGCCGAACCGCTCGTACACGCCCTCCAGGGGAGTGGAGCGGTGCAGGAGGGTGCCGCTGTACCAGTCGAGTTTGCACTCGTCGGCGAGCAGACCGACGACCGCGATCCGGGTGTCCGCGGCGAGCGGCAGCAGGCCGTCGTCGTTCTTCAGCAGCACGATCGCCTGCTCGGCGGCCTCCCGCGCGAGCGCCCGGTGGGCGGGGGTGTCGAACTCGCCGGTGGCCGCGTGCGGGTCGTAGTGCGGGTCGAACTCGCCGAGCCGGAAGCGGACGGAGAGCTGGCGGCGGACCGCGGCGTCGAGGTCGGCCTCCGTCAGCAGGCCCTGCTGCACGGCCCCCTCGACCCGCGCGGTGATCAGCGAGGAGTCCGTGCCGTGGTCGGTGAAGCTGTCCACGCCTGCCAGCAGGGCCGCCGCGGTGGCCTCCTCGTGGGTGTCGTAGTAGTGCTCGGCGTCGACCAGGTTGGACGGCGCGCCCGCGTCCGAGCAGACCAGCAGCTCCTCGTCGGTCCAGGTGCGCAACTGCTCGCGCAGGTACGGGGAGACGTGGTTGGGGCGGCCGTTGACCAGGTTGTAGGCGGGCATCACCCCGGCCACCGCGCCCGCCTCGACCGTGTCCCGGAAGGCGCGCAGGTCGTACTCGTGCAGCACCCGGGGGCGTACGGAGGCCGACGAGGTGGCCCGGTCCGTCTCGTTGTTGTGCGCCAGCCAGTGCTTCAGCACGGGCGCGGTGCGCCAGTACCGGGGATGGTCGCCGCGCAGGCCGTGTGTGTAGGCCGTGGCGATGGCCGAGGTCAGCTTCGGGTCCTCCGCGTAGCCCTCCTCGTTGCGGCCCCACAGCGGGTGCCGCAGCAGGTTGACCGTCGGCGACCAGATGTTGAGGCCGACCCGGTCGTCGCGGGTGCGCATCGCCCGGGCCTCCTTGGACACCGCCTCCCCGATCCGCCGTACCAGGTCCGGGTTCCAGGTCGCGCCGAGCCCGACCGCCTGCGGGAACACGGTCGCCGGGCCCATCCAGGCCACGCCGTGCAGGGCCTCCTGGCCGGTCCGCCAGGCGGCGATGCCGAGCCGCTCCACGGCCGGTGCGTACTGGTGCAGGAAGGAGATCTTCTCGTCCACGGTCAGTCGCGCCAGCAGGTCGTCGATGCGTTTCGCGAACGGCAGGTGCGGATCACGGAACGGCGGGGTGGACGGCGAGTCAACGGTCACGAGTGGTTCCCCTTGCGAATGGAGCGGCGCGACGCTTTCGAAGCGCTTCGATGCTCATTCGACCGCAGCCCGGTGTCAAGGTGCCGTGCCCGAACAGAGCCGATGTCGCCGCCCCCGGTGCCAGGAGCGACCGACGACTCACCGAACCGTCGGACCTCTGAGGAATCTTGGGAACGACCCTTGTGCGCCCCAAGGTGTTCACTTAACCTCGCAGCAACATCGAAGCGCTTCGACTGCTCGCCACGCAGACACGCTTCTGCTCAGCCGGATCCACTGAAGACACCGCAGCCGACGGCCCACCGCCGGGTGTCCTGGTGCGCCATGAAGGGTTGACGCAATGACGCCGAACGCCGCCTCCTCCGCCTCCACCGGCACCAGCCGGAGAAGCTTCCTCGCCTCCACGGCGGTCGCCGCCGCGGCGGTCGCGGGCGGGATGCCGCTGCTCTCCGCCTGCGGGAGTGCGGACAACGGCTCGCGGGAAGGCACCACCTCGGGCAAGAACGCCAAGAAGATCCTGCCCGCCTACGTGGCCAGCAGCGTGGTGAAGCCGGACATCCCGTCCAAGAACGGCTCGTCGATGGGCTTCACGGCCAAGCTCGACGTCGGCACCCTCAAGACCTCGGTCCCCAAGAAGCTCGGCAAGGGCGGCAAGGTCACCGTCATGTCGCCGTTCTGGGGCTCGCCGCCGAAGCAGAACAACCCGTACTACACGTCGATGAACGACCTGATCGGCGTCGACGTCGAGTGGCGCAACCAGGACGGCAACACCTACGACCAGAAGCTCGGCGCGGTCCTCGCCTCCAGCGACGTCCCGGACGTGGTCGTCGTCCCCAGCTGGAACATGATGGGCAAGATACCCAGCGCCATCATCAGCAAGTTCGCCGACCTCGGCCCGTACCTGTCCGGGGACAAGGCCAAGGAGTACCCCAACCTCGCGGCCATCCCGTCCGACGCCTGGCAGCGCTCCATCTTCGGCGGCAAGCTGATGGGCCTGCCGCAGCCCGCCCCCTCCGTCCAGACCATCGTGCCCCTCTACCGCCAGGACGTCTTCGACAAGGAGGGCTACGAGATCCCGCGCTCCGCCGACGAGTTCATGGCGCTGTGCAAGGACATCACCAACGCCCGGGCCAAGCGGTGGGCGTGCGGTGACATGAAGTGGACCGCGATGAACACCTTCGGGGTGCTCTCAGGCGGGGAGAAGCCGCTCTGGTGGAACCTGGTCGACGGCAAGCTGGTCAACCGCATCGAGACCCCGGAGTACCTGGAAGCCATCGAGTGGACGCGCAAGCTGTTCGCTGCCGGAGTCGTCCACCCGGACTTCAAGCTGGGCAAGAGCCAGGCCGTCGACCCCGCCCCCAAGTTCGCCGCCGGCGAGTTCCTGATCTGGAACAACAACATCGTCAACTGGTACGGCCAGCAGGCCGTCCAGGCCACGCAGAACCCCGACTTCAAGGTCTGGGGCATGGACATCTGGGGTCACGACGGCGGTGACCCGGTGCTGTACGCCCAGAACCCGGCCGGGATCTTCGCCTTCGTCAACAAGAGGGCCTCCGAGTCCGTCGTCCACGACGTGCTGGCGATCGCCAACGTCACCGCGGCGCCGTACGGCACCAAGGAGTGGATGATGACCAACTACGGCGTCGAGGGCACCCACTACACGATCAAGAACGGGGTCCCCGTCAAGAACGACAAGGGCAACAACGAGGTCCTCAACGCCTACGTCATGGTGGCGAGCCCCGCCGCGACCACCGCCCACCCCGACATGCCCGACTACACCAGGGCCATGGTCGAGTGGGAGCAGCGGACGGGCTCCCACACCAAGAAGTCGTCCTTCTGGGGCCTGCAGATCACCGAGCCGTCCCGCTACACCAACCTCGCCAACGACTTCGAGCAGCTCGAGGACGACATCATCCGCGGGCACAAGAAGATCAGCGACATGCAGCAGGCCGTCTCCGACTGGAAGAGCAAGGGCGGCGACAAGCTGCGCGACTGGTACAAGAAGCTTCTCGACGAGAACGGTCCGGCGGCGAGCTGACCCGGCTCCGAGGCAAGGAGAACAGCCGTGTCCCACAGCACGGTGCCTCGGAGCGGCGCCGAGGCCGGCACGCCGGTGAAGACCCCGGCGGCGTCCGCCGACGCCACCGGCGCGCGAGAGGAACGAGGCTCGGGGAAGCTGAGCCTCCGGCTCAGGTTCAGACGCGACCGCGCCCTGATCCTCATGACGGTGCCGGCCATCGTGCTGGTCCTGGTCTTCAACTACCTGCCGATCCTCGGCAACGTCGTCGCCTTCCAGGACTACGACCCCTACATCAGCGACAACGGCATCGTCTCCATCCTGCACAGCCCCTTCGTGGGCATGGAGAACTTCCAGCGGATGTTCGAGGACTCGGCGTTCTGGAACGCCGTCCAGAACACGCTGGTGCTGTTCTTCGTCCAGCTCCTGCTGTTCTTCCCGATCCCGATCCTGCTCGCGCTGCTCATCAACAGCGTGGTCCGGCCCCGGGTGCGGGCGGTCGCGCAGGCCGTGCTCTACCTGCCGCACTTCTTCTCCTGGGTGCTGGTCATCGCCGTCTTCCAGCAGATGTTCGGCGGCGCCGGGATGCTCTCCCAGCTGCTGCGGCAGCACGGGTACGACGGCCTCGACATCATGACCGACCCGAACACCTTCCCGTTCCTGATCACCGCCCAGAGCGTGTGGAAGGACGCCGGGTGGGGGATCATCGTCTTCCTCGCCGCGCTGGCCTCGGTGCCCACGGACCTGTACGAGGCCGCCGCGATGGACGGCGCCGGACGCTGGCGCCGTATGTGGCACGTCACGCTGCCCGCACTGCGTCCGGTGATCGCGCTCCTCCTCGTGCTGCGCGTCGGTGACGCCCTGACCGTCGGGTTCGAACAGATCCTGCTGCAACGCGACGGCGTCGGAACGGACGCGGGCGAGGTCCTCGACACCTTCGTGTGGTGGAACGGCGTGCGCAACCAGGACTTCGGCTACGCGGCCGCCGCCGGCCTGATCAAGGGCGTGGTCAGCATCGGCCTCGTCCTCGCCGCGAACAAGGTGGCCCATCTCATGGGCGAGCAGGGGGTGTACAAGAAGTGACCGCCGTCATCGACGAACCGGTGGCCAAACCCCACCGGTGGGCCGCGCCGCCCCGCCCGGCATGGGAGGAAGAGCCCTCGAAGGCCGGCCTCGCGGGCAAGGGCATCGCCCTGTCGTTCGCCTGCCTGGCGATCCTCTTCCCGCTGTGGATCGTGATCGTCACCAGCGTCTCCTCGCGCAAGACCATCGACGAGGCGGGCGGCCTGGTGATCGTGCCCAAGGGCATCACCTTCATCGCCTACAAGGAGCTGCTGAGCGGCGGCCAGGTCACCCGCGCCGCGGTCGTCAGCATCCTCGTCACCCTGGTCGGCACGCTGTTCTCGATGACGGTGTCCGTCCTGTGCGCCTACGGCCTGTCCCGCACCGGGTCCCTCGGCCACCGCTGGATCCTGATGGTGCTGCTGGCGACCATGTTCTTCAGTGCCGGCCTCATCCCCACCTACCTGCTGGTGCAGTCCCTCGGGCTGACGGACACCTATCTCGCGCTGATCCTGCCGAGCGCGGTGAGCGTCTTCAACATCCTGGTGCTGCGCGGCTTCTTCATGGGCATCTCGCAGGAACTCGTCGACAGCGCGCGCATCGACGGCGCCGGGGACCTGCGGATCCTCTGGCAGATCGTCATGCCGCTGTCGCGGGCGGTCCTCGCGGTGATCACGCTGTTCTACGCCGTCGGGTACTGGAGCGCCTGGTTCAACGCCTCGCTCTACCTGAACGACCAGGACATGATGCCGCTGCAGAACGTCATGATCCAGCTCGTGCAGAAGCAGGAGGCGCCGGTCGGTCTGAGCCAGGCCATCAGGACCGGTCAGCTGTCGGGCCTTGCCGTCCAGATGGCGGTCATGGTGATGGCGCTGCTGCCGGTCGCCGTGCTGTCGCCGTTCGTCCAGAAGCACTTCAAGAAGGGGATGCTGACGGGGGCGGTGAAGGGGTGACGCACAGGAAGCCGGCCCTCGCCGACGCCACCCGGGGCCGCATCCTCTTCGGCGGCGACTACAACCCCGAGCAGTGGCCGGAGGAAACCTGGCAGGACGACGTCCGGCTGATGAAGGACGCCGGCGTCAACTCCGTCACGCTCGGCGTCTTCTCCTGGGCCAGGCTCGAACCCGAGCCGGGAGCGCGCGAGTTCGGCTGGCTGGACCGGCTGATGGACCTCATGCACGCCCACGGCATCGGCGTCGTCCTGGCCACGCCCACCTGCTCCCCGCCGCCCTGGATGGGCCGGCTGCACCCGGACACCCTGCCCCGGGACGCCGACGGCCGCACCGAGTGGTGGGGCGGCCGGCAGCACTTCTCGCACTCCAGCGCCACCTACCGCCGGTACGCCGCCGCCATCACCGAGGACCTGGCCGCCCGCTACGCCGGCCACCCGGCCCTCACCCTGTGGCACATCAACAACGAGTACTGCACCTTCGACTACGGCGACGAGGCCGCCGCCGCCTTCCGCCGCTGGCTGCGCGCGAAGTACGGCACCCTGGACGCCCTCAACACCGCCTGGGGCACCGCCTTCTGGAGCCAGGGCTACGACACCTGGGACGGCATCCTGCCCCCGCGCCACGCCCACTACCTGAAGAACCCCGGCCAGGTGCTGGACTTCCGGCGGTTCACCTCCGACATGCTCCTGGAGTGCTACACCGCCGAGCGGGACATCGTCCGCCGGCACACCCCGCACATCCCGGTCACCACCAACTTCATGCCGCTGTGGACGGGGCAGGACGCCTGGCGGTGGGCCGAGGAGGAGGACGTCGTCTCCGTCGACCTCTATCCCGACCCGCGCGATCCGCTGGGCGCGCAGCGCGGGGCGCTCGTGCAGGACCTCACCCGTTCGCAGGCGCGCGGGCCGTGGATGCTGATGGAACAGGCCGCCGGGCCGGTCAACTGGCGGGGCGTGAACCACCCCAAGCCGCGCGGCCTCAACCGCCTGTGGTCCTTCCAGGCCGTCGCCCGCGGCGCCGACGCCGTCTGCTACTTCCAGTGGCGCCAGTCCCGGCAGGGCGCGGAGAAGTTCCACTCCGGGATGGTCGGCCACGCGGGGGAGGAGGGGCGCACCTTCCAGGAGGTCAAGCAGCTCGGCGCCGAACTCGCGGACATCTCGGCCGACGCCGCGGGTGCGCGGATCACCGCCGATGTCGCCGTCCTGCACGACTGGCACTCCTGGTGGGCCGGCGACCACGAGGGCAGGCTGTCGACGCTGGTCGACCTGCCCGAGGTGCTCACCGCCTGGCACCGGGCCCTGTGGGAGGCCCACCTCACCACCGACTTCGCCCACCCGGAACACGACCTGTCCGGCTACCGGCTCGTCGTCGCCCCCCAGCTGTACCTGCTCACCGACGCCGCCATCGCCAGCCTCCTCGCGTACGTCCGCGGCGGCGGCACCCTCGTCTGCGGCTTCCACACCGGTGTCGCCGACGAGGACGACCGGGTCCGGGCCGGCGGCATGGACGCCCGGCTGCGCGAACTGTTCGGCATCCGCACGCTGCACGAGTGGTGGCCGCTGGAGGCGGGGGAAACCGTGGCGTGCGAGGGCTTCCGCGGCACGCTGTGGTCGGAGGAGATCGAGCCAGAGCCCGGCGCCGCCGAGACCGTGCCCTACCGAGGCGGTGAACTGGACGGGCTGCCCGCCGTGCTGCACCGGGGCCGCGCCTGGTACCTGTCCACGCTGCCCGAACCCGCGGCGCTGCGCTCCCTGCTGGCCGGCATCGCCGCCGAGGCGGGGGTGCGGCCGGTGCTGGACGGGCTCCCGGTCGGCGTCGAGGCGGTGCGCCGCGGCGAGCTGCTGTTCCTGCTCAACCACGGGCGGGAGCCGGTCACCGTGCCGGTGCCGGGCACCCACCGCGAGCTGCTCGGCGGCACGGACGTCACGGACACGGTCACCCTCGGCCGCTACGGTGTGGCGGTGCTGCGCTCATGAGCGGTACGCCGGTCCACGGCACCTGGGAGCCGGCCCCGGCCGCCCGCTGGGAGGACGCCTTCCTGAGCGGGAACGGCCACCACGGCGCCCTTGTGTTCGGAGACCCGAACGATGAGCGGGTGGTCGTCACCCATCACACCCTGGTGCGGCCCAACGGCGGCGAGCACGCCCGGCCGCCCCGGCTGGCCGCCGCGCTCCCCGCGGTGCAGGACCGGCTGCTCGCCGGCGACCTCACCGCCGCCGAGCGCCTCACCGACGGCCGGCCGCTCCAGTGGGTGCAGCCCTTCCACCCCGCCTTCCAGGTCCGCGTGCGCCGGAGCACGGACGGCGGCCGGTACGTCCGCCGTGCCGTCGACTTCACCACCGGCGAGGCCACGGCGGTCCGCGGCGACGCCCGCAGCCGTGTCTTCGTCTCCCGCGCGGACGACGTGCTCGTGCACGAGGTCACCGGCGGCGACCTCGACATCCGCCTGGACCACCGGCTGCCCGGCGCCCCGGCCAGGCTGCGCGTCGGCCACGGCACGCTGCTCACCCCCGAGGGCGCCCTGCTGAGCCTGCGCGCCCGCTACCCGGACAGCGACCGCGCCTACACCGGAGTGACCCTGGTCGCCGTCTCCGGCGGCCGGACCGAACTCGCCCCGCCGGGCGTCCGCGTTACCGGTGCCCGTTCGGTGCTGCTGCTCACCCGGGTGCGCCGGCACACCGGCGAGACCGACGTGGTCGCCGAGACCCGGCTGCTCCAGGCCCTGCTCGACGGCACCGACCGGCCCTACGACGGTCTCCTCGCCCGCCACCTGGACCGGCACCGCCCCGCCTACCTGCGGGTCGGCCTCGACCTCGGCGCCGACCCGGCCGAGCGTGCCCTGCCCGGCTCCGAGCTGCTGAACCGCCCGGACAGCCCGGCCCTGCTGGAACGGCTGTTCGCCGCCGGCCGCTACCACCTGCTCTCCAGCAGCGGATTCAACCCGCCCCGGCTCACCGGACTGTGGACCGGCGACTGGGACACCGCCTGGTCGGGTGCGTTCACCACGAACGCCAACCTCAATCTCCAGACCGCCGCCGCGCCCGCCGCCGCCCTGCCCGAGGTCACCGAGGCGCTGGCCGCGCTGGTCGAGCGGCAGCTCCCGGACTGGCGGGCCAACGCCCGCGCGATCTTCGGCACCCGGGGCGTGGTCGCACCCGCCCACACCGACGGCGAGTCGGGGTACACCTACCACTTCGACCGCGCCTATCCGCTCCAGCTGTGGACCGCCGGCGCCGACTGGCTGCTCAAACCACTGGTCGACCACGACGAGATCCGCGGCGAGCGGGACCCGCGCACCGCCGCCGCCCTCGCCGAGGCGGCGCTCTTCTACGAGGACTTCCTCACCCGCACGGACGCCGGCGGACACCTGGTCGTCGTCCCCTCCTATTCGCCCGAGAACCGCCCCGCGGGCGGCAGCTGGGGCGCGCTCAACGCGGCCATGGACCTCTCCGCCGCCCGCCACACCCTGCGCACCGCCGCCCGCTACCACCCCGAACACGCCGACCGCTGGCGCACGCTGGCCGACCGCATACCCCCGCACCGGATCAACGCCGACGGCGCCCTCGCCGAATGGGCGTGGCCCGGCCTGGAGGACAGCTACGACCACCGCCACCTCAGCCACCTCTACGGCGTCTGGCCGCTGGAGGAGATCACCCCGTACGACACCCCGCGCCTGGCCGCCGCCGCCCACCGGGCGCTCGCCCTGCGCGGCGCCGAGAACGACTCCGCCCACGGCCATCTGCACCAGGCCCTGATCGCCGCCCGCCTCCGGGACCGGGAACACGCCGGCCGGGCCCTGCGCCGGGTCCTCGGCGGCGACTTCTTCCACGCCTCCCTGATGAGTGCCCACTACCCGCACCGGGACGTCTACAACGCGGACGCCGCGCACACCCTGCCCGGCGTGCTGATCGAACTGCTCGTGCAGTCCACCCCGGACCGGCTCGTCCTGCTGCCGGCCGTCCCGGACAGCTGCCCGCGCGGCGAACTGCGCGGCGTGCGCACCCGGTTCGGCGCGGAGGTCGACCTCGCCTGGGACCCGGGCGGCGCCCGGGCCGTCGTACGACCGGGCCGCACCCTCCGCGTCGAACTGCGGACTTCCTCCGGCGCCGAGCCGCTCGACCTCGTCGCCGGAGAAGACCGCGTCCTCACCCTGGGGGCGCGGTGACCGGAGCAACTCCCCCCACCCATGGAAGGGACACCATGGCAACAAGCACGCTCGGCAGGGTCGCCCAGGCCCTGCTCGCCCCCGCCCTCGCCCTCGGCGCCACCGTCGGTCTCGCCTCGGCGCCCGCCTCCGCCGCCGTCTGGAACTCCTGCGACCAGTGGGGCAACACCAGCCTGAACGGCTACACCCTCTACAACAACATCTGGGGCTCCGGCGCCGGCAGCCAGTGCGTCTGGGCCAACTCCGGCACCAACTGGGGCGTCTGGGCGAACCACCCGAACACCGGCGGGATCAAGTCCTACCCCAACGCCAAGAAGGTGGTCAACAAGCCGATCACCTCGCTGACCTCGCTCACCAGCAACTACAACGTCACCGTCCCGTCGTCCGGCGCGTACAACACGTCGTACGACATCTGGGACACCGGCTACAAGTACGAGGTCATGCTCTGGGTCAACAAGACCGGGGCCGTCGGCCCGCTCGGCACCTCGCAGGGCACGGTCACCCTCGGCGGCGCCACCTGGACCGTCTACAAGGGCAACAACGGCTCCAACGAAGTCTTCTCGTTCATCCGCAGCTCCAACTCCGGCTCGGGCACGGTGAACATCCTGCCGATCCTGAAGTGGATCAAGGACACCAAGGGCTGGTTCGGCAACGTCACCATCGGCGACGTCCAGTTCGGCTACGAGATCACGTCCTCCTCCGGCGGCCTGAACTTCACCACCAACAACCTGACCGTCAGCAGCAGTTGAGTTGAGTGAGGAGGGGCCGGCCCCGGCACGGGGCCGGCCCCTCCCGGCTAGCCTGCGACCGGCAGCCCGGCCCCGTCGGGCAGGAACAGCGGGATGCGCTCCAGCGGGGCGTCGACCGTCACAGGCCCTCCTGGTGCGCCGGCCGCATGACGCCGACGAAGCGGCCGTGCTGGTGCCGGCCGAGGGCGTACAGCTCCTCCTCCCCGTACGCGGCGAACCGCTGGAAGCGGAACAGACCCTCGGCGTCGACGTGGACGGTCAGGGCGGGCCGCCGAGCCGGGCCCGCACCCGGACCACTGCGCGAGACCGACCTTGGGCAGGTGCGCCCCGGAGGGGGCGGGAGCGGCGGGGTGTCAGGACGCGGCCGGCGCCGGCCCCGAACTCGCCCGCTCCGTCAGCTCGGGCGCGAGCAGCACGACCTCGTCGCTGCCGCGCCCGTCCAGCTTGGCCACCAGGTGCTCCACGGCGTGCCGGCCCATCTCCTGGGCGGGGATGGCGGCCGAGGTCAGCCGCACCGAGGCCTGGACGGCGACCTGGTCCGGGCAGATCGCGACCACGGACACGTCCTCCGGCACGGCCCGGCCCTGCTGGCGCAGCAGGGCGAGCAGCGGCTCCACGGCCGACTCGTTCTGCACGACGAACCCGGTGGTGCCCGGGCGCTCGTCGAAGACCCGGGCCAGGGTGAGGGCCATCGCGTCGTACCCGCCCTCGCACGGCCGGTGCAGCAGCCGGAGGCCTCTTTCGCGGGCCCGGGAGCGCAGTCCGTCGAGGGTGCGCTCGGCGAAGCCGGTGTGCCGCTCGTAGACCGCCGGGGCCTCGCCGATGACAGCGATGTCGCGGTGGCCCAGCTCGGCGAGGTGCTCCACGCACAGCGCGCCGGTCGCGTTCCAGTCCAGGTCCACGCAGGTCAGACCGGTGGTGTCGGCGGGCAGACCGATGAGCACGGAGGGCTGGTCGGTCTCCCGCAGCAGCGGCAGCCGCTCGTCCTCCAGCTCGACGTCCATCAGGATCATCGCGTCGGCCAGCCCGCTGCCGGTGACCCGGCGCACCGCGTCGGGGCCCTCCTCGCCGGTGAGGAGCAGGACGTCGTAGCCGTGCGTGCGGGCCGTGGTGGCCACGGCGATGGCGATCTCCATCATCACCGGCACGTACATGTCGGTGCGCAGCGGGATCATCAGCGCGATGATGTTCGACCGTTTGCCGGCCAGGGCGCGGGCGCCCGCGTTCGGGTGGTAGCCGAGCTCCCGGATGCTCTGCTCGACCCGCTGCCGGGTGGTGGCGGAGATGGACCGCTTGCCGCTGAGGACATAACTCACCGTGCTCGCCGAGACTCCGGCGTGCTGGGCGACCTCGGCAAGGGTGACCATCCAGCTCTCCAAGCTTTGTGAAGCGCTTCGACGCTGCGCTTATCCGACACAGTGAGTGAGGGTGTGAGTGACACTAACCCCAGCGAGGCCGGGGTGTCCATAGGCTATCGAAGCGCTTCGACAGCGAATGATGCGACGGCCACGGCCGTCCGGTACCGGAACCGTCCCCCTCCAGGATCCTCGATGCAACACCCCGGACCACGCCTGCCGAGGAAGGCGACTTCGCCCGGACACCCGTTCGGCGCGCGAGGGGTGGTGGGGTCGGCCCGTTTGGGGTACCAACGATCCAGTAGCACTGGTCGGTAACGAACGGTCCCAGTCGTCCCTCTTTGCGGCGAGGTGAGCCTCAATGACCGCCACCACCCCACGCACCACCGTCACCGAGCGCGAGGCCCGCAGGGTGGCGGAGGCCGCCCGGGAACAGGACTGGCGCAAGCCCAGCTTCGCCAAGGAACTGTTCCTCGGGCGCTTCCGGCTCGACCTCATCCACCCCCACCCGCTCCCCGACGAGGAATCCGTCCGGCGCGGCGAGGAGTTCCTGGCGAAACTGCGCGCCTTCTGCGAGACGGAGATCGACTCCGCCCGCATCGAGCGCGAGGCCCGCATCCCCGACGAGGTCGTGGCGGGCCTGAAGGAACTCGGCGCCCTCGGCATGAAGATCGACCCCAAGTACGGCGGTCTCGGCCTCACCCAGCTCTACTACAACAAGGCCCTCGCCCTGGCCGGCTCCGTCAGCCCCGCCGTCGGCGCGCTGCTCTCCGCCCACCAGTCGATCGGCGTCCCGCAGCCGCTGAAGCTGTTCGGCACCCAGGAGCAGAAGGACGCCTTCCTGCCCCGCTGCGCCCGCACGGACATCTCCGCGTTCCTGCTCACCGAGCCGGACGTGGGCTCCGACCCGGCCCGCCTGGCCACCACGGCCGTACCCGACGGCGACGACTACGTCCTCGACGGCGTGAAGCTGTGGACCACCAACGGAGTGGTCGCCGACCTGCTCGTCGTCATGGCGCGGGTGCCGAAGTCCGAGGGCCACAAGGGCGGCATCACCGCGTTCGTGGTGGAGGCCACCGCCCAGGGCGTCACCGTGGAGAACCGCAACGCCTTCATGGGGCTGCGCGGCATCGAGAACGGCGTCACCCGCTTCCACCGGGTCCGGGTCCCGGCCGCCCACCGCATCGGCCCCGAGGGCGCGGGCCTGAAGATCGCGCTGACCACGCTGAACACCGGGCGGCTGTCGCTGCCGGCGATGTGCGCGGGCGCCGGCAAGTGGTGCCTGAAGATCGCCCGTGAGTGGTCGGCGGAGCGCGAGCAGTGGGGCAAGCCGGTCGCGCTGCACGAGGCCGTCGGCTCCAAGATCAGCTTCATCGCGGCCACCACCTTCGCGCTGGAGGCCGTGCTCGACCTGTCCTCGCAGATGGCCGACGAGGACCGCAACGACATCCGCATCGAGGCCGCCCTCGCCAAGCTCTACGGCTCCGAGATGGCCTGGAAGATGGCCGACGAGCTGGTCCAGATCCGCGGCGGGCGCGGCTACGAGACGGCCGAGTCGCTGCGGGCGCGCGGCGAACGCCCCGTCCCGGCCGAGCAGATCCTGCGCGACCTGCGCATCAACCGCATCTTCGAGGGCTCCACGGAGATCATGCACCTGCTGATCGCCCGCGAGGCCGTCGACGCCCACCTGTCGGTCGCCGGCGACCTCATCGACCCCGACAAGCCGCTGTCCGCCAAGGCCAGGGCGGGCGCGAACGCGGGCGTCTTCTACGCCAAGTGGCTGCCGAAGCTGGTCGCCGGACCGGGGCAGCTGCCGACGGCGTACGGCGAGTTCAAGCACGGCATCGACCTCTCCGGGCACCTGCGCTACGTCGAGCGCACGGCCCGCAAGCTGGCCCGGTCCACCTTCTACGCCATGTCCCGCTGGCAGGGCCGGATGGAGACCAAGCAGGGCTTCCTCGGCCGGATCGTGGACATCGGCGCCGAGCTGTTCGCGATGAGCGCGGCCTGCGTCCGCGCCGAACGGCTGTGGCGCGAGGGCGAGCACGGCCGCGAGGCCTACCAGCTCGCCGACGCCTTCTGCCGCCAGGCCCGCATCCGGGTGGACGAACTCTTCGGCCGGCTGTGGACCAACACCGACGACTTGGACCGCAAGGTGGTCAGGACCGTCCTCGCCGGCGCCTACACCTGGCTGGAGGAGGGCGTCCTCGACCCGTCGGGCGAGGGGCCGTGGATCGCGGACGCGACCCCCGGCGCCTCGGCCTGCGAGAACGCCCGCCGTCCGTTCGGGAGCTAGCAGTACGTGTCGCTCGGGTCCCGCGTCGTCCAGGAGCAGGTGTCGACCTTGCTGCCGCTCGCCCTGGTCAGGGTCGCCGTGTCCTTGTCGTTGTTCCAGACGTAGGCACGGCGGTCCTGGTACTTGTCCGACGCGGTGTCCGAGCCGCTGCCGGTGTGGATCTTCAGGTACTTCCCGGCGCCGATCTTGACGTTCGGGAAGACGTACTTGTGGTTGGAGGCGTCCTTCAGCACCCAGCCCTTGAGCGAGACGGCAGCACCGCTGGTGTTCTTGAGCTGCACCCACTCGGCGTTCAGGCTCTTGTTGGAGCGGTTGTCGCTGCCCGGGCTGTCGAACCACACGTGGTGGATCTTCACGCCCCCGGCGGCCTCGGCCGGGGTGCTGAGCAGGGTGCCGGTGAGCAGGGCCGCGCCGGCGAGAGCGGGCAGGGCCGCGCGTATGCGCACAGTACGCATGGAGAGATCCCCCCAGGATGTCGTCCGCGAATCATGTGGAACGAAGTGTTATCACATGATCTTCACGTCGGCTCCACAATGTCCGGGGAGGCACTCGGCCGAGGGACGCGCTGTCCGGGCCGTCACCGCTTGCGGCCACAATGGGGGGATGACCGACAGTCCCGCCCGTCCGGCGCCCCTCGCCGACCCGCACCTCGTCTACGACCCCGTCCCCGGGGACGGCCCCAAGGACGTGGTGATCCTCGGCTCCACCGGATCCATCGGCACCCAGGCCATCGACCTCGTGCTGCGCCACCCCGACCGCTTCCGGGTCACCGCCCTCTCCGCGAACGGCGGCCGGGTGGCCCTCCTCGCCGAGCAGGCGCACCGGCTGCGGGTGCGGACCGTCGCGGTCGCCCGCGAGGGCGTCGTACCCGCGCTGCGCGAGGCGCTCGCCGCCGAGTACGGCAGCGGGGAACCGCTGCCCGAGATCCTCGCCGGACCCGACGCGGCCACCCAGGTCGCCGCCTCCGCCTGCCACACCGTGCTCAACGGCATCACCGGCTCCATCGGCCTCGCCCCGACCCTCGCCGCCCTGGAAGCCGGCCGCACCCTCGCGCTCGCCAACAAGGAGTCGCTGATCGTCGGCGGCCCGCTGGTCACGGCCCTCGCCAAGCCCGGCCAGATCATCCCGGTCGACTCCGAGCACGCGGCCCTTTTCCAGGCGCTCGCCGCCGGCACCCGGGCCGACGTCCGCAAGCTCGTCGTCACCGCCTCCGGCGGCCCCTTCCGCGGCCGGACCAGGGACGAGCTGGCCCACGTCACCGTCGCCGACGCCCTCGCCCACCCCACCTGGGCGATGGGCCCGGTGATCACGGTCAACTCCGCGACCCTGGTCAACAAGGGACTGGAGGTCATCGAGGCACACCTGCTCTACGACATTCCCTTCGACCGCATTGAGGTGGTCGTGCACCCGCAGTCGTATGTCCACTCGATGGTCGAGTTCACCGACGGATCCACGATCGCCCAGGCGACGCCCCCGGACATGCGCGGGCCCATCGCCATCGGTCTGGGCTGGCCCGAACGCGTTCCCGACGCGGCGCCCGCCTTCGACTGGAGCAAGGCCTCCAGCTGGGAGTTCTTCCCGCTGGACGACGAGGCCTTCCCCTCGGTGAACCTCGCCCGGCACGTGGGGCGGCTCGCGGGCACGGCCCCGGCGGTGTTCAATGCCGCCAACGAGGAGTGCGTCGCGGCCTTCCTGAGCGGCGCTCTGCCCTTCAACGGGATCATGGAGACCGTCATCCGGGTGGTCGAGGAGCACGGCACCCCGGTCACGGGAACCTCGCTCACCGTGTCGGACGTCCTCGAAGCGGAGACCTGGGCGCGGGCCCGGGCCCGCGAACTCACAGCCACGACGGCGACCGCGGAGGCGCGTGCATGACGACCTTGATGTTCATCCTCGGCATAGTGGTCTTCGCGGTGGGCCTGCTCGTCTCGATCGCGTGGCACGAGCTGGGGCACCTGTCCACGGCCAAGCTCTTCGGCATCCGCGTCCCGCAGTACATGGTCGGCTTCGGCCCGACCGTCTGGTCGCGGAAGAAGGGCGAGACCGAGTACGGCATCAAGGCGATCCCGCTCGGCGGCTACATCCGCATGATCGGGATGTTCCCGCCCGACGACTCCGGCAGGGTCACCGCCCGCTCCACCTCCCCGTGGCGCGGCATGATCGAGGACGCCCGCTCGGCGGCCTTCGAGGAACTCGAGCCGGGTGACGAGACGCGCATGTTCTACACGCGCAAGCCGTGGAAGCGGGTCATCGTCATGTTCGCGGGCCCCTTCATGAACCTGGTGCTCGCGGTCGGCCTGTTCCTCACCGTGCTGATGGGCTTCGGCATCCAGCAGCAGACCACCACCGTCGCCTCCGTCTCGCCCTGCGTCATCGCGCAGAGCGAGCACCGCGACAGCTGCAAGAAGTCCGACCCGGCCTCCCCGGCCGCGGCCGCCGGCATGAAGAAGCGCGACAAGATCGTCTCCTTCGACGGCAAGCCCACCGAGGACTGGAGCACCCTGTCGGACCTCATCCGGGTCAGCGCGGGCAAGACCGTGCCGATCGTCGTCGAGCGGGACGGCAAGCAGCTCACCCTGCACGCGAAGATCGCCACCAACATGGTCGCCAAGAAGGACTCCGGCGGCGGGTACGTCGAGGGCCAGTACGTCAAGGCCGGCTTCCTCGGCTTCAGCTCCGCCACCGGTGTCGTCAAGCAGGACTTCGGCGAGTCCGTGACCTGGATGACCGACCGGGTCGGCGACGCCGTCGACTCCCTCGTCGCCCTGCCCGGCAAGATCCCGGCCCTGTGGGACGCCGCCTTCGGCGACGGCCCGCGCGAACCGGACTCCCCGATGGGCATCGTCGGCGCGGCCCGGGTCACCGGCGAGATCGCCACCCTGGACATCCCCGCCTCGCAGCAGCTGGCCATGGCCGTGTTCGTGGTCGCCGGCTTCAACCTCTCCCTGTTCCTGTTCAACATGCTTCCGCTGCTCCCGCTCGACGGCGGGCACATCGCGGGCGCCCTGTGGGAGTCGCTGCGGCGGAACGTGGCCCGGGTGCTGCGCCGGCCCGACCCCGGTCCGTTCGACGTCGCCAAGCTGATGCCGGTGGCGTACGTGGTGGCCGGGATCTTCGTCTGCTTCACCGTCCTGGTGCTGATCGCCGACGTGGTCAACCCGGTGAAAATCTCCTAGCCACCCCTCGTTCACGGCGGCCCGGAACCCGGTGGTTCCGGGCCGCCTCCCATCGGGTGGCTTTGCGGGAGGGGTGTGCTGACGGCCGGGCCGGTGCCGTAATCTCGAAGCCTGGGGCCCGCCGTTCACGGGACCGGACCTTGATCCACGACTTGGGGTTGCACAGCAGATGACTGCGATTTCTCTCGGCATGCCGTCCGTTCCGACCAAGCTCGCCGAGCGCCGCAAGAGCCGGCAGATCCAGGTCGGAAGCGTGGCGGTCGGCGGGGACGCGCCGGTCTCGGTCCAGTCGATGACCACGACCCGTACGTCCGACATCGGCGCCACCCTCCAGCAGATCGCCGAGCTGACCGCCTCCGGCTGCCAGATCGTCCGGGTGGCCTGCCCCACCCAGGACGACGCCGACGCCCTCGCCACCATCGCGAAGAAGTCCCAGATCCCGGTGATCGCGGACATCCACTTCCAGCCCAAGTACGTCTTCGCCGCCATCGAGGCCGGCTGCGCCGCGGTCCGCGTCAACCCGGGCAACATCAAGCAGTTCGACGACAAGGTCAAGGAGATCGCGCGGGCCGCCAAGGAGCACGGCACCCCGATCCGCATCGGCGTCAACGCGGGCTCCCTGGACCGGCGCCTGCTCCAGAAGTACGGCAAGGCCACCCCCGAGGCCCTGGTCGAATCGGCCCTCTGGGAGGCCTCCCTCTTCGAGGAGCACGACTTCCGCGACATCAAGATCTCGGTCAAGCACAACGACCCGGTCGTGATGATCGAGGCCTACCGCCAGCTCGCCGAGCAGTGCGACTACCCCCTCCACCTCGGCGTCACCGAGGCAGGCCCCGCCTTCCAGGGCACGATCAAGTCGGCCGTCGCCTTCGGCGCCCTGCTCTCCCAGGGCATCGGCGACACCATCCGCGTCTCCCTGTCGGCCCCGCCCGTCGAGGAGGTCAAGGTCGGCCTCCAGATCCTCCAGTCGCTCGGCCTGCGCCAGCGCGGCCTGGAGATCGTCTCCTGCCCCTCCTGCGGCCGTGCCCAGGTCGACGTCTACAAGCTCGCCGAAGAGGTCACCGCCGGCCTCACCGGCATGGAGGTCCCCCTCCGCGTCGCCGTCATGGGCTGCGTCGTCAACGGCCCCGGCGAGGCCCGCGAGGCCGACCTCGGCGTCGCCTCCGGCAACGGCAAGGGCCAGATCTTCGTCAAGGGCGAGGTCATCAAGACCGTCCCCGAGTCGAAGATCGTGGAGACCCTGATCGAGGAGGCCATGAAGCTGGCCGAGCAGATGGAGAAGGACGGCGTCACCTCCGGCGAGCCGTCGGTGTCGGTGACGGGCTGACACCCGGCGAGGAGATCGCCCGCAGGCCCCGCACCCGTCGGACCGGGGGCGCGCGGCGCCGAACGATGCCGGACAACGACACCCGCGCCGCCTCCCCGTGGACGTCAATGGTGCCGCCGTCGTCACGGTCAAGGCCCTGCACCGTCTGGTGCTGGACCTCCGGGGCGCGGTCCGCGGGCTGCCGCCCCGGCTCGGCGGTGAGGATCCGGAGTGATCCCTTGCCGTCGGACCGGGGGCGGCACGGGAGAATTCCGGCAGGTACAGTGCGGGGATCAGGCAATGTCCGACCGTGAGGCCCCGCACGTGCTGACCCAGACCACCTCCCGGGTCCTGGAACCGAGTGACCTGGACGCCGCGCTCGCCGTCCTCGACCGCGAGCCGGTCGCCAACGCCTTCGTGACCTCCCGGGTCCAGGTCGCGGGCCTCGACCCCTGGCGGCTCGGCGGCGAGATGTGGGGCTGGTACGAGGACGGCATGCTCACGTCCCTGTGCTACGCGGGCGCCAACCTCGTCCCCATCTGCGCCACCCCGCGCGCGGTCCGCGCCTTCGCCGACCGCGCCCGGCGGGCCGGCCGCCGCTGCTCCTCCATCGTCGGCCCCGCCGAAGCCACCGCCCAGCTGTGGCGGCTGCTGGAACCGCACTGGGGCCCGGCCCGCGAGGTCCGCGCCCGCCAGCCGCTGATGGTCACCGACCGGATGCCGGCCGGCATCGCCCCGGACCCGTACGTCCGCCGCGTCCGCAAGGACGAGATGGAAACGATCATGCCGGCGTGCGTCGCGATGTTCACCGAGGAGGTCGGCGTATCGCCGCTCGCGGGCGACGGCGGACTGCTGTACCAGGCCCGGGTCGCCGAACTCGTCGGCTCCGGCCGCTCCTTCGCCCGCGTCGACGACCAGGGCCGGGTCGTGTTCAAGGCGGAGATCGGCGCCGCGACCCGGCACGCCTGCCAGATCCAGGGCGTCTGGGTGGCCCCCGAGTACCGGGGGCGGGGCCTCGCGGCCCCCGGCATGGCGGCGGTCCTGCGCTACGCCCTGGCGGACTTCGCCCCCGTGGTCAGCCTGTACGTGAACGACTTCAACACGGCGGCGCGCAGGACATACCGCAGGGTGGGCTTCCAAGAGGTGGGAGCCTTCATGAGCGTTCTGTTCTGACCGCCCTGTACGCTCCCGGGCATGGACCTCGTGATCGGCCCCCTGGACCTCGCTGCCCACGTGGACGAGGCCCTGGCCGTCCAGGCCGTCGCCTTCGGGCTCGGACCGGACGAAGTCGCCGTACGCCGGCAGATCGTGCAGCGCCACATGCAGTACAACGGCGCACGGGCCCTCGGCGCCACCAGCCGCGGACAGCTGATCGGATTCGTCTACGGCATGCCCAACAGCCGTACCCACTGGTGGTCCACCGTCGTCGAGCCCTACCTCCGGGCCAACGGCAACGACTTCTGGCTGGACGACTCCTTCGTCATCACCGAACTGCACGTCCACCCCGACCACCAGAACCGCGGCATCGGCCGGCGGCTGATCACCACCATCACCGACACCGCCGCCGAACCCCGCTCGATCCTCTCCGCGATCGACACCGACAGCCCCGCCCGCGGCCTCTACCACTCCCTCGGCTACGTCGACCTCGCCCGCCGGGTGCACTTCCCGAGCGCACCGCGGCCGTACGCCGTGATGGGCGCCCCGCTCCCGCTGCGCAGGCGCTAACCGATTTCCACCGGCACGGGCGGCCCGGCTAACCTCCATGCCATCACCTTTACCCGGCAGGAGTACGAGAACCATGGCCAACGCACCGGTCCAGCGCATGTCCCAGTTGATGGCGAAGACGCTGCGCGACGACCCGGCGGACGCCGAGGTCCTCAGCCACAAGCTCCTCGTCCGCGCCGGCTACGTCCGCCGCACGGCCGCCGGCATCTGGAGCTGGCTGCCCCTCGGCAAGAAGGTCCTCGCCAACGTCGAGCGCATCGTCCGCGAGGAGATGGACGCCATCGGCGCCCAGGAGGTCTCGCTGCCCGCCCTGCTGCCGCGCGAGCCCTACGAGGCCACCGGCCGCTGGGACGAGTACGGCCAGGAGCTGTTCCGGCTCAAGGACCGCAAGGGCGGCGACTACCTCCTCGGCCCCACCCACGAGGAGATCTTCACCCTCCTGGTCAAGGACCAGTGCACGTCCTACAAGGACCTGCCGGTGATCCTCTACCAGATCCAGACCAAGTTCCGCGACGAGGCCCGCCCCCGCGCCGGCATCCTGCGCGGCCGTGAGTTCCTGATGAAGGACTCGTACTCCTTCGACCTGGAGGACGAGGGCCTCGCCCGGTCCTACGCCCTGCACCGCGAGGCCTACCAGCGCGTCTTCGCGCGCCTCGGCCTCGACTACCGCATCGTCGCGGCCACCGCCGGCGCCATGGGCGGCTCCAAGTCCGAGGAGTTCCTCGCCCCGGCCGAGGCCGGCGAGGACACCTTCGCGGACTGCCCGAACTGCGACTTCGCCGCCAACACGGAGGCGATCACGTACGAGCTGAAGCCGGTCGACGGCTCGGCCGTGCCCGCGCTGGAGGAGATCCCGACCCCGGACACCCCGACCATCGAGACGCTGGCCGCCTCGCTCGGCGTCCCGGCCTCCGCCACGCTGAAGAACCTGCTGGTCAAGGTGGACGGCGAGATCGTCGCCGTGGGCGTGCCCGGGGACCGCGAGGTGGACATGGGCAAGGTCGAGGAGCACTTCGCCCCGGCCGCCGTCGAGATGGTCACCGAGGCCGACTTCGCCGAGCGCTCCGACCTGGTCCGCGGCTACGTCGGACCGCAGGGCCTGGGCGAGAAGGTGAAGTACATCGCCGACCCGCGCGTGGCCCCCGGCACCTCCTGGATCACCGGTGCCAACAAGGAGCACACGCACGCCAAGAACGTCGTCGCCGGCCGGGACTTCGAGGTCGACGAGTACGTGGACGTCGTGGTCGTGCAGGAGGGCGACCCCTGCCCCAAGTGCGGCACCGGCCTGAAGCTGGACCGCGCCATCGAGATCGGCCACATCTTCCAGCTGGGCCGCAAGTACACCGACGCCCTCAAGCTGGACGTCCTCGGCCAGAACGGCAAGCCCGTCCGCGTCACCATGGGCTCCTACGGCATCGGCGTCTCCCGCGCCGTCGCCGCGCTCGCCGAGCAGACCGCCGACGAGCACGGCCTGGTCTGGCCCAAGGAGATCGCCCCGGCTGACGTGCACGTCGTCGCCGCCGGCAAGGCCCTGCAGACCGAGCTGGCCCTCGACGTCGCCGAGAAGCTCGCCGCCGCGGGCGTCCGCGTCCTGGTGGACGACCGGGCCGGGGTCTCCCCGGGCGTGAAGTTCACCGACGCCGAGCTGATCGGCGTGCCCCAGATCCTGGTGGCCGGCCGCCGCTCCGGCGAGGGCGTCCTGGAGCTGAAGGACCGCAAGACCGGCGAGCGGGAGGAACTCTCGGTCGAGGACGCGATCGCCCGCCTCACGGCCTGACGACGCGACGGGCGGCGCTCACGACCGTGCGCGCCGCCACTCCCCCCGGGAAACGGTCCGGTACTCCCGGGCCTTGAAGGCGACGGAGAAGACCGTGCCGTAACCCGGATCCGCTCGCCGGGATACCACGGGTCGTCCCCCTCCCGACTACGCGTGCCTACAGCCAGGCCGCGAACTCCAGCAGCAGCTCCGCGTCCTTCTCCCGGCCGACCCGGCGGGCCCGCACCCCGGACTCCACCGCCCGGAACAGCGTCCAGCCGCGCAGCCGTTCCTGGTCCACCTCCAGCGACTCCGCGAGCCGCTTGATCCGGCGCCGGGTGGTCGCCGGGCCGCTCGGCGTCGCGATCAGGTCCTCCACCCGGTCCCGCACCAGGCGGGCCAGGTCGAAGGCGCTCTCGCCGACCACCGGGTCCGGGCCCACCGCGAGCCAGGGCATCCGCTCCCCGGCGAGCACCTTGCTCTGCCGGAACGTGCCGTGCAGCAGCAACTGCTCCGGCGGCGCGGCCAGCAGCTCCTCCCGGGCCGCGAGCGCCGACTCCACCAGGGGCGCCGCCTCCGGGTCGGTCCCGGCGCTCGCCCGCATCGCCGCCGCCTGCCGTCCGGTGCGCTCGGCGACGGTCTCGAGGGCATGCCCGGCCGGCGGCTCCACCCACAGCCGGCGCAGCGTCCCCGCCGCCTCCAGCAGCGCCTTCGCCTCCGGCAGCGACCGGACCGACACATCGGGGTGCAGCCGCTCCAGCAGCAGCACCCCGTCCTCCGCCTCGGACTCCAGCAGCTGTACGGCGCCCAGCCCGCCCCAGTGCGCCAGCGCCGCCCGCTCGCTCTCCGGGCGCGCCCGCGGCGGCGCCAGCTTCAGTACGGCCGGGGTGCCGTCCGCCCGCCGCACCAGCACCACCAGGCTGCTGCGCCCGCCGGGCACCTGCACCCGCTCCACGGTCAACTCGCGCCGGGCGACGGCCCGCTCGGCTGCCGCGGGCAGCCGCGCCAGCCAGTCGTCCCCGGCCGGTGCCGTCTCACCGAGCGCCCGCACCAGGCGCTGCGGTGCTTCGAAAGCCATGCGCGAGTCGTCCCTTCCTGTCGCGTGCTGTCGGGCCCTGCTCCGGGCTGTCGTACGGCCCGCCCCGCCGGTGGCTAGCGTGTCGCCGGCGTGGAGGGCGAGGGGGTCGTGCCGGCCGCGCCCGTCTGCCCGCCGGACCGCTCGGCGAGCCCAGGGAAGGCTACGCTCTCCCCACTCCAGCGCACCGCCCGGACCGCGGCCTCGCGCAGCGCCCCGGCCGCGTCGGCCCGCCGTGCGCCGGCGGCCGCCCGCACCAGGTCCGAGTACACCCCGGCCAGCCGTTCCTCCAGCTGCGCGGCCAGCCGTACCGCCGCCGCCCCGTCCTGGACCGGGAACGGCAGCGCGTACCCGGCACTCGCGGCGACCGGAGTGCCGCCCAGGTCACGCACGGCGCGCACCAGCGCGTCCCGGCGCGCACGGTGCGCGTCGTACGCCGCCCGTGCCTGGGTCCGCCGCCGCTCGTCGATCCGTCCGCCGACGACGCCGTACCCGTACACCGCCGCGTGCTCCGCCGCCAGCGCCGCCTGCAGCGCGGTCAGCTCGGTCCCGTCGCTCACCTGGCCCCCTCCGTCAGCAGGTACGCGTGCGCGGCCCCGGCGGCCGCGACCGACGCCAGCAGCCGCGCCAGCTCGCCCGGCACCTCCAGCAGCTCCGTGCCGCGCCGGTCGGCGAGGGCCCGCTCGGCGGCGGCCAGCCCCGCGACGGCGTCCTTCTCGCCGGCCGGCACGGCCACGGCGGACGGCGATGCCGACACCGTGGCCGAAGCGGTGGCGGTGGCGGTCGGGGTGGCCGTCGAGCCCTCCTCGAAGGCCACCGCGTGCGCCGCGACCTGGGCCCGCAGCGGACGCAGCCGCTCCGCAAGCCCGGGATGCGCGGCGAGTACCGCGTCGTAGTGCCCCAGCAGTCCCCGGCTGTCCCGGGCCGCACGCGCGCGGGCCCGGGCGGTGGCCGACGGACCCGTGCCGCCGTCGTCGGGCTCGGCCGAGCAGCCCACGAGGAGGGCGGCCCCGGCGGCCGAGGCGAGCAGGGATCTTCTGCGCGGCCCCGAGGGGATGCGCGACGAAGGGGGGTACGGCACGGCTGACGTCCTCGGGGGCTCGTACGAACACACGGGCGGGACCCGGCCCGCCGGTGATCACGGTACCCGCGCACCCCCTCGCTTCATGTCACCGGCTCACACAGCCCGCCTCAGGGTCACGTGCTGTGATGACATGCGGCTCCGCCGCGCGCCCACCCATGGAGGGGACAGCAACACCCTCCGCGACCGGATACCCTTTGACCAGACACGCGACCCATCCCACAACAGCACACGCGGCCGAGGAGTCACCCGGATGAGCACCACCCAGAGCGAGAGGCTGCGAGAGCTGCTGGAACCGCTCGTCACCTCCCAGGGGCTGGATCTCGAAGAGATCGCCGTGGACTCCGTCGGACGCAAGCGGGTGCTGCGCGTGGTCGTCGACTCCGACACCGGAGCCGACCTGGACGCCATCGCCGATGTGAGCCGTGCGCTCTCGGCGAAGCTCGACGAGACCAACGCGATGGGTGACGCCGCGTACGACCTGGAGGTCGGAACCCCCGGCGCGGAGCGCCTCCTCACCGAGCACCGGCACTTCGTGCGCGCGACCGACCGGCTCGTGAAGTTCCAGCTCGCCGAGGGCGGCGAGCTGGTCGCCCGGATCCTGGAGGTCGACGACGAGGGCATCGACGTCGAGGTGCCCGGGGTCAAGGGCCGCAAGGCCACGAGCCGCAGGCTCGGCTTCCCCGAGATCGCCAGGGCGCGCGTGCAGGTCGAGTTCAACCGCAAGGACGACAAGGTCAAGAAGGACATGAAGGAAGAGGAGGAGGCGTAGCCGTGGACATCGACATGAGCGCCCTGCGGGGCTTGGTTCGGGAGAAGGAGATCTCCTTCGACCTGCTGGTCGAGGCGATCGAGTCGGCCCTCCTCATCGCCTACCACCGCACCGAGGGAAGCCGCCGACACGCGCGCGTGGAGCTCAACCGGGAGACCGGGCATGTGACCGTGTGGGCGAAGGAGGACCCCGACGACCTCACGGAGGGGCAGGAGCCCCGCGAGTTCGACGACACCCCGTCCGGCTTCGGCCGTATCGCCGCGACCACCGCCAAGCAGGTGATCCTGCAGCGGCTGCGCGACGCCGAGGACGACGCGACGCTCGGCGAGTACGCCGGCCGCGAGGGCGACATCGTCACCGGAGTGGTCCAGCAGGGCCGCGACCCGAAGAACGTGCTCGTGGACATCGGCAAGCTGGAGGCCATCCTGCCGGTGCAGGAGCAGGTGCCCGGCGAGACCTACCCGCACGGCATGCGCCTGAGGTCGTACGTCGTCCGGGTGGCCAAGGGCGTCCGCGGCCCGTCCGTGACCCTCTCGCGGACCCACCCCAACCTGGTGAAGAAGCTCTTCGCCCTGGAGGTGCCGGAGATCGCCGACGGCTCGGTGGAGATCGCCGCGATCGCCCGTGAGGCCGGTCACCGCACCAAGATCGCCGTACGGTCCACCCGTTCGGGCCTGAACGCCAAGGGCGCCTGCATCGGCCCCATGGGCGGCCGGGTCCGCAACGTGATGGGCGAGCTGAACGGCGAGAAGATCGACATCGTCGACTGGTCGGACGACCCGGCCGAGATGGTGGCGAACGCCTTGTCACCCGCTCGGGTGAGCAAAGTGGAGGTCGTGGACATGGCCGCCCGCTCCGCACGGGTGACCGTGCCGGACTACCAGCTGTCGCTGGCGATCGGCAAGGAGGGCCAGAACGCCCGCCTCGCCGCCCGCCTCACCGGCTGGCGGATCGACATCCGGCCCGACACCGAGCAGGCCGGGGAGTAGGCCCGGGGGCGGGGAATAGATCCAAGCCGCCCGTCGCTGATATCACGACAACAGCCGTTCGATTTTTGCCCCAAAGGGGTGAGGTCGGTACGGGGAGGTAGACTTAACTGTGTCTGGCCGGACGCACACCGGAGTATGCCCTGAACGCACCTGTGTGGGGTGCCGGGAGCGGGCGGCCAAGAACGATCTCCTGCGGATCGTGAGGATCGAGGACGCATGCGCCCCCGATCCTCGCGGTACGCTGCCCGGCCGGGGTGCGTATGTGCACCCCGCCCTGGTCTGTCTCGACCAGGCGGTACGCCGCCGGGCGTTCCCGCGGGCACTGCGCGTCCCGGGACCGCTCGACACAAAGGCGTTGCGCCGATACGTCGAGCAGACAACAGTTGCCGAGCAGGCAACGCCGTAAGACGAGCCGTACGGAACCCCGTGCGGCCTGGTACCTCGCGAGTCGAAAGCAGGTCGAGATTGCGATGAGCACTCGATGAGTACGCGATGAGTACGCCCATGAACTAACGACGGTCCGGCTTCAACCCGGACCTCAAAGGAGCGAAGTGGCTAAGGTCCGGGTCTACGAACTCGCCAAGGAGTTCGGTGTCGAGAGCAAGGTCGTCATGGCCAAGCTCCAGGAACTCGGTGAATTCGTCCGTTCGGCGTCTTCGACCATCGAAGCGCCGGTTGTACGTAAGCTGACCGACGCCTTCCAGGGCGGTGGCAACGGCAAGTCCGCCGGCAAGCCCGCCCCGCGCAAGGCTGCCCCCAAGCCCGCCGCGCCCTCTCCGGCGCAGGCGGCACGTCCGGCTGCCCCGGCCCCGAGGCCGGCTGCCCCCAAGCCTCCGACGGCGCCCGCTGCCCAGCAGCCGGCCGCCCCGTCGGCCCCCTCGGCGCCCGCGCCGGCCGCTTCCGGCCCGCGTCCGGTGCCGGGTCCCAAGCCCGCGCCGCGCCCGGCCCCGGCCGCCCCGGAGTTCACCGCTCCGCCGGCCGCCCCGGCCGCGCAGACCCCGCAGGCTCCGGCCGCCCAGGGTCCGCGTCCCGGCGCCCGTCCCGGTGCCCCGAAGCCCGGTGGCCGTCCGGCCGCCGGCGGTCAGGGTCAGCAGTCGGCCCGTCCGGGCCAGGGTGCTCCGCGCTCCGGTGGCCAGGCCGCCCGTCCGGGCGCCCGTCCGGCCGGTCCGCGCCCGGGCAACAACCCCTTCACCTCCGGCGGCAACGCCGGCATGGCCCGCCCGCAGGCCCCGCGCCCGCAGGGCGGCCCGCGTCCCGGCCCCGCCGGTGCCCCCGGCGCCGGTCCCCGTCCGCAGGCGCCCGGCGCCCAGGGCGGCGGTCCGCGTCCGCAGGCTCCGGGCGGTCCCCGTCCGACCCCGGGCTCGATGCCGCGTCCGCAGGGCGGTCCCCGTCCCGGCGGCGGCCCCGGCGGCCCGCGTCCGAACCCCGGCATGATGCCGCAGCGTCCCGCTGCGGGTCCGCGTCCGGGCGGTGGCCCCGGCGGCCGTGGCCCCGGCGGCGGCGGTCGTCCCGGTGGCGGCGGCGGTCGTCCGGGTGGCGGCGGCGGCTTCGCCGGCCGTCCGGGTGGCGGTGGCGGCGGCTTCGCCGGCCGTCCTGCCGGTCCCGGTGGCGGTGGCGGCGGTTTCGCCGGCCGTCCGGGTGGTCCCGGCGCCGGCGGCGGTGGCCGTCCCGGCTTCGGTGGTCGTCCGGGTGGTCCCGGTGGCCGTGGTGGCACGCAGGGCGCCTTCGGCCGTCCCGGTGGTCCCGCGCGTCGTGGCCGCAAGTCGAAGCGGCAGAGGCGCCAGGAGTACGAGGCCATGCAGGCCCCGAGCGTCGGCGGCGTGATGCTGCCGCGCGGCAACGGCGAGACCATCCGTCTCTCCCGCGGCGCGTCGCTCACCGACTTCGCTGAGAAGATCAACGCCAACCCGGCGTCCCTCGTCGCGGTCATGATGAACCTCGGCGAGATGGTCACGGCCACGCAGTCCGTCTCCGACGAGACCCTGCAGCTCCTCGCCGGCGAGATGAACTACACGGTTCAGATCGTCAGCCCCGAGGAGGAGGACCGCGAGCTGCTCGAGTCCTTCGACATCGAGTTCGGCGAGGACGAGGGCTCCGAGGAGGACCTGGTCGTCCGTCCGCCGGTGGTGACCGTCATGGGTCACGTCGACCACGGTAAGACCCGACTGCTCGACGCGATCCGCAAGACGAACGTCATCGCGGGCGAGGCCGGCGGCATCACCCAGCACATCGGTGCCTACCAGGTCGCGACCGAGGTCAACGACGAAGAGCGCAAGATCACCTTCATCGACACCCCGGGTCACGAGGCGTTCACCGCCATGCGTGCCCGTGGTGCGAAGTCGACCGACATCGCGATCCTGGTCGTCGCTGCCAACGACGGCGTCATGCCGCAGACGGTCGAGGCGCTCAACCACGCCAAGGCGGCCGACGTCCCGATCGTGGTCGCGGTCAACAAGATCGATGTCGAGGGTGCCGACCCGACCAAGGTGCGCGGTCAGCTGACCGAGTACGGCCTGGTGGCCGAGGAGTACGGCGGCGACACCATGTTCGTCGACATCTCCGCCAAGCAGGGTCTGCACATCGACTCGCTGCTGGAGGCCGTGATCCTCACGGCCGACGCCTCGCTCGACCTGCGGGCCAACCCGCACCAGGACGCGCAGGGCATCTCGATCGAGTCCCGCCTCGACCGCGGCCGTGGTGCCGTGGCGACGGTCCTCGTCCAGCGAGGCACCCTGCGGGTCGGCGACACGATGGTGGTGGGCGACGCCTACGGCCGCGTGCGCGCCATGCTCGACGACAACGGCAACAACGTCGCCGAGGCCGGCCCGTCGACGCCGGTGCAGGTCCTGGGCCTCACCAACGTCCCGGGTGCGGGCGACAACTTCCTGGTGGTCGACGAGGACCGTACGGCCCGTCAGATCGCCGAGAAGCGCGCCGCCCGCGAGCGCAACGCGGCCTTCGCCAAGCGCACGCGCCGTGTCTCGCTGGAGGACCTGGACAAGGTGCTCAAGGCCGGCGAGGTCCAGCAGCTGAACCTGATCATCAAGGGTGACGCTTCTGGTTCCGTCGAGGCCCTGGAGTCCTCCCTGCTCCAGCTGGACGTCGGCGAAGAGGTCGACATCCGCGTCCTGCACCGCGGCGTCGGTGCGGTCACGGAGTCGGACATCGACCTGGCGATGGGCTCCGACGCCATCGTGATCGGCTTCAACGTCCGTGCGGCCGGCCGCGCGGCGCAGATGGCCGAGCGCGAGGGTGTGGACGTCCGGTACTACTCGGTCATCTACCAGGCGATCGAGGAGATCGAGGCGGCCCTCAAGGGCATGCTCAAGCCGGAGTACGAAGAGGTCGAGCTCGGTACGGCGGAGATCCGCGAGGTCTTCAAGTCGTCCAAGCTGGGCAACATCGCCGGTGTCCTGGTCCGCTCGGGCGAGGTCAAGCGCAACACCAAGGCGCGCCTCATCCGCGACGGCAAGGTGGTCGCGGAGAACCTCACGATCTCCGGTCTGCGCCGCTTCAAGGACGACGTCACCGAGATCCGCGAAGGCTTCGAGGGTGGTATCAACCTCGGAAACTTCAACGACATCAAGGTCGACGACGTCATCGCGACGTACGAGATGCGGGAGAAGCCGCGGTCGTAACACGACCGACGGTCTCTGGGGCTGGCCGACGGCACACACGTGCCGCCGGCCAGCCCGGCCGTTCCCGGGGGGCGGAGCCCCCGGGGAACGGCAGCCCACGGTGCCGAAACCCTGTCGAGCCACCGGCAGGTACGCGGTACCGTTCTTGATGTCCCCGGCCACACGGACCCGGGGCCATCGATCCCGTACCGGCGGGTGAACCGGTCACACACATGTACGTGGGGACTCTGTCCTTCGACCTCCTCCTCGGCGACGTCCACTCGCTGAAGGAGAAGCGCTCCGTCGTCCGCCCGATCGTCGCCGAACTCCAGCGGAAGTACGCCGTGAGCGCGGCCGAGGTGGACCACGCGGACCTCCACCGGCGAGCGATCATCGGCCTCGCCGTGGTCTCCGGCGACGCGGCGCACCTCACCGACGTACTGGACCGGTGCGAACGGCTGGTCGCCGGCCGTCCCGAGGTGGAACTGCTGTCCGTGCGACGGCGCTTCCACGGCGACGACGACTGACCACGAAACGCAAGCAAGAAGAAAGAACGGGAGACGGACCAGTGGCCGACAACGCGCGGGCTAAAAGGCTGGCGGACCTCATCCGGGAGGTGGTGGCCCAGAAGCTGCAGCGCGGGATCAAGGACCCGCGGCTCGGCTCACACGTCACCATCACGGACACCCGGGTCACGGGTGACCTGCGGGAGGCGACCGTCTTCTACACGGTCTACGGCGACGAGGAGGAGCGGCAGGCCGCCGCCGCGGGCCTGGAGAGCGCCAAGGGCGTCCTCCGCTCGGCCGTGGGAGCGGCCGCCGGTGTGAAGTTCACGCCGACCCTCACCTTCGTGGCGGACGCCCTGCCGGACACCGCCCGGACCATCGAGGACCTCCTCGACAAGGCGCGCCAGTCCGACGAGAAGGTGCGTGAGGTGTCCGCGGGCGCCAGGTACGCCGGTGACGCGGACCCGTACCGCAAGCCGGGCGAGGAAGACGACGAGACGGACGACGCCGCCGAATGACCAGCAAGCCCACCCCGCCCGACGGCCTCGTCATCGTCGACAAGCCGTCGGGCTTCACTTCGCACGACGTGGTCGCCAAGATGCGCGGGATCGCGAGGACCCGCCGCGTCGGCCACGCCGGCACACTCGACCCCATGGCGACCGGGGTCCTGGTCCTCGGGGTCGAACGCGCCACCAAGCTCCTCGGGCACCTCGCGCTCACCGAGAAGGAGTACCTGGGCACCGTCCGCCTGGGCCAGAACACCCTCACCGACGACGCCGAGGGCGAGATCACCTCGTCCACCGACGCCTCCAAGGTGACCCGGGACGCCATCGACGCCGGCATCGCCAAGCTCACCGGCGACATCATGCAGGTGCCGTCCAAGGTCAGCGCCATCAAGATCGACGGCGTACGGTCGTACAAGCGGGCCCGCGACGGCGAGGACTTCGAGATCCCCGCCCGCCCGGTGACCATCTCCTCCTTCACGGTGTACGACGTCCGGGACGCGGTCGCCGAGGACGGCACGCCCGTGCTCGACCTGATCGTCTCGGTGGTCTGCTCCTCCGGCACCTACATCCGCGCCCTCGCCCGGGATCTGGGCGCCGGCCTCGGCGTCGGCGGCCACCTCACCGCGCTGCGCCGGACCCGCGTCGGGCCGTACAAGCTGGACGCGGCCAAGACGCTGGACCAGCTTCAGCAGGAGCTGACCGTGATGCCGATCGCCGAGGCCGCGGCCGCCGCGTTCCCGCGCTGGGAGGTCGACGGCAAGCGGTCCCGGCTGCTGCTGAACGGCGTCCGGCTGGAGATCCCCGACGAGTACGCGGGCGCGGGTCCCGTGGCCGTGTTCGACCCCGAGGGCCGTTTCCTCGCGCTCGTCGAGGAGCACCGGGGCAAGGCCAAGAGCCTGGCCGTCTTCGGCTGAGCCCCGGCCGGGCCCTGCCCGGGCCGTCTGCCGTGGAGCGGCGGCCGGCCACGGGGTCGTGCCCCTGCCGCCGCTCCACGGTCCCCCCTCGGTTCCCCCACCCCTAGGGTTATCCAGCAGCCCCCGCCTATTCACCCGACCGGGCAGGCGCTCGGAGTGAACCGGGGGAGCGGAAGGGGGCGCGTTCACCGCGCGATCTGTCCCGCCGATCATCGCGCGCCTACCGTCGAGGTCAGGGCACGGGGAAAGCGGGCGGGGAGGTACGGCGATGGCGGGACGGGGCCCGCGCACCGGAGGCGGGCGCCGGGAGCAGGAACGGGCGTACGGGGAGCAGCCGTACGGGCAGTGCACGCACGGGTACGGCGACGGTGCCGCCGGCGGACTGGGCGTGGACGACGGAGCCCGGGCCGGCGGTGCCGAGGCCGATGCCGCCCTCGTACGGATCCGGGACCTGGCCGGGCGCCCGCGCGGGTACGGCTTCCTCGCCGACCACCAGGGCACCCTGATCACCAGCCACGAGACCGTCGACGGCCTGCCCCGGCTGGTGCTCCACGCCCCCGGGGACCGCACCTGTGTGGTCTCTGCCGACGCGGTCACCCCGCTGCCCGCCCTGGACCTCGCCCTGGTGCGCACCGAGGGCCTCGGCGTGGACCCGCTGCCGCTGACCGTGCGGGAGCGGATCGCCGCCGGCACCTACGTCAAGGTCGCCGCCGGCTGCTGGCGGGAGGCGCGGGTGCTGGCCGCCACCGAGGTGACGTACACCGCCACCGACGGCTTCCGCCTGCTGGACGACGTGCTCGAGCTGGCCATCGGCACGGCCGGCCGGGACGCGCTCCGGCTCGGCGGCGGCGCGGCCGGGGGACCGGTGCTGGACGCCGGTACCGGCGCGGTCGTCGGCGTCCTCGGCACCGCCCTGCACACCGCCGCGCGCGACGCCGGCTTCGCGGTGCCGCTGCGGCCCGCCGACGGCGCCCTCGCCGACGTGCTCGCCCGCAACGCGGCCACCGTGCCCGCCTACGGCGCCGACCTCAACCTCGCCGGCATCCTCCAGCTGACCACCACCTCCGTCGCCCAGGACGGCCCCCCGGACACCCTCACCGGCCACCCGTGCGCCGTCGAACCGCTCGAACGCGCCGACACCGCCCGCGAGCTGGCCGCCTTCACCGCCGGCGACCGGCCCGTGCTCGGACTCGTCGGCACCCCCGGCAGCGGCCGTACGACGGAACTCGCGGCGCTCGCCGCCCGCCGCGCCCGGGGCGAGCGGCCCGCACCCACGCTGTGGCTGCGCGGCGCCGACCTGAGGGACACCGACGACTCGGTGGCCGACGCCGCCCGGCGCACCCTGGAGCGCGCCGCCCGCATCGTCGCCGCGTCGCGCCGCGTGCAGCCCGAGGACCTCGGCGACATCAGCCCCGAACACCTGGCCCACCGCGCCGCCCGGGCCGGCCGCCCGCTCCTGCTCCTCCTCGACGGCCCCGAGGAGATGCCCCCCGTCCTCGCCCACCGCCTGCCCGCCTGGACCCGGGGCACGGCCGACTGGCTGCGCGAGACCGGGGCACGCCTGGTGGTGGCCTGCCGCGAGGAACACTGGGAACACACCGGCAACGCGTTCGCCGCGGACCTCCTCCACACCCCGGGGCCCCCGGCGACCAGCGCCGCCGACGGGGCTTCGGCGGACGGTGGCGAGCCGGTGCGGACGCCGTTCGGCCACGGGGACCCGGCCGACGGTGCCGGGCGCGAGGCGGCCGGGCCCGGGGCTCTGGGCGAGGGCGCCGAGTCGCCTCACGTGTCGGGCGGCCCCGGCTCCCCGGCAGAGGTGCGCCGGCCGGGCGGCCGTACTGCCCCGGCCGACGGCGAACCGCCCACCGGCCCCTCCACAGCACCCCACCACTTGCCCGGGGTCCCTGGAGACGCGCCCCGCACCCCCGCGGACCCGCTTCCCCCCTGCGTGCGGCTCGGTGACTTCACCGTCGACGAGGGGCGGCGGGCGCGAGCGCGGTACGGGATTCCGGACGGGGTGCTGGTCGAGCGGGACGAGCGGCATCCGCTGGCGCTGCGGCTGCTGGCCGAGGTCCGGGCGGCCGTACCCGACGCCCCCGTGGCCGGACCCGTCGACCGGGACGACGTGTTCGCGGCCTACCTCGACCTGATGTGCCTGCGCGTCGCGGTCCGCCTCGCCGCAGCCGCCGGCCAGCGCGGTACGGCCGTGCGCCGGCTGGCGGCGCGGGTGGCCGGGCAGGTGCACGAGGCCGCCCGGCGCAGCCTCGGCGCGGGCCAGGGCGAGCTGGACCGGGAGTCGTTCGAGGCGGTGTTCCCGTGGGGACCCGCCCCGGCCCGGCTCGGCGGCGGCACCGGCTGGGCCTCCGCCGTCCTCACCGAGGGACTCCTCGTACCGGCCGGCGGCGGCTACCGCTTCGCCCACGAGGAGCTGGCCGACTGGATCCAGGGCATGCACCTGGACCTCGACGAGGCCCTGCGGGCCCTGGTGCACCACCCCGGCGAGCCGCCCGACAGCCACCGCCCGGTCCCGGTGCCGCACCACCGCGTGGGCCCGGTCGTCCAGGCCCTGCTGCTCCTCGCCCGCCAGCAGGGCCCCCGGCAACTGGCGGAGCGGCTGCGGGAGTTGGTCGAGGCGCTGGACCGCGACACCGGCTCCTGGTGGGCCGCCCGGCTGCTCGCCCGGACCCTGCAGCAGGTCCCGGACCCCACGCCGTACACCGAGGTGCTGCGCCTGCTCGCCGACCGTGTCGTCGTCTGGCGCCGCGCCCGGCGGACCGTACCGGCCGACTTCCGCCCCGCCTTCTGGACCGCCCTGCCCGTCCCCGACGCCGAGCGCCTGGACCTGCTGCGCCGGCTCGTGCTGGCCGACCCGACGCCGCCCACGACCGGGGACCGCTACCTGGACGCCGTGGCGGGGCTGCTCGCCGCCGCCCCCGCCGTCGTACAGCCCCTGCTCACCCGCTGGTTCACCGACGAGCGGCCGCTGCCCGCCACCCCGCACGCCACCGTGGCCACCGCCGCGCAGGCGCTGCTGCACACCCACCGGCACGGCGCCCTGGACGATCTCACCGAGGTGCTGGTGGCCTGCGCGCACCGGCGCGCCGACGAGCTGCTCGCCGTCCTCGCCGAGGACGAGCCGCCGGCCGTCTGCCGGGCGGTCGACCGCTGGGCGCACGACGAGCGCCCCGCCCGCCGGGTGGCGGCGGTGGCGTACGGGCTGCGCGCCGCCCCGCACGTCCGCTCGGACGCGGACCGCGAGCTGCTGCGCTACGCCGCCCTCGCCCTGCTCGCCCGCCCCGCCGACTGCACTCTGCACGGCGGCGCCCTGGCCCTGCTGGTCCGCGACCCGGACACCCGCGACCGGTATCTGCCCGCCGCCCTGCGCCACTTCGCCGACGGCGACCCGCAGTTCCCGCCGGGCGCCCTGGCCCCGGCCCTGACCACGCACCCGGAACCGGTCCTGGAGGCCTTCCGCGCCCGGCTGAGCGCCCCGGACGCCGGCGGCCCGCAGACCAGGGCGGTGCTGCGCGGCCTCGTCGAGGTCACCACCCCGGCCCTCGCCCCCCGGATCGCCGCCCTCCTGCGGGGGGCGGTGCGGCTGCGCCCGGAGACCGCCGGGCACGTCGCCGGTCACCTCGACCGCCGCCTCGAACAGGGCCCCATCGCCCGCCCGGTCCTGCTGCCCCTCGTCACCGGCCTGCTCGACGACGGTCCGGAACAGCTCCGCGCCGCCCTCGCCACCGTCCTCGCCGCCCCCGGTACGCCCGCCTCCCGCCCGCTCCGCCGTGAGCTGCTGGAATTCCTGCTGGCGCGGGAGCAGGACCCGGCCGTCCTGGACGCCGTCCTGCACGCGGCGGTGGAACCCGGGTGCGGCTGCGAGGACGAAATCCGGGGTCTCGTCCACCGCACCGGCCTGCTCCTCGTCCGCACACCCGAGGGCGCCACCCGCTTCGACCGCGGCCTGGTCGAACTGGGCCGGCACGTGCCCGGCTTCGCCGCCCGCATGGCCCGCTGGCTGACCGACGCCCCGGACGACTGGGCCGCCGTCGTCGGACCCAGCACCCGCCGCATGATCGAGAACCTGGCGGGCGTACGCGTACCGGCCTGAGCTGCACCGGGAACGTGCGCCCCGTCACAGCCCCCATGCCGATGCTGGCGCGGGGCACCCGGCATGGCACCCTTAGACCTGCACAACGAGGTCAGGACAGACACGGACAAGGGTTCGAGGAGCGGTCACAGTGCAGCGCTGGCGTGGCTTGGAGGACATCCCCGAGGACTGGGGGCGCAGCGTCGTCACCATCGGTTCCTACGACGGCGTCCACCGCGGCCACCAGCTGATCATCAAGCACGCCGTCGACCGCGCCCGCGAACTGGGCGTCCCGGCCGTCGTGGTCACCTTCGACCCGCACCCCAGCGAGGTCGTCCGCCCGGGCAGCCACCCGCCGCTGCTCGCCGCGCACCACCGCCGTGCCGAACTGATGGCCGAGCTGGGTGTCGACGCGGTCCTCATCCTCCCCTTCACCACCGAGTTCTCGAAGCTGTCGCCCGCCGACTTCGTGGTGAAGGTCCTGGTGGACAAGCTGCACGCCAAGGCGGTCGTGGAGGGCCCGAACTTCCGCTTCGGCCACAAGGCCGCCGGGAACGTCGAGTTCCTCACCGAGCAGGGCAAGGTGTACGACTTCGAGGTCGAGGTCGTCGACCTGTACGTCACCGGTGAGGCGGGCGGCGGCGAGCCGTTCTCCTCCACGCTGACCCGCCGCCTGGTCGCCGAGGGCGATGTCGCCGGCGCCCGCGAGATCCTGGGCCGCCCGCACCGGGTGGAGGGCGTCGTCGTCCGCGGCGCCCAGCGCGGCCGCGAGCTGGGCTTCCCGACCGCCAACGTCGAGACGCTCCCGCACACCGCCATCCCCGCCGACGGCGTGTACGCCGGCTATCTGCACGCCCAGGGCGAGGCCATGCCGGCCGCCATCTCCGTCGGCACGAACCCGCAGTTCGACGGCACGGAGCGCACGGTGGAGGCCTACGCCATCGACCGCGTCGGCCTCGACCTGTACGGCCTGCACGTCGCCGTCGACTTCCTCGCGTACGTGCGCGGCCAGGCGAGGTTCGACACGCTGGAGGACCTGCTGGAGCAGATGGCCGCGGATGTGAAGCGGTGCCGGGAGATCGTGGCGGCGGAGGAGTAAGCCCTTCGCTGCGGAAGGAAAGGGCGGCCGGTGCGGTGAGCACCGGCCGCCCTTCTGCGTTGTTCCGCCGTCCTACTGCTGGGGCGGCGCCTGCGGGGGCTGCTGGCCCGGCTGGGGCTGGGGCTGCGGCTGGGGCTGGGGCTGTCCGGGCTGCGGGTAGCCCGGCTGCTGCGCGCCCGGATACGGCTGCTGCGGCGGGTACGGCTGCTGCGCCGGGGCGTACGGCTGACCAGGGGCCTGCGGGTACGGCTGCCCCGGAGCCTGCGGGTACGGCTGACCGGGCGCCTGAGGATACGGCTGACCGGGCGCCTGCGGGTGCGGCTGACCGGGCGCCTGCGGGTGCGGCTGACCGGAGCCGTACACCTGACCCGGTGTCGCCTGGCCCGGCATCGGCGGGGCGGCCACCGGCGGCGGGTTGCCGTCACTCGTCCACAGGCCGTGCGCCTGCTGGTGGCGGGTGAAGTCCTCGGCGATCAGCGCGGCGAGGTTGAAGTACGCCTCGCGCGTCTTCGGCCGCATCATGTCGAGGTCGACCTCGGCACCGGCGGCCAGATGCTCGTCGAAGGGCACGACGACGACCCCGCGGGTCCGGGTCTCGAAGTGCGCCACGATGTCCTCGACCTTGATCATCTTGCCGGTCTCGCGAACCCCGGAGATCACGGTCAGCGACCGCGACACCAGGTCCGCGTACCCGTGCGCGGACAGCCAGTCCAGCGTCGTACTGGCGCTGCTCGCGCCGTCCACGGACGGCGTGGAGATGATGATGAGCTGGTCGGCGAGGTCCAGCACCCCGCGCATGGCGCTGTACAGCAGACCGGTGCCGGAGTCGGTCAGGATGACCGGGTACTGCCGGCCGAGCACGTCGATCGCGCGCCGGTAGTCCTCGTCGTTGAACGTGGTCGAGACGGCCGGGTCCACGTCGTTGGCGATGATCTCCAGACCGGAGGGCGCCTGGGAGGTGAACCGCCGGATGTCCATGTACGAGTTGAGGTACGGGATGGCCTGGACGAGGTCACGGATGGTGGCCCCGGTCTCCCGGCGCACCCGCCGCCCGAGCGTGCCGGCGTCCGGGTTGGCGTCGATGGCGAGGATCTTGTCCTGCCGCTCGGTGGCGAGGGTCGAGCCGAGCGCGGTGGTGGTCGTCGTCTTCCCGACACCGCCCTTGAGGCTGATGACCGCGATCCGGTAGCAGGACAGCACCGGCGTACGGATCAGCTCCAGCTTGCGCTGCCGCTCGGCCTCCTCCTTCTTGCCGCCGAGCTTGAACCGGCCGCCCGCCGCCGCGGGCCGACCGCTCTTCGCCTTCTGCTTCTTGTTGTTGAGCAGCCGGTCCGAGGACAGCTCGACGGCAGCGGTGTAACCGAGCGGCGCGGCACCGGGATTGGTCGGCTGCCGCTGATCGTGCTGCACGGGCTGCGGCCAGGCGGCACCGGAGCGGGGGTCGACGGGGGGCTGGGGGGCCTGCGGGGCGCCCGGGGCAGCGGAGCCGGGGGTCTGCGGGGGCTGGGGGAAGCCGTAACCGCCGGGCTGCACCGGCGCGTTGGGCGTCCCCGGCTGGGGGAAGCCGTAACCGCTCGGCGGGGTGGGCGCGTGGGGGGCCGGCTGCGGGGCCGGGGGCTGCGGGAAGCCGTAGCCGCCGGGCTGCACCGGAGGGTTGGGGGCGCCGGGCTGGGGGAAGCCGTAACCGCTCGGCGGAGCGGGCGCGTTGGGGGCCGGCTGCGGTGCGGGCGCGCCGGGCTGGTGGGGCGCCTGGTCGGGCTGGTGCCATGCGGCCGGTGCGGGCTGCGGAGCCTGCGGCTGGAACGGCGGCTGCTGGCCGGGCACGCCGGCCGGGCCCTGGGCGGCCGCCGGCTGCGGCTGCTCGCCGGGCATCGGCCCGGGCTGCTGCGGGGCGGCCGGCTGCGGCCCGGGCTGTACGGGCCACTGGGCCGCGGGAGCCGGGGCGGCGGGCTGGTACGACGGCGGCAGCGGGGGCAGCCCGTTCTGCGGCGCGGGCGGCGGGGTCCAGCCGGGCTGGGGGGCCGGGGGAGCGGGGGGTGCGGCGGGCCCGGGCTGGGGCGCGCCGGACTCGGGGGCGCCGGGCGGCGGGAAGCCGTAGCCGCCGGGCTGGGGTGCGGGGGGTGCGGCGGGCTCGGGCTGGGGCGCGCCGGACTCGGGGGCGCCGGGCGGCGGGAAGCCGTAGCCGCCGGGCTGTGCGGCGGCGGGCTGGGCCGCGTTGTCGGAGGCGCTGTCGGCCGGGACGCTGCTCTCCTGCGTGCCGGGCTGCGGCGCGCTGCTCCGGGCCACGGCATCCGACGGCTCCGGTGCGCCGGAGACCTGCACGGCCTCGGCGGTGCCCTCCGGCGCCTCGGGACGCACGGCGTCGGCGACACCCTCTTCCGCGGCACCCTTCTCGGTGTCGGCGTCGGTGGCACCGGGCGTGACCGACTCCTCGGCGGCCGCCTCGTCCCCGTCGGACGCGGAACCGTCCGATCCGGCGGCCTCCGCCACCGCGCCCTCCGGCGAGGCAGCCGCGCCGCCGGACTCATCGACGCGCTGCTCGGCACTCCCCGCGTCGACGGACCGCACCGCACCGGACGCATCCGACGCACCGGCGGAGCCCTCCGCCACGGACGAGGCCCCCGAGGCATCCCCCGTGCCCTCGTCGCCCGCCGTGGCCGCGCCCTCTCCGGAGCCGTCGCCCTCGGACGGGGCCGGCGCCCCGGCGGATGCCGTGCGCTCGGCGATCTCGGCCATCTGGCGCTTCAGGGCGACGGCGGAGAACCGCATGGTCGCCCCGCTCTCCAGGTCCCCGTTGTCCGTCTCCGGCTCGACCCCGGAGGGCGCGGCCGGCGCCTCCTGCGAGGCAGGCTGGGGCTGCTGCGGCTCGAAGCCCTCGGGCAGCCGCGGCACAGCAACGGGCTCACCGGCCGGCGGCGCGGGCTGCGCGGCCGGGGGAGCGTACGAGGCCCCGTGCGGCGGAGTGAACGACGCACCCTGCGCCGGACCGTACGGAGTCCCCTGCGGCGGGGTACCCGCCGGCGGGGCGGCCGGCGGCGGCGTCGCCCCCGCAACGGGCGGGCCCGCGGGGAAGGGCACCCCCGGAGCGGCCGGAGCGGCCGGAGCACCCGAATCACCCGGGGCCCCGGCGAAACCGCCGGCACCGACGGCACCGCCCGAGCCCCCGGCCGTACCGGACGCGTTCTGCGTGTACCAGGCGGGGGGCGCGTAGTCGATGGTGAACTCGCCGGTGGTCTCGACGGCCTCCGCGTCGGGCTGGTCATCGCCGGGTGTGTCCCAGCCCCCGCGCATCCCGTCCCGATCGCTGCTCACAGTTCCTCCTGGTGTGGTCGAGCACCCTCATGCCGTGCCGGGGCGACCATGTCGTGTCGTACCGAGTCGTCCGTAGTCGTCGGGCGGTCCGATGCGCCGGCCCTCCCCCAGGGACACCGACGCCCGGCTCACGGGTCCTGCCATCGCGCCCGCTCCCAGCCTAATCACCAAGAGCCACACCTCGGCAGGCCCGTCCGCCTCTCCGCGCCCGCCCACCAGGTCACCGCGGGCCCGGAAACGCCCCGCCCGTCCCGCACAGCCGCCACGACAGCGTGAACAAAAGGGACAGGAAAGGGCAGTTCAGTCCATCCGTCGGGGCGTGCCCAACAATCCGATCTCGGCGTCGGTGGGTTGGGTCAGCACATACTGCCGGTCACGGTCGGTGCACCACAGGGTGACACCGTCGGGCAGCGCCGGCAGCGACTCCACCTCGGTCCGCGACAGCCCCATGGTGCGCCCCAGTTCGGCCGCCTCGTCGGGTGAGACCCGCTGGATACCGGCGAGCCGCGCCTGCCGCAGCAGCCGGGGCGCGACCGGGCTGAGATACGGCAGCAGGGTCAGCACCGACTGCCAGGGCCCGGACACCACCCGCCCGCGCGGCGGCCGCATACCGCAGTCCCGCACCACCAGCACCGGCGTCCCCGCGGAAGCGCCCTGCGGCGGCACCCGCCCCACGTCGTACACGGACAACCCGTTCTGCCCACCACCCATGGCATGCACCATCTGCATCCACGCCTGCGGCCGCCCGGTCTCCACGGCAACCCGCGCGCCGGTGGCTGCGGAGCGCAGTGCCATGACCTGCGCGGTCCACAGGCCGCCGATGAGCACCATGTCGTACGCCGTGGGGCGGTTGACGCCGAGCACCGCGGGCTGGCCCTCGCTGTTGACGCCGACCACCACACCGTCGTCGCCGATGGGCAGGGTGAGCGTGTCCGCCTGTTCCACGGGCAGCGCGTGCCGCGGATGGCGGGGACCCAGCAGGCCGAAGCCGGTGCGCAGCCGCTCACCGAGGCCCGGTGCCGACGGGGTGGGCGTTGTCGTCGTGGTCATCAGCGGGCACCTCCGAGCGGCAGGGTGGCCAGAACGCCGGGCAGTTGTTCCCGGTCCAGGCGCGCCAGCCCGGTCCGTGCCTGCTGCGCCGCACGCTCCAGATCGCGCCGTGCGTCGGTCAGTTCCTGCTTGCTGCGACCGGTGATCCGCACATGACCGGTGATCGTCACTTCCTGCTGAGCGCCCTTGGCCAGGGTCAGGCTGAACGTCGTCGCCAGCGCGGGAACCGCGGTCAGCTGGGCCACCAGCTGGGCCAGCGAGCCGCCGGATCCGCCGAGCTGGGGCCAGCGGCGTACCCAGTAGGTGGTGTGCCGGCGGTTGTCACAGCGCCAGCTGCGGCTGGACTCCTCGGTCCGGCGCTGCGGCGCCTCGCCCCGCCCGGCCTGGGCCGTCACCATCGGGTTGGCGCACGCGGACGTGGCGATCGCGGCCGTCAGCTCCTCCTCGGTGAGCACACTCGCCCGGAACCCGGCGCCGGTCAGCCGGCTCGACAGGTGCTCGGCGGAGCGCGCCAGGCACTTCTGCGCCCCGAGCAGCCCGCCGCCGCGCGCGGCCACCGCCTCCGGGCACAGCTCGGGGTCGAGCTTCAGCGCGATCCAGGTGATGCGGACCGCGGGGGAGCCGGTCTGGGCCTGCAGCGGTGCGTAGTTGCTGACCACGACCGACTGCTGGGGCAGGTGCAGCGCGGGCGCGGGCTGCGTGTGCACCACGATCTGCGCCGACTCCAGCCGGATGCCGTCGACTTCGAGGACGTCCCGGACGAGGGCGATGGGCAGCGGTCGCCGGCCGCGCTCCGCGCGCAGAGCGTCGACGTCCGACTCGACCTGGAGCACCGCGGTCAGGAAGCCGCCGTCGCCCACCATGCCGATCGGCCGCTGGTCGCGGTCGTCGCCGCGGTTGTGGCTGAAGGTGCGCAGGGTCGGATCGCACTCCACCGCGGGCGCGAGACCGGAGTCGGTCCCCGGCGGCACGGGTGTGCTCGCGGCCCGCCGTATGCGGGCCCGCATGGCCAGCAGGGTGCCGAGCCACTCCGGCAGGGAGCGCCCGCGGCGCCGTACGACGGCGAGCACCAGGAGCACCACGGCGAAGGGGGCGGTGGCGATCAGCCCGACCGTGCCGAGCAGCCACCCGCACAGGACGAGCGCGCCGGCTAGCTCCAGCAGCACCAGCCGCTGCACCGCGAACGAACCGCCGCGGCCCGAACGGGACTCCAGCCGCGGCGCGAAAGCGCCCTGGTGGGGCGCGGGCGCCTGCTGGGCGTCGCCCCGCCGGGAGGAAGAGCCGCGGGCACCCGACCGGCGCGCGCCACCCGGTCGCGACCCCGATTGCGATCGCGACCGGGTCCGCGTTGCGGAAGCCATCACTTCAAAACCCCCGAACTCTCCCGAAAACCCCTGCGCTCCGGTCCCTTCAAGCCCTGAGCACCCTACCCGTGCCACCAGCACGTCCACGCAACAGGCATAGTAGGGGCCGGGTCTGACAGTCGAGGCACCAGAGGCAACCGAGGGCGGGGGACGGATCTTCACAGGTCCCCCACGGCTCCGCAACGGGGAGAGAGCGGACACAGATGGCATCACGGCGGGACGAACTCAACGCCTACACCTTCGCGAAGCGCCGCACGCTCGCGTCCTTCCTGCAGCCCTCCCCCTCCGGTTCGGAGGAAGGCGCCCCCAAGCCGCTGGGCGCACTGGTCCCCGGCCTCGTCGTCGGTGTCGTGATCCTCGCGGTGTTCGGCGCGATCGGCATGTTCAGCCCCACGGCACCCAAGGGCTGGGACACACCCGAGGAACACGTCATCGTCGCCAGCAAGTCGACCACCCGGTACGTCGTCCTGAAGACGGGCAAGCAGAAGCAGCTCCACCCGGTCCTCAACATGGCCTCGGCCAAGCTGCTCCTGGACCCCAGCAAGGCCAGCGTCATCACCGTGGACGAGAAGATCCTCGACAGCGGCAAGCCTCCGCACGGCGCCACCATCGGCATCCCGTACGCCCCCGACCGCCTGCCCTCCCCGGAGGAGGCCGAGGCCGCCAAGCGCTGGGCGGTCTGCGAGCGGCCCGGCGACGGCGGCCGGGCCATCCAGAAGGCGGCGTTCGTCCTCGCGCAGAAGGAATGGTCCAAGACGGAGGGGTCCGACAAGCTCACCCGCGGCGACCTGATGTACGTCGTCGGACCGGACGGCAAGACCCAGTACGTCGTCGACGCGCGAGGCACCGCCTACCAGATCGCCGATCCGGGTGACAAGGAACTCCTCAAGGCCCTCGACACCCGGGGCCGCGCCCCGCAGCGCGTCTCCCAGCAGTGGCTCGCCACCCTGCACAAGGGGGACCCGATCGCCATCCCGAAGATCGACGGCACCCCCGGTGCCAAGGCAGGCGCCGGGATCATGCCCGCCCAGTACGACAAGGTCGGCGAGGTCATCAAGGCGTACGACGGCCAGGTGCTGCGGTACTACGTCGTCCTGCAGGGGAAGGTGGCCCGTGTCTCCGAGTTCACGGCCACGCTCCTGCTGAACAGCGGCCAACTGGTCGGCGTGGGCCAGGCAGGTGAGGCCCAGCAGGTCAGCCCCGGTGCCGTTGCCGACAGCACGAGCTTCGACGAGGACAGGAACTGGCCGGCGTACCAGCCGAGGACGGTGAACGACGGCTCCAGCGCCACCAACGGCCGCAACACGGTCTGCAACGTCCTGCGGTCCGTCGGCGGCAAGGGGAGGACCGCCCTGTCCACCTGGGTCGGCAAGGACTTCCCCGCCCAGCTCCCCACCGGTTCCTCCAGCGCCTACGTCACCCCCGGCTCCGGCCAGCTCTACCGTCAGTTCCGGGGCACGGAGACCACGGCCGGCGGCGTCTTCCTGGTCACCGACACGGGCCTGCGCTACGCCCTGCAGTCCAACAGCGACAGCGCCACCGAGGACAAGGGCATCGGCACCTCCGCCAAGAAGCGCAAGCAGGAGCTGGCCGAGGCCAAGATCGCCCAGACCCGCCTCGGTTACGAGAAGCTGACGCCCACGCCCATCCCCCTCGAATGGTCGACCTTCCTGCCGACGGGCCCGCGCCTGTCGGAGGCGGCGGCGCGACAGCCGCAGGGTTCGTAGCGGTCGGAGGAGAACGAACTCATGCTGAAGGCAAGGACGTCGGGGGCCGGGACGCGTACGGCCGTCGTGGCCGCCGCGGTGGCCCTGACCGCGACGACCACCGTGATCGCCCTGCCCGCTGCCCCGGCCCGGGCGGACGACGGCCAGTGCACGTTCCCGTCGAAACCGTACGCGGGCCGGCCGTGGGCGCTGCAGCGCGTCAACCTGGACGAGCTGTGGGCGCAGTCCACCGGCAAGAACGTCCGGGTGGCTGTGATCGACACCGGAGTGGACGTCAAGAACCCGCAGCTCACCAAGGCCGTGAACGCGGCGAAGGGCAGGAACCTGCTGCCCGACAAGAACCGCAAGGGCGAGAAGATAGACCGCGGCAACAAGTCGGGCACCACCGACACGGTCGGCCACGGCACCCGCGTGGCAGGCATCATCGCGGCCCGCCCGGCGAAGGGCACGGGCTTCGTGGGCCTGGCCCCGGACGCCACGATCATCCCGATCAAGCAGAACGACGCCGAAGGCGACGGTACGGCGAAGACACTGGCCGACGCGATCAAGTACGCGGTCCAGGCGGGCGCCGACGTCATCAACATCTCCCAGGACACCTCCGAGCCGCTCGCCCCGAAGGACTCGACCCTGAAGGACGCCGTCGACTACGCCTTGGGCCGCAAGGTCGTCGTCGTGGCCTCGGCCGGCAACGACGGCCTGGGCGGCAACGTCAAGGCGACGTACCCGGCGTCGTACGAGGGCGTCCTGGCGGTGGCGGCCTCCGACCGCAACAACGAACGGGCGGCCTTTTCACAGTCGGGCGATTTCGTGGACATCGCGGCTCCCGGCGTCGACATGATCTCCACGGTCCCGGGCAACGGCCACTGCTCGGACAACGGTACGAGCTTCTCGGCGCCCTATGTGGCGGGCGTGGCCGCCCTGTTGAAGTCCAAGTACCCCGACTGGACGGCCCAGGAGGTCGTTGCCCAGATCGAGCAGACCGCGGAGCGCTCGATTCCAGGGCATGACAAGTTGGTCGGATGGGGTGTCGTGGACCCCGTGAAGGCCCTCACGGACGTGGACCCGGCCCACCCCCTCCAGTCCCCCCGCCCCGAGGGCGGCATGACCAAGGGCGAGGCCCCGTCGGTCACCCCCCTGCACTTCGGCGAGACGGCCGAGGAACGCGACAGCCGGCTGGCGACCTACACGGTCGTGGGCGGCCTGGTCCTGGTTGCGGGCCTGGCCGGCACGGCGGTGGCGGTCCGGGATGCGCGCCGCAGGCGGGGCGGGCGGACGCACGGCGGCCCACGGACGTCCTGACCGCGGGCTTGCGTCCTCGGGACCGGAGACACGCAAAGGCGGCGGTGCCGTCGAGGCACCGCCGCCGTACGCCCTGCCGCTCCACCCGCGCCACGGGCCGCGTCAGTTCGCGGGCGGGGAAGCCTTGTCGTCGGCCTTGATGCCGAAGTTGATCTGCTTGCCCTCCACGGAGGAAACGGTCACCGTCACCCCCAGCGTGCTGCCGTCGTCCGCGGTGAGCGTGCAGCGGGTGGTGGTGCCCACCTTGCCTGCGAGGTCCTCCGGACAGGTGATGTGCGGCTTCGGCCGGCCCGTCCGGGCGGCGAGCTTCTCGGAAACCGTGGTCGCCAGTTCGTCCGCGGACAGTGTCGGCTTCGACTTCTCCACGGTGACCGAGCCTGAGCAGCCGATGAGCAGGCGAAGTGGCGACCCCGGACATCCCGGGCCTGACCGACTCCCCGGGAGTGGCGCAGAACCTCCGCCTCCACACCACCCTGAAGGGCGAACCGCTGGAACTGCTCCAGAGCCAGGTGTACCTAGGCATGGAGGACGTCAGGAATCCGACGGAGCGTGCGGTCGTCGAATTCGTCCTCACCGCGAAGCCGACGCACCCCACGACGACCTCGGTGACGCCGTTGACGACTTCTCCGGCGATGGGCACGCGCTCGGTGACCAGGCCGACGGTGGAGATCATCTGAGCTGCAGCTCGGTCCGTTTCGGTGGCGTGGAGCCGGTCACCTATCGAGCGTGGAGGTTTGATGGAGATCACGGACGGGTGATGCGTCCGTGCTTCCGTCAGGCATGGGGCGGATCCAGGTCCGTGACCAGACGGTTCTTCCGGGGTCTCGTGCCGGGGGTCGGCGCGTTGTGGGCTGTCACGGGCAGGCCTTCTGCGCGGTGCCACAACAGGGGGAGGCCGAGGATGCGGACGAAGAGACACAGGTGCCCGATGAGCCCCGGCGTGATATGTCGTCGGCGGCGAACTGACCGTGATTGAGGACAGGAAGACGATGAAGTCAGGGATGAGCCGACGAGCCGAGTGGACTGCGCTCTACGGGACGCGTAGCGGTAGACGAGTGCGTGCTGTGGGCGCGGTCGTCGGTGCCCTGGTGGCCACGACTGTGGGCCTTGCCCCGAATGCTGTTGCGGACGGCGTCCAGTCGAAGCAGTGGTATCTGGGGCCGATGCAGGCCGAGCAGATGTGGAAGGTCAGCACGGGTGAGGGTGTCAAGGTCGCCCTCATCGACACTGGCGTGAACGCGGACACTCCGTCGCTAAAGGGTCAGGTCCTGACCGGTGAGACCCCGAAGTCGGTTGCGTACCGTTCGACGGTCGATTACGAGGGTCATGGGACGACCATGGCGGAGTTGATCGCTGGTACGGGAGCTGGTGGCAGTCTGAAGGGTCTGGCGCCGGGTGTGAAGATTGTTCCGTATCGAATCGAACTCGACGGTCTGAAGGGCGGGGCGGAGGAGAAGGAGAAGACCCCCGAACCTGAGGACGCGATCAGAGCGGCAGCCGACACCGACGCGAAGATCATCAACATGTCGTTCGGTGAGATGGCGCCCATGCCCAAGGTGGAAGAAGCGGTCAAGTACGCGGCCTCGAAGGGCAAGCTGTTGATCGCCGCGGTCGGCAACGAGGGGCGGACGTCGAGGGACAACATCGGCTACCCAGCCGGCTTCCCGTACGTAGTCGGCATCGCATCAGCCGACAAGTCCCTCACGGTGTCGAAGTTCTCGTCGTCCGGCAATTCCGTGGACCTCTCGGCTCCGGGCCAGGGCTTTCCAGGGTGGTGCGATACCAACTTCCGCTCGTACTGCGACGACGTGAACGGTACGAGTTCGGCAGCCGCGATCGCATCGGGTGCCGCGGCCCTGATCTGGTCCGCACACCCCGACTGGACGGTCAACCAGGTCACCCGTGCCCTGGTCGACACGGCCGGCCGTACCTGGGCCAAGAACGACCCGAGCAAGTACGCCGGTTACGGGTTCATCCGTCCCCGTCTCGTGCTGGAAAACCCGAGCTACGACGCAGGCTCGGCGCACGTGGACCCGCTTCGGGCGGAGAACGGCGGAGATCTGCTGGCCAAGTCCGCGACGTCCTCCACGCCCTCTTCCTCTCCCTCCTCTTCCGCATCAACCCCGTCACAAGCCCCGGAAAAGGGTTCTTCCGGCGGGACTTCGGCGGCAGGATCGAGCACGGAGTCGTCGAACGACAACGGCACCCTCTGGGTTGTGCTCGGCGCCGTGGCCGCGGTCGTCGTGGTCGGTGGTGGGGGCGTGGCCGTCGCGCGGGCGCGGCGTGCCAGGTGACGTCTTTCGGCCGGAATCGCCAGAGCGCGGAATCGATTGGGCGTGGAGGTTTGATGTAGATCGCATGAGGGTGACGCGCTCATGCTTTCAGGTGTGCCCATCGTTGGCCGACGAAGCGGTGGCGCACGGCGGCGTCGCCGTGCGCGTTCGCTCGTCACAAACCGGCAATCCCGGCGAAGAGTGGCACCTGGGGTTGGCCGTGAGGTCGAGTCAACAGCCCTGCTCGGTTGGACCGGTTGGGCAGGTTGACTAGAGTGGTAAACGCGTTGTGAGGCGCGACTCGCTTTGCGATCGTACGGCGAGTGGTTGGTCGGCCCCCGGTTCCGGATGGGCCGATGGATGTACGGGGAAACGGGGAGGAGCGTCGTGCTTCCGTCAGACATGGTGGGGGGCGTGTCGGCGACCAGGGCGGCGAACCTGGAGGCCAGCGGCGAGGCGCTGGACAAGTTCGTGGGTCAAGTCGACAAGGTGCTCAGCGCCCTCGAAGGGTCCGCGGGTAACCCGACGAAAGTCGGCGCCCAGACGATCAGGGCTTCGTCCCTGACGTCGGGTGGGGAGAGCGAGTTTCCCGAGGCGCACGGTCTGTACAAGCAGTACACCAGGGTCCATCACGAGCTGACGACCCTGTCCAGGACGCTGCACCTGCAGATCGAGGCGATCGGCATCGCGGTAACCGGTGCGCATAAGGGCTTCGACAATCTCGAAGAAGAGCAGCGTCAGCGGTTCTGGGCGATCCAGACGCAGGTCGAGAAACTGCAGAACGATCAGCGCGGCAACGACGGGCGAACCGGTACGGGGTACTGACGATGACGGACAAGAAGCACGAGGAAGACCTGCATCGCGTCTCTCGACAGAACTCCATGGCGGACATCGTCAGAGGTGTCGAAGACGGTTCGCTGCCGTTCCTCGGCGTGGCGCGCCCGGTGGTCGAAGCAACCTCGGTCGGGCGGGCTGTCGCCGCCAGGACGGACTTCGGCAAGCGCGACCTCGACCTCAACAAGATGATCGACCTGGTCGAGGCGACCGACCCGGAGGACCTTGAGTCCTCCGGCAAGGCCCTGTGGGACGCGCGCGACGCCATCAAGAAGGCCGCCGACGACCTCAAGGCCAACATCGACCAGGTTCCTTGGGTCGGAGTATCGGGCGAGGCCTTCCGTAGCTGGGGTGAGAACCTCGTCACGAACACGCACCACCTGAGCGAGTTCGCCGGAGCGGCGGGCGACCAGATCACCGCTGCCGCGGTGGGTCTCGCGGCCGTGCGTGGTGCCATGCCGGCTCGTGACACCAGGGCGGACCCGAAGAGGCCGGAAAAGTTCACCGAGGCCGAGAAGACCGCGAACGCGAAGGACTACGCCGCCGCCGTCCAGGTGGAGAAGGACCGCCAAGAGGCGATCAACCAGATGAACCGGTTGTCGTCGTACTACGCGGTTTCGGAAGAGGTGCTGGCGTCCCTGCCGGCCAAGGACCAGACACCGAACTTCACGTCGATGCCCGACGTGGGCGTGCCTCATCCGCGGCCCGACGACTCGTATAGGGCCGACCGTCCGACGGCCGGTGCGGGGTCGCGTACGGCTACCGGATCGGCACCCGCCATCGGCCATCACACAACTGCGGTGGGGGCGGACAATGTCGCCCACCATGTCACCGGCGACACCACCCCGCCCCACGTCCCGACGACGCATAACACCCACACGGTCCCGCTCCCTGAGGAGCCGCCCGTCGGTACGAACATCGACAGCACCGGCACGCTGCCTCCGCCTACGACCACACACACGACCGGCCCCACCCCGCCGGTGACGGGCACACCCCCGGTAGGCGGCGGTCAGCCCGACCCGCTGGGTGGCGGCGGCTACCGGCTTCCGCTGCCCAATCCGACGTCGGGACGAGGCCTGAGTGGTTCGGCTGGTTACCGTACCCCTCCTGTCGCTCAGGGGCGTGCGGGTACGGCCGGGCTGACCAATCCCCAGGGTCCCGGACGCACCGGGGCGCAAGGCCCTATGAACCAGATGGGGCGTGCGACGCCGACGGGACAGCCCGCCGGAAAGGGCACTGCCTCCCCGATGGGCCGTGCGGTAACCGGTGGTACGCCGCGGCCTGGCGGCACGGGGGCAGCCCGGGGGAACGCCACGCCGACCACCGGCGCAGGCCGTTCCAATGGAGTCGTCGGGGGGCGCCCCACGGCTACCGGCGGTCCGGCCAAGGGCGGGGCGAGGATTCCCCGTGGCACGGTCGTTGGAACTGAGGGACAGACCAATTCGCAGTCCAGGGCCGGTCGGCTCGGTCAGCGGGGTGTATTCGGTGCGCCCGAGTCCGCTGCGCGGCCCGGTGTGAAGCCTGCCGGTTCGGCCGGCTCTCGTACCGGCGCGGGCGCGCCTGAGGCCGTCACGGGCAGGCCGACCGGGCGGAACTCCGCCGCCGGAGCGGAGCGGAACGGCATGACGCGGGGTGGTGCCGGTCTCGTACGCGGTGTCGGCCGCAAGGAGAAGCCCGAGGATGCGGACGAAGAGACGCATCTGCCCGACAAGCCCCGGCGTGATGTGCCGCCGGTGACGAACTGACCGCGAGCGAGGACACGGAAGACGATGAAGTCAGGGATAAGCCGACGAGCCGAGCGGACTACGCTCCACCGGACGCGTAGCGGTAGACGAGTGCGTGCTGTGGGCGCGGTCGTCGGCGCCCTGGTGGCCGCGACCGTCGGTCTTGCTCCGGGTGCTGTTGCGGACGATGTCCAGTCGAAGCAGTGGTACCTGGGGCCGATGCAGGCCGAGCAGATGTGGAAGGTCAGCACGGGTAAGGGTGTCAAGGTCGCCCTCATCGACACGGGCGTGAACGCGGACACTCCGTCGCTCAAGGGTCAGGTCCTGACCGGTGAGACCCCGAAGTCGGTTGCGTACCGTTCGACGGTCGATTACGAGGGTCATGGGACGACCATGGCGGAGTTGATCGCTGGTACGGGAGCTGGTGGCAGTCTGAAGGGGCTGGCGCCGGGTGCGAAGATTGTTCCGTATCGGGTCGAGCTGGGAGGTCTGAAGGGCGGGGCGGAGGAGAAGAAGAAGACTCCCGAACCTGCAGACGCGATCAGGGCGGCAGCCGACACGGACGCGAAGATCATCAACATGTCGTTCGGTAATGCGGCGCCCTTCCCCGAGGTGGAAGAGGCCATCAAGTATGCGGCCTCGAAGGGCAAACTACTGATCGCCGCAGTCGGTAACGAAGGGGACAAGGGAGCGGACTCTATCGGATACCCGGCCGCCTTCCATTACGTCGTCGGTGTGGCGGCGTCCGATGAATCCGGCACGGTCTCCAAGTTCTCCTCGTCCGGTAACTACGTGGACTTCGCGGCACCGGGCCAGGACTTCCCCGGCTGGTGTGACGCGTCCTTCCGCTCGTACTGCGACGACATGAACGGGACGAGTTCGGCAGCGGCGATCACCTCGGCTTCTGCGGCGCTGATCTGGTCGGCGCACCCTGATTGGACGGTGAACCAGGTAACCCGTGCTCTGGTCGACACGGCCGGCCGTAAGTGGGCCAAGAACGACCCGAGCAGGTACCTCGGCTACGGCACCATTCGCCCCCGCCTGGTTCTGGCTAACCCCCATTACAACCCTGGCCCTGCGAACGTCGATCCGCTCGCCAAGTGGAACGGCGGAGACCTGCTGGCCAAGTCCGCAACGTCCTCCACGCCCTCTTCCTCTCCCTCCTCTTCCGCATCAACCCCGTCACAAGCCCCGGAAAAGGGTTCTACCGGCGGGACTTCGGCGGCAGGATCGAGCACGGAGTCGTCGAACGACAACAGCACCCTCTGGGTTGTGCTCGGCGCCGTGGCCGCGGTCGTCGTGGTCGGCGGTGGGGGCGTGGCCGTCGCGCGGGCGCGGCGTGCCAGGTGACGTCGTCAGCCGTCTGTAGCCCTGTGCTCTTCGGATAGGGCATGCAGTACGTGCTCGCAGCCGTGGCGCACTGCGCGGCTGCGTGCCGAGACAGTTGGACCAAGAGACAGACACAGAAAGGGCTGAGATGGCCGACAACAAGCAGAAGCTCGAAGATGCCGCAGTAATCCACCTGCAGAAGCAGATGCTGGAGAAGTACGAGGGCATTCGCAAGCGCGTGCACGGGCTGCAGGGCGTGATCGACGGCCTGGAGGGCCAGTGGCACGGTATCGGTCGTGCCGCCTTCGACTCCAAGCAGTACGAGATCAACCAGTCGCTGCAGGCCATCGGCGGGATCCTCGGTGACGTCATCGAGGCCATGACCGCGACGCGCAACATCAAGGACAGCAAGGAAGACGAGGTCCGCGCGGCCGTCAACAAGATCGACGTCCGGGACGGCGCTCCCACCGTGTCTCCCCTGAGCTCCTACTGATCCGAGCGGCACTCAGGACTTCCGCCGGGCACCCGGCGCATCCACAGATTCACATCAGCGAGACGAGGTAACAGGTATGGCCAACAACGCTGACGGCCTGTCAGTCACTTACGACGGGCTCGACGTCGCGGCGACGAAGATCGGCAACGAGGCGAGCGAACTCGAGCGGGACCTCGGGGAGCTGCGGCGGCTGGTCGTGAGCAGCCTGCAGTACTGGGAGGGCCACGCCCAGGACACCTTCCACGAGAAGCTGAACCGCTGGGACAAGGAAGCGAACGACATCCACCAGGCGCTGACCGGCATCGGCCACGTCGTCGCTCAGTCCGGCGGTACGTACATGGAAGGCGACAAGAAGGCGGCCAGCTACTTCCGCTAGGCCGAGGCTCGCGAGAGCGACGAAGCAACTCCAGGGTGGGCGCGCGCGGGAGGCGCCCACCCTGCTGTTGTGTTGAGCAAGAAGCCGATCAGAGGAAGAGGGTGAACTTCCGAGCGCCGCCGCTGCGAGGCGGAGGACGTAGCCGGCGGCACAGGAGGAGGGCGTTAGCTCCCCTGCGGAACCGAGACGGCACCGTCACCGGCCACACGCCCGGCGGCCTGCAACGTCGCAGACGGCAGGCGCCGCTGGAATGTGCTGGCTGCAGAGCTGTCCTCCCGGGCGGCGAGCTGAATGCAACCGACGCTTCTCTGGGGCACTGGACCTTGCTGCCGTCGGCTTCTTTGTCGGCTGCCGCAGGGTACCCAGGAAATCGATGGCTCCCTGGTTGCCGAAGTGGGCACGCCCCGCATACCGAGCCGGGAAGTCCAACGCGTCCTTGCTGTGGTCCCCGATACCGGACAGTTCGTCATCGATGTCATCGATGTACGCACCGGCCACCTTGCCCAGGCTGTCGGCCGGTTCCGGCTGATCGTGCAACATCTCCGGCCGACACCGGCCGTGGCCGCGGTACGACGGTCACCCGCCGCGATGTCCTTCGGGGAGGCGTCGGAAGAGTAGCCGGTCGTGGCCGCCTCCAGCGCGCGGCCGAGAGAGCCGCGTGCTGCGCCTGTGCTGCCTTTGCTTTCAGCTCCGCTCCGGCCGATGAGCGGAGCCTCGTCAGGTCAGCAGTGCCTACGTGCCTCAGTTCTCCGCATCCACCAACCCGACCTGAACCATCGGCTTCCCCCGCTTCCGGGACACGAAGACCCCCCGCCCCGCCGGCATCGGCCGCGGCCGGACCCCGCCGAGGAGATCACCCTCGGCCGGATCACCCGCGAGGACCACACCCTGGGCGCCGAGTTCCTTGATGCGCTGCATGAAGGACTCGTAACCGGCACGCCCCGCACCGGCCGTGGACCGGGCGATGATGAAGCGGACGCCGACGTCCCGGGCGAACGGCAGCAGTTCCGTCAGACCCGCCAGCGGGTTGCCGCTCGACGTGGACACGAGGTCGTAGTCGTCGATGACGACGTACACCGTGGGCCCCCGCCACCAGCTGCGGTTGCGCAGCTGCTCCGGGGTCACGTCGGCGGTCGGCGTACGGCGCTGCATCAGGTCGGCCAGTGCGTCCATGTGGTGCTGCATCTGGTTCGACATGGGGATGTACTCGGCCAGGTGCGAGTCCGGGGTCACCCCGAGCAGCGAGCGGCGGTTGTCGACGACGAAGAGCTTGCAGGTGTTGCCGTCGTACCGCTCGGTCAGCCGCTTGATGATCAGCTTCAGCAGGTTGGACTTGCCGGACTCGCTCTCTCCGAACACCAGGAAGAACGGGTCCTGTTCGAAGTCGACGAACACCGGCTCCAGGTTGTCCTCGTCGAGCGCGAAGGAGATGCCGCGGTTCGGGAAGCGGTCGCCCGGCGGAAGCTGGGTCGCCGGGAACTCGCGGGGCAGCAGACGCACTTCGGGGGCGCCGGGTTCCTGCCAGTGGCGGCTGACCTCGGCCGCGAGGGCGGTCGTCGCCTCCGAGAGGTCCGTGTCGGAGGAGAGGCCGTCGATGCGCGGGACCGCCGCCATGAAGTGCTGCTTCTGCGGGGTCTGACCGCGTCCCGGCACCCCGGTGGGCACGTTCGCCGCGACCTTGCGGTCGATCTCGGAGTCCATGGGGTCACCCAGCCGCAGCTCGAGGCGGTTCATCAGGTGGTCCTTGAGGTTCGCGCGGACCTCCATCGAGCGCGAGGCGGTGAGGATCAGGTGGATGCCGTAGCCCAGGCCGCGCGCGGCGATGTCCAGGACCATCGGCTCCAGGGCCTCGTAGTCCGTGCGGAAGTTGCCCCAGCCGTCGATGACCAGGAACACGTCACCCCACGGCTGGTCGGTCACCGAGATGTCCCCGCGCGCGCGGCGCGTGCGGAACTCCGCGATGGAGGAGATGCCCGCCGAGCGGAAGTACTCCTCGCGCCGGGTCATGACGCCGTACACCTCGGCCGCCGTACGCCGGACCTTCTCCGGGTCCAGCCGGGAGGCGACACCACCCACGTGCGGCAGCCCGGCCACCGAGGCCATACCGCCACCACCGAAGTCCAGGCCGTAGAACTGCACCTCCCACGGGGTGTGGGTCAGCGCGAACGACGCGATGATCGAGCGCACCAGCGTCGACTTGCCGGACTGCGGACCGCCGATGATCTGCATGTGGCCGGCCGCGCCGCCGAAGTCCAGCCACAGCGGGTCGCGCCGCTGCTCGTACGGCTTGTCGATGAGGCCGGTCGGGACGACGAGCCGGCCCGCGCCCTCGTAGCCCGGCTGGGTCATGCCGCGGCCGGGCACCGGGGCGAGCCCCGGCAGCAGGGCGTCGAGCGAGGGCGGGCTGTCCAGCGGGGGCAGCCACACCTGGTGGGCGGCCGGGCCCTGGGCCTCGAGGCGCCGCACGATCACGTCGAGCACGGTGTCGGCGAGCGCGTCGTCCTGCCGCTCGCCGGTCTCCGCCTGCCGCTGCTGCGGGATCGGCACGTACTGCACCGGGACCTCGGCGGCCGTGAACAGGACCGGCCTGCGGTCGACGGGCAGCGGGCCGCCGAGCGCCGCCGCGGCCTGCTGCGAGCTGGTGCGGTACACCCCGGAGACGTACGCCGCCTTGAAGCGGACCATCTCGTCCGTGCCGTACTTCAGGAAGCCGGAGCCGGGGACGTTCGGCAGCTCGTAGGCGTCCGGGACGCCCAGCGCGGCGCGTGACTCGGCCGCCGAGAACGTCCGCAGACCGATGCGGTACGACAGGTACGTCTCGAGGCCCCTGAGCCGGCCCTCCTCCAGGCGCTGCGAGGCCAGCAGCAGGTGCACACCCAGCGAACGGCCGATACGGCCGATCTGCACGAACATCTCGATGAAGTCCGGCTTCGCCGTCAACAGCTCGCTGAACTCGTCGATCACCAGGACGAGGGACGGGATCGGCTGCAGCGGCGCGCCCGCCGCACGTGCCTTCTCGTAGTCGTGGATGTTGGCGTAGTTGCCCGCGTCGCGGAGCATCTCCTGGCGGCGGTTCAGCTCACCGCGGATGGAGTCACCCATGCGGTCGACGAGGGTCAGGTCGTCGGCGAGGTTGGTGATGACGGCTGCCACGTGCGGCATCTGCGCCATACCGGCGAACGTCGCACCACCCTTGAAGTCCGCGAGGACGAAGTTCAGCGTTTCGGAGGAGTGGGTCACCGCCAGACCGAGGACCAGCGTGCGCAGCAGCTCGGACTTGCCGGAACCGGTCGCACCGACACACAGGCCGTGCGGGCCCATGCCCTCCTGCGCCGCCTCCTTGAGGTCGAGCATCACGGGCCGGCCGTCCTCGCCGACACCGATCGGCACGCGCAGCCGTTCCGACTGCGAGCGGGGCCGCCAGGTGCGCTTCGGGTCGACCGAGGCGGCATCGCCCAGGTTCAACAGGTCCGTGAACTCGAGGTTAGCGAGCAGCGGTTCGTCGTCGTCGCCGCCCGACGCCACGCGCAGCGGCGCCAGTTGGCGGGCGAGTGCCTCCGCCGCCTCGTACGACAGGACGTCCGGCGTCCCCTCGTAGACCATGCCGTGGGCCGACTCCAGGCGCAGTTCCCCGGGGTGCACGATGACCGAGAGGTCGCCGCGGCCGATGGTGAGGTCACCCGGCACGACCTCCAGGACCGTCACGCCCTGCAGGCCCTCGGGATTGGCCAGCAAGGAGGTGGGCGGCAGCGAGACGCCGTCGAGGACGACCACCACATGGGGCTGCTCGGGCACCGGCGCCCCGCCGGGGTGGAACCGCGGGCGGCCCTCCAGCCGGGAGGCGAGCCGGTCCTCCAGCTCCACGGGGTCGGTGCCGATCAGACGCACGCTGCCGGCGCCGTCGGCGACGCCCGGGGCCTGCACGTGCGGCAGCCACTTGGCCCACTCCCACTCGGGCGTCGACTCCCGTGCGGTGACGACGGCGATGACGAGGTCCTCGGGGGAGTGCAGCGAGGCGAGGGAGGCGGTGACGGCGCGGGCGGTGCCGCGCACGGTGGCCGGCTCGCCGCTGATCGTCACGTGGTAGAAGGCGCGCAGCGAGACCGCCATCGGCAGGTCGTCGAGGGTGCTGTGCGTGGCCAGGAAGCGCTGCATGGCGCCCGCGGTCAGCGGCTCCAGCTCGTCCACCGGGGCGGTCTGCGGCGGGATCAGGGGAGTGGCCAGGGCCTGCGGGCCGAGGCCCACGCGCACCTGTCCGAAGTCCTCGTCACCGGTGCGGCGTTCCCAGACCCGGCTGCCTTCGGCGACCAGCGCCCACAGTTGCTCCGGCGAAGGGTGCAGGTAGTACTGGGTGTCGCGCTGGGACGTCGCCGTCTCGACGGCGGCGCGCCGGGTCTGCGACAGGTAGCGCAGGTAGTCACGGCGCAGGTCGGCCATCTGCCCCTGGTTGCCGCGGCGGTAGCGGACCAGCATCGAGATGCCCATGGCGATGGTCGAGGCCACCATCACCAGGCCCATGATCTTCATGAAGGGCTGGGCCTGCGGGTTGAAGAAGAACACCACGGATCCGCCCATGCCCAGCATGGGCAGGAGCTGCATCAGTGCGCCTTCCTGCTGACCGCGCGGCAGTTCCGGCGGAGCTTGCAGTACGACCTCGTCCGTGGGCACTTCCTTCGGCAGTGCCCGCGGTGGGCGCTTGACGACGATGTGGCTCACTACGCACCAATTCCCTTGCCGGACCGAGATGTTTCGTCCGCCGCCCCGTGTCAGGCGAACGTCGATCGCGAACCGCGATCCTACTGACAACCACGGACAACGGCGGGCGGTAGGGTGCCGGTGAAGCGCGTGAGCAGTTGCGAATCGTTCTGGGAAAACCCGGGCAATCCGCAACGGTTCGAAGCAAGCGCCACCCGTGAATCCCGGTCAGGACCGCTCGGTCGGCCGGCGGAGCGGGCGGGTGCCGCGCAACCTACACAGCATCTTTACGGGCGGAAGGGTGCGCGGTGGCACCGAACGCCGCCCCACCACCGACGAGGGGGAACAGCAGGTGAGCATGACGGCCTCCGCGCCGGCCGGCGCGACCGGCGGACCGGGCACCGGAGCCCCTTCCGGGGCGGGCATGGGATTCGGCTTCTGCCGCGTCACCATCGTGGCACCCGACAGCCGCATCGACGTGGCGCTGCCCGACGACGTACCGGTCGCCGACCTGTACCCCGAGATCCTGCGCCTGTCCCAGCAGAGCCCCGCCGAGGGCGCGCCGGTCGGCTACCACCTCGTACGGCGTGACGGCACCGTCCTGGACGGCGCCCGGTCCTTCACCGCCCAGCGCATCCTCGACGGCGAACTGCTCACCCTGCGCCCGTTCGCCGAGTCGCTGCCCCCGGCCGTCCTCGACGACGTCTCGGAGGCGGTGGCCGCCGCCGTCACCCGGGACCGCACCCTGTGGAGCGGCGACCTCACGCGGGCCGCCGGACTCGTCGCGGGCGGCATCCTGCCCGCGCTGCTCGCGTTCGTGGCCTGGAGCTCCCAGGTCCGGCACGACATGCACAGCCTGCAAGGCATCATCGCGGGCATCTGCGGCGTCCTGCTCGTCACCATCGCGTGCGTGCGTGCGCGTGTGTACGACGACCGGGGCTCCGCGGTCGCGCTGGGACTCGGTGCCCTGCCGAACGTCGCCGTGGCCGGCTCGGGGCTGCTGTCGCTCTCCGGCGGCGAGGGCATCGGCCGCCTCCAGTTCCTGCTCGCCTGTACGACGGTCCTCCTCGCCTCCGTGGTGCTCACCCTGGTGTCGCCGGGCGGAGACGGGCCCTTCGTGGCGTTCGTCTTCGCCTCCGCCATCGGTCTGATCACGACCTTCATCGCGATCCTCACCGACCTGAGGCCCATCGAGACGGCCGCCGTCTGCGCCCCGCTGTCCGTCGTGGCGCTGGCCTTCCTCCCCGGTCTGTCCATGCGCTTCGCGCGGCTGCCCATCGGTTTCGCACCGCCCAACCCGTCCCGCGGCGGCTACGACACCGGTGAGCCCGCCCCGCAGGAGCCGGTGGACGCCGAGCGTGTCGCCGCCCAGGCCCGGCGCGGCCACGAACTCCTCGTCGGCCTGGTAGGCGGCTGCGCCCTCGTCGCGGTGGGCGCGTCGATCGTGCTCGGTTTCTCCAGCAACACCTGGGCCCAGCTGCTGGCCCTCGCGACCGGCGTGGCGATGCTCATGCGGGCGCACCTGTTCCGCTACACCGCGCAGGTCGGCGCCACCCTGGCCGCGGGCCTCGCCGCGATCGTCTTCCTCGGCCTCGGGCTGGCCCTGAACCCGCCCCGGGACTACCTGATCGACGCCTTCCGGGGCGACACCGCCGCCCTCGACCTCCGCAGCGTCTGGCTCGCCGCGGCCGTCGCCGCGGCCACTGCCCTGGTCACCGCGATCGCCCTGATCACCCCGCGGCGCGGTGTCACCCCCTTCTGGGGGCGCTTCCTGGAGATCGCCGAGAGCTTCGTCCTGCTCACGCTGATCCCGCTGGCCCTGGCCGTGTTCGACGTGTACGCGCAGGCGCGGGCGATGACCAGCTAGGTACCGTCGACGCGCAGACGTACGGGAACGGGAAAGGGCGGCACGCACGCGTGCCGCCCTTTCCCGTACGCACCTCACTGCACGTCCAGCCCCCCGTTGTGAGCCATGGGCTTCAGATCGAACTCCCCGTCCCGAGCCCCCAGCACGAACGCCCGCCACTCCGCCTCGGTGTAGCGCAGCACGGTGTCCGGGTCGAGGGAGGACCGCATCGCCACCGCCCCGCCCGGCAGGTACGCGATCTCGACGCGCTCCTCGTGCTCCTCCGTGCCCGGTGCGCAGTGCCACTCGACGCCCGAGATGTCGAGCGCGTACAGCTCGTCCCGCTCCCGCTCCTTGCGCGCCTTGATCTCCGCTTCCGTCTCCGCCATCGTGCAGCGACCCCTTCCCGAGGTAGGTACGGTCCCGGCGCTCACCCTAGTGGCCGGTGCGGCCCCCTCACGGGGGTTCGGCGACCGGGCGTAAGGCGCCCGCCATCGCCTGGTACCCTGAGTGACGGCCGTTTGTGTACGCACCCCCGGAACCACCGTGTCCTGGAGGCCGCGCCCAGCGGATCCCCGCCTCCCGAGTAACGGAAGCTCCCCCGAGATGTAGACCGGGGGCACTCGGTGGCATTCAACAGACTATGAGGAGTACGCGTGTCGCTCGACGCCGCTACGAAGAAGCAGATCATCTCCGAGTTCGGTACCAAGGAGGGTGACACCGGCTCCCCCGAGGTCCAGGTCGCTCTGCTCTCCCGTCGGATCTCCGACCTGACGGAGCACCTCAAGACCCACAAGCACGACCACCACTCCCGTCGTGGCCTGCTGATCCTGGTCGGTCAGCGCCGTCGCCTGCTGCAGTACCTGGCGAAGAAGGACATCCAGCGCTTCCGTGCGCTGGTCGACCGCCTCGGCATCCGCCGCGGTGCGGCGGGCGCCAAGTAAGTCGCCGTGAGGGGAGCGGTTCCCGGAAGCACCCGGGAGTCGCTCCCTTCGCCGTATGCGGGGCCCTGCCGCGCACACGGAAATCCCCGTGGTGCGTGCGGAGACGTGCGGAGTGTCACTCACGCTTTGTAGTGTGGTAGCACAACGCAATACGCACGACACGGAACGACGTACGACACAGGTCGTGCGACACAGGTCGTACGACACAGAACGAGGAGGAGCGCATCCAGCCGCCGCCGGTCCTCGGTAGTGGCCCCCGGGGGGAAGCGAGCCCCGGGTGCTTCGATCGAAGACCGGCCCGCACCGCACGGAGCGCTTCTCCGCCACCGTCCCCCTGCCACACGGGCAGCCAAGGGACGAAAGACGATAAGTAGGAGAAAACGCTAGTGGAGAACGAGACCCACTACGCCGAGGCCGTCATCGACAACGGCCCCTTCGGCACCCGCACCATCCGCTTCGAGACGGGCCGCCTGGCCAAGCAGGCCGCCGGCTCCGCCGTGGCGTACCTGGACGACGACACCATGGTGCTGTCGGCCACCACCGCCTCGAAGAACCCCAAGGACCAGCTCGACTTCTTCCCGCTGACGGTGGACGTCGAGGAGCGGATGTACGCCGCCGGCAAGATCCCCGGCAGCTTCTTCCGCCGTGAGGGCCGGCCGTCCGAGGACGCCATCCTCACCTGCCGCCTCATCGACCGCCCGCTGCGCCCGTCCTTCAAGAAGGGCCTGCGCAACGAGATCCAGGTCGTCGCCACGATCATGGCGCTCAACCCCGACCACCTGTACGACGTCGTGGCGATCAACGCCGCGTCCGCGTCGACGCAGCTGGCCGGCCTGCCCTTCTCCGGCCCGATCGGCGGCGTCCGCGTCGCGCTGATCCGCGGCCAGTGGGTCGCCTTCCCGACCCACACCGAGCTGGAGGACGCCGTCTTCGACATGGTCGTCGCCGGCCGTGTCCTGGAGGACGGCGACGTCGCGATCATGATGGTCGAGGCCGAGGCCACCGAGCAGACCATCAAGCTGGTCGAGGGCGGCGCCGAAGCCCCGACCGAGGAGATCGTCGCCGCCGGTCTCGAGGCCGCGAAGCCCTTCATCAAGGTGCTGTGCCGCGCCCAGGCCGACCTCGCCGCCAAGGCCGCCAAGCCGACCGCCGAGTTCCCGATCTTCCTGGACTACCAGGACGACGTGTTCGAGGCCCTGACGGCGGCCGTCCGCCCCGAGCTGGCCCAGGCGCTCACCATCGCCGGCAAGCAGGAGCGCGAGGCCGAGCTGGACCGCGTCAAGGGTCTGGCCGCCGAGAAGCTCCTGCCGGAGTTCGAGGGCCGCGAGAAGGAGATCTCCGCCGCGTACCGCTCGCTCACCAAGCAGCTGGTCCGCGAGCGCGTGATCAAGGAGAAGAAGCGCATCGACGGCCGCGGTGTCACCGACATCCGCACCCTGGCCGCCGAGGTCGAGGCCATCCCGCGGGTGCACGGTTCCGCGGTGTTCGAGCGTGGCGAGACCCAGATCCTGGGCGTCACCACCCTCAACATGCTCCGCATGGAGCAGCAGCTGGACACCCTCTCCCCGGTGACCCGCAAGCGCTACATGCACAACTACAACTTCCCGCCGTACTCCACCGGTGAGACCGGCCGCGTCGGCTCCCCGAAGCGCCGCGAGATCGGCCACGGCGCCCTCGCCGAGCGCGCCCTGGTGCCGGTGCTGCCCGCGCGCGAGGAGTTCCCCTACGCCATCCGCCAGGTCTCCGAGGCGCTGAGCTCCAACGGCTCGACGTCCATGGGCTCGGTCTGCGCCTCCACCATGTCGCTGCTGAACGCCGGTGTGCCGCTGAAGGCCCCGGTCGCCGGTATCGCCATGGGTCTGATCTCCCAGGAGATCGACGGGGAGACGCACTACGTCACCCTCACCGACATCCTCGGTGCGGAGGACGCCTTCGGTGACATGGACTTCAAGGTCGCCGGCACCAAGGAGTTCGTGACCGCCCTCCAGCTCGACACCAAGCTGGACGGCATCCCGGCCTCCGTCCTGGCCGCGGCCCTCAAGCAGGCCCGCGACGCGCGTCTCCACATCCTCGACGTGATGATGGAGGCCATCGACCGGCCCGACGAGATGTCCCCGAACGCCCCGCGGATCATCACCGTCAAGATCCCGGTCGACAAGATCGGTGAGGTCATCGGCCCCAAGGGCAAGATGATCAACCAGATCCAGGAGGACACGGGCGCCGAGATCACCATCGAGGACGACGGCACGATCTACATCGGTGCCGCCGACGGTCCCTCGGCGGAGGCCGCCCGCGCCACGATCAACGGCATCGCCAACCCGACGATGCCCGAGGTCGGCGAGCGCTACCTGGGTACGGTCGTGAAGACGACCACCTTCGGTGCGTTCGTCTCCCTGCTGCCCGGCAAGGACGGTCTGCTGCACATCTCGCAGATCCGCAAGCTCGCCGGCGGCAAGCGCGTGGAGAACGTCGAGGACGTCCTCGGTGTGGGCCAGAAGGTCCAGGTCGAGATCGCCGAGATCGACTCCCGCGGCAAGCTCTCCCTCGTTCCGGTGATCGAGGGCGAGGAAGGCGACGACGAGGCGAAGGACGACGCCGAGCAGTGACGTCCCGTAGCTCGAAGGCGACGGCCCGCCCCTCCTCGGAGGCGCGGGCCGTCGCCCGTACCCAAACCCTGATCAAGGGCACGGCCGGCATCGGCACGGTGCGCAAGACCACCCTCCCGGGCGGCCTGCGCATCGTCACCGAGACGCTGCCCTCGGTCCGCTCCGCGACCTTCGGCATCTGGGCGCACGTCGGCTCCCGCGACGAGACCCCCGCCCTGAACGGCGCCACGCACTACCTGGAGCACCTGCTCTTCAAGGGGACCAGCCGCAGGTCCGCCCTGGACATCTCCTCCGCCCTCGACGCGGTCGGCGGCGAGATGAACGCGTTCACGGCCAAGGAGTACACGTGCTACTACGCGCGCGTGCTCGACACCGACCTGCCCCTCGCCATCGACGTCGTCTGCGACATGCTGACCGGCTCGCTGATCCTCGAGGAGGACGTCGACGTCGAGCGCGGCGCGATCCTCGAAGAGATCGCCATGACCGAGGACGACCCCGGCGACTGCGTGCACGACCTGTTCGCGCACACCATGTTCGGCGACAACGCCCTCGGCCGCCCGGTCCTCGGCACGGTCGACACGGTCAACGCCCTCACCGCCGACCGCATCCGCCGCTTCTACAAGAAGCACTACGACCCGACCCACCTCGTGGTCGCCTGCGCCGGCAACATCGACCACAACAAGGTCGTACGACAGGTCCGCGCGGCCTTCGAGAAGGCGGGCGCCCTCGGGAACCCGGACGCGCAGCCCATCGCCCCGCGCGACGGCCGCCGTACGATCCGCACCTCCGGCAAGGTCGAGCTGCTGGCCCGCAAGACCGAGCAGGCGCACGTCGTCCTCGGCATGCCCGGGCTCGCCCGCACCGACGACCGCCGCTGGGCCATGGGCGTGCTCAACACCGCCCTCGGTGGCGGCATGTCCTCCCGCCTCTTCCAGGAGGTCCGGGAGAAGCGCGGCCTCGCCTACAGCGTGTACTCGTACACCTCCGGCTTCGCCGACTGCGGCCTGTTCGGCGTGTACGCCGGCTGCCGGCCCAGCCAGGTGCACGACGTGCTGCGGATCTGCCGCGACGAGCTCGACCACGTCGCGCAGAACGGCCTGTCCGACGACGAGATCGCCCGCGCCATCGGCCAGTTGAGGGGCTCCACGGTCCTGGGCCTGGAGGACACCGGCGCGCTGATGAACCGTATCGGCAAGAGCGAGCTGTGCTGGGGCGAGCAGATGTCCGTGGACGACATGCTGGCGAAGATAGCCGCGGTCACCCCGGACGAGGTCCGCTCCGTCGCCCGCGACATCCTGGGACAGCGCCCGTCGCTGTCGGTCATCGGCCCGCTCAAGGACAAGCAGGCCTCCCGGCTGCACGACGCCGTCGCCTGAAACACCACCGGTTAGGAAGCAGGAACATGAGCAAGCTGCGCGTGGCGGTCCTCGGTGCCAGGGGCCGGATCGGGTCCGAGGCGGTCAAGGCGGTCGAGGCCGCCGAGGACATGGAGCTGGTCGCCGCCCTCGGCCGCGGCGACAAGCTGGAGACGCTGGCGGAGACCGGCGCCCAGGTCGCCGTCGAACTGACCACCCCGGCCTCGGTCATGGGCAACCTCGACTTCTGCGTGCGCCACGGCATCCACGCGGTCGTCGGTACGACCGGCTGGACCGACGAGCGCCTCGCGCAGCTGAAGGGCTGGCTGGCCCAGTCCCCGGAGACCGGCGTGCTCATCGCGCCGAACTTCTCCATCGGGGCCGTGCTGACGATGAAGTTCGCACAGATCGCGGCGCCGTACTTCGAGTCGGTCGAGGTGGTCGAGCTGCACCACCCGAACAAGGTGGACGCCCCCTCCGGCACCGCCACGCGCACCGCCCAGCTCATCGCCGAGGCCCGCCGGGCGGCCGGCACGGCACCCGCGCCGGACGCGACCGTCACCGCCCTCGACGGCGCGCGTGGCGCCAGCGTCGACGGCATCCCCGTCCACGCCGTCCGGCTGCGCGGCCTCCTGGCCCACCAGGAGGTCCTGCTCGGCGGCGAGGGCGAGACCCTCACCGTCCGGCACGACTCCCTCCACCACAGCAGCTTCATGCCGGGCATCCTGCTCGGCGCCCGCCGGGTGGTGACCACTCCGGGCCTCACCTTCGGCCTGGAGCACTTCCTGGACCTGAGCTGACAGCCACTGCGATGCGCGCGAAGATCACCTACCTCGTCACGGCCGCCGTCCTGGTCTTCTACTTCGTCCTGGTCGGCAGCCGCGGCGTGATGCTCATCCAGTCCGGCACGCTCCTCACCGTCACCTTCGGGGTGGCGGTGCTGATCCTGCCGGTCATCGGTCTGTGGTTCCTGTGGAAGAACACCCAGTTCGTCCGCCGGGCCAACGCCCTCGCCGCGGAGCTGGATGCCGAGGGCGGCCTGCCGGCCGATGAGCTGACCCGCCTGCCCAGCGGCCGCATCGACCGCGACTCGGCCGACGCGGTGTTCGCCAAGCGCAAGGCCGAGACGGAGGCGTCCCCCGACGACTGGCGCTGCTGGTTCCGCCTCGCCGTCGCCTACCACGACGCCCGCGACACCCCTCGCGCCCGCAAGGCCATGCAACGCGCGATAGCCCTGCACGACGGCAAGCCACTCCAGCCCTGACAGCCGGACGGGAACGCCGGGGACACCGATCCCGGCCCGCGGGGGAGACCCGGCGGACCTTCGCCGTCCCTACGGGGAGTGCCTGCTGCCCTCCGCGCAACTGGTCGCTGAGGCTCGCTCAGCACCCCGGCGCCCGCCGGACCTGCCCGGTTGGTCGGCGGCTGCCGGTCGGAGCCCCGGATCCCACCCTTCCCGGCCCGCGGGAAAGCCCCGACGGACCTTCGCCGTCCCTACGGGGAGTACCTGCTGCCCCCCGTCGGCCCGCGCGGCATCACCCAGCTCTCCGACAATCACGAGCCGGGCGGCGCCCACGCCCGGCAGCCCCACGCAGCTGCGCCGGGCTGGCGAGGCCGAGGCCGCTGAGGCTCGCTGAGCAGCCCGGTGCCTGCCAAGCCTGCCCGGTTGGTCGGCGGCCGTGGGGGGGGGAGCGTTGGATCCCACCGATCCCGGCCCGCGGGGGAGACCTGGCGGACCTTTGCCGTCCCTGCGGGGAGTGCCCGCTGCCCTCCGCGCGGCTGCGCCGGGCTGGCGAGGACGAGGCCGCTGAGGCTCCCTCAGCAACCCCGGGCCTGCCGGGCCTGCCCTCCCCCGGCCCGCGCGGTCCCCCCAGCTCCCCGACAATCACGAGCCGGGCGGCGCGCAGAAGGGGCCGGCCCCCACATCGCGGGGGCCGGTCCCTTCGGGCGTGCTCCTGGTGTCAGCCGCGGCCGTTTTCCGCTGCCCAAGCCTCCACCGCGTCCGCCGCTCGGTCGAAGGCGAGCGGGCGGCCGAGGAAGTCCAGGCCGTGGGTGGTGAGCAGCGGCGGGGTGTCCTCGGGCCGCCGGTCCTTGCGGACGAGCGCCAGCGCCTGTCCCTGCACCGTGCGCGGCAGCCCCAGCCAGCGCACCGGCTGCTGGACCGTCCGCACCGAGACCACCCGCGCCCACGGCACCGTCCGCGTCACCAGCAGGCCGGTCCGGCGCAGCCCGCGCCCGCTCACCCACACCCCCATGCGCAGCAGCCGCAGCGCACCGGCGACGATCGCCAGACCGACGCCGAGGACCACCCCGGCGGTGGGCAGCGAGCCGGTCAGCGCGACGAGCACCGCGGCGAACAGCGCGAAGGAGGCGAGCAGCAGCACCAGCGCGGCCACCCCCACCCGCCAGGGCCCGGGCCGGTAGGGGCGCCGCCAGCGGTCGGGGTCGTCGTAGGGCAGCGCACTCTCGGCCGCCGAATCAAAGGGGCGGTCGGCCGTCAGGAAGGGCAGGGGCACGGCTGGTCCTCACTCGCTCCTCGCGTGGGCTGTGCCGTGAGGCTATCCGGCCGTGTTCGCGCTCACCAGCCTTGAGCGTCCGGAAGAGTGCTCAGTGCCCCTGGGACGCCTGGGACTGCTGAGCCGGCGTACCGGACGGCGTGGAGAGCGCCGGTGTACCGAGGATCAGGGCGCCGGCGAGCCCGGCGACAATCGTGAGGCCGAGCAGCCAGCGCCCGGCTATCTCGCCGAAGGACGCCCGCCTGCGGGGCGGGGGAGTGACATTACTGCGGAACCTGTCCGCCTCGGCCAGGAAGGCGAAGGGTACGGGCTCGCGCCGACGGAACATCGTGGGTGCCGCTCCTCTCAGGGTTTGTGATCGAACACGCAGACCTCACCGATACAGACGCGCGAGTGACACAAAAGGTGCCCATGTCCGAAAAATCTCGGGTGCGCTGTATGGGGCGAGGTGGTGCTCAGGGCCCGCCGGGTGCCCCCGTAAGGTGGTCGCCAACCACAGAAGTATTGGGAAGGACCCCTATCCCCGTGACCACCCCCGAGTCGCTCACGTTCCGCAGTGACGTCACCGTCGAGCTGGTGAAGTCCAGCGCTTCGGACGCCGACGTGCTCTTCGCCGCCCGCGTCTCCACCGCCGGCGAGCAGTCCCTGGAGGAGCTGAAGAAGGACCCTGAGCGCTCCAAGGGCCTGATCAACTACCTGATGCGCGACCGGCACGGCAGCCCGTTCGAGCACAACTCGATGACCTTCTTCATCAGCGCCCCGATCTTCGTCTTCCGCGAGTTCATGCGGCACCGCGTCGGCTGGTCGTACAACGAGGAGTCCGGCCGCTACCGGGAGCTCGAGCCCGTCTTCTACGTCCCCGGCGCCGACCGCAAGCTCGTCCAGGAGGGCCGCCCGGGCAAGTACGTCTTCGTCGAGGGCACCCCGGCCCAGCACGAGGCGGTCACCGGCACCCTGCGCGAGTCGTACGGGCAGGCGTACGCGGCCTACCAGAAGATGCTCGCCGAGGGCGTCGCCCGCGAGGTCGCCCGCGCCGCCCTCCCCGTCGGCCTGTACTCCTCGATGTACGCCACCTGCAACGCCCGCTCCCTGATGCACTTCCTCGGCCTGCGCACCCAGCACGAGCTGGCCAAGGTGCCGTCCTTCCCGCAGCGAGAGATCGAGATGGTGGGCGAGAAGATGGAGGCGGAGTGGGCGAAGCTCATGCCGCTGACGTACGCCGCCTTCAACGCGAACGGGCGTGTGGCCCCGTAGCGAAGCCTTGTTCCCTTGGCGGAACGGATGTACGGGTCAGCCTGGCGAGGTGTCCGTATTGCGGCATTTAGAGAAGTTCATCTAGCCTGATCAAACGGACCCGGCACTGCTTGAACCCCCGAGCAGGCAGTGCCGGGCTCCTTCTTTGTCCTGACTTTCCCGGCACCCCACGGGCACGCCCCGCATCGCGCACCGAGTAGCGTGTTACCCATGGCTCCGACCTCGACTCCGCAGACCCCCTTCGGGCGGGTCCTCACCGCCATGGTCACGCCCTTCACGGCGGACGGCGCACTCGACCTCGACGGCGCGCAGCGGCTCGCCGCCCACCTGGTGGACGCAGGCAACGACGGCCTGATCGTCAACGGCACCACCGGCGAGTCCCCCACCACCAGTGACGCGGAGAAATCGGACCTGGTACGAGCCGTCCTGGAGGCCGTCGGCGACCGCGCCCACGTCGTCGCCGGCGTCGGAACCAACGACACCCACCACAGCATCGAGCTGGCCCGCGAGGCGGAGCGCATCGGCGCCCACGGCCTGCTGGTCGTCACGCCGTACTACAACAAGCCCCCGCAGGAGGGCCTGTACCGGCACTTCACGGCCGTCGCGGACGCCACCGGCCTGCCGGTCATGCTCTACGACATCCCCGGCCGCAGCGGCGTCCCGATCAGCACCGAGACGCTCGTCCGGCTCGCCGAGCACCCCCGGATCGTCGCCAACAAGGACGCCAAGGGCGACCTCGGCCGCGCCAGCTGGGCCATCGCCCAGTCCGGCCTCGCCTGGTACTCCGGCGACGACATGCTCAACCTCCCGCTCCTCTCCGTCGGCGCGGTCGGCTTCGTCTCGGTCGTCGGCCACCTCGTCACCCCCGACCTGCGCGCCCTCGTGGACGCGTACGTCTCCGGTGACGTCGTCAAGGCCACCGAGATCCACCAGAAGCTGCTCCCGGTCTACACCGGCATGTTCCGGACCCAGGGCGTCATGACCACCAAGGCGGCTCTCGCCCTCCAAGGCCTGCCCGCCGGACCGCTGCGCTCGCCCATGGTGGAGTGCTCGCCCGAGGAGATCGCCCAGCTCAAGATCGATCTTGCTGCCGGCGGGGTACAGCTCTGATTACAGACTTGGCACCACACGGGCTTCACAACTGAAGAACAACAGAAGAGGCAGGCCACCGGTGCCTGCACCCCACAACGACAACTGCTTCCGCACGAACGTCATACGCGCCACGTGCCATACCGGTACGTGGCGCGCGTGGTGAGGAGAGTCTTTTGAGTCATCCGCATCCTGAACTCGGCCCGCCCCCTCCGCTCCCCGAGGGCGGCCTGCGGGTCACCCCGCTCGGCGGCCTCGGCGAGATCGGCCGGAACATGACCGTCTTCGAGTACGGCGGCCGCCTGCTGATCGTCGACTGCGGGGTGCTCTTCCCCGAAGAGGAGCAGCCCGGAATCGACCTGATCCTGCCGGACTTCTCGTCCGTCCGGGACCGCCTCGACGACATCGAGGGCATCGTCCTCACGCACGGCCACGAGGACCACATCGGCGGTGTCCCCTTCCTGCTCCGCGAGAAGCCGGACATCCCGCTGATCGGCTCCAAGCTGACCCTCGCGCTGATCGAGGCCAAGCTCCAGGAGCACCGGATCCGTCCGTACACCCTGGAGGTGGCGGAGGGGAACCGTGAGCGCATCGGCCCCTTCGACTGCGAGTTCGTCGCCGTCAACCACTCCATCCCGGACGCGTTGGCCGTCGCCATCCGCACGCCCGCCGGCATGGTGGTGCACACCGGCGACTTCAAGATGGACCAGCTGCCGCTGGACAACCGCCTCACCGACCTGCACGCCTTCGCGCGGTTGAGCGAGGAGGGCATCGACCTCCTGCTCGCCGACTCGACGAACGCGGAGGTCCCGGGCTTCGTCCCGCCCGAGCGCGACATCTCCAACGTGCTGCGGCAGGTCTTCGCCGGTGCCCGCAAGCGGATCATCGTGGCGAGCTTCGCCAGCCACGTTCACCGCATCCAGCAGATCCTGGACGCGGCCCACGAGTACGGCCGCCGGGTCGCCTTCGTCGGCCGCTCCATGGTCCGCAACATGGGTATTGCCCGTGACCTCGGCTATCTGAAGGTGCCGCCGGGCCTGGTGGTGGACGTCAGGACACTGGACGACCTGCCCGACCACGAGGTGGTCCTGGTCTGCACGGGCTCCCAGGGCGAGCCGATGGCGGCCCTGTCCCGCATGGCCAACCGCGACCACCAGATCCGCATCGTCGACGGCGACACGGTCATCCTCGCCTCCTCGCTGATCCCCGGGAACGAGAACGCGGTCTACCGCGTGATCAACGGCCTGACCCGCTGGGGCGCCAACGTCGTCCACAAGGGCAACGCCAAGGTGCACGTTTCCGGCCACGCGTCCGCGGGCGAGCTGCTGTACTTCTACAACATCTGCCGCCCGAAGAACCTGATGCCGGTCCACGGCGAATGGCGCCACCTGCGGGCCAACGCCGAGCTGGGCGCCCTGACCGGCGTCCCGCACGACCGGATCGTCATCGCCGAGGACGGCGTGGCGGTCGACCTGATCGAGGGCAAGGCCAAGATCTCCGGCAAGGTCCAGGCCGGTTACGTCTACGTCGACGGACTCTCGGTCGGCGATGTCGGCGAGCCGGCGCTCAAGGACCGCAAGATCCTCGGCGACGAGGGCATCATCTCGGTCTTCGTGGTCGTGGACGCTTCCACCGGCAAGATCACCGGCGGCCCGCACGTCCAGGCGCGCGGCTCCGGCATCGAGGACTCGGCCTTCGCCGACGTCCTCCCGAAGATCACGGAGGTCCTGGAGCGGTCCGCCCAGGACGGCGTGGTGGAGCCCCACCAGCTCCAGCAGCTCATCCGCCGGACCCTTGGCAAGTGGGTCTCGGACACGTATCGCCGCAGGCCGATGATCCTGCCTGTGGTCGTGGAGGTCTGACGACCCGTCGGCGGACACCAGGAGCGGGGCGCCTCGATTTGCATCGGGGCGCCCCGCTCCAGTACGTTTACGGCTCCGCCCACCCGGGAACCCCAGCACTTCACGCGCTGGACATGGATGCCCGGAGCGGGTGGGAAAACCGACTCAGAACTTCTGATAAAGTCGGAGAAGCCGGAAAGGGAAACGCGAGAGCGGGAACCTGGAAAGCACCGAGGAAATCGGATCGAGAAAAGATCTGATAGAGTCGGAAACGCAAGACCGAAGG
>NZ_JBIVJQ010000012.1:0-295366 GCF_044750305.1 Streptomyces sp. NPDC088810
AACCCCGCGCAGGTGCAGAGCCGCGTCGACGCCTACCAGAGGTTCACCCAGATCCTCGGCGTCAGCCCGGGCGGCAACCTGTACTGCTGACGCCCGGCCGGGTGCCGTGTGCGAGACTCCGCCGGTGACTGCACAACCGATCACCGCGGACTTCTCCGGCACCTGGAAACTCGGCGAACTGCCCGTCCACCGCATCGGGTTCGGCGCGATGCGGCTGACGGGCAGCGCCGCCTTCCACCTCGGCACCCCGAGCGACCGCGAACGGTCGCTCGCCGTCCTGCGCCGGGCCGTCGAGCTGGGCGTGAACCACATCGACACGGCGGCCTTCTACTTCTCCTCGCTGCGTTCCGCCAACGAACTCATCAACACGGCGCTCTCCCCGTACCCCGAGGGCCTGGTCGTCGCCGCCAAGGTCGGCCCCTACCGGGACCACCACGGCGAGTGGGGCACCTCCGCCCGGCCCGACCAGCTGCGCGGACACGTCGAGGAGAACCTGCGCCAGCTCGGGCGGGACCATCTCGACGTCGTGTACCTGCGCCGGATGAACCAGGACTCCATCGCCGAACACTTCGGCGCCCTCGCCGAGTTGCGGCAGGCGGGGCTGATCCGGCACCTCGGGATCTCCGGCGTCGAACCCCGGCACCTCGCCGAGGCGCTGGCGATCGCACCCGTGGTGAGCGTGCAGAACCGGTACGCCGTGGACCGCCCCGATCCCGTCGGCGACGACGTCCTGCGGCTGTGCGGGGAGCGGGGCATCGCCTTCGTCCCCTTCTACGCCGTGGCCGGCGCGGGCGGGGAGCGCGGTGCGACGGCCGCCCACGACGACGCGGTGCTCTCCGTCGCCCGGGCGCATGGCGCGAGTCCCGCGCAGGTCCGGATCGCCTGGACGCTGCACCAGGGCCCGCACGTCCTCGCCATCCCCGGCACCGGCAACCCCGACCACGTGGTCGAGAACGTCGCCGCCGGTGCGCTGCGGCTCACCGACGAGGAACTGACACGGCTCGGCGAGGCCCGTACGCGGACCGACTGACGGAGGCGTTCGGGCAGGGCCCGGCAGGCGGTCCGCGGGCTCTCCCGGCCGGCGGCCGCGGAGCGGATCCGGGCGACTACCATCGTGTAGACGGAGCCGGACGCCACACGAGGACGGGGTGAGGGACGTTCCCATGACCGACGCCAAGGACGAACGCCGGCCGGCCGGCGAACTCGAAGCGAGCGTCATGGCCGTCCTCTGGGCCGCCGGCACGCCCCGGACGCCCGGACAGGTCCAGCAGAGCCTGGGGGTGGACCTCGCCCGTACGACGGTGACGACGATCCTCACCCGGCTGCACGCCAAGGGGGTCCTCGACCGGCGCCGCCAGGGCCGCGGCTACACCTACTCTCCCGCGCGGGACGTCCAGGACGCCCATGGTCTCACCGCCCGCCGGATGCACAGCGCGATGGACCGGGACGGCGACCGGGAGACCGTGCTGGCCCGCTTCGTCGCCCAGCTCAGCCCGGACGACGAACGCGTCCTGCGGGACCTGCTCGAAGCCGACGGCCGATGACCGCCCTGCTGCTGCTCCCGCTGCTGCTGCCGTGCGCCCTGCCGGTCCTGGCCCGCCGGGCCCTGGGCCGTCTGACCCCGGTCGTCGCGCTGTGGGCCGTCACCGGTTGTGCCGTGCTCCTCGCCGGCTGCTCGCTGGCCGCGCTCGCCGCGTTCGTCCTCATCGGGCTGCTCGAGCTGCCGCTCTTCGCCGCGCTCGGCGAGCTGGTCCACCCGCTGCACGCCGCCTCCGCCGTCTTCGTCGTCCCGGCCGCCGTCGCCTCGGCCGGCGCCCTCGCCGGCTCCTGCTCGACGCTGGTCCGCTCGGCACTGCGCCAGAGCCGCGCCTACCGGGCGGCCCGGGCCGAGGCCGCGTGCCGACCCGCCGCCGGCGACCTGTGCGTGGTGGACTCGGACCGGCCCGACGCCTACGCCCTGCCCGGGCGCCCGCACCGGGTGGTCGTCACCACGGCGATGCTGCGCAGCCTGGACGGGCCCGAGCGGGAGGCGCTGCTCGCGCACGAGCGGGCGCACAACGCGGGGGGCCACCACGTCGCCCTCGCCGCCGCCGAGCTCGCGGCGCACTGCCATCCGGCGCTGCGCCGGGTCCGCGACACGATACGGCTCGCCGCCGAACGCGCCGCCGACGAGGCCGCCGCCGCCTCGGTCGGCGACCGCCGCCTGACCGCCCGGGCCGTCGCCCGCGCCGCCCTCGCCGGCCACGCCGCGCGGTCCGCCCGGCCCGGCTTCACCCCCGGCGCCGCCACCGGCCCCGTTCCCCAACGCGTCCGGGCCCTGCTGGCCCGGCCCCCTCGCCCCCGAGCAGGCCGCGCCGTGGCCACGCTCCTCGCCACCTGCACCACCGTGTCCTGCGTCGCCTCGGCCACCGCAACGGCCGACGTCCACCACCGGGTGGAGGTCGCCCAAGGAGAGACAAGCCCCTGACGGGAGCACCCTCCGGGCGGGCGCGGCGCGGCGCCGCCGGCCGGCGCCGAAGGCCCCGGACCCGCGGGGCCGCACCCCGGGCGGGCCGCGGCCGGCTGGCGGCGAGCGGTGCTCCGGCGGCTGGGAACCGCTTCCCGACAGGCGGAGCCGCAGCTCCGCGATGGCCGGACAACCCCGGTCCGTGACGGCCGGCCGGGGGAGAGCCCCGGGCCGTGACGGCCGGAATCGCAGCTCCTCCGCCGCTGCTGGATACCCCCTTCCGCGCCGGCGGCTGCGGAGACCCTGCCCTTGCATGGCCGGAGAGTCCCGCTCCGCGAATCGTGACGCCCGCTCACCGAGGCGAGGGGCACCCTGTTCCGTGACGACGGGGCCCGCTCCGCCGGTGGCTGGTGGCACCCTGCTCTCGTACGACCGGAGCGCCCGCTCCGCCGAGCCCGTACGCCCAGCGCTCCGCGAAGTCCGTACGCCCAGCGCTGCGCGAAGCTCGTACGCCCCGCTCCGCTAAGCCCGGACGCCCCGCTCCGCCCGTGGCTGGGGCACGCTGCCCCCGTACGGCCGGAGCGCCCGCTCAGCGAAGCCCGGACGCCCCGCTCCGCGAAGCTCGGACGCCCAGCGCTGCGCGAAGCCCGGACGCCCCGCTCCGCCCGTGGCTGGGGGCACCCTGCCCCGTACAGCCGGAGAGCCCCGCTGCGCGAAGCCCGGACGCCCCGCTCCGCCCGTGGCTGGGGGCACCCTGCCCCGTACGGCCGGAGCCCCGCTCCGCCAAGCCCGGACGCCCCGCTCCGCCAAGCCCGGACGCCCCGCTCCGCCAAGCCCGGACGCCCCGCTCCGCCAAGCCCGGACGCCCCGCCCGCCGAGCGTGGACGCCCCGCGCACCCGAGACCGGCGAGCCTCGCTCCCTTGTGGCGGGTGCACCCCCTCCGGCACGGCCCCCCGCCTCCCCGTGCCGCGGAGCCCCCGCCCCCGCCCCCACTCCCGGATGCCCCCTCCATGACGCGCGTAGACCGGGACTGGCATCCCGGGAGTTTTACGTATAACCTCACCGGCTAACCAGCCCCACCCGGAAGGTCAGCATGCGTCGCCTCGCCCTGGTCACCCTCGTCGTGCACGACTACGACGAGGCCATCCGCTTCTACACGGAAGCCCTGGGTTTCCGTCTCGTCGAGGATGCCCCGCGCCCCGACGGCTCGCGCTGGGTCGTCGTCGAGCCCGGTGACGGCTCGGGCACCGGTCTGCTGCTGGCCCGCGGCAAGGACGCGGACCAGCGATCCCGGGTCGGGGACCAGACCGGCGGGCGCGTCGGCTTCTTCCTGCACACCGACGACTTCGCCCGCGACCACGCCCGGATGACCGCGGCCGGCGTGACCTTCCTGGAGGAGCCGCGCCACGAGCCGTACGGCACGGTCGCCGTCTTCCAGGACCTGTACGGCAACCGCTGGGACCTGCTCCAGCCCGCCGGCCACTGACCACCACCGCACCACCTGCCGAGGAACGAAACGCCCATGACCGCGTCCCGCATCGACACCGAGACCCTCCGCCGGCTCCCCAAGGCCGTCCTGCACGACCACCTCGACGGCGGCCTGCGCCCCGCCACCGTCGTCGAGCTCGCGGACGCGGTCGGCCACACCCTGCCCACCACCGACCCCGACGAGCTGGCCGCCTGGTACGTGGAGGCCGCCAACTCCGGCGACCTGGTCCGCTACATCGCCACCTTCGAGCACACCCTCGCCGTCATGCAGACCCGCGAGGGCCTGCTGCGCACGGCCGAGGAGTACGTCCTCGACCTCGCCGCCGACGGCGTCGTCTACGCCGAGGTGCGGTACGCGCCCGAGCTGAACACCAACGGCGGGCTGACGATGCGCGAGGTCGTGGAGACCGTCCAGGAGGGCCTCGCCGCCGGCATGGCCAAGGCCGCGGCGGCCGGCACCCCGGTCCGCGTCGGCACCCTGCTGTGCGGCATGCGGATGTTCGACCGCGTCCGCGAGGCCGCCGACCTGGCCGTCGCCTACCGGGACGCCGGGGTCGTCGGCTTCGACATCGCCGGCGCCGAGGACGGCTTCCCGCCCGCCGACCACCTCGCGGCCTTCGAGCACCTGCGCCGCGAGAACGTCCCCTTCACCATCCACGCCGGCGAGGCCCACGGCCTGCCCAGCATCCACCAGGCCCTCCAGGTGTGCGGCGCCCAGCGCATCGGCCACGGCGTCCGCCTCACCGAGGACATCCCCGACCTCGCGGCCGGCAAGCTCGGCCGCCTCGCCTCGTGGGTGCGCGACCGCCGTATCGCCCTGGAGATGTGCCCCACCTCCAACCTGCAGACGGGCTGCGCCACGTCGATCGCCGAGCACCCGATCACCGCCCTCAAGGACCTGGGCTTCCGGGTGACCCTGAACACCGACAACCGGCTGGTGTCCGGTACGACGATGACCCGCGAGATGTCCCTGCTGGTGGAGCAGGCCGGCTGGACCGTCGAGGACCTGCGCACGGTCACGGTGAACGCCGTCAAGAGCGCGTTCATCCCGTTCGACGAGCGCAAGGCCCTCATCGAGGACGTGGTCCTGCCGGGTTACGCGGCCGCGCTCTGAAGCAGCCCCCTCAGGTAGGCGGCCTGTCCGATGTGCTGAAAGTCGTCGGACAGGACGCTCACCAGGCGGACCCCCAGCGACACCGGGGGATCCCAGCGCTCGTCCACGATGCGTTCCAGATCCTTGGCGGCCAGCGAGCGCAGGGCACCGAGGGTCTGCTTGTGGACGGCGTCGTAGTACCCGGTCAGCAGGTCCGCCGACTCGACCCGCACCTTCGCGACCTTGGCGGGGGTGTGCCCGTAACCGGTGTCGTGCCGGGGCAGGCCGAGGCCGAACCGCTTCTCCCAGCCCTGGGAGAGCCACACCTGGTCGAGTTCGAACGCGTCGGCGATGTGGTCGTCCTGCACCCGGGTGAGGTGCCAGACCAGCCAGGCGATGGAGTTGGCGTCGGGGGCCGGGCGGTGGTGCAGTTCGTCCGGGCCGAGTCCGTCGAGGGCGGCATGGACTTCTTCCTGGATGCGGCCGTAGCCGTCGATGAGGATGTCCTTCGCATGCATACCGTCCACCATCGCAAATCGCCGCCGCTCACGCGTCCGGAATCCAGCTTCCGTGGAAGCCCAGGGGCACCCGCCCGGGCAGATGCACCCGCGCCACCGGCTCGCCGGTGAAGTCCTGCGCCGCGAGGATCACCAGGTCGGTCGCCCGGCGGTCGGGATCGTAGACGTACGCGAGTGCGTAGCCGTCGTCCTCGGCGGCCCGGTGGTCCGCCGGATCCCGGGGCACGAACACCGCCTCGCCGGCCGCCGCGCCCCGGGGCAGCCGGTGCAGCCGGGTGGTGCCGCGCAGCAGGTCGTGCTTGATCAGCGCGTTGGAGAAGGCGCGGTCGGGCGGATTCGCGTCGGGGGAGAGGTACGCCAGCGTGAACTCGGCGCAGGCCGCCGAGTAGCCGTAGCGGTGCCGCCGGGACACCAACGCCTCGTTCACGCGCGGGAATTCCTGCGGCCGGTCGTCCAGCACCCGCTGCCGTACCCGGCCCCGGTCCGGATCCACGGTCCAGCGTTCCAGCCGCGGGGTGCCCACCGCGTACGGCCCGCCCGAGCCGCGCCCGGCGACCTCGAACGGCGCCGGATACGTCGTCAGGTCGACCACCACCGACGCCCCTTCGTCGTAGGCGTTGAGGGTGTGCGAGAAGAACACCGGGTCGATCGCGGACCAGCGCACCGGCCCGCCCGAGCGCGGCATGACACCCACGCGGGCGGGATGCCGGGGATTCCAGAGGTACGGCACCGGGTCGCCGCGCCGCGCCGCCGCCGGGTCGAAGGTGACCGGGACGTCGATGACGACCACGTGCCGCGCGGTGAGCGCGAAGTCGTGGACCATCGGTGCGTCCGGCACCGGGATCCGCGTGGTGCGCGCGACACGGCCCGACGGGTCCACCACCAGGTGCCGGATGTGGTCCCAGGCCGGGTAGTAGGCGAGGGCGTGCAGCTCACCGGCGTGGGCGTCGAACTTGGTGTGCGCGGTGAACGCGCCCTCCAGGGTGCCCCGGAAGTCGTAGGTGCCGACGGTGTTCAGCTCGCCGTCGAGTTCGTACGGCAGCGGGCCGCTCTCCTGGAGGGCGAGGATCCGGCCCCGGTACGGGATCACGTGGGTGTTGCACGAGAAGTCGTCCGGCGGCACCGGACCCGGGTACGGCTCGCCGAGCTTCCGCGCGACCTGCGAGGACCGCACCCAGCGGTTGCGGTACCACTCGGCCCTGCCGTCGCGCAGCCGGACCCCGTGCACCATGCCCTCGCCGAGCATCCAGTGGTGCGCCCGCGGATCCTCCAGGCCCAGCACGTTGGGCCCGTTGCGCAGCAGGCGGCCGTTCAGCTCGCGCGGTATGCGGCCGGTGACCGGCAGGTCGTACGCGGTCAGTTCCTCCGTGACCGGTGCGAACGCGCCCTCGAGGAAGGGCAAGTGAGGGGGCGCCGGTGCGATGCCGCCCTGGGCCGCCGCCGGCCGGCCGGCCGTACCGGCGAGTGTGCCCGCCGCCGCGAGTCCGGCCGTGCCGCGCAGCACGGTCCGCCGGGTGTGTTCTGCCATCGTGGGTGCTCCTGACCGTCGTCGGCGTGGCTGACGGTCATGAGTCTGCGGCGGCGGACGGCCGGAATCAGGAGGGCTGGGCCCCGTCCCGGGGTGGTGTCAGGCCCCCTGTTTCGAGCAGGGTGACGAGCGCCCGGGCGGCCGGACTCGTGGCCCGGTCCGGCGGCAGCAGGGCGACCGTCTCGTACTCCGCCTCGCCCACGCCCTTCAGCGGGAGCGCCGCGAGCGCCGGCCGCTTGTGCCGGAAGTGCCGGGGTACGACGGCGATCCCCAGGTTCTCGTCCACCAGGTCCAGCAGGCTGTGCACGTCGTTGACCTCCAGGGCGACCGTGCGCCGGACACCGGCCGCGGCGAACGCGGCGTCGGTGGTGCGGCGCGGACCCCAGTCGGGGTGGAAGTCCACGAAGACCTCCCCGGCCAGGTCGTCCGGGCCGAGCACGGCCGGGGCCGCCGCCAGCCGGTGGCTGGGGTGGCACAGCACGGTCATCGGCTCGCTCGTCAGCGCCACCGAACGCAGCTGGTCGGTGTCGGCCTGGGTGCGGTAGGCGAAGGCCAGGTCGAGCCGCCCGGCCGCGACCTCCTCGGCCAGCGCGCCCGAGCCGGCCTGCCGCAGCCGGATCTCCACATCCGGGTGCCGCCCCCGGAAGGCCGCCAGCAGCCGGGCCACCTGCACCCCGGCGATGCACTGCTCGGTGCCGAGGGCCAGCGTGCCCCGCAGCACGCCCTGCACCGCGGCCACCGCCTCGTGCGCGGAGCGCACCTGTGCCAGGATCCGCTCGGCCTCCACCAGCAGTGCCCGCCCCGCCTCGGTGAGCGTCACCCTGCGGGTGGTCCGCACGAACAGCGGCGCCCGCAGCTCCCGCTCCAGCGCCCGGATGGACGCCGACAGGCCCGACTGGGACACCATCAGGCGCTCGGCGGCCCGGGTGAAGTGCTGGTCCTCGGCGACCGCGACGAAGTGCTGGAGATGGCGCAGTTCCATGATTGAGAAGCCTAGCCGCTGAATCTCATCGGATTCTCCTGTTGGACCGCTGCCGGCCGTGCGGGGAAGAGTGGAACCGGTAGATCGTGTGCCCACCCCTCTGGAGTCCCGTTGTACACCGCACACCCCGACCGCTATGCCGACATGCCCTACCGGCGGACCGGACGCAGCGGCCTGAAACTGCCCGCCCTGTCGCTCGGCCTGTGGCACAACTTCGGACCCGACCGGCCCGTCGAGACCCAGCGGGCCATCCTGCGCCGCGCCTTCGACCTCGGCGTGACCCACTTCGACCTGGCCAACAACTACGGCCCGCCGCCCGGCGCCGCCGAGTCCGCCTTCGGCGAGGCGCTGAAGGCGGACCTCGGCCGCCACCGGGACGAGCTGGTGATCTCCACCAAGGCCGGCTATCTGATGTGGCCGGGCCCGTACGGCGAATGGGGCTCGCGCAAGCACCTGCTGTCCTCGCTCGACCAGAGCCTGCAGCGGATGGGCCTGGACTACGTCGACATCTTCTACTCGCACCGCTTCGACCCGGACACTCCCCTGGAGGAGACGATGGGCGCCCTGCACACGGCGGTGCAGCGGGGCAAGGCCCTCTACGTCGGCGTCTCCAACTACTCCGCCGAGCAGACCCGCGAGGCCGCCCGCATCCTCGGCGAACTGGGCACCCCGCTCCTCATCCACCAGCCGCGCTACTCGATGCTCGACCGGCGCCCCGAGGACCAGGGTTTGCTCGACACCCTGGACGAACTCCAGGTCGGCTCCATCGTGTACTCCCCGCTGGAGCAGGGCCTGCTCACCGGCCGCTACCTCGACGGCATCCCCGAGGACTCGCGGGCGGCGAGCGACAGCCCGTTCCTGAACTCGGACGCGGTCACCGAGGACCTGGTCGCCCGGCTGCGCGCGCTGGACGAGATCGCGAAGTCCCGCGGCCAGACCCTGGCCCAGCTCGCCCTCGCCTGGGTGCTCCGCGGCGGCCGGGTGACCTCCGCCCTGGTCGGTGCGAGCAGCGCGCGGCAGCTGGAGGACAGCGTCGCGGCCATCCGCAACCTGGACTTCGACGCCGGGGAGCTGGCACGGATCGACGCGATCGTCCGGCCGTAGCGCCGCACAGGCGGACGAGGGGAGGGCCGGGTCAGGCGCCCGCCGGCACCCGGTCCAGGAATCCCAGCACCTGCCGGATGCGCCCCTCGCCGTCCAGCGTGACCACGTCGAACCCGGCCACCGGCGCCGAGCCGTCGGACGGGTTCACCAGCTCCCAGCCGAAGCGCGCGGTGTCGTGGTGCCCGTCGACCGCGCCCAGCGGGCGGAACACGAAGCCCGGGAACTGCTCGTGGACGGCCGCGATCACGGCTGCGATCCCGTCGTGGCCGCGGACGTCCGCGAGGGGGTCGGTGTAGCCGCCGTCCGCGGTCCACGCGGCGGCGACGGCCTTCTCGACGGCCTCCGGCCCGGTGGCGTTCCAGGCCTCGAAGTAACGGGCGGCGGCGTTCTCGTAACGGTCGGTGTGTACGGCCATGGCGAAGCATCCTCCATCGAGGTCGTCTGTGCTGGTCAGGGTCCGGCTCGCGGTGGCGCCGATCCGGTGTGACCACCATGCGGGAGGAGGGGTGGCCGGGTCGATTACCTCCGGGGTCATGCCCGTACGGCCGTACGGCCCGTCATATTCCGGCCAGAACGGGCACGGAATATGCCAAGAGACTGGCCGGAAAGACATGGTGACAGTGATTCAGCAGTGAACATACTCGACTGTGAGGACTTCACTTCCAGCGAGGTTCCCCTCACGCACCGCACATGAGCCGCACCGAAAGCGAGGCCCGCCGGCAGGCGAACGACGCGACGGGGAGTGCGCATGCACGACGAGTTCCTGTGCCATGTCACCGCGTACGGCACCTGCGGCGGCCGGCGCATCGGAGTACCCCTGGGGACCTATCGGGCGCCCACCCTGGCCCTCGCCCTGTGGTGGCTGCGCGACCGGGCGAACTGGATCGCCGACCGCCTCGACCCGCAGCCCGAGGCGGAGCACTTCCCGCCCAGCTCGCTCGTCCCGGTCGCCGACACCGTGCCCGACGTGCCGACCGTGCTGCGCGCCTGGTGCGGCGACCCCGACCAGCAGGATCTCGTCGCCGACGAGTTGGCCGCCGGCCGGCTGGTCCGGATCGCGACCGGCGACGACACCACCGAGTACGAACTGCTCGCGGAGTCCGTCGACGCGCTGCGCATGCAGCGGACCGTCCCGGCCCTCGTCGTCCCCGTCGCCTGACCGGCCGCCCGCGCCCGCCGGGCGGAGCGCACAGGTGAACGAATCGGTAGAATTCCGGCATGCGTGCTGGTGATGCCGTCCGTACTCCCGGGGTGCGCGGCCGCCCGGCCGCCGCGCCGGTGCGAGCCGGTCCCGACGCGGAGGCGGGCGGGCGATGACCGCCTCCGGCTTCCGGCCCACGCACGTCGTCCCGCCGCACGGCCTGCCCGCCTGGGAGGCCCCGGACCCGGCGCGGCCCACCGTGCCCCTGGACCCGCTGCTGCCGGTGCAGCTCGTGGAGCGGCGCGGCGACTGGGGGTACATCCGCTGCGCCAACGGCTGGGCCGCCTGGGTCGACGGCCGACTCCTCGTCGCCGTACCCGACGACCCGCCCGCCGGCGGCGAACCCGACGGCACCGCCGATCCGCGCCCCCTGCTGGTGCGGGCCGAGCAGGCGCTGGCCGACTACCGGGCAGCCGTGGAGGACCTGGCGGCCGGCGGGCTGGACGGCGAGGCCTTCGAGGCCCGTACCCAGGGGCTGCGCATCGGGCTCGTAGTCGACGGCGCGTCCATGTGGCTGTACGACGCGCAGGAGGGGCGGTGGCTGTACGGCGACGGACGGCGGCTGAGCACCTACGCCACCGACCGGTCGGTGGACGGGGTGGACGACACCGGGCGCGCCCCGACCCGGCTCGTCGCGCCCGAGGGTGAGCGCTGATGGCCGGCGAGACCAGCCTGTTCGCGGGCCGTCCCTCGGCGGAACTGGTCGGCCGGCAGGTGGCGGGCTACCTGATCGAGAGCGAGATCGGGCGCGGTGGCATGGCGGTCGTCTACCGCGCCCACGACGTGCGCCTGGACCGTACGGTCGCGCTGAAACTGCTCGCCCCGGAGCTCGCCCGCAACGACACCTTCCGCAAGCGGTTCACCCACGAGTCCCAGGTGGCCGCGGCGATCGACCACCCGCACATCGTCCCGGTCTTCGAGGCCGGCGAGACCGACGGGGTGCTCTACATCGCCATGCGGTACGTCTCCGGCAGCGACCTGCGCCACCTGCTCGACGTGCGCGGTCCGCTGCCGCCGCCGGACGCGGTGCGGATCGCCGCCCAGGTGGCCTCCGCCCTGGACGCCGCCCACGAGCACGGCCTGGTCCACCGGGACGTCAAGCCCGGCAACATCCTGGTCGCCGAGGGCACCGACAGCGACCACCCCGAGCACGTGTACCTCACCGACTTCGGGCTCACCAAGAAGTCGCTGTCCCTGACCGGGTTCACCAGCGTCGGGCAGTTCGTCGGCACCCTCGACTACGTGGCCCCCGAGCAGATCTCCGGCCGCCCCGTCGACGGCCGCTGCGACGTGTACGGCCTGTCCTGCGTCGTCTACGAGACCCTCACCGGCCGCCCCCCGTTCCAGCGTGAGGACGACATGGCCCTGCTGTGGGCCCACCAGTACGACGAGCCGCCCCCGCCGAGCGGGGCCCGCGCCGGTCTCGCCCCGGCCGTCGACCCGGTCTTCGCCAAGGCCCTGGCCAAGAGCCCCGACGCCCGCCACGACACCTGCCTCGCCTTCGTCGCCGCCCTGCGCGCGGCCCTGACCGCCGGACCCGCGGCCGGCCGGCCGGAACCCGTGCCCCGGCCCCCGGGCTGGGCCGCCCCGGTGCTCGGCTTGCGGGCGGCGCAGCTTTTCGGCACACAATAGTGTCAATGTGTAGCCAAATGCACCAAAAAGCGTTTAACGGAATTGTCTGACTGAAGCCGCGCATCGCGACGGGAACGCATCGCAACGAGGAGTACGTGCGCGACGGGAAGTAGGACTCGTGAGCGTCGAACCTCCGTCCTCCGGCCGTCCCACCGGGCCGCCCTCCGGCCCGCTGTCGGGCTCCTCCCGGCCGCCCGCCGGCCCGCCACCCTCGCAGCCGCCGCCCGGCGGCTTCGGCGGCAAGGAGCCGCACGGCCCGTGGTGGAAGTCGGTGCCCCGGGTGGCGGCACTCACCGCGGCCCTGCTCGCCGCCGTGGTCCTCGGGGTGTTCTTCACCCGTCCGGGCGGCGGCGGATCCGCCGCGCGCGGCGAGGTCTTCCTGGAGGCCGCCAACAGCACCGGCCAGGACCCGTTCACGGAGTCGACCGCGAAAGAAGGCACCACCCCGAGCGCGCCGGGCAAGACGAGCACCTCGCCCGGGAAGACGACGACCTCGCCCGGCAAGGGCACCACGCCCCCCGGCAAGGGCACCACGCCCCCCGGAAGGGGCACCACCTCGCCGGGGCGGACCAACCCCGTCGCCCCTCCGCCGACCGGCCCTACCGAGGTCCGCAGCGTGCAGGGCGGGGCGCCCGGCCTGTACAGCGGCGTCCGCAGGACGGCCAGCTGTGACGTCGAGAGGCAGATCAGGGCCCTGCAGGCCGACCCGAGCAAGAACCGGGCGTTCGCCTCGTCGATCGGCATCCAGCCCACCGGCGTCGGCTCCTACCTCCGTTCCCTCACCTCGGTGCAGCTGCGCGCCGACACCCGCGTCACCAACCACGGGTACCGTGACGGCGGTGCCACGAGCTACCAGTCCGTCCTGCAGAGCGGTACCGCGGTCCTGATCGACGGACACGGCGTGCCCCGGCTGCGCTGCGCCTGCGGCAACCCACTGAAGGAGCCGGTCGCCCAGCACACCGCCCCGCGGGTGGTCGGCCAGCGCTGGTCCTCGTACCAGCCCACGAACGTCGTCGTGGTGCAGCCCGCCCCTGTGATCGTCAAGGTTTTCGTGATCTACGACTCCCACCACCACGAGTGGCTGCACCGCCACCGCGGCGACGACAGCGGCCGGCACGACCAGCGCGGCGAGCCGCCGAAGAACACGCACCCGTGGGTGCCGGTGCCGTGCGTGACCGGGAAGGGCTCCGGGTCGCCCTGCCCGCCGACGTCGCCCAGCGTCAGCCCCTCGACGTCCCCCTCGGCGCCCTCGTCCTCGTCGGGTTCGACGTCCCCGTCGTCCTCTTCGTCGTCGTCCGAGTCGTCGTCGCCCTCTTCGAAGTCGTCCTCGCCGTCGTCGGAGTCCTCGTCACCGTCGTCGAAGTCGTCCTCGCCGTCCTCGGAATCGTCCTCGCCGTCCGAGTCGAAGTCCTCGTCGCCCTCGGAAGAGTCCTCGTCGCCCTCCGAGAAGTCGTCTTCGCCGTCCTCCGAGTCGTCCTCGCCCTCCGAGCCGAAGTCGACCGCCCCCTCGTCGCCGGAGACCAGCGCACCGTCGAGCGAGAAGAGCCCGGAGTCCAGGACTCCGGCCAGCGAGACCCCGTCGGCCCAGCCCTCGTCCGCCGAGACGTCGGCTCCGTCGGCGGGATCGCCGACGACGGAGAGGCCGTCCATCACGCCCCCGTCCTCGCAGGCGTCCGCGCCGGCCGCCACCGAGACGGCGGCCCCGCAGACCGGCGAACAGTCCCAGGCGCCGCAGCAGCAGGACCAGCAGCAACAAGAGCAACAGCAACAAGAGCAGCAGGACCAGCAGCAGGAGCAGCCTCAGCAGCAGGGCGGTTCCTGAGCCGCACTGCGGGCCGTCCGGGGCGCCGCAGTGACTCTCGCCACTGTGCGCGGTCGGCGAACGGATCGGGTGGACTGGCGGGCCGGGCTCGGGGTACGAGGACTGGTGCAACATCGACCGGCCGGACCGGGTTTTCCGAGAGAGACAGTATGACCGAGCACCTGGGCGGGGCAGTGATACCGACTGGCTTCGACGTACCCGTGGAGCCGCTGCGGCGCGCGGCGCACTACACCGGCGAACCCGGATGCATCGCCGACGCGCGCGCCTTCGCGTCCCAGTTCCTCCAGCAGCTGCGCACGGAGTGGTGCGCCAGCGCCGACGGCCGGGCGGACGGCGAGCTGCTGCTGATGGTGAGCGAGCTGGTCACCAACGCCGACCGGCACAGCAACGGGCCGTACATCCTGGAACTGGAAGGCACGGACGCCGCGGTGGTGGTGTCCGTGTACGACAGCAGCAGCGCCCTGCCCCGCCGTTTCCCGAAGGACCCCCAGCGGATCGGGCGGCACGGTCTGGAGATCGTGCACGCCCTGGCCTCGCAGGTCACCGTCGAGCGCGTACCCGTGGGCAAGCGCGTGCGCGCTGTCTTCGAACTGCGGCGGGACTGAGCCGGACGCCCGGCGTCAGGCGCAGCCGAGCTCGCCGAGCATCCCCTCGCGCAGCCGGGTGATGATCCGCTTGATCAGCCGGGAGACGTGCATCTGGGAGCAACCGAGCCGCTCGCCGATCTCCGCCTGGGTGGCTTCCTCCACGAACCGCAGGTGAATGATCTGGCGGTCGCGTTCGCTCAGCTCCGCCATCAGCGGGGCGAGCGCGTGGAAGTCCTCGACGAGCTGCAGCCCCTCCTCCTCCACGCCGATGAAGTCGGCGAGCACCGCCTCGCCGTCCTCGGGGCCGTCGCCGGTGAGCGCGGCGTCCAGGGAGGCGGAGTTGTAGCCGTTGGAGGCGAGCTGGGCCTCGACCACCTCCTTCTCGGAGATGTTCATCAGCGTGGCCAGCTCGGCGGTCGTCGGATCGCGGTCCAGTCGGCTGGACAGCTCCTCACGGGCCTTGGCCAGCTCCACGCGCAGCTCCTGGAGCCGGCGCGGCACGTGGACCGCCCAGGTGGTGTCCCGGAAGAACCGCTTGATCTCACCGACGATGTACGGCAGCGCGAACGAGGTGAACTCGACCTCGCGTGCCAGTTCGAACCGGTCGATGGCCTTGATGAGGCCGATCATGCCGGTCTGGACGATGTCCTCCATGTCGTCGCCGCGGCCCCGGAACCGTCCGGCCGCGAACCGCACCAGCGACATGTTCATCTCGATGAGGGTGTTGCGCGCGTACTGGTACTCGTGCGTGCCCTCTTCCAGCTCTGTCAGCCGGCGGAAGAACTGTCGCGACAGCTCCCGGGCGTCCCGCGGGGCGATGGACGCCGGGTCCGCGATGCCAGGCAGTGCTCCGTCGCCCGTCCTGTCCTGCTCGGTCTGCTCCACGACCTCTGCTTCCGACCGGATCCCGGCGGCGGTGTTCATTGCCTCTCCCACGAAAGTCACGGTTCGACGTCTGCCTCTACAGCTTGTGTCGGGTTCCCGGTACAGCTCACGTGCACCGAGTACCCGTCGACCGCCGGTGTATGCGTGCCGTCGAGGCGCTCACGGCGCGGGTACCCACGGTGACGCGGCGCATGCACCGGCCGTTCAGCACTGGCGAAAAACGGCCGGTCCAAGCCCCCGACCGGCCTGGATTTCCCTCAGGGCGCAACACCGGGCCCTTGCCCCCGACGGTACCGCTCCTAGGCTGACGGGATGAGCAACCCGGTGAGCGACGAAGCCCGCGTCATCCCTCTGCCCGCACCCAGGGAGCCCCTCTGGCGGGATCTGGTCGGAGAGGTGCTGCGCCGCGAGCGGCAGGCGCAGGAACGCACGCTCAAGGACGTGGCCGACGCGGCCCGGATCTCGCTGCCCTACCTGTCCGAGATCGAGCGGGGCCGCAAGGAGGCCTCGTCCGAGGTGCTCGCCGCCGCCGCTCACGCGCTCGGCCTGGGGCTCGGCGATCTGCTGTCGCTGACCCACGGCGAGCTGGCCCGGCGCACGGCCGAGCGACGCCGGCCCGCCGCCGCACCGCACCGGCCGTACCAGGGGCTCTGCCTGGCCGCCTGACCGGAGTGCCCGGCCGGCCGGGCAGTGCGGCCGACGGCGCGGCCGGGATGCCCCGGGAGCGCCTTCACCCGTTCGGATGGTCCGGAGGGCAGACCGATGAGTTTCGCGCCCCGGCGCGGTCGACACCCGTGACCGCGTTCCACGCCCCGCTCCACCCCCAGGAGGCGCTCATGACCACCGACGGATTCACCACGTGTCTCTGGTTCGACGGCCAGGCGGAGGAGGCCGCGCACCACTACGTGTCCGTCTTCGAGAACTCCGGCATCGGCCGCGTCGTCCGGTGGCCCGAGTCCGGTCCCGGACCGGCCGGTTCCGTGCTGACCGTGGAGTTCACCGCCAACGGCCAGAAGTTCGTCGCGCTCAACGGCGGCCCCGAGTTCACGTTCAACGAGGCGATCTCCTTCCAGATCCTGTGCGCCGACCAGGACGAGATCGACCACTACTGGACGAAGCTCACCGAGAACGGCGGCGAGGGCGGCCCGTGCGGCTGGCTCAAGGACAAGTACGGCGTCTCCTGGCAGGTCGTGTACGCCCCGCTGCTCGACATGATCGGCGACCCGGACCCGGAGAAGGCCGCGCGCGCCACCAAGGCCATGATGGGCATGGGCAAGCTGGACGCGGCGGCCCTGGAGCAGGCGTACGCCGGCGGACAGCCGTAGGGTCCGGCCGCCGTCACCGCGCCCCGGCCTCGGCGAGGATTTCGGCGATCACATGCCGGGAGTTCTCCGCCAGGGCCGGGTTGGTGTCCCAGTAGTACGGCAGCTGGATCAGTGAGATCGACAGCGCCCAGCCCCGTCCGCGCGCCCACTCCGCGTCCCCCGCCCCGACGGCCTTGCGGAAGGTCTCGCGGGCGGTCGCCGGCAGCAGGTTCCAGGCCACGATCAGATCCACGGCGGGATCGCCGACCCCGGCGGTGCCGAAGTCGATGACCGCGCTCAGCCGTCCGCCGTCGACCAGCACGTTCCCCGGGGACAGGTCCGCGTGCGCCCAGGCCGGCGGACCGGAGTGCGCCGGGGCCCGCAGCGCCTCCTCCCACAAGGCCGTCACGGCCCCGGTGTCGATCCGGCCGGTGAGCCGGGCGAGCGCGGCGCGGGTCGGCTCGTCCCGGTCGGCGAGCGGCACGCCCCGGCCGGCGGCCGGCCCGTCGTGCGGGTCGATCCGGCGCAGCGCGCGCACGAACCCCCCCAGCTCCTCGGCGAGCCGCTCCGGTTCCACCACGGCTCCCGCGACCGGATTGTGTCCCTCCAGCCAGCGGTACACGGACCAGGGCCACGGGAAGCCGTCATCGGGTTCGCCCATGCCCAGCGGCTCGGGCACCGCCACCGGCAGCAGCGGGCCGAGCCGGGGCAGCCAGCGGTGCTCGTGCGTGACGTCCGGCACGGCGGAGGGGCGCCGGGGGAGCCGGACCACGAGGTCGCCGCCCAGACGGAACATGGCGTTCTCGGTCCCGGAGGACGCGAGACGCCGTAAGGGCAGCGCGGCCCACTGCGGGAACCGGCGGGCGATCAGTCGTCGGACCAGCGGGGCGTCGAGGGCTACCTCGTCGGCGTGCATCTGCCTGTGGCTGTGGAAGGCACTCATCGCAGCCCATCCCAGCGCCTGGACGCCCTCGCTGTCGACGGGATTTCGCCGGGCTCAGACCCGGTCGGCCACGATGAGCAGGTACTGGAAACTGCCGTTGCGGTACGCGGACAGGAACGTGTCCTCGATGCCGGTGACCAGGTGGTCCGCCTCCCTGCGCAGTTCCCAGTACGGGATGGTGGCCTGCGTCAGGTCTTCCACGTGCACGGGCACCAGCCGGTTGCGGGCCAGCGCGCGGAAGTACGCCGACCGCGGATGGATGTCGCAGATGTAGTGCGCGTTGATCAGCGACACCTCGCGGGAGGCCTGTCCGTAGGTGTCGTTGTAGCAGCCGGTGATCACCACGTAGCGTCCGCCGCGGCGCAGCAGCCGGGCGTGCTCGGCGAAGAGCAGGTCCAGCTCGACGTACATGGTGGACTCGTTGTTCCAGGACGCCGCGTACCCGCCGGTCTCGAAGCCGGTGTCGAGCATGTTGCGGTGGTGGTAGCGCACCTTGCCGTCGATGCCCCGCTTGCGGGCCTGCTCATTGGCGAAGTCGGCCTGCTTGGCGGAGATCGTGACGCCGTCGGCGTGGCAGCCGTACCGCAGGTGCGCCACCACGCTGCCGCCGCCGCGGCCGCAGCCGGCGTCGAAGACCCGGTCCGTGGGGGAGAGCGGCCCGAGGTGGGAGGCGAGCAGTTCGGCCTGGGCGTGTTCGAGCCGGTGCAGTTCGGTGGTGATGCGCTCCCGCCGCAGCGCGCTGTCCGGCTCGTCGAGCACCGAGCGGTCGGCCGCTCCGATCCCGTAGTGGTGGTGGTAGAGGTCGTCGATCTTGCCGAGTTCGAGGTTGACCGGGTTCTCCTCGGCGTTCCAGTAGTCGGCGACGCGGCTCTGGTAAGTGGACTGGGCCGGTACCGGAACGGATGCGGTCCGGGTGACGGGCACGGTCGTCAACGGTGGCTCCTTGCGCAGTTGGCGGTGGTTCGTTCCGTGACAGCGGGCGGTTACCAGTAGTCGGGCAGGTGGTAACGGTGGGAGTTGGTGGCGTGCCACTCGTGGTTGCCGGACACCCAGGCGGCGAGCCCCTGGGCGTAGCGCTCCACGACGGGCGAGGTGCCGGACAGCACGGCGGACTCCTCCTCGAAGGCCTCCATGATCCGGTTGTGGATCTCGACGGACTTCAGATAGGCGGCCTTCAGCCCGCAGCGTTCGTTGGCGGCGACCACCTGCGGCAGGTTCAGGTGGGTCGGATCGCTGGCCAGCTCCTTGGTGAAGGAGTACAGGTCGTTCACGATGGTGGTGGCGTTGCAGGCCAGCGCCGTGATCCGCTGGATCTCGGGGCGGGCGTAGACCTGTTCGGGCACTTCGTAGCCGTCCACCGCGTCGACGATCGACAGACAGGGCCGGAAGTTGTTGAACTGCCGCATCACCAGGTACTCCCACACCCTGGGCGTGTACCGGGTCTCCGCCCAGGCGGCCTCGGCCAGGTAGCCCAGGTGCAGCCGGGCGATGTCGTGCACGAACCGGTCGGTCTGGCTGGGCGTGGCGAACGCGGCGAAGTCGGCGAGGGCGAAGTGGTACGAGCGCAGGGGACCGTCGGCCCGTACGCCCTGACGCCACTCCTCCTCCAGCTCGGGGATGCCGTGGTAGGGGTCGATCGCCGACTGGGCCGTGATCAGCCGCCCGCCGAGCCCGCGGCGGGCGCCGCCCCGGCCCTCGTCCTCCTCGCAGTAGCAGGAGTCGACGACGTTCTCCGCGAGGAGCAGCTTGCCGGCAACGGTCAGGCGGTCCAGGTCGAGGGCGCCGGGATGCTGCAGTACGACGGCCCGGCCGAACTGGAAGCCGGAGAAGTCCCCCTTCCATGCCGCGGGGAACAGGTCGAGGCCGCGCGCCCAGGCCTCCAGCCGGCGGTCGACCTCGGCGGCCTTCGCCGGATCGGCGGGAGCGGCCGGCCGGTGGCGCAGTCCGGGGATCGTCCCGGTGCGCCGGTCCCTGCGCATGCTCCGGGCGATGTCCGGCGGCCCGGGCAGCCGGTACGCGTGGGTCTGTGTGCTCATCGGATGCTCCCGGCCGTCACTCGGCGGTCCGGCCGATCTGGACGTTCTCCAGGATTCCGGCCGCGTCGGGCACCAGGATGGCCAGCGAGTAGTAGGCCGTGACGAGGTAGTTGATGATCGCGGCGCTGTCGATGCCCATGAAGCGGACGTTCAGGCCCGGCTGGAACTCCTCGGGGATGCCGGTCTGGTAGAGGCCGATCACGCCCTGGTCGGCCTCGCCGGTGCGCAGCGCGATGATGCTGCTGGTGTGGTTCTCGGTGATCGGGATCTTGCTGCACGGGAAGATCGGCACGCCTCGCCAGGCGGGCACCTCATGACCGTCGACGCTCGCGGTGCCCGGCACCAGTCCCCGTTTGTTGCACTGCCGGAAGAAGGCCGCGATCGCCTTGGGGTGGGCGAGGAAGACCTTCGTCTTGCGCCGCATCGCCAGCAGTTCGTCCATGTCGTCGGGGGTCGGCGGTCCCGTTAGGCTGCTGATGCGCTGGCCGTAGTCGACGTTGTGCAGGAGTCCGAACTCGCGGTTGTTGACCAGCTCCCACTCCTGCCGCTCGCGGATCTCCTCGACGGTCAGCCTCAGCTGCTGGGCGGTCTGGTCCATCGGGTCGTTGTAGAGGTCGGCCACCCTCGTGTGCACCCGCAACACGGTCTGCGTGAGCGACAACTCGTACTCGCGCGGGGAGAGTTCGTAGTCGACGAAGCCAGCCGGCAGGGTCGGCTCGCCGACGTGCCCGGCCTGCACGGGCAGCTCCGCCTCACCTTTGCGGTTCATCGGCCGGCCCTGCCGCTCGACGTACGCCCGCAGGTGCGCCGCGAGGGAGGGCACCCGCGCGGTGTACTCCTCCACGACCGCCCAGGGCAGCGCCAGCACCACACCCGCGGTCTCCGCCCGGACGGAGGTCAGCCACAGCGGATCGGACTGGCCGACCGCCTCGTCGCCCATCTGGTCGCCGTTGGTGACGACGCCGACGATCTCCTCGTCGCCGTACTTTCCGTTGGCGTACCGGGTGAAGCGCCCGTGCGCCACGAGGTACGCCTCGGTGACCGGCTGCCCCGCCTCGAACAGCACCTGGCCCGCGCGCACCTCCCGGCACTGGAAGCGGGTGGCGATCTCCCGCAGCACGTCGGTGTCGGGATAGCCGCGCAGGATCGGCAGCTCGGTCAGGGTCTCGGGAATCACCCGGACGTCGTCCGCGCCGTTCTGCTCGAAGTGCACGCGCCCGCGACCGGTGCGCAGCTGCAGACGCCGGTTGACCCGGTAGGCGCCGCCCTTGACGTCCACCCACGGCAGGGTCTTCAGCAGCCATCGCGAGGTGATGGCCTGCATCTGCGGTTCGGATTTGGTGGTGGTCGTGAGCTGCCGGGCCGCCCGGGTGCTCAGGCTGGTGAGCCGGGCGTCGGCCGGCGTGCCGGGATCGGGTTCGTCGACTGCGGAACCGGTGGCGATGTCCGGAGTGGACACATTCCCTCCTGCAAACAGGCGGACGGGGATGGTGCGGATCGGTCGGTGGTGCGCGGGATGCCGCTGTGCTCGGAACAGCCAAACAGGACGCGTGGTGTCCCGGTACAGCGTGAAAGGGGCGGTTTTGATCACCGTGTGGTGTAAACCTGCGTGAGGAGCGTTCTGTGGCGGTTGTGCTGATCGCGCGCCGATCTTGTGCCCCCGCGCCCGGCTTTCCCCGAGTTTGCGGCTCCGGGCGTTCGGCGAGCGGGGCGTCGACGGGGTGGCTAGCGTGAGGTAGCGGGACCCCAGCTGACCGAGAGGGCTTCGATCATGGCCGTGCAACCCGAGGGAACGCCCTGTTGGGCCGATGCGATGTTCAGCGACGTCGAGGGAGCCAAGCGGTTCTACGGTGACGTCCTCGGCTGGACCTTCGGCGAGTCGTCGTCGGAGTACGGCAACTACACACAGGCCTATGCGGACGGCAAGGCCGTCGCCGCCGTCGTCCCGCCGATGCCCGGCCAGGAGGGCCAGTCGCAGTGGTGCCTGTACTTGGCCTCGCCGGACGCCGCGGCCACCGCGGAGAAGATCCGGCAGAACGGCGGCGAGATGCTGATGGAGCCGATGCAGGTCGGCGAGTTCGGCACCATGTGCCTGGCCCGGGAGCCCAGCGGGGCCGTGTTCGGCGTGTGGCAGGCGGGCACCCACGAGGGCTTCGAGACGACGGCCACGCCCGGCGCCTACTGCTGGGCCGAGGTCTTCACCAGGGAGCCGGAGCAGGCGGACGCCTTCCTCTCGGCCGTCTTCCCGTACCGGATGAAGGAGATCGAGGACGACGCGGTCGACTTCCGGATGTTCGACGTCGGCGGGGACACCGTCCTCGGCCGGATGCGGATGACGGACGACTTCCCGCCCGAGGTGCCGTCGTACATCAATGTCTACTTCGCCGTCGACGACTGCGACGCCGCCGTCGACCGGGCGGTCAAGCTCGGCGGGATCCTCCGCTTCGGGCCGATGAGCAGCCCCTTCGGCCGGTTCGCGGCGCTGAGCGACCCGCAGGGCGCGAACTTCTCGGTGATCGACATCACGACCACCGAGGGCGAGATGCCGAAGGTCAAGGACGTCTGAACCGGTCCCGGAACGGCGCTGCCTGCGGCCGTGGCATGATCGAGGACATGCGTGAACGTGTGGTGGCCGCGTGCGACGGGGCTTCGAAAGGAAACCCCGGACCGGCCGGATGGGCGTGGGTGGTCTCGGACGGCGACGAGCGGACCCCCGCGCGCTGGGCGGCCGGCCCGCTCGGCCGGGCCACCAACAACGTCGCCGAGCTGACGGCCCTGGAGCAGTTGCTCGCGGCCGTCGACCCGGACGTGCCGCTGGAGATCCGGATGGACTCCCAGTACGCGATGAAGGCCGTCACCACCTGGCTGCCCGGCTGGAAGCGAAACGGCTGGAAGACCGCCGCCGGCAAGCCCGTCGCCAACCAGGACCTGGTGGTCCGCATCGACGAGCTCCTCGGCGGCCGGTCCGTCGAGTTCCGCTACGTGCCCGCCCACCAGGTCGACGGCGATCCGCTGAACGACTTCGCCGACCGCGCGGCCAGCCAGGCGGCCTCCGTCCAGGAGGCGGCCGGCAGCGCGCTCGGCTCGCCGGAGCCTCCGCCGTCGCCCGACACCCCGAAGGCGGCCGGGGCACCGCGCGCGAAGGCGCCCCGCCGCACCGGCGGCGCCGCGTCCGCCCGCACGATCAAGGCGAAGTTCCCCGGCCGCTGCCAGTGCGGCCGGCCCTACGCGGCCGGCGAGAAGATCGCCAAGAACGCGCAGGGCTGGGGCCACCCGGAGTGCCGTACCGCCGAGGCCTGATCAGACGTCGAACGTGTAGAACTTGGTGTGATCCAGCAGGTCCGCCGGGCGCACGGTGTTCCACGGCTTCATGGTGTCGTTCAGGTCCACCACGTCCGGCGTGCCGCCCGTCGGCACATAGCCCACGCCCGGGTGCCGCCGCTGCCACTCCGACCAGAGCTTGTCGATGTAGGCGTGGTGCAGCCAGAACACCGGGTCGTTGGGGGAGACCCCGGTGGCCATCTGCCCGCCGACCCACACGTGCACGCGGTTGTGCAGGTTGACCCCGCGCCAGCCCTCCAGGTGGTTGCGGAAGCCGTCCGAGGAGCTGTTGTACGGCGCCATGTCGTACGTCGCCATGGACAGCACCGACTCCACCTCGGCACGCGTGGGCAGCTCCCGCACGCTGGTGCCGAGCGAGCGGCGCAGGAACGTACGGCTGTCGACCCGCACGTTGATTGGCCAGTTGCCCGTGGACGCGGCGAACGGGCCGTCCATCACCCGGCCGTCGGTGCTGCGTCCGGTGCCGCCGAGGAAGTCCGGTGCCCACAGCGAGGCGCGCACCGTGCGGTCGGTGCTCCAGTCCCAGTAGGGCAGCGCCACCGAGGAGTCCACGGACTGCAGAGCCTGCTCGAAGTCGAGCAGGAATCTGCGGTGCCAGGGCAGGAAGGACGGGGAGCGGTGGCCGGTCCGCTCGCCGGTGTCGGTGTCCGACATGATGAACTCGTTGTGCGTGCGGACGAAGTCGTCGTAGCGCCCGCTGCGCTTGAGTTCGAGGACGGCGGCGACGAACCGCTTCTTCTCGTCGGCGGTGAGGGTGGCCTGGTTCTTGCGTACGGTCATGGTGCGCGGTGCTCCGGAAGTCCTTGCGGGGGCGGTCAGTTGGCGGGGAACGGCAGCAGCGGTGCGCCCTGCAGCTCGTCCACCGCGGCACGGGCGGCGGCGCGCGGAGTGGGCACCGGGTCGTAGTGGCTGACGACGCTGATCCAGCTGCCGTCGGCGTTCTGCATCACGTGCAGTTGCACGCCGTCGACGAACACCGCGTAGCCGCCGCCGTGTTCGTGGTGGTGTCCGCCGCCGCTCGCCGGACGGCCCTGTATCCGGCGGCCCTTGTAGACCTCGTCGAAGGAGCCGGGGGTGGTGGGCATGTGGTGGCCGGCGGCCGACGCGGCGGGCGCGGCGAGGGTGGCGACCGAGGCCGTCGCGGCGACGGCGGCTGCCGCGGTGAGCGCGCGGCGCCGGGTGATGTCGGGCATGCGGGTCCTCCTCAGGAGTGGTCCAGTGGTGACCACGCATGCCTATCGGGACGTTCCGGAGCGGAAGAAATCATCCGGAACCGGTTGGCTACGATCCGGACAATTAACCACATGTCGTACAGAGTTGAACTAAGATGATCTTGCTGTGACGGTGGGTCGATCCGCTCCGGAACGGGGAATTCCTTGCCGAGGGGCCCCGGTTTCCGATGATCCTTTCCGGTCGCCGTCCGTCCGAGTGGCGCCGCTCACCACGCCAAACTGGCGCGATCGGGCGGGCCGCAGCCCTGCTACTCTCCGGTGCCGTCCGACCACGTCCGGTGACTGTCAGGGGTGTGCGTATGAAGGTCGTCTGCGTCGGAGGCGGGCCCGCGGGCCTGTACCTCGCCATCCTGCTCAAGCGGCAGGACCCGTCCCATGACATCACCGTCCATGAACGCAACCCGGAGGGTTCCACCTACGGCTGGGGTGTCACGTACTGGCGCGGACTCCTCGACAAGCTCCAGGAGCACGACCCGGAATCGGTGCGCGCGATCGAGGAGCACTCCGTGCGCTGGACCGACGGCGTCGCCCGCGTCGGCGACCTGACCACCCGGCACCGGGGCGACGAGGGCTTCGGGATCGGCCGGCACCGGCTGCTCGGCCTGCTCGCCGGCCGCGCCCGCGCCCTCGGTGTCCGCCTGGAGTTCGAGAGCGAGCTGACGGAGCCGCCCGCCGGCGCCGACCTCGTCGTCGCGGCCGACGGCGTGCACAGCGCCCTGCGCACCCGCGCGGCCGGCCACTTCGGCACCCGCGTCACCGCCGGCCGCAACCACTACATCTGGCTCGGCACCACCAAGGTCTTCGACGCCTTCACCTTCGCCTTCACCGAGACCGAGCACGGCTGGATCTGGGCCTACGGCTACGGCTACAGCGGCAACCACAGCACCTGCGTCGTCGAGTGCTCCCCGCAGACCTTCACCGGCCTCGGCCTGGACCGGGCCGACGAGGCCGAAGGACTCGCCCTGCTGGAGAAGCTCTTCGCCGACGTCCTCGACGGTCACCCCCTCATCGCCCGCTCCGGCGCCTCCTGGCTGACCTTCCGCACCCTCACCAACCGGACCTGGCACCACGGCAACGTGGTCCTGCTCGGCGACGCGGCCCACACCACCCACTACTCCATCGGCGCCGGCACCAGCCTCGCCGTGGAGGACGCCATGTGCCTGGCCGGCGCCCTGCGCGACCACGCCGGCCTGCCCGAGGCCCTCGCCGCCTACGAGCGCCGGCGCCAGGCCGACCTGCTGTCCGTGCAGAGCGCGGCCCGCTACAGCGCCCAGTGGTACGAGAACCTGCCCCGCTACATCCACCTGCCCCCGCACCGGATGTTCGCCCTGCTCGGCCAGCGCCACTCGCCGCTGCTGCCCTACCTCCCGCCGCAGCTGTACTACGGCCTGGACAAGGCGGCCGGACAACTGGAGCCGCTGCGCAGGCTCAAGCGCTGGCTCGGCCCCCGCGCCGCCCGCGCCCTGCACGCCCGCTCCACGGCCCGCCGGGGCTAGCCGCTCTTCCTCCGACCCCCGCCGGCTCGCCCCACCCGGCACAACCCGGCCTGATGCCGGGGCTCCCCGTTCGGGCGAAGAAACGTTGGTGAATACCCATTCACTCGATAAGGTGAATGGGTATTCACCTCGTCACCGTGCCGCCCGCAGGAGCGCCGATGGACCAGCCAGCACCCATACCCCCGCGGCCCCGGCTGCGCGACCGGCTCACCGTCCCGGTCCTGGCGTCGGGCGGCATCCTCATGGCGGTCATGCAGACCGTGGTCGTCCCGCTCCTGCCCGACCTGCCCCGGCTCACCGGCGCGTCGGCCGCCACCGTCTCCTGGACGGTCACCGCGACCCTGCTCTCCGGCGCCGTCCTCACCCCCGTGCTCGGCCGGGCCGGCGACATGTACGGCAAGCGCCGGGTACTCACCGCCGCGCTCGCCCTGATGACCGTCGGCTCCGTGATGTGCGCGCTCTCCTCCGACATCGGCGTCCTCATCGCCGCCCGCGCGCTCCAGGGCGCCGCCGCCTCCGTGGTCCCGCTCTCCATCAGCATCCTGCGCGACGAACTCCCGCCCGAGCGCCGGGGCTCGGCGGTGGCGCTGATGAGTTCGACCGTCGGCATCGGCGCCGCGCTCGGCCTGCCGCTCGCCGCGCTGGTCGTGCAGTACGCCGACTGGCACACCATGTTCTGGCTGACCAGCGCCCTGGGCACGCTGGGTGTCGCGGCGACCTGGTGGGCGGTGCCGGAGTCGCCGCTGCGCGAGCCCGGCCGGTTCGACGTCGCCGGCGCGCTCGGCCTCGCCGCCGGGCTGGTCTGCCTGCTGCTCGGCGTCTCCCAGGGCGGCACCTGGGGCTGGGGGAGCGCACGGGTCCTCGCACTGTTCCTCGGGGCGGCCGTCGTCCTCGCCCTGTGGTGCCGGCAGCAGCTCCGCACCGCACGGCCGTTGGTCGATCTGCGGCTGGTCACCCGGCCGCGGGTGGGCCTGTCCCATGTGGCGGCCCTGCTGACCGGGTTCGCCTTCTACGCCAACTCGCTGGTCACCGCCCAGCTGGTGCAGGCGCCGAAGGCCACCGGGTACGGCCTCGGCCTGTCCATCGTCGCCACCGGGCTCTGCCTGCTGCCCGGCGGCGTCACCATGCTGCTGTTCTCGCCGCTGTCGGCCCGTATCTCGGCCGTGCGCGGCCCGCGGATCACGCTCGCGCTGGGCGCCGCCGTCATCGCCTGCGGGTACGCGCTCCGCATCGCCGACAGCCGCGACCTGTGGATGATCATCCTGGGCGCCACCGTGGTGGCGACCGGCACCACGCTCGCCTACTCCGCGCTGCCGACCCTGATCCTGCGCGCCGTACCGGCCGCCCAGACCGCCTCAGCCAACGGCGTCAACGTCCTCATGCGGACCATCGGCCAGGCCGTCTCCAGCGCGGCCGTCGCCGCCGTCCTCGTCCACCACAGCAGCCCCCTCGGCGGCGTCCCCGTGCCCACCCTGCACGGCTACCTGCTCGCCTTCGCCCTGGCCGGCACCGTCGCCCTCGCGGCCTGCGCGGCGGCCCTGTCCATCCCCGGCGACGGCCCCGCCCGCGGCACCCGGCGGGACCGCGGCGCCCCCCGGGGCACCCGCGACGAGGCTTTGGAGGGAGCATGAGGACCATGACCACGCCACCCGGTCAGGCGCCCGCCCCCGCACGCCGGGACGCGGAGGCCACCAAGGCCGCCATCCTGAAGGCCGCCCGCCACCTCCTGGCCCGGCACGCGCACGCCGACATCACCCTCAAGGCCGTCGCCGAGCGGGCCGGGGTCAGCCCGCCGCTGATCCTGAAGTACTTCGGCAACAAGGACGCCCTGTTCGCCCGCGTGATGTCCTTCGACACCGACGCCGACGACCTGCTCGACGCCCCGCTGGACGACCTCGGCCGGCACATGGTCCGGCACGTGGTCTCCAGCCAGCGCGAGCGGGGCGCCGATCCGCTGCTGCGCATCGCCTTCGCCCCGCTGCACGGCGACCACGGCGAGGTGCTGCGGGCCAACTTCCGCGCCCAGGTGACCGAACGCCTCGCCGCCCGGCTCACCGGCCCCGACGCGGGCCTGCGCGCCGAACTCGCCGTCGCCGCCCTCGTCGGCCTCGGCGTGATGTACGGCATCGCCCGCGGCCCGCACCTGCGCGGCACCGACGCCGACGCCCTCGCCGACCGCTACGGGCCCGTCGTACAGGCGCAGCTCACGCCCGGGCGGTGAGTCACCGCAAAAGCCGGTCGAGGAAGCCGTTCCCGAACACCCGGTGCGGGTCGAGACGGTCGAGGACGGCGACCGCCCGCCCCCACACGTCCGCGCCGAACGAACCCGGCACGGCCGTACCGAGCACCCGTGCGTCGCTCCAGGCCGCGTCGGCGGTGTAGCCCCAGCCCTTCGACCACTCCACACGCGCGAGCGCGTACCCGCCGTCGTAGCGGCCGAGCAGGAAGTCCTCCAGCTCGCTCAGGAACGCCTCGGCGTACGGCGTGCCCGGCAGGGTCAGCACGTCCAGCCAGACCGCGGTGTCCCACTCGGGGTGTGCCGCGCTCGGCCGCAGCGCGGACAGCAGCGGGGCGCGCGCGCCCCGGACGCCCGTCTCGGCCGGGTCGTCGAGGCCCGTCACCCGGATCTCCACCGAGCCGTTGACCGGGAAACGGCCGCGGGCCGCGTAGGCGGCGAGCCGCTCCCGGTAGTACCGGGTGAACTCGTGCACCACCCGCTGCACCCCGGCCCGCGAGGTGAGCACCGCGTACCCGTTCGCCGTCACCCGCAGCGTGGTCGGCCGCAGGTACAGCAGCGTGTTCTTCGACGGCCCCCACAGGTCGGCCGACGCCGTCGCGGCCAGGCCGAAGCGGGCCACCTGGAGCTGCGCCGCACCCAGCACCGGCGCCAGGTACCAGGCCGCGCCGGCGACGAGCCGTCCCACCAGATCGGCGACCGGCTCCGGGACGCGGTCGGAGAACGGGTAGTTGTACGGCGAGGTGACGTGCCGGGAGCCGGCCGGCCGGACCGGGGCCACGCTCCATTCCTTCAGCCACGGGAACTCGGTGAAGGCGAACCAGATCGCCTCCACCCGGCCCGAGCGGCGCAGGAAGGACTCCAGGGTGCGCCCGCCGGAACCGGGTGCCGCGAACAGCTCGCGGGCCGGGACGTCGGTACGGCTGACGCAGCGCAGACTGCTGTCCGGGCCGGCCCGCAGCACCACCTCGGTGACGAAGGACCGGCCGAGGTGGGTCAGCAGCGCGGCGCAGTCAGCCTCGTCACGGCGGAACGTGCGCAGCACATAGGCCCCGCTGTCCGCGTCCCACACCACCGCCGTCAGCTCCAGCACCCGGTTGCTGAGCGACCCGTACATGCCACCGGGCGGCGGGTGTTCGCCGTCGGCCGGTACGGCGGTGCCGTGCGCGTCGATCGCCAGCGCGCCGCCCAGGCTCAGGTCGCCGGGCGCGGGGGTCGCGGTCAGCCCCAGACCGTGCTTCTCCAGGAAGGCGAGCAGGGCCTCCAGGGTGACGCCGGCGCCGGCGCGGACCGCCGTGGCTGACTCCCGTGCGAGGCCCGTCAGGCGGCGCGTGGTGTCGACGAGCAGGACTCGGGTGGCGGCGCTCGTCCCCTCGGTGACCGTGAGCGGCGACCAGCCGTGCGAGCAGCCCCGGGCGCGGACCCGCCAGCCGTGGCGCCAGGCCCAGTTCACGACCGCGAGCAGCTGTTCCGGGCTGTCCGGGGCGCAGGCCCACAGTCCCGCGGCGGTGATCTCGCCCACCCAGTTGCGGTAGGCCGTGCGGTAGAGCGTCACCCGGTCCGGGAACCCGGGGAGTTCGGCCGCGGCCACGGCGGGATCCGCCGCGACGAGCACCGGTGCGGCGGCCAGCACGGCGCCGGTGCGCAGCAGCACACGGCGGTTCACTGCACGATCGTTCACGCGGTCACGCTAGGGGCTGCCCGTACGACGTCCGCCGTCCGTCGACGTGTCTCACCCGTCCGGGTGAGGTCCGCGGGCGGAGCGGTGCATTCCGCGGGGCGCGGCGGAGCCGTACCGGATGACAGACTGACGCCATGGACGAACGCGTGATCGGCAGGTCGGGCCAGTGGGCATCGGTGGTCGGCCTCGGCACATGGCAGCTGGGCGCCGACTGGGGCGCCGTGGACGACAAGGAGGCCCTGTCCGTCCTGGAGGCGGCGGCCGAGGCCGGGGTCACCTTCTTCGACACGGCCGACGTGTACGGCGACGGACGCAGTGAGGGCACCATCGCCTCGTTCCTGCGCGGACGCCCCGATCTGCACGTGCTGGTGGCCACCAAGATGGGCCGCCGGGTCGAGCAGGTCCCCGAGAACTACGTGCTGGACAACTTCCGCGCCTGGAACGACCGCTCGCGCCGCAACCTCGGCGTCGACCGGATCGACCTGGTGCAGCTGCACTGCCCGCCCACCCCGGTCTACTCCTCCGACGCGGTGTTCGACGCCCTGGACACCCTGGTCGAGGAGGAGCGCGTCGCCGCGTACGGCGTGAGCGTCGAGACCTGCGCCGAGGCGCTCACCGCGATCGCCCGGCCGCACGTGGCGAGCGTGCAGATCATCCTCAACCCGTTCCGCATGAAGCCACTGTACGAGGTGCTGCCCGCCGCCCGCGCGGCCGGCGTCGGCATCATCGCGCGCGTACCCCTCGCCTCCGGGCTGCTGTCCGGCAAGTACACGAAGGACACGGTGTTCGCGGCCGACGACCACCGCACCTTCAACCGGCACGGCGAGGCCTTCGACCAGGGCGAGACGTTCTCCGGCGTCGACTACGGGACCGGGGTCGAGGCCGCCGCCGAGTTCGCCGCGCTCGCCCCGCAGGGGTACACCCCGGCCCAGCTGGCGCTGCGCTGGATCATCGAGCAGGACGGTGTGACCACGGTGATCCCCGGCGCCCGCAACCCGGAGCAGGCCCGCGCCAACGCCGCCGCGGCCAAGCTGCCGCCGCTGCCGCAAGAGACCCTCACCGCGATCCGCGAGCTGTACGAACGCCGGATCAAGGACCAGGTGGAGCACCGCTGGTAGCCGCGCACGCGGACCGTTTGAAGGGACGGCCGGGCGGTTACACGCAACGGCATGACGGAGGCAGGACGGCGCAGAGGACGGAACGAGACCGAGGAGGAGCGGGCCGACCGGATGTGGGGCGAGCTCATCCAGGAGGTCCGGGTGGCGCAGACGGGGGTGCAGATCCTCTTCGGTTTTCTGCTGACCGTCGTCTTCCAGCCGAAGTACACGCAGCTCACCACCATCGACCAGGCCATCTACATCGTGACCGTCGTCCTGGGCGCCTGCGCGACCGGCGCCCTCATCGGACCGGTGTCCCTGCACCGCCTGGTCTCCGGCCGCCGGGTCAAGCCGCAGGCGGTGAAGCTGGCGTCCCGGATGACCTTCGTCGGCCTGGTCCTGCTGCTCGCCACGATGACGTCGTCCCTGCTGCTCATCCTGCGGGTGGCCACCCACGACAGCTATGTGCCGTACCTGGTGGCGGCCGTCGTCGCCTGGTACCTGCTGTGCTGGTACGGCCTGCCCCTGTGGGCCCGCCGCCGGCACACGTCCCGGACGGACCGCCAGGGCGACAGGTCCTAGTCGCGGCGGGCGGCCAGGGCCCTCAGCTGTCGGTCGTGCACCCTGCTGAGCAGCAGCACGGACAGCACCGCCCCGATCAGTGCGCAGCACATGTCCCACTGGGTGTCCCACACATCGCCCTGGGTGGCGAGGAACGCGTCCGCGCCGTGTCCGCCGATCTCGGCCGCCAGCCACTCCAGCAGCTCGAAGCAGGCGCTGAAGGCCAGACAGGCGCACACGGTGAGCGGCACCAGCCAGCGGCTGCCGCGCAACGGTGAGGTGCGGCTGAGCAGTTCCCGCACCAGCACGGCCGGGACGAAGCCCTGCATCAGGTGGCCGAAGCGGTCGTAGGGATTGCGGTCCAGGCCGAGGGTGTCGCGCACCCAGTCGCCCGCCGGTACCTCCGCGTAGGTGTAGTGACCGCCGAGCGCGAGGACCAGCGCGTGCACGGTCAGCAGCCCGCACAGCAGCCCCGTCAGCGGGAAGCGCCGCCAGGCCAGCACCACCAGCGGCAGGCCCACCAGCGCCCACACCGTCTCCAGGAACCAGGTGGTGCGGTCGCGTGCGCCCCATGCCGACACGGCCAGCCCGGCGGCCACCACACCGGCGAAGAGGGCGGGCGGTACGCGGCGCGCCGCGCGGAGCGGGGCGGGGTGCACTGCGGTCACGGCGGGCTCCTTGCCTGAGGACGGCCTCGGTGTCGTAGGAGCCCCATCGTGTGGCCCGGCGCCGGTCGCGGGCATGAGTACGGCTACTCAGCCGTGGAGAGGATCTCCGCCAGCAGCTCGTCCGCCGGGAAGCGCTCCCGCCCCGCCGGGACGACCTTGTAGGTCTCGCGCAGGAACGCGGCGACCGCGGGAGCCCAGGCGAACACCACCGCGTGGTGCCGGCCGCCGTCCGGCCGGGTGTCCCCGAGGAACTCCAGGCGCAGCTCGTGCCAGGGCCCGGTGGCCTCCGGCCGCATCCGCACGTCACCGACCCCGACCGGCCGGGCCAGCCCGTCGCTCAGCATCTGCCGGTCCAGCCGCCAGCAGGCCAGCACCCGGCCGTCGTGGGCGAAGACGGCGCTGACGGCGAACGGGTCGTCGGCGTCGTAGCTGAGGTGGGCAAGCACCGGACACCGGCCGGTGCCCTGTGACAGGAGCTGCACCACCAGGGTCTTGTGCACGAACGAGTTCACGCGGGGGCCTCCGGCAACAATCGGCGTAGGGCCCTCTAGTACCCCCGAAGTGCCCGAGATGCTCACCCAAGTGACTGATTCCCCTGAACCCCGCGGGCGCCCGCGGGCCACGGGGCCGGACAGCGGCCCGTCAGGCGAACGCCTCCCGCAGCGCCGGCAGCAGGGTCTTCGCCGACCAGTCCAGGAACTCCGGCTGCGAGTCCCCGCCGATCTGCACCAGGGCGACCTCCCCGAACCCGGCTTCGGCGTAGGGCCGTACGGCCTCCACGAAGGCGTCGGGGTCGTCACCGCACGGAATGGCGGAGGCGACGTCGTCCTCGGTGACGAACTGGGTCGCGGCCTCGAAGGAGTCCGGGTGGGGCAGTTCGGCGTTCACCTTCCAGCCCAGTCCGAACCAGCGGAACTGGGAGTGGGCGCGCCTGATCGCCGTGTCCCGGTCGGGGTCGTAGCAGACCGGCAGCTGGCCCACCCGGGGCTTGCCGCTGCCGCCGTGGCGGTCGAAGGCCTCGAGCAGGCCCGCCTTCGGCTCGGTCGCGATCACCAGGTCGGCGAGCTGGCCGGCGAGCTTGCAGGACTGCTCGCCGGAGACGGCGATGCCGATCGGCGGCGCCTGCTCCGGCAGGTCCCACAGCCGGGCCGACTCCACGTCGTAGTGCTGCCCGTGATGGGTGACATGGCCGCCCTCGAACAGCGCGCGGATGATCTGCACCGCCTCTTCGAGCATCTCGTGGCGGACGTCGACCGGGGGCCAGCCGCCGCCCACGACATGCTCGTTGAGGTTCTCGCCGGCCCCGAGGCCGAGCCGGAACCTGCCCTCCGAGAGCAGCTGGACGGTCGCGGCCTTCTGCGCCACGATCGCCGGGTGGTAGCGCAGGATGGGGCAGGTGACATAGGTCATCAGGGGGATCCGCGAGGTGGCCTGGGCGGCGGCACCCAGCACGCTCCACGCGTACGAGGCGTGCCCCTGCGAGCGCAGCCACGGGAAGTAGTGGTCGGAGATCACCGAGAAGTCGAAACCGACCTCCTCGGCGCGCACCACGTGGTCCACCAGGTCCCGGGGACCCGTCTGCTCGGTCATCATCGTGTATCCGATTTGCACCATAGAAAGCGAGTCCCCGGCTCGGCGGCCCGAAAACGGCCCGCGGGCACGGCTCAGCCCTTCGGCGGCCGGAACGTCGCCAGGAACGTCTTCAGTGCCAGCCGGTTGGCGGTGTCGTCCCACGTCGCGGCCGGGGTGGTGAAGCGCAGGGAGAAACCCCGCGTCCCGCCGAGCAGGAAGCCCCGCCCGAAGGTGTGCGTCCGCGCGTCCCCGGACCCCGCGAGCCACTCCAGGTCGGCGGCCCTGCGCCCCTGGTAGGTGGCGGCCCGTACGGCACCCACCCGGCGGTAGCCGGGCAGCCGGGCCAGCCCGGGCTCGACGTCGTCCCGCCAGACGGCGACCGGGTCGGGGCCCACCCGCTCGCTGTAGGTGACGGCGAGGGTGGGCGAGTCGCCGCCCCGGCCGAAGGTGACGCGGTAGGCGAGGTCGGACACCCGGGAGGTGGCCAGCCGCTTCCAGCCGTCTGGCAGCGCCACCGAGAAGCCCTCGGGGGCGCTGTACCCGCGGTAGCCGGCCGGCAGGGCGGGGGAGGCCGGGGCGCTCGGCGTGGCGGGCGGCGCGGAGGCGGTCGGGGTGCCGGCGCCGGTGTGCCGGTCGGCGGGGGTGGCCGGGGCGCTGGCCCGGGGCGGCGCCGCGGCCGTGTCCGTGCCGGACAGCGCGCCGGTCGCGGCCAGCACCGCCGCGGCCACCGTGACCAGTGCCAGCGTGGCGCCGACCGCCGCCGCCCGCCTGCTCCGCAGCGGCCCGGCCGGCCGTACGCCCCGGTAGGCACCGCGCAGCCGGGGCGTGGGGGCCGGCTCCCGGTCCGCGTCGGTGTCCTCGCTCAGCGCCCGGGTCAGCGCCTCCCGGACCACCGGCCGGGACAGCCGCTCGCGCGCGTCCTTCCGCAGCAGCCCCTGTACGGCCCGGGTGAGCGGGCCGGCGCGCAGCGGGGTGCGCAGCGGCAGCCGGTCCACCGCCTTCAGCGTGGCGTCGGGCCGGCCGCGGTCCCGGAACGGCGGCCGGCCCTCGACCATCGTGTACAGCAGCGCGCCCAGCGCCCACAGGTCGGCGGCCGGGCCGATGCGTTCGTCGCGGGCCTGCTCCGGGGAGGCGTACGACGGTGCCGTGAGCCGCGGGACCAGGGTCGCGCCCGCCAGGCCGAACCCGGTGACGACGACCGGGCCGCCGTCCCGCACGAAGACCTGACCGGGGCTCAGCTCCCCGTGCGTGATGCCCTCGTCGTGCGCGGCCTGCAGCACGTCCAGCAGCTCGAGGCCGAGCCGGGCCGCCCGCACCGGGTGGAACGAGCCTTCCTCGGCGAGGAGTTCGCCCAGCGGCGTGCCGTCGATCCACTCGGTGACCGTCCACAGGGTGCCCGCCTCCACCACGGCGTCCACGACCGCGGCGATCTGGCCCGGGCGCAGCAGCCGCATGGTCTCCGACGTGCGGACGACCCGGGCCGTGACGCGGCGCGCGGTGTCCTCCGTACCGGGTTCGGGCAGGGCGGTCTGCGCCACCAGGCGGGGCTGTTGCGCGGTCACGTCCTCGGCGTACCACCACTGGCGGTTCGTCTCGCGGGCGAAGACCTCCAGGAGCCGGTACCGGCCGGCGACCAACTCGTGTGCGGAGACGTGCCCCTTGACCATGGTCTTCCCTCGCTGAAAGCCCTGCCTCGTCTTTCCCGGAAGTACGCGGGGCGCGCGGGGGTGCGTTCAAAGAATCCTCAACTCAGGCCCCTTCTTGCCTTTTATTCAAACGTTCGAAGGTGCTTGCGATGCCGGGATGCCACCCCGGCTCACAGCAGCCCGAAGGAGCCGGCCCAGCCGACGAGTTCCCCGGGCGTGGTGTTCCCGCCGCACACCACGAGCCCGAGCCGGGCGGCGGCGCCGGCCCGCGCCACCACCTGCCGGGCCGCCGGCAGCAGACAGCCGGCGGCCGGCTCGGCCCACACCTTGGCGTGCTCGGCGAGGTCCAGACAGCCCTGCACCGCGTCCCGGTCCGGGACCACCAGGACCTCCTCGACCAGCGCGGACACATGGTCGTACGTCAGCTGCGACACCGAGGGCGCGCTCAACGTGGTGACCAGGGAGGACAGCGGCACCGGCGCCGGACCGCCGGCCTTCAGCGCCCCGGACATCGCCTCGGCGCCCGCGGTCTCCACGCCCCACACGCGCACCTCGGGCCGCAGGGCGCGCAGGGCGGCCGCGACACCGGCGATCAGACCGCCGCCGCCCACGCTGACGACGACATCGGTCAGCTCCCCGGCGTCCTCGGCCAGCTCCAGCCCCACCGTGCCCTGCCCGGCGATGACCACAGGGTCGTCGAACGGGTGGACCAGTGTCAGGCCCTCGTCCCGCAACCGGGTCACCAGCCGGAAGGCGCTGTCCATGCCGTCCGTCAGCCGCACCGACGCCCCCGCGTCCTCGGCGAGCGCGATGGAGCGCGCGGGCGCGGTGCGCGGCATCACCACGGTCGCCTTCACATCGAGGGCCGCCGCCATCACCGCGAGCGCGATCCCGTGGTTGCCGCCGCTGACCGCGACCACGCCCGCCGCCCGCTCGGCCTCGCTGAGCGACAGCAGTTTGGCGGTGGCCCCGCGGGCCTTGAACGAGCCGGTGCGCTGGAGCAGTTCGAGCTTGGCGGTGACCGGGACGCCGAGCAGTGCGCTCAGGCCGGGGCTCGGCACCGTCGGTGTCCGGACGACGTGTCCGGCGATCCGCTGTGCGGCGGTCTCGATGTCCGCGAGGTCGATCACGGTGCTCCACCTTCCCTGCGCGGGTCGGGAACCGCGCCGTTCGCACCTTGGCCCGCCGGGACGCCGTCGGTCAACGGCGTTTCCGATCATGGTTACAGCGCGCGGCCCACCAGCAGGTCCAGCAGCCCCGTCAGCTCCTCGGCGGCCCCGGCGGCCAGGGGTGCGGCGGCGAGCAGCTCCCGTGCGGCGGCCGTGTGGGCGCGTGCCTCGGCCAGGGCCGCCGTACGGCCACCCGCCGCCTCGATCAGCGCGGCGGCCTCCTCGGCGTGCTCGGCGGACCCGAGCAGCGCGGGCAGCTGCCGGGCCGCCGGGGAGCCGAGCGCGGCCAGCACCGGGAACGTCTTCTTCCCTTCCCGCAGATCACCGCCGACGGGCTTTCCGGTGACGGCCGGCTCGCCCCAGATGCCGAGCACGTCGTCGACCAGCTGGAAGGCGACCCCGAGATGCCGGCCCGCCCGGTCCAGGGCGACGGCCGTGTCCCGGGGGGCGCCGCCGAGCGTGGCGCCCAGCGCGGCGGCGCAGCCCAGCAGCGCGCCGGTCTTGCCCTCGGCCATCGCCTCGTACTCCCGCACCGTCACCCGCTCCGGACCGGTCCAGGGCCGGGTCGCGAACAGCAGGTCGTCGGCCTGTCCGCGCACCAGGTCGGCGAGGGCCGCCGAGAGCAGTCGTAGCGCGCCGGGTGCCTCGGGCGCGGCGGCGAGGGTGTCCACCGCCAGAGCGAACAGGGCGTCTCCGGCCAGTACGGCCGGACCCGTGCCGTAGGCCTGCCAGACGGCAGGGCGGCTGCGCCGGGTCGCGTCGCCGTCCATGATGTCGTCGTGCAAGAGCGAGAAGGCGTGCACCAGCTCCACGGCGACGGCCGCCGGGACCCCGGCCCGGCCGTCGGCGCCCGCCGCCTCGGCGCCGAGGACCGCGAGCGCCTGCCGTACGCCCTTGCCGCCCGGCGCGCCGGCGGGCGCCCCGCCGACCTCGCACCAGCCGAAGGAGTATGCGGCCATCTCGGCCACCCAGGGGTGCAGCCGGCCCACCGCCGCCCGCAGCTCCGGCCGCACCAGTTCGCGGCACCGGACGAGGACGTGCCGGGCGGACTCCCGCACCGGTGAGACGGGCGCCGTCACCGTACGGCCTCCGCGTCGAGGCCGAACTCCCGCTGGGCCCGGGCCACCATCTCCCGCGCGTGGCGCAGCCCGCTGCGCTCCAGCGTCCGGGCCAGGTCGGCGAGTTCGGCGGCGGTCTCGGCCCGGTCGCGGCCGAGCCGGGCGAGGGACTTGGCGAGACCCAGCCGGGACAGCGCCTCACCGCGGGGTTCGCTCATCGCCCGGAACTCCGTCAGCGCCAGCTCGTACCGGTCGCGGGCCTCGGCGTAACGGCCCGCCCGGTACAGCACGTTGCCCTGCATCTTGTGGTTGTAGGCGAGGGCGCTGGAGAGGTTCATCTCCCGGCAGGTCTCCTCGGCCTCGGCCAGCAGCTCCAGCGCCCGCTCGGTGGCGCCGTCGCGCACCGACAGCACGTCCGCGAGCCCGCGCAGCGCCCAGGCGTGGCCGCGCCGGTCGTCGGCCCGGCCGGCTATCTCCGCCGCCTCCTGGAACAGGGCGTACGCCCTGTCGTAGTCCCCGGTGTTGCGGTGCATCTGGGCGATGCCCTCCAGGGCCCACACCGTGTGCCGGGCCTCGCCCCGCTTGCGGGCCTCGGCCAGCAGCTGCTCGTGCAGCCGGCCGACGGCCGCGTAGTCGCCCTGGATCCGGCCGGTCTCCGCGAGGCCGGCCAGCGAGTAGCCGCGCACGACCACGTCCCCGCCGCGCTCGCCGAGTTCGGCCGCGAGCCCCAGCAGCCGCCACGCCAGCGGGAACGCCCCGCGCTGCCGGGCCAGGGTGCCCCCGCTCCACATCGCCCACGCCATGGCGGCGGTGTCGCCGGCCTCGCGGGCGGCGCGGTAGCTCGCCTTCCAGGCCCGGTCGGCCTCGTGCACATGGCCGAGCCGCCGGTGTGCCTCGGCGACGGCGAGCCCGCAGCGCGCCGCCTCGCCGGGGCGTCCGGCCCGCTCGGCCTCGCGCAGCCGCTCGGTGCCCTCGGCCAGCACATCGGCCAGCGAGGAGTTCACGGACAGGGTGGTCAGGGCGCCCTGGTACTCCGGGGCGAAAGCCTTGCCGTACATGCGTACCCTTCTATACACGGAGTGTATACATGTCGTGTATAGCGTCTCGGAAATATGCCCCGGCCCGAGGGGCCGGGGCCCGGTCTGTCGTTGATCAAGACGCCGGTACGGCGGCGGGGGTTGCCCGGGGGCACGGATCACATGTGAAGGTTCAGTGCTGCTGGGCCTTCTGGGGCGTCAGCTCGCTCGGCCGCACCACGACGAACCCCTCGCCCTGGAGCATCAGCTGCACGGCTTCGCCCGAACCGCCGCGCAGCATCGAACCGATGGACTGCGAGCGGTGCAGCGAGGTCTGCAGGTGCGCCGTCCAGCCCACCACCGCGTCGGTGTCGACGTACACCGGCGCCTGCGCGGACACCGGGATGACCAGCGGGTTGCCGTCGCAGACCAGGCCGAGCCGGCCCTGCCCGCTGAACACGCTGTTGAACAGGCCGCCGCCGGCGATGCCGGACCCCTTCACCGTCTTGATCTCGTACGCCAGCGAGGCGTCGAAACACAGGACGTTGCGGCCGTTGACGGTGAACTGGTCACCGGGCTCGACCTCGACGATGAAGCAGTTCTGCGCCTCGTGCGCGAACCAGGCCTCGCCCTGCCCGCGCACCGCCATGAGGGGCAGCCCCTCACCGGTGACCGCACGCTTGAGCATGCCGCCGACGCCCTGCCCCTTGCGCTCGAACGTGAGGTCGCCGCGGTAGGCGACCATCGCGCCCTGCCGGGCGTACATCTCGCCGTTCACCGCGTACTTGATGCACTTGGCGTTCTCGACGGACATGCCCGGCGCCGCGGCCGGCTGCACCACGTGCTGACTGGAAAAGAGATCACCCTTCATGTGGGGCATGGTGTCCCGGACGAGGGCATTCCGCCAAGATCACGGACGGTACCGGTTCAGCCACCGAACAGCTGGGTCCAGTACGTGCCCGCCCGGCCGCCGCCGGTGAAGCCGACGCCGATGTGCGTGAAGTCACGCTTGAGGATGTTGGCGCGATGCCCGGGGCTGTTCATCCAGCCGTCCACGACCTCGGCGGGGGAGCGCTGGCCGCAGGCGATGTTCTCGCCGATCGTGCGTCGCCGGTATCCCGCAGCGGCGGCCCGGTCCCAGGGCCGGCCGCCGTCGGGGGACGTGTGCGCGTAGAAGTCCCGGGCCACCATGTCGGCACAGTGCCCCTGGGCGGCGGCTGTCAGCAGCGGGTCGGCGGCCAGCGGGGGCAGCCCGGCCCGGCCGCGTTCGGCGTTGGTGAGGGCGACGACCTCGGCGGCCGTGTGCGCCAGCCCGTCCGGGGTGAGCGGAGCGGCCCACAGTGCGGTCCAGTACCGGTCGCCCGCGTCGGCGTGGGCCAGTACGGCATGCCGGAACGCCGGATCAAGCAGGGTGCGCCGGGCCTGTGCCGAGCCCAGGCAGTAGTCCACGAACGCGGCCGGGGTGCGCGGCCCGGAGACGAGATGCTCGCCGACGGTCAGGTACGCGTAACCGGCGGCCGAGATCCGCCGGTACACCGGCACCCCGTCCCGCCCCGCCGCGCCGAGCCGTCCCGCGTCCGCCATGGCCCGGGCGTGCGCCCGCGCGGCGGAGTCCAGCCGCGGGTCCGGTACGACGGGCGGGGAACCGGCGCGGGCGCGGGCGGCGTTGACCAGGCCGGTGAAGTCGGCGGGGGCGGGACAGGCGCCGGGGCGGACGGCGCGCTGTGGCGCGGGGCGGCGCGGGCGGAGGCGGGCGGGCGGCACCGATGGCGGCGCCGCCGTCTGCCCGCCGACGTCGGATATGTCCACCCCGAAGTCCCGGGCGAGACCCGCCAGCCCGTCGGCGTACCCCTGCCCCAGCGCCCGCAGCTTCCAGCCGGTGCCCGGACGGAGATACAGCTCGGCGAGGAGCAGCACGGTCTCCGTGCCGGGCCGTGACGGCGCGAACCCGGCCACCGGACGGCCCAGGTGGTCGGTGACGTGGAGCCGGGGCGCGGGCAGCCGGCCGAGGGGGGTGCCGGGCTCGGCCGCGCTGACCACGACCGTGACCCGGCAGGCACCGGCTCGCAGCCGGCCCGGATCGACGGCCAGCGTGTCCCCGCGCAGCCGGACACCGGGCGCCTCGGGCTGGTTGTAGAAGACGAAGTCGGCGTCCCCGCCGACCTTCCCGTCGGACCCGGTGACCAGAGCGGACAGGTCGAAGGCACCGGCCACCCGAAGCCGTACCGGACCTCGCGGCAAGGGCACATTGCCCCCGGGAACGAGTTCGCCCATGCTCGGTACAACGCCGGCCACGTGTCCGGAGGTTCCCGCAGGCCGACCTCAAGGGGCGCGGGGAACTCGGCTCCGACGCGCCGGCACTCGACAACGGCGCTGCCCAGCCCTATCTCTTCCCGCAGAACGCGGACTCCAGCGCACCGGCCAGCGTGTCCAGCACCTTGCCGTTGTTCGACGTGTTGGCCACGGCCGTGAGACTCCGCCCACCGTCCTTCGTGCTGAACGCGTACGTGTAGTACCCCTGTACCGCCCCCGTGTGCCCGTACACCGACACCCCGCAGGTCAGGTCACGCCGCCGCAGTCCGAGCCCGTACGCCGTGGTGCTGTTCACCTTGGTGAAGCGCTCCATCTCCGCGAGCCGCGCCGCGGACATCAGCTTCCCCCCGAGCAGCGCGCTGTAGAAGACGTCGAGGTCGTGCGCGCTGGAGATGATCGCCCCCGCGCTCTGCGCCCAGGACACGGTCTGCGCGGTCGCGTCGACCAGCGGCGCGCCCGCCGTGTCCGGGGTCAGGTACCCGCGGGCGTACCGGCCCGGGATCGCGGTGTCCGGGTGGACGTAGAACGTGTCGGTCAGCTTCAGCGGCCCGATGATGCGGTTCTGGTACGCCGTCCTCACCGGCTGCCCGGTGAGCTTCTCGATGAGGAGCCCGGCGACGACGAAATTGGTGTTCGAGTACGAGTACGCGGCGCCCGGGGCGTTGGTGCGCGGCTTCTTCAGGGAGAGGGCGACCAGCTGGCGATAGGTGAACACTTTCTTCCGGACCGCCTCGAAGCCGGAGACGCTGCTGGCGAACATGTCGTTCGTGTAGTCGTACAGCCCGCTGCGGTGGCTCAGCACCTGGCGTACCGTGATCCGGTCGTCGGGCAGCAGCCCCGGCAGATAGCGGTTGACCGGCGCGTCGAGCGCGAGCCGGTGCTCGTCGGCGAGCTGGAGCAGCACGACGGTGGAGAAGGTCTTGGTGACGCTGCCGATCCGGAACCGGTCGTCGGTGCTGATGGCCCGTCCGGTGGTGCGGTCGGCGACGCCGCGGGTGAGCCGGTACGTCGTGCCGTGGTCGTCGATCCGGGCCAGCGCCCCCGGCGCGCCCTGGGCCACCGCCGAGCGCAGCACCGCGGCCAGGCCCGCGGTGTCCGGCGCCGGCAGCGTCGCGGCCGCCGGGGTGTCGGGGCCGCCGGTCGCCGCCTGGGCCGGGACCGCGAGCAGCGACAGCGCGACCGCTCCGAGAACCGCTCCCCGCCCCACCGTTGCTGAGACCATCCCCTACCCACTCCCATCGGTTCGGTTTCTGATGCGATATCGGTCACATCCCGCCCTGGGAACCTAGGGGATCGGGGTCACGTCTCCACAGTCGACACACAGTTGGTGATGTCGTGATCACTCTGTGGCGCCCATTCGTAAAGGATTGCCATAGAAGTTCGCGAAATGGATCATTCCGGCTTTACGTGCCCATGACTGATCCGCAAGGGTTGACCCCCGGGGCCATACCAGCCCCCGTGGCGCCCAACTGCGCCATGCCTCAAGGCGGTTGGTCACCCCGGCCGCCTTCGAACGAAGGAACCCTGATCAGATTGCGTAGACCGCACATACGCACCGTGGCGGTCGCCGTCGCGGTGGCGACGGCTGCCACGGGCCTGGCCGGTACGGCCTTCGCGGGTCCCTCCACGGAGGTGGAGCGGTCCGCCGCCTCCGCCACGAACGCCGCGGTGGTGGTGGAGGCGGCGCGCAGCGCGGCCTTCGCGCACGCCTCGGCGACCGGTGTGTCGAAGGGTGACGACCTGCACGCGCAGGACGTCATGATCGACCCCGAGGGTGCCCGTCACGTCCGCTTCGTCCGCACCCACAACGACCTGCCGGTGCTCGGTGGCGACCTCATCGTCCACCTCGACCGGGGGCTCGGCTACACGGGCGTGACCCGCGCCGCCGACCACGCCGTCAAGCCGGCCGCCGCCAAGGCCAAGCTGACCGCGGGCCAGGCCGCCGCCAAGGCCGCCAAGGCCGCCAAGGGCGACGCCGGCAGCGCCCAGCTCGTGGTCGACGCCCGCGACGGCGCCTCCGCGCTGGCCTACCAGGTCACCGTCACCGACAAGGACAGCTCCCGCACGGTCGTCGTCGACGCGGTCACCGGCAAGGTGCGCAGCAACACGCCGACCCGGGACGAGTTCCTGTCGCCGAAGCTGCTCGACGCCCTGCGCGAGCGCGGCGAAACCCTCGACCCGGCCACCGGCGTCGGCTCCGCCTCCAGCACGTCCGGCCTCGTCGGCTCGGGCGCGACCGGTGCCGCGGCCTACCCGTCGGCCGCCAAGGGCACCGGCAAGACCCTCTTCGTGGGCACCGTCGGTCTCACCACCACGCAGACCTCGCGCGGCCACTACCAGCTCAAGGACCCGAACCGGTACGGCACCGAGACGCGGGACGCCAAGGGCTCGTACACGGAGAAGTTCAGCGCCGGTTCGAAGCTGACCAACACCACCAACGTGTGGGGCAACGGCAAGACCACCAGCCGGGTCAGCGCCGCCGCCGACGCCCAGTACGGCATCACGAAGACGCTCGACTTCTACAAGAGCACCTTCAAGCGCAAGGGCATCGCGAACAACAGCAAGCCCGCGCAGGCGATGGTCCACTGGGGCAACAAGATCGCCAACGCCTTCTGGGACCCGACCTGCAACTGCATGCTGTACGGCGACGGCGACGGCCAGATGTTCAAGAAGCCGCTCGTCGTCCTCGACGTCACCGGTCACGAGCTGACCCACGGCGTGGTCGAGGCGACCGCCAACCTGCAGCCGACCTTCGTCGACTCCGACGGCAACCAGTACGGCGAGCCCGGCTCGCTGAACGAGTCGCTCGCGGACATCTTCGGCTCGAACGTCGAGTTCTACGCCAAGAACACGAAGGACACCCCGGACTACCTGGTCGGCGAGAAGCTGGGCCTCGCGCAGAAGTTCCTGCGCCGCCTGGACCACCCCTCGCTCGACAAGCTCGAGGGCACCATCGACTACTGGTCGCCGGACACCTACTACACCGAGGTGCACGCCGGGTCCGGTGTCTCGTCCCACGCCTACTACCTCCTCGCCGAGGGCAGCGGCAAGAAGACGATCAACGGCGTCAACTACAACTCGCCGACGTACCACAACATCACGGTCAAGGGCATCGGCCGCACCAAGGCGACCGCCATCTACTACCGTGCGCTCACCCGCTACATGGTCTCCACCACCGACTTCCACCAGGCGCGCATCGCGACCCTGAAGGCGGCCAAGGACCTGTACGGCGCGAACAGCACCGAGTACAAGACGGTCGACAGGTCGTGGACCGCGGTGAACGTCACCGCCGCCAACACGCCGCGCGCCCACCACTGACGGACGCCGGAGCACACTCGCACCACCGGATGCCCCGCCTCGCGCGGGGCATCCGCCTGTCCGGGGGCGTGCGTGTGCGCCAACAGGCTTCGTCACAGCCGTTGTTTCTTTTATTGACAGCGGAAAATAAGGGCGCCTTGGGTTCCCGGCCATGCGCTCGACGCCGCACGCCGAGACGTTCCCCGCGCACACGCCGGCCACCGCCCAGGTCTTCACGGCGGTCCTCTCCCACGGCCCCCTGACCCGCCTCGAGGCAGGCCGCCGGGCCGGCCTGTCCCCGGCCGCCGTGACCAAGGCCGTCCGCCCCGTCCTCACCGACCTGTGCTGCCGGGTCCGCTTCGCCCGTCGCGCCGCCCTGCCGGAGAAGGCCGCCGGTCCCGCGCCGGCCACGATCGCCGCTCTGGCCCACGAACTCCTCGCCCACGCAGCCGAGTCGGCCACCCCCGTGGCCGGCCTCGGCATCGCCGTGTCCGGCGACGTCGACCCCGCCGAAGGGGTCGTACGCTACTCGCCGCTTCCTGGACTGGCGGGACGTGCCGTCGGCCGAACTGGCCGGGGCCGCCTGCAAACTGCCGGTCACCGCCGGATCGCACGTGGAGTTCACCGGCTGCCGGGAACTGACCGTGGTGCTGAGCGGCGGCACCGACTACGCCCCGAACGCCGCCGCCCACCACCGCAACCACACCTGGGAGCGGCTCCGGGCGCGGGCCCGCGACGGCGAACCCGACCCTGGGTGACTACCACACCGACATCAACCTCCAGATGAACTACTGGATGGCCGACCGGGTGGGCCTCACGCCCTGCTTCGACGCGTTCACCGACTACTGCGTGGCCCAGCTCCCCTCCTGGACCGACCTCACCCCGACCCGGCCGGCTCGGGTGCGATCAGACCCCGGCGGTAGGCCACCGCCACCGCCTCCGTACGGCTCGCGGCGCCCAGCTTGGCGAGGATGTTCGACACGTGCACGCTGGCCGTCTTGCCGGTGATGAACAGCTCCTCGCCGATCTGCCGGTTGCTGCGGCCCCGCGCGAGCAGCCGCAGGACGTCCCGCTCCCGCGCGGTCAGCGGAACCGGGTCGGCGGAAGGAGCCCCGGCCCCGAGGCGGGCCCGGCGGATCAGCGTGTCGACGTCCTCCAGCAGCGGCGCCGCGCCCAGCCCGGCCGCCGTCTCCCGGGCCAGCCGCGCCTGCTCCGCCGCCTCCGCCCGCCGCTCCACAGCAAGCAGCGCCCGCGCGTACCGCAGCCGGCACCGTGCCTGCTCGTAGCCGTCGCCGTACCCGAACGCGGCGACCGCCTCCGCCCAGGCCGCGGGGTCCGGCCCGGACACCACCGTCGCCCACTCCGCCTCGGCACGGGCCAGCCAGGCCTGCCCCTCCGGCCCCTGCACGCGGCCGGCCTCGTCCTGACCGGCCGTGACCCGCGCCAGCTCCACCAGTTCGGCCGCGAGGTCCGCCCAGCCGGCCGGGTCCGGGTCGGTGCCGCCCGCGCGGCGCGGCTCCGTGACCCGGTCGGCGACCGCCGCCAGGCACAGCGCGGCCAGCCGGACCGCGACGCCCGGCCGCCGCGTCGTACCGTCACCGAGGGCCGTGACCGTCTCCCGCAACCGCGCGACCGCCTCCTCCAGGTCGCCGTCCCGTACGGCAGCGTCCGTGAGCACGATCCCGGCGACCAGTGTGCCCATCCAGTCGAACGGCCCCTCCAGCAGCGCCCGGGCCCGCTCCACGGCGCTCTCCTCGCCACGGGCCAGCTCCACGTACAGGGCGGGACTGACCGCGAAGGCGCCGCCCGCCCCGGGCAGCCCCGGCGCGGCCTCGGCCGCCGCGCGCAGGCACTCGTCCCAGCGGCCCAGCGTGTACAGGACCAGCAGCTGGAGGTAGCGGATCTCCAGCGGATACACCGAGGACAGCAGCCCGGCCCGGCGGGCCCGGTCCAGGCCGTCGGCCACCACCGGCAGGCACTCCGTCAGATCACCGGCCTCGAAGGCGCCCATCGCCAGGTGGAACAGCGCGCGCGTCTCCACCGGCGCGTTCCCGGCGGCGCGGGCCAGCTCCCGGGCCCGCCGCAGCCGCTCCCGGCCCTCCGGGCAGCGCCGGCCACCGCCCTCCGTGACCGCCAGGGAGATCAGCAGATCGGCCTGGGCACCGGTCACGCCCAGCTCCTCGGCGACCCGCAGGGCCTGCCGGCCGATCCGCAGCGCGGTCGCGTCCTCGCCGGTCTGGCGGGCCGCCGCGACATGCGTGGCCGCCGCCCACACCCAGGTCCGGGACGGGGGATCGGCGGGGATCATCGCCAGTGCCTCGCTGCTGTAGCGGAACGCCGCCGTCAGGTGGTCCACGGTCAGCAGGTTCCCGGCCAGCGTGTAGCGGACCCGGGCGGCCAGCTCGCCGTCGGTGTCCTGGCCGACCCCGGCGAGCGCCGCCCGGGTCAGCGCGACCGCGCGGTGGAACTCGCCGGCGTGGGCCGCGGCGGCCGAGGCGCGCAGGGTCAGTGTGACCCGGTCCAGGCCCTCCCCGGCGGGCCGGGCGGGCGCGGGCACCGACGGCCACAGGTCAAGGGCGGCCTCGAGGTGCCGCAGCTCCTCGGCGGGTGCGCCCAGCCGCCGGGCGTGGTCGGCGGCCTCCACACAGGCCCCGAGCGCCGCGGGCAGGTCGTGGCTCTCCCGGGAGTGGTGGGCGCGCTCCGCCGCGGTCTCCGGGGTCCGGCCGCCGGCCGCGAGCAGCCGGGCGTACGCGCCGTGCAGCCGGGACCGCTCGCCGGGCAGCAGGTCGGCGTAGACCGCCTCGCGGGTGAGGGCGTGCCGGAAGGTGTAGGTGCCGTCGTCCCCGGGGAGCAGGAGCTGGCGTCCGACGGCCTCCCGCAGGGCCGCCTCCAGCTCCTCCTCGGGCAGCCCGGCCGCCTCGCGCAGCAGCGCGTGCCGCACCCGCCGCCCGGCCACGGCGGCGGTCCGCAGCACCTGCTGCGCGGTCTCGGACAGCTGCTCGACCCGGATGAGCAGCAGGTCGGCGAGCCCGCTGGGCACCCCGCCCGAGCCCGCGCCGGCCGCGAGCAGCTCCTGCGCGTAGAAGGCATTGCCCTCCGCGCGGGCGACGATGCCGCGCACGACGGAGTCGGGCAGCGGGCGGTCCTCCAGCGCCCGCACCAGCCGGGCGACCGCTGGGTCCGGCAGGGGCCGCAGCTCCAGGCGTTCCACGGCCGGCAGCCGGACCAGTTCGGCGAGCAGGGGCCGCAGCGGGTGCCGGCGGTGCAGGTCGTCGGCGCGGTAGGAGGCGAGGATCGCCAGCCGCCGCTCCGGTGCACCGCCCGGCCGGTGCGGCACGCCCCGGCTGAGCAGGAAGCGCAGCAGGTCCCGGGAGGACTGGTCGGCCCAGTGCAGGTCCTCCAGGACGAGCAGCAGCGGGGCCATCTGGGCCAGGTCGGCCAGCAGCCCGGCGACGTCCTCGAAGAGCCGGAGCCGCCCGTCCGGACCGCCGGCCGCGTCCGGCCCGGCGCCCAGCAGCCGGTCCGCCGCCGGATGCCCGGCCAGGACGGCCGTGAACCGCTCGTCGGCGGCGAGCACGCCGAGGATCTCGGTGAACGGCAGATAGGGCAGGCCGACGTCCCCGAGGTCCACGCAGTGCCCGGTGACCACGGTCGTGCCCGCCCGCGCCGCCCGCCCGGCCACCTCGTCCAGCAGCCGTGTCTTGCCGACCCCGGCGTCCCCGGCGAGCAGCACGGCTCCCGCGGCTCCGCCCCGGGCACGCTCCAGCACGCCCGTGAGCCGGGCCAGTTCCTCGTCCCGGCCGATCAGCGGCGCTGTGGTGAAGGCGGTCTGCGACACGGACCCATCCTGCCACGCGGCACCGACGACGCCGCCGGCACCGGCAACGCCGCCAAGGACCGCGCCGCCCGCCGCGGCGTCAACGCAGCGTCTGCGCCCAGTCGTCCGGCACCCGGCCCGCCGGACCGGGCGCCGGCTGGTCGGCGGGATGCCCGGTGGGGGGAGCGAGTTCGGGCCCGGAGGCGTACAACTCCTCGGTGGCGTAGTTCCAGAACCAGCCCTCGCCGGGCTCGAAGCTGCGGATCACCGGGTGCCCGGTGGCCCGGTAGTGGGCGGTGGCGTGCTTCGCGGGGGAGTCGTCGCAGCAGCCGATGTGCCCGCACTGCGCGCACCGGCGCAGGTGGAACCACCAGCCGCCCGCCTCCTCGCACTCCGCACAGCCCGTGCCGCTGGGCGGGACGCCCGGGTCGATTCCTTCGATGTCGGTCATACCGGCTCCTCGTCGGGCGTCTCGGCGGTCAGGGGCAGCAGCACCTGGAAGCGGGTGTCGCCGGGCACGGACTCGACCCGCAGGGTGCCGTGGTGCTTGTTGACGACGATCCGCCAGGAGATGTCCAGGCCGAGCCCGGTGCCCTCGCCGACCGGCTTGGTGGTGAAGAACGGGTCGAAGATCCGGTCCTTGATCTCCGGCGGGACACCGGGACCGGTGTCCCGGAACTCCACCAGCAGCCGCTCGTGGTCGAGCGCCGTGCGCACGGTCAGCGTGCCCTGGCCGCTCGCGCTCTTCATGGCCGAGACGGCGTTGTCGAGGAGGTTGGTCCACACCTGGTTCAGCTCCGCCGGGTAGGCGGGCACCGGCGGGAGCGTGCGGTCGTACTCCTTGACGACCTCGATGCCCGGCCCGAACTTCCCGGAGAGCATCAGCAGCGTGCTGTCGAGGAGTTCGTGCACGTCCACCACCCGGTACGGGGCCCGGTCCAGCTGCGAGTACTGCTTGGCTGCGTCGACCAGGTGCGAGATGCGGGTGGTGGAGTCCTCGATCTCGTTCATCAACAGCTCGGTCTCGATGGTGTAGTTGAGCCAGCCCACCGCGTTCGGCAGGATCTCCTCGCCCACCGCCGCCGCGACCTGCTCCAGCCAGTCCACGTCGAGTCCGGCCTGCACGAAGGTGGGCGCCACCTGCCACCCCTGGTCGAAGCCGTGGTCCTCCAGCCAGTCGCTGAGCGTGTCCTCCCGGTCGCTGGCCTCCAGCGGGCTGAGCACCGGGGCCTTCGCCACCCGCTCCGCGGTGCGCTCCTGGATCTCGATCAGGCTGGCCAGGCAGTCGCGGGAGAAGGGCCCCTCGGCGATCAGGGCGAGCTTGTGCCGCATCTTCGCGACCCGCTCCCGCAGGGTCGCCGTGGCCCGCACCGCCGCAGCCGCGGGGTTGTTCAGCTCGTGCGTGAGCCCCGCCGACAACGAGCCCAGGGCCAGCAGCCGTTCCCGCTGCCCGATCATCGCCTGGGTGTTCTTCGTCCCGAAGAACAGGCCCTCCAGCAGGTGCACGGCCATCGGGAACCACTCGCGCATCACGTCCGCGAAGAGGTCCGCCGGCAGCACGAAGAACCGCGTCGGCTCGGTGACCCGCATGGAGTTGTTGTAGACCTGCCGCACCCGGTCGCCGAGGTACGCCTGCATCGCGCCCGCGTACACCCCGGGCTGCGAGGTCCGGGTCACCTCCACGTCGTCACCGCCGACCCGGCGCGACAGCACGACCGTGCCCTCGATCATCACGAAGAAGCAGGTGGCCGGGTCGCCCTCGGTGTACACCGGGCCGGGCTGGAACAGCTCCACCCGGCCCTGGGCGCACAGCCGGCCCAACTGCTCGGCGCTGAGCTTCTCGAAGAGGAACAGCGAGCCGATCTCCTGCGGGCTGCACGCCACGATCTGCCCGCTCACGACTGCTCCAGATACCGGTGGACGAGCATGACGGCCATGGCTCCCTCTCCGACGGCGGACGCGACACGCTTGGCGGACTCGGCGCGCGCGTCGCCCGCGACGAACACGCCGGGAATGCTGGTCTCCAGGTGGTACGGCGGCCGGTCCAGCTCCCAGCCGGCCGGCGGCCGGCCTTCGGCGGCCAGGTCGGGCCCGGCCAGGATGAACCCGCGCTCGTCGCGCAGCACCGTCTCGCCCAGCCAGTCGGTCAGCGGGGCGGCCCCGATGAACACGAACATCCATTGGGCGTCGACCTGTTCGGTCTCCCCGGTCACCGTGTCCCGGAGCGTCAGCTGTTCCAGGTGGTCGGAGCCGTGGGCCCGGTCGACCACCGTGTGGCAGCGCACCGAGATGTTCGGGGCCTCGCCGATCTGCTGGATCAGATAGTGCGACATGGATGCCGACAGGTCGGGGCCGCGCACCAGCAGCGTCACCGACTTCGCGCCCCGGGACAGGTACATCGCCGCCTGACCCGCCGAGTTGGCGCCGCCGACGATGTACACGTCCTGGCCCTGGCAGGAGGCGGCCTCGGTCAGCGCCGAGCCGTAGAACACCCCGCAGCCGGTCAGGTCGGTGCAGCCGGCGGCCTCCAGCTGCCGGTACTGCACCCCGGTCGCGAGGATCACGCTGTGCGCGGCGATCGCCGAGCCGTCCGCGAACCGTACGACCCGGGCGGCGCCGTTGACCTCCAGACCCGTCACCTCGCGGGCGGTCAGGATCTCCGCGCCGAACTTGGCCGCCTGCCGCCGCGCCCGGTCGGTGAGCTGGGCGCCGGAGACGCCGTCGGGGAAGCCGAGGTAGTTCTCGATCCGGGAGCTCTGCCCGGCCTGTCCGCCGGTCGCCGACCGCTCCACCAGCACGGTCCGCAGGCCCTCGGAGGCGCCGTACACGGCCGCGCCGAGCCCGGCCGGCCCGCCGCCGATCACGATGAGGTCGTAGAAGTCGGCCGTCGGTGTCGTCGCCAGGCCGACGTGCGCGGCCAGCTCCGGCGCCTCCGGCTCGACCAGGACCGTGCAGTCCGCGGTGATCACCAGCGGCAGCCGCTGCCCGTCCTGCCCGGCCGCCGCCAGCAGCCGCCGCCCCTCCGGTTCCTCCACCGAGTACCAGCGGTACGGCACCTGGTTGCGGGCCAGGAACTCGCGCACGTCCGAGGAGCGCGCCGACCAGCGGTGCCCCACGACCTTGGTGCTGGGCACCGGCTTGTAGGCGCTGTTGCGCCACGCGTCCAGCAGGTCGTCCAGGACCGGGTAGAGCTTCTCCTCCGGGGGGTCCCAGGGCTTGAGCAGGTAGTGGTCCAGGTCGACGACGTTGATCGCGTCGATCGCCGCGTTGGTGTCCGCGTAGGCGGTCAGCAGCACCCGGCGCGCCCCCGGGTACACGTCGAGGGCATGCTCCAGGAACTCGATGCCGTTCATCTGCGGCATCCGGTAGTCGGCCAGGATCACCGCCACCAGGTCCCCGCGCAGCTTCAGCTCACGCAGCGCCTCCAGCGCGGACTCGCCGGACTCCGCGCGCACGATCCGGTACGACTCGCCGTAGCGCCGCCTGAGGTCGCGGGCGACGGCACGGGAGACCCCCGGGTCGTCGTCCACGGTCAGGATGACGGTCCGCGCGGTCTCGGCGGCCTGTGCCATACGTCTCCCCACCCGGGTGTCGGATCGCCCGGCCGGTGTCGTGGGGACCACCGCGCCGGTTCCAGGCCATCGTATGTTCGGCCGACCGGGTTGCGCTTGTCCGACGGGGACCGGGCATTTGCCTCACAGCGACCATCGAGCGCGCCTGCCGCCCGTGGAACCGGTGCGGCGGCTCGGGGGAGAGATCATCATGACCGGGTGCGCCGGTGCCCGGCAGCGGGCACCGGTGTCCTGAGGACGCGACGACGAGGAGATCACGGATGACACGCCCGATCACGGCAGGGGTGGACGGCACGGAGGAGAGTCTGGCCGCGCTGGACTGGGCGGCCCGGGAGGCCGTGCGCCGGGGCCTGCCGCTGCGCGTGGTGCACGCCTGGCGGTACGCCGAGGCGCTCGCCACCGCCGACCGGGACACCCAGCACGGGTGGGTGGCGGAGGGGGTGACGGAGGCCGTGCGCGCCGTTTCCGGGCGGCATCCGGGGCTGACGGTGACCACCGACGTGGTCGAGGGCGCTGCCGCGCATGCCCTGGCCGAGGCGGCGGCCGGGGCCGAGATGCTGGTGCTCGGTTCGCGCGGGCACGGACCCGTCGTCGGGTTCCTGCTGGGCTCGGTCGGCCAGCAGGTGATTGCGGAGGCGACCCGGCCCGTGGTCCTGGTCCGGGCCGGGGACCAGCCCACGGCGGAGGCGGCCGGCCGGGACGTCGTGGTCGGTCAGCACGGCAACCCCGAGGACAGCGCGGCGGCGCTGCGGTTCGCGTTCGAGACGGCGGCGGCCCGCGGCGCGGCCGTCACCGCCGTCCGCGCGTGGACGCTGCCGCCGGTCTTCGCCTACAGCCCCGGTTCGCTGAAGCTGCTCGACGACGCGGGCGGCCTCGAACCGTACGAGAAGCAGGCGCTGAGCGAGGCCCTCCAGCCCTGGCGCGAGCGGTTCCCGGAGGTGTCCGTCGCCGAGCACGTGGAGATGGGCAGCGCCGGACAGGTGCTGCTGTCGCTGGCCGGCCGGGCCCAGCTGATGGTCGTCGGCCGCCGGGCCCGCCGTACGGCGGTCGGCGCCCGGATCGGCTCGGTGGCGCACGGGGTGCTGCACCACGCCGAGTGCCCGGTGGCCGTCGTCCCGCACGAGTGAGCTACAACGGCGTGGTCGGCTCCAGGGTCGTCCGCGCCTTCGGCAGGACGTTGTCGATGTAGTCCTCGACGGCGGTGTCGAGCCCTATGTCGTGCTGCGCGCGCTCGGACAGGTACCAGCGGTGTTCGAGGAGTTCGTGGTAGATCTCGGCCGGGTCCATGGAGCCGCGCAGCTCCGGCGGCACCGCCCGCACGGTCGGCCGGAACACGTCCCGCACCCAGCGGTGGGCGAGCACCTCGGGCCTGGCGGCGAGGGGGTCGCCGGGCGCGTAGTCGTCCTGGGTGGCCATCCAGCTCTCCAGGTCGTTCAGCAGCCGCCGCGCCTGGTTCTCCTCGGTGTCCAGGCCGGTCAGCCGCAGCAGCTGCCGCTGGTGGTGGCCGGCGTCGACCACCTTCGGCACGAAGGTGACCGTGTCGCCGTTCGAGGAGTGCTCGATCTGCATCTCGGCGACGTCGAAGCCCATGTCGTTCAGGCGGCGGATCCGGCGCTCGATGTAGTGGTACTTGCCCGCCGGGTACACCGAGGTGCGGGTCAGCTCCTGCCACAGCCCGTGGTAGCGGGTGCAGATCTCGTGGCCGAACTCGACCGGGTCGACGGACGGGTGCAGCGCCCCGGACGCCTCCAGGTCCAGCAGCTCGCCGCTGATGTTGACGCGGGCCAGGTCCAGGTCGTAGTCCCGCTGCCCGGAGCTGAGCTGCGGGTGCAGGTCGCCGGTCTCGGCGTCGACCAGATAGGCCGCGTAGGCGCCCGCGTCCCGCCGGAACAGGGTGTTGGACAGCGAGCAGTCGCCCCAGGCGAAACCGGCCAGGTGCAGGCGGACCAGCAGCACGGCGAGGGCGTCCATCAGCCGGTGCATGGTCGCCGGGCGCATGGTCGTCTCGAACATCGACCGGTACGGCAGCGAGCCGCGCAGGTGCCGGGTGATCAGCACCGGCTCCAGCGGGGCGCCGGACCGGTCGGTGCGGCCGGTGACCACGGCGAGCGGGTCGACGGCGGGGATGCCGAGCCGGTCCAGGTCGCGCAGCAGCTCGTACTCGCGCAGCGCGGGCCGTTCGGCCAGCTCCTTGACGGCGATCACCTCGTCCCCGGCGTGCGCGTAGCGCACCACGTGCCGGGAGATGCCGCGGGGGAGCGGCACGAGGTACTCCTCGGGCCACTCCTCCAGCGGCGTGTCCCAGGGCAGGGCGAGCAGGAGCGCGGGGTGCTCCGGGTTCGTGGCGTTGATCTGCAAGGCCATGGCACGCACCCTAAGGCCCCGCGTACCTGTTCGAGGAGCCCGTCGGCGTCCGGAGCCGCTAGGAGGCCCGCTCCCGGGCCTGCTCGGCCGCAGCCCGCACCGAGCCGCGGTGGACCGGGCCGTGCCCGGGCAGCAGGGTGTCGCCGTCGAGCGCGCCGATCACGTCCAGGGAGGCCACGACCCCGGCGCGCTCGTGGTGGAAGAAGTCGTGCAGGATCTGCGGGCCCTTGACGCGCGAGGTCGCGTGCCCGCTGACCAGGGCGTCGCCGGAGATGACGACGCCCGCCCCGGGGAGGTGGTAGACGCAGTGGCCGTCGGTGTGGCCGGGGGTGTGCACGGGCACGGGACGTCCGGGCACGTCCAGCGGCCCCTCGTTCGGGAACGGCTCGGGCGCGGTGACCGGGTTGTGCCGGGTGCCGCCCACCTGGATCACGTGCCGCGCCCAGGGGACGACACCGGGCCGCCAGGCGTTGCGCACCACGTCGCCGATGGTGGCCTGCTGGAGGAAGTCCCGCCGGGCGTGGGGGACTTCGGCCGGGTGCAGGTACACCGGGGTGCCGTAACCGGCCCGCAGGTACTCGGCCGAGCCCAGGTGGTCGTTGTGCGCGTGCGTGATCAGCACGGCGGCGACCGCCTCGGGTGAACTCCCCACCTCGGCGAGGGATTCCAGGACCCCCTGGCGGTCTCCCGGATAGCCGGTGTCCACCAGGGTGACGGCGTCCCCGTCCTTCAGGATCACCCAGTTGACGTGGTGGCCGTGCACCAGATGGATGCCGTCGGCGACTTGGTGTACCTCTGCCCGCATGTTCTCTCCGAGCCCGTGTGCGGCTGGTCGTGGGGGGACAGCCAACCAGATCCGTCATGGCCCCGCGCAAGGGGCCCGCCCGGTCAGTGCACGCCGTGCGGCCGGAACTGGATGCTGATGCGCGGGCCCGTGGCCCGGCTGGTCTTCGGGACGCAGTGCTCCCAGGTGCGCTGGCAGGAACCGCCCATCACGATGAGGTCGCCGTGGCCGAGGGGCCGGCGCAGCGTGCCGCCGCCTCCGCCGGCCGGGCGCAGCAGCAGGTCGCGGGGGGCGCCGACGGAGAGGATCGCGACCATGGTGTCCTCGCGGGCACCCCGCCCGATCCGGTCCCCGTGCCAGGCCACGCTGTCCCGGCCGTTGCGGTAGAAGCAGAGACCGGCGGTGGTGAACGGCTCGCCCAGCTCCTCGGCGTAGTGCCGGGACAGGGCGTCGCGGGCCTCGTCCAGGATCGGGTGGGGGAGCGGGTCCTCGGCGCCGTAGAAGGCCAGCAGGCGGGGTACGGCCACCACGTTGTCGTACATCTTGCGGTGCTCCGCGCGCCACGGCACGTCCGCCGCCAGCTGTTCGAACAGCGTGTCGGCCCCGCTCAGCCAGCCGGGCAGGACGTCGATCCAGGCGCCGGCGCCCAGCTCGGTCCGGCGCAGCGCGTCGAGCGGTCCGAGCCGCAGCTCGTCGGTCTGGTCGAACAGGGAGCCCTGGAGGTGCGTGACCATGACGCCAGCGTACTCCTTAATCGAAAATGCGTTCCCATTCGATCAAGGCGGCCGATCGGGACGGCGCTGTCACGGCTCTTTCGATACATCGATGTATCGGATACATTCGCGTATCGAACCGAGGCAGGCCGGCGAGGGAAAGACGCGAGGAGCGACACGCCGATGGACGACACTCCGAAACGCGTCACCCGGCGCCGGGCTCGCACCCGGGCCCGGCTGCTCGACGCCGCGTTCGCCGTGTTCGCGGCCAAGGGCTTCGGGCGGGTCTCCATCGAGGAGGTCTGCGAGGCCGCCGGATTCAGCCGGGGCGCCTTCTACTCGAACTTCGCCACCCTGGACGAGCTGTTCTTCGCCCTCTACCAGGACCGCGCCGACCTCATCGCCGCCCAGGTGGCCGACGCGCTCGCCCAGGACGGGCCCGACCTGGACGTGTCCGTCTCCGTGGACCGGGTCACCGAGGTGCTGCTGCTCGACGTCGACTGGCTGCTGGTCAAGACCGACTTCCTGGTGCACGCCGCCCGTGACCCGGCCGTCGCCCGGGCCCTCCTCGACCACCGCGCCCGGCTCCGGCAGGCCATCGCCGACCGGCTCGCGCGGGCCCGGGGCCACACCGAACTGCCCGCCGTGCTCGGCGCCGCCGACGGCGCCGCCCGTGCCGTGGTCGCGGCCTACGACGGCGTGACCACCCAGCTGCTGCTGGACCGGGACGTCGACGCGGCCCGCAGCTGGCTGAGGCAACTGCTCACCGCGCTGCTGACCGAGAGCAGCGGCACCCCCGCATGAGTCGAACACGAAAGGACACGGACGCCATGGCCGCCAAGGACGCGGACGTCATCGTCGTCGGAGCGGGCCTCGCCGGCCTGGTCGCGGCACACGAACTCACCAGCCGGGGCCGCCGGGTCGCCCTGGTCGACCAGGAGAACGCCGCCAACCTCGGCGGCCAGGCGTTCTGGTCCTTCGGCGGGCTCTTCCTCGTCGACTCGCCCGAGCAGCGCCGCCTCGGCATCAAGGACTCCTTCGCCCTCGCCTGGAACGACTGGCAGGGCAGCGCCCAGTTCGACCGGCTCGCCGACGAGGACTCCTGGGCGGTCCGCTGGGCCCGCGCCTACGTCGAGTTCGCGGCCGGCGAGAAGCGGTCCTGGCTCCAGGGGCACGGCATCGAGCTGCTGCCCACCGTCGGCTGGGCCGAGCGCGGCGACCTGCGCGCCGACGGACACGGCAACTCCGTGCCCCGCTTCCACGTCGCCTGGGGCACCGGCACCGGCGTGGTCGAGCCCTTCGTGCGCTACGCCCGGCAGGCCGCCCGGGACGGGCTGCTCACCTTCCACCACCGCCACCGGGTGGACGAGCTGGTCATCGAGGACGGCACGGCACGCGGCGTACGCGGCACCGTCCTCGCCCCCGACGACTCCCCGCGCGGTGCGGCCTCCAACCGTGACCGCGCCGGCGACTTCGAACTCACCGCGCAGGCCGTCGTCGTCACCACCGGCGGCATCGGCGCCGACCACGACATCGTCCGCCGCTACTGGCCCGAGCGGCTCGGCACGCCCCCCGCCGAGATGGTCACCGGCGTCCCGGCCTACGTCGACGGCCGCATGCTCGACATCAGCGCAGAGGCCGGCGTCCGGCTCGTGAACCGCGACCGCATGTGGCACTACACCGAGGGCCTGCAGAACTGGGACCCGATATGGCCCGGCCACGGCATCCGGATCCTGCCCGGCCCGTCGTCCATCTGGCTCGACGCCCTCGGCCGCCGGCTGCCCGACCCCTGCCTGCCCGGCTACGACACCCTCAACACGCTCAAGTACCTGCGCACCACCGAGGACATCGCCGGCCACGACCACTCCTGGTTCATCCTCACCCGGAAGATCATCGAGAAGGAGTTCGCGCTCTCCGGCTCCGAGCAGAACCCCGACATCACCGCCAAGGACCGCAAGGCCGTGCTGCGCGACCGGCTCCTCGGCAAGGGTGCACCCGCGCCCGTCCAGGCCTTCCTCGACAAGGGCGCCGACTTCGTCACGGCGGGCAGCCTGGAGCAGCTGGTCGACAAGATGAACGCCCTCACCGGCAAGCCGCTGCTGCACGCGGCCGAGGTGCGCCGCCAGATCGAGGCCCGCGACCTGCAGATCGCCAACCCCTACAGCAAGGACGCCCAGGTCCAGGGCATCCGCAACGCCCGCCGCTACATCGGCGACCGGCTCGGCCGCGTCGCCGCCCCGCACCGCCTCCTCGACCCGGCCGCGGGCCCCCTCATCGGGGTCCGGATGCACGTGCTGACCCGCAAGACCCTCGGCGGCATCCAGACCGACCTGGACTCCCGGGCGCTCGGCAGCGACGGCACCCCCATCGAGGGGCTGTACGCGGCCGGCGAGGTGGCCGGGTTCGGCGGCGGCGGTGTGCACGGCTACAACGCCCTGGAGGGCACCTTCCTCGGCGGCTGCCTGTTCTCCGGCCGGGCCGCGGGCCGGCACGCGGCCCGGCACACCGGCTGACCTCAGCCCTCCAGCAGCTCCGCGAGGACGTGCGCGTGGCTCTCCTCGGTCTTCTTGGACGCCGTGAGGAGGGTCACCGTGCCCTTGCGGGCCGACTCCCTGAGGCGGTCCAGCAGTTCGGCGGCCTCCGGGGCGTCGAGTTCATCCTCGTACCGGCTCCGGAACTCCTCGTACGAGCCACCGCCGTGATACCACGTGCGCAGCTCGGGGGAGGGGGTCAGGTCCTTCGGCCACTCGTCCACCTGCGCCTCGTCCTTGGCGAGGCCGCGCGGCCACAGCCGGTCGACCAGCACGCGCAGGCCATCGTCGGGCTCGGGCGGTTCGTAGATCCGGCGCACGCGCACGCTCACGGTCGGGTCCCCTCTCGGGTCGCGGACGGTGCCGCGAGCGTACTGCGCCGTCCCCCGCCCACCCGGCGGCGACGCGGCACGACTTGACCGGAACAAGGGGGAAACCGGGCCCGCCCGGCGCCTACTCTGACGGCCAGTCGATCACCGGCCACCCCCGAGGAGCGCACGTGACGCCACCGCACAGACAGCCCTCCCGTCGCCGTACCGCCGTTCTCGCCACCGTCCCCGTCGCCGTCGCGGCGCTGCTCGGCGCCGCCGGACCCACGGCGGCCGGTACCGCCGGCGCGCCCGGCGCGGGCGACCCGTACTTCCCGCTCAGCGGCAACGGCGGCTACGACGTCCGCCACTACGACCTGACCCTCAATTACGACACCGGCTCCCGCCGCCTGGACGCCACGGCGGTCCTCACCGCACGCGCCACCCGGAAGCTCACCCGGTTCGACCTCGACCTGAAGGGCCTGAAGGTCACCGCCGTCACCGTCGACCGCACCGAGGCGGACTTCCGGCGCGACGGCCAGGAACTCGTCGTCACCCCGCGCCACACGCTGCGCGAGGGCCGGCAGTTCCGGGTCGCGGTCGCCTACCACGGCACCCCGAGGCCGGTCACCGACCCCGACGGCTCGGCGGACGGCTGGATCGCCACCGACGACGGCGCGTTCGTCGCGGGCGAGCCGCAGGGCGCCATGACCTGGTTCCCGGCCAACGGCCACCCCAAGGACAAGGCGTCGTACGACTTCACGATCACCGTGCCGAAGGGCCGCACCGCCGTCGCCAACGGCGTCCTGCTCGGACAGCGAACCGCCCACGGCAGGACCACCTTCCGCTGGCGCGAGACCCAGCCCATGGCCGCCTACCTGGCCACCGCCACCATCGGAAGGTTCCAGGTCGAGCGGTACACCACCCGCGACGGCATCCAGGTGTACAACGCCGTGGACGCCCGCGAGGCGCGCGCCGCGGCACCCGTCCTGAAGAAGCTGCCGGCCGTACTCGCCTGGGAGAGCAAGCTGTTCGGGCCGTACCCGTTCCGGGCCGCCGGCTCGATCGTCGACCACGCCCCGGAGGTCGGCTACGCCCTGGAGACCCAGACCCGCCCGCTCTACGACTCCGCACCCGACCTCGACACCCTCGTCCACGAGAGCGCCCACCAGTGGTTCGGTGACTCCGTCAGCCTCACCGCCTGGAAGGACATCTGGCTCAACGAGGGCTTCGCCACCTACGCCGAGTGGCTCTACACCGAGCAGCACGGCGGCCGCAGCGCCCAGCGGACCTTCGACGCCCTGTACGCCCGGCCCGCGAGCGACGGCCTGTGGGCCTATCCGCCCGGCGACCCCGGCAGCGGCGCCCGCATCTTCGGCACGCCCGTCTACGCCCGCGGCGCCATGGCCCTGCACGAACTGCGCCGGGCCGTCGGCGACCGGGACTTCTTCCGGATCCTGCGCGCCTGGGCCACCGGACACCGCGGCGGGCACGGGACCACGGCACAGTTCGTCAGGCTTGCCGAGAAGACCTCGGGGAAGCAGGTGGACGGGCTGCTGCGCACCTGGCTGTACACGCCGGGCAAGCCGGACAGGCCCTGAACACCGGCCCGTTCGGCATCGGACGGCGCCGGTACTGACCAGTTCCAAACAACCGTCCACCACGATCGGGTCATGATCCAACGCAGAACCGCCGTCGCCCTCCTCGCCTCCCCGCTGCTGCTCACCGGCTGCGGCGGCGGAGCCGAGGCGACCGAGCGCCACACCCCGGCCCGCGGTGCGGCGCCGACACCCACCCCGGAGACGTCCACGCGGCCGGAACCGAAGGGCATACCCGGGCTCGGGCCCCAGCGGACCGCGGCGATACCCGAGCGCTGCGAGCAGGCCGTCGTCGTCACCGGGAGGGGCCGCAACTCCCCGCTGTGCACGGTCGTCCTGCACCAGCGCACCGACTCCGGCTGGCAGGCCGGGCCCGCCTGGCCCGCCCACAACGCGCTGCGCGGCTGGAGCGCCCACCACATGGCCGGCGACCTGCGCTCCCCGCTCGGCGTCTACCCCCTCTCCGACGCCGGCGGCCTGCTCCCCGACCCCGGCAGCAAGCTGCCGTACCACCGCTCCGGCGGATTCCACTCGCCCGGCACCGGCTTCGAGGGCGAGCCGCTGGAAGGCTCCTTCGACTACGTCATCGCCATCGACTACAACCGCAGGCCCGGCACCTCGCCGCTGGACTGGACCCGGCCCCTCGGCCCGGAGCGCGGCGGGGGAGTGTGGCTGCACGTCGACCACGGCGGACCCACCCACGGCTGCGTCAGCGTCGCCAAGGCGCACATGAAGGAGCTGCTGCGCACCCTCGACCCCGGCCGGCATCCGGTCGTCGTCATGGGCGACGCCCACTGGCTCGCACACTGAGCCGCTTAGGATCCGAACTCGTGTGCGCACATGTACTGGTCGCCGAGGACGACGAGAAGCAGGCCGAACTGATCCGCCGCTCGCTGCTGGCCGAGGGCCACACCGCCACGGTGGTGCACGACGGCGCGGCGGCGCTGGACGCCGCCCGACGGCTGCGGCCCGACCTCGTCGTCCTGGACCTGATGCTCCCCGTCCTCGACGGCTTCGGCGTGTGCCGGGCGCTGCGCGGCGGCGCCGAGCAGCCGGACATCCCGGTGGTGATGCTCACCGCCCGCTCCGGCGAGGACGACCTGCTGCTCGGCCTCGACGTCGGCGCCGACGACTACCTGACCAAGCCGTACAGTCCGCGCGAGCTGATGGCCCGTATCCGTACGGTCCTCCGACGCAGCGGGCGGGGCGTCGGCGCCCGGGGCGAGGACCCCGTCGTACGGGCCGCCGGGATCAGCGTGGACCCGGTACGGCACGAGGTGCGCTGCGACGGCGCACCGGTGGAGTGCACACCGGCCGAGTTCCAGATCCTGCTGGCCATGGCGGGCGAACCGGAGCGGGTGTTCACCCGGCGCCAGTTGCTGCAGTACACCCGCGGCTTCGACCGGGCCTCCACCGAGCGGGCCGTCGACGTGCACATCATGAACCTGCGCCGCAAGATCGAGCCCGACCCGCGGCGCCCGGTCCGCCTGCTGACCGTGTTCGGCGTGGGCTACAAACTGACCGGCACCCGCCCGTGAACCGCCGACGCCCCGGGGCCGACCACGGGGAGGACGGGGAAGCGGCCGGGCAGCGCCACCCGGCAGCCGGCCGGCGGGCGAAGCGGCGGATCCCGTGGCGCAAGCGGCTGGTCGTCCGGCTGCTGTTCGTCTCCGCGCTGATCGCCGTCTGCTCCGTGGCGGCGACGGCCTGGCTCGCGGTGACCACCACCACCAGCGCCCTGAAGGAGGAGCAGGGCCAGGACCTCGCCGCCGACAACCGCATCCTCGCCCGGCTCAGCGGCTACGCCGCCACCCACGCCGACTGGAGGGAGGTCCGGCACACGCTGCGGGAGCTGGCCGCCGGCACCGGGCGCCGGATCGCGCTCACCACCGCCGACCGCACCCTGGTCGCCGACTCCGCGCCCCGCGGCACCCCGCTGCCGCCCCGGCCCGCCGCCACCGTCGACCCGCTGCGCACCGACACCTATACCGAGTCCGGTGCCCAGCTGAGCGGCGTCGACCCGCGCGTGGTGGGCCCGTACCGGCTCCCGGCGAAGGAACGCGCCCGGCTGGACGCGCTGGCCGCGAAGCGCAAGCGGTGCTACGAGCGCTACGGCCTCCAGGCCACCGTCGTCCGCACCGCGAGCGGCCGGCCGGTGGTCACCACCGCGGACGCCGCCGACCCCGTCGACTACGGCGCCACGGTGTGCGAGGACGGACGGCTCAACACGCCCACCCCGACCGAGCAGAAGGCCCTGGACACCCTGTCCGACCTGGCCCGGCCCTGTCTGCACCAGGCCGGCGTGGACCTCGGCGAACGGCTGTTCCTCACCTTCGACCCCACCGGCAAGGACCCCTTCGGCGGCGGCTACCTGGTCGCGAAGTACGCCAAGCTCGGCACCGGTCAGGCCGCGCGGACGGCCCAGCGGTGCCTCACGACCGCCCGCCGCGCCCAGCTGGAACCCTATGTCGCCCCGGTGGCCGAGCTGTTCCTCGGCATCGGCGACCAGAACCCGGCCCGCTTCGACATGTCACCGGCCAACAAGGCCAAGGTGGTCGGCGTGGCCGGTCTGGTCCTCGCCGTCACCGTCGCGGTGACCGCCGTCGTCGCCGTCCGGCTGGTACGACCCCTGCGGGCGCTCACCCTGGCCGCGCAACAGCCGCCCGAACTGCATGTGCGGGTGCCGGTGACCACCCGCGACGAGACGGGCATCCTCGCCGAGGCGTTCAACGGCCTGACCGAGCGGCGCGAACGTCTGGAGGCCCAGCGCAAGGCCATGGTCAGCGACATCGCGCACGAGCTGCGCAGCCCGCTCACGAACATCAGGGGCTGGCTGGAGGTGGTCCGGGACGGTGTCGTCGACCCCGACCCGGCACTGCTGGACTCGCTGCACGAGGAGGCCCTGGTCCTCCAGCGGATCATCGACGACCTGCAGGACCTCGCCGCGGCCGACGCCGGCACCCTGCGCCTGCACCGCGAGCCGCTGCGCGCCGGCGACCTGCTCGACCAGGTCGCCGCCGCCCACCGGGTCGCCGCCGACGCGGCCGGGGTCACCCTGCGCACCAGGACCGACGGCGCCGCCTGGCTGGACGCCGACCCGGTGCGGATGCGGCAGGCCCTCGGGAACCTGGTCTCCAACGCGCTGCGGCACACCCCCGCCGACGGCACCGTCACGCTCGCCGGCCGCCGGGACGGCGTCGACGTCGTGCTCACCGTGACCGACACCGGCGCGGGCATCGCGCCCGAGGACCTGCCGCACGTCTTCGAGCGGTTCTGGCGCGCGGAGAAGTCCCGCAGCCGCCGCACCGGCGGCAGCGGGCTGGGCCTGCCGATCGTCCGCCACCTGGTCGCCGCCCACGGCGGTACGGCCGAGGTGGGGAGCGAGCCGGGGGCGGGCGCGGTGTTCACCCTGCGGCTGCCGGCGGTGCCGCCGCCCGGCGACGAGTCCTGAGAGCGGAGCCCGAGATCCGATTTCCGGCGCGCGCCGGGGGTACTCCGGTCGCGCACCGCGCAGCACAGGGAGGTCATGCCATGAGCGCACCGGAGAACCTGCCGGTCGTGACCACGCTCTCCGAGGTGGCCCGCCTGGTGGAACGGCACCGGGGCCTGTACGTGCGCTGGTCGAAAGGGCCCGGCGTCGACCTCGACAAGGTCTCCAGCATCGACGAACTGACCGGTGTCCCCATGCCCGGGCTGTCCGCCAACCCGCTCGACGTGGAGGACTGGTGGCAGGACCGGTCGGTCGAGCTGTGGGTGGCCCGCCGCCTGTACGACTACGCACACCTGCCGCACGACAAGGGCCCCGGCGTCCGTCCCTGGGTCCTGACAGGCCGGGAGACGGGCCGGGGCCCCGACAACGAGCCGCTCGTGACCGAGGTCGAGCCGCTGTGCCGGATCGCCGACGAGGTGATCGACGCTGCCAGGGACGAGGTGGCCCGGCAGGAGCGGGAGTGGGGGACCCTGCGCCGCGGTGGACGCTGAGCCCCCCCGGGCCGCCGGTCAGCCGGAGCGCGGCCGGGAGCGGGCGCGGCGCCTGATCGCCCGGCGCTCGAGCTCCGTCGTACCGCCCCAGATGCCGATGCTCTGGGCCGTGTCCAGGGCCCAGTCCAGGCACTGCTCCCTGACCGGGCAGCGCCCGCACACCGCCTTGGCCTGCTGGGCCTGCACCTGTGCCGGCCCGGTGGTGCCGATCGGGAAGAAGAGGTCGGGGTCCTCGTGGCGGCACGCGGCATGGTCGCGCCAGTTGTCCATGGGGGTCTCCTGGTTCGGATCGAAGTCGTCCGTGCCCTGTCGAATGCGTTCCGCATGCGGTCTTGGCATTCGGGTGACCGGTCGCGGCGCCGTGAAACGGCACAACCTGCGGGGGATCGGGAGAGAAACGCGCGGGACCGGTCGCCCCGGTGGGGGCTGCACCCGGTCAACTGGCCGGGCGGCGGGGCGCGAAGAGCACCGGACCACCCGACCGGGCACCGGCGGCAGGCAGTTCGGGCGGGCCGACCTACCCGCCCGGCGACCACCGGGCCACCGCCCGACCACGGTACTCCGCCCGGGCCCGCCGGGCACCCACCATGTGGCAGGCTGCCGGGCACCGGACGCCGCGGGGTGCGGCGCTTGAGCGCGGAGGCCGCTCAGTCGCGCAGTGCCCGCGCCGCCGTTTCGGTCACTGCCTCGGCCAGGGCCGCCAGCGCGGGGGAGTCGAGTTTCCACTGCTGCCAGTGGAGGGTGACGTCCATCCACTCGCCGGGGGCGAGTACGACCAGCCGCCCCTCGCCGAGCAGCGGTTCCGCCTGCACCTCCGGGACCAGGCCCCAGCCGAGCCCGGCGACGACCGCGTCCAGGAACCCCTCCGAGGTGGGCACATGGTGGCGGAACGGACCCGCGGAGCCCAGGCCGAGCCGGCGGGCGAAGCCGTCCTGGAAGTCGTCCTTGCGGTCGAAGGCCACCACGGGCGCCCGGGACAGCGCCTCCGGCAGGGGCCGCCCCGCCACGTGGGCCGCGGCGAACTCGGGGGCGGCCACCGGCAGGTAGCGCATGCGGCCCAGCGGACGGACGGTGCAGCCGGGCACCGGGTCCGGCGAGGAGGTCACGGCGGCCATCACCAGGCCCTCGCGCAGCAGCGCCGCCGTGTGGTCCTCGTCCTCCCGGTGCAGTTCGAAGCAGAGGCCCGGCACCCGGGTCAGGGCCGGCAGGAACCAGGTCGCGAGCGAGTCCGCGTTGACCGCGACCGAGACCCGCGTCGGCTCTCCGCCGCCGCTGAGCCCCAGCTCGCCCCAGGCGTCCCGCTCCAGCCGGGCGAGCTGCCGGGCGAACCGCACCAGCACCGCGCCGGACTCGGTGGGCCGTACCGGCTTGGTGCGCTGGAGCAGCACCCGGCCGGTGCGCTGCTCGAGGGCCTTGACCCGCTGACTGACCGCCGACGGCGTCACGTGCAGCGCGGCGGCGGCCGCGTCGAAGGTGCCCTCGTCCACCACGGCCAGCAACGTCCGCACCTGTTCGAGGGGCAGCTCTGACATCACGAGCACTAATGCTACGTAAAAATCTTTAGCTGTACTTGCGGGCAGCGCTTTTCTAGCGTCGACGGCATGAACCACGCCCTGACCGCCGCGGCTGCCGGATTCGGCACCGGCCTGTCCTTGATCGTCGCCATCGGCGCGCAGAACGCCTTCGTCCTCCGGCAGGGGGTGCGCCGGGACGCCGTCCTCGCCGTGGTCGGCATCTGCGCCCTGTCCGACGCCTTGCTCATCGCGCTCGGCGTCGGCGGGGTCGGCGCGGTGGTGGTGGCCTGGCCGGGCGCGGTCCGGGCGGTCGGCATCGTGGGCGGTGGCTTCCTGCTGGGCTACGGCGCCCTGGCCGCCCGCCGGGTGCTCAAGCCCGGCACCGGTCTGCACGCGGAGGGTGAGCCGGCGGGCTCGCGCCGCCGGGCCGTGCTCACCTGCCTGGCGATGACCTGGCTGAACCCGCACGTCTACCTGGACACCGTGTTCCTGCTCGGCTCCCTGGCCGCCGACCGGGGGCCGCTGCGCTGGACCTTCGGGCTCGGCGCCGCGCTCGCCAGCCTGTGCTGGTTCGCCGCGCTCGGCTTCGGTGCCCGGCTGCTCGGCCGGTTCCTGGCCCGGCCGGGCGCCTGGCGGGTGCTGGACGGCCTGGTCGCCGCCACCATGCTGGCCATGGGCGCCACGCTGGTCGCCGGGGCCTGAGCCGAATCCGTTCGGTGTGCACGGGTGTTCCTGGAATAGTCAGGCTCTCGAACCGAAAAGATGTATCGAGCAACCAGGACATCCGTGGACGAGACCGAGAGCAGCAGCACCGAAACCGACACCAACGCGCCGGCGGCCGCGGACCCGCCGCGGCGCGGCTGGCGCCGCTGGGCGATGGACACCCGCCCGCTGCGCATCCCCGCCTACCGGCGCCTGTGGTCGTCGACCATCGTCACCGCCGTCGGCAGCCAGCTCACCGCCGTCGCCGTGCCCAAGCAGATCTACGACATCACCCACTCCTCGGCCTGGGTCGGCTACGCCGGCCTCGCGGGCCTGCTGCCGATGGTGGCCTTCGCGCTGTGGGGTGGGGCGGTCGCCGACACCGTCGACCGCCGCAAGCTGCTGCTGGTCACCAACAGCGGTATCGCGGTGACCTCGCTGCTGTTCTGGGCGCAAGCCGTCACCGGGCTGGAGTCCGTCGCCGTGCTCATGGTGCTGCTCGCGCTCCAGCAGGCCTTCTTCGGCCTCAACTCCCCGGCCCGCAACGCCTCCATCGCCCGTCTGGTGCCCGCGGAGCAGCTGGCGGCCGCGAACGCGCTCGGCTCTACGGTGATGCAGACCGGCCTGGTGGCCGGCCCGCTGCTCGCCGGCGTGCTCATCCCGGTCATCGGGCTGCCCGAGCTGTACCTGATCGACGCGCTGGCGCTGTGCGTCACCGTGTGGGCCGTCGTCCGGCTGCCCGCGCTGCCGCCGCGCGGCGAGGCCGCCCGCCGCGCCGGCGTGCGCGAGATAGCCGCCGGGTTCCGGTACATCTCCCGGCACGAGGTGCTGCTGCTGTCCTTCCTCGCCGACATCGTCGCCATGGTGTTCGGCATGCCCCGCGCCCTGTTCCCGCAGCTGGCCGCGCAGACGTACGGCTCCTACGGCGAGGGGCTCGCGCTCGGTGTGCTGTTCGCCGGCATCCCGGTCGGCGCGGTGCTCGGCGGGCTGTTCTCCGGCGTGTTCTCGCGGGCCCGCCGGCACGGCTGGATGGTCATCGGGGCGGTCGTCGGCTGGGGCGTGGCCGTCGCCGGGTTCGGGCTGAGCACCAACCTCTGGGTCGCTGTCGCCTTCCTCGCCGCGGCCGGCGCTGCCGACATGGTCTCGATGGTGTTCCGCGGCGCCATCCTGCTGTCGGCCGCGACGGACGAGATGCGCGGCCGGATGCAGGGGGTGTTCACGGTGGTCGTCGCGGGCGGGCCGCGCCTGGCGGACGTGCTGCACGGCACCGCCGGCTCGGCGTTCGGCCCGCGGGCCGCGGTCGCCGGCGGCGGCGTCCTGGTGGTCGTGCTGATGTCGGCCCTGGCCGGAGCCGTCCCGGCGCTGCGCCGCTACCGGATCTGACGGCCTACAGCGGGCCGCTGCGCCGTCGCATCGTGTACTGCTCCATCAGCTTTCCGCGGGTCGTCTCCAGCCGGCTGGCGAGCACCTCGGCCACCGTGCGGACCAGCGAGAGCCCGAGCAGCGGATCCTCCACGCACAGCCCGAGCACCGACGGTCCGTCGAACTCGTAGGCCCGCACGTCGGTGAAGGCCACCGCGCCGAAGTCCCACTCGTACGGCGGGAACAGCCAGGACCAGCCGAGCAGGTCGCCCGCGCCGAGCGAGGCCACGGTCACCCGCTGCCGGGAGGTGACCTGCTGGTCGAGGTGGACCGCGCCGGAGCGGATCACCCAGAACCGGTCGGCGGTGCCGCCCGCCTCGAAGATGCGGGTGTCCTCCGGGAAGGAGACCTCCTTGGCCAGCTCCATCAGGCGTTCGCGCTGCGCCTGGGGGAGGGCGGTGAGCAGTTTGATCGCTTTGGTCATGGCGCGGGGCTCCTCGCCGGCGGCGGTTGCGGTAGGGGTGCGGTGTTCCCTCCCATTTCAGCCGTTACGAGCGTCCAGAGCACCTCGAAGGCGGCGGACGTCCCCCTGCGTGTCGCGTTTCGGGCAGCAAAAAGCCCTGGCTGGACGGGGGAACCCAGCCAGGGCCGTATGCGGTGACGTCAGGAGGGGGAAGGGTGGTTCCGCGCCGCTCCGCATCACGTATGGATGAACAGTAAACCATCTGTAGTGCCTCTGGGTAACCCGGAACCGGGTCAGGTGACCTGTTTCACTCCCTCCGCCCGCACCGGGCCCCCGCCCGGAGAGACGATCTCCTCCAGCACCCGCAGCACCACCTCGTACGCCCGGGCCCGGTCCGTCGCCTCCCGGGCGCCCTCCGGATCCGTCGCCGTCAGACTCCGGGCCCGCTCCCGCCAGGCCCGCTCCTCCTCGGCGGCGCGCTCCTGGCCCCGCCGGATCCGCCGCAACAATTCGTCCGCGTCCACCACATCGGTCATGCCGGGCGGGTACCCGCACACTCCGCCGTGATGACACCGGCACCCAGGGTGTTTGACAGCGCCCTGAAGGGTCAGCCGAAAGAGGAGAGAACCCTGCAATCCGGGCACCGTCAGGGGAGGAAGGGATGCTCGACAACCACCGGACCAGCTCAACCGCCATCCTGCCGGAGGCTCGCCGCGGGGTGCCGTGCCGGCCGGCCGAGGCCCGCAGAACGGTCCAGCGGGTCGTGACCGAACGGTGCCGGGACCGCGCGCTGCCGTGCGCGCCCGAGGTCGTCGAGGACGCCCTGCTGGTGACCTCGGAACTGACCACCAACGCGCTGCTGCACGGCGGCGGCATCACCGGCTTCGACGTCGACGTCGACTCCGGTGGCGTCCGCGTCTCGGTGAGCGACCGCAGCGACGAACTGCCCGTGGCCGTCCGCACCGGCGACGAGCACGCCTCCGCCCGGCCCGGCGGCCGCGGCTGGCCCATCGTGTGCCGGCTGGCCCGGGACGTCCGGGTGGCGGAGCTGCCCCGCGGCGGCAAGTGCATCACGGCCGTCGTACCGCTGCACTGAAGCGGTTGCCGTACCGCCGGACTGAAGCGGTTTCCAAAGTTCCGCTCAGCGGCGTTTGCCCACGGGGGCGAGGGGCAGACGGAATCTCGTGCTTCGGACCGGAGGCGCGCGCCCAGCGGGGAAGAGAACCGCTGCCTGGGTCCCTTCCGGCGGCCCAGGCGGCTCCCCCGCGGCGAAAACCCTGACACCACCGTTCGGGCCGGGATTCGGAACCGCCGTTCCGGCCGTGCCCTGAAACCACGTTCAGGAGCGATTCCGCATGCTGACCGACATGTCGACAAGCCGTTCCGGCACGACCGCCACCACCGCCGGCGGCGCCGCGGCCCCCACCCGGCGGAACCATGACGACGCCCCCGATACAGCGGAGCTGTTCGCCCGGCTGGCGGAACTGGACGACGGTCCTGAGCGGGACGCCGTACGCGACGAACTCGTCACCGCCTGGCTGCCCATGGCGCACCGGATCGCCGGCCGGTTCCGCGACCGCGGCGAGGCCGTAGAGGACCTGCGCCAGGTTGCCGCCCTCGGCCTGGTGAAGGCCATCGACCGCTTCGACCCCTCGCGGGGGGCCTTCGAGAGCTATGCCGTGCCGACCATCACCGGCGAGGTCAAGCGCCACTTCCGCGACCGCATGTGGGCCCTGCGGGTGCCGCGCCGGGTGCAGGAACTGCGCAACCGGGTGCGGGTGGCCCGACGCGAACTCACCCAGAACCCCGGCAGCCCCGAACCCACCGTCGCCGACATCGCCGCCCACACCGGACTCACCGAGGAGGAGGTGAGCGCCGGCATGGAGGCGCTGGAGAGCTTCAGCACCCTTTCGCTCGACGCCGAGCTGTCCGCCGGCGACGACGGTTACAGCCTCGCCGACACCCTCGGCGAGGCGGACACCTCTTACGACGTCGTGGTCGACCGCGAGGCCGCCAAGGAAGGGCTGCGCCGGCTCCCCGAGCGTGAGCGGGCCATCCTCTACATGCGCTTCTTCGAGGACATGACGCAGAGCCGTATCGCCGACCGGCTCGGCATCTCCCAGATGCACGTCTCCCGGCTGATCAGCCGCAGCTGCGCCCGCGTCCGCGACGAGGTGCTCGGCAGCCGCCGCGCCGGCGGCGCCGACCAGCGGTGAGCGGTCAGCTCCCGGGCTGCGCCGGCCCGCCGGCCACGCCCAGCGGCCGGGCGAGGCCCGAGACGGCCTCGTCCAGCCGCTGCAGATGGCGCAGCACCCGGTCGGTGACCCGCCCGTAGCGCGGGGTGCGCAGGGTGCCCGGCTCCAGCATCGACGCGATGCTGGGGCCGGTTTCCATCTCCGCGGCGGACCGCGGGTCGGTGACGTGCGCGGCGATCGCCTCGATGTTGTGCACGATCCGCCCGCATGCCCCGCGCAGCCGCGGATCCGCCGCGATCGCCGGATGCGTCGGCAGCAGCTCGGCCGTGGCCGCGAGGGACCGCCCGTGGTACGCGCAGGTCTCCAGCAGCGCCACCACGTACCGGGCCGTGTTCCGGCGCGTGCGCAGCGGTGTGATCGGATGGGTCAGCGGCTGGGTGGCCGCGCGCAGGTCGGCCAGCGCCTGGTCCAGCTCGCGCGCCTCCTCCACCAGATCCCCGCCCGTCCCGCCGCTCAACTGGTCGACGGCCCCCCGCGTCACGTCGGCGAGCCGGTCCAGGACCGCCACGAGCAGGTCGTTGGTACGGCGGTCGGTGTGGATCGGCAGCACCACCGCCGCCGCGATCACCCCGCAGGCCGCGCCGAGCGCCGTCTCCTCGATCCGCAGCACCAGCACCGACATGCTGTAGGTGTTCAGCAGCGTGTAGAGCAGCCCCAGCATGGCCGTCACGAAGAACGACATCAGCGTGTACGACAGGGGCGCGGTGTAGAACATCGCGAAGATGAACAGGAGCACCAGCGCGAACGCCGTCCACGTGTGGTGCCCGACGAGTGCGGCCAGCCCGATGCCGGCCACCACGCCCAGCACCGTGCCCAGCAGCCGACGGTAGCCCTTCACCAGGATCTCGCCGGTGGACGCGGTGTTGAGGAACACGATCCAGCAGGTCAGCACTGCCCAGTACCAGCGCTGGCTGGACAGCAGCTCGCCGCCCGCGATGGCCAGCGAGGAGCCGACCGCCACCTGGAGGGCGGCCCGGGTGGTGGGCCGCTGCAGACCGGTCGGCTGCGCCTCCTCCGGTTCGTTCTCCTCGCTGATCTCGATCGCGGCGTCCTCGGCGTCCAGCTCCTCGCGTGACCGGGCGGTGGCCGGGGTGTCGTCGGACTCGTCCTGCGGCCCGTCCAGGGCGACACGCAGGCCCAGCGCGGCCCGGGCGGCCTCGCCGAGGCCCCGGAAGACGTCCTGCACGGCCGGGGAGGCGGCGGGCAGGTTCTCCTCCTCGCGGTAACCGAGCAGCCGGTTGCGCACCTGGGCGAGCGCGGTCCCCGAGGCCTCCCCGGCCGGCCGCAGCATCAGCAGCCGCAGCGCCTGCAGATCCCGGTGCAGTGCGGCCGAGGCCTCGTCCCGCACCGGCAGCTCGCCGCCGGAGGGCAGCGGGGCGCCGGGCAGATGCAGGGTGAGGGTGTCGGTGCGCCGGGTGCTGCGCGCGGTGAGCAGCAGCAGTCCGAGCCGTTCGGCGGCGATCTCGGCGTCCGCGATCCGGCGCTGGAGCAGCCGGGCCACCGCCGGGTCCGAGGTGCCGTCCTCCAGCCGGCCCTGGATCATCAGCGCCGTCTCGTGCAGCCGCGCGGTGCCGGTGCGCAGGTCCTCCAGCAGCTTCTCCGCCTCGTCGGGACCGGCGTCCAGCAACTCGGCCTGCGTGGCGATCAACTGGGCGAGCCGGGCGCGGAAGGCCCGCCGCAGCCGGTCCAGGGTGCCCGCCGGGGTCTGCGGCAGCAGCACGAAGCGGGCGGCGGCGCTGCACCCGAACGCCACGCAGATCACGCCGTACAGCGGGGGCAGCGCGGACGCGGTCGCGCCGACGAACAGCGACAGGAAGTAGACCTGGAAGCCGATCAGCCCCAGCGCCGTGCCGCGGTCGCCGAACCGGCGGCCGTAGACGGCGCAGAAGATGAGGACGACGAAGAACAGGTCGCCGGCGACCACGCGTTGGTTGAGCAGCGCGCCCAGCGACAGCGAGGCCAGCGCCACCGGCAGGCCCAGCGCGAGCGTGACGGCCTGCGGGCCGCGCTGCTTCTCCCGGATGGCGAAGGTGGCGACCATCGCCGCCATGGCCCCGGCGACCAGCTGGGGCACCGGGACGCGCAGCGCGGCGAGGACCGCGAGGGTCAGGGCGATGGCGGCGACCGTGCGCAGGCCCGCGGTGAGCCGGAGCAAACCGGGGTCCGACGCCGCCAGCCGGTCCCACATCCGTACCCGTCCCGACCGTGCCGCTGCCCTCACGCTGCCGTGCTCTCTCCCGTGCCGGAAATCGATCTCCGACCCAGCATCGCACGGGGGACCGGACTAGCGGCCCTCGGCCAGGGTGGCGGCCACCAGCGCGTTCGCGTGCCCGTGGCCGAGCCCGTGCTCGGACTTGAGCCAGGCGACGAGTTCCCTGTGCTTCGTCAGCGGCGAGGAGCGGATCAGCTCCTGCCACTCGCCGACGGGGCGGCCGTACGTCTTCTCGATCGACGGGAAGTAGCTCGCCGGGCCCTTCACGGTCGTCTCGGTCATGCCGGGTGTCCCTCCGCGTCGTGTTTCCTGATCACCGGAGAAGACCGCCGGTCGGGTGCGGAATGATCGGCGGCCTCTCGGTGATCTGCGTCACGTCACGGCTGGTCGACGCCCGTGCCCTCCACCCGGGCCCGTACCTGTTCCGGTGTCAGGTAGGAGTCGGTGTACTCGAAGTCCTTCAGCCGGGCGGGCTTGCGGGCCTGGAAGCCGGTGCGCACGAAGTCGTCGCCGGCGACCGCGTTCAGCAGCCAGTTGGTCATCACCCGGGTCTTGGCGACGTTGGTGCGCAGCGCCGACCAGTGGTAGCCGCGGGCCACCGCCTGCGCGGGCACCCCGCGCAGCTCGACGCCCAGCGGCTTGGACACCGCGTCCTTGCCGCCGAGGTCGACGACGAGCCCCAGGTCCTTGTGCACGTACGGCTGCAACGGCTGACCCCGCAGTGCCGCGATGACGTTGTCGCCGACCTTCCTGCCCTGCCGCATGGCGTGCTGCGCGGTGGGCGGGCAGACCGCGCCCTCCTGGCCCTTGGCCAGGTCCGGCACGGCCGCCGAGTCGCCGAGCGCGAACACCCCGTCGTGGCCCGGCAGGCACATCTCCGCGGTGACCGCCAGCCGGCCCTTGACCGTCTCGGCGCCGAGCGTGGCGATGAGCGGGCTGGCGACCACACCGGCCGTCCAGATCAGGGTGTGCGTGGGCACCACCCGGCCGTCGGTGAAGGTGACCTCCTCCGGACCGGCCTTGTCGATGGAGACGCCCAGCGAGACCTCGATGCCGCGGCGCTTGAGGATCTCCTGCGCGCTGCGGCCGAGCTTGTCGCCCAGCTCCGGCATGAGCTTCGGCGCGATGTCGATCAGGTGCCACTTGATCAGGCCCGGGTCCAGCCGCGGATAGCGCTGCACGGCCGCGTGCGTCAGCCGCTGCAGGCAGGCCGCGGTCTCGGTGCCCGCGTAGCCGCCGCCGACCACCACGAACTGCAGCCGCGCGGCCCGCTCGACCGGGTCGTCGCTGGCGTCCGCCAGGTCGAGCTGGGAGATGACGTGGTCGCGGATGTAGGCGGCCTCGGCGAGGGTCTTCATCCCGAAGGCGTGCTCGGTCAGGCCCGGGATGTCGAAGGTGCGGGTCACACTGCCCGGCGCCAGCACGATGTAGTCGTAGGGCTCGTTGACGATCTTGTCGGTGATGGTGCGGACGACGCACACCTTCGCCTTCAGGTCCACGCCGATCGCACCGCCCGGGATGATCCGGGTGCGGTACTTCTTGCTGCGGCGCAGCGACAGGGCGATCGACTGCGGCGTGAGCACGCCGGAGGCGACCTGGGGCAGCAGCGGCAGATAGAGCTGATAGGCGAACGGCGTCACCAGCGTGACGTCGGCCTCGTCCGGGGCGAGTTTCCGCTCCAGGCGGCGGACGCACTCGACTCCGGCGAAGCCTGCGCCAACCACCAGGATCCTGGGTCGTGTCACGGTGTCCATCCCTTTCTGCGGCTCCAGGCGGTCCGACTCGAACGCTGTTCGCATGCCCTGGATCGCTGTGCCGACTCCGATACCACCGTGCCTCCAGCCGTTCCGCCAGCTGGTACGGCAGGCAGACGAACGCGTGGGGACCAGCATGCCCCCACTGGAAGGCGGAGTAACCGGCTGGCGCACACCTACACGTCGAACATCTTCACCAGGGCAGGAACGCGTGGATGTCCTTGCCCCGCTCGTGTACGACGACACTGACCTGGGTGCACAGCGTGTGCACCAGATGCCAGCCGATGCCGCCACCGCCGGTACGGGGGTGGAACGGCCGCGGCTCCGGCCTCGTCGTACTCGTGTCGCCCATCGTCACGTGCACCCCGTCGAACGTTCGGCGCATCCGCAGATCGAACGGGCCGGGTGCGTACTGGACCGCGTTCGCGGCCAGTTCGGTGACGACCAGCAGGATGTCGTCCCAGTACTCGTGCGCGCCCGGCGGTGCCTCCCGGGCGAGCGCGCGGAGGAAATCCTCCGCGGCGAGCCGCGCACCCGTGACATTGCGCAGCTCACCCGGGAAGGAGAACGTACGCTCGTACTTCTCCTCCGAGGGTGGAGTGTCGTCCCAGCGCGGCTCCGTCACCATCTCGCATTCCCCGGTCCCGGCCGGGCAGGGGCCGGGCTCGGTCCCCGCCACCAGGACGGTCGTCGTTGCTGATCTCTTGCTGCGCTGCGGGTTCCCCCAGCCGCGCAGGCTATCCGTCTCCCCTCGGACCGGCCGTCCGTACGGTGCGCCTCCTCAGCGGAAGACATCGTCCGGTTCGTCCCACTCGGCCGGCTCCGGCGGACCCGGCCGCGACCGGGAACGCGCCTGGTACATCGCCTCGATCTCGGCCGCGTAGTGCCGTACGACGGCGTCCCGGCGCAGCTTCAGGGACGGGGTGAGCAGCCCGTTGTCCGGTGCGAACGGTTCCTGCAGGACACGGTAGACCCTGATGGACTCAGCGCGGGACACCGCACTGTTGGCGGAGGCCACGGCCCGCGCGATCTCCTCCCGCAGCGCGTTCTCCTCGCGGGTCTCCCGGCCCGCGCTGTCGCCCTGGAGCGCGAGGGCGGCCCGCCAGTGCGCGAGGAACTCCGGGTCCAGGGTGATCAGCGCGCCCACGCACGGCCGGTCGTCGCCGATCACCACGGCCTGGTGGACCAGGGGATGCATCCGCAGCCGCTGCTCCAGCGGGGCCGGCGCCACGCTCTTGCCACCGCTGGTGACGATGATGTCCTTCTTGCGCCCGGTGATCGTCAGATAGCCCTCGCCGTCCAGCCGCCCGATGTCCCCGGTGGCCAGCCAGCCGCCGCGCAGCGCGGCCCGGGTCGCCTGTTCGTCGCTGATGTACCCCTGGAACACCGACGGCCCGCGCACCAGGATCTCCCCGTCGTCGGCCACCTGGATCTCGGTGCCCGGCAGCGGCCGGCCCACGGTCCCGGACTTCTCCCGGCCCAGCGGCTGCATGGTGATCCCGCCGGCGGACTCGGTGAGCCCGTAGCCGTCGTGCACGAACACGCCGATGCCCTCGAAGAACAGGCACAGTTCGCGGTTGAGCGCGGACCCGCCGGAGGTGCCGCGCACCACCCGGCCGCCGAGCGCGGCCCGCAGCCTGCGGTACACCGTCCGCTCGTACAGGGCGTGTTGCAGCCTCAGTTCCAGACCGGGACCCGGTCCGGTGCCCAGCCGACGGCGTTCCTCGGCCGCGGCGAACTCCCGCGCGGTCTGCGCGGCCCGCTCGAACAGGGCGCCCCGGCCCGTCTGTTGGGCGGTGCGCAGGAAGGTCTTGTAGAGCTTCTCGAACACCGACGGCACGCCGTACAGGTACGTCGGCCGGAACGTGGTCAGGGCCGAGGCCAGCGCCGGACCGGTCAGCTCCGGCTCGTGCGCCATCAGCACCCCGCCGCGCACGCACATCAGCATGATCATGATGCCGTAGACGTGCGAGAACGGCAGGAAGGCCAGCACGGACGGCTGCTCGCCCGGAGGGGCGGCCGTGTGCGCCCAGCCGGCCAGGAGGGTGTCGCACGGGTAGGCCAGGTTCCGGTGGCTGAGGGCGCAGCCCATCGGGCGGCCCGAGGTGCCGGAGGTGTAGACGATGGCCGCCGTGGAGTCCGGCAGCACGATCCGGCGCAGCGACTCCACGGTGGTGTACGGCACGACCGCGCCCCGCTCCACGAGGTCGGCCAGGGCCCCCGCGTCCAGCTGCCAGACGTGCCGCAGCCGTGGCAGCCGGGTGCACACGGTGCCGACGGTCATGACACCCTGCTCGTCCTCCACGACCACGGCCACACAGCCGGCGTCCCGGAGCATCCACTCGACCTGGTCGCGTGCGGAGGCCGGGTGGATCGGCACCACCTCGGCGCCCACGGCCCACAGCGCGTGCGCCAGCACCGTCCACTCGGAGCGGGTGCGGGCCATCAGGGCCACCCGGTGGCCGGGCGAGATCCCGGCGGCGATCAGGCCCTTGGCCAGATCCACCACCTCGTCCCGCAGCTCGACCGCCGTCACCTCCTCCCATCCGGTCGCGGGCGGCCCGGCGCGGCGCGCCAGCACCGGCAGCGTCGGATCGAGGTCCGCCCGCTCGAAGACGCTGTCGGCGAGGCCGCCGGTGAGCGGCCGGGTAACGGCTGGAGCGAGGGCGACGTCCCGCATGCGCTGCTCCTGGTGTACGGAGGGTCACTCCGCCGAACGGCTCGGTGTCGGCGGTGCTCGAATGTAGCCCAGGTACGCGCGTTCGGTGACGGGAACGAGGAATCGTGATCGGCTGATGATGTGGGCGTGTACGGGGGACTCGGGAGGCATGAGTCATGTGAACCCTGATCCGGAGCCCGAACGCAGCACCGGGCTGGAGCCCGGCGGCGGTGTCCCGCCCGGCGAGACACCGCCCGCCGAGAGCAGCATGCCCGAGGCCGGGCCCCGGGAGACGCACAACCCGACGAAGGGCTGGGCGAAGGCCCCACTGGCGCTGATCCTCGGCCTCGTGGTCCTGATCGCCGCGTTCTTCCTGGTCTACGCCCTGATCCTGATCCTTTGAGCAGCCGGTACCGGAACGCTCAGGCCTGCGTGCGCCGCACGCACTCGGTGACGACGTCCCGCAGGCTGCCGGTGCGCTCGAGCAGCCCGCGCTGCTCGCGCGCGCCGTTGCCCGTCCGCAGCAGTTCCCCGACGGCCCGCTCGGCCCGCTCCGCGTCGCCGCTGGCGGTGAGCGCGTCCCCGGTGTACTCCAGCAGGGAGCGCAGTACCAGCGGGGCGGGCCGGGGCCGCAGGGTGACCGGGTCGAGGAGGTCCTCCTCGAGGCCGTACCGCGCGGCCTGCCAGTCGGCCAGCCGCAGCAGGCTCACGCCGGGGTCGGGTGCGGGCCGGCCGGCCCGCCACTCCCGCGCGGTCGTCTCCACGAGGGCCCGGACGAGCGTCGCGATCAGTACGGCGGTCTCCGCGCCCAGGCACACGTCGGCGACCCGGACCTCCACCGTCGGGTAGCGGGCCGACAGCCGCGCGTCGAAGTAGGCCATGGCCTCGTCCAGGATGACCCCGGTGGACACCATCTCGGCCACGCGCCGGTGGTACTCCTCGGCGGAGCCGAACGGCTCGGTCGGCCCGGCCGACGGCCACCGGTTCCACACCCGGCTGCGGTAGCTGGCGTACCCGGTGTTCCGGCCGTGCCAGAACGGGGAGTTCGCGCTCACCGCCCGCAGCACCGGCAGCCACGGGCGGAGCCGGTCGAGGACCGCGACACCCTCCTCGTCGGACTCCACCGAAACATGCACATGACAGCCGCAGACCAGTTGCTCCCAGGTGGGGATCCCGAACCGCTCGGCCAGCCACTGGTACCGCTCGCTCACGCTCAGGGCGGGGCTGACCGGCAGCGGGGAGGTGGCCAGCGCGGCGACCCCGCAGCCGATCTGCCCGGCGTGCCGGGCCGCCTCCTTGCGGCAGCGGACGATCTCGTCGCCGAGGGCCGCCATGTCCGACTGCGGATGCGTGGCGAACTCCAGCATCTGCCCGAACAGCTCTTTCTCGAACACGTCCTGCCCGGGATCGTCCTGGGCGGCATGGGCGAGGACAGCCGCCGCCAGCGCCTTCGGGTCTCCGGTGTCCGGATCGACCAGAAGGAGTTCCTCCTCCACTCCGACGGTGCGCACCTGGTGCCGCCCTTCTGTCCGTGCCGCGAGGGGCAGTCGTGGGTCTGTACGACCCACGACTGCCCCCCGGACGGCCCCCGACACCTGCGGCTTTCAGCGCACCGGCACCATCCAGACAGTGGCGAGCGGCGGAAGGGTGAGCCTCAGGAACCCGTCCTCGGGCCCGGCCGGACCGCCGGCGCCGACGCCGCTGCCGCCGTAGCGGACGTCGTCGGTGTTCAGCGCCTCCTGCCAGGCCGGGATCCCGTCCGGGACCCACAGGCGGTAGTCCTGCCGGACGACGGGGGAGAAGTTCGACACGGCCAGCAGCGGGCCGCCGTCTGCGGCGAACCGCAGGAACGCCAGGACGTTGTCCTCCGCCGCGTCGCACAGCACCCACCGGAAGCCGCCCGGGTCGGTGTCCCGCTGCCACAGCGCCGGTGTGGCCCGGTACACCGTGTTCAGATCGCGCACCAGGTCCTGCACGCCCCGGTGGTCGCCGGCGGAGTGGTAGTCGTCGCTGAGCAGCCACCACTCCGGGCCGTGCTCATGGGACCACTCCGCCCCCTGCGCGAACTCCTGCCCCATGAACAACAGTTGTTTGCCCGGGTGGGCCCACATGAAGCCGAGGTACGCCCGGTGGTTGGCGCGCCGCTGCCACCAGTCGCCCGGCATCTTCGACACCAGCGCCTGCTTGCCGTGCACCACCTCGTCGTGGGAGATCGGCAGGACGTAGTTCTCGCTGTAGGCGTACACCATCGAGAACGTCATCTCGTTGTGGTGGTACTTGCGGTGCACCGGCTCCTTCTGGATGTACTCCAGCGAGTCGTGCATCCAGCCCATGTTCCACTTCAGCCCGAACCCGAGCCCGCCGCCGTCCGTCGGCCGGGTCACCCCGTCCCACGCGGTGGACTCCTCGGCGATGGTCACCACGCCCGGGCAGCGCCGGTAGACGGTGGCGTTCATCTCCTGCAGGAAGGCCACCGCGTCCAGGTCCTCCCGGCCGCCGAACACGTTCGGCTCCCACTGCCCGGAGTCCCGCGAGTAGTCCAGGTAGAGCATGGAGGCGACGGCGTCCACGCGCAGCCCGTCGATGTGGAACTCCTCGCACCAGTACACCGCGTTGGCGACGAGGAAGTTGCGCACCTCGGTGCGGCCGTAGTCGAACTCGTACGTCCCCCAGTCCGGATGCTCCGCCCGCAGGGCGTTCCCGGGCTCGTACAGCGGGTCCCCGTCGAACCGGGCCAGCGCCCAGTCGTCCTTCGGGAAGTGCGCCGGCACCCAGTCCATGATCACCCCGAGGCCCGCCCGGTGGCAGGCGTCCACGAAGTACCGGAAGTCGTCCGGGGACCCCAGCCGGGGCGTCGGCGCGTAGTACGACGTGACCTGGTACCCCCACGAGCCGCTGAACGGGTACCCGGCCACCGGCATCAGCTCCACGTGCGTGAAGCCCATCTGCCGGACGTAGGCCGGAAGCTCCTCCGCGAGCTGCCGGTACGACAGCCCCGGCCGCCACGACGGCAGGTGCACCTCGTACACCGAGAACGGCGCCTGGTGCACCGGGGTGTCACCGCGGTGCGCCATCCACTCCGCGTCGCCCCACTCGTACCGCGAGGCCGTCACCACGGACGCGGTGTCCGGCGGCACCTCCGTGCAGCGCGCCATCGGGTCCGCCTTCAGGAACCGGTGGCCGTACCGGGAAGTGATCTCGAACTTGTACCGGGTGCCCTCGCCGATCCCGGGCAGGAACAGCTCCCACACCCCGGACGCGCCGAGCGAGCGCATCGGGTACTGAGTGCCGTCCCAGTACGTGAAGTCCCCGGCCACCCGCACCCCCTGGGCGTTGGGCGCCCACACGGTGAAACGGGTGCCGGCCACGCCCTCGTGGAGCATCGGCTCGGCCCCGAGCGCACGCCACAGCTGCTCGTGCCGGCCCTCCCGGATCAGGTGCAGGTCCAGCTCGCCGAGGGCGGGCAGGAAGCGGTACGGATCGTGCACCTCCTGCTCGCCGTCGTCGTACGCCACCAGCAGGGTGTACGCCGGGACCTCGGCGCAGGGCAGGACGGCGGCGAACAGACCGTCGCCCTCCGACCGCAGCGCGGTGCGCTTGCCGTCGATCACGACGCTCACCGCCCGGGCGTTCGGGCGCAGCGCCCGGAACAGCGTGCCGCCCGGCACCGGGTGGGCGCCCAGCAGGGCGTGCGGATCGTGGTGCGCGCCGGCCAGCAGCCGGCCGCGGTCGGCGGGGTCCAGGCCGGCGGCCGCGGCCGGCCTCGGGCCCGCGGCCTCGGGACGCGTGGTGCGCAGTGCCATGGGTCAGCCTCCCCACACGGCGAGCCGCTTGATCGCCGCCATCGGTACCGGCAGCCAGTCCGGCCGGTGTCTCGCCTCGTACAGCACCTCGTAGACCGCCCTGTCCGTCTCGTGCGCGCGCAGCAGCGCGTGCTTCTTGCGTGGATCCCAGCCGGCGCGGGCCGCGTAGCCCGCGCAGAACGCCTCCCGGCAGCGGCGCGCCCACTCGGGTCGCCAGGGGCGGCGCTGCCGGGCCGCGTAGTCGAAGGAGCGCAGCATCCCGGCGACGTCCCGCACCGGGGACTGCGGGGCGCGCCGCTCGGCGAGCGGCCGGGACGGCTCGCCCTCGAAGTCGATGACGAACCAGTCGCGGCCCGCCCGCAGCACCTGACCGAGGTGCAGGTCACCGTGGATGCGCTGGGCCGGCGGTCCGGTGTCGCACGTGGCGAGCGCCCCGAACGCGGCCTTCAGGCCGGGCACGAAGGGCTGCAGCCCGGGCACGGCGTGCGCGGCGGCGTCCAGCCGCGCGCACATCGCCTCGGCCGTACGGCCGTTCTCGCCCGGCCCGGCCGGCGGGAAGGCCTCGGCCAGCGCCAGGTGCACCTCCGCCATGGCCCCGCCCAGCGCGCGGGCCTCGGCGGTGAAGTCGTCGCCCGCGGCGAGCGCGCGCAGCGCCAGCGTCCAGCCGTCGGTGGCGTCCGGCAGGAACGGCTGGAGCACACCGAGGGTGGCGGGGCGGGACCCGGTGGTGGTGAACCAGGCCACCGGCGCGGGCACCCGGGTGCAGCCCTGCGCGGCCAGCGCCGCCGGCACCTCCAGGTCCGGGTTGACGCCCGGCTGGATCCGGCGGAAGAGCTTCAGGATGTACGCGTCGCCGTACACGATCGACGAGTTGGACTGCTCGGCGTCCAGCAGCCGCGGCGGCAGCCCGCCGGGCACCAGGACCGCCGGGTCCGCCTCGAACCGCAGCGGACCCGCCGCGCCGGGCTGCCGCAGCCGCTCCAGCAGCAGGTGCGCCGAGCGCGGGTCGTGCAGCGCGTCGTACACCGCGAGCCCGGCCATGGGGCCGTCCTCGGCGCGCCCGATGAACGCCTGCTCCAGCCGCGGGGCGAGGCGCGGGCGCAGACCCAGCAGCAGCTGGTAGCAGTCCCCGGGCGGGGGAGTGCCGCCGGGGTTGGGCACCGGCACGTGCGAGGCGTGCACCAGCAGGTGCAGACACCCCGGGAACAGCTCGGTCACGGACAGCACCGTCAGATCGGTGACGGGCCGGTCCTTGCCCGCGAACCAGCGTTGCCTCGGCAACCACTCGCGCAGCAGCACGCCGAGCGAGACCAGGGGGCCGTCTGTGCCGACGGCGGTTCTCGGTCGGGGAGTGATGGTCTTCGGCATGGTGACGCGTCCTTTCCTCGGCGCCGTCGGATCAGCGGCGGCGGCCGATGCGGGATGCGACTCGGGTGAGCCGGAACCAGTAGAAGCCGTGGCCTTGCAGGGTGAGCAGGTAGGGCAGTTCACCGATCGCGGGGAAGCGCACACCGCCGATCAGCTCGACCGGGTGCCGGCCGTCGTAGGCCCGCAGGTCGAGTTCTGTGGGCTGGGCGAAGCGGGAGAAGTTGTTCACGCACAGCACGAGGTCGTCGCCGTACTCGCGCAGGAAGGCCAGGACCGCGGGGTTGGAGGACTGCAGTTCCGTGAACGAGCCGAGACCGAAGGCGGGATTCTGCTTGCGGATCTCGATCATGCGGCGGGTCCAGTGCAGCAGGCTGGACGGGGAGGACATGGAGGCTTCCACGTTGGTGACCTGGTAGCCGTAGACCGGGTCCATGATCGTGGGCAGGTACAGGCGTCCCGGGTCGCACGTCGAGAAGCCGGCGTTGCGGTCGGGTGTCCACTGCATGGGGGTGCGGACGGCGTCGCGGTCGCCGAGCCAGATGTTGTCGCCCATGCCGATCTCGTCGCCGTAGTAGAGGATCGGCGAGCCGGGCAGGGACAGCAGCAGGGCCGTGAACAGCTCGATCTGGTTGCGGTCGTTGTCGAGCAGGGGTGCCAGGCGCCGCCGGATGCCGATGTTGGCGCGCATCCGTGGGTCCTTGGCGTATTCGGCCCACATGTAGTCGCGTTCCTCGTCGGTGACCATTTCGAGGGTCAGCTCGTCGTGGTTGCGCAGGAAGATGCCCCACTGGCAGCCGGACGGGATCGCGGGGGTCTTGGCGAGGATCTCGGAGACCGGGTAGCGGGATTCCCGCCGTACGGCCATGAAGATGCGCGGCATGACCGGGAAGTGGAACGCCATGTGGCACTCGTCGCCGCCGACCCCGAAGTCACCGAAGTAGTCGACGACGTCCTCGGGCCACTGGTTGGCCTCCGCCAGCAGCACGGTGTCCGGGTACATCGCGTCGATCTCGCGGCGGACCCGCTTCAGGAAGGTGTGGGTGGCGGGCAGATTCTCGCAGTTGGTGCCCTCCTCGGCGTAGAGGTAGGGGACCGCGTCCAGGCGGTAGCCGTCGATGCCCAGGTCCAGCCAGAACCGCAGGGCGGCCAGGATCTCCTCCTGGACGGCCGGGTTCTCGTAGTTGAGGTCGGGCTGGTGCGAGAAGAAGCGGTGGAAGTAGTACTGGCCGCGGACCGGGTCGAAGGTCCAGTTGGAGGACTCGGTGTCGACGAAGATGATCCGCGCGTCCTCGTACTGTTTGTCGTCGTCGGCCCACATGTAGTAGTCCCCGTACGGGCCGTCGGGGTTCTGGCGGGATTCCTGGAACCACGGGTGCTGGTCGCTGGTGTGGTTCACGACGAAGTCGATGATCACACGCATGCCGCGCTGGTGGGCGGCGTCCACGAACTCCACGAAGTCGGCGAGGTCACCGAACTCCGGGAGCACGGCGGTGTAGTCGGAGACGTCGTAACCGCCGTCCCTGAGCGGCGACTGGAAGAAGGGGGGCAGCCAGAGGCAGTCCACGCCGAGCCACTGCAGGTAGTCGAGCTTGGCGGTCAGGCCCTTCAGGTCGCCGATGCCGTCGCCGTTGCTGTCCTGGAAGGAGCGGACCAGGACCTCGTAGAAGACGGCGCGTTTGAACCACTCCGGGTCCCGGTCCTTGGCGGGAGTGTCCTCGAAGGTGTCCAGTACGGGGTCGTTGACGGTCATGACGCTGCGGGCCCTCCGATCTGGGGCGTCGATCGCCCGAAGTGGAGCACGTGCGCCGGCGCCCGGCCGGGCGTGAGACGCACGTAGTTGGTCCTGCCCCAGTGGTACGTCTCGCCCGTCAGTTCGTCGTGCACGGGCAGGGCGGCGTGCCAGTCCAGGCCGAGTTGCGGCATGTCCAACGAGACCGTTGCCTCCTGGGTGTGGTGCGGGTCGAGGTTGACGACCACGACGACCGTGTCCGAACCGGTGCTCTTGCTGTAGGCGAGCACGGCATCGTTGTCGGTCGGATGAAAGCGGAGGTTCCGCAGGCGCTGTAGCGCCGGGTGCTGCCGTCGGATGGTGTTGAGCAGGGTGACGAGCGGCGCGATGGACCGTCCCTCGCGCTCGGCGGCCGCCCAGTCGCGCGGCCTGAGCTGGTACTTCTCCGAGTCCAGGTACTCCTCGCCGCCTTCTCGCAGCGGGGAGTTCTCGCACAGCTCGTAACCGGAGTAGATGCCCCACGTGGGGGAGAGGGTGGCGGCGAGCACGGCACGCACCTCGAACGCGGGCCGCCCGCCGTGCTGGAGGTAGGCGGGCAGGATGTCGGGGGTGTTGGCGAAGAAGTTCGGCCGCATGTAGGCCGCCGCCTCACCCGACAGCTCCGTCAGGTACTCGGTCAGCTCCTGCTTGCTGTTGCGCCAGGTGAAGTACGTGTACGACTGCTGAAAACCGATCTGCGCCAGCGTGTGCATCATCGCCGGCCGCGTGAACGCCTCCGCCAGGAAGATCACGTCGGGGTCCTTGCGGTTGACCTCGGCGATGACCCGCTCCCAGAAGACGACCGGCTTGGTGTGCGGGTTGTCTACGCGGAAGATGCGGACGCCGTGGCTCATCCAGTGCCGCAGCACGCGAACCGTTTCCGCGACCAGGCCGTCCATGTCGGCGTCGAACGCGACGGGGTAGATGTCCTGGTACTTCTTCGGCGGGTTCTCGGCGTAGGCGATCGTCCCGTCGGGGCGGTGCCGGAACCAGTCCGGATGCTTGTGCACCCACGGATGGTCGGGGGAGCACTGCAACGCGAAGTCCAGCGCGATCTCCAGACCCAGTTTCTCCGCCTCGGCGACGAAGAAGTCGAAGTCCTCGATCGTGCCGAGGTCGGGGTGGACGGCGTCGTGGCCGCCTTCCGGGGAGCCGATCGCCCAGGGCACGCCGACGTCGTCCGGGCCGGCGGTGAGGGTGTTGTTGGGGCCCTTGCGGAAGGTCGTGCCGATGGGATGGATCGGCGGCAGGTACACCACGTCGAAGCCCATGTCCGCGATCGGCTTGAGCCGGCGCGCGGCCGTACGGAACGTGCCGTGCGGCTGCTCGGCCGTGCCCTCCGACCGCGGGAAGAACTCGTACCAGGATCCGTACAGGGCCCTTTCCCGCTCCACCAGCAGCGGCATCGGATCCGACGCGGTGACCAGCTCCCGCAGCGGATGACGGGCCAGCAGCGCCTCCACCTCCGGCGACAGGGCGGCCTTCAGCCGGTCGTGCACCGACAGGGAGTCGTCGCCCAGGGCGTGCGCGGCGGCCAGGACCAGCTGGCGCTCCGGCCCCTTGGGCACGCCGGCGGCGGCCCGCTCGTACAACTCGGCGCCCTCCTCCAGCACCAGACCGGTGTCGATCCCGGCGGGCACCTTCACGGACGCGGTGTGCCGCCACGTCGCGAGCGGATGGCTCCACGCCTCCACCCGGAAGGTCCAGCGGCCGGTCGAGTCGGGGGTCACCTCGGCACCCCAGCGGTCGCTGCCCGGGGACAGCTCCCGCATCGGTGTCCAGGGGCCGCGGCGGCCCTTGGGATCGCGCAGGACCACGTTCGCGCCGACGGCGTCATGCCCTTCGCGGAACACGGTGGCCGTGACCTCGAAAGTCTCCCCGGCCACCGCTTTCGCCGGGCGCCTGCCGCACTCCACGGCCGGCCGGACGTCGCGTACCGGTACACGGCCGATGGCCGGGGTCCTGCGCATGTATCTCACCTCCGCCGTGCGCGAAGCCGGGCGCCCGGCCCGGCTGCGCGATCCAAGAATCGGGCCGGCGTGTGCCGGTCCCGAGAGGAACGCCTTGTACGGTGCCAGGTCAGGGGCTTGGCGCCGTGGAACGCCGCTCCGGTGGCGGCGCTCTTCTGGCCGCCCGACGCGGCTGCGGCCGTCCGTCCTGCTCGCGCAGGTAGGTGACCAGGTTCGTGCGGAGATAGCGTTCGGCGGCGTCCGCGGCCTCGCGGGCGCAGCGTTTGCCCATCAGCACGCACAGCGTGTAACCCGAGTCCTCGAAGGTGGCCCGGACCGTGCGGTCGTGGGGCGAGGCGAGCATGACGCGCTCCCACGCCCGGTAACGCCGCAACTGCCGGGCCACTTCGGCCTTGGCGGGTAGCAGCATGGCCCTCATTCACCTTCCACGCTCTCGACTGGGCGCGTTCCCGACGGTCGGGTGGTGTCCGCGCAGGGGAGGGCGCGGCACCGTTACGGCGATCGAGGCTTTCACTTATGGTGCACGTGCCACGACGCAGCGTCTTGTTGGAGCTTCAACCAGTGTGATGAGGGTGGCTCCTGTTGCACGAATGGCGTAGTGGCCGCACCGTGGAGGTGACTCAGAAGCGATCAACGCTCACGCTAGGTGTCCGGGATCCCTCCCGGACGGGCGAGGGGAGCGAGAGCTTCGCCGGTGAGGAGCAAGCGACGATGAAGACCGCAGTGCCCTGCTACTACCACCTCGACGTGGAAGTCAGCCCGGAACGGGTGGGACAGGTCAGCCGCATCCTGGCCGCCCATCTCCGCTACTGGGACCTCGAGAACCTCGTGGACCCCGTCTGCCGCGGCGCCGAACTGCTGCTGCGGGCGATCGACGCGCACGCGAAGGACAAGCACACCTCCATCGAGATGTGGTGGAACGGCCAGCACCTCATCACCGCCTTCGGCGACGACGACCCGGATCTGCGCCCGGACACGGACCTGCGGTCCTGTCTGGCGGACATCGCCGCCATGAGCGACGGCTGGGGCTGCTGCGCCTCGGACACCGGTAGCAAGATCATCTGGTTCTCGCAGCGCGCCCGGGCCGGCCAGCGCGTCCCGCTGGTGCCCATCGCCCCCGACCCCGCTCTGCGGGAAGGGCTCCGGGTGCCGCGCGAGGAGGCCGTGGCCGTACTGGCCGCGCCGGCGCCCGCCGCCGACGACGCCCTGGAGGGCCGCCGGTGACCGCCCGCACGTCCCGCAAAGGGGTGCCCGTGTGGAGCGGGCACCCCTACCCGTTGGGTGCCGCGTTCGACGGACAGGGCACCAACTTCGCCCTTTTCAGCGAGGTCGCCGAGCGCGTCGAGCTGATCCTGGCCGACGACGCCGGCACCCTGACCCCCGTCCGGCTGCACGAGGTCGACGGCTTCGTGTGGCACGCCTACCTGCCCGGCATCGGCCCCGGCCAGCGCTACGGCTACCGGGTACACGGCCCCTGGCAGCCGGCGCTCGGCCACCGCTGCAACCCGGCCAAGCTGCTGCTCGACCCCTACGCCCGGGCCGTGGACGGCCAGATCGACAACCACGCCTCGCTGTACGAACGCGCCCCGGACGGGCCGGCCCCGGCCGACAGCGCCGGGCACTCCATGCTGGGCGTGGTCACCGACCCGTTCTTCGACTGGGGCGACGACCGCCCGCCCCGGACGCCGTACGCGGACTCGGTGATCTACGAGGCCCACGTCCGCGGTCTGACCGTGACCCACCCGGACGTCCCGGAGCGGCTGCGCGGCACCTACGCGGGCCTCGCGCACCCCGCCGTGATCGAGCACCTCACCTCACTCGGCGTCACCGCCGTCGAGCTGATGCCGGTGCACCAGTTCGTCCAGGACGGCGTGCTCCAGGACCGCGGCCTGTCCAACTACTGGGGCTACAACACCATCGGCTTCTTCGCCCCGCACAACGCCTACGCCGCCTTCGGCACCCGCGGCCAGCAGGTCAACGAGTTCAAGGCCATGGTGAAGGCGCTGCACGCGGCCGGCCTCGAAGTCATCCTCGACGTGGTCTACAACCACACCGCCGAGGGCAACGAGCTGGGCCCCACCCTGTCCTTCCGGGGCATCGACAACGCCTCCTACTACCGCCTGGTCGACGGCGACTGGGCGCACTACTACGACACCACCGGCACCGGCAACAGCCTGCTGATGCGGCACCCGTACGTGCTGCAGCTGATCATGGACTCGCTGCGGTACTGGGTCACCGAGATGCACGTCGACGGCTTCCGCTTCGACCTCGCGGCCACCCTGGCCCGGCAGTTCCACGAGGTGGACCGGCTCTCGGCCTTCTTCGACCTGATCCAGCAGGACCCGGTGATCAGCCGGGTCAAGCTGATCGCCGAGCCCTGGGACGTGGGGGAGGGCGGCTACCAGGTCGGCAACTTCCCGCCGCTGTGGTCGGAGTGGAACGGCAAGTACCGCGACGCCGTACGGGACTTCTGGCGGGCCGAGCCCGGCTCGCTCGGCGAGTTCGCCTCCCGGCTCACCGGTTCCTCCGACATCTACCAGCACAGCCGGCGCCGGCCGCGCGCGAGCGTCAACTTCGTCACCGCGCACGACGGGTTCACGCTGCGCGACCTCGTGTCGTACAACGACAAGCACAACGAGGCCAACGGCGAGGACAACCGGGACGGCGAGAGCCACAACCGGTCCTGGAACTGCGGGGTCGAGGGCGAGACCGACGACCCGGCCGTCCTCGAACTCCGCGCCCGCCAGCAGCGCAACCTGCTGGCCACGCTGCTGCTCTCACAGGGCATCCCGATGCTGTGCCACGGCGACGAACTCGGCCGCAGCCAGCGCGGCAACAACAACGCCTACTGCCAGGACAACGAGATCTCCTGGGTGGACTGGGACCTCAGCGACGGGCAGCGCAGCCTCGCCGAGTTCACCCGGCACCTGATCGCGCTGCGCGCCGCGCACCCGGTGCTGCGCCGGCGGCGGTTCTTCCGCGGCGAGACCGTGACCAACGCCGAGCAGCCGCTGCCCGACCTGATGTGGCTCAGGCCCGACGCCCGCGAGATGACCGACCGGGACTGGCAGCGCGGCGACGCGCACTCGGTCGGCGTGTTCCTCAACGGCGACGCCATCGCCGAACGCGACCCCTACGGCCGCCGCATGGTCGACGACTCGTTCCTGCTGCTCGTCAACGGCTACTGGGAGCCGGTCGTCTTCCGCCTGCCCGACGGCTCCTTCGGCGAACGCTGGACCACCCTGATCGACACCGCCGACCCCGACGGCATCCCCGACGAACGCGAACACAAGGCGGGGACCAGGCTCCGGGTGGAGGCACGCAGCCTGGTCCTGCTGTCACGTCCATCGCGTGCCGGTAACTGACCCGCTCGGCCGGCGGAGCCGCGACCAACTGCTCCGCCGGCTCAGCGGGCGCCCCGTGACGTCACCGTGAACTGGGCCCCGTCGGCGTCCCGGAGGATCGCCTCGGTCTCGTCCTCGCGCAGGACGCTCCCGCCGTGCTTCTCCGCCGCGCGGGCGCAGCCGGCCACGTCGGCCACCGAGAAGTGGATCTGCCAGTGCGGCCGCACCGAGGGGTCCGGAGCCGCCTCCACCGCGCCCGAGTCGATACGCGCCACGATGTCACCGCGGCTGCGCAGCACCACCTCGCCACCCTCGTACTGGACCTCGCAGCAGCCCGGCAGCCCGCTCGCCCAGTCCAGGATCTCGCCGTAGAAGATCGCGGCGTCGAACGCGTCCCGGGTGTGCAGCCGGACGAAGGTCGGCGCCGCCTGCCGCCAGGCCTCCCAGTTGGTGACCAGCTCGCCCTGCCAGATCCCGAAGGTGGCCCCGTCCCGGTCGGCGAGCAGGGCCGCCCGGCCCGGCGGGAAGGACAGCGGTCCGACCGCCGCGGTACCGCCCCGCTCCCGGACGCGGGACACGGCCACGTCCGCGTCGGGCACGGCGAAGTAGGGCGTCCAGGCCACCGCCATCTGCCACATGGAGGCGACGGCGGCGATCCCCGCCACCGGGACCCCGTTGGCCAGCGCGATGCGGAAGTGTTCGCCGAGCTTGGCGCCGCGCCAGCGCCAGCCCAGGACGGCGGCGTAGAAGTCCTGGGTGGCCTGGAGGTCGCGGCTGGTCAGACTCACCCAGCACGGCGCGCCGAAGACGGAGTGGGTGGAGATGACTTCTTTTCTGCGCGGTCCGGCGTCGGCGGGGGTGTCGTGGTTCATGGCAGTCGCGTCCTGCTCTCGGGGCCGGGCGGCCACCGGTATGGCACCAGTGTCCAACCGGAACGGGGTGGAATGCCTCCCGTGTACCCCGGGTGGCGGGTGTCCAGGCCCCTGCGCAGGATGGAGGGATGGGAGAGAGCGAGCCGGACCGGGTGGCCGCGCTGCAAGCGGAGGTCCACCAGCTGAAGGAGGCCATGGCCTCGCACGCGGTCGTGGACCAGGCGATCGGGATGATGGTGGCCCTCGGCCGGATCACCCCCGACCAGGGATGGCAGGTGCTGAAGGACGTCTCCCAGCACACCAACATCAAGCTGCGCAACATCGCGGAGCTGATCCTGATCTGGGGGCGGCGCGGCGACATCCCGCCCGACATACGCGCCGCGCTGGAGGACGCGCTGGACCGGTACGGCCCCACCCAGGTACCGGGCTCCGACGAGAAGTAGCCTTCAGCGGGCCCGGATCTCCGCGAGCAGTTCCTCGCGCAGCCGGTCGAAGCAGCCACTGAGCAGCCGGGAGACGTGCATCTGCGAGATACCGAGCTGCTGGGCGATCCGGCTCTGTGTCATCCCGCCGAAGAATCGCAGGTAGAGGATGGTGCGTTCGCGTTCCGGCAGCGCCGCGAGGCACGGCTTGACCGCGGCCCGGTCCACGACGAGGTCGTACCCCGGATCCGGTCCGCCCAGCGAGTCACCGAGGGCGTAGCCGTCCGTGCCGGCCACCTCGGCGTCCAGGGACAGCGCGGAGAAGCACTCCAGTGCCTCCATGCCGGTGCGCACCTCGTCCTCGCTCAGCCGGGTGTACGCGGCGATCTCAGCGACGGTGGGTGCCCGGCCCGGCGTGGTCTGCGCCAGCTCCTTCGTGGCGGTACGGACCCGGTTGCGCAGGTCCTGCACCCGGCGCGGCACGTGCAGGGTCCACATGTGGTCCCGGAAGTGGCGCTTGATCTCGCCGGTGATGGTGGGCACGGCGTACGCCTCGAAGGCACGGCCGCGCTCGGGGTCGTAGTGGTCGACGGCCTTGACCAGGCCCAGGGCGGCCACCTGGTACAGGTCCTCCAGGGCTTCGCCACGGCCGCGGAACCGTACGGCGATCCGCTCGGCCATCGGCAGCCACAGCCGGACCAGCTCGTCCTTGAGTGCCTGGCGCTCGGGGCCGTCGGGCAGTCCGGCGAGGCGCTCGAAGGCGCCTGCCGTGTCCGGGGCGTCGTCGTGGGGATGGGGCTTCGTGCTGCCGGTGACACGCATCGGGCGCACCTCTCTCAGCAGGTGCTGGGTGGACAGACACCGTGGGAGGTGCGGTGCGCTCGGACCATGGATAGGACACCGGGGCGCCGGCATGTGCCGCCTCCCACGGACGTGCCTCCTGTCCGAAGCACTGTTCTGCCCTTTCCCGCTGGCGGAGATCTCGAAACAAACAAGGGCAAACCGGATGTCGATTCGGGGCACTCTTGACCGCCTCTTGGGAGGCGGTACCTCTGTTCCAGAGACAATTTCCCCAGGTGCAGCCGCCTGGCCGCCTCCGAGACGCCGACGCCGGGGCCCCCGAGCTCTCTGCGGCTCGGAGTCGTCCTCGGCGCCGAAGCCCCGGGGGCCGTCGGCAGTGCGCACGCCTCATGTGACGCCGTCGTCTGTGACCGGCTTGCCTACTCCTTCGGGGACACCCGGGCCGTGGACGGGCTGGATCTGGCGGTTCGGGAAGGGGCGCTCGGATACGTCCCGCAGCAGCTGTCCGCCGACCGCGGGCTCACCCGCCGGGAGAAACGTCGCCCTGGCCTCGCCGCCGTCGGCCTGGCCGACGCCGCGGACCGGCTGGCCGTTACCTGCTCCGGCGGCATGGTCCGCCGCTTGGACCTCGCCGAGGCCTGGTCAGCGTGCCCCGGCTGCTGATCCTGTACGACCATCGGCCCGTACGCGCCGCCACCGGCATGACCGTCCTGGTCACCACGCACTGCATGGACGAGGCCGCCCAGTACTGCGACCGGGTCGGCCTGATGCACCGCGGCCGTGTCCGCGCCCTCGGCACCCCGGCCGCGCTGCACCGGGGCCTCGCCGAGCGGCAGGGCACCGACCGGCTGTCCACGCTGGAGGACGTCTCCCGGGACGTGGCCGGCAGTGCCTCGACGACCGCTCCGGAGGAGGTTTCCGCGATGGACCGAGCTGTACACCCGCGCGGTCCAGCCCGCCCTGTGGCTCATCTTCGGCCAGACCTTCACCCGGATACGGGCGATACCCACGGGCGGGGTCCCGTACCCAGATCATCTGGGTGCGGGACGGGCATCCTGAACAAGCTGCTCGTCACCCCGACCCCCGCGGGCCGGTCCTCGCTCCGTGTTCTTCTCCTGCCCGTCGATGACCATCGCCGGCATCGTGCTCAGCCGCGACCGGCCGGGCCGGCTGCAGGCCGTCAGCAAGGTCAATCCGCTCAGTTACCAAGTCGACGCCCTGCGCGGTTTGCTGCCCGGCACGCCCGCGCATCTCGCCGCCGACTTCTGGGTTCCGGCGGTGGCCGCCGCCCTCGGTGTCACGGCGGCCTCCGCGCTGCTCGGCCGGCTGGCCCGCTGATCTTGCCGCGGACGTGATGTGCCACACGCACCCGCGACCGGCCGGAAGGCGCCGCGAACGAGTTCTTCCTGCGCAGCGCTTGATCACTGATCAAACCCGGTGAATTCCCTGGCCACAGCGCATTCTGCTCATTTGACAGTGCACTCAGCACACAGATAGACAGCAGCTCTCGAAGGTCGAGAGGGGCACTGTGTACGAGCCGAACGTGGTCGGGGACTGGCAGGAGTACGAGGAGCATGCCGGTCTGCGGGTCCGCGTCCACCGCCTGGAGGCAGCCGAGCCGCCGCGCGGACGGGACGACGCCGCGGCCGGACTGACGTACTTCAGTGTCCGGGTGACCGTCGAGAACCGCGGCGCGCGCCACTACGGCATCCACCTGGAGGACGGTCAGATCGACGTCCGGGTCGGCCCGGACGGCGAGGGCGCCTTCATCGACTGGCGCAACTCCCAGTTCATCGAGGGCTTCGACGTCTACCCGCTGCGCCGGGCCACCGCGGTCCTCTACGCCGCCGCGCCCGAGGCCGCCCTCACCCATGTGGACGTACAGGTGCAGCTGCGGGTGGACGACGAGTGGACCGACCGCCGGCTGTGGGCGGGAGGCATCGGCGCCCTGGATCCCACCGCGACGGCCGCGCCCGCGGGCACCGGGCAGAACAGCCTGGCCCACCAGGTCAGCGTCTTCCTGAGGGACCAGGCGGAGCCCGGCTCCGCCTGACCCGCGCGGGCGGCGCCCGCCGTACGACGCCTCAGTGCGGGATGCCGTCGATGATCTCGCGCGCGCCCTGCCGGAGCAGCGCCACCGCGACCGACGTGCCGAGCGTGGCCGGGTCCAGCCGGCCGGCCCACTCGTGGGCGTTCAGCCGGGTCTTGCCGTCCGGAGTGAACACACAGGCCCGCAGGGAGAGTTCACCGCTGCGGTCCACGCGCGCGTACCCGGCGATGGGGCTGTTGCAGTGGCCCTGCAGGACATGCAGGAACATCCGCTCGGCCGTTGCCTCCCGGTGGGTCGCCGGGTCGCCGAGGCCGCTGACCGCGTCGATCAGTTCGGTGTCGTCCTCCCGGCACTGCAGGGCGAGGATGCCCGCGCCGATCGGCGGCATCATCGTCTCCTGGGACAGCACCTCGCTGATCACGTCCGTCCGGCCGATGCGCTCCAGGCCGGACACCGCCAGCAGCAGCGCGTCCGCCTCGCCGGCGGCCAGCTTCTCCAGCCGGCGGTTGGCGTTGCCGCGGAACGGCACGCACTCCAGATGCGGGTGGGTGGCGGCCAGTTGGGCGATCCGGCGCACCGAAGAGGTGCCGATCCGGGTGCCGGCCGGCAGCTCGTCCAGGGTGAGGCCGCCCGGGTGCACCAGCGCGTCCCGGATGTCGTCCCGCTTCAGGAACGCGGCGAACACCGTCCCGGCCGGCAGCGGCCGGTCGGCGGGCACGTCCTTGACGCAGTGCACCGCGAGATCCGCCTCCCCGGCCAGCAGGGCGGCGTCGACCTCCTTGGTGAACGCCCCCTTGCCCTCGACCTGGGACAGATCGCCGAGCCACTTGTCGCCGGTGGTCTTCACAGGGACGACCTCGGTGCGTACGCCCGGGTGCAGTACCGCCAACTCGGCGCGGACCCGCTCCACTTGGGCCAGGGCCATGGGTGAGTCACGGGAGACGATTCGGATCAGTTCGGGAACCGGCATGCGCACACGATAGACCCCCGCGCCTCATCCCACGTCCTCGGGCAGGTCCGCCGCCGACTCCTCCGGGGTGAGGTCCGGACGCAGCCGCAGCCAGGACGGCTGGCGCAGCATCCCGTGCCGGGTCCGGGTGCTGTAACCGACCTCGCCCACCAGCCGGGGCAGCACCCAGCGGGCGCCCGGCACGCGCGGCACCGGCTCGAAGGGGCACCGATCGCTCGCCGTGTCCCGCAGCAGTTCCGCCAGTTGCACGCGCTCGGCCTCGCTCCAGCCGGTGCCCACCCCGCCGACGTACCGCAGCCGGCCGCCGGGGTCGCGCTGGCCGACCAGCACCGCGCCGGGCAGTCCGCTCAGCCGCCCCTTGCCGGGCAGCCAGCCGCCGACGATCACGTCCTCGGCCCGCGTGTTCCGGATCTTGATCCAGGCGCGGGAGCGCACCCCGGGCTCGTACACCGAGTCCAGCCGCTTGCACACCAGGCCCTCCAGGCCGTGCTCCCGGGTGGCGTGCAGCGCCTCGGCGCCGTGCCCGGTCACGGCGGCCGGCGTCGACCAGTACGGCCCGGCCAGCCCCAGCTCCTCCAGCCGCGCCCGCCGTCGCGCGTACGGCAGTCGTACCAGCGGTTCCTCCAGGTACGGCACGTCGAACAGCACCAGGTGCACCGGCACCTGGGCGGCCCGGCGCGCCGCCCGCGCGGGAGCGTGCGCCAGGCCCATCCGGCTCTGCAGCAGCTGGAAGTCGGCCCGCCCCCGCTCGTCCAGGGCCAGCACCTCGCCGTCCAGGACGGCGGGTGCGGTGCCCAGCGCCCCGCCGAGCGGCCGGAGTTCGGGGTAGGCCGCGGTGATGTCCTCGCCCGAGCGGGCGCGCAGCAGCACAGTGCCGTCGCCGGGCAGATAGACCATCACCCGCTGTCCGTCCTGCTTGGTCTCGTACGCCCACCGCGCGTCCTGGGCGGCCGGCGGCAGCGTTCCGGGGGTGGCGAGCATCGGCGGGATGAGCGGCAGGGTCACGGCGGTCACGGCAGAAGGTCTCGACCGGGCCCGGTGCCCTCACGCTCCTTTCCGCGCGGGTTCCCCTGAACGGGCCCGCCGCACGGCGCCGTACCCCACCGTCCGCACGGCCGGGTCGGGTACGGCACACCGCGCAGGCGCCGGGACCCGCCCAGCCGACCGTTCGGCCGACGGCTCGGTGGCCACCGTCGGTACCGCTCGCCGGACGGTGAACCGCTGAGCCCGGGTCGGCGCTGCCGGGCGGCGGCCTTGCCGCCGGATGGTTCGGCTGTGGATCCTGCGGACCCGTGCCGAGCGGGAGCGTGCGCCGGCCGAGGGCGCGGAGGGCCGAGCCCCGGGTGGCGGGCCGAGTGAGGCCTGTCCTCAGGGCGTGCGGGGTGTTCTGACCCAGCCCAGCGACCGTTCGACGGCACGCTGCCAGTTCTCGTACTCCGCTTCCCGCCGCTCGGGGTCCATGGCGGGCAGCCACTGCGCGGCCCGGTGCCAGTTGCGGCGCAGCACCGCCAGGCCGGGCCAGTAGCCGGCGGCCAGCCCGGCCGCGTAGGCAGCGCCGAGGGAGACGGTCTCGGCGACCATGGGCCGCACCACCGGCACGTCGAGCACGTCGGCCACGAACTGCATGAGCAGGTTGTCCGCGGTCATGCCCCCGTCCACCTTGAGCTGCTGGAGGGAGACGGCGGAGTCGGCGTTCATGGCGTCGACGACCTCCCGGGTCTGCCAGCCGGTGGCCTCCAGGACCGCACGCGCCAGGTGCCCCTTGGTGATGTACGAGGTGAGGCCGACGATCACCCCGCGCGCGTCGCTGCGCCAGCGGGGTGCGAACAGACCCGAGAAGGCGGGGACGATGTAGCAGCCGCCGTTGTCCTCCACCGTCCGCGCGAGGGTCTCGATCTCCGGGGCGCTGCTGATCAGGCCCAGGCGGTCCCGGAACCACTGGACGAGGGCGCCGGTGATGGCGATCGACCCTTCCAGGGCGTAGACCGGCGGCTGGTCCCCGATCTGGTAGGCGACGGTCGTGAGCAGGCCGTGCCGGGACCGCACGGGGTCGGCGCCGGTGTTGAGCAGCAGGAAGCTGCCGGTGCCGTAGGTGCACTTGGCCTCGCCCGGGGAGAAGCAGGTCTGGCCGAAGAGGGCGGCCTGCTGGTCGCCGAGGGCGGCGGTGATGCAGACGCCCGGCAGCAGCGAGCGGGCCTCGCCGTACGGCTCGGCGGACGACCTGATCTCGGGCAGCATCGAGCGGGGCACACCGAAGAAGTCCAGCAGCTCGTCGTCCCAGGCGAGCGTGCGGATGTTCATCAGCATCGTGCGGCTGGCGTTGGTGGCGTCGGTGATGTGCAGACCGCCGTCGGTGCCCCCGGTGAGATTCCAGATCAGCCAGCTCTCCATCGTCCCGAACAGCACCTCGCCGTCCCGGGCGCGCTGCTCGATCCCCTTGAGGTGGTCGAAAAGCCACCGGATCCGCAGCGCCGAGAAGTAGGTCGAGGGCGGCAGCGCGCACCGGTCGAGGAAGAACTCCTCGCCGGGGTGCTGTCTCAGCTCCTCCACGAGCGGCGCCGTACGGGTGTCCTGCCAGACGATCGCCCGGCCCAGCGGGGTGCCGGTCCGCCGGTCCCACAGCACCGTCGTCTCGCGCTGGTTGGCCAGACCGATGGCGGCGACCTGCTCCTGCCCGACACCGGCCTCGGAGAGGGCCTCGGGTACGACGCGCCGCAGGTTCTGCCAGATCTCGACGACGTCGTGCTCGACCCATCCCGGCCGGGGGAAGTGCTGCTGGTGTTCCTTCTGCGCGACCGAGACCAGCCGCCCACGGTGGTCGAAGAGGATGCAGCGGGTCGAGTTGGTGCCCTGGTCGATGGACATCACGTACCGTTCGGCCATGATCGGGTCTGCCTTCCGACGGATCGAGGGCGGCTGTCCTGGGCTACCAGCGGGCGGCTCCCAGGTCTCTGGAGATCGCCCGCGCGGCCTCGCGGATCAGGGAGATCAGAGGGGGGCGGGGGTGGCCCTGGCTGTCGCAGATCCGCTCGACCGGACCGGACAGTCCGATGGCGCCGACGACCAGGCCGCCGTGCCCCCGGATCGGCGCGGCGAGCCCGGCCTCGCCCATGCTCATCTCCTGGATCTCGGCGGCCCAGCCGACTTCCCTGACCTCGGTGAGCGCCCGGGCGAGCCGCTCGGGGTCGGCCAGGGTGTGCCGGGTGTAGGCCTCCAGCCCCGGCTCCCGCTCCGGCTCGACGGTCGCGGTCCCGAACGCGAGCAGGACCTTGCCGAGCGAGGAGGCGTGCAGGGGGAGCAGCGCGCCCACGTCCAGCGTCTGGAACGTGTCGTCCGGCCGGAACACGTGGTGGACGATGAGCACCTGGCCCTCCAGCGGGGTGCCCAGGCGCACCGCCTCGCCGCTGCGGGCGGCCAGCGCGTCCGCCCAGTTCAGGGAGCGCGAGCGCAGCTCGTTGACGTCCAGGTAGCTGGTGCCGAGGTGCAGCAGGGCGGCGCCGAGCTGGTACTTCCCGGTGGCCGCGTCCTGCTCTACGAAGTCCACGTGCTGGAGCGTGCGCAGAATGCCGTGGGCGGTGCCCTTCGCCAGGCCGAGCGACGCCGCCACCTCGCCGAGACCTAGTCGGCGGGGGCCACCGGCGAGCAGGCGCAGAATCGCCGCCGCCCGTTCGATCGACTGGACTGGGCCGGCCATGAGCCGAGCCTATTACCGCCGCGGACGCTTCGCCGTGCGGGCGGTATGCGGCTCGCGGGCCGGTGCGTTCGGTAATGCCGACTCGTGTTCATTGACCCGCCGGATTTGTCTCCATAGCGTGCATGGGAGCCCGGAAGACGCCGAGGCACGGCGCCCGACCGGGCGGCACACACCATCGGGAGAGAACATGGCGGCACAGCTCAACACGCTGCTCCGGACGGCATGCGAACACGTGTGTCCGGTGCCGCCCGTCGCCGGCGCGGTATCGGCCGTACGCCGACGCGCGGCGGCGGTCCTCGCGGACTGGAGCGTGTGTTCCGAGATCGTCGAGGACGCGCTGCTCGTCGTGTCCGAGCTGGCCACCAACGCGATCATCCACGCCCGGCCCCCGGCCGAGCTGCGGCTGTCATGGATGCGCGGCGACGGCGACCGCACCCTGCGCGTCGAGGTCACCGACGCGGGACCTGCGCGTCCGGCGGGCCAGCCGCTCGGCGGGTTCGACCCGGACGAGCACGGCCGGGGCGAGGCGATCGTATGCGCCCTGGCGACGCACTACGGCATACGGATCCACTCCGGCGGGGTCACCCGCTGGGCCGAGCTGGTCGCCGGCTGAGACGAACCCGTGGCGGTCCGCAGCGGTGCCTCCGGCGCGGACGGCCCCGATGGCCCGAAGACCGGCTCCTGCGCGGTCTCCTTGCGGAGCAGGAGCAGGGCGGCGTCGTCGTGCAGCCGGCCGCCGACGTGCGCCAGCAGCTCGTCATGGAGCGCGGTGAGCGTGCGGGCCGGTTCGTCGACGACGTGGCGGGCCACGCCGTCGGCCAGCGGATAGAACTCCCGCGCGTCGTCGCGGGCCTCGGTGACCCCGTCGGTGTAGAGCAGCAGCTGTTCGCCCACCGCGAAGGGCAGACGCTGCAGGCGGGGAGCCTGGCCCGACAGGGCGCGCAGGCCGAGGGGTGGCGTGGGACGGTCGGCCTCCAGCGCCTCGACCTCTCCGGCGGCCGAGATCAGCAGCGGGGGCGCGTGCCCGCAGTTGACCACCTCCAGGTGTCCCGACCCGGGGCAGCCGGCGATCACGGCGGTGACGAAGTCGTCCGGGCCCAGGTTGCGCGCCAGGCTCCGTTCGATCCTGCCGACGACGGAGAGCAGGTCGGGCTCGTCATGGGCGGCCTCGCGGAACACCCCGAGCACGAGTGCGGCGGTCCCCACGGCGGGCAGCCCCTTGCCGCGTACGTCGCCGACGATCAGCCGGATGCCGTGCGGGGTGGGCACCAGGGCGTACAGGTCACCGCCGATCCGGGCCTCGGCCGCCGCGGCGCTGTAGCGGACGGCCACCCGGAACGGGCCGACGGTCTCCGGGACGGGCTGGAGCAGGGCCTGCTGGGCGGCCTCGGCGACCGAGCGGACGGCCGCGAGGACCCGCTCGCGGCGTCCCCGCAGCGCACTGGCCAGGCCGCTCGCCGCGGTGACGGCCAGCAGGGCGCACAGCACGGCCGCCAGGTCCCGTGCGGGGGTGCCGTGCATGGTGCCCAGCGCCGAGCCCGTCGCCCCGGCGAGGAGACCGGCGCCCAGCACACCGCGAGGCCCGTTGGTGGTGGCCGCCAGCGCGGGTCCGGCGGCCAGCAGCGGCAGCCAGACCATCCCGGCCCCGCCGGCGACGTCGACGATCACGACGACGGCGACGACCAGGACCGGCAGTGCGGGCATGCCCGCGGCCAGCTGCCCGGAGGTGCGCCGGCGGACCGATCCCCAGGCCTCGGCCGCACGGTTTCTGGTCAGCCGCGTCGGTGCGTGGTCGCCACCATGGTGTCGGGGCTGGCTCATGTCTCGTCCGCAGTCCTCACCGGTAGGGGGTGCACACCCGTAATGTCTGTTTCATCCAGCAAACGGGTCAGGGGGAGGCGGCGACAAGGAGCGGATTTTCAGATAGTGAGCGAGAGCCCCCTGGTCACCCGGCTCGCGATCGGGAGCAGCCGGGCCCGGATCTCCGGGAGGCGGTTGCGCCGCTCCACCGGCAGGGAGACGCCGAGCGAGCCGATGATGCCGCCGCGGTAGACGGGGACGGCGACGCACACGGTGCCGACCGCGTACTCCTCCAGGTCCGTGACGGCCGGTGCCAGTGGGGGCGACTGGATCCTGCGCAGCAGCTCCGGCACGCTGGTGGCCGTCCGGGGCGTGAGGTCGGCCAGGTGGTGCCGGGAGAGGTAGTCCCGGCGGGCTTCCTCGTCCATCTCGCGCAGCACGGACTTGCCCAGCGCGGTGGCGTGTCCGGCGTCCTCGAACCCGACCCAGAGGTCCACCCGTGGTGTGCGGGGGCCGTCGACGATCTCGGCCACCCTGATCTCGCCGTCCTCGTAGAACGTGAGGTAGGCGGCGGTGGACAGCTCGTCCCGCAGGGCGGCCAGCGTCGGGCGCACGCGGCTGAGCAGCGTCTGCGTGCGGCCCGCCGTGTGCAGCGAGTTCAGCCGGTCGCCGAGGATGAAGCCGCCGTCGTCCAGCTTCCGCACGTACCCGTCGTGCACCAGGGTGCGCAGCAGGTGGTAGGCCGTGGCCAGGGGCAGCCCCGTCTCGCGTGCCAGCTGTTTCGCGGGCGCGCCGTTCTCGTGCTCGCTCACCGCCTCCAGCAGCCGGAAGGCCCGCTGCACGGAGCCGATGAGGGTGGGTCCGTCCTGACCACCCATAGCACCAGGCTGCCCCGGGCCCCCCGGGACCGGCAAGACCGGTATCACCACACGTGCGCCTGCCCCGGTCTCCCCCGTCTGTACGAACACAAAGGGCGCGGCGCCGCGCTCCCAGGTCTCGGCGCCGATCCGGGGCGGACGGCCACCCCCCGTCCTACCGTCCAGTAATATCCGGCGGCAGGCCACCAGAGGAGGAACCGTGCCCCGGTCCGAACGCTCACCCCTGCTGCTCGCCGGTCTGCTGGCAGCCGCCGGGGTCGCCCACTTCGCCGCCCCGCGCCGGTTCGACGCGACCGTCCCCCGTGCGCTGCCGGGCTCGCCCAGGGCCTGGACGTACGGCAGCGGGGCCGTCGAGCTGGCCCTGGCGGCCGGGATCGCGGCGCCCGCGACGCGCGCAGCGGCCGCGAGGGCGGCGGCCGTGTTCTTCGTCGGTGTGTTCCCGGCGAACGTCCAGATGGCCGTGGACTGGCGCGACCGGCCGGCGCCGCTGAAGGCCGCGGCCCTCGCCCGGCTGCCCCTCCAGCTGCCCCTGGTGCTGTGGGCGCGCGCGGTGGCCCGCGGCGGGGAGGGACGGTCGTGACCGAGCGCCTCGCGATCGGCGACAAGGCCGAGGACTTCGCCCTGCCCGACGAGACCGGCACCACTCGCCGGCTCACCGGACTGCTGGCCGACGGCCCGGTCGTCCTCTTCTTCTACCCCGCCGCCCTCACCCCCGGCTGCACCGCCGAGGCCTGCCACTTCCGCGACCTCGCCGCCGAGTTCGCCGCCGTCGGCGCCCGGCCGGTCGGGATCAGCGGGGACACCGTCGACAGACAGCAGGAGTTCGCCGGCCGGCACGGCCTCGGCATGCCGCTGCTCTCCGACGCCGACGGCGCGGTCCGTGAGCGGTTCGGCGTCAGACGCGGCTTCTCCCTCGCCCCGACCAGGCGCGTCACCTTCGTGATCGCCCAGGACCGCACCGTGCTGGAGATCGTCCGCAGCGAACTGCGCATGAACACCCACGCCGACCGGGCCCTCGCGGCCCTGCGCGCCCACCAGGGCTGAGGCGGAGGAGCGAGGGCGCACGCCGGCTCACCGGCCACCGGGCCGGTGAGGTCGTGGGCCGGCCGGCGACGCACCTGCCGGCCGCGGACGTCCCCGGCGAGCTCCTCGCCGCCGGGGGCGGGCCGGTCGCCCTGCGCCACCGCGACGGCCGGCGCATCGAGCTGCCCCTCACCGCCTGCCCGCTCACCGGCGCCGACGGACGGCCCGCCGGCACGGCACCACGGAGGAGCTGCGCCGCGCCCTCACCGCACCCGCCCACTCCCTCGAGCCCCTCGCCGACGACGTCCTGAAGGCCGTCCTGCCCGACCGGCCCGGCGACGACGTCGCCCTCCTCCTGGTCCGCACCCGGGCCCTCGGCGCCGACCGGGTCGCCACCTGGGACGTCCCGCCGGACCCGGCCCAGGTCGCGGTGTTCGGCAGGCGGCCACCGGGCAACTGACCGCCTGGGGCTGGCGGAGGCCGCCTTCGTCACCGAACTCGTCGTCAGCGAACTCGTCACCAACGCCATCCGCTACGGCGAACCGCCCATCCAGCTGCGCCTGATCCGCGACCGCGCCCTCATCTGCGAGGTCTCCGACGCCAGTTCCACCTCCCCGCACCTGCGGCGGGCGCACGCCTACGACGAGGGCGGCCGGGGCCTGCTGCTCGTCGCCCAGCTCACCCAGCGCTGGGGCAGCCGGCAGACCGTCGCCGGCAAGACCATCTGGGCCGAACAGCCGCTGCCCGAGGGCTGATCACTGGAACGGGCAGCCCGGGTTCGCCGCGTCCTCCGAGAACGGCGAGCCGTGCGGCAGCACGTACAGCACATCGAGGACGAGCGGTGTGTCGCCCAGATTGCGGCCGATGTGGACGTGGTCCGCGCCGGGCGGCTCCTGGATCGACGCGCCCGTGCGGTACACACCGTCCGAGGCGCAGCCGGCGTCGAAGTGGCTGAGGGTCCCCTGCTTCACGACGCCGTACAGCGGGCCGTCGTGGTAGTGCCAGCCGGTGCTCTGACCGGGCGGGACGGTGATCTCCCGCAGGGTGTAGTCGGTGCCCCCGACGGTGGTCTGCGCGAGGATCCGGGCCGTCACCCCCGGGCCCGCCGGGGTCGCCCCGGCGGAGCCACAGGTCAGGACGGCGGCGGCGGTCACCACGCTGGTGACGGCGGTTCGGAGTGCGGTGCGCATGCGGGAGCCTCCAGGGACGCGAGCGGATACCGCCGCGAACATAGAGGCACAGCGGGCGCGTTGGGGCCGGAACCCGATAATCCGACACTCAGCCACTGACACCGAACCGGCACATCGCAGGGCGGCAGCCCAGCGGCGCGCTGAACCGGCGCAGCTGCTCGATCTCATGACGAAGCCGCCCACCAACTCCTGCGGGGGCGGCCTGCCTTCGGTGTGCAGAGTTCAAGGTCGGCGGCGGCGCACTGTAGGCGTCCTGGGCCGCTGGACGACACCGGTGTGGCACCGGCGGCGGGATTCGAACCCGCGTTACCCGCTTGAGAGGCGAAGTAGCCGCAGCCTGCGCACCTGCTCGGCAAGAACGGTAACGGGGACCGGGACCCTTGCGCACCCGAGTTTCCCGGCACTCGACCGCCCCGGTTGTGCCGCGGCCGCGGGAGCGCGTCGATACCTTTTGGAGACGCGTGCAGCCGAGCCAGGTGTTCGTCGCGTCCTGCAGAGACCCCTGTCCGCCGGGTCGCCCGGTGCGGAGCGCGGAGGCCCGGACTCTTTCGAATGTGTAATATGCTCCAAATGCATTCGAGTGTTACGCCCCTGCATGGCGAGACGGTCATACGACGCGCCGTCGCCCGGGACGCCAAGCGGCTCACGCGACTCGTGCGCGGCTCGCGTGCCTACGAGGGCCAGTACGCGGCGATGGTCGCGGACTACCGCGTCGGGCCCGACTACATAGAAACCCATCGGGTCTTCGTGGCCGTCGACACCGGTGATCCGGCGGGCCGGGTGCTCGGTTTCTACTCGCTGGTCCTCGTGCCGCCGGAGCTGGACCTGCTCTTCGTCGAGGACGGGACGCAGGGCCGCGGTATCGGGCGGCTGCTCGTCGAGCACATGAAGTCCGAGGCGCGCGCGGCGGGGCTGGACCGTGTCCGAGTGGTGTCGCATCCTCCGGCCGAGGGCTTTTACCGCAGCGTGGGCGCACTGCTTACCGGCACCGCCTCCGCGAACCCGCCCGCAGTGGCGTGGGACCGGCCCGAGCTGGAGTTCTTGATCCCGTAACCGCCGACCCGACCTTCGCGTCGCATTTCCCGCGGCGCCCGGGCCTCGCCTGATCTCGACAGCCCCTGTCAGCGGACCAGCAGAACCGCGGCGGCCGACATCACGAGCACCGATGCGCCACAGAACGCGAGATGTGAGCGCGGGTAGTCGTACCGCTCGCGTGTCACTCCGCTGTTGATCTCCCGCGCCCACTCCGCGAACAGCTTGCGAGTCGGGTACATGCCGATCGTCAGTCCGATGAGCGCGAACGAGCACACGACGAGCATGGCTTCCACGGCGAAGCCTCGCCATGCGCCGTACGCCACCGCTCCGGTGCCGCACACGACCCAGATGAAGGGGTACACCGTCCAGAACCTCTGGACCGGTATCCACTTCGCCATGACGGAGCAGTGGATCACGAGGGCTGTGACGGCCAGCAGCCACAGCCACTGCGTGGCAACCGAGGTGAGCACGGATTCCCCCTGAGTCATGTAAATCAGCAGACAGTAACAGTGAGGGCAGTGCCAGCTCGTCGGCAGGCCTGCCCGGCAACGGCGGACGCGTCAACCGCCGCTGCGGACACGCCGCCAGGAGGCGCCGCCCGCTCCTCCCGGCGGGGGCGTCTCAGGAACGGGGCTCCAGCACCTCGAGGGCGCCTGTTTCGGTGTCGTAGCTACGCAGGGTGGTGAGCCGGACCGACAGCGGCGGCGCCGGCAGCAGCTCGGGGACCCGCCGGCCGGCGAAGGCACCGGCCCGCCGGGTGCGGCCCAGGGTGATGTGCGGGCTCCAGCGCCCGGGTTCGTGGAAGGGGTTGAGGGTCTCGGGCGGGCTGTCCGAGGCGACCGCCTCCCACACCTGACGGTGCAAGCCGGCCAGCGCGGAGTCGAGGTCCAGCGCCCAGGCCAGCACCGAGGTGGGCCGCTCGAAGCGGACCACGCCGGTGCACCGTGCCGGCAGTGGCAGGGCGGCGGCCACCTCGGCGAGCTCCCAGCGGATCGGGGCGGTCAGCTCCGGGCAGGCGGCCAGGGTGAGGTGCGGGCTGTTGGTCGGTGAGCGGTGCCGCGCCTGACTGGGCAGCCCCGCGTCCGCGAGCCGCCGCCAAGCCTCCCGGACTGCCAGGTCCGTCGCCTCATCCAGCAAAACCTCGACCGTGCGCACCGCCGCAGCCTACCGACGATCGCCTACGGTTCCGGAAGCGGCGGACACGGTGGTCACTGTCAGCGCTGCCACTGTCGTACGTCCCGTTCCTGGCGGGGGAGGCTGTGGGTCGGGTGGTCGTCGGCGGTCTTCACCCGTCCTCGTGCCGGCGCTCGTGTCGGCAGGCGGGTCAGGCCGACCCCGGCCAGCACGACCGTCATCCCGAGGGCGATCCGGAGGCTGAAGTCCTCATGCAGCGCGACGACACCCAACGCCACGGAGACCACCGGCAGCAGGTAGCCGACGGCGGCGGTGTCGGTGGCGCCTTCGGCGGCGATGTTCCGATAGGTGAGGTGGAAGGTGACACCGGTGGCGACGACACCGAGGATCACCACCGCGATCAGCTGCCTCGGGGCCATCTCGATCGGTGTCAGGCCTCCAACCGGCAGGGTCGGCGCGGTGAGGGCGGTCGCGGCGATGAGCTGCGCCGCGGACAGCGAAATGGTCGGGATCTCCTTGCCCACCAGGCAGTGGCTCATGAACGTGAAACCGACCGCGTAGCTGGCCGCCGCGACGACGATGGCGAGAGCCCCCCAGCCGCCCGACTGCGTTGCCTGCCACGGCGCGAAGATCAACACGACTCCGGCGAATCCCAGCAGGAGTCCACCCAGCCGGGACGGCCGCAGAGCACGCTCGGATCCGACGACCACACCGATCAGCAGCGACCACAGGGGGGTGGTCGCGTTCAGCACGCCGGCGAGACCCGAGTCGATGCTTCGCTGACCGATGCTGAACATGGCGAACGGCAGGGCGTTGCAGAAGAAGGCCGCCACGACAATACGACCCCACACCGACCAGCCGCGAGGCAGCCGCCGGCCGGAGCCCAGGCATACGGCCAGCAACGTGACCGCCCCGAGCGCGCACCGGCTGAAGGTCACTTGCACCGGCGCCAGCGCCTCCAGGCCCACCTCGATCCAGAGGAAGGTCGATCCCCATAAAAGAGCGAGCACACCGATCCGCACCGCCGCCCGGCTCTTGCCCATGACACCGCTCACCGTCACTTCCTTGATTGGCCCTGATGAACGGTGCCCCACCCCTCTTTCAAGGACAAGCGAAAAGTTCTGCACCACCGTTAAGTTGTGCTACATGCTCGATGTGAGACGTATGCAGGTGCTGCGCGCCGTGATCAACAGCGGGTCGGTGACCGCGGCGGCGGCGCACCTCGGCTACACCCCCTCCGCCATCAGCCAGCAGGTGGCAGCGTTGGAGAAGGAGACCGGAATGGCCCTGCTGGAACGGGCCGGGCGGGGTGTAGCGCCCACGGCGGCCGGCCTGCTGCTCACCCGGTACGCGGCCGTCATCAGCCGGCATCTCGCCGAAGCCGAGACCGCGCTGGCCGATCTGCGCGCGGGGCGGGCCGGCCGGCTGACCCTCCGCTACTTCGCCTCGGTCGGCCCCACCCTGCTGGCGCCGGCCCTGGCACGAGTCCGCCGCGAGCACCCGGGGGTGGCGATCGATCCGAAGCTGGCCGATCCCGATGACGCGCTGTCAGAGGTGAGCCGAGGCGACGCCGACCTGGCCGTCGTCGTCCGGCGACCGGCAGAGACACACCAGCAAGGCATCCGGACCGTGCACCTGCTCGACGACGCCTACCGGGCGGTACTGCCCAGCGGACACCCGCTCGCCGCCCACCGCGTGGTCGATCTGGCCGATCTCGCCGGTGAACCCTGGGTCGGCAGTGAGCCTCCCGGGCCCTGCCTCACCCCCATCATCGAGGCCTGCGCCGCAGCGGGCTTCAGCCCCGACTTCGTAGCCCAGTCGGAGGACTACCCCACCGCCCAAGGATTCGTCGCCGCCGGCCTCGGCGTCAGCCTCATTCCGCGACTGGGACTGAGCACACGCCATCCAGGCGTTGTCATCCGCCAGGTCCGGCACCCCGAACCGATCAGGACAATCCACGCCGTCATCCGGGCGAGCTCGACGCAACAGCCCGCACTGCGCACCCTGCTCGACGCCCTCAAGGACTCAACGTTGCCGTAGGGCGCTCGGGCGGCGCGGAGGCGGGCGAGGATTGAAAAATCGGCCCAGAGTGTCCGAAAACCGGCGCTATCGTTAAAGCGGGCATGAACTATGCCAAGCGGGCGATCCTCGCCCTCACCGTCACCGCTGCCGCCCTGACAATCGCGGCACCCGCCTACGCAGCAGAACACGCGGTCGAACCACCGCGCGCCACTACCGCTGCCCAGCCTGTGCCCCCAGGGGCAGCGGCCGAAGCTGAAGCCCCCGGCGAGGAGCCGATCGACGCGGGGTTCGTCGGGACCGTCCTCGGCCACCTGCTCGGCACATCCCCGGAGACCGAGTAACCTCCGGCGGCTCCCTACCGCAATCGAACCGTTCGGTGAACAGTCACGTTGACCGTTCACCGAACGGCAGCGCCCCTTCCCGGTCAGACGGCCGCCCTGGAGCACGGCGGCGTCCGGCCGCCTTCGTGGACACGGCCCCCGGGCGGCCCGGCCGAACCGAGGTGCTCGTGCACTCGTACCCAGGGACGGCGCCCGCAGCGGCGCGCAAGCCGACGTCCCGGATAGGGTGAACAGCGATCAACGCGACGGGCGGGGAAGAGAGCAACGGACGGCATGGGCGGCGGCGTGGACAGGAACGGAGTGGGCGGTGGGCGGCCCACCTCGCGGGACGTCGCCCGGCTCGCCGGCGTCTCGCACACCGCCGTCTCCTTCGTCTTCAACGGCCGCGCCGAGGGCAACCTCTCACCCGCCACCCAGGAACGCATCCGGCAGGCCGCCGCCCGGCTCGGCTACCGGCCCGACCCCGTCGCCCGCGGCCTGCGCCGCCGCCGTACGGCCGTGATCGGCCTGGTCACCGACGAGATCGCCTCCTCCCCGTTCGCCGGACGGCTGCTGCGCGGGGCCATGGAGACCGCCTGGGACAGCGACCACCTCGTGCTCACCGTGGACTCCGGCGGCGACCCCGCCAAGGAGGACGCGGCCGTCGCCGAACTCCTCGACCGGCGCGTCGACGGCATCATCTACGCCGCGATGTCCCTGCGCCGGGTCCGGGTCCCCGAGGGCCTGCACCGCACCCACTCCGTGCTCGCCAACTGCCTGCCCGCGGACGGCTCGCTGCCCGCCGTCATCCCCGCCGAGCGGGCCGGTGGCCGTACCGCCGCCCGCCTGCTGCTGGAGGCCGGGCACCGCAGGGTGGCCCTGGTCGGCGGGCAGGACGACATCGCCTCGGTGGAGCGGCTGCGCGGCTTCCGGGACGCGCTGCGCGCCGAGGGGATCACCGTGCCCAAGGAGTGGGTCGTGCGCACCGGCGGCGAGATCACCGGCGGCCACGAGGGCGCCACCCGGCTGCTCGACGGCACCGCCCCGCACCAGCGGCCCACCGGGATCTTCTGCTACAACGACCGGGTCGCGGCAGGCGTACTGCATGCCGCCACCCGGCTCGGGATCGCCGTACCCGGCGAGCTGTCGGTGGTCGGCTACGACGACCAGGAACACATGGCCGCCTACCTCACGCCCGCCCTCACCACCGTAGCGCTGCCGCACCGGGCGATGGGCGAGGCCGCGGCCCGGCTGCTGCTCGACGCCATCGACACCGGCCGCACCCCGCCCGCCACCGTGCGGCGGCTGGCCTGTCCCGTGGTCAGCCGCGCCTCGGTGGGACCTGCTCCCACCCGCTGACCTCGGCGTTGCCCTCGACCACCAGCTCGGGCACATCGTCCGTCCGGTGATAGACCCGCTCGGTCACCGTCGCCCGGTCCGCCACGAACAGTTCGAGCAGCGAGCCGTCCCCGAGCACCCGGACGGCGAGCGGGCCCGGCGGCACCCGCACGGTCACCGGGGCCGAGCCCCCGGCGCCCTCGCGGGGCCATCCGGAGCGGTCCAGGACGACGGTGCCCGCGTCCGGGTCCAGCCGGATCGTCAGCGCCCGGGCCGCGGCCCGCAGCAGGGTGACCGTGGTGGCGCCGCGCGCCGTCACGGCCAGGTCGTACGCCGGCGGCAGCGGCACCGCCCGGCCGGTTCCGGTCGCGAACGGCTCGGCGGCGCGCAGGAGTTCCAGCTCCGGGGCCGGTACGACCCGCAGCGCGCCGTCGGGACGGACGTCGACGACCCGGGGCGCGGTGAGCGTGCCCGCCCAGCCCGCCGCCAGCACCTCCCTCTCGTCCCTCGCCTCCCACGACCAGCCCCACATCAGGGCGCGGCCCGGGTCCTGGCGGACGGCGGGAGCGTAGAAGTCCCGGCCGTGGTCGAGCCGGCCGCCGGTGCGGGGAAGAAGGCGCAACGTGCCCGCGCCGGCTGTCAGTCGGCCCGTGACATAGCCGGTGGCGAGGGGCGTGCCGTCCCACAGGGACACCACCAGGACGTGGTCGCCGGTGGACGTCCCGAACAGCTGCGGGCACTCCCAGCCGGCCGCCTTGTCGCCGAGAGCGCCGGCGGCGGCCGGATCGTGGCCGTCCAGCAGGACGCCCGCGAACCGCCAGTCGGTCAGCTCCTCGCAGTCGTACAGCAGCACCGAGGGGGTTCCGTCGGCGTGGCCGGCTCCGACGAGGGCCCAGCGCCGGCCGGCGTGCCGGAAGACGAAGGGGTCGCGGAACATCACCACGTCGAGCCCCGGGGGAGGCCCCGGGACCACGGGGGCGGGCAGGGGCCGCCAGGCGCGGAGCCGGTCGTCGGCCGGGTCGGCCGCCCGGGCCAGGCAGATGGTGCCGAGCCCGGTGTGGGCGTGGTCGACACCGGTGTACACCGCCGTGGGCACGCCGTCGTCGTCCACCACACAGCCCGACCAGCAGCCCGCCTCGTCGGGGCCGCCGGGCGTCGGGGTGAGGGCGATCGGGTGGTGCTCCCAGTGGACGAGGTCGGGGCTCGAGACATGGCCCCAGTGGACGTTGGCATGCACCGGCGCGTCCGGGTTGTGCTGGTAGAAGAGGTGGTGGCGGCCACGCCAGCGGAAGGGGCCGTTCGGGTCGTTGATCCAGTGGGCGGGCGGGCGGACCCGGAAGCGGGGGGCGGCCGGGTCCGGGGCGGGAGCGGCGAGGCTCAACGGTTGACTCCTGCGGAGGTGATGCCCTCGCGCAGAGGGCGCTGGCCGACGACGAACACGGCCACGGCGGGGATCATGGAGAGGACGACACCGGCGAGGACGACCGAGATGGACCCGGTGCCCAGATTGCCCTGCAGGGAGACCAGACCCAGCGGCAGGGTGTAGTTCTGGCCGGAGGTCTCCAGGATCAGCGGGCGGAAGAACTCGTTCCAGTGGTAGTTGAAGGCGAGGACGCCGACGATCGCCAGGCCCGGCCGGGCCAGCGGAGCGTACACGGACCGGAAGATCCGCCAGGGCCCGGCGCCGTCCAGCATCGCCGCCTCGCCCAAATCCTTCGGCATGCCGAGGAAGTACTGGCGCATCAGGAAGGTGCCGAACGCGGTCGGGAACGCCGGGACGATCAGACCGAGCAGGGTGTCGGTCAGGCCCGTCGTCTTGAGCACCAGGAACACCGGGACGATCGTGACCTGCAAGGGGACCATCATGGTCGCCAGCACCAGACCGAACAGCGGCTTCTTGAAACGGAAGTCGAGCCGGGCGAACGCGTAGCCGGCCAGCCCGGCGGTGATCATCTGCCCGATCGCGATCAACGCCGTCACGAGGGTCGAGTTGAGCGCCAGCAGCCACACGTCGATCTGCCCGAAGACACCGTGGTAGGCGGCGGTGCTGGGGTGCGCCGGAATGATCTGCGGCGGCAGGTCGAACGAGTCCGCCGGCGTGCGCAGCGAGGTGGACACGGTCCAGACGACCGGCCCGAGCGTGAGCAGTGCGCACACGGTCAGCCCGGCGATCCGCGCCCATGGCCGGAGCGTGTACCGGGCGCGGCTGAGGGTCAGGGTCGGTTGGCTCATGGGACTCACCCGGCTCACTGGTAGTGGACGAAACGCCGGCTGAGCCGGAACTGGACGGCGGTGACCGCCATGATCAGCACGAACAGCAGCACGCCCACCGCGGACGCCTCGCCGAACCGCAGCTGCTCGAACGCCCGCTCGTAGATGACCATCACCACCGTGCGGGTGGAGTCGCCGGGCCCGCCGTCGGTGAGGACGTAGGGCTGCTCGAAGACCTGGAGGGCGTTGATGATGCCGACCACCGAGGCCACCAGCAGGGTGGGGGAGAGCAGCGGCAGTGTGACGGCCAGGTGCTTGCGCAGGCCGGTCGCGCCGTCGAGCGCGGCGGCCTCGTGGATCTCCTTGGGGATGTTGTTCAGTCCGCCCACGAACAGCAGGAACGAGAACCCGAACTGCTGCCACACGTACACGATGACCACCGTGGCCATCGCGCCGTGCTCGGAGGTCAGCCAGGGCACGGGAGCCAGTCCGAACAGACCGATCAGCCAGTTGACCACGCCGAAGTCCTGGTTGAACAGGTACTTCATCACGACCGAGATGGACGCGGCGGAGAGCACCAGCGGGAAGAAGAACGCCGACCGGAACACCGAGCGCAGCCACGCCGGCATCCGGCCGTTCAGTGTGAGGGCGAGCGCCAGGGCGATCAGGAGCTGCGCGGCGACCGCCAGGATCATGAAGACCAGCGTGTTGCGGAAGGACACCAGGACGGTGGAATCGCTGAACGTTTCCCGGTAGTTGGCCGTCCCGGCGAACTCGGGCGAGTCGATCACGTTCCAGTGGAAGAGGCTCAGCACGACCGAACCGATGATCGGTACGACCGTGAAGACCACGATCCCGACCACGGTCGGCGCCAGGAACAGCGCCGCCAGCAGCCGCGTCCCCCGCTCGCGCGCACCGGGCCGCACGGCCGCCACGGCCGGGCCCGCGGCCCGCGGCCGGACGGCGGGTATCCGGGTGTCCGTCATACGTCACGCTCCATGGCCTTCTCCAGATCTCCCTGCATCCGGCGCAGCGCCGGCCCGACCGCGCCCGGGCTCGACAGCGCCGTCCCGGTGTGCTTCAGCAGCACCTGGGTCACCTCCGCGACCTGCGGAGGGGCCGGGATCGGCCCGGTGTCGGGGAACTTGTCGAGGGTGTCGTAGAAGACCCGCCAGTGCGCCGGGCCGGTCTCCCGGTAGCGGGCCGCGGTCAGCATCGAACGGCGGGCCGGGGTCGTCTGGTTGGTGGTGAACAGCTCGGCCAGGGTGTCCCGCCGGGCCGAGTACTTGATGAACTCCCAGGCCGCGTCCTGCTTCTTCGAGGTGCGCAGCAGCGCGTACCCGGCCGCGCCGAACTGGTGCCGCTGGGTGTGCCGGCGCGGGAAGTACTGCACGTCGAAGCCGTCGGCGCGCATCCCGGCCAGATGCAGACCGCCCGCCCAGAAACCGCCGGCCGGGGTGACCCCGACCCGGCCGGTGGAGAACACCCCGATGAGGTTCTGGCCGTTGCCGCCCTCGGGGCGGGTGCACAGCCCGTCGTGGACCAGGGAAGCGAGATAGTCGTACGCCTCCGCCACCCCGTCGGCCGTGGCCTGCGGGGTCGTCCAGCGGAAACCGCCCCCGCGGCCCTGCCGCCGGTCCGCCGGATAGAAGCTGTCCCACAGCCAGGAGCCGCCCGGTGCCCTGGACTCGGCGAGCAGATTGGTGCCGTTGGCGAACAGCCAGGGGACCACCCCGCCCCACAGCCGGTTGGTCCAGAAGTACGGCGTGAAGTGGGAGTCGCTCGCCTTCTTCATCCGGCGCAGCAGCGCGGTGAAGTCGTCCCGCGTCCAGTCGCCGGCCGGGAAGTCCGCGCCGGCCCGCCGCAGCACCCGGGTGTTGAGGTACATGTCGGCGGCGTTGAACTCGATCGGCAGCTGGAACAGGCTGCCCTCGTACATCATCGACTCCACCAGCGAGGGGTGGACGTCGGCGAAGTACTCCTTCAGTTCGCCCGCGTCCCGCCGCACCCAGCGGTCCAGCGGGACGCCCAGGTGCCGGGCGAACAACTGCACGCCCTCGGTGGCCACGTAGACCAGGTCGGGCGCGGTGCCGGCGGCGATCTGCGTGAGGATCTTGGCGAAGAAGTCCGACCAGTCCACGGCCTGCACCGCGTTGATCCGGACCTTGATGTCGGGGTGCAGCCGGCGGAAGCCGTCGACCAGGGCGCGGACCCCGGCCGGGGCGAACGCGGAACCCAGGGTCGCGACGACCAGCGAGCCGTCGTCACGGCCGGGTATGTCGGCCCCGGTGAGCCGGTCCCAGCTTGCGGCGGTGCCGGCGAGCGCGGCGGCCCCCGCGCCGTAGGCGCCGTACCGCAGCAGGGCGCGGCGGGAGAGGAGCGAGTCGGTCATCCAAACGTGCCTAACTCGTGTTAGTCGAGGGGTGATGCCCCAGATGATGAGAAGCGGGCCGGAGCCGTGTCAAGGTGCGGGACCGCTTGACCTTTAACGAGTTAGGTCTACAGTCCTGGAAGCCGACGACCCGTCAGGAAGGGGACGGTCCATGACATGGGGCCTGAGCAGAAGAGCCCTGTTCGCCTCCTCGGCAGCCGGTGCAGGCGCGGCGCTGCTGCCCACGGTGCCCGCCCGGGCGAAGCCGGGGCCCGAGCCGGCGACCGGATGCGCGCGGTACCGCGCCGACTACCACTTCACCGTGCCCGACCAGTGGAAGAACGACCCGCAGCGCCCGGTCTGGATCGACGGCGAGTACCACTGCTACTACCTCTACAACGCCGACTACCTGGACGGGCAGGTCGGCACCGCGTGGCGGCTGGCCACCAGCACCGACCTCGTCTCCTTCACCGACCGGGGCATCGCCGTACCCAAGGACACCACCGTCAACTCAGACGTGTGGTCGGGCTCGGCGGTCGTCGACACCGGCAACACGGCCGGCTTCGGCGCGGGCGCGGTCGTCGCGGTCGTCACCATGTCGCCCGGCGGCGGCACCGACCGCCAGGAGCAGTTCCTGTACTACTCGACCGACGGCGGCCGTACCTTCACGAGCCACGGCACCGATCCGGTCCTCGCCAACCCGGGCGTGGCCGACTTCCGCGACCCGAAGGTGATCCGCGACGACGACCACGACCGCTGGGTGATGGCCCTCGCCGAAGGCAACAAGATCGGCTTCTACCACTCCGCCGACCTCAGGTCCTGGACCTACGCGGGCGGCTTCGTCAAGGACGGCATCGGCGTGCTCGAATGCCCCGACCTGTTCCGCATCACCGCCGACGACGGCACCCGGAAGTGGGTGCTGGGCGCGAGCGCGGACGGCACCGGCTCCGGGCAGCCCAACACCTACGCGTACTGGACCGGTTCGTTCGACGGCCATGCGTTCACCGCCGACTCCGCCGACCCGCAGTGGCTCGACCACGGCTGGGACTGGTACGCGGCCGTCACCTTCGAGAAGCGGGACGCGGCCGGCGCCCCGGACCCCGCCGCACGCCACGCCCTGGGCTGGCTGAACAACTGGGCCTACGCGCACACCACACCCACCATCGACTGCGACGGTTTCAACGGCACCGACGCGATCGTCCGCGAGATCACCCTGAAGAAGTCCGCCGCCGGCGACTACTACCTCGCCTCGCGCCCGGTCGCCGCGCTCGACGCGTACGTCTCCCGCACCGTGCGGCTCGGCGACCTGACGGTCGACGGCACCCGCCTGCTGGACCACACCGGCATCTCCTACGAGCTGACCACGGAGATCACCTGGTCCCACCTCACCGGCGCGGGCGTACAGCTGCGCCGCTCCCCGGACGGCGGACGCCACATCGACGCCGGGGTCTACGGCGACTACGCCTTCGTCAACCGGCGCGGCACCGCCAACCCGGACACCGGCGGCACCCGGCAGGAGAGCCGCACACCGTTCGACCCGTCGGCGGGCCGGGTCCGGTTGCGCATCCTGGTGGACCGGACCTCGGTCGAGATGTTCGTGGACGACGGCCGGTACGTGCACTCCGCCGAGGTGTTCCCGTATCTCGTCGACAACCGCCTGGCCCTGTTCAGCATCGGCGGCCCCGCCGTGTTCCGGAACACGGTCATACGGGAGTTCGCCGTCGGAGGCCCGCGGGTGTCACGATCTTCCAGGGAGCGATACGGACGAGCACCGGAGGGCGCATGACGACCGACAGGGCGGCCGGGGACGGAACGGAGCGCGTCGGGGGCGTGGCGGTGACACCGGTCGCCGGGCACATCGGCGCCGAGATCACCGGCGTCGACCTCGCCGGGCCGCTGGAGGACGCGGTGGCGGCCCTCATCCGGCAGGCCGTGCTGCGCTGGAAGGTGGTCTTCTTCCGGGGACAGCGCCTGGACCACGCCGGGCACGTCGCCCTCGCCCGCCGCTTCGGCGAACCCGTCGTCCTCGGCCGGCGGGGCAGTGTCTCGCCGGCCGGCTTCCCCGAGGTGGAGACGACGGCGGACCGTCTGGAGCTGGGTAGCCGGTTCGGCATGGAGCACGCCGAGTGGCTGGACCGGCGGCGGCACACCCTGCTGCGCGGCTGGCACTGCGACCACGGCGCCCGGATCGACCCGCCGGCCGCGACGATCCTGCGCGCCGAGACCGTCCCGCCCTACGGCGGCGACACCACCTGGGCCAACCTGGCCGCCGCCTACGCCGGACTGTCCGCCCCGGTCCGCGCCTTCGTGGACGGACTGCGCGCCGAGCACCGCCTCGGCGTCGGCTACCAGCCCCGGCCCGGCGACGACGCGTACGTCCGCCATCTGCTGGACCATCAGGTGGCCTCGGTCCATCCGCTGGTGCGGGTCCACCCGGAGACGGGGGAGCGGGTGCTGTTCGTCAACGGCTACTACCTGGAGCGGATCACCGGCGTCTCCCGCCCCGAGAGCGCGGCCCTCCTGGAGATGCTGCTGGAGCAGGCGGTCCGCCCCGAGTACACCGTCCGCTTCCGCTGGGAGCCCGGAAGTGTCGCCTTCTGGGACAACCGGGCCACCATGCACCTGGCCCCGAGCGACCACGCCCACGTGGGCGCCCCGCGGATCATGCACCGGGTGATGCTCGCGGGGGAGGTGCCTGTCGGCGTGGATGGCAGGCCCTCGGAGGCGGTCGTGGGCACGGAGCCGGGACGCTGGTGACCGGCGGCGGCCCTTCGTACGACGACGGGTGTCAGCGTCCCGGCTGCCGGCGCGGGGGACATGTGACGATCAGCTCGCCGTCGGCCGCCACCCCAGCGCCGGACCCAGCTTCGTCGCCATGTCCGTGAGGATCTGGACGTAGTCCTCGTACGCGAAGGTGAACGGCAGTGCGAACGCCACCTCGTCGACCTCGCGGAAGGCGGCGTGCGCGTGGAGGCGTTCGGCGATCTCCTCGGAGGTGCCGACCAGGTCCGGGGCGAACAGCAGGCGCGCCGGTCCCTGCGGGGACGCCGTGCGGGGCAGGCGCCCGGCCGCGTACGCCTCGTACTTGGCGCGCTGCTCCGGGCTCGCCGAGTCGGTGGGGACCACCACCAGGCCCTGGGAGACGCGGGCCGCCTCGCCGTCGGGGTGGTGGGCCCGGAACTCCCGGATGTGGGACAGCTGGATCTCGGCGAAGTCCGGCGGCCCGTCGCCGTCCCCGGCCTTGACGACACTGCTGGTCAGGAAGTTCATGCCGTGCTCGCCGGCCCAGCGGGCCGAGCCGAGGCTGCCGCCGCCGTACCACAGCCGCCGGCCGAGCCCGGGAGAGTGCGGCTGGACGACATCACTGAACACCTCGAAGCCCTCCACCCCGCTGAAGTCGGTGGCGGGCTTGCCGCGGACCAGGTCCAGCAGCCGCCGTACCCGCTCGTACCCGAAGTCCTCCGCGTCGGCGGTGTCCGGGTAGAGGGCGTCCTTGACCCGCGTGTAGTGCATCGGCGGGCCCACGCTGACGCCCGGGTTCAGGCGGCCGCCGGACAGGATGTCGACCGTCGCCAGGTCCTCGGCGAGCCGCAGCGGGTTCTCCCAGCCGAGCGGGGTCACGGCCGTGCCCAGCTCGATCCGGCGGGTGCGCTGCGAGGCGGCGGCCAGGACGGCGACCGGGGACGAGATGCCGAACTGCAGATGCCGGTGGCGGACCCAGGCGCTGTCGAAGCCCAGCCGCTCGCCCAGCTCGATGATCTCCAGCGTGGACTCGTGGCCCCGGCCCGGGTCCGCCGCGTCGAACAGGCCGATGGTGAGGAAACCCAGCTTGCGCAGCGGGCGAGGGGTGGACGGCACGCGCTCCTCCAGCGGTCGTACGTCGGCTCCGCCCCGATTCTCGCAGGCGAGTGTGACAACCGTGTGATCACTTCAGCGGGATGACGACCTCGTCCTCGACCGGCGGGTCGAGTTCCTGCGCGCGATTGCCGGTCGCGGCGAAACAGCGCAGCCGGACCGCGTCCGGGCCGACGTCCAGCCGCAGGAAGCACTTGAAGAACGGCGGGCTGTAGGTGGCCGACGACGGCGAGAACAACTGGGTGTAGATCTTCCGCACGGGCAGCCGGAACCGGGCGGGGCGGTCCGGGCGGCGGCCGGCCCCGAGCAGGCCCGCGACCAGGCGGACACGGCGGGTGACCCGGGTGCCGGGGGCGGGCGCGCGGGTCGGCTCGATGCCGAGGCGTTCGGCGATCACGGCCGTCGCCTGCGCCTCGGTCAGGGTGAAGAAGCGGCGCAGCCGGAGCCGGCGGCCGTAGAGCCGGCTGTAGAAGGCGAGCGAGTCGCCGCGCAGCGGGTAGCAGCGGAACTCGCGCTCGGTGACGCCGCCGACCGACACCCGCGGGATGGTGTGCGTGGCGTGCATGAACGCGCCGCCGCCGCCCGCGACGACGTACTGGACGGTGCGGCCGTCCACGTCGACCGGGTAGCGCTGGTAGTTGTGGATGTCGCCGCCGATCGCGGCCACGTAGTGGTGCTCGGGGGCCCGGACGATGTCGTCCACCGTGCCGCCGCCCTCGATGGGGCAGGGGTGGTGCTCGCCGTCGACGTACAACGGGGATCCGGTGACGAGGATCTTCGGCCGGGGCCCCTGCGAGACCTCCCGCAGCCAGGCGCCCTGTTCGGCGTCGAGCGTGCCCAGCAGACCGGTGTCGATCCCGACGATCCGCACCGGGCCCGCGTCGATCGCCCAGTAGGGGCCCGGCTGTTCGGCCTGCTGACCCGGCGCCGACCGCAGCGTCCGTGCCTCCGCGAGCCGTCGTTCGTCGGTGGGGCGCGGCCGGTGCCACAGCAGGGAGCGCCACCAGGCGGGGGTGAGCGGGCGGGACCGGGGCTCCGGGTCGAGCGGCGGGGTGTCGGCGCAGAAGACGCGCATGAAGGCGCCGAGATCCTCGTACCAGTCGTGGTTGCCCGGAATGGCGTAGATCGGCGCGGGATAGTCCTGGTAGGGGCGGAAGAACTTGCTGCCGTAGTCGTCGGCGGCGCCGACGGGATAGATGACGTCGCTGGCGATCACCGCGAAGTCGGTGCCCCGGCTTTCTTTCAGGAAGCCCGGTACGACGGAGTACTGGGAGTCGTCCCCTTCGCCGGTGTCCCCGATGACCATGAAGGAGAACCGCTCCGGCACGTCCCGCCGGATCACCTTGTCGGCGGGCACCCCGGCCGCCGCGCGCCGGGCCACCCAGCGGCTGCGGGTACGGCCGGTCGGGTCCCCGAACCAGGACGCCAGTACGCCGTTGCGGGCGGCCCACAGGATCCGGGGGTTCAGCCAGGACAGCTTCTCGACGTGGCCGGGCATCAGCCGTTTGTAGGAGCCGGGTTCGGCCGCGCCCCAGCCGGCGCCCTGTGCGGTATCGCGTGAGGAGTCAGACACGCGGTGCACGGTAACAACGCGCCGGTCAGGAACGGGCTCCCGGGGTCTCACGCAACGCGCGTGCCGAGGCGGGGCAGCTCCGCCTCGTCGGCCAGGGCCACCGCCGCGTCCTCCACCGAGATGCGGCTGTGGCCGTCGGCGTCGGGGACGGGCTGGTCGCCGCCGATCCGGAACCGTCCGGTGCGCTCGCCGGACGCGCTCTCCTCAGCGGGGCTGAAGTAGGTCCACAGCCGGAGTCGGCGCGCACCACACCCGGCGCTGTCTCGAGGCTGCCGGCGCCGCCGATCACGACGAGCCGGGTCCGCGGGTGGCTCTCCAGTGCCTTCGGCAGGGCCCGTGCCGCCGTGGCGCAGACGGTCGGGTCGGCGATCGAGCGCCGTCCGTGTCCGCGAACTCCCTGGCCGCGTTGCCCGGCTGGAATGCTGATCAGCACGCTCCTCGACAAGGTCCGCCCGCCCTCCCCGACCTGCCCCCGGCGGCCGTCGCCCTCGCCCTGCGGATCTGGGGGCATCCGCACGGCCTGGTGTCCCTGGAGGTCTACGGCCACCTGCGCACGCAGACCAGCAGTCCGGACAAGCTCTTCCGGGAGGAGATCGCCCAGCTCACCCGGACGCTGGACCTCCCGCACCGGCGCTGAACGGCGGTCTGCCGCGCGCCGGCACGGAGTGATCGCCGTTGATCCAGCGGTGCGTTACGGCTTCCGCGCCAGGCCCCCGTGTTCGGCGACGATCTCCGGGGTGGGGGAACCGGGTTCCGGGCGCCACCGGGTGACCGGCACGACGCCGGGTTCGACGAGGTCCAGGCCGTCGAAGAACGAGGTGATCGCCTCGACGGTGCGCAGGTTGTACGGGACGGCACCGCTCTTGTTGTAGGTCTCCTGGGCCTGCTCGAAGACCGGGTCGATGCCGAGCGACCCGTCGTTGACGGAGAGGTAACTGCCCGACGGCAGCGCGCCCATCAGCCGATCCACGATGGCGCGGGCCTGGTCGTGGTCGGCGACATGGCCGAGGATGTTGCTCAGGATGAGCGCGGTGGGCCGGGTGAGGTCCAGCGTCTCCGCGGCGGCGGCGAGGATGCGGTCCGGGTCCGTCACGTCGGCGTCGATGTAGGCGGTCGCGCCTTCGGCGGAGGAGTAGAGCAGGGCCCGGGCGTGGGCGAGGACCATCGGGTCGTTGTCGACGTACACGATCCGCGCCTCGGGGGCGAGTCGCTGGGCCACCTCATGGGTGTTCTCGGCGGTCGGCAGGCCGGTGCCGATGTCCAGGAACTGCCGGATGCCCGCCTCCGAGACGAGGTACCCGATACTGCGGCGCAGGAAGGCACGACTGCCGCGGGCGATGGCGACGATGCCGGGGAAGACGGCGGTGTAGGCGTCGCCCGCCTGCTCGTCGACCGGGTAGTTGTCCTTGCCGCCGAGCCAGTAGTTCCAGATGCGGGCCGAGTGCGGCACCGACGTGTCGATCTTCTGGAGCGCGGCCCGCTCGGGCGTCGTGGCCGGATCGGTCATGAGTCGTGTCCTTCTTTCAGCCAAGGCGTGAAGTCAGCCACGGCACAACCTATGCCGAACCCCCGCATCGCAGCCCCCTGTTCGGGTCCTCGGACCGATAGGGAAAACCCTCGATTGACCCGCCACAAGGTGACATGACTCGGTCAATGCTGTCATTCTCGCCGCACGCTGATCCACCCCACCGGAGCACGGATCACGGTCCCGCACAGCTCAGCTCACCCGGGCAGCAGACCCCTCTGCCCGTCTGTCACCGGCCGCCGACCGGCGGCCGCAGCAGGAGGAGTACGAGTGAGACCCCACAGACCCCTTCCCCACAAGAGAGCCACGGTCGGAGCCGCCCTGGTCTCCACCGCGGCCTTCCTCGCCGTCGGCCTCCAGGCGGTCCCGGCGACCGCCGCCCCGGCCGCTGCCCACCCCGGCCCGCTGCGCGCCGGCGGCCTGGAGGCCAAGCTCAGCCCGGCCCAGCACCAGGCCCTGATCAAGAGCGCCCGGCAGCAGACCGCCACGACCGCCCGCAGCCTCGGCCTCGGCACACAGGAGAAGCTGGTCGTCAAGGACGTCGTCAAGGACAACGACGGCACCCTGCACACCCGGTACGAGCGCACCTACGCCGGGCTGCCCGTCCTCGGCGGCGACCTCGTCGTGCACACCCCGCCCGCCTCGCTGGCCAAGGGGACGGTGAGCACCACCTTCAACAACAAGCGCACGATCAGGGTGCGTTCCACCACCGCGACCGTCAGCAAGGCCGCCGCCGCGACCACGGCCCTGAAGGCCGCGAAGGCCCTGCGCGCCGAGAAGCCCACCACCGACAGCGCCCGCAAGGTGATCTGGGCCGGCAACGGCACCCCGAAGCTCGCCTGGGAGACGGTGGTCGGCGGCTTCCAGGACGACGGCACGCCCAGCCAGTTGCACGTCATCACCGACGCCACCACGGGCAAGGAGCTGTACCGGTACCAGGCGGTCAAGACCGGCACCGGCAACACCCAGTACAGCGGCACCGTCACCCTGAACACCACGCTGTCGGGCTCGACGTACCAGCTGTACGACACCACGCGCGGCGGTCACAAGACGTACAGCCTCAACAAGGGCACCTCCGGCACCGGCACCCTGATGACCGACGCGGACGACGTCTGGGGCGACGGGACCGGCTCCAACACGCAGACCGCGGGCGCCGACGCAGCCTACGGCGCGCAGGAGACCTGGGACTTCTACAAGAACACCTTCGGCCGCAGCGGCATCAAGAATGACGGTGTCGCCGCCTACAGCCGCGTCCACTACAGCAGCGGCTACGTCAACGCCTTCTGGGACGACGACTGCTTCTGCATGACCTACGGCGACGGCTCGGGCAACACCCACGCCCTGACCTCGCTGGACGTCGCCGGCCACGAGATGAGCCACGGCGTCACCTCCAACACCGCCGGCCTGGAGTACAGCGGTGAGTCGGGAGGCCTGAACGAGGCGACCTCCGACATCTTCGGCACCGGCGTGGAGTTCTACGCGAACAACTCCAAGGACGTCGGCGACTACCTCATCGGCGAGAAGATCGACATCAACGGCGACGGCTCGCCGCTGCGGTACATGGACAAGCCGAGCAAGGACGGCGGCTCGGCCGACAGCTGGTACTCCGGCGTCGGCAACCTGGACGTGCACTACTCCTCGGGCCCGGCGAACCACATGTTCTACCTGCTGTCCGAGGGCAGCGGCACCAAGGTCATCAACGGCGTGACCTACAACAGCCCGACCTCCGACGGCGTCGCCGTCGCCGGCATCGGCCGCGACGCGGCCCTGAAGATCTGGTACAAGGCGCTGACGTCGTACATGACGTCCAGCACCAACTACGCCGGCGCCCGCACCGCCGCCCTCAACGCCGCGGCCGCGCTGTACGGCACCAACTCCACGCAGTACGCGGGAGTGGGCAACGCGTTCGCCGGCATCAACGTCGGCAGCCACATCAACCCGCCGAGCAGCGGTGTGACGGTCACCAACCCGGGCAGCCAGTCCGCCACCGTGGGCACCGCCGTGAGCCTGCAGATCCAGGCGAGCAGCACCAACAGCGGCGCGCTGACGTACAGCGCCTCCGGTCTGCCCGCCGGCCTGTCGATCAACAGCTCGACCGGCCTGATCACCGGCACCCCCACCTCGGCGGGCACGTCCGGCACGACCGTCACGGTGACCGACTCCACCGGCGCGACCGGCACCGCCACCTTCAGCTGGACGGTCAGCGCGACCGGCGGCGGCTGCACCGCCAAGCAGCTGCTGAGCAACCCCGGTTTCGAGTCGGGCAGCACCGGCTGGACCGCGACCAGCGGCGTCATCACCACCGACAGCGGTGAGGCGGCCCACAGCGGCTCGTACAAGGCCTGGCTGGACGGGTACGGCTCCTCGCACACCGACACGGTGTCCCAGTCGGTGACGATCCCCGCGGGCTGCAAGGCGACCCTGACCTTCTACCTGCACGTCGACACCGCCGAGACCACCGCCGGCACCCAGTACGACAAGCTGACGGTGACCGCCGGTTCGAAGACCCTCGCCACCTACTCGAACCTCAACGCGGCCTCCGGCTACAGCCAGAAGACCTTCGACCTGTCCTCGCTGGCGGGCTCGACGGTCACGCTGAAGTTCAACGGCGTGGAGGACTCCTCGCTGCAGACCAGCTTCGTCGTGGACGACACGGCCCTGACGACCGGCTGAGGTCCTCGGACCGCCGCGGTCCCGCACCCCGTTCCCCGGGGTGCGGGACCGCGCCGTGTCAGCTGAGCGGATCCAGCGTCAGGTACGCCTGCTGCGGGCTGCCGTCGTGGACCAGGGACTCCTGGTTGCCGACGTCATCGAAGGCGAACGCGTACGCCTTCCCGTCGGCCATCTGCGCGTGGATCTTGCGCGCGTAGTGGTTGGTCACCGTGTCCTGGTAGAAGTTCGCCGTCGTGGTGTCCGGCTGGTTGGGGTTCACCAGCAGGGTCGACCGGTTGAAACCGGCGCACAGCGTGCGGGAGATGGGCCCGCGGACGTTGTCGTTGGGCGCGTCCAGCAGCTTGTGGCAGCCGAAGATGCTGGCCGCGTCGGGCTTCTGGAAGCTGGTGACGACCGCACCGGAGGCGTTGGTGAAGTTCATGACGTTCCCGGAGACACGGCCGTAGTACTTCGTGTTCGGCTGGTCAGCGAACGGCGTGACGGTCAGCGTCGAGGTCGTGTACTTCTGCCAGACCCGGTTGACGTAGTCGTCCATCACGTTCGCCGGCAGCGCGCCGGTCTCCACGCCGTACAGCGGGGACAGCGCGCGCAGCACGGTGCCGTCGGAGCGGGTCTGGATCAGGCCGGCCCAGCCGCCCGGCTGTCCGCGCAGCGCGTTGAAGAAGCCGGTCCAGCCACCGGGTTTCAGGTGCCCGGTGCTGCTCACACTGCCGTCGGCCCGCTGCACCCCGACCGCGTACGGCGCCGAGAACATGTCCACCTGCGTGCTGTTGAGCCACAGTCCGGAGTCGTTGAGTGTGTACTCCGACCAGTTGAAGAGGATGTTCCGGTTGGGGTCGGAGGGGTTCTGCACGGCCGGCTGGACCAGTCCGCCGGTGGTGAGTCTGAAGTCCAGCTTCCGGCCGTAGGAGAAGTAGATCCGGCCGGAGAACTTGGGGATGCGGATCGTCTTGGACTGGCCGGCGGCCGGGCCGGGTATCGCCGCGTCCGGCGCGGGCGTCGGCGGGTTCCCGCCCGCCGGCCAGGCGTGGAAGACGCCGTTCGCGTCGGCCCAGCCCTGCTGTCCCGAGGACAGCTGGGTGCCGAGGTCGTAGACGTAGACGGGCTCGGAACGGCCCGAGTTGTTGGTGATCTTCAGGGGAATGGTGTCGGGGACGGCGGCATCGGCATGGTCCGGCGCGCCGAGGGCGAGCAGGCCGCCGAGCAGCGCCGTGGCGGCGGTCAGGGGCAGCGCGCGGCGGGTGAGCCTGTGAGGCACTCTCCACCTCCGTGTGGGGTCGGGGTCGTACGGAATTGGTCCGTACCTGTTTGAGAGCGCTCTCAGATTCATGCCGGGGCGAGTTCATGTCAATGACATGGACAGGAAATGCCGGCGACAGGAGGGCGTGAACGGGAGGAGGCGGGCACGGGTCGGCCCGGCGCGCACCGCTGGGCGGGCGCCGGGGCCCGGCGTCAGAAGGTGCGCTCGAGCAGGTCGAGCAGCGCGGCCCAGTGCCGCTCGGCGGCCTCCGGGTGGTAGGCGGGGGTGTCCGCCTGGGTGTAGCCGTGCGCGGCGCCGGGGTAGACCTCGCAGGTGTGCCGTACGCCGGCGGCGGTCAGGGCCTCCTCGAAGCACGCGATCTGCTCCGGGGGCAGCGACGGGTCGTCGTCCGCGTGCCCGAAGTACAGCTCCGCGGTGATGTTGCGGGCCTCCAGGTGCGGACTGTCCAGGTCGTCGGTGGCCAGGCGCCCGCCGTGGAAGCCGGCCGCCGCCGCGACCCGGTCCGGGTGGGCGCCCGCGGTCCACAGTGCGAGCCGGGCGCCCATGCAGTAGCCGGTCAGCGCCACCGGGCCGGCGGCCACGAGCGGGCTGTCGGCCAGCCACCGCAGATAGGCGTCCGAGTCCCGCTTGACCAGGTCCGGGGTCAGGGCGGCCAGGATCGGGCCGATCCGCTCCCAGATGGTCGGGTCGGCGCCCGGGTCGATGAACTCGGGCAGTTCCACGACCGGCGCCCGGCCGTGGCGGTAGAACACGTTAGGGACCAGCACCGTGTAACCGGCGCCCGCGAGCCGGTCGGCCATCGCACGCAGGTGCGGGCGCAGGCCGTAGGCGTCCTGGTAGAGCAGGACGGCCGGACGGGGGCGGCCGTCGGCCGGGTGGGCGAGGTAGGCGTCGGCGACGCCGTCCTCGGTGGGGATGTCGACGGCGCTCGCCTGGACATCGGTCATCGTGAGTAGGCCCTCCCTCGGGAATGGGCGGCGGGCGGCGGGTGCCCGCCCGGCGCCTCGGCTGCGGCCATGCTGCCACGCGCCGCGCGGGCGATCGCATCCGGCGTCCCGCCTGGTCACCCGAAGCGGCCGGTGTCCCCGGCGGCCCGGCTACTCGAAGCGGTCGGTGTCCCCGGCGCCCCGTCGGACGATCTCCGCCTCGCCGCCGGAGAAGTCGACCACCGTCGTCGGCTCGGTGCCGCAGTCCCCGGAGTCGACCACCGCGTCCACCACGTGGTCGAGCCGGTCCTTGATCTCCCAGCCCTGGGTCATCGGCTCCTCCTCGTCCGGCAGCAGCAGCGTGCTGGACACCAGCGGCTCTCCCAGCTCCTCCAGCAGCGCCTGGGTGACCACGTGGTCGGGGATGCGCACGCCCACGGTCTTCTTCTTCGGGTGCTGGAGCATCCGCGGCACCTCGCGGGTGGCCGGCAGGATGAACGTGTAGCTGCCCGGTGTCGAGGCCTTCACGGCCCGGAACACGTCGTTGTCCACCCGGACGAACTGGCCGAGCTGCGCGAAGTCCCGGCACATCAGCGTGAAGTGGTGCCGGTCGTCCAGCCGGCGGATGGAGCGGATCCGGTCCATGCCGTCCCGGCTGCCCAGCCGGCAGCCGAGCGCGTAACAGGAGTCGGTCGGGTATGCGATGAGCGCTCCCGAGCGGACCGCGTCGGCGACCTGGCCGATGCTGCGCGGCTGCGGGTTGTCGGGGTGCACGTCGAAGTACTTCGCCATCCGCCGAGCTTATGCCGTCCGGAGCCGCGAGGCGCGCACCCGCAGCGCTCCCGCCCGGGGGCACCTGTGACTTCATACGGAGTGAAAGAGTACGGCGGGTGCCGGGCGCGGGCGCCTGCGCGGCGGGCCGCGTGCACCGGGCCGACGGGGCCACCGGCATCGCGCGCCTGCCGGGCCGGCCCGGCAGGGGCGTGTCTGCCGAGTGGGTTGTGTCCGCCGTGCTGGCCCGTCTGGCCGGTCTGCCTACGGTGCGAGCCTGTCGGGTCGGCTGAAATCTGCCATCGCTGTCGGTCGGCCCGCCCTGCCGTACCCTCTCCACCGGGTCAAACCCCTCTCGTCGCGGTACCCCCGCCGTTTCTCGGATCGGCTGGATTTCGTCGGTGTACGGTCCGGATTGCAGGGCATCCGACCTCTGAGCCGCCCAGGGCCCTCCCCCCGCCCCGGGCGCGGCGTCTCCGCCGGCGGCCGATCCCCCCCAGGCCGCCGGCGGAGCCTTGTCCGCCGGTACCGGCCCCGCAGGGCCCGGACTCCGACGGACTTCAGCCCTCCAGCCGTACCGGGATCTCCTGCCAGCCGTGGGCGATGAACGACGGCACGTGGCGCAGTTCCCCGCCCGGGACGGCCAGCCGCATCGCAGGGAAGCGGGAGAACAGGGCGGGCAGCGCGGTCAGTGCCTCCAGGCGGGCCAGCGGAGCGCCGACGCAGCGGTGCACGCCTACGCCGAACGCCAGATGGTCCTCGGCCGCCCGGGCCGCGTCGAAGACGGCCGCGTCGGGACCGTAGTGCGCCGGGTCGAGGCCCGCGGCGGCGTACGTCGTGATGATCGCGTCCCCCGCCGGGATCGTCACGCCCCCGACCGTCAGCTCCGCCACCGCGAACCGCAGCGGCAGCGCGGCGATGGACGGATGCACCCGCAGCGTCTCCTCGACCACCGCCTCCCAGCCCACCGCTCCCGCGCGCACCGCCGCCAGCTGCTCCGGGCCGGTGAGCAGCGCGACCACGGCGTTGCCGATGAGATTGACGGTGGTCTCGAACCCGGCGCCGACCACCAACAGCAGTGTGTGCAGCAACTCCTCGTCCGAGAGCCGGTCGCCGTCCTCGTCCCGCACCCGGATCAGTTCCGTCGTGATGTCGTCGCCGGGGTGCGCCCGCCGGTGCTCGATCAGGGCCCCCAGCACCGTGCCGATCCGCTCATGCACCGACGCCGCGTACTCGGGGCCCGGGTCGGAGGTGTCCATGACGTCGGCGATGAGCCGGGCCGCGTCGGGACGTAACTCCTCCGGAACACCCAGGAGTTCGCAGATCATCCGCATCGGCAGCGGATGCGCGAGTCCGCTGCGCAGATCGACGGTGCGGCCCTCGGCTCCCTCGGCCTCCAGCGCGGCCAGCAACTCGGCCGTCAGGGCGGCCACGCGGGGCCGCATCGCCTCGGTACGCCGGCGGGTGAAGCTCGGCGCCACCAGCTTGCGCAGCCGGGTGTGGTCGGCGCCGTAGGTGGAGAGCATGCTGACCACGCCCACCCAGTTCGCCATCCAGTGCCAGGACGGGTGCCGGTCCAGCTCCGGCCACAGCCGCCAGTGCAGACGGGCGTCCTTGCTGACGCGGGGGTCGAGGATCAGCTCCCGGAGAGCGTCGTAACCCGTGGGCGCCCAGGCGGGGATGCCGCCGGGCAGTTCCACCGGGACGACGGGGCCGAGAGCGCGCAGCCGGGCGCTCTCAGCCACGAGGTCGGAGCCGAAGGGGTCCAGGGCGATACGGTCGGTGACGGTCACGACGGTCTCCAGACGGTCGGCCTCTCACGAGTCGGTTCCCGTCCATTACACCGCGTCAGCGGCTGTGCGCACCCGGTGTGGGCCCAACTCGCCGCGAAACCGGCCGAATCGGCACCTCACCTGGCCGCCGGCTCGGCCGGCAGGTCGAACACGTGCCGCGGGGAGATGATCCGGGTGATGGCCTGGCCGAACAGCGTGCTGGGTTCCTGGTTGTCGTGGTCGGTGTCGGTGTTGAGGACCACCACGAGGGCCGTCCGCGTCGCCGGGAGGTAGACGGTCAGCGACTCGTAGCCGGGCAGGGAGCCGTTGTGGCCGATCCAGCCGTGCACGTTGAAGATGCCCAGGCCGTACCCGACGCCCGGGATCGGCGTAGCCGGCGTGATGAGGCGCTGCCGCTGCGTGGCGCGGCTGATCATCCGCTTGCCGTCGGGCAGTTCGCCGGTCGCCACCGTGGGCGCCCAGATGCGCAGGTCGTCCAGGGTGGAGAACATCGCCCCGGCCGCCCAGCCCCAGGACGGGTTCCAGCCGGCGGTCTCGGCGACCTTGCCGTTCGCCGTCTGGTCGGTGTAGCCCTGTGCGTGCGGGCGGGGGAACTGGCTGCCGCTCGGCAGGGACGTGTCCTTCATGCCGGCCGGGTCGAGGATGTGCTGCTTGAGGTAGTCCCCGAGCCGCTGACCGCTCTCCTTCTCCACGACCAGGCCGAGCAGGATCAGGTTGGTGTTGCAGTAGGAGAACTTCTGGCCGGGCTGGAACAGCACCGGATGCCGGAAGGAGTAGGCGAGCAACTGCTGCGGGGTGAACGGGCGCCGGGGGTCGGAGGTGAGCGCCTTGAAGAAGTCGTCGTCCTCGGAGTAGTTGAACAGTCCGCTGCGCATGCCGGCCAGTTGGCGCAGGGTGATCTCGTGGCCGTTCGGTACGCCGTCGACGTACTTGTCGATCGTGTCGTCGAGGCCGACCTTCCCCTGGTCCACCAGTTGCAGCAGCGCCGTCACGGTGAACGTCTTCGTCTCGCTGCCGATGCGCGTGTACAGGTCCGGGGTCATCCTCCGTCCGGTCGCCTTGTCGGCGACGCCGAACGAACGGACGTAACTGCGCTGTCCCGGCGTCCAGATGCCGACGGTCACGCCCGGCACGTGCGCCTCGCGCATCACCCGCCGCACGGACGCGTCGAGTTGGCGTGTCACGTCGGGGGAGAGGGAACGGACGTCCGACGGCGACGGGCTGGGCGGGCCGGCGGCGAACGCGGCCGGTACGGCGGCCGGTGCCGCCCCTGCCGTGACCGGCGTGAGCAGCGTGCCGGCCAGTACGGCGACCATGGCCCCGCGGCGAAGGCGTACGGACGTAGGCGACATGGGCTGACTCCAGCACGTGAGGGCGACCGTGCGCGGGGCGGACGTCGGAGCCCGGACCGTGCCCGCAGGACCGTTCCAGCAGGCCTTCGAGCAGGCCCTTTCCGGCAGGACCTTCCCAGCATAGGAGCGGGATGCACGCGGCGCGCGTCGGCCCGAGGGCACCGCCCGTCACCAGCGGAGCCGGGCCGGGACCGGGGTGGCGGGGCGGGCCCCGGCACCGGAGTTCGGCTGGTGGGGCTGGTCCGCGCGGGCGGCGTTGAGCGGCGGGGTCTGCCCGAGGCGCCGGGTCGACTGGTCGGGCACACAAGGGTGGCGGGACCGGGCGGGTGGGGGCTTCCACGGTGCCGGGGGGGCTTCAACGGTGCCGGGGGGCGGGTGGCGGGGCGGCGGGGGAGGCCCCCATACAGGGGCCGGGTGGCGGCTGCACCCGCAGTACCGGGATCGACGGCGACGGCACGTCCGAGATGCCGTGGTGAGCCGGCGCGACATGTCCGTCCGCCGCCCCCGGAGCGGAGCGAAATGCTTGTCCGACGGGCGGAACGCCCCGTTCGGGCGATGGCCTCACCCGACCCGGTGAGCGGGCGGTGCGGGGCGTACCGGCGGCGGGTTCCGCACGTTGCCCCGGCATGAACCGCTTGGACTGGATGGACCGGATGGAGCGACTGGACCGGATGCGCGGGCTGCACCGGGTGGACCGCACCCGGGAGCCGATCTACGCCGGGCTCGTCGCGGAGTGGCGGGCGCAGGGGCGGACCGTCCCGGCGGAGCCCGACGCCCTGTGGTCCGCCTTCTCCGGCCCCGCTCTCGACGCCCGGCGCGGGCCCGGGCACCTCTGACCGGTCACCTCCCGCACAGCGGCGCGAGCACCGCCAGCGTGCCGTTGGCCTGCTGCAACGCGTCCTCCAGGAGGCCGGGCCCGTGGAGCGTGCCGGTGCCGTCGGGCGGGACGAGCCACTCCAGGGAGCGGGCGGGCCGGTACGGCGGCGGTACGGCGACCCAGGAGCCCTTGGTCGCGTACCGCAGTCCGGCGCCCACCCAGCCCCCCGACGGGTCCGGCGGCAGGAAGAACCCGACCCGGCCCGCCGCCGTGTCCACCAGCGTCGGCCCCGGCACCGGCAGGGCCGGCCGCCACAGCAGGTCCAGGGTGAGCAGTCCCAGCCGGTCGGGGACGCTCAGGACGTCCCAGAAGCGGCCCGCCTCCAGCAGTGCGAAGCCCTCGCCGTGGTCCCATTCCCATTTGCAGGCGCGCGGGTCGGCCGACGCCGCGGCCAGCCACTCCACGCCCCGCATCCACATCGTGTTCGTCATGCACTGCTCCGGGTGTCCTCGCTCGCCTGCCCGAGCGCAGGGAACGGCCGTGGCCGGGCACTTCGCGCGTCCACACGCCAACCCGGCAAATGCATCGTTGTAGATATTTCTACGTGACGGAAGGGGTGGCGAACCCTGGCGTTTGAGCCGGGACGTTCGAACTCCGTGTGCCGGTTCGTCAGTTGAAGACGGGCGCGCGTCACCCGTCCGTGGTCGATCAAGGCGATGACGCTCGATTCCGCTGCTCGTACGCTCGAATCAAGCGTGAGACATTGAAAACATCCGCCTTCCAGTCGTAGTCTCACGACATTCCGTCGCCGTTCTGTCGAGGTGTTCCATGGACCGCACGCGTCTGCACGCCCTTCTGGCCCGCGAGAGCGCCGAGGCCGAACGCCGGAACCCGCGCTCCCGGGCGGCCTACACACGCGCCGAGCATCTCTTCGGCCGGGTGCCGATGACCTGGATGAACAAGACCGCCGGCGGCTTCCCGCGCTACCTGGCCGAGGCCCGCGGTGCCCGCGTCACCGACGTCGACGGGCACACGTACATCGACTTCTGCCTCGGCGACACGGGCGCGATGGCCGGCCACTCGCCCGCGCCCGTCACCGAGGCGGTCCACCGCCGGTACGCCGAACTCGGCGGGGCCACCGCCATGCTGCCCACCGAGGACGCCGAGTGGGTCGGCGCCGAACTGACCCGCCGGTTCGGGCCGGCGCGCTGGAGCTTCTCGCTCACCGCGACCGACGCCAACCGCTGGGCGATCCGGCTCGCCCGCGCCGTCACCGGCCGGCCGAAGATCCTGGTCAACAGCTACTGCTACCACGGCAGCGTGGACGAGTCGCTCATCGTCACAGGCCCCGACGGCTCCGGGGTGCCCCGCCCCGGAAACGTCGGCGCACCCTGCGACGTGACCCTGACCAGCAGGGTCGCCGAGTTCAACGACCTGGCCGGGCTGGAGCGGGAACTGGCCCACGGCGACGTCGCCGCCGTGCTGATGGAGCCCGCCCTCACCAACATCGGCATCGTGCTGCCCGAACCCGGCTACCTCACGGGCGTCCGCGAACTGACCAGGCGGTACGGCACCCTGCTCATCAACGACGAGACGCACACCTTCTCCGCCGGCCCCGGTGGCTGCACCGGCGCCTGGGGCCTGGCACCCGACCTGCTCACCATCGGCAAGGCGATCGGCGGCGGCATCCCGGCCGGCGCCTACGGGCTCTCCGCCGAACTCGCCGAGCGGCTGCTGGCCCGCGGCGACCTCGACCTCGTCGACATGGGCGGCGTCGGCGGCACCCTCGCCGGCAACGCCCTGTCGGTCGCGGCCACCCGGGCCACCCTCGAACACGTGCTGACCGACGAGGCGTTCACCCGGATGGGCACCCTCGCCGAGCGCTTCGAGGCCGGCGTCCGGGCCGGCCTCCAGGCGCACGGGCTGCCCTGGTCGGTCAGCCGGCTCGGCGCCCGCACCGAGTACCGTTTCACCTCCCCGGCCCCGCGCACCGGCACCGAGTCCGCGGCGGCCTCCGACCCCGAGCTGGAGGACTTCCTGCACCTCTACCTCGCCAACCGGGGCATCCTGCTCACCCCGTTCCACAACATGGCGCTGATGTGCCCGGACACCACCGAGCGGGACGTCGACACCCACACCGAGGTGTTCGCCGCCGCGCTCGCCGAACTGGCCGGCTGAGAACCGGCCGGGGGAAGGAGCCGCGAGACGTGAAGGACATGGACGACATCGACCGGGCCATCCTGCGCGAGCTGCAGACCGACGGCCGTATCGCCTACGCCGACCTCGGACCCAGAGTCGGCCTGTCCGCCTCCGCGGCCCGGCAGCGCCTGCAGCGCCTGCTGGACTCCAAGGCGGTGCAGGTGGTCGGGGTCACCGACCCGATGGCCATGGGCGGACAGGCGATGGCGCTGCTCGGCATCGGTGTCGACGGCGACCCGCGGACCGTCGCCGACACCCTCGCCGAGCGCCCGGAGGTCGTCTACTCGGTGCTCACCTCGGGCGGCTTCGACCTCTTCGCCGAGGTGGTCGCTCCCGGCCCGAAGGCGCTGCTCGACTTCGTCAACGACGTGGTCCGCCCCATCGACGGCGTCCGCGAGATCCGCTCCTTCCCGTACTTCGGCATCCACACCCATCGCTTCCTCTGGGACGTGGGCTGACCGGCGGGGCAGGGCCGGGTCAGCGGGCCGACGGTTCGGGCGCCAGCACCAGGATGGTCGCGTCGTCGCGGACCGTGTAACGCTGCCGCAGCAGGTCCGCCCACACCGCGGCGGGCAGCTCGGCGGACGGGGTGCGGGCCAGGGCGGCCAGCCGCTCCGGCAGCGGATAGAAGGTGCCGGCGGCGTCCCGCGCCTCCCACACGCCGTCGGAGGCCAGGAAGACCCGGTCGCCCGGACCGAGCGGCACGGTGACCTCCTTCGGCCGGTCGACGTCGAGGAGCCCGATGCCCAGCGGCGGACCGGGCGCGACGGTCACCTCCCGCGCCTGGTCCCCGTGCAGCAGCACCGGCGCCGGATGACCACAGGCCACCACCCGCATCGAGGTCGAACCGGCGGCGAACTCCAGCAGGAGGGCCGTCGCGAACAGCTCCGCGTGCCGTACGTCCGCCGAGTCCACCGCCAGCCGGCGGTCCAGCCGGGCCGCCACCGACTCCAGGTCGGGCTGGTCCAGGGCCGCCTCCCGGAACGCGCCCAGCAGCGACACCACCGTCGCGACCGCCGACAGCCCGTGCCCCTGCACGTCCCCCATCACCGCGCGCACCCCGTGCGGCCCGTGCCGCACGTCGAAGAAGTCGCCGCCCACCAGCGTCCCGTCCTGCGCGGCCCGGTAGAAGGCCGCGCAGCCGACCCGTCCGACCCGCTCCGGCAGGGGCGGCAGCACGGCCCGCTGCACCGCCTCGCCGATCGCCCGCTCGGTGTTCAGCTGGGCGTCCCGGTGACTGCGCACATAGGACACGAACACGCTCAGCGCGGCCACGAACACGATGGTGAGCAGATCGGTGTCTCCGGGGCGGTTCAGATGCGTGGCCGGCACGTTCAGCACCACGACCACGCCCACCCCGAGCGCACCGGTCGCCGCCGGGCCGTACGACAGGACCGCCAGCGGCGGGATGGCACCCAGCAGGAAACCGAGATCGCGCGCGTGGGGCGTGACCAGCGTGGCCGCGCCGACGGCCACGAGCAGCAGCACGGGCAGCACCCGTACCCACCACGGCGGTGGCGCGCCCCGCAGCCAGCCGCGATCCTCCAGGTGCCCGCGCGACCACCAGCCGCGCACCGATGCCACATCCCCAAGCTACGCCGCCGACGGAACGCTCCGCGCGGAGAACCGGTCGGCCGCCGGCGCCTGTGCTGCGGCCTGATCAGAGGTGGGCGGCGTCGACGACGGCCTGGGCGAAGGTGCTGGGTGCTTCCTGCGGCAGGTTGTGGCCGATGTCCGCGATGGTGCGGTGTTCGTAGGGGCCGGTGAAGTGGCTGCGGTAGGTGGAGCCCTCGCCGGGCGGGGTGAAGGGGTCGAGGGCGGGGTCGAGGGTGATGGTCGGAACGTGGATGGGGGGCTGCGCCGCGAGCTGCTTCTCGTAGCGGTCGTAGCGGCGTTCGCCCTCGACGAGGCCGATGCGCCAGCGGTAGTTGTAGAGGACGATGGCGGCGTAGTCGGGGTTGCGGAAGGCCTGGGCGGTGCGTTGGAAGGTGGCGTCGTCGAAGTCCCAGGTGGGGGAGACGAGGGTCCACACGTAGCGGCACAGGGCGATGCGCTCGTCGACGTTCTCCATGGCCTGCTTGCCGCGATCGGTGGCGAAGTACCACTGGTACCACCAGTTGTGCTCGACAGCCGGGGCGGCGGGCGTCAGCTGCGCCTTGAGGTTGGTGATGACGTAGCCGGTGGTGGAGACCAGGGACGTGACGCGGTCCGGCCACAGTGCGGCGATGATGTCGGCGGTGCGCGAGCCCCAGTCGAAGCCGGCGAGCGCGGCTTCGCCGATCTTGAGAGCGTCCATCAGCGCGATGATGTCGAGGGCGATGGCGGACTGCTCGGCGTTGCGCGGAGTGTGCCGGGACACGAAGCGGGTGCTGCCGTGGCCGCGCAGGTAGGGGACGATGACGCGGTAGCCCAGGTCGGCGAGGAGCGGGGCGACGTCGACGTAGCTGTGGATGTCGTAGGGCCAGCCGTGCAGGAGGATGACCACCGGGCCGTGCGCGGGTCCGGCCTCGGCGTAGCCGATGTCGAGGACGCCGGCCTTGACCTGCTTGAGCGTGCGGAAGCCGGTGTGGGTGCCGGGGGTGACGCCGGGCACGGTGGGGGCGGGTGTGCCGCCCGGTTGCCGGGCCGCGGTAGCGCCCGTGGCGGCGGACGCGCTGCTCTGCGGGCCGGACAGTGAGACGGCGGCCGCGCCGGTGCCCAGGCCGACGGCCTTGCCGAAGGTACGCCTGTTGATCATCTGAACCCCTCCGTCGTGTGTTCTCCGGTGACCGGTCCGCACCCGGGAGACTCCGCGCCCGGGAGACTCCCGCTCCCCTCCACGGTGAGAGATGACTGCGGCTGGCGGCGCGCCGACTCTCGCACGCGGTACGTCACCTGTCAAACAAGTGACGCGCGGCGCTGCCCCGTGGCGACTGGTTGGTCGGCGCGCCTACCCAGGGTTGTCCGCGGCGACGGCGACGCCGGCCTCGACCCCTTCCTCACCTCCGCAGTGCGCGCCTCGCGCCCCGCCTGCCCCGACGGGTGCGGGCGCACGCGTCGCGCGACGGCGATAGTCACCACCTTGACGGGTGACGAAGGGCGCTGCCATGATTGCGTCACCGCCTGAACCGGTGACGCGCACATGTCCTGGTCGGCAGGCGCACCGAAGACCACTCGACCCAGATCGGGAGCGCAGTCATGGCAGTCAGCTACACCGCCGTCGTCGACGTCGACGGAGAGGGCCGCAACGGCGGCCACGTCCGCTCCTCCGACGGCCTGCTGGAGACGAGCCTCGCCCTTCCCGAGGAGCTGGGCGGCGCCGGCACCGCGACCAACCCCGAGCAGCTCCTCGCCGCCGGCTGGGCCGCCTGTTTCCTCGGTGCCCTCCGCCGCGCCGCCACCCTCCGAAAGATCCGGCTGACCAGCACCACCATCACGGCCGAGATCACCCTCACCCACGGCGACGACGGGGAGTTCTCCCTCTCCGCGGTCCTCAACCCGGTCCTCGGCGGCGTCGACCAGGCCACCGCCGAGGAACTCGCGCACGCGGCCCACCGGATCTGCCCGTACTCCAAGGCGACGCGCGACAACATCCCCGTCACCATCAACGTCGCAGCCGCCTGACGCGTCCCCTCCGCGACCGCGGGTCCCGTGCCCCCTCCATGCCCCCTCCCGCACGGGACCCGCCCTCACCGCATCCCACACCGCCGACCGGAGAGGAGCGCAGGTCATGGCCTGGATGGCGTGCACACACGTAGGGAACGCCGAACACCGCCGTCCCGCCGCCGTCCCCGGCGAGCGCCCGGCTCGGGACGCCGCACGCCCCGAAGGGCGCGCACGGCCCGCCGACACGCAGATGTGGAACTGGGTGGAGAGCGTGATGCTGTCGGGGTACGGCCCGTCGGGATCCAGCTTCCTCTGACGGCGGTCCGGCCCGCGTGCGGTGCCGGGAAGCCGTCTGCCGTGCCCTGGGGGCCTCCCCGGCTGGGGCTGGAGCGGCCTCCGGCCTCGCGGTGGCGCTAGCCGTGCACCCTGGCGGCGGGCGCGGTCTTCTTACGGGCCCGGTAGGCGGCGGCCTTGATCTTGTTGCCGCAGGACTCCATGCCGCACCATTGCCGCCGCATGCCCCGGGAGCGGTCGATGTAGACCCGCGTGCACTCCGGGTTGCCGCACTCCTTGAGGAGCGGGACGTCCGGCCCGCTCAGGAGTTCGACGGCTTGCCGGGCGACGGTCGCCAAGGCCTGCCCGGGGGTGGCCTCGGTGTGCCGCCCGGCCATGGTGAGCTGCGGTGTCGCGGGGGTCTTGCGCGCGGCACCGTTGACGACGGCGAGTGCCTCGCGGTCGAACTCCTCATCGAGCCGGCGGTTGGTGACGAGCCGGTAGAGGGCCTCGCGCACGGCGATCGCCTCCCGGATGTCGTCCTCGTCGCCGGGCGTGATCGAGTCCACGAGTCCGCACTCCACGTACCAGGCGTTGAGCCGCTCCGGCGTCACGAACATCTCGAACCGGGTCGAGCGCCGGGCGCGAAGGGTCGCCACGAAGTCCAGGGCCGGATGTCCGCACACGAAGACATGGTCAAGATTCACATCACCATCTTGACAGGTGACTGACGTTGCACGCAAGCATCGTCACCGTCCGGACCGGTGAAGCATCGGGGTGCTCGCGCTCGTACTGCCAGTCCCCAAGGTGCGTGGTTCATCCGGACATCCGCGCATCACCGTCTTGACAGGTGACGCGGGAAAGTGCACGCTGCCTCAGGACACCGTGCACGACCGAGGGAGCGGAGAAGGGTATGAGCGAGGAATCCATGTCGGACGCCGCGGCCGCAGCCCGGCACGCCCGCTACGGCCGGCTTCCCGAGCGCATCCGCTTCGAGGACATGACGGTGGAGACCGAGGCCGCGCCGAGCGCAGTGAAGAGCGCCTACGACCCCGAAGGCTCGTGGACGTACTACTCGTGCCTGGCGCTCGACCTCGGCCTGTAGCCCCCCGGACGCCGCCCGGTGTGGGATGCACCCGGACCCCTTGCCGCGCCCACGGACGCGGTGTCTACAAGGACCGGGCCACGAGCAGGGCGACGTCGTCGTGGTCGTCCGGGTGCCTCAGGCCGTACAGCAGGAGGTCGCAGGTCTCCTCCAGGGGCCGCTCGGGTGCGTCGAGGAAGCCGAGGAGGGTGTGCAACCGGTCGTCGATCGAGTGCTGCCGGGTCTCGACGAGACCGTCGGTGTAGAGCACGAGCAGGTCGCCGGGCCCCAGTCCGGCCGTGGCGGTTTCGAACCGGATGCCGCCGACACCGAGCGGCGCCCCGGAGGGCAGGTCGAGCAGCATCGGGGCCTCGCCGGTGCGGGCCAGCGCGGGCGGCATGTGTCCCGCGTTGGCCATGCGGCACTGTCTCGTGTGCGGGTCGAACACAACGTAGAGACAGGTCACGATGTAGTGCTCCAGATCGCAGGTGATCTTGTCCAGATGCTGCAGCACCTCGCCCGGATCGAGGTCCAGGTCCGCGTAGGCGCAGGTGGCCGTGCGCAGCCGGCCCATCGTGGCGGCGGCGTCGATGCCGTTGCCCATGACGTCCCCGACGACCAGGGCGGTCTTGTCGCCGGTCAGGGGGATGACGTCGTACCAGTCGCCGCCCACCTCGCTGGTGGCCTGCGCCGGCTGGTAGCGAGAGGCCAGCTGCAGGCCGGTGTGGTGCGGCGGATGGTCGGGGAGCAGGCTGCGCTGGAGGGTCAGGGCGGTGTTGCGCACGCTCTGGAACCAGCGGGCGTTGTCGATGGCGATGGCGGCACGGCTCGCCAGCTCACCGGCCAGGACGACGTCGTCCTCGTCGAACGGGGCCGGATTGCGGGTGCGTTTGAGGTCGAGGGCACCCAGCACCTCGCCGTGGGCGATCAGCGGTACGGCGAGGTACGAGTGGACACCGGAGCGCGCGAGCAGCGCCGCGGCCTCGGCGTCCCGGGCGATCCGCCGCAGATCGTGTTCGCCGACGTGCTTCACCAGGACCGGACGGCCCGTGTGCACGCACAGCGTGACCAGGCGGTCCCCTTCGTAGGAGGCGAGGTCGCCGGGGGCGTCGGCCGCACGCAGCGCCACGGTCGGGTGGGCCGCCCTCAGGGCGAGCGCGCGGAACAGCTCCGGCCCGTTGTCCGGCTCGCGCACGCGGCGGCAGGCCAGAGCGGCGTCGAGAATGTCCACCGCGACCACGTCGGCGAGTTCGCCGGCGGCGACCTCGGCCAGCTCGGCGGCGGTCTGCTCCACCTCGAGACTGGTGCCGACGCGGATGGAGGCGTGGGCGATCAGGGCCAGCCGGCGCCTGGCCCGGTCCGCCTCGGCCGCCGCGCGGTGCCGTTCGGTGACGTCGACGACCGACGTGGCGGCGCCGAGCACCCGCCCGCTCGGGTCCTCCAGGCGGTAGAACGACAAGGACCAGGCGTGCTCGTGCTCGGGGTCGGAGCGGGGGCGGCCCACGTGGTACTGGTCGAGCAGCGGAGTGCCGGTGGTGAGCACCTGACGCAGCGCGGACTCGACGGTGTCGACGTCGGGGAAGGGCAGGGTCTCGCGCAGCCGGCGACCGAGGTGGTCCTCGGCGGGGATGCCGTCGATCCGCTCCAGCGCGGGGTTGACCAGCAGATACCGGAGTTCGGGGTCCATGAGGGCAAGACCGATGGGGGACTGGTTGATCAGCCGCTCGCACAGGGCGAGGTCGGTCTCGACGCGCTGGAGCAGGCTGTGGTCCGCGGCGAGGCCGAGAGCGTAGACGTCCCCGAGGTCGTCGAGGAGCCGCATGTTGCGGAACTCCATCACGCGCGTGCTGCCGTCCTTGTGCCGGATGGGGAACGCGCCGGCCCAGCTCCGGCCCGTCTGCATGACCTCCGCGAACAGCTTGACGACCGCTTGCAGGTGCTCGGGGTGGATGATCAGGCGGGCCGCCGGTCTGCCGAGTGCTTCGCCCGCTGAGTAGCCGAACAGCTCCTCGGCCTGCGGGGTCCAGAACACGATGCGCCCGTCGGTGTCGAGGACCAGCGCGGCCACGCTCAGGACGTCCAGCAGGCTGGTCCGCCGGGGCGGCTCGGACTCGTACGGATCCTCGTGGGGCGGGAAGGGTTCGGCTGTCATCCCTGAGCCTCCTGTACCGGCCGGCGGCGCGCGCCGACCACCTCACCGCCACCGGCCGTACGGCGGCGAGCCCGGCCCCCGTCGGCGTCCGTCGTACGGCGGTGAGTCCGGCGCCCGCACCCGGCCACAGCCCCCGGCGCCCGTCCCCGGTGCCCGGCCCGGGTCCGGTTCCTTCCATGCTCCCTCCGGTCCCGCGCGAGGGCGACACAGCTTCGCGAACCCCCACTCCCGGACCGTGCGCAACAGCCGAACAAGCAGCACCATAGTCATGTAAAAGGACGGAACCCATGGATTCTGTGCGAAGCGGCCCGGATCCCCTCGCGTCCGCCACGTCCTCCGACGCGCGCGAGCTGTTCGACGCGTCCACCGACGCGGCCGTGGTGCTCTCCGGCCGCGGCATCGTGCTCGGCTGGACCCGGGGCGCCGAGGACCTGCTCGGCTATCCGGCACGGGAGGTCGTCGGCCGGCCCGCCGCGCCCCTGGCGGCCATGCCGGAGGACCCCGTACGCATCGCCGCGATCGCCGAACGCTGCCGCACCGGCATGGGGTGGAGCGGCCTCATCCCCGTACGGCACCGCGACGGCCACCGGATCGAGGTCGACCTGAGGGTGTCCGCCGTCTTCCGCATCGGCGGCGACGAGTGCTTTCTGCTCTCGGCGCGCGAGCGGCGGCAGCGGTGGACGGTGGGCGAGTCGGTCCTCGACGGGTTCCTGACCCGCTCGCCGGTCGGCATGGCGGTGGTGGACCGGCAGCTGCGCTACGTGTGGCTGAACGACACACTGGAACGCCTGGGCGGTGTGCCCCGGGAACAGCGGCTGGGGCGCCGGCTGAGCGAGCTGCTGCCCGGGCTCCAGACCGACACCCTCGAAGGGCTGATGCGGAAGGTCCTGGCGACCGGGGCCCCGGTCACCGACTACGAGTACGTGGGATGGAGCTGGTCCGACCCCCACCGCCAGCACGCCTACTCCACCTCGTTCTTCCCCTTGGTGGACGCGGACGAGTCGGTCACCGGCGTCTGCTACATGGTTCTTGACGTCACCGAGCGGTGGAACGCCCGCCAGTTGCTGTCGCTGGTCAACGAGGCCGGCACCAGCATCGGCAGGACGCTGGACGTGATCCGCACGGCCCAGGAGCTGGCGGACTTCGCCGTGCCCCGCCTCGCGGACTTCGTCATCGTCGACCTCCTGGAACCCGTCCTCAGTACGGTGGGACACGGAGCGTGGCTGACCGACGCGGGACCGGCGTCGGCGCGGCCGGTGATGCGCCGCGCCGGGATGAGTTCGGTGCGGGAGGGCTGCCCGGAGGCCGTGGCGCGGATCGGGGACCGGGTGGACTTCCTGCCTCCGCCGCGCGACCCGGGCATGCTCATCAGAGGCGAGCCGACGCTGGTTCCGGTGCTCGACCCGACCGACGGTCTCTGGATCGCGGAACAGCCGGCCTGGGTCGACCGCATCCGTGAGTTCGGACTGCACTCCCTCATCTCCGTGCCGATGCGCGCCCGGAACACCGTCCTGGGCCTCACCACCTTCGTCCGCTCGGTCAACCCCGTCTCGTTCCAGCCCGACGACGTCCTGGTGGCCCGGGAACTGGTGGCGCGGGCGGCGCTGTGCGTCGACAACGCCCGCCGCTACACCCGCGAGCACGCGGCGGCCGTCACCCTGCAGCGCAGTCTGCTGCCCCACGCCCTGAGCGGCGGCACCGCGCTGGAGGTGGCCTCGCACTATCTGCCCGCGGACCCGACGGGCGGAGTCGGCGGTGACTGGTTCGACGTGATCCCGCTGTCCGGCGCCCGCGTGGGCCTCGTGATCGGCGACGTGGTCGGCCACGGCATCACCGCCGCGGCGGCCATGGGCCGGCTGCGCACCGCCGTACAGACCCTCGCCGACATGGAGCTGCCGCCCGACGACCTGCTGGCCCATCTCGACGACCTCGTGCTGCGGCTCAGCGAGGAGACGACCTCCGAGGAAGCGGCCGACGACGGCGCGAGCGCGTTCCTCGGCGCGACCTGCCTGTACGCCGTCTACGACCCCGTCACCCGGCGGTGCGCCATGGCCCGGGCCGGTCATCCGCCGCCCGTCGTCGTCACCCCGGAGGGACACGCCGACTTCCCCACACCGCCCGCCGGTCCGCCGCTCGGGCTGGGCGGGATCGGGTTCGAGGCCGGCGAGATCGAACTGCCCCCGGGCAGCCTCTTCGGCCTCTACACCGACGGCCTGATCGCGGCGGCCGACCGCGACATGGAGGTGGGCATGGCCCGGCTCGGCGAGACCCTGGCCCGGTCCGGCACCGACCTGGACACCCTGTGCCGGACCGCCGTCCAGCGCCAGGTGTCCGGCCCCCAGACCGACGACATCGCCCTGCTCCTGGCCCGCACCCACGCCGTACGGCCCGGCCACGTCGCCTCGTGGGACGTCTCCCCGGACCCGGCCACTGTCGCCGAGGTCCGAGCCCGCGCCACCCGCCAGGTGGAGGCATGGGGCTTCGGGGAACTGGCCATGACGACGGAACTGATCGTCAGCGAGCTGGTCACCAACGCGATCCGCTACGCCGCCCCACCGATCCGCCTGCGTCTCCTCCGTGACGCCCGCCTGACCTGCGAGGTCGCCGACGGCAGCAGCACCGCCCCACGGCTGCGGCACGCCCGCGTCACGGACGAGGGCGGCCGGGGTCTGTTCCTGGTGGCCCAGCTGGCCCATCGCTGGGGAGCCCGGTACACATCCGACGGGAAGATCATCTGGGCGGAACTGGAAGTTCCGTGAGCGGAAGTTCACCTCTGAGGGGGCCCAAGGGGCTCGACCGACGGCCTCCTGCGCCGCCCCGACTCCGCCACGCTCGACGCGCACTCCCGCCTGGCCGTCCAGCAAGGCGGCGTCGACGGTGCGGCCCAGGGGGCCTGGACGTCTTCCACGGGTTCCCGTCGCCCAGGCAGGGGTCGGCTTCATCGGCGTGGTGCCGGACCAGCGAGGTCACGGCCACCCCTACGGCCTGCCCGCCGAGTGGGAGGGGCCCACTTCCCGGCCGGGGCGGGGGCACCGGGTTCGCCCCCGCCCCGGCCGCCTAGTCCGTCCCGTTGACCAGGCGGGCCTCCGCCGCGGCCAGGATCTCGGTGACCCGGAGGCCGAACGCGGCGTCGCAGGAGTGCGGCCGGCCGGTGCGGGCCGCCCGCACCAGCGCGTCCGCGGCCCGGGCGAGCGCGGGGACCGCTCCCTCCGAGCTCCCCGGCAGAACCGTCACCCCGGCCTCGCCGCGCAGCTCCACGTCGGCCCCGGCCGCCGCCGGCGGGGCCGACAGGCTGAGCGTGAGGGTGCTCGACGCGCCGGTGGCGTGGTCGAGGACCAGGTGCACGGTGTCCGCCGGACCGTGCGCCGCCGCCACCACGTGCCGTACGTCGCCGAGGACCGGCAGCAGCACCGACAGGGCGTGCGGGCCGACGTCCCACAGCGCGCCCTTCTCCCGCCGCCACGGCGAGTCCGCGAACGGGCTGTCGCTGGTGAACACCGCCCCCAGCCACTGGGCCCGCGCCGTGAACCAGCCCGCGACGGCGGCCTGTTCCTCGATCCAGGCCTCCGGCTCCTTCTGGAAGCGCGCGGTGAGGAACACCACGGACGCCACCCCGGCCCGCTCCACCGCCTCCGCCACGGCCCGCCCCTCGGCGACCGACAGGGCCAGCGGCTTGTCCAGCAGCAGATGACGGCCCGCCTGGGCCGCCCGCACCGCCAACTCGGCCTGCGCGGACGGCGGCAGGGCCACCGCCACCGCGTCCACGTCGGCCAGCAGCGCGTCCACGTCGGCGTACGCGGCGACGCCGTACTGCTCCGCGAGCGCCGTGGCCGCCTCCGGCCGGCGGCCCCACAGCCCGGCGAACTCCAGACCGGTGTGCCCGGCGAGGGCGGGTGCGTACGCCGCCCGCGCCCACGGCCCCGTCCCCAGCAGTCCGATGCGCATGTCGCGTTCCCTTCCACGAACCGTTCTTAGTGCCGTTCCCCGCACCCTCAAGAGGTTGCGCTCCGGTCGCCCTCCGCACACCTGCGGCCCGGAGCGGCCTGCCCCGCGAGCCAGTCGGCGATGGTGGCGGCGATCGGCTGGCCGGTGTCCATCTCCACGAAGCCGAACTGGCCGGACTGGTTGCACTCCAGGAACCACCAGATCCCGTCGGCGTCCTCCGCGAAGTCGAAGGCGCCGTACGCCAGTTCCGCGCCGGCCATGTAGCGCAGCACGCCCTCGGCGACGCGCGGCGGCACGTCCGCGGGCAGCCAGGGGGAGACCGACGGGGCGAAACGCACGTCCACGTCGTCCGGATGGGCGTCCGGATCGGCGGGCTTGCGCGCGGCCAGCAGGGTGCCTCCGACGACGGTGAGCCGGATGTCGGCCCGCTTGGCGACCCGCCGTTGCAGCAGCGTCGGCCCGAAGGCCACCGCGGTGAAGTCGGCGTCCGGTGCCACCCGGCTGGTCGGCACCGCCCGGGGCGGCTCCTGCGGATGCGCGCCGGAGACCGGTTTGACCACCAGCTCCGGGAAGCGTTCCGCGAACTCCCGCGCGGCCTGCGGGAACGTCGTGATGAGGGTGGCCGGCACCGGCAGGCCGCTGCGCTGGGCCAGGTGCAGCTGCCAGGGCTTGTGCCGGGCACGGCGGGCGGCGTCCGGATGGTTCATCCAGCGGGCGTCGCTCCACCGCAGCATGCCGTACAGCGCCTGCGCCGACTCCTCCGTCAGCCAGGCGGACGGCTGGGCGGCGCGGGCGGCCGGGGCTCCCGGCCTGCGCACCCAGATGGAGCGCAGGCCGTTCATGCTCACCAGGCGCCCGCCGACGGACAGATGTCCCCGGCAGGCGCCCTGCACGTACTCGCCCGACAGCGCCACCCCGTTGGTCAGATCGGCGGGATCGAGCCGGACGACGGGCACCCCGGCCTCGCCCAGCCGGAGGACCACCATGTCCGCCGTCACGTCCTCTTCACTGGTCAGGATGAGCACGGTCATCTGTCGAAGCCCGCGGTTCAGTCGTCGAAGTGCGTCTTGGAACCGGCCGTCGAGGTCGTGGTTCCCAGCGCTCTCAGAGTCACGTGGTCGGTGGCGGCGATCCGCCCGTCCGGGAGGACGTTCAACTGCAGTCCGGAGTCGTACGCGTACGGTGCGGTGACGTCCAACTGCACAACGGGGCGCGCGTAGTTGAGCGTGAACGGTTGCATGGTCTCTCCCTGATTAGGCTTTCACGTCCTTATACGAGTCGAACGGGTGATTGGTTTCCTTACGCTCCGTGATCGCAGCTCGGAAGGGTGGCCCGGCGGGGTCATCCCGCGAGCGCGTTCCGCGCCGCCGCCAGGGCCTGTTCGGCGTATCCCCGTCCGAACAACACCGCGTGCACCAGCAGCGGGAAGAGCTGGTGCAGCCCCACCCGGTCCCGCCAGCCGTCGGCCAGCGGCGCCGTCTGCTGGTAGCCGGCGAGTACCCGGTCCAGGTGGGGACAGCCGAACAACCGGAGCATCGCCAGGTCGGTCTCGCGGTGACCGCCGTGCGCGGCCGGGTCGATGAGCCGGACCTCGCCGTCGGCGCCCCACAGCACGTTCCCGTTCCACAGGTCGCCGTGCAGCCGGGCGGGCGGCTCCGGCGGACCCGCAAGCTCCGGCAGCCGGGCGCAGACCTGCTCGAACACGGCCGCCTCGCCCGGCCGGAGCGTGCCGCTGTCCACCCCGGCGCGCACATAGGGCAGTACCCGGTGCTCGGCGTACCAGCGGGGCCAGTCGGTGCCCGGTGCGTTCCGCATGGGGGCGCGGCCGATCCAGGCGTCCTCCGGACCGTCGGGCGGCGGTGCTCCGAGGTGGGGCGCGCCGGACGCGTGCAAGGCGGCCAGGGCCTGGCCGAAAAGCATCGCCGCCGCGGGGTCGGGGGAGCCGGTCGGCACCCGTTCGGTCACCATCCAGTGCTCGTCGTGCCCGAGCACCGCCGGCACCCGCACCGCGTCCGCGGCCGCCAGCCAGCGCAGCCCCGCCACTTCGGCGCGCACCGCCCGCGGACCGTCGCCACGCTTGACCATCACCGGCGTTCCGCCGTCCAGCAGTACTTCGGCAGGTGACCCCGACCCCCGCCGGGCCCCGGTGACCGGCCGCCCGGTGAGCCGGGCCGCCACCTGTCCTGGATCCTCGTCTCGGTTGACCACGGCCCCAGGGTACGACCCGCAATCAAGGCCGCTCGCCGGGCACTTCAACCGTTGATACGACTGTTTTCAGCCAAACCCAGGCGGTAACTACCCGTATTGATCTCGTACCGCTAGCGTGAGGGCGCCGCGTCGCCACACCGGGGGCACAGGGCCCCCCAGGGACTAGCGCGCGGCGGAGGATCTCCCCCGTGACCACAGCATCCGTGCTGATGGCCGACGTCTTCGAAGTCCAGCCGTACACCTCCCACTGCGAGGTCATCCTCAGCGAGGGTGCGCACGCCGTGATCGGTGTGTCCCCGGGCAACAGCTACTTCTCCGCCCGGCGCCTGCACGACCTCGCCCGCTGGGGGCTGGACCACTTCGACCGGGTCGACTTCGTCTACACCGACCTGTACGTCGCCGAGATGTACGAGGCCTCCGGCTATCCGCCGGACGAGGCCCGCCGCAAGGCCGTGAAGAACCTGCGCGGAGTGCGCGCCAAGGTCCGTGACGCGGTGTCGGCGGCCGACCCGGACGGCGTCCGGCTGGACTGGCATCCGATGTCCGAATTCCGTACCAACCCCGCCTACCAGGAGATCCACCGGCAGCTGAAGGAGCGGCTGGTCTCCGACGGTGCCTTCCGGTCCGTCTGCGAGACCCTGGTGAATCGTTTCCTCGCAGCGCGCGGCGAGACGCCGACCGAGCGGCAGCGCGACGTGTGCCTGGAGTACGTGTGCGCCGAGGCCCCGCTGTTCCTGGACACCCCGGCCATCCTCAAGGTGCCGTCCTCGCTCAACTGCTACCACCAACTCCTGCCGATGGCCGAGCTGTTGTACTCCCGCGGCGCCGGCCTGCGTGCCTCCCGCAACCAGGGCCACGCCATCGTCACGCCCACCGCCCTGGAAGGAGCAGCGGTATGACCACCGCCCCCGACACCCGCACCGACCACCCCCCTTTGCCCGCATTCCCGTTCTCCTGGGACGGCACCCGGGTGCCCGCCGAGGTCGCGGAGCTGCGCGAGGCCACCCCGGTGCGGCGCGTGCGGACCATCGCCGGCGACGAGGCCTGGCTGGTCTCCTCCTACGAACTGTGCGCGCAGGTACTCAAGGACGACCGGTTCTCCCTCAAGGACACCTCCGCACCCGGCGTTCCCCGCCAGTACGCGCTCACGATCCCGCCCGAGGTCGTCAACAACATGGGCAACATCACCGGGGCGGGGCTGCGCCGCGCGGTGATGAAGGCGCTCAACCCCAAGGCACCGGGGCTGACCGACTGGCTGCGCGCCGAGGCCCACCGCCTGGTGGACCTGATCGTCGCCGACGGGCCGACGGCCGACCTGCGCGGGGCGTTCTGCGAGCCGTACTCGGCCGGGATGCACTGCCGCATCCTCGGTATCCCGCAGACCGAGGCCCCCGCCTTCCTGCGCAGCCTGGACATCGCCTTCATGAACTCGCCGTGTCCGATCACCGGCGCGCGGCTCAACTGGGACCGGGACATCGCCCGGATGACGGCCCTGCTCGACGACCCGGCGACGCACGGCCTGATGGGCGAACTCGCCGCCCTGCGCGACGACCCCGACTACGCGCACCTGAGCGACGAGATGCTGGCCACCGTCGGCGTCACCCTGTTCGGCGCCGGTGTCATCTCCACCTCGGGCTTCCTCGCCATGGCCCTGGTCTACCTGCTCACCCATCCCATCGCCCGCGACCTGCTGCGGGACCGCCCCGACCTGATCGGCCCGGGCGTGGAGGAACTGCTGCGGGTGAACCTCTCCATCGGCGACGCCCTGCCCCGCCTCGCCCTGGAGGACGTCCGGCTCGGCGACGTCGACGTCCGCGCGGGCGAACTCGTCCTCGTCCTGGTGGAGGGCGCCAACCTCGACCCGGAGAAGTTCCCCGAACCGCACCGCTTCGACGTACACCGCGACAACACCGCCGACCACCTCTCCTTCGGCGGCGGCGCCCACTACTGCCCCGCCACCGCGCTCGGCCGCGCGCACGCCCGCATCGCCCTGGAGGTCCTGCTCGACCGGCTGCCGGACCTCGCCCTCGCGGTCCCGACGAGCCAACTGGTGTGGCGCACCGGGTTCATGAAGCGGATCCCCGAGCGGCTGCCGGTGACCTGGTAGCCCGCGGCACCCCGCCCACCGTACGGCGTCCCCGGCCCGGCACCCCGGGCGGGAGCGCCGGGGCCGGAGCCCCCTCAGCGGCCGACGGGTAGGTCCCCCCGGTCGGACTCCCGGCCGGCAGCAGTCCCGAGTCGCCGACCGTGCGGGCCCGCGGTTCCAGCAGTGCGGCCAGGCGTCCGGTCCGTGCGTGTTCCACGGCTCCTCGGCTTCCGCGCGTGGCCTGCCCTCGGGGGCGGGAGGGAACCGTCCGCCTCAGCGGCCGACGGGGTACGTTCCCCCGGTCAGTCCCACCGGGTTCCCGGCTGGCAGCAGTCCCGAGTCGCCCACCGTGCGGGCCGGCGGTTGCAGCAGTGCGGCCAGGCGTCCGGTCCGTGCGTGTTTCACGGCTCCTCGGCTTCCGCGCGTGGCCTGCCCTCGGGGGCGGGAGGGAACCGTCCGCCTCAGCGGGCGACGGGGTACGTTCCCCCGGTCAGTCCCACCGGGTTCCCGGCCGGCAGCAGTCCCGAGTCGCCGACCGTGCGGGCCAGCGGTTGCAGCAGTGCGGCCAGGCGTTCGCTCCGTTCGGCGCCGAGCGTGTTCCACGGTCCCTCCGCCGCCGCGTCGGTGCGCGCCTCGGCCTCCGCGCGCAGGGCCGCCCCCGCGGGCGTGAGCGAACCGTCCGCCGCGAGCCGGCCGTCCGCGCGCAGCCGCTCCACGGCCGCCGCCCAGTCGTCCTCCGGCCACGTCCGCGTCTCGCGCAGGAAGGACCCGTCGGACTCGCCGGCCGCCGCCTTGAGCACCATGGCCTCGACGGGCCCGATCCCCAGGCCGACCAGCACCGCCATATGGGAGTCGCCCCGGTGCTCGCGCAGGGTCGTCAGCGCCTGCCACAGGCGTGCGGTGGGCCGGTCCGGGCGCTCCAGCGCCTGGTTGGCGGCGCCCAGCACCCGGCCCGCGGTGTCCGCGCCGGCGGCGGCCTCCCAGGCGAGGTCCGCGGCCTCCGCGAACGCGGCCGATGCGACGGTGTCCGCCCCGAACAGCCGGGTCATCGCCGCGTCCACCGCCTCCCGGCGGGCCGCCAGCGCGTCCGCCGGAGCGGCGTACGCCCAGGCGTCCGGCAGTGCCCGGGCCACCCGCGCGGGGTGGAAGACGTAGAAACAGCTCGTCACCACGGACGGGGGCGCCGCGCCGAGCGGGGCGGCGCGCAGCGCGAAGTAGCCCATCCAGAATCCGCGCAGTCCGAGCCCGTCCGCCGCCCGGTGCGCCTCCGGTGCGAAGTACACGAGCTGGTGCACCGGTTCGTACCGCTCCCACAGGGGCCGTGCCATTCCGTCCGCCACTGCTTGCTCCCGCCGCTTCGGCCTGCCGTGCTGTCGGCACCAGCCTGCGTTATGACAGCGGTCATAACAAGAGGGCGGGGGGCTCGGCGTCACCCGGCCCGGACGCGGCCCACGGCGTTTCCGAGCAGCTCGGTGAGCCACCCGGCCCCGGCGGGCCCGGCCGTCAGTCGCAGCGGCATCTTGTCGGCGCCGTCCGGCACCGGGAAGGTGGTGAGCCGAAGGGCGCGGCACCGGCCGCCGTGGTGACCGGATACTCCGTCACCGTCTCCGCCCCGGCGCGCGCGGGAACGGCGACCACGGCGACGGCGACCAGAGCACCGGCCCACGCGGCGGCCGGTCGCCGGAGGCGTCGTCCGTACCGGACGGTCACGGCCAGGGCGCACCTCCTTCGCGCGATCACTCCGGCAGGCGTACGACCGCTTCGGCGATTGGCCCGTTCGAGGGGTCCCGGACCCGGCGCGCTGGGGCAGACGGGTGGCGTGGTGACCCGGCTGGGCGGCTCGGATGGTGGGAGTCAGGGGCCTCACTGACGGTGGTTCATGTCGGGGCCGGGTCCACCCAGCTGATGAGGTATCCGCTGCCCGGTCACGGCGGAAGGACATCACTATGCGCTCTGCCCGCATGTTCCTGGCAACGGCGGCTGCCGCCGCCGCCCTGGCCTTCGCCACACCCGGCGCCGCGTTCGCCGTACCGGCCGAGCGCGACGGAGGCGGGGACGACTCCTCGTACAGCAAGGAGCACGACAGCGACTCCGACCGTGAGGACAAGGGATCCGACAGCGACCACGACAAGGACTACGGCAACAAGCGCGGCTCCGGGCGGGAACACGACGGGCCGCGCGGCGGAATGCACACGGGTGGCGGAGCCCTCGCCGCGGTGCGCAGCGACGACTGGGGCTCGGGCGACGACAGCCGCTTCGACCCCGAGAGCTACAAGGACAAGGGCCGCGACAGCGGTGAGGAAAGGGGCGACAAGAGCGAGAAGGGTGACAAGAGCGAGAAGGGCGAGAGAGGCGAGAGGGGTGACAAGGGCGACAAGAGCGAGTGGGGTGACGACCACGGGAAGCCGCGTGGTGGCATGCACACCGGCGGCGGCGCGCTCGCCACGCCGGGTGTCACCGCGGGCGGCCTCGCCGTGCTCGCCGTAGGCGCCGCCGGCGCGTACACGCTGCGCCGCAAGAAGGCCGCCGAGCCGGTGTCCTGACGGGCCGGTACGTCCCAGGGGCTGCGGACGCCGTCGGCGCGCGCACCGCGTCGGCGGCCCGCGCCCCCTGCGCCCCGCCCCGGATGCCGGCCCCGGCCGCGTCCCGTTCCCGTCCCGACCCCCGTGCTGCCCTGCTCGAGCGAGGTGGTGTCCGATGGCAGCAGATCCCTCCTCCCCGACCCCCTCAGGACCGGCAGCGGCCGCCGGCCGCGGCGGGCGGCTCACGCTGTGGGGCGTGGCGGCCGCCTTCCTCGCCGTCAGCATGTTCGGCGGTCATCACCAGCCGGACGACACGCCGCAGGCGCCCCGGGCCTCGGGCACCGGCGCCTCGGCACCGGTCGGCCCGCGGGACGTCGGCGAGTCACTGCCCCGGTCCGCACCGACCCGGCTGCGCATCCCGAAGATCTCCGTGGACGCCCCCTTCACCACCCTGTCCATCGGCGCCTCGGGCCAGTTGCAGCCGCCGCCCGCCGCCGACACCAACCTCGTCGGCTGGTACGCCGGCGGCGCCTCGCCAGGCGAGGAGGGCACCGCGATCATCGCCGGGCACGTCGACACGGTGACCTCCGCTGCCGTCTTCGCCGGCCTCTACGAGCTGGAGCGCGGCGACCGGTTCTCCGTGGAGCGGGCCGACGGGCGCACGGCCGAGTTCGTCGTGGACAGCGCCGAGACCTTCGCCAAGGACGACTTCCCCAGCAAACGGGTGTACGCGGACGCCTCGCGCCCCGAGGTCCGGCTCATCACCTGCGCCGGGGATTACGACCACACGGTGCGGGACTACACCGACAACCTGGTGGTCTTCGCCCACCTGGTATGAGCCGCCGGGGGTACGGTCAGGCGGCACGGCCGGCGAAGGGGCCGTCCGGAGAGAACGCCAGCGCCGCGAACCGTTCGCCGATCCGACGGTGGCCGGCGGTGTCCGGGTGGAGGCCGTCGGGCAGCGGCAGTTCGGCGAAGTCGGCCTCGCCGTACAGCTCCCGGCCGTCCAGGTAGTGCAGAGCCGGATCCTCGGCGGCCCGCTCGCGCACGATCCTGGCCAGCTCCTCCCGGACCGCCTCCAGGGTGAGCTTCCCGGCCGCCCGCTCCGCCGGATCCCCCGTGGCCCGGTACCGCAGCCGCCCCTCGCTCAGGGTTGCCAGGTCGATCGCGGTGGGGCCGGGCGTGTCCTCGTGCAGCGGGCACACGACCGGGGATACGACGAGCAGCGGGGTGTCGGGGTGGCCCTCGCGGACGGTGTCGAGGAAGCCGTGCACGGCGGGCCCGAAGGCGCGCAGCCGCATCAGGTCGGTGTTCACCAGGTTGATGCCGAGCTTGACGCTGATCAGGTCGGCGGGCGTGTCGCGCAGCGCGCGGGCGGTGAACGGGTCGAGCAGCGCGCTGCCGCCCAGCCCGAGGTTGACCAGCTCCACCCCGCCCAGGGACGCGGCCAGCGCCGGCCAGGTGGTGGTGGGGGTCGCCGCGTCGGAGCCGTGGCTGATCGAACTGCCGTGGTGCAGCCACACCCGCCGGCCCCGGTCCGGTACGGGCTCGACGGGGGCGTCGGTGCGCAGCGCGACGAGTTCGGTCGTCTCGTTGTGCGGCAGCCAGATCTCCACGTCCTTGGCGGTGTCCGGCAGGCCGGTGAACCGCACGGTGCCGACCGGCCCGGGCCGGTGCTCGGCCGAGCCGGTGCCCAGGTCGATGGTGAGGGTGCTGCCCTCGGCGAGGGAGGCGCTGCCGGCCGGGCGTCCGTCGACGAGCAGGTCGTACACGCCGTCCGGGCGGGGCGGTGCGCCGACGTAGACCCGCTTGGTCGGCAGGGTGTCCAGTTCGACGGTGGTGGCGTGGGTGCGGAAGACCAGCCGTACGCCGGCGGGCTGGGACTCCACCAGGGCCAGCTGCGGGTCGGCGCACTGGGCGCGGGCCCGGGCGGGCAGCCGGTGCGGCAGCAGGCCGTGCGCGGTGCGCTCCAGTTCGAGGGCGCCGCGTATCAGGGCGGCGGTGAGGGGGGTGGTGTGCATCATGTCTGCCTGCGTCCAGGGGCTCAGGGGTGGGCGGGCCAGTTGCGCAGCAGGGAGTCGAGGGCATCCAGGATCCGGGTCCACGACTCCTGCGAGTCGGGCGCGCTGTGACTGAAGCCGCCGGCCGCCTCCAGGCTGACGTAACCGTGGAAGACGCTGCCGAGGAGGCGGACCGCGTGGGTCTGGTCCGGCTCGGCCAGGTCGTAGCCGCGCAGGATCGCCCGGGTCAGCTGCGCGATCCGGACGCCCGCGCTGCCGGCCGCGGTCGCGGGGTCCAGCGGGTGCCGGGCCGCCGCGTAGCGGCCGGGGTGGGTGCGGGCGTAGTCCCGGTAGACGTGCGCGAAGGCGGCGAGGGCGTCCTTCCCGGACCGGCCCGCCAGCGCCTCGGCGGCACGGTCGGCCAGCTCCTCCAGGGCGAGCAGCGCGATCCGGGTCTTCAGGTCCTGCGAGTTCCGCAGGTGCGAGTACAGGCTCGCGACCTTGACGTCGAACCGCCGGGCCAGCGCGGACACCGTCACCTGGTCGAAGCCGACCTCGTCGGCCAGCTCCGCGCCGGCGTGGACCAGGCGTTCGGTGGTCAGGCCCGCACGCGCCATCATCGCTTCTCCCGTCTGTCGGAAAGGATTATGTAACTTCCTAAAGGGTTTAGGCAAACGGGATCAGTATGTAGGTCGTGATCAGCCGCCCGTGGACTCGCGGACGACGAGGGAGAACGGGCCGACGAACTCCTCCTGGTCCGCCGGCGGGCCCCCGCGGCCCATCCGCGCGACCAGCAGCTCCACCACCCGTCCGGCCATCAGGTCGTGGTCCGGATCCACCGTGGACGGCGAGGGCACGAGGGGGCGGACGGCGGCTGCCCGGTCCTCCGGCGGCACGGGGGACACCCACTTTTTTGTGGGTACTTGGCAGCTCCCGGCCGCCCGGGAGAGTCTGTTCACCGAGGTCAGGGGCTGCCGCGGGACAGAAGGAGGTGACAGCGGCGGCGCCTCAGGACGCCGCCTCGCGTTCGTGCTCGCCCTCGCGTTCCCGCAGCCGCTCCAGACGGCGGTGGCCCCACTCGGCCACCGGGTTCAGCGCGGTGGCCAGGTCGCGGCCGAACGCGGTCAGCGAGTACACGGTCTTCGGCGGCAGCACGTCGTGCACCTCCCGGTGCACCACGCCGTCCTCCGCCATCTCGCGCAGCGCCTGGGTCAGCACCTTCTCGGTCAACCCGGGCAGCCGGCGGCGCAGTTCGCCGGGCCGGCGCGGGCCCGACTCCAGCAGCCACAGCAGCGACGTCTTCCACTTGCCTTCGATCACGGCGATCGCGGCGGTCACTCCGCAGACGTTCGGGTCCTGGGCACGGCTGCGCGTCATCGTCGTCCTCTTCGATTCCTCACGGCCGCTCGGCCGCCTCGTCCACACCGCATACGCTCACCACGTACGGGAGTTGCAACATGTCCACCTCGTCGAATCTTCCTGCCGTCACCGTGCTCGGTCTCGGCCCCATGGGCCGGTCGCTGGCCGGCGCGTTCCTCACGGCCGGCCTGCGCACCACGGTCTGGAACCGCACGCCCGGCAAGGACAGTGAGCTGGCCGCACTGGGGGCGACCGGCGCCGCCTCGGCCGAAAAAGCCGTCGCCGCCTCGGAGTTGACCGTGGTCTGCGTGGTGAACCAGGAAGCCGCCGACGCGATCCTGCGCCGTGCCGACGTCACCCGCGCGCTGAAGGGCCGTACGGTGGTGAGCCTGACCGCCGACACGCCGGAGCGGGCCAGGGACACCGCCCGGTGGGCGGCGGAGCACGGCATCGGCTACCTGGACGGGGCGATCATGACGCCGGCGCCCAGCATCGGCACCCCGCAGGCCGTCTTCCTGCACAGCGGCCCGCGCGACCTCTACGAGCAGCACCGGCCGGTGCTGGAGCGGCTCGGCGGGACGCACACCCACCTGGGCGAGGAGATCGGGCGCGCCGCCACCTTCGACATCGCGCTGCTCGACATCTTCTGGACCGCGATGGCCGGGTACGCGCACGCCGTGGCGATCGCCCGGGCGGAGGGCGTCACCGCCCGGGAACTGGCCCCCTTCGCCCAGGGCATCGCCGCGATCCTGCCGCCGCTGTTCGACCAGTTCGCCACGGACGCCGACGACGGCACCTACTCCGGCGAGATCAACCCCATCACCTCGGCCGCCTCCACCATGGCCCACGTGGTCGACGTCTCCGAGTCCCACGGCATCGACGCGGGCGTGATGCGCTCGGTGGAGGGTCTGGCCCGCCGGGTCATCGGCCTCGGCCACGGCACGGACGGGTTCATGCGGGCGGCGGAGGTACTGGGCCGCCACTGAGCCCTCGCACGGGGGCCGGCGGGGCGAGCGGTGACGGGCCCGTGGGTGGGCCGAGACCGAAATGTAGCCGCTCGCCGCACGGCCCCGGACCAGCCCGGCAGACCACCACGAGCGGGGGAAGGTCCAGGTCCGGGCCCGCGCCCCCGCGGCCGTACCCTGGCGCAGCTGCGACTTGTGCCCGGGGCGGAGCGATGGAACGCTTCGGTCCGCCGGGCGCGGGTGGGGACGGGAAGGGGACCGATGGAGCTGGAGCTGCGGCATCTGCGGGTGCTGTGCGCGATCGCCGACGCGGGCAGTGTGGGCCGCGCCGCAGCGCAGCTGGGCTACTCGCAGCCCGCCGTGAGCACCCAGCTCCGGCGCATCGAACGCCACCTGGGCGAGCCGCTCTTCGAGCGCGGACCGAGCGGGGTCCGGCCGACCCGCTACGGCGCCGAGGTCGTCGCACAGGCCCGGGACGTCCTCGTACGGGCAGCCGCGATCGGGCACCGCCCGCCCGCCGCCCGCCCTCGCCGGACCCTGCGCGTGGCCGCGACCAACTCGCCGGTGCTGTCCGGCACGGTCTCCCGCGTCCGCACCCGGCTGCCCGAACTGACCCTCTCGGTCACCAGCGTCTACGCGTCCTCGCGGATCGTGGAGCTGCTGGAGGAGGGCGCGGTGGACGCCGCGATCGCCGCCGACTACCCGGGCATGGAGCTACGGCACTCGACCGCCGTACGGCACCGCGGCATCGTCACCGAACCCACCTTCGTCGCCCTGCCCGCCCGGCACCGGCTCCGGCAGAGCGCCCAGGTGCAGCTCGCCGATCTCGCCGACGACGCCTGGTTCGTGACCCCGGACGACGGAGCCGGCTGGCCCGGGGTGTTCTACGACGCCTGCGCGGCGGCCGGGTTCACGCCGATGACCGTGCACGAGTGGCTCGGCGACCAGACCCAGCTGCAGAGCATGATCGCCGACGGTCTCGGGGTGTCCCTGGTACAGCCGACGCTGCGGCCGATCCCGCACGTCGCGGTCAAGCCGCTGGCCGGCTCCCCGCTGTGGTGCCGCTATGTGCTGGCCTGGCGGCCGGACACCGTCGCCGACGACGTCGTGGAGACGGTGTTCCAGTCCGCCACCGCCGCGTACCGCGATCTCGTCGCCCAGGCACCGCACCTGCGCACCTGGGCCTCGCGCACCTGGAGCACCACCGGGGCCTAGGAACGGGGCCGAGCAGGTCACGGGCGTGCCGCGATGTTATGAGCGGCCAGTGCCATGTGCTATGTCACACGCCATTGTTGGCGCGGGCAGTGCGCTGGGACAGTGCCTCACACGCCTCAACACCCCACAGAGGCGCATCCCTTCGTGGAGGAATCCAGATGCGCTATCGCTTCGCGCTGCCCGGACGCACGCCGAGAGGCACGGCCGGCCGCATCGCCGGCGCCGCCGCCGTCTGCGTCACCCTGGCCGGCCTGCTGTCCACGCCGGCGCTGGCGGCACCCCGGCCGCACCCCGGCACGGCCACCGCCACCGCGCCCCGCGCGCACCTCGCCGTGCCGTCGCCCGCCGCAGCGTCCACCGCCGCGACCGAGCACCCCGCGACTCAGGCCAGGCGCCTGAGCCCGGTCCAACTCCCGCCGCGGCAGCCGATGTCCACCAAGTCGGCCGGAAGCGCGGCGAAGGCCGCCGCCTGCACCCCGGCCGACTTCGGCAGCCGTACCGGCTCCGCCCTCGTCGCCTACGTCAAGGCGGCGACCCCGGACTGCGTCAACACCCTCTTCTCGGTCACCGGAACGGACGCGCGCGCCGTCTTCCGCCAGGCCCAGATGCTGACCGTGGCGAACGCGTTCACGCGCACCGCCGGGCAGTACCGCGGCGACAACACCGGCAGCCTGCTGCAACTGGTCCTGTTCCTGCGCGCCGGCTACTACGTGCAGTTCAACCACCCCGCAGACGTGGGTGCGTACACCTCGCGCCTCACCACCGCCGTCACGAGCGGCATGGACGCCTTCTTCGCCCGCTCCCACTCCCGTGACGTCTCGGCGGCCAACGGCGACATCCTCGGCGAGACCGTCATCCTCACCGACAGCGCCGACCAGCAGGACCGCTACCTGTACGTCTACCGGCGGTTGCTGAACGCCTACGACAGCTCCTACGACTCGATCGACAGCATGATCAGAGCCGTCAACGACGTCTACACGCCCCTGTGGCGCGGCAACTGGAACCCGCGGTACGTCCGGGCCGTCGAGGCTGACCCGCGCGTCATCGACACCCTGTACGACTTCGCGCTGGCCAACACCGACCAGCTCGGCACCGCCCTGGCCTTCCTGGACTCCAACGCCGGGATGAACCTGGCCCGTTACACCGAGCACCCCGAACTGCGGGAGGACGTACGGCCGTTGACCAAGGACCTGCTGGACCGGACCGCAATCACCGGTCCGACGGCCGGGCTGTGGGTCGCCGTGGCCACGCAGGCCGCCGCCTACGACCAGGACAACTGCGCCTACTACGACGTCTGCAACCTGCCGGACAAGCTCGACAAGGCCGTCCTGCCCGTCACGCGCCACTGCGACGCGAACGTGACCGTCCGGGCCCAGGCACTCACCGCGCCCGACCTCGACGCAGCCTGCGCCAGCGTGCTCCGCCAGGACGCCTACTTCGGCTCGGTCGTCAGGGCCGACGGCCGGATACCCGGGCAGTACGCCTCCACCCTCCGGCTCGTGGTCTTCGCCGGCCGCACCGACTACCAGACCTACGCCGGCGCGATGTACGGCATCAGCACCGACAACGGCGGCATGACGCTGGGCGGCGACCCGTCGGACCCGGCCAACCAGCCGATGTCGATCATGTACCAGAAGAACTACGACGACGGCTTCCCGGCCCGGATCTGGAACCTCAACCACGAGTACACGCACTTCCTGGACGCCCGCGACGACATGAAGGGCGACTTCGGGCGGCAGATCTCCGTGCCGGACGTGTGGTGGATCGAGGGCATCGCCGAGTACGTCTCCTACAGCTACCGCGGCCTCGCCGACGACCAGGCGGTCCAGGAGGCCGGCAAGCACACGTACAAGCTCAGCACCCTGTTCGAGAACACCTACGACAACAGCGACGTGACCCGTACCTACCCGTGGGGCTACCTCGCCGTGCGCTACATGCTCGAGAAGCATCCCGACGACGTCCAGCGCATGCTCGCCCGCTTCCGCGTCGGTGACTACGCCAGCGGATACGCCGTCTACCACGACGGCATCGGCACCCGCTACGACGCCGACTTCGACCAGTGGCTCACGGCGTGTGCCGCGGGCGCCTGCGCCCGGCCGGCCGCGGCCTGACCGCACGCACCCGGCGGAGCGGCCGCCGACCGGAGACCCCGGTCGGCGGCCGTACGCGTGCGCTGGGCCCGGCGGATCAGACCGCCGTCACCGGGAACGTCGGGTACTCCACGCCCGAGACGTGCTGGACGACCCGGACGACCTGGCAGGAGTAGCCGAACTCGTTGTCGTACCAGAGGTAGAGGATCGCGTTGTCGCCGTCGACCTTCAGGGCGCCGGCGTCCACGATCGAGGCGTGGCGGGAGCCGATGAAGTCGCTGGAGACCGCGTCGGGCGCCGTGATGAAGTCGATCTGGCGCTTGAGCGGCGAGGTCAGCGACACCTCGCGCAGGTAGTCGTGGACCTCCTCGCGGGTGGTCTCGCGGGCCAGCTGGAGGTTGAGGATCGCGATCGAGACGTCCGGCACCGGGACGCGGATCGAGCTGCCGCTGATCTTCGCCTTGAGGTCGGGAAGCGCCTTGGCGACCGCGGAGGCGGCGCCGGTCTCGGTGATCACCATGTTGAGCGGCGCGGAACGGCCCCGGCGCTCGGACTTGTGGTAGTTGTCCAGCAGGTTCTGGTCGTTCGTGAACGAGTGGACGGTCTCCACGTGGCCGCGCAGCACGCCGTACTCGTCGTCCATGGCCTTCAGCGGCGGGACGATCGCGTTGGTGGTGCAGGAGGCGCAGGACAGGATCTGCTCGTCCGGCTTGATGGTGTCGTGGTTGACGCCGTGCACGATGTTCGGGACGTCGCCCTTGCCCGGCGCGGTCAGCACGACCTTCTCGATGCCGGGGCGCAGGTGCTTCGACAGGCCCTCGCGGTCGCGCCACTTGCCGGTGTTGTCGATGAGGATGGCGTCGCGGATGCCGTACTCGGTGTAGTCCACGTGCGACGGGTCGTCGGCGTAGATCACCTTGATGGCGTTGCCGTTGGCGACGATCGTGCTGCTGTCCTCGTCCACGGTGATGGTGCCCTGGAACTGGCCGTGGATGGAGTCGCGGCGCAGCAGCGAGGCGCGCTTGACGATGTCCTGGGCGCCGCCGCCGCGCACGACGATGGCGCGCAGGCGCAGGCCGTTGCCGGAGCCGGCCTTCTCGATCAGCAGGCGGGCGACGAGGCGGCCGATGCGGCCGAAGCCGTACAGGACGACGTCGCGCGGTTCGCGGCGCTCGATCTTGTTGGCACCGGTGGCGCCGGCGACCGCCTCGGCGGTGAACTCGGCCACGCTCAGGCCGCGGTCGTCGGCCTTGTAGGTGGTGGCCAGCATGCCGAGGTCGATCTGGGAAGGTCCGAGGTCGAGGGCGGTCAGGGCCTCGAGGAACGGCATGGTCTCGGTGACGGACAGCTCGGCGCCGGCGATCTGCCGGGCGAAGCGGTGCGTCTTGAGGATGCTGACCACCGACTTGTTCACCAGGGAGCGGCTGTGCAGCAGGACGGTCACGTCCCGCTCGCGGTGCAGCTTCCCGATGAGCGGGATCATCGACTCCGCGATCTCCTCGCGGATCTTCCAGTTGGTGAACGAGTCGTCGTTGACAGTCACAGGTCCATCTTTCGAGCTAGGCAGCGCTCATATGATAACCACACCCTGATCAGGCTCTGAGCTGGGGGTGGCCGTCACCCCGGGTGCGTCCGGATTCGTGAATAGGGGTGGAACTGCGTAGGAAACCCGGGTCGTGAATTGCACCTGCTCGTAGCCGTGACCAAGGTCGACAACGTGAGTACCTCCTCCGTGCCGCGGCCCGAGCCGACGGCCCCCGCCGGGCCCCTGCGCCGCCCCCGGCTGCCGCGGCCGGCCGCGGCCGGCTCGCCACAGGGATTTCTGCCGGCCCTCGCCCTGTTCGCGTGCCTGCGGCTCGCCGGGATCCTCGCGGTGATCCTCACGAACGAGCTCCGCGGGCACCCGCTGGTCAGGAACCTGGCCCACTCCTGGGACTCGCGCTGGTACCTGCACATCGCCACGCACGGGTACGGCCACCTCATCTATGTCACTCCCACGGGTGCCGTCCAGACCGACTGGGCGTTCTTCCCGCTCTATCCCGCGCTGATCCGGGCGCTCACCACCGTCCTGCCGCTCACCCCCGGCCAGGCCGGCCTGCTCATCGCCTGGACGGCCGCGGGCGTGGCCGCGTACGGCGTCTACCGCGTCGGGCACCTCCTGTACGGACGGGGCGTCGCCACCGTGCTGGTCGCCCTCTGGGCCGCCCTGCCGCACGCGGTCGAACTCACCCTCGCCTACACCGAGTCGCTGTTCGCCGCCCTCGCCGCCTGGTCCCTGTACTGCGTGCTCAGGGGCCGCTGGCTGTGGGCCGGCACCCTGGCCGCGCTCGCGGGCCTGTCCCGGCCCAGCGGCTTCGCGGTGGCGGTGGCCGTCTCCCTCACCGCCGGGTACGAGGCGCTGCGCCGGCGCGGCCGGGCCCCGGCGCGGCTGTGGGCCGGCGCGCTCCTGGCCCCGCTCGGCTGGCTGGGCTATGTGCTGTGGGTGGGCAGCCGCACGGGAGACGTCCTCGGCGGCTACTTCTCGGTCCAGAGCGCCTGGGGCTCCCGCTTCGACTTCGGTGTCGGCTCGGTGCGCTTCCTCAAGGCCCTGCTCCTGCACGGAGGCGGCGTCGTCTACCCCGCGGCCCTCCTGATCGTCGCGGCGAGCGTGCTGCTGTTCGTGCTGCTGTGCCTGGAACGCGCCCCGCTGGCCCTGGTGGTCTTCTCCGGCGTCCTGGTCCTGCTCGTGCTCGGCGGTGCCGGCTCCTTCTCCTCCAAGCCGCGGTTCCTGCTGCCGGCCTTCCCGCTGCTCATCCCGATGGCACGGGGCCTCGCCCGGACCTGGTGGCTGCGCCGGTCCCCGGCGGTGGTGGTGTACGGCGCCCTCGCCCTGGTCTCCCTCCTGACCGGCGCCTACGTGACGGCGGTGGCCCACTCCCCACTGTGAGCCACCGCCCGGCTCACGCGGGCTGTTCCGGGCCGGACCGAGCGGGGCGCCCGCGCTCGGCGCACGCGGCAGCACCGACGGCGCCGCGTCCCGCACTGAGGTCGACGGCCGGGGCCGCCCGCTGGTTCGGTCTTCGGCCCGTGTCGCCTGTCAAGGGCGCCTCGTCGTCGCTCACACGATGCGCGGCGCGCACCCTGGAGCGGCCGGGATCGATCACGGTCGGCCGGCTCAGCGGGCCCGTATGCGTATTTCGTTGGCCTCGCGGCGCCGTCGCCGCATAGTGTCCCCGCAACCCAGGAGGTGAGGGCCGGTGGCCACGTACGGCACGATATTGATTCCCGTGCCGCTCGAACAGGCGGCCCCCGTCCTGCGCGAGGTCTGCGCGGCCGGCTACGCGACCCCCGCCGGGCCGGGATTCTGCCTCGTCCATCCGGACCGGTTCGTCGATGAGAACGACGTGTTCGCGCTGGCCGGGCCGATCAGCGCCGCAGTGGGCGCTCCGGTGCTGGCGGCTTTCCAGTACGACGGTGACCGGCTGGAGTTGGAGGTCTGGCGTGACGGGGTTCGCGCCCACCGCTACGACTCCTGGCCTGGCCGGGACGACGAGGACGCCAACGACACTCCCGTGGGCGCGGACCCCGCTGCGTTCCTGGCCTTCGCCGCGGGGCCCGTCGACGGCCACCGCCTGGCCTCCGCGCTCGCGGACACCCCGATCGACATGGAGGACATGGACGTCGACGGCGAGCCGGGGTACGTCTGGGCCCAGGCCCTGCACCGGGACGTGCTGTGCGCGCTGGGCCATCCGGACCGGGTGATCGACCGCGCGCGGTGGGACTACTGCCACATGTGCCGCGCGCCGCAGATGGTCGCGAACGCGCTGGACCGTACGGAACTCATCGTCCTGGGCGCAGCCGAGCACCCGTTCTGAAGCCTCGCCCGCGTGCTGGAGGAGTCCGCTTCGCCGCGCCGGAAGTGGATCGGGCATCGGCCGCGGTGACATGATCGGCCGGAGCCGACGGGGAAGGTGGCGCCGATGAGACTGCACACGCACGAGTGGGGGACCGGCGACCGGATCGCCGTCCTCGTCCACGGAATCATGTCCGACCACCGCACCTGGCACCGGGTCGCCCCCGTCCTCGCGGCCAAGGGGTACCGCGTCATCGGCGTGGACCTGCGCGGGCACGGCGCGAGCGGGCGGGGCGAGTACAGCCCCGAGACCTGGGCCGGCGACCTCGTCGAAACCCTCCCCGCGCGGCCGGAGTTGGCGATCGGCCACTCGCTCGGGGCGATGGCGCTGGCCGGTGCCGTCGAACGGCTGGCACCCGCCCGGGCCGTCTACTGCGACCCGGCCTGGGAGCTGCGCAAGGAACTGGTCGAGGCGTCCGTGTACTTCACCGTGTTCAAGACCGCGAACCGCACGATGATCGGCAGCCTCAATCCGCGCTGGGACGACACCGACGTGGACATCGAGCTGGCCACGCTCGCCGACTGGGACCCCGCCACGGCCCTCGTCCTCCCGGACGTCTACTCGGTCAGCCGCACGCCGGCGCGCCCGGTGGTGCCCTCGCTGGTGCTGCTGGCCGGTGCGAGCGACCTCGTACGGCCCGGCCTCGGCGCGGAGCTGGTGCGGCGGGGTTTCGAGGTCCGGACCGTCGAGGGTGCCGGGCACACCCTGTACCGCGACGACTTCGACGGTTTCATGGGCGCGCTGGACGGCTGGATCTGAGGGGGGCTCAAGCCCCCGCGGGACGACTGTCGTACGGTCAGCGGGGGTTGAAGATCACGCTGGCGAAGCGGGTACCGCCGGGCGCCGAGTGGCCGGGGGCGAGCCGCAGGGCGGACCCCTTGCACTTCTTCTTGGTGTAGATGACCAGCGGCTTCTTCGTCGCGTTGCGGGCGGCGCGTGCCTCCTGGGCCATGTCGAAGCACTTGTGATCCGGCGGGCTGTCGATGGCGTACACCTTGCCCTGGGGCCCGATCCAGAGGAACGTGCCGTCGGCGGCGAGTGCGGAACCCGCGGTGGTCAGGGCGAGGGCGAGACCGCCGAGTACGGCGGCGAGCGGACGGCGCAGGCGCATGGGGTGTCCTTCGCGAACGGTGACGGGTGAGGAGCGGACCGATGCCGCACCCGTAATCTCCCACTCCGGTTCCGTCCGGCCCCGCAGCCCACACGGGCAGGTCCACCGTCCGGGGGACGGCGGCGGACCTCCGCTGACGGTGCCGTTCCCGGCGCCCCCGGTGCGAAGCGCGCGAATCGGGGTAGTCGAGGGGACGCCCGAGGAAAGGACCCGTCTCATGACGACCTACGTGATCAGCGTCCCCGGCACCTTCACCACCGGGGTCGAGGCCGGTACCCGGACCCGGCTGGCCCAGGCGCTCCGGCCCGCCGATCCGCACGGCACCCGCATGGGCAACGCCGAGGACCTGGACGTGCTGAGCGTCAACGACGACAACACCTTCACCCTCCGCCTGACCGTCGAGGCGGACACCGGCCCGCACGCCGAGGAGGAGGCGCGCCGGCTCGCGGACTCGGCGCTGCGGGACGCGGGACTGGACGAGCGGACCGCGCCGCTCGGCCCCGCGGTGATCACCGGCATCGACTCCGAGGTCCGCTGACGAGCCTCGCCCCAGGGCACGATCATGCTGTTTCGGTAAAATCTAGACGTTTGCCAGAAAGGCAGGCGACCGGCCCGCCCCCGAGCCACCGCCCCGCCGGAAGTGATCGATGCCCCGCAAGCGCTCCACGGACGAAGGCGACGAGCTGCTGGCCAGACTCGGTTCGCTCACCGCCCAGGCGCGTCAGCGGGCGGAGGTGCAGCGCACCCAGGTCGAGCTGGCCCTCGCCCTGCAGCGCGGCATGCTGCCGAGAGACCTGCCGACCGCCCCCGGCCTGCATCTCGCGGTGCGCTACACGCCCGCCAACCTCGGTCTCAACGTGGGTGGCGACTGGTACGACGCCTTCACCATGCCGGACGGCCGGATCGGGCTGTCCATCGGTGACGTACAGGGCCACAACATCGAGGCCGCGGCCTTCATGGGCCAGGTCAGGGCCGGACTGCGGGCGCTCGCCTCCGTCACCGGCGACCCCGGCGAACTCCTGGCCCGCACCAACGACCTGCTGCTCTCGCTGGGCAGCGAGCTCTTCGCCACCTGCACGTTCATGCGGCTCGACCCGGCCACCGGAGTGCTGGAGAGCGCCCGGGCCGGCCACATACCCTGCGTGTGGGCCACGGCGGACGGAAAGTCCGGCGTCGTCGACGACGAGGGCGGGCCGCCGCTCGGCATCGAGCGGGGCATCGAGTTCCCGGTGACCCGGCACCGGCTCACCACCGGCGGAGTGTTCGTCCTGCTCACCGACGGGGTCGTGGAGGGGCCGTCGCTGACCATCGAGGACGGCCTCGACCAGGTGGTGCGGCTCGCCGGCATCGCCGCCGTCGCCGGTCTGGAGGCCCGCGCGCTCGCCGCGGCCGTGATCAAGGGCGCCGAGAGCGTCGGACACGAGGACGACGCCGCCGTCCTGGTCGTGGGCGTGGACGGCCCCGGCACCCCGCCCTGAACCGGCGCAGTGGCGCAGCCGCCGTTTTCAGCCGGAGAGCCGGACGGAACCATGCCTCGCCTCGCCGACCGACGGCCACCGGTGTGAGATGGCTGCTGTGGTGGGTATCGAGGAGCTGCGCCGGCCGGTCGGCTACGCCGTCCAGACGCTGGCCGTCGCCGCCTGTTACTACGCGGCGGCCCGGCTCGGCCTGCTGCGCGAGCTGACCGTCGAGGGCGCCGTCGTCACCCCGATCTGGCCGCCGACCGGCATCGCCGTCGCCGCGCTGCTGATCCTCGGCCTGGGCTGCTGGCCCGGCATCACCCTCGGCGCCTTCTTCTCCGTCCTGTCCCTGACCACACCCGGCCCCGAGGTGCTCGGCGTCCTCGTCGGCAACACCGCCGCCCCCGTGTGCGCGGTCCTGCTGCTGCGCAGGGCCCGCTTCCGCACCCGCCTCAGCCGGCTGCGCGACGGCCTCGCCCTGGTGTTCCTGGCCGCGCTGGGCGCCATGGTGATCAGCGCGACCGTCGGCGTGGGCATCCTCGTCCTCAAGGGCAGCCTGGACGCCCACAGCTTCTGGCCCGTCTGGCTCGCCTGGTGGGTGGGCGACGCGATGGGCGTCCTCATCGTCACCCCGCTGCTGCTGTTGCTGCACCAGGCCCGCAGGCCGCTGCCGCTGGGCCGCTGGAAGGAGGCGAGCGCGCTGGCCGTCGTCGCCTGCGCGCTGGTACCGCTCGCCGTCTACACCTCGGTGAGCATGCTCTTCCTGGTCTACCCGCTCATCATCTGGGCGGCCTTGCGCTTCCAGCTGGTGGGCAGCGTGCTCTGCGCGCTGCTGACCTCAGTGGTGGCCACCGTCGCCGCCACGGACGGCGCCGGCGCGTTCGCCGGGCTGAACCGGGTCGAGGTCATGGTGAAGCTCCAGGCGTTCAACGGCGCCATGGCGTTGACCGCGCTGCTGCTGTCCGCCGTGATCACCGAACAGCGGCAGACCCGGCGTTCGGTCGAGCAGGCCTGCCGGGAGCTGGCGGAGGTGCTGGAACACCTCACCGCCGGCGAGGCCCCGCCGCCCCGGCCGCCGACGGACACCGACGGCCTCGGCGACCGGTCATGGCCGACCGGAGCCCCGTGAACCCCGCGCGGTCAGCGGTCCGAGCGGTTCACCGGCCCCTCGTCGTCACTGCCAGGCTCCGCGGCCGGCGTCCCCGCCGCCGTGCCACGGTGCTCGGGGTTCGGTGGATGGGCGGCACCGGTGCCGCCCGGCTGTCCGCCGCCGGTCGTGCCGTAGCCCCCCGGGATCCCCGGCGGGGTGTCCGCGGCGGCCGCGGCCTCGCTGATGCGGCGCCGGGCCCGGACCCCCGCCCGGCGCTCCGGGTACGGGTAGTCAAACGGCTCGGAGCCGGCGCGCTCGCGGTCCGCCTCGCGCTGCCGGCGCGCGGCCCGCTCGGCCGCCGTCGCGTTCTCGTCCTGTCGCTTGCGCTCGTGGTCCTTCATGCGCCGCCGGGTACCCGGGCGAGGGCCGCCGCCAACGTCCGTCCCGGCGTGTCGGGCGGCCCGCCGGGGGCACTGGGAGACGATGGGCCGAGCCCTACGGGCACAGGGCCGGACCGGAGGGACAGGGGCGGCATGGAACAGCGGCCGGTACCAGGAAGGACGGGCGAGGCCGCCCCGCGCAGCGCCCCGGGGGAGCCGTCGGCCGATGTACGCCGCCGCATCCCGCGGACCGACACCCTGCTGCGCGACCCCCGGCTGGCCGCGGCCGTGGAGCGGCTCGGCGCGCACCCGGTGAAGGCCGCCGTACGGCAGGCGCAGGAGCGGGCCCGCGCGGGCGCCATCCCGCCCGAACAGGTCCCGCAGACCGCTCTGGACCTGCTGCCCGGCACCGCGAGCGGCCTGCGCCCGGTGATCAATGCCACCGGGGTGCTGCTGCACACCAACCTCGGACGGGCCGCGCTGTCCGCCGCCGCCCGGCAGGCGGTCCGGGAGGCGGCCGGTCCCACGGACGTCGAACTCGACCTGACGACCGGCGTACGGGCGCGCCGGGGGCGCTCCGCGCTGGCCGCGCTGCGCGCCCGGGTGCCCGCCGCCGGCGCCGCGCACGTCGTCAACAACGGGGCCGCCGCGCTCGTCCTGGCCGCCACCGCGCTCGCGGCCGGCAAGGAGATCGTCGTCAGCCGGGGCGAGATGGTGGAGATCGGCGACGGCTTCCGCCTGCCCGACCTGCTCGTCTCCACCGGCGCCCGGCTCCGCGAGGTCGGTACGACCAACCGCACGGCCCCCGCCGACTACGCGGCCGTGATCGGGCCGGACACCGGCTTCGTGCTCAAGGTCCACCCGTCCAACTTCCGGATCACCGGCTTCACCCGGTCCGCCGAGGTCGCCGAACTCACCGGCCTCGGTGTCCCGGTCGTCGTCGACATCGGCTCCGGGCTGCTCGCCCCGCACCCGGCCCTGCCCCAGGAGCCCGACGCCGGCACCCAGCTGCGCGCCGGCGCCGCGCTCGTCACCGCCAGCGGCGACAAACTGCTCGGCGGACCCCAGTGCGGGCTCCTGCTCGGCCGGGCGGACCTGGTCCGCGCCCTCGCCCGGCATCCGCTGGCCCGCGCCCTGCGCGTCGACAAGCTGACCCTGGCCGCCCTGGAGGCCACCCTCACCGGCCCGCCCACCCCGACCGCCCTCGCCCTCACCGCCGGCCCGGCCGCGCTCCGGGCCCGCGCCGACCGGCTCGCCACCGCGCTGGCCGCCGACGGGATCGACGTACGGGCCGTCGAGAGCGCGGCCACAGTCGGCGGCGGAGGCGCGCCCGGCGTCACCCTGCCCAGCGCGGCGCTGTCCCTGCCCGAGCCGTACGCCGCCGCCCTGCGCACCGGCCTGGTGCCGGTCGTCGGCCGCCTGGAGGCGGGCCGCTGCCTGCTGGACCTGAGAGCGGTGCCGCCGGAGGACGACGACCGGCTGGCCGAGGCCGTACGGTCCGCCCGGGCCACCGCGGAAGGGCGGGCGTGATGCGGGTCCTCGCCACCGCCGGCCATGTCGACCACGGCAAGTCCGCGCTGGTCCGCGCCCTCACCGGCATGGAGCCCGACCGGTACGAGGAGGAGCGCCGCCGGGGTCTCACCCTGGACCTGGGCTTCGTGTGGACCCGCCTCGGCGGCGACCACCTCGCCTTCGTGGACGTGCCCGGGCACGAGCGGTTCGTGCCGACCATGCTGGCCGGTGTCGGACCCGTCCCCGCCGTGCTGTTCGTCGTCGCCGCCGACCAGGGCTGGCAGCCCCAGTCCGAAGAGCACCTGGCCATCCTCGACGCGCTCGGGGTGCGGCACACCGCCCTCGCGGTGACCCGCAGCGACCTCGCCGACCCGGAGCCGGTGTGCGCCGACGCCGTGGAGCGGCTGGCCGCGACCTCCCTCGGCAAGGTGCCCCATGCCGCCGTCAGCGCCGTCACCGGTGCGGGACTCGACGCACTGCGCGCCGAACTGGCACGGCTGGCGGACGCCCTGCCCCGGCCCGACACCGAGGCCGACGTACGCCTCTGGCTCGACCGGGCGTTCACCGTCCGCGGCCACGGCACCGTGGTCACCGGCACCCTCGGCGCGGGCACCCTGCGCGTCGGCGACCGGCTGGTCACCGCGGACGGATCGGCCGTCGTGCGGGTCCGCGGCCTGCAGAGCCTGCACGAGGAGCGGACGGCCGTCCCCGCGGTGGCCCGCGTCGCCGTCAACGTGCACGGCCAGGGCGACACCACCCTGGGCCGCGGACAGGTGCTGCTCACCCCGGACCGCTGGCTGTCCACCGAGGTCGCCGACGTACGGGTCACCGGGGAGCCGGCGGCCGACCTGCCCCGGTGCGTCACCCTGCACATCGGGACGGCCGCCGTGCCGGTGACCGTCCGCCCGCTCGGCCCGGACACCGCCCGGCTCACCCTGCGCCGGGGGCTGCCCCTGCGGGCCGGCGACCGCGCCGTCCTGCGGGAGCCCGGCGGCACCCGTACGCCCTGCGGGGTCACCGTGCTGGACGTACGGCCGCCCCGGCTGACCCGGCGCGGCGCCGGCCGGGCCCGCGCGGCCGAACTGGACACGATGACCGGCCGCCCGGACGGCGCCGCCGAGCTGCGCCGCCGCAAGCTGGTCCGGCGCGCCGACCTGCGGGCGATGGGCGTCCCGGTGCCCGGCGAGCCCGTCGCCGGCGACTGGCTGGCCGACACCGCGCACTGGAACGCGCTCAAGGACCGGCTGGCCGGTCAGGTCGTGGAGCACGCCCGCACCCATCCGCTGGAGCCCGGCCTGCCCACCGAGGCGGCCCGTCGGCTGCTCGGCCTGCCCGACCGCGCCCTGGTCGACGCGCTGGCCGCGGCACAGCCCGGGATCCACGCCCGACAGGGCAGGCTGCACACCGCCGACAGCCTCCGCCCCGCCCTGCCCGCACCCGTCCGCGCGGCCGTGGACGCCCTGCGCCGGGACCTCGCCCGCACTCCGTTCCGGGCCCCCGAGGCCGGGCGGCTCGCCGAACTGGGCCTGGACCGCAGGGCGGTGGCCGCGGCAGCGGCCGCCGGGGCGCTGCTGCGGATCGCCGACGGGATCGTGCTGCTGCCCGGCGCGGACGCCGACGCCGCCGCCGTCCTGCGCACGCTGCCCCAGCCGTTCACGCTCAGCGAGGCCCGGCGCGCGCTCGACACCACCCGCCGGGTGGCCGTACCGCTGCTGGAGTTCCTGGACGCCCGGGGACTCACCGAGCGGGTCGACGACCAGCACCGGCGCTGCTGTACGGGGGCGGGGAACGGAGGCGGACGGGAATCGAACCCGCCTGCCCGAGATCCTCGGGCACCTCGGTTTTGAAGACCGGGAGGGCCACCAGGCACCCACACGCCTCCACCGCCCGTCAGGCTACTGCCCCAGGAGACCACCGGTATGACAACGACACCGGCCCCTCAGACACCCGTACGGCTCACGCAGTTCGCGCACGGCGGCGGCTGCGCCTGCAAGATCCCGCCCGGAGAGCTGGAGGAGGTGGTCGCCGGGCTGACCGCCGCGCCGCTCGCCGGCGGCGACACCCCGCTGCTCGTCGGTCTCGCCACCGGTGACGACGCGGCCGTGGTCACCCACCGGGGGACCGCCCTGGTGTGCACGGCCGACTTCTTCACCCCGGTCGTGGACGACCCCTACGACTGGGGCCGGATCGCCGCCGCCAACGCCCTGTCCGACGTCTACGCGATGGGCGGCCGGCCCGTCCTCGCCGTCAACCTGCTCGCCTGGCCCCGCGACCGGCTCCCGTTCGACCTCGCCCGCGAGGTGCTGCGCGGCGGACTGGACATCGCCACCGAGGCCGGCTGCCACGTCGGCGGCGGGCACAGCGTCGACGACCCGGAACCCAAGTACGGCATGGCCGTCACCGGCATCGCCGACCCCGACCGGCTGCTGCGCAACGACGCCGGCCGGCCCGGACTGCCGCTGTCCCTGACCAAACCGCTGGGCACCGGCGTCCTGAACAACCGGCACAAGGCCACCGGCGAGCGGTTCGCGCACGCCGTCGCCACGATGGCCGCCCTCAACCGGGAGGCCGCCGAGGCCGCGCTGGCCGCCGGCGCCGCATGCGCCACGGACGTCACCGGCTTCGGCCTCCTCGGCCACCTGCACAAGCTGGCCCGCGCCTCCGGGGTGACCGCCGTGGTCGACACCGCCGCCGTCCCGTACCTGGAGGGCGCCCGGGAGGCCGTGCGGGACGGCTACGTCAGCGGCGGCACCCGGCGCAATCTGGAGTGGGTCGCGCCGCACACCGACTTCGGGACCACCGACGAGGACACCCGGCTGCTGCTCGCCGACGCGCAGACCTCCGGCGGGCTGCTCGTCGCCGGAGAAGTGCCCGGCGCACCGGTGATCGGAGAACTCGTGCCGCGCGGCACCCACTCCCTCGTCCTCGGATAGGGCCGCTCACGGCTCCGTGCCGGTGTGCTCGTCGATGCCCGCCCGGATCCGGTACGTCCGCACCAGCTGCACGGCCGCCGGGCCGCGAGGGCGCCGTCCCGGGCGGATGTCGACGGCGAACGCCTTCGTCTCCTGGATGTGCGTGTTCGGATCCAGGGACAGATGCAGCAGCTCGTTGGCCGCGTCCCCCGTGCTGTAGCCGTTCGGACCCCAGTGGTAGGGCAGCCCCACCTGGTGCAGCCGGCGGCCGTGCACGGTGAGCGTGGCCATCCGGTCGGTGACCAGCACCCGCGCCTCGATCACGCCCCGCGCGCTGACGATCGTCGCCCACCCGGTGTGCGCGAGGCCCCGCTCGGCGGCCAGCTCCGGAGAGACCTCGCAGAAGAACTCCGGCTGCAGCTCCGCCAGGTACGGCTGCCAGCGGGACATGCCGCCCGCCGTGTGGTGCTCGGTCAGCCGGTACGTGGTGGCCACGTACGGAAACACCCCGGAGCCGGGTTCGTCGCCGCTCGGCTGGTAGCGGTTGTCCGGGTGCGGCGGCAGCAAGTGCCGTACCGGGTTGCGCTGCTGGTCGTAAAGCAGGTTCGGGAACGGGGAGTCCTGCGGCTCGTAGTGCGCCGGCAGCGGGCCGTCGGTGAGCCCGGACGGCACGTACAGCCACGCCTTGCCGTCGGCCTGCATGATGAACGGGTCCGTGCCGGACAGGGCCTCCGGCCCGGTCGCCTCCGCGGGCGGCTCGTGGTCCGGCGCCTTGTCCTTCTTGAAGTCGGGCACGTCGTGCCCGGTCCACTCGCCCTGCTCACCCTTGTCCGGGTCCCACCACACCAGCGCCTTGCGCTCGCTCCACGGCCTGCCCTCGGGGTCGGCGGAGGCACGGTTGTACAGGATCCGCCGGTTGGCCGGCCAGGCCCACGCCCACTCGGCCGCCACCCAGTCCTGCTCCCGGCCCGGCTTGCGGCGGGCCGCCTGGTTGACGCCGTCGGCGTACACACCGCAGTAGATCCAGCAGCCGCACGCCGTCGAGCCGTCGGGCTTCAACTGCTCGGACGAGGAGAGCGGATTCCCCTCGGCGTCCCGGCCGTTGATCTCGGCGAGAACGGCTTCCGCGTCCGGTTCGGCGTGCCGGCCCTTCGTCGGGTAGTCCCAGGCCAGGTCGAGCACCGGCCGGTCCATCTCGTCCGTGGACCCGGCGAGCTTCTCCCGGATGATCCGGCCCAGGTGGTAGGCGAACCACAGCTCGCTGCGCGCCTCGCCGGCCGGTTCGACCGCCTGGTGGTGCCACTGGAGCAGCCGCTGGGTGTTGGTGAAACTGCCGTCCTTCTCGGTGTGCGCGGCGGCCGGAAGGAAGAACACCTCGGTGCCGATGTCCTCGGTGCGCAGCTCCCCGGTCTCGATCTCCGGCCCGTCCTGCCACCAGGTCGCCGACTCGATGAGCGAGAAGTCACGGACGACCAGCCAGTCCAGGGCGGCCATGCCCAGCCGCATCAGCTTGGAGTCGGCGTTGCCCACCGCCGGGTTCTCGCCGAGCAGGAAGTAGCCTTTGCAGACGCCGTCCAGCTGGGCCATCGTCGTCTCGTACGTCGAGTGCGAGCCGGTCAGCCGGGGCAGGTAGTCGAAGCAGAAGTCGTTCTCCGGCGTCGCCGCGTCACCCCAGTACGCCTTGAGCAGGCTCACCACGTACGCGCGCATGTTGCCCCAGTAGCCCTTGCGGGCAGCCTCCGCCGCGACGAACGCCTCCAGGTCCTGGTTCTGGTGGGCGTGCGGCATCGGGATGTAGCCGGGCAGCAGGTTGAACAGGGTCGGGATGTCCGTGGACCCCTGGATGGACGCGTGCCCGCGCAGCGCGAGGATGCCGCCGCCGGGCCGGCCGATGTTGCCGAGCAGGGTCTGCAGGACGGAGGCCGCCCGGATGTTCTGCACCCCCACCGTGTGCTGCGTCCAGCCGACGGCGTAGGCGAAGGCCGTCGTCCGGTCGCGTCCGGAGTTCTCCGTGACCAGTTCGCACACCCGGCGGAACAGCTCCTGCGGCACCCCGCAGACCTGCTCGACCAGCTCCGGCGTGTAGCGGGCGTAGTGCCGCTTCAGCACCTGGAACACACAGCGCGGGTGGGACAGCGTCTCGTCCCGTTCCGGCTCGCCCTCGCCGATGTCCGCGCCGCCGGAGCCGTGCGCCTCGCCGCGCGCCGCCTCGGCCACCGAGCTGCCGCCGCCGGTGCGGTCCTCGTACTCCTGGTCGCGCTCGCCGGAGGCCGCCTGCGCCTCGGTGCCCTCGTACTGCCAGCTGGCGTTGTCGTAGCTGCGGGTGCCGGCGTCCAGGCCGGAGAAGACGCCGGCGAGATCCTCGGTGTCCCGGAAGTCCTCCCGCAGGATCACCGGCGCGTTGCTGTACGCCACGATGTACTCGCGGAAGTACTTCTCGTGCCGGAGCACGTGGTTGACGATCCCGCCGAGGAAGGCGATGTCCGTGCCCGCGCGCAGCGGCACGTGCACGTCGGCGAGCGCGCTGGTGCGGGTGAAGCGCGGATCGACGTGGATCACCTTGGCACCGCGGGCCTTGGCCTCCATCACCCACTGGAACCCGACCGGATGGCACTCGGCCATGTTCGAGCCCTGGATGACGATGCAGTCCGCGTTCTGCAGGTCCTGCTGGAAGGTGGTCGCGCCGCCGCGGCCGAACGAGGTTCCCAGACCGGGAACGGTGGAGGAGTGTCAAACACGCGCCTGGTTCTCGATCTGGATCGCTCCCAGCGCGGTGAACAGCTTCTTGAGAAGGTAGTTCTCCTCGTTGTCGAGGGTGGCTCCGCCCAGGCTCGCGATGCCCAGGGTGCGCCGGGTGCGGGTCTCCTCGACCTCCCACTGCCAGCCGGCCCGGCGGGCCGCGATCACCCGGTCGGCGATCATGTCCATCGCCCGGTCCAGATCCAGCCGCTCCCACCCGGTGCCGTGCGGACGCCGGTAGAGGACCTGGTGCTCGCGGGCGTCCCCGGTGGTCAGCTGGAGGCTCGCCGCGCCCTTCGGGCAGAGCCGGCCGCGCGAGATCGGGGAGTCCGGGTCGCCCTCGATCTGGGTGACCTCGCCGTCCCGGACGTACACGTTCTGGCCGCAGCCGACCGCGCAGTACGGGCAGACGGACTTCACCACCCGGTCGGCTTCGGCCACCCGCGGGGTCAGGCGCGCGGTGCGCCCGCTCCGGGCGGCGGCACCCCGGCCGAGCGGGTCCGTGCCCGTGAGCTGCCGGTAGACGGGCCAGGAGCCGATCCAGGTGCGTACGCCCATGACATGCTCCTTCCGCTCGCCCCCTCGATTTTCCCCCCGCCGCACGATCACGGCATCTCCGGCCGCGACCGGGCGCGGAGTACCCGGCCGGCCGGGGCCGAACGGCCCCCGCGGAACCGCGCCGGGCCGACGGTCAGCCGGTGGGGGCCGGCAGGCGGTCCCGCTGGGGTACGACCGTGTACTTCGGGTCCTCGGCGGAGGCCACACCGGCGTCGAACACGCCGAAGCGCAGGGCCGCCGAACCGGTCAGCAGCGCCGCGCCGGCCGCCGCGGCGAGCCTCCGGCGCCGCCCGGAGCACAGCGCCAGGGCGGCGCCGCCCGCCGTGAGTGCCTCCGCCGCCCGCAGCAGCAGGCGCGCCCTGCCCTGGTCGTAGGGCTCGGCGGCCAGGCCCATGCGCCGCTTCATGAGCTGGAAGGAGCCCAGTTCCAGCGCGGCCCCGAGCGCGGCCAGCCGACGGGCGGGACCCGCCTCGGCCACCGGGGCCGCGGTCAGCGCCAGGCCGGCGGCCGCGGTCGCGGCGGAGCCCGCGAAGACGAACGGCAGCTGCCGGTGCCCCTCGTGCCAGGACGGCACCGCCGTGTCCGAGAGCAGCACCGCGGTGTACGTCGCCACGGCCGGCCCCAGCACGGCGGAGCCCGCCGTCGCGGCCGAGCCCAGCAGCCGGTACCGGCCCGCCACCTCGGTGGCCGCGGCGGTCAGGGTCAGCGGCGCGTAGGCCGCCAGCAGCCAGGAGCCGACGCTCATGGGTGAGGTGGGCTTGAACACCCTGAGCATGTTCAGGAACCGGGTCGGCCGTCCCAGGTCGTGCACGAGCGCCGCCAGGGAGAGCGAGATCGCCCCGGCCGCGCTGAACGTCGCCGGCGCCGCGAGCCCCGGCCGCCCGGTCAGCCGGCCGCCGGCCGCCAGCAGCGAGGACGCTCCGGCCAGCCCGCCGAGGTACAGGTATCCGGCGATGTCCAGCGGCTTCCACGTCGGTTTGTTCAGCACCGGTGTGCCGTAGTACGACGAGAACTCGGCCTCCGGCACCATCGGCTGTTCGCCCCGGCCCCGCCGGCCCCTGCGGCGGCCCGCGTGGGCGCCGGTCACAACCTCCCGGCCGGGCCGCGCACCCCGCACGCCGTCCCGGGTGACGTCCGACTCGCTCATCGCGGCCTCCTCACGAAACTCCCGACCGCGAGCGCGGCCAGCGAGACGGCGGCCAGGGCCGCCTGCCGCCACATGGCGGGCAGGTCCCGGGTGGTGACCACCGGGTCCGGGGGCAGGCCGTACACCTCCGGCTCGTCCAGCAGCAGGAAGAACGCGCCGGCGCCGCCGACCCCGTCGTCGGGGCTCTCGCCGTAGAGGCGGGCGTCGGTCACGCCGGCCGCGTGCAGCTGCGCCACCCGGGCCTGCGCCCGTTCCCGCAGTTCCTCCAGCGGGCCGAACTGGATGGAGTCCGTCGGGCAGGACTTGGCGCAGGCGGGCTCCATGCCGACGCCGAGGCGGTCGTAGCACAGGGTGCACTTCCACGCCCGGCCGTCCTCCTTGCGCTGGTCGATGACGCCGAACGGGCAGGCCGGCACGCAGTAGCCGCAGCCGTTGCAGATGTCCTCCTGGACGACGACCGAGCCGAACTCGGTGCGGAACAGCGAGCCCGTGGGGCAGACGTCCAGGCAGGCGGCGTGCGTGCAGTGCTTGCACACGTCCGAGGCCATCAGCCAGCGCAGTTCCGGCCGGCCCTCGGGGGAGACCGGGGAGATCCGCCCGGCGGCGGCGAAGACGTCGACATCGGCCGTGTCGTCGTGCGCGGCCTCCGGCTCCGGCCCGCCGTACGGCCACCGCTGCTCCACGAAGGCCACGTGCCGCCAGGTGTCGGCGCCGAGGCCGCGCGTGTTGTCGTAGGACATGCCGGTCAGCGCCAGGCCGTCCTCCGGGATCGCGTTCCACTCCTTGCAGGCCACCTCGCAGGCCTTGCAGCCGATGCACACGGAGGTGTCTGTGAAGAAGCCCACTCGCGGCGGGGCGTCCGGCCAGCCGGAGGCCCCGGACACGTCCGGCTGCGGGCCGTACAGTGCGTTCCCGCGGTCCTGGGTGCCGTCGCCCATGCCGTCCTCCTCACCCACGACCCACCACCGCCCGGCCGCCGGATCCCGCACTCCCGGTGCCCTGCTTCGAGCCTGGCACGGGTCCCCTCGCTCCGCGCGCCCGAACCGGCCTCCCAGCCCTGCACCGCCCCCGAAACCCCTGGCCAAACCGAGACGGGTACCCGGACGGCGGCCCCTCACACCTGCTGTGCGGGCACCAATTCCGCGAGCGACGAGGGTTGGCCGAATGGTGTGACTCAGGCGGTGAAGGTGGGTTAGCCTGCGGCGTATTTTTCTCATCATGCAAATCCGTGAACTGCGGAAATGCACACGCCAACGGCCGGGCGGCAGGACGCTCCCCGGCCGCGGTTCCGAGTCCTCGGGGTGAGGACTCTTGGGGAGCGGATCGAGGGTGCGCATGGCCGGCAAGGCGACCGGGACGACCGACACGGTCCCGGGTGACCACGAACTGAGAAGGCTGCTCGCGGGACTGACCGCCGTGCGCGACGGGGACTTCGGTACCCGGCTGCCGGACGACTCCAGCGGGCTGATGGGCGACATCGCCACCGTCTTCAACGGCATGGTCGACCAGTTGTCCGTGTTCACCTCCGAAGTCACCCGGGTGGCCCGCGAGGTCGGCACCGAGGGCACCCTCGGCGGACAGGCGCAGGTACCCGGCGTCTCCGGCACCTGGGCCGACCTGACGGACTCCGTCAACGCGATGGCGGGCAACCTGACCACCCAGGTCCGCGACATCGCGCAGGTCGCCACCGCCGTGGCCAAGGGCGACCTGTCCCAGAAGATCGACGTGCCCGCGCGGGGCGAGATCCTCCAGCTGAAGGAAACCGTCAACACGATGGTGGACCAGTTGTCGGCGTTCGCCGACGAGGTCACCCGCGTGGCCCGTGAGGTCGGCACCGAGGGCCGGCTCGGCGGGCAGGCCCAGGTGCCGGGGGTCGCCGGGGTCTGGCGGGACCTGACGGACTCGGTGAACTTCATGGCCGGGAACCTGACGGCGCAGGTGCGCAATGTGGCCCAGGTGACGACCGCGGTGGCGCAGGGTGATCTGTCGCAGAAGATCACGGTGGACGCGCGGGGCGAGATCCTGGAGCTGAAGAGCACCATCAACACGATGGTCGATCAGCTGTCGGCGTTCGCCGACGAGGTGACCCGGGTGGCCCGGGAGGTGGGTACCGAGGGCCGGCTCGGCGGGCAGGCGGACGTCAAGGGCGTCAAGGGCACCTGGCGGGACCTGACGGACTCGGTGAACTTCATGGCCGGGAACCTGACGGCCCAGGTGCGCAACGTGGCCCAGGTGGCCACCGCGGTGGCGCAGGGTGATCTGTCGCAGAAGATCACGGTGGACGCGCGGGGCGAGATCCTGGAGCTGAAGAACACCATCAACACGATGGTGGACCAGCTGTCGGCGTTCGCCGACGAGGTGACCCGGGTGGCCCGGGAGGTCGGTACCGAGGGCCGGCTCGGCGGCCAGGCGCAGGTGCGCGGAGTCGCCGGCACCTGGAAGGACCTCACCGACAACGTCAACGTGATGGCCTCCAACCTCACCGGCCAGGTCCGCTCCATCGCCCAGGTCGCCACCGCCGTGGCCAAGGGCGACCTCTCGCAGAAGATCACCGTCGAGGCCAAGGGCGAGGTCGCCGCCCTCGCCGACGTCATCAACACCATGGTCGACACCCTGTCGGCGTTCGCCGACGAGGTCACCCGGGTGGCCCGGGAGGTGGGTACCGAGGGCCGGCTCGGCGGGCAGGCGCACGTGCCCAACGTGGCCGGCACCTGGAAGGACCTCACCGACAACGTCAACTCCATGGCCAACAACCTCACCGGTCAGGTGCGCAACATCGCGCTCGTGACGACGGCCGTGGCCAAGGGCGACCTGTCGAAGAAGATCGACGTCGACGCCCGAGGGGAGATCCTGGAGCTGAAGACCACCATCAACACGATGGTGGACCAGTTGTCGGCGTTCGCCGACGAGGTCACCCGCGTGGCCCGGGAGGTGGGTACCGAGGGCCGGCTCGGCGGGCAGGCGGAGGTCGAGGGAGTCTCCGGCACCTGGAAGCGGCTCACCGAGAACGTCAACGAACTCGCCGGCAACCTCACCCGGCAGGTTCGCGCCATCGCCGACGTGGCCAGCGCGGTCGCCGAGGGCGATCTGACCCGGTCGATCACCGTCGACGCCTCCGGCGAGGTCGCCGACCTCAAGGACAACATCAACTCCATGGTGGAGTCGCTGCGTGAGACCACCCGGGCCAACCAGGAACAGGACTGGCTGAAGACCAACCTCGCGCGGCTCTCCGGCCTCATGCAGGGCCACCGGGACCTGCCGGTCGTCGCCGAACTCATCATGGACGAGCTGGTCCCCCTCGTCTCCGCCCAGTACGGCGCGTTCTACCTCGCCGAGGAGGGCCAGCCCCAACCCGAGCTGCGGCTCGTCGGCTCCTACGGCCGGCCCGAGGAGGACGCCCGGCCTGTCCGCATCGCCTTCGGCCGGTCCCTGGTCGGCCAGGCCGCGCGCAGCCGCCGTACCATCGCCGTGGACGAGCTGCCGCCCGGTTACGTCACCATCTCCTCCGGACTCGGGCAGATCGAGCCCACCGCGCTGCTGCTGCTGCCCATCGTCTTCGAGGAGCAGGTCCTGGGCGTGATCGAACTGGCCTCGGTCACCACGTTCACACCCGTCCACCGGGACTTCCTGCAGCAGCTGGTCGACACCATCGGCGTCAACGTCAACACCATCGTCGCCAACGCCCGCACCGACGAGCTGCTGGAGGAGTCGCAGCGCCTGACCCGCGAACTGCAGTCCCGCTCCGCCGAGTTGCAGGCCAGGCAGGAGGAGCTCCAGAGCTCCAACGCGGAACTGGAGGAGAAGGCGTCCCTGCTGGCCGAGCAGAACCGGGACATCGAGGCGAAGAACCTGCAGATCGAGCAGGCCCGGCAGGAACTGGAGGCGCGCGCCCAGCAGTTGTCGCTCGCGTCGAAGTACAAGTCCGAGTTCCTCGCCAACATGAGCCACGAGCTGCGCACCCCGCTCAACAGTCTGCTCATCCTCGCCCAGCTGCTGGCCCAGAACCCCTCCCGCAACCTCACCCCCAAGCAGGTCGAGTACGCGGGCATCATCCACTCCGCCGGCTCCGACCTGCTCCAGCTGATCAACGACATCCTCGACCTGTCCAAGGTCGAGGCGGGCAAGATGGACGTGACGCCCGAACGTGTCCCGCTGCGGCAGCTCATCGACTACGTCGAGGCCACCTTCCGGCCGATGACCACGCAGAAGGGCCTGGACTTCACCGTCACCACGGCCCCCGGCGCCCCCGCGGACCTGCTCACCGACGACTCCCGGCTGCGGCAGATCCTGCGCAACCTTCTCTCCAACGCGGTGAAGTTCACCGAGCAGGGCGGCGTCGAACTGCGCGTCGAGCCCGCGCCCGACGACGAGGTGCCCGGCGGCGTGCTCCGCGGCGGCACCATCGTCGCCTTCCGTGTGAAGGACACCGGCATCGGCATCCCCGAGCAGCAACTGGAGACCATCTTCGGCGCGTTCCAGCAGGCCGACGGCACCACCAGCCGCAAGTACGGCGGCACCGGGCTCGGCCTGTCCATCACCCGGGAGATCGCCCACCTGCTCGGTGGTGCCGTCACCGTGGACAGCACCCCCGGCCGGGGCAGCACCTTCACCCTCTTCCTGCCCGTCGCCCGGGAGGACTTCGAGGAGGCCATGCGCAGCCGGCCCGTCCCGAGGCCTGCCGAGCACGAGCGGACGGAGGGCACGCCCGGGCACGACCTCACCCCGGTGGTGCCGACGGTCACGACGAAGCGGCAGCGCCCGCGCCGGCTGCTCGTCGTGGAGGAACGCCCGCGCGGACTGCTGACGCTGGTCGCGGAGAGCGTGGTCAGGGACCTGGAGCACAGCCGCCCCGACGGCGCCGGCACCCCCGTCGACATCATCACGGCGGTCGGCGCCCAGGAGGCCGCCGGCGCCCTGGCCGCCGAGGCCTGCCACTGCGTCGTGGTCGAACTCGGCATGCCCGACGGGGAGTCGGCCCGCTTCCTGGACGCCCTTCGCGGCGACTCCGCCCTGACCAGTGTCCCGGTGCTGGTGCACGGCTCCCACCGCGCCGAGCCCCTCACCGAGGGCACCGCGGGCGGCTCGCCGGAGTACCTCTACAGCCTGGACGAGCTGCGCGAGCGGATCGCGCTGCACCTGTCGGCCGAGGAGCCCGGCGAGGTGCTGACCCTGGTCCGCGGGGACGAGCCCCAGCTCACGGAACCCCATCTGGTCGACGAGCACACCCGCGGCCGTACCGTCCTCGTCGTCGACGACGACGCCCGCAACCTGTTCGCGCTCAGCGGCATCCTGGAACTGCACGGCTTCCGCGTCCTGCACGCGGAGAACGGCCGCAAGGGCATCGAGACGCTGCTGGACAACCCGGACGTCGAACTCGTTCTGATGGACGTGATGATGCCCGAGATGGACGGGTACACGGCCACGGCCGAAATCCGTAAGATGCCGCAGTACGCCGACCTGCCGGTCATCGCCGTGACCGCCAAGGCCATGCAGGGCGACCGGGAGAAGAGCCTGGCCTCCGGCGCCAGCGACTACGTCACGAAACCGGTGGACACCCATGACCTCATCGCCTGCGTCCGGCGCTGGCTCCCCGCATGAGGCCGCCCCACCGCGCCCGCCCGTCCGCAGGCCGAGGAGTACCGACCCGGTGACCACCCACGAACCGCCCGCAGAACCCGGCACGCCTGAGTGGCTGCCCGCCGCCGGGGTGGTGGTGCCCGACATCCCCGCCGAGGTGGCGATGCCGGACGTGCCTGCCACCTCACCGGTCGGCCGGCTCGCCGCGACCGTGGAACGGCTGCGCCAGGAGGTGCGCGCGGCCCAGGCCGAGGCCGAGGGCCGGGCGTTGATCGAACTCGCCAAGGGCATCCTGGTCGAGCGCCTCGCCTGCGGCCCCGCCCAGGCCGCCCGCCAGCTCGCCGAACTGGCGGAGCAGGCGCAGCTGACCCCGCTCGAGTTCGCGGTGGACGTCATCAACCAGGCCGCCCGGGACCGCGTCACGGAGGTCACCGAGGCGTTCCTGTCCGTCGCCTCGGACCCGGCGGAGTCGGCCGCGGAGTCCGCCGCCGTCCGGCTGCGCGCCGCCGAGAGCGGTGTCCTGGCCGCCCACGACACCCAGGCCATGGCCGACTCGCTGCTCGATCACGCCCTGCGCCCGCTGGGCGCGGTCGCCGTCGCCATCTGGGCGGCCGGCTCGGACGGCTCGCTCACCCTCGCGGGCAGCGCCGGCTTCCCGCCCGGCGAGGCGGCCCGCTGGCGCTATGTCCCGCCCGACGTCGTCACCGTGGCCCGGCGCGGCCTGACCGAGCTCCAGGACCAGTGGCTGTCTTCGCTCGCCGACTCGGGGCTGCCCACGATCGGCCGCCGGGAGTACGCCGACGGCGCCCGCATCGCCGTACCCGCCGGGGCGGGGGGCCGGATCCACGGCGTTCTGGAGATCGCCTGGCCCAAGCCCGAGGATCCGCTGCCGCGCCCCGTCGTCCGGCAGGTCGAAGCACTCGCCGAGCTGTGCGCGCACAGTCTGGAGACCTCTGCCCCGCCGTCCGGCACCGATCCGGAACCCCGGTTGCTGCCCGACGTGGTCGAGCTGATGGACCTCGCGGACGGGCTGCACGACCCGGCCCTGGTGCTCGTGCCGCACCTCGACGACACCGGACAGCTGGTCGACTTCCGCATCCAGCACGCCAACGACCGCTTCCTCGACCCGGCGGGCCGGCCCCGGGCCGTCGTGAACGGCGCCCTGCTCCTGGAGGCCTACCCGATGGCCGCCGGCGACAGCGAGCTGTTCCAGCGGGTGGAACGGGTCTACGCCACCGGCGAGCCGTTCCGCGCCCGCCGGATGCGGCTGACCGCCCTGGTCGACCAGGTGCCCCTGTCGGCCGTCGCCGACATCAGCATCAGCCGGCACGGCTCCAGCGTGCTGCTGATCTGGCGCATCGAGGACGAGACGGCCCGCCTGGCCAGCCTGCTCCAGCACGCCCAGCGGCTCGGCCGGATCGGCGGCTTCGAGGAGAACCTGCTCACCGGCGAGATCACCTGGAACGGCCAGCTGTTCAGCCTGTACGGCCGCCCGCCCACCAGCCCCCCGGTCGCCCTGCAGGACCTGCCGGCCCACGCGCACCCCGACGACTCCGTCACCCTGGGCCGCTTCCTGCGCACCCTGCTGCACCACCGCCGGCCCGCCTCGGCCGCCTTCCGGCTGCTGCGCCCGGACGGGGTGACCCGGCACACCCGGGTGGTCGCCGAACCCGTCCTCGACACCGAGGGCCAGCTCTTCGGGTTGCGCGGCGCCTACCAGGACATCTCCGCCCAGCACTGGACCGAGGTCGCCCTCGCCGCCACCCGTGACCAGCTCGCCCACACCGAGCAGCAGGCCGTGGAACGCAACCGGCTGGCGCTCCAGCTCCAGCACGCCATCATGCCCCCGGCCCAGGCCCCGCTGCGGGTGCCCGGCCTCCAGGTGGCGGTGCGCTACCGGCCCGCCGAGACCGAGCACCTGGTCGGCGGCGACTGGTACGACGCCGTGGTGCTGCCCTCCGGACTGGTGCTGCTGTGCGTCGGCGACGTCGCCGGGCACGGCATAGAGGCGGCGACCAGCATGGTCGTCCTGCGCAACGCGCTGCGCGGCCTCGCGGTGACCGGCGCCGGCCCGGCCCAGCTGCTGTCCTGGCTGAACATCGTCGCCCACCATCTGACGGGCGCCGTGACCGCGACCGCGGTGTGCGGCCTGTACGACGGCGAGCGGCGCACCCTGCGCTGGGCGCGGGCGGGCCACCTGCCGCCGGTCCTGGTGCGGGAGGCGGACGCGACCGCGCTGCCCGCGGTCAGCGGGCTGCTGCTGGGTGCCGTGCCGGAGGCGCGCTACGAGGAGACGGAGCTGCAGCTGGCCGCGGGGGACACCCTGCTGATGTACACCGACGGCCTGATCGAACGCCGGGACCGCTCGGTGGAGGAGTCCCTGACCCATCTGCTGGACACGGCGCGGGCGGCGCCCAGCACCCTGGACCAGCAACTGGACCGGCTGCTGACCTACAGCAGGTCGGACACCGACGACGACACGTGCATCGTCGGTATCCGGGTCGCCTGAGCCGCCCGGCCCCCGAGCGGCTCAGCCGGCCGCCGCGGGGCCGAGCGGCACGGTCGCGCTGACCCGCTTGCCGCGGGACAGCCACGTCACCTCCAGGCCGCGCGTCAGCATGGCCACGAGATGCAGGCCGTGGCCGCCGACCCGCCGGGGGTCCGGCGGGCGGCGCTGCGGTGGCTCCGGGGAGGTGTCCGTGACGGTGATGCGCAGCGCGGTCGCGCCGGGCAGCAGCTCCAGGCGCAGGGCGCAGGGGCCGGGCGCGTGCTTGGCCGCGTTGGTGACCAGTTCGCTCACGACGAGCTGGGCATCCTGCACCGGCCGTCGCCCGGGCAGGGGCCGCGCCCTCGCCAGCAGGGCGGCGACGGCGTCTCTGGCCTCGGAGATGGCGGAGACGCCGGTGGCCCAGGTGCGGCTGTAGCGCAGGGACGCGGGGCGGTCCTGCGTCGTCGCGTGGGTCCTGAGCGGGATGTCCATACCTCGTTGCCCTTTTCCTCTGGGATCAGGGGCCCTTCCTGTGCACAGGGGGTCGTTTCGTCCCTGCTCGGCTACCCGCTGGGCCGCGGGTCAAAGGGGCGTTCGCGAGGAATCCTCCGGATGCACACGAACGCCTGCTGAGGGGCGGGTCGGCCGGACACAGCGGAACGGGTCCGGAAATCAGCTTCCGCTGAGTTCCGGACCCGTTCCGCAACCGAATCGGCGCAACGCCTCGGTGTTTGCAGACGTCTCAGTGCTTGAAGACGTCCTTGGCCTTCTCCTTGGCCTGCTGGGCGTCTCCGCGAGCGCCCTCCATGCGGCCCTCGGCCTCCAGGCGCTCGTTTCCGACGGCGCGGCCCGCGGCTTCCTTGAGCTTGCCCTTGGCCTGCTCGACCTTGCCCTTGGCCTTCTTGTTGCCAGCCATCGCGTGTCACATCCCCACGTCGAAGCGGTCTGTGGTCGACATTCGGATTGCCGCTCCGCCGAGGTCCAAACCCGGAATCCGGATCCGGTGCCCGGCGGCAATCCCGTGGCCTGACCGCCGAATTTCCGGGCACCCGCCGTTGCGGAGGTGCACAAACATGGTTCCTTTGCTGTTGGTTCTCCTGCTGGCCCTGATTCTTTTCGGCGCGGGCTTCGCCCTGAAGGCGCTGTGGTGGATCGCGGTCATCGTGCTCGTGCTGTGGCTCGTGGGCTTCTTCGTCCGCCCGGCCGGCACCGGAGGCCGGCGCGGTCGCTGGTACCGCTGGTAGGCGCGGCACCCGGCCAGACGGAACGGGCCCCGGCTCCAGCCGGGGCCCGCCGCTGCGCGCAGGGTGTTCCCTCAGCGCCGGCGGCGCCGTCGTACGAGGTGCCGTACGACGAACGCCGCGACGGCGAGGCCGACGGCGAGCAGGACGTACAGCTGGTAGCGGCTGATCTCGTGATAGATCGCCGTGATGTGGCTGCCCGCCAGGTAGGCCAGGGTGGTCCACAGGCCGACCCACAGGGCCGCGCCGAGGGCGTTGAAGGCGAGGAAGCGGCGCCAGCGCATGCCGGTCGTGCCCGCGATGATGCCGTTGGCCTGGCGCAGGCCCTCGACGAACCGGGCCACCGTCACGATCTTGCCGCCGTGCCGGGCGAAGAACTGCTCGGCGGCCTCGAACCGCTTCGGGGTCAGGAAGACGTACTTGCCCCAGCGGTGCACGAAGGCGCGTCCGCCGGCCCGGCCGATCAGGTAGCCGACGTTGTCCCCGGCGACGGCCGCGACGAAGGCGATGACCCCCACGGCCACCACGTTCAGCCGGCCCGCCCCGGCGTACACCCCCGCGGCGAGGAGGATCGTCTCGCCGGGCGCGGGGACGCCGAAGTCCTCCACGAAGATCACGGCCCCCACGGCCCAGTAGCCGTAGTGGCCGAGCAGCGGCGCCAGATGCGCCAGCGGCCCCGGAAGGGGTGGGGACATGCCTCCACCGTACGTCGGCGGTGGTCAGGGGCGGGTGGCGGGGGTCTGGTCGGGCGTGACGGCGTCCGGTCCGGTCTGGGTCTCCGGTGCCGTACGCCGGTCCCGGCGGCCGGTCAGGCGCCGGGCGAGCGGCTCGGTGTACCGGGCGGTCAGCGGGCCGAGCACGACCAGGAGCAGCACGTAGGCGGTGGCCAGCGGGCCGAGGTCGGAGTCGATGCCGGAGGTGACGGCGAGCCCCGCGATGACGATGGAGAACTCGCCGCGGGCGACCAGGGTGCCGCCGGCCCGCCACCGGCCCCGGGCCGAGATGCCCGCGCGGCGGGCCGCCCAGTAGCCGGTGGCGATCTTCGTCAGGGTGGTGACGACGGCCAGGGCGAGCGCGGGCAGCAGCACCGGCGGGATGCTCGCCGGATCGGTGTGCAGGCCGAAGAAGACGAAGAACACCGCCGCGAACAGGTCGCGCAGCGGGGCGAGGAGGTGGTGGGCGCCCTCGGCGACCTCCCCGGACAGGGCTATGCCGACCAGGAACGCGCCGACCGCGGCCGAGACCTGGAGCTGCTGGGCGACACCGGCCACCACCAGCGTCAGCCCGAGCACCACCAGCAGCAGCTTCTCGGGGTCGTCGGTGGAGACGAACCGGGAGATGTGCCGGCCGTAGCGCACCGCCGCCAGCAGCACTATGCCCGCCACCCCGAGCGCGATGGCCAGCGTGACGCTGCCGGCGGCGAAGCCGGTACCGGCCAGCAGGGCCGTGACCACGGGCAGGTAGACCGCCATGGACAGGTCCTCCAGCACCAGGATGCTGAGGATGACCGGCGTCTCCCGGTTGCCGATCCGGCCCAGGTCGCCGAGGACCTTGGCGATGACGCCGGAGGAGGAGATCCAGGTGATGCCGGCCAGCACGACGGCGGCGATCGGGCCCCAGCCCAGCAGCAGGGCCGTGGCGGCGCCGGGCAGGGCGTTGAGGGTGGCGTCGACGAGGCCGGCCGGGTACTGCGTCTTCAGGTTGGAGACCAGGTCGCCGGCCGTGTACTCGAGGCCCAGCATGAGCAGCAGCAGGACCACGCCGATCTCGGCGCCGATGGCCACGAACTCCTCGCTGGTGCCGAGCGGCAGCAGCCCGCCCTCGCCGAAGGCCAGTCCGGCCAGCAGATAGAGCGGGATGGGGGAGAAGCGCAGGCGCGCGGCGAGCCGGCCCAGCAGACCGAGGGCCAGGATGATCCCGCCGAACTCGATCAGGAAGACCGCGGAGGAGTGCATCCGTATCACTCCCGGCCGAGTATCGCGGCGGCGGCGTCGACGCCCTCGCGGGTGCCGATGACGATCAGTGTGTCCCCGCCGGCCAGCCGGAAGCCGGGGTCGGGGGAGGGGATCGCCTCGGCGCGGCGCAGCACGGCCACGATGGACACGCCGGTCTCGGTGCGCATCCGGGTGTCGCCGAGCAGCCGTCCGTTCCAGTGCGAGGCCGCGGACAGCTCGATCCGCTCGGCCACCAGGCCCAGTTCCGTGGTGGACAGCAGGGTGGGGCTGTGGTGGGTCGGCTTCAGGGCGTCCACCAGCGCCTCCGCCTCCGGCCCGGTGAGGTGGACCGACAGCGCGCAGGCGTCCGGATCGTCGCGCCGGTAGGCGCTGAACGTGCGCGAGCCGTCCCGGTGGGCCACCACCGACAGGTGGCGGTGTTCGCGTGTCGTCAGGTCGTACCGGACGCCGATGCCCGGCAGCGGTGTCCTGCTGGTGCGTGCGGCGCTCATGGCTGCCCCCCTGCCCGGACTTGAACGTTTCTTGGTGAAACCTTTATCCGAACCCTACCCTGACGGATGATCGTCCGAGGGTGGGTCGCAGCGGGCAGGGGGGCTGAGCGCTATGAGCCGGAGGGTGCCGGGCTCTCGCCGTCGGCGGGGTCGGGCTGGCAGACGTGGCACAGCTCGTGATCCCCGTCGCGGGTGACGACGGTGCCCCAGCCGAGACACTGCTCGCAGTCGCGGGCGAGGCTCAGGTCGGGGTGGGGAGGCAGCAGGGGACTGCGGTGGGCTCCGTACGCCATGCGGTGAGCGGCTCCTTGGAAGTGCGCAGGTGTCGCGAGGGGGAGGATGACAACGCTGTCCGAACGGCTTCCATTATGTCCTACTTTTCCCTTACGTCTGTGACGCACGTCACATTCCTCGCGCCTAATCGAGCTTGCCCAGCCGGGCGTCCCGCCACAGGTCGACGCCGCCCTCGGTCGCGTACCGGTCGATCTCGGCCAGCTCCTCGTCGGTGAAGTCGAGCTTCTCCAGCGCGGCGACGTTCTGCTCCAGCTGCTCGACCCGGGAGGCGCCGATGACGAGCGAGGTCACCCGCTCGTCCCGCAGCGCCCAGGCCAGCGCCAGCTGGGCCAGGGTCTGTCCGCGGCGGGCCGCGATGCCGTTCAGGGCGCGGAGCCGGTTCCGCAGGTCGTCCGTCAGCCAGGAGGCGTCCAGGGAGGTCCCCCGCGCGGCCCGCGAGTCCTGCGGGACGCCGTCCAAGTAGCGCCCGGTGAGCAGTCCTTGGGCGAGTGCCGTGAAGCCGATGATCCCGAAGCCCTCCTCCCGCGCGGCGTCGAGCAGGCCGTCGGTCTCGATCCAGCGGTTGAGCATGCTGTACGACGGCTGGTGGATCAGCAGCGGGGTGCCCAGCTCGCGCAGGATCGCGGCGGCCTGCCGGGTGCGCTCGGCGTCGTAGGAGGAGATGCCGACGTACAGGGCCTTGCCCTGGCGGACGGCGGTGTCGAGCGCGCCCATGGTCTCCTCCAGCGGCGTGCTCGCGTCCAGCCGGTGGGAGTAGAAGATGTCGACGTAGTCCAGGCCCGTCCGGGCGAGCGACTGGTCCAGCGAGGCCAGCAGGTACTTCCGGGAGCCTCCGCCCTGCCCGTAGGGGCCGGGCCACATGTCCCAGCCGGCCTTGGTGGAGATCACCAGCTCGTCCCGGTACGGCGCCAGGTCCTTCTTCAGCAGCCGCCCGAAGTTCAGCTCCGCCGCGCCGTACGGCGGGCCGTAGTTGTTGGCCAGGTCGTGGTGGGTGATCCCGAGGTCGAAGGCGCGCAGCGCGATCTCGCGCTGGGTCTCGAAGGGGCGGTCGTCGCCGAAGTTGTGCCAGTAGCCCAGGGACAGGACCGGCAGGTCCAGTCCGGAACGGCCGGTGCGCCGGTAGCGCATGGTGCCGTCGTAGCGAGCGGGGTCGGCGGCGTACGTCATCGGGTGTTCTCCGGGTGGTGCCGTAGGGGTGCCCTGCGGGTGCGCACGGGCCCGTCCACCCTGCTCCCCGGTGCCGCGCAAGTCCAACAGCCGTCCCGGATCGGATTTAGCGGTTCCGTTTCTTAATCGGCCACCGGGGCAAGCGGTGATCAACGGAGCGAGAGAAGGAGGCGCTCGTGAGCGTTGCGAGCCCCGGTGGAGAAGAGCGGGCCGGAGGACGGGAACACCGGCAGGACCGGAGCAGGCCACGGGCACCGAAGGCGGTGACGGGGCTGCCGCAGCAGGTCCGGGAGGAACTGACCCACAGGCTCCGCCGCAACCGGCGGGCCTTCCGCGCGGACGACGTCCAGGTCGTGGAGCCTCCGTTGCTGCGGCGCGCCGTGGGCGCCTCCGCGCTCGGCAACTGCATGGAGTGGTTCGACTTCGGCGTCTACAGCTATCTCGCCGCCACCATCGGCAAGGTGTTCTTCCCGGGCGCCTCGCCGGCCGCCCAGGTCATCTCCTCGTTCGCGACCTTCGCCGCCGCCTTCGTCGTACGGCCCCTCGGCGGGCTGGTGTTCGGGCCGCTCGGCGACCGGATCGGCCGGCAGAAGGTGCTCGCGACCACCATGATCATGATGGCGCTGGGCACCTTCGTCATCGGCGTCATCCCCGGCTACGCCACCATCGGCATCGCCGCCCCGGTGCTGCTCCTGCTGGCCCGCATGGTCCAGGGCTTCTCCACCGGCGGCGAGTACGGCGGGGCGACCACCTTCGTCGCCGAGTACTCCCCGGACCGCCGGCGCGGTTTCCTCTCCAGCTGGCTCGACTTCGGCACCTTCGTCGGCTACGCCCTCGGCTCCGCGCTGGTCACCGTGCTGAACCTGGCCCTGACGGACGACCAGATGCTCTCCTGGGGCTGGCGCGTGCCGTTCCTGATCGCCGGACCGCTCGGCGTGATCGGCCTGTACATGCGGATGAAGCTGGAGGAGTCCCCGGCCTTCCAGCAGCAGCTGGACGACCACGAGAAGGCCCTGGCGCAGGAGTCGGCGGGCAGCGAGTTCAAGGACATCGTCCGCAACCACTGGCCGGCTCTGCTCGTCTGCACGGGCCTGGTGCTGCTCTACAACGTCACCAACTACATGGTCACCGGCTACCTGCCGACCTATCAGACCGAGACCCTGCACCGCTCCAGCGGCTCCGCGGACCTGCTGGTGCTCGTCGGCATGCTGTGGATCGTCGTCCTGATCACCTTCCTCGGCCGGCTGAGCGACCGGGTGGGCCGACGACCGCTCTACGCCGTCGCCGCCGTGGCGATGATCGTGCTCGCCGTCCCCGCCTTCCTGCTGATCAAGGCGGACGGCACCTGGCCGCCGATCCTCGGCGTGCTGCTCCTGGCCACCCTGCTGGCCTGCTTCGCCGCGCCCAGCGCGGCCACCCTGCCCGCCTTGTTCCCGACCGCCGTGCGCTACGCGGCCATGGGCATCGGCTTCAACTTCGCCGTCGCCGCGTTCGGGGGCACCACCCCGCTGGTCACCGCCGCACTCGTCGAGGCCACCGGCGACGACCTCATGCCCGCGTACTACCTGATGCTGGCCGGTGTCATCGGCCTGCTCACCGTGCGGTTCCTGCCCGAGAGCGCCCAGGTCCCGCTCAAGGGCTCGCAGCCGATGGTCGGTTCGCGGGAGGAGATGCGCGAGCTGATCTCCACGTCGAAGGAGCTGTACGCCTTCACGGAGGAGCGGGAGCGGGAGCGGGTTCGGCGCGGCTGAGCCGGGCCGCACCGGGGCTTGTTCGATCGTACGAACTTCTCGCCTGCCGGGTGACCGGCCCGGGGCGCGTTTGATAGGAAACTTTCCTACCAGTGTGCGCACGGACCAACTTCCCACCCCCCACTCCCTTTTGGAGCACCCTGTGGTGTACGCAGACCGCGAGACAGCAGCCCCCGCCCGCCTCTCCCGTCGGGCCGTCGTCGCCGCGCTCGGCGCCGTCGGCTCCGGCGTCCTGCTCGGCGTCTCCCGGGCCGGCACGGCCTCGGCCGCCGCCCCGGGCCTGGACGACCCGGCGAAGAAGGAGATCGCCATGAAGCTGGTGTCGAGCGCGGAGAACTCCTCGCTCGACTGGAAGGCCCAGTACAAGTACATCGAGGACATCGGCGACGGACGCGGCTACACCGCCGGCATCATCGGCTTCTGCTCCGGCACCGGCGACATGCTCGACCTCGTCCAGCTGTACACCGACCGCAAACCCGGCAACGTCCTCGCCAAGTACCTGCCCGCCCTGCGCAGGGTCGACGGCACCGACTCGCACGAGGGCCTCGACCCGAACTACCCCGGGGACTGGCGCAAGGCCGCCCAGGACACCGCCTTCCAGCAGGCCCAGAACGACGAACGCGACCGCGTCTACTTCAATCCCGCCGTCGCCCAGGGCAGGGCGGACGGGCTGCGCGCGCTGGGCCAGTTCGTCTACTACGACGCCCTCGTCATGCACGGCGACGGCGACGACCCGACGAGCTTCCGGAACATCCGCAAGCGGGCCCTGCGCGGCGCCCGGCTGCCGGCCCAGGGCGGCAACGAGACGACGTACCTCAACGCCTTCCTGGACGCCCGGGTGTGGGCCATGAAGCAGGAGGAGGCGCACAGCGACACCAGCCGCGTCGACACCGAGCAGCGGGTCTTCCTGCGCAAGGGCAACCTCGACCTGAACACCCCGCTGGACTGGAAGGTCTACGGGGACAGCTACCACATCGGCTGACCGCCGCCGCGCGGAGCAGTGGGAGCCGGGGCCGGCGGGCGTGGCGGTGGTCACGGCGCCGGCCCCGGTGCGTTCCGGCTGGTGGCGCACTCGCATGGCCCGCCGCCGACGAGGAAAGATGGGCGGTGAGCGAACGAACCCACTGATGCGGAGGAACGGACTCATGGCGCACGAGCGCGCCGGCCGGCCGGCCGGTCCCGAGGACCTTGTCGACGTGGCCCGGCTGGTCACGGCGTACTACACGCTGCACCCCGACCCGGCGGACCCGGGACAGCGGGTGGTGTTCGGCACCTCGGGGCACCGCGGTTCGTCCCTGGCGAGCGCCTTCAACGAGGACCACATCGCCGCCACCAGCCAGGCCATCTGCGAGTACCGGGCCGCCCAGCGCACCGACGGGCCCCTCTTCCTCGGGGCCGACACCCACGCGCTGTCCGAGCCCGCGCGGGCCACCGCGCTGGAGGTGTTCGCGGCCAACGGCGTGACCGTGCTCATCGACAGCGCGGACGGCTACACGCCCACGCCCGCCGTCTCGCACGCCATCCTGACGTACAACCGGGGCCGCACCGCCGGCCTCGCCGACGGCGTGGTCGTCACCCCGTCGCACAACCCGCCCGCCGACGGCGGCTTCAAGTACAACCCGCCGAGCGGCGGCCCGGCGGCCTCCGACGCCACCTCCTGGATCCAGGACCGCGCCAACCAGATCATCACCGGGGGCCTGAAGGACGTACGCCGGCTGCCGTACACCCGCGCGCTCGCCGCGGACACCACCCGGCGGTACGACTTCCTCGGCACGTACGTCGGCGACCTGCCCAGCGTGCTGGACCTGGACGCCGTCCGCGCGGCCGGTGTGCGCATCGGCGCCGACCCGCTCGGCGGCGCCTCCGTCGCCTACTGGGGCCGGATCGCCGAGCAGCACGGCATCGACCTGACCGTGGTCAACCCGCACACCGACCCCACCTGGCGGTTCATGACGCTGGACTGGGACGGCCAGATCCGCATGGACTGCTCCTCGCCGTACGCGATGGCCTCCCTGATCGAGCAGCGGGACCGCTTCCACATCGCCACCGGCAACGACGCCGACGCCGACCGGCACGGCATCGTCACCCCCGACGCGGGCCTGATGAACCCCAACCACTACCTCGCGGTCGCGATCTCCTACCTCTACCGCCACCGCGACCAGTGGCCCGCCGCCGCGGGCGTCGGCAAGACCCTCGTCTCCTCCACGATGATCGACCGGGTCGCCGCCGACCTCGGCCGGCGGCTGGTCGAGGTGCCGGTCGGGTTCAAGTGGTTCGTGGACGGACTGGTCGGCGGCGATCTCGGCTTCGGCGGCGAGGAGTCGGCCGGGGCGTCCTTCCTGCGGCGGGACGGCTCGGTGTGGACCACCGACAAGGACGGCATCATCCTCGCCCTGCTCGCCTCCGAGATCACGGCCGTCACCGGCAAGACCCCGTCGGAGCACTACGCCGAGCTGACCGCCCGCTTCGGCGCACCCGCCTACGCCCGTATCGACGCCCCCGCCACCCGCGAACAGAAGGCGCTGCTCGGCAGGTTGTCGCCGGCGCAGGTCACCGCGGACACCCTGGCCGGGGAGGCGGTCACTTCCGTCCTCACCGAGGCGCCCGGCAACGGCGCCGCGATCGGCGGCATCAAGGTCACCACCGAGAACGCCTGGTTCGCCGCCCGCCCGTCGGGCACCGAGGACGTCTACAAGGTGTACGCGGAGTCCTTCCTCGGCGCCGACCACCTCTCCCGGGTGCAGGAGGAGGCCCAGGCGGTGGTGCTGGGGGCGCTCGGCGGCTGACCGGGCGGTGGGGCGGCCTCCCGGGACCGGGCGGCCGCCCTCGGCTCAGTTCCGTCCGCGCCCCGCGCCCAGCCGGGTCAGCACCGCCTCCGCCATGGCCGCTTCACCCTTGGCGTTGGGGTGCGCGGGGGCGGCGGGGGAGGCCGGCTGCAGCGGCTCGATCCAGCGGTCCGCGGGCGCCTTGCACATGTCGTGGCCGACCGTGGGGCCGTAGGTGTCCACGTACTCGGCACGGTTCACGGCGGCCACCAGCCGCAGCATCAGGTTCAGCCGCTTCTCGGTGTCACGCAGATAGGGGAAGTCCCCCTTCGCGAACGGGACTTGGGGGAAGCAGCCGCTGCCGTCGTCGGGCAGCAGGCCGGGGTAGCCGACCACGACCACCCGGGCGTGCGGCGCCCGGGCGTGCACGGCCCGCAGCACCCGGTCGACCTTCGGCGCGGTCCGTGCGATCGTGAGGGTCAGCTGGTCGTGCCCGGAGGCGCTGTAGGAGCGCTCGCAGGGGTTGCCCGCCGGGTCCTGGGCGGCGAGGCGGGCGCAGGTGCCGATGATGGTGCCGAAGCCGACGTCGTTGCCGCCGATCTGCAGCGTCACCAGGTCCGTGTGCCGGTCCAGCGCGTCGAGCTGCGGCGGATTGGCGCCCTGGGCCCGCCACATCTCGGCGGTCGTGGCTCCGCCGCAGCTCACGTCCGTGAACGCGGTCACCTGCCGCCGGCCGGCCACGAGCGAGGGGTAGTTGTGGTCCGAGCGTCCGCAGGCGATGTCCACCTGGCTCGGGATGCCGGGCCCCGAGGTGTAGGAGTCGCCGAGTGCGACGTAGGCGACCTCGCGGCCCTGTCCGGCGGGGTGCGCCGCGGCCGGTGCCGTGCCGGCGGCGACGAGGGCGCAGCCGCCCAGTGCCGCCCCGAGCACGACGGTCCGCCGCCGGCCTTCCGCCCCGCCCGCCGGACGCGTGTCCTTCGCCATGAAGCCTCCCCCTCAACTCCGCTGCAGCGCGCGGCGGCGGCACCGGAGAGCGGCCCTCGCGCGGTCGACCGGGTCTGTATACCGTCCGGTAGGTCACGCCGACCAGAAGCGGGAGGCGACGAGTTGAGGGGGAGGGGCGGGCAACGGCCTCCGGGGCGGGGCGGTTTCAGACCGCGGACACCTGCTCCACCGGTGCGGACGCCTGCGGCTCCGGTGCCTGGAGCAGCGAGTCGTCCTCCGGCCGGGCCCCGGAGAGACGGTGGCGGGCGGCGATCAGCGCCATGTCGATGTCGCGGGTACCGGTGGCCACGCACAGCGTGTAGGTGATGTCAGCGAGCCGCTGCCGGGCCTGCGGCGTGCTCTCCTCTGCCCCGAGCAGGGTCAGAGCCTCGTACTGGGCAATGAGGTCCTGCAGCACCGCGGGGTGTGCCATGAGCATGCGTTCCGCCTCCCTGATGATCGCCGATGAACGAATTCGCAGCGCGGATACCCGCGCATCCGCCGTGCATGCCCCCCTGTCTCGCCTTGACGCCCGAATGTGTGAGTGGTTGAGTACTCACATGGAGACCGAACGGACCCGCCGACTGTCCACCGCCGAGGAGCGTCGCGAAACGGTCCTGCGCACCGCGATCGGAGCCTTCGCGGCCCGGGGCTACTTCGGCACCACCACCACCGAGGTGGCCAAGGCGGCCGGCATCTCCCAGGCGTACGTCTACCGGCTCTTCCCGAACAAGGAACTGCTCTTCACCGCCGTGGTCGAGCACTGCTTCGTGCAGGTGCGGACCTGTCTGGAGCGGGCCGCCGCGGAGGCGCGGGGCAGTTCGCCGGAGATGGTGCTCGGCGCCATGGGGGACGCCTACGCTCGACTGATCAGTGACAACGACCTGATGCTGATCCAGCTGCACGCGCAGGCCGCGGCCGTCTCGGAGCCCGCCGTGCGGGAGGCCGTACGGCAGGGGTACGCGCGGCTGGTGGAGTACGTGCGCGGCGCCTCGGGCGGCAGCGAGGAGCAGGTCCAGGAGTTCTTCGCGCGGGGCATGCTCTGCCACCTGATCGTCTCGATGGGGGCCGACGAGGTGGACGCGCCCTGGACGCGGACGCTGGCCGCCGGGGTGCGGCACTACTGAATCGGGGCCCCGGGCGCCGCGGGAACGCGGCGAGGCGAGGTGTGACACCTCGCCTTCTCTTCGGCCCCAAGAGTGAGTGGTCAACCACACAATCTGCTGTCTGTTCAGGAGACCGTCGTGAAGTCACTGTCCGGCACCCGCCCGGTCCGCCCGCGCGCCGCCCTCGCGGCCCTGGCCGGCGCCCAGTTCACCGTCATGCTCGCCACCTCCGTCGTCAATGTCGCCCTGCCGCGCATCCAGTCCGGCCTGAGGCTGTCGGACGCCGGCGCCCCCTGGGTCGTCAACGCCTACGGCCTCGCCTTCGGAGCCCTGTTGCTCGCCGGCGGGCGGGCGGCCGACCTGCTCGGGCGCCGGCGGACCCTGCTCGCGGGGCTCACCGTCTTCGGCGCCGCGTCCCTGGCGGCCGGACTGGCCCCCTCCGCCGGACTGCTCATCACCGCCCGCGCCGTGCAGGGCGCCGGCGCCGCCGTGGTGGCACCCGCGGCCCTGGCGGTGGTGATGGACCTCTTCCCACCCGGGCCGGGACGCGGACGCGCCCTCGGGGTGTGGGGAGCGGTGTCCGGCGCCGGTGCGGCGGCCGGAGTGCTGCTCGGCGGACTGCTGTCCCAACTGCTGGCCTGGGCCTGGGTCTTCCACACGGTCGCGCTCGGCACCGCCCTGGTCGCCGGGGGAGTGGCGGTCCTCGTGCCCCGCGTCCCCGGCGGCACCCCGGGCCGGTTCGACCTCCTGGGCACGACCGCCGTGACCTCGGCGCTCACCGCGCTGGTCTGGGGACTGACGGCGGCGCGCCGCACCGGCTGGAGCGCCCCGCAGGTGCTCACGGCCTTCGCCGTCGCGGCCGTCCTGCTCGTGGCCTTCGTCCGCGTCGAGCGCCGGCACCCCGCTCCGCTGCTGCCGCCCCGCCTCCTCGCCGCGGGCACCGTCGTCGCCGGCAACGTCCTGATGGCCCTGCTCGGCTCGGTCTGGATCGCGCTGTTCTTCTTCCTGCCGCTGTACCAGCAACAGGTCCTGGGGTACGGCCCACTGGTCACCGGTCTGGGCCAACTGCCCCTGGCGGCGGCCAACATGCTCGGTTCCGCCCTCGCGCCCCGCCTGGCCCGGCGCCTCGGCCCCCCGGTCACCGTCGGCGCGGCCCTGCTCACCGAGGCCGCCGGGCTGCTGTGGCTGGCCCGCATCCGTGCCGACGGCAGCTACGCCGCGGACGTCCTCGGGCCGACGCTCCTCATCGGACTGGGGCTGGGCGCCGCGTTCGTCCAGCTCACCGTCCTCGCCGTGGCCGGCGTCCCGCGAACCGACGCGGGGCTGGCCGGGGGACTGGTGAACACGACCCGGCAGGTCGGCGGCGCGATCGGCCTCGCCGTACTGACCACCCTGGCGGGTTCCGTCACCGCCCACGCGGCCACCGGCCGGACGCAGCCGGAAGCGCTCACCGCCGGCTACCGCACCGCGTTCGCCGTCTCCGCCGCCCTGCTCACTCTGACCGCTGCCCTCGTCCCCGCCCTGGTCCGCCGCCGGGCGGAACCGAGCGCGGTCGCGCGGACCGGGACCGGTCCGTCCGCGCACTGAACCGGTCCACCCACCGTCACGCCCACCTGAGAGGAACACCCGTCATGCACACCATCGACGAACACGCCCCCGTCATCGTCCGGCTGTCCACCGTGATCGACGCCCCGCTCGCCACCGTCTGGGAGCTGCACACCGCCGTCGACGCCTGGCCCGCCTGGAACCCCGGCGTCGAGTCGGCCCGGCTGGACGGCCCACTGCGGACCGGCACCACCTTCGCCTGGCGCACCCACGGCCTGGACATCACCTCGACCGTCCGGGAACTGGTCCCCGGCGAGCGGATCGTCTGGGGCGGGCCCTCCGCCGGCATCACCGGCATCCACGTGTGGGCCTTCGAGCAGACCGGAGGCCGGGTTACCGTCCGCACCGAGGAGTCCTGGAGCGGCGCACCCGTCGAGGCCCGGCCCGACGACCTGCGCACGGCCCTCCACCAGTCCCTGGAGGCCTGGCTGAGCGCCCTCAAGTCCCGCGCGGAGCAGGCTCACTGACTCGGCAGCACCTCACCACTCTCCAGCAGCGCCTACGAAGGAAGAGGTCACCACGATGAGCACGAAGCCCTACCTGATCGGCCACTACGAGCCCGTCGCCGACGAGATCAGCGCCACCGCGCTCCCGGTCGAGGGCACCCTGCCGCCCGAGCTGACCGGCCGGCTCGTCCGCAACAGCCACAACCCCAGGCCGGGCGTCACCCCCAGCCATTGGTTCAAGGGCAGCGGCATGGTCCACGGCATCCGGCTGCGCGAGGGCCGCGCCGAGTGGTACCGCAACCGCTGGGTGCGCACCCCCGCCCTGGACGGCGCCCCCTACCTGACCGAACACGGCCCCGACCTCACCGCCAGCACCGCCGGCACCCACGTCGTCGAACACGCCGGACGCCTCCTGGCGCTGTGCGAGGCCAATGTCCCCTTCGAGCTGACCCCCGAGCTGGAGACCGTGGGCGCCTACGACTTCGGGGGCAGGCTGCGCAGCGCCATGACCGCCCACCCCAAGACCGACCCGGTCACCGGCGAGCTGCACTTCTTCGGCTCCTCGCCGTTCCCGCCGTACCTGATGTACTACGTCGCGGACGCCAAGGGGCACATCACCCACAGCGCCGAGGTCCCGGGCGCCACTGCCTCCCTGAAGCACGACTTCGCCGTCACCCGGCACCACGTCGTCTTCATCGAGGGCACCGTCACCTTCGACCCGGAGGAGCACTCCGGCATCCCGTACGGCTGGAAGGACGCGCAGCCCGCCCGCATCGGGATCATGCCGCGCGGCGGCGACGGGGCGGACCGCATCCGCTGGTTCCCGATCCAGCCCGGCAACATGCTCCACGCCGCCAACGCCTACGAGGACGAGCGCGGCCGGATCGTCCTGGAGGGCCCCTGCGTCGACCGTGAGGGCTTCCGGCTCTCCTGGAACTGGTGGGTCGGCGCCCCGGGCCGCGGGACCGAGCCCAACGCCCGTTCCTTCACCCGCCGCTGGGTGATCGACCTGGCGGCCGGCAGCGTCGACGAGCAGATCATCGACGACCTGGCCGTCGAGTTCCCCACCCTCAACGAGGACTACCTCGGCGCCGAGCACCGCTACCAGTACGCCGTCTCCTTCCCCGACGAGAACGGCTTCGGCGGCTACGGCATCGTCAAGTACGACCGGCGGACCGGCGCCCGCCGGGTCCGTCCGACCGGGGACGCCCGGCTGCCCGGCGAGGCCGTCTTCGTGCCCGCCGCAGGCGGCACCGGCGAGGACGACGGCTACCTCCTCACCGTCGTCTCCGACCTCAAGCAGGACGCCTCCCGCCTGCTCGTCCTCGACGCCGCCGGCCTCGGCCAGGTCGCCGCCGTCGACCTGCCCCGCCGGGTGACGGCCGGCATCCACGGTTCCTGGATTCCGGACAGCGCGCTCGACGGGGACGCCGGGGAGGACTGACCGGACCAGCGGCACCGGGGCGGACGACCCCCGGTGCCGCCGGCCTGTTCATGGAGATTGCCGGGCCACAGGGCCAGGGGGCGGCGCCGGGCGCAGGGTTCGCCGGGGGTGCGCCGGTCCATCACCCGGTCGGGTGCTTCCCGGCCGGTATGTGCCGGATCGGGGTCCGCCGCCGTGATCTCTCCGTGATCATGCCCCTGTGACTCTGCAACGTCGAAGTGCCCTGCGCCGCCGTGTCGTTCCGGCCGCGCTCGGCACCCTCAGTGTCCTGTCCCTGCTGTCCGCCCTGCCCGCCGCCGCCCAGCCGGCACCGGCGGAGCACCGGCCCGCCGCGCCGCCGCCCCGGCCGGTCACCGCCGCCGAGGCGAGCACGGACGCCCGTCTCCGTTCCCTGCGTGACCGGCCCGCGGCCCTGCGCGCGTTCTTCCGGCAGCTGCCCAAGGGCGGCGACCTGCACAACCACCTCTCCGGCGCGGTGTCGACGGAGTACCTGATCGAGCTGGCCGCCGAGGACGGGCTGTGCGTCGACACCGCGACGCTGACCGCCCTCGCCCCGCCCTGCGGCGCCGGCACCCGGCCCGCCGCCGACGCCCGCACCGACCAGGCGTTCCACCACGCGCTGGTCCGCGCCTGGTCCATGCAGGACTTCCCGCCCGGCGAGAACGGGCACGACCACTTCTTCGACACCTTCGGCAGGTTCGGCGAGGTCACCTGGCGGCACCGGGGCAAGCTGCTCGCCGAGGTCGCCGACACCGCCGTACGCAACAACCAGGTCTACCTGGAGACGATGGTCAGCCCCGCCTCCGAGGGTGCGAAGAACCTCGCCGCCCAAGTGGGCTGGGACGACGACCTCGCCGCGCTGCACCGCAAACTGGTCGCGGACGGGAAACTCGACAAGCTGGTCGCCGAGGCCCGCAGGGAGGCCGACGACGGCGACGCCGAGTTCCGCTCCGCCGAGCGCTGCGGGACCCCGCATGCCCGGCCCGGCTGCGGCCTCACCGTCCGCTGGATCTCCCAGGCCTCCCGGGGCAGTTCGCCGGAGCGGGTCTTCACCCAGCTGGCCCTCGGCATGCGGCTCGCCGAGGCCGATCCGCGGTTCGTCGCCGTCAACCTCGTCCAGCCCGAGGACTGGGACAGCTCCCTGCGGAACTACGGCCTGCAGATGCGCATGGTCGGCTACCTGCGTACCGAGTACCCGAAGGCCCATGTCAGCCTGCACGCGGGGGAGCTGTGGCCCGGGCTGGTCAAGCCCGAGGACCTGGCGTTCCACATCAGGCAGGCCGTGGGCATCGCCCGGACCGAGCGCGTCGGACACGGCGTCGACCTCGTCCACGAGGACGACTGGCGGCGCACCGCCCGCACCATGGCGGACCGCGAGGTGGCCGTGGAGGTGCCCTTCTCCAGCAACGCCCAGATCCTCGGCGTCAAGGGCGGCGACCACCCCTTCACCACCTACCGCCGCTACGGCGTCCCGGTCGTCCTGTCCACCGACGACCCCGGGGTCTCCCGGATCGACATCAGCCACGAGTACCAGTACGCGGCCGCCACCTACGGCCTGCGCTACCCCGAGCTGAAGGACCTGGCCCGAGCCTCCCTGGAGTACGGCTTCCTGCCCGGCGCGAGCCTGTGGCAGGAACACCCCACCACCACGGGCTACCGGCCGGTCGCGGCCTGCCGGAGCGAACACCCCGGCCTGCCCGTGCGCGGCGCGGCCTGCCGGCACCTGCTCGCACAGAGCGCCAAGGCCCGCCTGGAATGGCGTCAGGAGGCCGACTTCGCCGGCTTCGAACAGACCCACAGGGGCTGACCCCGCCCACCCGACGGGCCGGAGCGGCTGCTTCCCGGGCCACCGCCGGGCGTGCCCGACCCGGGCGTCCACCCGGCGCCGACCCGTCGGGAGGGTGTGGAAGGCTGAAAAGGGTCCGCATCCGTACCACGGGAGGCACCCACCGGCATGGCCGTCATCCACAACACCACCCTCAAGCCCACCAAACTGGAACTGCTCACCGACTGGCTGCCCACGCGCCCCTGGTACCGCGGCGGCCCGGACGCGCCCGTGCTGGAGAAGTCCGGCGGGTTCCGGCTGGACGACCCCGAGGGCGAGGTCGGCATCGAGTTCATGGTGGCCACCGACACGGCGAGCCCCGGGCGGACGGCCTACCTGGCGGTGCTCACCTACCGCGGGGCGCCGCTGGAGGGGGCCGAGCACGCCCTCATCGGCACGATGGAGCACGGGGTGCTGGGCAAGCGCTGGGTCTACGACGGCTGCCACGACCCCGTGCTGGTCACCGAACTGCTGGCGCTGATCGAGGGCAGGGCACAGGCGGTGGCCCAGAGCATCTCCGACACCCCCGACCACGACGTGATCCGCACCTACACCGGTTCCCCGCTCGGGGCGGCCGGGTTCACGCCCGAGCCGGCCGACGACGAGGACGGCACCCGCATCCCCGTGCGCGAGGGCGCGGTCCTGCACGTCCACCGGGTCCTCGCCTCCGTCGCCGAGAACCCGCCGCTGCCGCCCCAGGACGCCCTCGGTCATGTCGCGACCGGCTGGCCGGGACCGGACGGCACCCGGTTGCAGGCGCTCTTCATGACGCTGCGCACCGCCTGACCGGATGCCGCCCGCCGTGCGGAGAACGGCGGGCGGCATCCGCGTCCGCGGCGCCACCCACCGATGGGCCTGGCATGCACCGGTCAAACCTGTCACTCTTTCGGCAGTCGCCGCCCCGACCCCATGAGGTGGCGACGGGCTCCCCGGCACCGTGATCGCGCGAGCCCCGCCAGCGGCCGCCCCGGCGCACCCCAGCCGGCCGGGCGGCCCCACAGCAGGCCGGAATCCCGGCCGCCACAAAGGAGTAGCGTGTGAGACCGACTCCCCACAAGGCCCTCGGCGCCGGTGCGCTCACCGTCGCCGCGGTGGCCGCCCTCGTGCTTCCCGGCACCCCCGCCACCGCCGGACCGGCCACGGCCACCGCCTGCACCCCGGCCCAAGTGGTCACCAACGGCGGCTTCGAGAGCGGCACTTCGCCGTGGACCGCGTCCTCCTCCACCGTGATCACCAGCCGCTCCGGGCAGACCGCCCACGGCGGCAGCTCGTACGCCTGGCTGGACGGCGTCGGCGGCACCCACACCGACACCCTCGGCCAGAGCGTGACGATCCCCTCCGGGTGCGGCTCCGCCACCCTCACCTTCTGGCTGCACATCGACACCGCCGAGACGACCTCGTCCACCGCCTACGACAAGCTCACGGCCAAGCTCGGCAGTGCGACGCTGGCCACCTACTCCAACCTGGACAAGAACACCGGCTACGTGAAGAAGTCGATCGACGTGTCCTCGTTCGCAGGCCAGACCGTCAACCTGTCCTTCACCGGGACCGAGGACTCCAGCCTCCAGACGAGCTTCGTCCTGGACGACATCGCCCTCGACACCTCGGACGGCACCACACCACCGTCCACCGACTCCACGCGGACGCCGGCCACACCCTCGTACACCGTGAACCTGAGCAGCGACACGAGCGGCACCGTCTGGACCGGGCACGAGAGCGTGACCTTCACCAACGCCTCCGCCACCGCGCTCGGCGAGGTGTACCTGCGGCTGTGGGACAACTACCACGGCAGCTGCGACGCGATGCCCGTCACGGTCCGCAACGTCACCGGCGGCACCGCCGGTGCCCTCTCCGTCGCCTGCACCGCCCTGAAAATCGACCTGCCGAGCCCGCTCGCCCAGGGCCAGAGCGCCACTATCGGCTTCGACCTCGGCATCACGGTGCCCAGCGGCGCCGACCGCTTCGGCCACGACGGCGCGTTCAGCTTCGTCGGCAACGCCCTGCCCCTGCTCGCCGTCCGCGACAGCGCGGGCTGGCACCTGGACCCGTACACCAACAACGGCGAGTCCTTCTACTCCCTGGCCGCCGATTTCAAAGTCACCCTCGACCACCCCGCCAGCCTGCTGGTCCCGGCCACCGGCACCTCCACGGACACCCCCGGCTCCAGCGGCCGTACCGTGACGACGGCCACCGCGTCCAAGGTGCGTGACTTCGCGTGGGCCGCGGGCCCCTTCACCAAGATCTCCGGCACCTCGGCCGCCGGCGTGCCGGTGAACGTGTACTCCGTCTCGGGGATCAGCTCCTCCAGCGCCCAGTCGATGCTCAGCACCGCCAAGACCGCGGTAGACGCCCACGCCGCCCGGTTCGGCGCCTACCCGTACGGCGAGCTGGACGCGGTCATCGACAACAACTACTGGTTCGGCGGCATGGAGTACCCCGGGTTCGTCCTGGACCTGGTCAGCACCACCGCGCTCACCCATGAGATCGGCCACCAGTGGTGGTACGGCATCGTCGGCGACGACGAGTACACCAGCCCCTGGCTGGACGAGTCGTTCACCGACTACGCCACCGACCTCGCCCTGGGCAGGACCGGGAGCAACTGCTGGAGCAGCGTCTCCTGGGCCTCCGGCGCCGAGAAGATCACCAATTCGATGGCGTACTGGGACGCGCACTCCTCCCGGTACTCCACCGTCGTCTACGGCTACGGCAAGTGCGCCCTGCACGACCTGCGGCGCGTCCTCGGGGACACCGCCATGGCCAAGCTGCTGAAGGACTACGCGAGCGCCCACTGGTACGGCGTGTCCACCACGGCCGAGTTCAAGGCGGCCGCCCAGGCCGCCACGAGCACGGACCTGACTTCCTTCTGGACGCAGCACCGCATCGAGGGCTGAGAGACACCCGGATGGGTCACACACCGGCCGCGGAGACCTTCGTTGGGCGGTACCCGGGGTGCGGGACGATCCGGCCCCGGGTCAGATGGACCATGTGCGAAGCCCCATAGCCTGTTTCCGCGGCCGGTCCCGCCTGTGCCTCACCGGCGCCCTGACCGGCCTCCTCACGTTCCTGTCCAGTCCCCCGGCCGTGCCCGTGCCGGCCGGGGGAGCACCCGTGCGCGGCAGCGCCTACATGGGCATCGGCGTCCTTGCCCACGACGGCGACTCCGGCACCCGCCCCCCGGACGCCCGCGCCTCCCAGACCGAGGGCGTGGACGTCTCCAGCCACCAACTCGACGTCGACTGGCCGACGCTGTGGGACAGCGGCACCAGGTGGGCGTACACGAAGGCCACGGAGGGGACCTCCTACACCAATCCCTACTTCACCCAGCAGTACGACGGTTCGTACGCCACCGGCATGGTCCGCGGTGCCTACCACTTCGCCACCCCGGACACCTCCGGCGGCGCCGCCCAGGCCGACTGGTTCGTGCAGCACGGCGGCGGCTGGTCGAACGACGCCAAGACCCTCCCCGGCGCCCTCGACATCGAGTGGAACCCGTACGGCGACGCCTGCTTCGGCAAGTCCCACAGCGGCATGGTCAGCTGGATCCGCGACTTCCTGAACCGCTACAAGTCCCGCACCGGCCGGGAGGCGGTCATCTACACCGCCACCAGCTGGTGGACCGAGTGCACCGGCGGCTACGGCGGCTTCGGTGCCACCAACCCCCTGTGGATCGCGCGCTACGCCTCCACGGTGGGGCCGCTGCCGACGGGCTGGACGTCGTACACGATGTGGCAGTACACCTCCAGCGGCAAGACGGTCGGCGACCACGACCGCTTCAACGGCGCGGAGGACGAGCTGCGGGAGTTCGCCACCGGTTGAGCGTCGGGCGGGGTCAGTCCACGTCCACGTCGGCGAAGAGCGTGTGCATCGCGCCGAGCACCCGCAGGCAGGCGTCGACGTCCGCCATGGTCAGATCGCCGCCCACCCGGCGCAGCAGCTCGTGCTCGCGGGCCCGTACGGCCTCGATCGCCGCCCGGCCCGGTTCGGTGAGGCGGATGAGCGAGGACCGGCGGTGCGCGGGGTTCGGCACGCTCTCCACCAGGTCCTGCCGGGCCGCGTCGTTCACCATGCGCTGCACGAACTGCCGGCTGAGGGCCTGCGCCCGGCCCATCTGCGGGACCGTCATGGGCCCCCGCGCGCGCAGCAGATCGAGGACCGCGCGGACGCCGACGGACAGGCCCTCGATCGGGGCCGCCTCCTCCACCTTGCGCTGCACCCGCCGGTAGAGCGGCCCGACGAGGTCGAAGACCTCGGTGAGGCGTTCGGCCAGCTCGTCGCGTGACGGGTCGGCAGAAGCGGGGACGGGGGTGGTGCGGTCGTCGCTCATGGAACCAGGATGACACCCTGGTTGCCAATATCGCCAAAGAATGACACCTTGGTTGTCATGACTGTCGACTTGGCATCCACGCCCGTCCGCACCCTCCAGACCGCCGACGGCCGCCTCGCCTACCGCGAGGCCGGTTCCGGACAGCCCCTCGTCCTGCTGCACGGCGGCTTCACCGACCACCGCATGTGGGAGGAGCAGATACCGGCCCTCGCGGCGACCCACCGGGTCATCGCCTGGGACGCCCGGGGTCACGGTGCCTCCGACAACGCCACCCGCCCCTTCCGGCAGGTCGACGACCTCGCCGCACTGCTCCGGGGGCTCGACGCCGCTCCCGCGGTCCTCGTCGGCCTCTGCATGGGCGGGGGCATCGCGGTCGACTGCGCGCTGGAATACCCCGAGCTGGTCCGCGCGGTCGTCGTCAGCGGGGTCGGCACCAGCGAACCCGTCTTCGAGGATCCCTGGGTCCTGGAGGTGGTGGCCGAGCAGCAGCGGGCCCTGGCCGCCGTCGACCTGGACGGCTGGGCCGACGCGTTCGTGCGCTGGGCGGTCGGCCCGCACCGGGACCTTTCCGACGTCGACCCCGGCGTCACCCGCCTCGTGCGGGAGATGGGCCTGGCCACCCTGGGCAAGCACACGCCCGACGAACCCGACCACCACGTCCCCGTCACCGAGACCTGGGAGCGCGTGTCCGGCATCGAGGTCCCCCTGATCGCCCTCAACGGCGCCCTCGACTCCCCGGACCACCTCGCCATGGCCGCCCGCCTCGTGGACCTCGTACCGGGAGCCCGCACCGTCAGCATTCCCGGCACCGGGCACTACCCGAACATGGAGGACCCGGCCCGCTTCAACGCCGAACTGGCCGCCTTCCTCGAACAGTTGCCGTAACGCCGGGGGCGGCGGAGGTGCCGCACGGCCCGTGCGGGCGTACCGGGACCGTGGGACGCGGACCGCTGAGGAGGCGACGAGGAGCTACGGTTAGGCTCGACGCGTGCCGCACGTCGAGATCCTCCAGCTGCTGGTCTCCCCGGTGCACCGGCTCGCCGGCCGGCCGGGCGACGGCCTGCCCGAGCTGCCGCCCGGCGAACTGGTGACGACGGCCGAGGTGCGCGCGGGCCTCGGCATCGTCGGGGACCGGTACTTCAACCACCCCGCCCACCGCAACGCCTCCCTCACCCTCATGGCGGCCGAGCGGCTGCCGGGACCGTACCCGGCCGACCTGCTCCGCACCCGGCGCAACGTCCTGCTGCGCGGGGTCGACATCGACGCCTGCATCGGCACCACCGTCTTCCTCGACTGCGGCACCGGACCGGTCTACCTGGAGGTCCGCAGCGCCGCCCGGCCCTGCGCCTGGATGGACACCACCCTCGGCCCCGGCGCGCAGCGCGCCCTGCGCGGCGGCGGGGGAGTGCGCTGCCGCCCGCTGACCGACGGCGTCCTCACCGTGGGTACCGCCCTGTTCGGGGTGGGCGAGCCGGGGAAACCGGCGCACGGCGAGTGAGCGCCGAGTACGGCGTACCGCGTACGACGACCGGCCGGGGCCGCGCTCAGGCGGTCGAGGCGGCCAGCTGGTCGGCCAGCCGGTGGGCCTGGGTGAGCAGCGCGCCGTAGGTGGCGACCTCGTCGGGGTCGTCCGTCGTGGAACGGACCAGGTCCCGGCGCAGGTCGGTGAGCGTGCCGCGCAGTTCCGCCACCGCTTCGCGCAGCCGGTCCTCGCACGCGTCGCCGAACCGGCTGTGGCTGTACAGGCGCAGCGCGCGAGCGGTCTGGCACAGGAACTCCGCGTACCGCCGGGCGGGTCCCGGACGGGGCCGGGGCGCCCGGCCGTCCTCGGCGGCGGCCTCCAGTACCGTGCGGGTCACCCCCGCGGTGTGCACGGCCGCGTAGTCCAGGACCACGATGGCGTCGTCGTACCCCTTGTCGTGCGGCGGCACGGCGCCGGTACGGCGGCGGCGCAGGTTGACGCGCAGGCTCTCCCGGCTCCACTCGACGGAGGAGCGGGCCTGCTCCACCAGCCCGTGCAACCGCAGCGCGCGCTCGTGCCAGGCGCCGGCCTCCTCGGCGTCCCAGCGTCCCGCGGCCAGCCCGTCCGCGACGTCCCGCAGGATGTCGTGGGCCTCCTCGGTCGCGTCGCGCAGCACGGCACGGGTGTCGCGCAGATACAGCGGCGGCCGGACCAGCGCGTTCACGGCGATCCCCACCACCGCCCCGAACAGTGCCTCGGCGAGCCGGGCCGCGGAGGTGGCGACGCTGACGGACCCGCCCGTGAGGACGAACAGGGCGCCGGTGGCCGCGTAGATGCCCTGACTGCCCAGGCGCCGCCACTGGCCCAGCAGCATCGCGAGGGGCAGGACCACCGCCATCGCGCCCACCGTGCTGTGCAGCAGCAGCCCGACCGCGGTGGCCGCGACCGTGCCGGCCGCGATCGCCCCGAGCTGCTGCAGGCCGCGCGCGATCGACCGGTACACGGTCGACTCCACCAGGACCACCGCAACCCACGGTGCGACGAACGCCACGGGCGCCCGCAGCCACCAGCCGGCCACCGCCCAGGCCACCCACGCGGCCAGCGCCGCCTTCCCCGCCTGGACGGCCAGGTCCCGTTCGCGGCCCGGTCCCGCCCAGGCCCGTCGTGCCGCCTCCACCGCGGCGGACAGGTCACGCCGTACGTTCTGCCAGGTCAGTCGTATTCCACACACGGCGACCCGGGTGCCACCTCAGGCCGCGTCCATGCCCGCCGGAGCCCGGCCTGATCCGAACGACAGGCCCTAGTACTGCAACGGTCTTTGCTGTGACGGGTGGGCAGGTTCGTTCTGGGAACCGGGCGGCTTGGGGAGGGCTTCGCGTAGGCCGTCGAGGAGAGCCTGGGCCGCGGGGCCCGAAGGACCGCCGGCCTGCCAGGCGAGCGCGATGCGGGCACGCATCTCGGGCCGGACGATCCGCAGGGTGCGAAGCTGTCCGTCGAGGGGGGACTCGTCCTCACCGGCAGGTAGCACGGCAATGCCCAGGCCCCGCGCGGCAAGCTGCGAGAGTACGTGTGGGGCTGCCGCCTCGAAGGCGACGCGGGGCCGGAATCCTGCCTGCGCGCAGCCGCGTTCCAGCGCCGCGCGCACCCCGGTGCCGCGCGGCAGGCAGATCAGCGGCCGATCGCGCAGATCGGCGAGCGGGACACTCGTACCGTCGACGCGGTCGAGAGCGGGGTCACCGGGCGCGACAGCGGCAACCAGCGGGACGTCGATCACTGTCTGGAAGGCCACTCCGGGCGGGGGCACCTCCTCGGCCGTTCCAAGGACGGCGATGTCGAGCTCGCCGGCCAGGAGCGCGGCCTGCATCCGTTCCGTGGCGTCCTCGGTGAGGGCCACCTCGACCGAGGGGTGGGCGTCGTGGAAGTCAGCGAGTAAAGCGGCGAGGTCGAAGGCGTGGCCGGTGGCGCCGGAGACCAGCCCGAGCCTGACCCGGCCGCGCAGCAGTCCCGTGTACGCATCGACCGTCTGCCGCACCGACTCCGCCGCGGCCAGTGCGGCGCGGGCGTACGGCAGGACCGCCCGGCCCACCTCGGTCGGCGTCACCGATCGGCCGGAGCGGTCGAGCAGGGGCTGCCCCAGCTCCTTCTCCAGCTGGCGTATCTGGGCGCTGAGGCCGGGCTGGGCCAGATGCAGCCGGTCGGCGGCACGTGTGAAACCGCCCTCCTCAACGACACAGACGAAGTAGCGCAGCTGACGAAGCTCCATAAGCAGTGATTCTAGATGGCAGCAGAGCTATCTATTGGACCTATCGATCCGCCGGTCACAGACTTGATCACATGGAGAACGAGACAACCCGCCAGCGGAAGAAGGCCGAGGTCAAGGCGGCGATCGCGGCGGAACGTCGAGAACTGGCCGACCTGTTCGACACTTTGCGAACCGACCTGTGGAATGAGCAGAGCCTCTGCGCGGGATGGCGCGTTCGCGAGGTCGCGGCGCACATGACGATGGGCTTCCGCCTCTCCTTGCCCGCGACGCTCGGCGAGCTGGCCAAGGCGCGCGGCAACCTTCACCGCATGACCGACAGGGTCGCGCGCCGGGATGCGGCAGCCCATTCCACCACCGCACTCGCCGCCTTCCTGCGGGACAACGCCCACCACCCCTGGACACCACCGGTCGGCGGGCTCGCGGCGGCGCTCGGCCACGACGTCGTGCACGGGCTGGACATCACCGTTGCCCTCGGCCTCGACCGGCGGATCCCCGAAAACCGGCTGCGCATCCTGCTTGACAACATCCGGCCCAGCACCCTGAAGTTCTTCGGCGCCGACCTCGACGGGGTGCGGCTGTGCGCCGAGGACCTCGACTGGTCCTACGGCTCCGGCGCGCCCGTGTTCGGCGCTGCCCAGGACCTCCTGCTGCTGGCCTATGGCCGCAGACCTCCAGAGGGCAAGCTCCGAGGAGCGCCCGGCAACCGCTTCACCCAACCCGCCAAGAAAGCATGAACCAGATGCGCACCCGCCTCCTCCAGGGCCTGTCCCTGCTCTCCACCGGTCTGCTCGCCGGAGCCTTTGGATACGGCGCCGCCAACCTCGTCCCCACCTTCAACGCCGTGCCGCTCGACATGAGACTCGACTTCCACACCGAGCTGATGAAAATGAACGGAATCACCATGCAGGGGGCGATGGCGATCGCGGCTCTCAGCACCCTCGCCCTGGCCGCCCTGACACGCGGGCGGACCCGAGTCCTCACAGCCACGGCAGGACTCCTGACCGTCACGTCCTTCCTGATCACCCGGTTCGGGAACGTCCCGATCAACGGCCGCATCAAGCAGTGGGCCGCCACCACGCCGCCGGCCGACCATGCGAAGATCCTGAGCCGCTGGGAACTGTTCAACGATGCCCGTACCTGTACTGCCATAGCTGCCTTCGCCATCCTGATCCACGTGGCCCTGCGCCAGGCAGGCAAGCGAGCGAACACCACTGAGCTCACCGCAACCACCTCAAAAGGCCGGCGCGTCAGCCCTGACCAACCCGCATGAGGAGGCTGTGAGCCGTGCCGCACCACCTTGGTCGACCGGCGCCTCTCCCTGCCCGTCTCGTGGACGGAGGACCGCCGCGGTGCCGGCGGGCCGGCATCGACGACGCGATCGGCTTCGATACGACGGCTTCTCCAAAAGCTGGCGCACAGAGCTGGAACGGGCTGACGTCTTCCACGTCATGGCCACCACCCCGCCACGACACCGTCGTGACCCGCTGGGCGATGGACCACCCCGTGCATGACCTCTTCCACGGCCTGCCACGGCAGAAGGGGAAGCGACGCTCCTGCGGCAACGGCGCCCACGGCCCGCGAGTGTTCGGCTGGGGGCACCAGCCTGGACGAACTGATCCACGTCGCCGGCAGCCGTTGGACAGTCGAGGAGTGCTTCCACCCGAACCTGCCCACCCGTCACAGCAAAGACCGTTGCAGTACTAGCCCTGTTCGAGCAGGCTCGGTGGCGTCCAGTCGGCGTGCCGGAGGATCGCCCGGGTCGTCACCCGGGAGGGGGCGAGCCGTAGTCCGGTGTTGCGTAGGGCGACCGCCAGGGGGTGGGACAGCTGCTGGCCCACTCGGCCGGCCCGGCGGGCGGCACGGGCGACCGACTGGGCGCGGGGGCGGCGCTCGGTGTCGTACCGGACGAGTGCCGCGTCGACCGAGGGTTCCGCGGCGAGCGCGGCGGCCAGTGTGGCGGCGTCCTCCAGGGCCTGGCAGGCGCCCTGGCCGAGATGCGGGGTCATGGCGTGCGCCGCGTCGCCCAGGAGGGCCACCCGCCCCGCCGTGAATGCCGGCAGGGGCGTGACCAGTTCGTGGATGTCGTGGTGCAGCACGGCCTCGGGCCGGGTGGCGGCCAGCAGCGCCGGGATCTGGTCGTGCCAGTCGCGGAAGCGGTCGCGGAGCACGCCGATCGGGTCGGAGTGCCGGACGCCGGGCGGTGCGTTGAGCACCGCGTGCCACTCGGCGCGGCCGTCGGCGAACAGGATGTGCCCGAACTCCGCTCCCGCACCCCAGGTCAGCTCGAAGTCGGTGGGCACCTCGAGCGGGTTTTCCGTGATGGCGCGCAGGACCGTCGAACCGGCGTACACCGGGCCGGGATGGTCCGGGAACAGCAACCCGCGCAGCCGGCTGTGCACGCCGTCCGCCGCGACCACCAGGTCCGCCTCCAGGACGTCGTCCCCGACCGGCACGCCCACCCGGTCCGGGGCCGACAGGTCGAGGGTGTGCACCGTCGCGCCGACGAGCAGGCACTCCGCGGGCAGCGCCGCACGCAGCAGACCGTGCAGGACCGCGCGCGGGATGCCGACGATGGGCGCGCCCAGCTCGCGTTCCAGCAGGGTGCCGTCCATGCGCGAGAGCCACCGGCCCGCGGGGGTGCGGGTGCCCCCGGTGTACTGCGGCCGTGCCGCCGCCCGGGCCGCGGTGCCCACGCCCACGGCGTCCAGCGCGCGCAGCCCGTTGGCGTGCAGGGAGATGCCCGCCCCCGCGTCGGCCGGAACGGCGGCCCGCTCCACCACCCGGACCTCCCAGCCGATCCGGCGCAGACCCAGGGCCGCGGCCAGCCCGCCGATACCGCCCCCGACCACCACCGCCGTGCCACCCATGCGGATCCCCCTCCGTACGTCGTGCTTCTACACCTGTAGAAGCACCTTAGCGCGGCCTTCTACGGATGTAGAAGGCGGTGTAGAAAGAGGGGGTGGCCACAGACCGACGTACCTTGCTCGCCGACACGGCGATCTCCGTGCTCGCCGACACCGGCATGCGGGGGCTGACGCACCGCGCCGTGGACCGGGCGGCCGGGCTGCCGCCCGGCACCACGTCCGCCTACTTCCGCACCCGGCAGGCCCTCCTCACCGCACTGGTCCGCCGCCTGGTGGCGCTCGACCAGGCGGAACTGGAGGAGGGCGGAGCCCGCACCCCGGTGCCGCGCAGCGCCGACGAGCTGACGGCGGGCATCGCCGCGCTGGTCCGGGCGCGGCTCACCGGGGAGGGCCGCCGGCGGTCCCTCGCGCGCTACGCCTGCGCGGTCGAGAGCGCGCACCACCCCGAACTGCGCGAGATCCTCGTGCCGCGCGAGAACCAGGGGCGGCGGGTCGTCCGCGAGTTCCTCGCGACGCAGGGCGTCGCGGACCCGGAGGACCGTACGGTGACCCTGCTGACCTGTGTGGACGGGCTGGTCTTCGACCGCCTGGTGAACGGCGGGAGCGTGCAGGAGGAGGAGATCCGCGGCCTCGTCGCCGCCGCGCTGCGCTGACGTGTACGGCGACGGCGGCGCCGTACGTCAGGGTGGCACCGCGCGCAGCGCGCTCAGCACCGCCCAGACGACCGAGACCAGCGGAACCGCGACGACGGCGCCGATCACGCCCGCGACGATGCTGCCGGCGATGACCGACACGGCCACGACCAGCGGATGCAGCTGTACCGCCCAGCTCATCACGAGGGGATGCAGCACATGCCCCTCCAGCTGGCCGATCACGACGATCAGCACCAGCACGCCCACGGCCGTCAGCGGACCCCGCCCGGCCAGCGCGACGATCGTGGCCACCCCGAGCGCGACCGGTGAGCCCACCAGCGGCACGAACGCGGCGAAGAACTCCAGCAGCGTCAGCGGGAGCGCGAGCGGCACCCGCAGCACCAGCAGGCCGACGCCCACGAGTACGGCGTTGGTGGCGGCCACGATGATGATGCCGCGCGTGTACCCCGCGAAGGTCCGCCAGGCCGCCCGCCCCGCCCGGTCCCACACCGGGCGGGCACTGCTCGGGAGCAACTGCTCGCGGGCCCACCCCCACAGGCGCTCGCCGGAGTGCAGGAAGAAGACCGAGGCGAACAGCGCCAGCGCGGCTCCCGTGACCAGCTCCACCACTCGGCCCAGCTCGTTGACCGCGCTGGTGAGCAGTGACGCCCGGTGCTCGGAGACATAGTGGGTCACCTGGCGTTGCAGCGCGGAGAGCGCGCCGGGCCCCAGCCGGAACGGCGGCCGTTGCAGCCACTCCTCGATGCGGTGGACACCGCCGCGGAACTCACCGGCCAGCCGGGCCGACTCCCCGGCCACCGAGGTTGCCACCAGCGCGAGCAGGCCCAGCAGCAGCACCAGGCTGCCCACCAGCGCCACCGCCACGCTCAGCGGCCTCGGCAGGAACCGGGCGAGCAGGTCGGTCGGCGGGCGCAGCACGGACGTCACGACCAGCGCGAGGAACAGCGCGACGGCGATGAGCTGGAAGCTGCCGAGGACGATGAACACGCCGTAGACGACGGCGCCGACGAGGATCAGCCGCCAGGCGTAGGCGGCGGCGACCCGCAGCCACGGCATCGTCCGCTCGGCCGACGGCACCCGCGGCTCCGTTCGGGGCGGGGCGGGCAGCCGTACGGAGTACGCCGGCCGGCTGCCCAGCACCGTACCCCCGGCCCGGCGCGGACCGTTCCGCCCGGCCGCCCGCCGGCGCGCATCGCCCACGCTCCCGCCTCCTCTCCGCCCCGCTCCGTCCGGCTGACGGCCGGTCACCTCCACAGCACCGTAAGCACAGGGCGCGGAAGCGGCGCGCGGAGAGCGCCCGCGTGGCAGAGCGCGCGGCAGAACCGGCACGGCGCGGGCCCGCGGGCCGGACCGGCATACGCTCAGGTCATCCGGCTCCGCCGGCCGACGCGGGCAGGGCGTCACTCAGTGCCTGGGCGTCCCCGGCGCACCGGCGGTAGCGGAGGATCGCCTTTCCGAGTTCGAGCCGCTCGGGCTCGGGCAGCGTCCCGCCCTGCGCGTAGTCCAGGATGTGCTCGGCGACCGTCCGCAGCTTGACGTTCGTGCGCTGGGAGACGTCCCGCAGCGCCCGCCAGGCCTCCTCCGGGGCTATCCGTCCGAGGACGACGACGGCCCCGATGGCCTGGTCGATCACGGCGTGGGAGGTCACGGCGCGCTGCAGTTGCTGGTTCTCCTCCTGCAGCCGGTGATACTCCGAGGCCAGGTCGGTGGCCGAGAGCAGGACCAGCGGCTGATGCCGGGAGAGGGCGAAGAAGGCCATGGAGCACCTTTTCGAGTGGGGGGCGTCACTGCTACGCCTGCCCCCGGTGGGCGCTTGCACACGAATTGAACCAGCATCGCTGATTCCGGTCACGCCGGGCCGCCCCCTGATGCGCCGCCCCTCACTCCCGTGCGCCCGTCTCCCGGTGTCAGCCGTAACGCCAGGTGTCCTGGACCGCGCGTTCCACCGGCAGCAGCTCGCGGATGTCCGCGGGCAGCGCGTGGGCCATTCGCTCGGTGAGTTCCGGGGCGAGGGCGGCGTCCAGGACCTCCATGACGGCGGCGGCCTCCCGCAGCGCCGTGTCCTCGTCGGTGCCGGCCCGTACGGCGATGCGCCCGGCGAACGCGGTCAGCCCGAACCGCTCGCCCGCCTTGCCGGAGTCGTGGGCGGCGGACGCGTCGGCCGCCTCCCGCATGGCCGCCGCCATGTCGGGTGGCAGCTGGGCGGCGACGTGCCGGGCCAGCCCGGACGGCAGCCGTTCCGACAGCGTGCTCACGACCGCGTGTGCCGCCCGCTCGGCCGTCCCCCGGTCGGGCAGCTGGGCCAGCGCCTGCACCTTTCCGATCATCTCGTCGTGCCGCATGAGACCGGTCCCTTCCGCGCGAAGTGCCGACGGTACGCCCAATTCCCGGGCGCAGCGGCAGTCGCCGAGTACCCCGCACCCGCTCCCGGTCACCGGCGGCGGCTCAGTCCTCGACCAGTCCGGCGCCTGGGGAGGGGGCGGCGCTCGCCGCGAGCACGGACGCGAGGGCGTATAGTATTCATCGGTTGATGAATTGCTGGTACAGCTGACTGCTCCGACGAAGGGCAGACCGCAATGGAAAAGACCACATGCTGTGTCGTGGGGGGCGGTCCGGCGGGCATGGTGCTCGCCCTGCTGCTGGCGCGGGCCGGGATCGCGGTGACCGTCCTGGAGAAACACGCCGATTTCCTGCGCGACTTCCGCGGCGACACCGTCCACCCGTCGACCCTCGCCCTGCTGGACGACCTCGGGCTGGCCGAGCCCTTCGCGCGGCTGCCGCAGCGCCGGGTGCGCACCGTCCAGCTGCCCCTGGGACCCGGCCGCTCGCCGGTCACGGTCGGCGACCTGTCGGTCCTGCGCGGCCCCCACAACTACGTGGCGATGGTGCCCCAGTGGGACCTGCTGGACCTGCTCGCCGACGAGGCCCGGCGCGAACCGTCCTTCGAGCTGCGGATGAACACGGAGGCGACCTCCTTCCTCGTCGAGTCCGGCCGGGTGACCGGGGTGCGCTACCGCACCTCCGACGGCCGTACCGGCGAGCTGCGCGCCGTCCTCACCGTCGCCTGCGACGGCCGCGGCTCGCTGGCCCGCTCCCTCCCCGAACTGGGACTGCGCCGCTTCACCTGCCCGATGGACGCCTGGTGGTTCCGGCTGCCGCGCCACGAAAGCGACCCCAGCGGACTGGTCGGCGGCGCCGGCGAGGGCTTCCTCACCGCGATGATCGACCGGGGCGACTACTGGCAGTGCGCCGCACTCATCCCCAAGGGCACCGACGCCGAGCGCCGCGCCGCAGGCCTGGACCGCTTCCTGGCCTCCTTCGCCGAGGCCGTCCCCTGGATCGCCGACCGGACGCACACCCTGCGCTCCTGGGACGACGTCAAGCTCCTCGACGTCCACCTCGACCGGCTGCGCCGCTGGCACCGCCCCGGGCTGCTGTGCATCGGCGACGCCGCGCACGCCATGTCCCCGGTCTTCGGCATCGGGATCAACCTCGCCGTGCAGGACGCCGTGGCCGCCGCCCGCCACCTGACCGAACCGCTGCGCCGCGGGACCGTGCGCCTGGGCGACGTACGCGCGCTACAGCGCCGCCGCCGGCCCACCACGGTCGCCACCCAGGCCCTGCAGCGGGCCGCCCACGCCCGCTTCATCGCCCCGGTCCTGAGCGGCCGGCCGCCCCTGGGCGACGCCGACCGGGCCCGGCACCTCGCCGCCCTGGTCACCGGCTCACCCGTGCTGCGCCGCCTCCCCGCGTACTTCATCGCCTACGGCGCCCTGCGCGAACGCCCGCCCGAAGCGGCGGTCCGCCGGCAGGCGACCGGGACACCGCGCGGGGGCACCGCCGGGAGGAACGGCTGACGTGGGTCAGGTCACATATGACCTGGTTCGCAGCCCCTCCCTGCCGCGCCCGGTGCCGGGCTACCGTTGCGTCGAGCCCCTGTACCCCTTAGCACCTCGGACGGCCCGGCTGTGCTCACTGACCTGTCCCCCCTGATAGCCGCCACGGCACGCTGGCTGACGGCGGCCTACCCGCCGTGCGGCGGCGCGCTGGCCTCGGCGCTGTGCGAGGTGCAGGCCCGGCAGGCGGTGACGGTCGCCGCCTGGCTGCGGTACCCCACCGAGATCGACGCCGGCCTGGTCACCATGGCGGGTCCCGGTGGCGCGGCCCGCCTCGACTGGCTCACCGGCGCCGAGCCGGCCGACGGCCACCCGGCCGAGGACTGGGCCTGGCGCACCTGGGTGGACGAGGTCGTGGCCAGCTGGGCCGCCACGCTGCTCACCGACGCCGAGCTGGCCGGGCTGGCCGTCGCCGCGCTGGCCGAGGGGGAGCACACCGCCGGGCCGGCCGAGTTCCGCCGGCTGCTCACCCCCGACGACGGCGACCACCGCGCCGCCGCCCTGCTGCGCCACCCGGACCTGCTGGCCCCCGTGGCCGAACTCCATCAGGACCAGCTCCTCGACCGCCTCGCCCCGGGGCGCTCCCTGGCGGCCTGAGACCCGGTGCCGCACGCCCCCGTACGGGGTCCGGCGGCCGAGGTGCGCTCGCCGTGGGGAAAGGCTCGGCCATGACCTTCAAGAATCCCGTCCACCGCGGCGGCCCGCACCGCGGCCGGTTCGACCAGTTCGCCGAATACGCCTCGAACTTCACCAGCTCACCGCTGTTCTTCCTGTTCTGCCTGCTGCTCGTCGCCTTCTTCGCCGCCTCCCACATCGCCCATCTGCCGATCGAGCTGCTGCTGCTCGCGGGCGATTCCATGACGGTGGTGACCCTGCTGCTCCTGGCACTGCTGAAGAACGCCGAGGTGCGCGCCGAGCACGCGATCCAGCGCAAGCTCGACGCGATCGCCGCGGCCCTGCTGGAGGCGCACCGGGACGACCGGAGCCAGGCGTACGAGGATCTGCGGAATGCGATCCGGATGGAGGAAGAGACCTGACCCGGGCGGCGAAACGCCGCAGCGGTTCTTCACGGCACCCCGCAGAGCGACGACCATGCCGTGTCATGGACATTCTGCTCGTCGCCAGCGCGTTCAACAGCCTCTCCCAGCGCCTGTACGCCGAACTCTCGGACCACGGGCACCAGGTGGACGTCGTACTCGCCGCGCACGGCCCCGACCCGGTCCGGGCCGCCGTGCACGAGCTGCGCCCGGACCTGATCGTCGCGCCGATGCTCCGGACGGCCCTGCCCGAGGACGTCTGGCGGGAGCACACCTGCCTGATCGTGCACCCCGGCCCGCCCGGCGACCGCGGCCCGTCCTCGCTGGACTGGGCCATCGACGGCCGGGCGGCGCAGTGGGGCGTGACCGTCCTCCAGGCCGAGGCCGGGATGGACGCGGGCCCGGTCTGGGCGGCCGAGCCGTTCCCCGTACCGCCCGTCGGCAAGAGCGACCTGTACCGCAACGAGGCCTCCGACGCCGCCGTCACCGCCGTGCTGACGGCCGTACGGCGCTACGCCGCCGGCGACCACAAGCCGCTTCCGCAGACCGACGAGTCCGTCACCGTCGTCTGGCGCGACTTCCACCGCCAGGAGCGGCGCCGGATCGACTGGGAGCGGGACGACACCGAGACGGTCCTGCGCAAGCTGCGCGGCGCCGACTCCCAGCCGGGCGTCCTCGACGAACTCCTCGGCCACGAGATGTTCCTGCACGGCGGGCACCCCGAGGACCGGCTGAGCGGCCGTCCCGGCGCCCTGCTGGCCCAGCGCGCGGGCGCCGTCTGCCGGGCCACCCGCGACGGCGCCGTCTGGATCCCGGAACTGCGCCCCCGCAAGAACTCCGGCGACCCGGCGCCCTTCCGCCGGCCGGCCGCCGCGGTCCTCGCCGCCTACCAGCCGGGCCTCGCGCTCCCGGAGGTCCCCGCCCCGCTGGAGATCCCGCCCGGCCGGCGCACCTGGAGCGACATCCGCTACCGGCAGCGCGGTGACGTCGGCTTCCTCGGCTTCTCCTTCCCCGGCGGCGCGATGAGCACCGACCAGTGCCGCAGACTCCTCGCCGCCTACACCGAGGCGCTCACCCGCCCCACCCGCGTCCTCGTCCTCGGCGGCACCCGCGACTTCTTCTCCAACGGCATCCACCTCAACGTCGTCGAGGCGGCCCCCGACCCCGCCCAGGAGTCCTGGACCAACCTCAACGCCATCGACGACCTCGTGGAGGCCGTGCTGCGCACCACCGACCGGCTGGTGGTGGCCGCGCTCGCCGGCAACGCGGCGGCCGGCGGCGCCATGCTGGCCCTCGCCGCCGACCAGGTGTGGTGCCGCACGGGCGTCGTCCTCAACCCGCACTACCGGCGCATGGGCCTGTACGGATCCGAGTTCTGGACGTACACCCTGCCGCGCCGCGTCGGCCCGGAGCAGGCCGAGCGGCTCACCACCGAAGCGCTGCCGGTCAGCGCCGCCCGCGCCGAGCGGCTGGGCCTCGTGGACCGGCTCGTACCGGCCGCACCCGGCGACTTCGCGGCGGAGGTGGAGCGCCTGGCGGCCGGACTCGCCGCCGCCCCGGACCTGGACCGGCGGCTCGCCGCCAAGGCGGCGGCCCGCGCCGCGGACGAGCAGCGGCGGCCCCTGGCCCGCTACCGGGAGGACGAGCTGGCCCGCATGCACGCCCTCTTCTTCAATCCCGAGGCCCCCTACCACGCCCTGCGCGCGGCCTTCGTCCGCAAGACCCCGGGCGGCTCACCCCGGCCCCTCGCCGCGCCCGCCGGAGACCTCCGGTGACGCCCCGGCTCCTGGTGGCCGGAGTCGGCAACATCTTCCTCGCCGACGACGCCTTCGGCCCCGAGGTGATCCGCGCCCTCGAACCCCGCCCCCTGCCGCCCGGGGCGCAGGTGCGCGACTACGGCATCCGCGGCCTGGACCTCGCCTACGACCTGCTGTCCGGGTACGCCACCGCCGTCCTGGTCGACGCGGCCCCGCGCGGCCACCGCCCCGGCACCCTCTCCCTGATCGAGGCCGAACCCCCCGACGGCACCGTCCCCCCCGAAGCCCACGGCATGGATCCGGCGAAGGTCCTGGCCCTCGCCACCCACCTGGGCGACGAGCCCCTGCCCCGGGTCCTCGTCCTGGCCTGCGAACCCGGCGTGCTGCCGGGCGACGACGACCTCCTGCCCGGACTCAGCGCACCCGTGCGGGAAGCCGTCGACCGGGCCGTGGACGCGCTGCACGCGCTCGTCCCCGCGCTGCTCGCCGACCCCGCCGGCCCGCTGCCCTCGTTGGGCCGCCCGATGGAATCCGGGACCGCCCCCTCGGCTGCGCTGCCCCGTACGGCGCCCCGCTGAGCCGAAGATCGGTGAAACCCCGGGCCGTGCCTGACGCGGCCGGGGACCCCGTCACCGCACCCGAGGAGCAGCGCCCATGTGCCGGTCCGACCTCAGACAGGCCGTCCTGGCCAAGAACGACGGCTTGGCCGCGAGCCTGCGCGACGATCTCGCCCGGCAGGGCGTGACCCTGGTCAACCTGCTGTCCAGCCCGGGCAGCGGCAAGACCGAACTCCTCGCCCGGGTGCTGGCCCGGGCAGGGGAACGGGGCGTGCCGGTGGCCGCGCTCACCGCCGACCTGGCCACCGAGAACGACGCGGTCCGGCTGGCCCGGTCCGGCGCGCCCGTCCGGCAGCTGCTCACCGACGGACTGTGCCACCTGGAGGCCGGTCAGGTCCGCGCCGGCCTGGCGGACTGGCTGCCGCCGGACACCTCCGTGCTCTTCGTGGAGAACGTCGGCAACCTGGTCTGCCCGGCCTCGTACGACCTCGGCGAGACCCTGCGGATCGTGCTGATGGCGGTCACCGAGGGCGAGGACAAGCCGCTGAAGTACCCCACCGCGTTCGGCTCCGCCCATCTCGTCGTCATCACCAAGACCGACCTGGCCGGGCCGGCCGGCTTCGACGAGAGCCTCTTCCACGAAAACGTGCACCAGGTCAACCCGGGCGTGGAGATCGTACGGTCGTGCGCCCGCACCGGCACGGGTGTCGGCACCCTCCTCGACCACGCCCTCGCCGCCCGCGACCGAGCCCCGGCGCACCGCCCGCCGCTCGCCCCGCACCCGCACTCCGACGACCACCACCCGGCGTCCGCCCCCGTCTCGTGACCGCGCCCGCCACCGGCTCGGTCCGCCGCCGGATCACCGTGCGCGGCACGGTGCAGGGTGTCGGCTTCCGCCCCTACGTGCACCGTCTGGCCGCCGGCCTCGCGCTGGCCGGGTTCGTGAGCAACACCGCCGACGGCGTGCTCATCGAGGTCGAGGGCCCGCCGGACGAAGTGGACCGGTTCTCCGGCCTGCTGACCGAGCAGCCGCCCCCGCTGGCGTCCGTGACCGGCGTCGGCTGCGAGGACGTCCCCGCCACAGGCGCCACCGGCCCCTTCACCATCCGCCCCACCGAACGGTCCGCGGGCCGCACCCAGCTCCCGCCCGACACCGCGACCTGCGCCGACTGCCTGCGCGAACTCGCCGACCCGGGCGACCGCCGGCATCGCCACCCCTTCGTCACCTGCACCCACTGCGGCCCCCGGTTCACCATCGCCACCGGCATGCCGTACGACCGGCCGGCCACCACCATGGCCGGCTTCCCGATGTGTTCCGCCTGCGCCCGCGAGTACGGCGACCCCGCCGACCGCCGCTTCCACGCCCAGCCCGTCGCCTGCCCCGACTGCGGCCCGCGTCTCGCCCTCGTACCGGCCGCGGGCCTCGGCGTCCGCGCGGCCCGGGACGCCGAGGCCCTCGCCGCCGCACGGGCGCTGCTGGCCGCCGGGCGGATCGTCGCCGTCAAGGGTGTCGGCGGCTACCACCTGGCCTGCGACGCGACCGACGCCCGGGCCGTCGCCACCCTGCGCGCTCGCAAGGAAAGGGGCGGCAAGGCCTTCGCGGTGATGTGCGCCGACCTCGGCACGGCGGAGCGGATCGCGGTGCTCTCCGCCGCGGAGCGGGCCGCGCTCACCGGCGCCCGCCGCCCCATCGTCCTGCTGCGCAGACGCACCCCCGGGGACGGGCCCCGTCTGGCCGGCGAGGTCTGCCCGGGCAGCCCGCACGTCGGCCTGCTGCTGCCCTACACCCCCGTGCACACCCTGCTGTTCGGGCTGGCCGGCGATCCGCCAGGTCCCCGGCTGCTGGTCATGACCAGCGGCAACCGCTCCGGCGAGCCCATCGTCACCGACGACACCGAGGCGCTGACCCGGCTGGCCGGCATCGCCGACGCCTGGCTCACCCACGACCGGCCCATCGCCTGCCCCTGCGACGACTCCCTGCTGCGCGTCCGCGCCGACGGCACCGAACAGGTCCTGCGCCGCTCCCGTGGCTACGTCCCCCGCCCGCTGCGCCTCCCGCTCCCCGTCCGGCCGACCCTGGCCGTCGGCGGCGACCTGAAGAACGTCCTCTGCCTGGGCGAGGCCGACCAGGCCTGGTTCGGTCCGCACATCGGCGACATGGCGGACCTCGCCACGCTGCAGGCCGCGGAGCGGGCCGAACGGCACCTCGCCCGCCTCACCGGCGTCAACCCGCGGCGGGTGGCCGCCGACCGCCACCCCGGCTACCACTCGACCCGCCGGGCCCGCAGCCGGGCGACCCAACTCGGGCTGCGCAGGCCGGTGTCCGTCCAGCACCACCACGCCCACATCGCCGCCGCGATGGCCGAACACGGCCTCGACGGCAGCGAGCCCGTGATCGGCGTCGCCTTCGACGGCACCGGGTACGGCGACGACGGCACCGTGTGGGGCGGCGAGGTCCTGCTCGCCGACTACACCGGCTACCGGCGCCTCGCCCGCCTGACCCCCGCCCCGCTGCCCGGCGGTGACGCCGGCGTGGCCAACCCCTGCCGTCTGGCCCTGGCCCGGCTGTGGGCGGCGGGACTGCCGTGGACACCGGGCCTGCCGAGCGTGGAGGCGTGCACCGAGCGCGAACGCACCGTCCTGCAACGGCAGTTGACGCGCCAGCTGGCCTGTGTGCCGACCTCCGGCATGGGCCGGCTCTTCGACGCCGTGTCGTCCCTGGTGGGACTGTGCCACCGCGCCGGCTACGAGGCACAGGCGGCCCTGGAACTGGAGGCGGCGGCGCTCGAGGCGCGGGACGCGGACACGGGGGCCTACCCGTTCGGGATCACCTCCGGGCGGCTGCCGTGGGAGATGAACCCCGCCCCCACCCTCCGCGCACTGCTGGACGACCGGGCCCGTCACACCCCCGTACCCGTCCTGGCCGCCCGCTTCCACCGGGGCGTCGCGCGGGCCGTGGCGGACATCTGCTGCCGGGCCCGCGCGGAAACCGGCCGTACCACCGTCGCCCTCACCGGCGGTGTCTTCGCCAACGCCCTGCTGGAGGAGGAGGCCGCCGCACTGCTCACCACGGCCGGCTTCACGGTCCTCCGGCACGGCGAAGTCCCCCCCAACGACGGCGGTCTGGCACTCGGCCAGCTGATGGTCGCGGGAACAGCAGTCAACCACGAGACGGAGTGACCCATGTGTCTGGCAGTGCCCGGCAAGGTCGTGTCCATCGACCACCGCGCCGACCCGCTCACCGGCCTGATCGACTTCGGCGGCGTACGCAAACAGGCCTGCCTGGAGTACCTCCCCGACATCCGGGTGGGGGAGTACGTCATCGTCCACGTCGGCTTCGCGCTGCAGCGCCTGGACGAGGAGTCGGCCCGGGCCTCCCTGGAGCTGTTCGGACAACTCGGGCTACTGGAGGAGGAGTTCGGCGACGCCTGGGAGCAGGCGGCACGGCAGGAGAGCGGAAGTGAGGCCCGGTGAAGTACATCGACGAGTTCAACGACCCGGAACTGGCGCGCCGGCTGCTGGACGAGATCCGGTCAACGGTCACCCGGCCCTGGGCACTGATGGAGGTCTGCGGCGGCCAGACCCACTCCATCATCCGCCACGGCATCGACCAACTCCTCCCGGAGGAGGTGGAGTTGATCCACGGCCCGGGCTGTCCGGTCTGTGTGACCCCCCTCGACGTCATCGACAAGGCACTGGCGATCGCCGCACGCCCCGAGGTGATCTTCTGCTCCTTCGGGGACATGCTGCGCGTGCCCGGCACCGGCCGGGACCTGTTCCGGGTCAAGGGCGAGGGCGGTGACGTCCGGGTGGTCTACTCGCCGCTGGACGCCGTGGACCTGGCCCGCAAGCACCCCGACCGGCAGGTGGTGTTCTTCGCCATCGGCTTCGAGACGACCGCCCCCGCCAACGCCATGGCCGTGCACCAGGCCCGCCGGCTGGGCCTGGCCAACTTCAGCCTGCTGGTGTCCCACGTCCGGGTCCCGCCGGCGATCGAGGCCATCATGACCGCCCCCGCCTGCCGGGTGCAGGGCTTCCTCGCCGCCGGGCACGTGTGCAGCGTGATGGGCACCGCCGAGTACCCCGGCCTCGCCGAGAAGCACCGCGTCCCGGTCGTCGTCACCGGCTTCGAGCCGCTGGACATCCTCGAAGGCATCCGCCGCGCCGTCCACCAGCTGGAACGCGGCGAGCACCGGGTGGAGAACGCCTACCCCCGCGCCGTGCAGGAGCAGGGCAACCCGGCGGCCGTCCGCATGATCGAGGAAGTCTTCGAGGTCACCGACCGCAACTGGCGGGGCATCGGCCGCATCCCGGACAGCGGCTGGCGGCTCACCGACGCCTTCCGCGCCTACGACGCCGAGCACCGCTTCGACGTCACCGGCATCCGCACCGAGGAACCCGCCGAGTGCCGCGCGGGCGAGGTCCTCCAAGGCCTGATCAAACCCACCGAATGCGCGGCGTTCGGCACCACGTGCACCCCGCGCACCCCGCTCGGCGCCACCATGGTCTCCAGCGAGGGCGCCTGCGCGGCCTACTACCTGTACCGCAGGATGACCGACACCCCGGCACCCCAGGGATCCCGGATCCCGCGCGAGGAGATGAACCCCGTTGGCTGACCTCGCCACCGAATCCCCCGAGGCGGTCGTCGACCCCGCGAACTGGACCTGCCCCGCCCCCCTGCGCGACCAGCCGGTCGTCGTCATGGGCCACGGCGGCGGCGGCGCCCTGTCGGCGGAGCTGATCCAGCAGGTCTTCGCACCCGCCTACGGCAACCCCACCCTGGCCGCCCTCACCGACTCGGCCGTCCTCGGCCTCGGCGGTGCCCGGCTGGCCTTCTCCACCGACTCCTACGTCGTACGGCCGCTGTTCTTCCCCGGCGGCAGCGTCGGCGACCTCGCCGTCAACGGCACCGTCAACGACCTGGCGATGAGCGGCGCCCGGCCCGCGTACCTGTCCACCGCCTTCATCCTGGAGGAGGGCGTGGAACTGGCCGTCGTGGAGCGCGTGGCGCGCGCCGTCGGCGCGGCGGCCGAGGCGGCCGGCGTCACCATCGCCACCGGCGACACCAAGGTGGTCGAGTCCGGGCACGGCGACGGCGTCTACGTCACCACCGCCGGCGTCGGCCTCGTCCCCGAGGGCGTCGACATCCGCCCGCAGCGCGCCCGGCCCGGCGACGCCGTCATCGTCAGCGGGCCGATCGGCCTGCACGGCGTGGCCGTCATGAGCGTGCGGGAGGGCCTGGAGTTCGGCGTGGAGATCACCTCCGACACCGCGCCGCTCGCGGACCTGGTCGCGGCCATGCTGGCGGTCACCCCGGACCTCCACGTGCTGCGCGACCCCACCCGGGGCGGCCTCGGCGCCTCCCTGAACGAGATCGCCCGCGCCTCCGCCACCGGCGTACGGCTGCAGGAACGGGCGATCCCGGTGCCGGACGAGGTCGCGAACGCCTGCGGTTTCCTGGGCCTCGACCCGCTGTACGTCGCCAACGAGGGCCGGCTCGTCGCCTTCGTGCCCCCGGAGCACGCCGAGGCCGTCCTCGCGGCGATGCGCGCCCATCCGCAGGGCGCCGGCGCGGCCCGCATCGGAGAGTGCGTGGCCGACCACCCGGGCATGGTGGTCGTCGCCACCGGTCTCGGCGGCACCCGGGTGCTCGACCTGCCGCTCGGCGAGCAGCTGCCCCGGATCTGCTGAAACGCCCCCCGGCCCCGGCCGTCAGACCGGGGCCGGGGCCGGCTCGACGCCCGTGATCTCCAGCTCCCTTCCGCTGCGCAGCTCCTGCGACGGCCGGTCGCAGCGCGGGCACCAGAAGAACGGCGGCATGCCGAGCGCGAACTCCTCGGCGCACTCCCCGCACCAGGCCTGGGCGGGCACCTGCTCGACCACGAGCCGGGCCGCCGCGAGGGCCGTGCCGTCGCGGGCCACCTCGAAGGCGAAGTGCAGGGCGTCCGGCACCACACCCGCCAGCTCCCCGACCCGGACGGTCACCGACGAGACACCCTCGGCGCCGTCCGCCCGGGCGATCTCTCCGGCCTGCTCCACGATCGCGGTCGCGATCGACAGCTCGTGCACGCCGGCCTCACGGGTACCGGCGGTGTGCGCGCAGACCACCGGTCATCCGGTAGATCCGCACCTCACGCACGATGCCCGGGAGCTCCTTGACGAAGAGGGCCGTCGCGAGGCTGCCGGCCACGGCGGCCTGCGCCATCAGCACCCGACGCCCCGACATCCCCGATCTCCTTCTCCTCGCAGCTCTGGCGATCTTCATGGCGGTCATTGCCTGCACGGTCATTCGTTCCCTCATCCCGGTGAGATGTTCGGCATGTCCTTCGCCAGGGCGTCATGCCGTTTCCAGTGGATCCCGGTGGAGCGGCGCGCGTCGGAGCTGCCGTCCTTGTGGTGTCCGGTCTGGTGCTTGTACGGGCCCTTGTTGCCCTGGTGCAGTCCGCGCACGTGACTGGGCGTGTCGGGCTTGGCCTGGGGGCGGCCCACTCGGATGCTGCCCATGTCGGGTCTCCTTCCGGTCTTCACGACCGCTCGGTCAGCTCCCTGAAGAACTGTTCTACGGCCGGCCAGACCCGGCCGCCACCGGACAGGCCCTGCCACTCGTGGCGGACCAGGGCGATCATCCGGTAGCAGTCGTCGACCGGCACGATCCAGTGTTCGTCGAGGCCGCGCACCGTGTTCACCAGCAGCGCCTCGACATCGGGGGCCATGGCGGCGAGCTGCGGAACCGTGGCGGCCAGCCGCTGCCAGGCCGCCGCGTCCACCTCCCACCGCATGGCCCCCGCCGGGCTCGGGCCCTGCGCGGTGACCGTGCCGTCGGAACGCGGCACGAAGAACACCAGCCCCACCGGGACACCCAGCACCCCGGTGTCGACCGGCGGCAGCCGCAGCCGGCGCCGGGGCACGAGCCGGTAGCGGGCCTCGCCCGCCCCGCCGTCGGCGAACAGCACCGAGCAGGGCCCGCACACGCACCGCACCTCGGCGGCCCCGGTGTCGTACAGATGGGCGTGTTCCGCGGCGACGCGGGCGGCGCACAGCTCGCAGACCTCGGCCTCGTCCCGCACCGCACGGTCGGCGGCGGAGCGGATCACCCGGGCGAGCGCGCCGTGCACGGTCACCGCGCCTCCTGGGGCAGGGCCCGGCGCTTGATCGTGCTCAGCGGTACGAACGCGGTGGCCGGCCGGCGCTCCTCGGCGACCGGCTCGACCGACTCCAGCTCCGGCGCCACCGCCAGGACGGCGGCCCGCACGGCCTCCAGGGGGTCGGCCGAGCCACCGCCGCAGCCCGAACCGCAGCCGCCGCCGGTGCTCAGCCGCACCCGGGCCACCCGCCCGTCGACGCCGGCCCATTCCAGGTCGCCGCCGCGCTCGCGCACCACCGGCCGCAGCTTCTCCACCGCGCGGGCGGCCCGGCGCTCGGGCGGCTCCGGATGGATGTCGTGCAGGACCAGCAGGTGCCCGAGCAGCTCGTCCTCGGCCAGCTGTTCCCGCAGCGGCTGCTCCGCGAGGTCCAGCACCCGGGCGAGGGCCTCGCCGTAGACCTCGGTCAGCAGCCGCACCGCCTCCAGCGCCGGGCCGGGCACGGTCTCCAGGCCGGTCAGCACCTCGTCGAGCCGGGCGAGGCGCGCTTCCACCGCCGGGTCCGGCAGCCGTACGTCGGTGTCAGCCACGGTTGGCTCCGTACGTCGGCGAGTGCACGGTGGTCAGGGTCTTGCCCTTGCCCATGTACATGTGGACACCGCACGGCAGACAGGGGTCGAAGCTGCGGACGGTGCGCATGATGTCGACGCCCTTGAAGTCGTCGGGCCCGTTCTCCTCGAAGATCGGCTGGCCCTGGACGGCGTCCTCGTAGGGGCCCGGGGTGCCGTAGATGTCGCGCGGGCTGGCGTTCCACGGGGTGGGCGGGTACGGGTGGTAGTTGGCGATCTTCTTGTCCCGGATCACCAGGTGGTGCGAGAGGACACCGCGCACCGCCTCGTGGAAGCCGCAGCCGATCGACTCGTCCGGCACCTCGAAGTTCTCGTACACCTTGGTGTCGCCGTTGCGCAGCATCCCCATCGCCTCCTCCAGGAACTGCAGCGCCATGGCGGCGGCGTAGGCGATGAAGTACGGCCGGGCGCGGTCCCGTTCGAGGGTGTTGCTCCACTTCGGGATGCGCCACTCCAGGGTCGTCTCCGGCAGCTTCTCGCCCCTCGGGAGGGTGATGCGGATGCTGCCGCCTGTGGTCTTGACGTACGGCGTGTCGACGATGCCGCTCAGCGCGGTCGACCAGAGCCGGGCGAGGGGGCCGCCGCCGGTGTCCAGGGCGAGGTGCTCGCCCGTCCCCGGGTGGTACCAGCGGGGGCTCATCACCCAGCTGTAGTTGCCCTCGAAGTCCCGCTTCTGCGGCACCGGCACGGTGGTCTGGTTCCACGGGTGACGCATGTCGACGGGGTTGCCGAGCGGGTCGTGGGTGACGAACGGCTCCTCGTTGACCCAGTCCTCGTAGAAGGAGCTGCCCAGCATGATGCGCAGGCCGAGGTTGATGTCGATCAGGTTGTTCGTGACCAGCTGCCCGTCCACGATGATGCCCGGGGTGACGTACATCGCCCGGCCCCACTCGTTCATCGTCGCGTAGCGGTAGTCGACGACGTCCGGGTTCTGGAAGGCGCCCCAGCAGCCCAGCATGATGCGGCGCTTGCCGACCTCCTCGTAGCCGGGCAGGGCCTCGTAGAAGAAGTCGAAGACGTCGTCGTTCATCGCCACCGCCTTCTTGATGAAGTCGATGATGTGCATCAGGCGGCTGAGGTAGTCGGTGAAGGTGTTCGGCTGCGGCATCGTGCCGACCCCGCCCGGGTACAGCGTGGAGGGGTGCACGTGCCGTCCCTCCATCAGGCAGAACATCTCCCGGGTGATCCGGCTGACCTTCAGCGCCTCCTTGTAGACCTCGCCCTCGAAGGGGTTGAAGGCCTTCATGATCTCGGCGATGGTCCGGTAGCCGTGGATGTCCCCGCGGGGGGCGTCGGTGCGCTCGGCGCGGGCCAGGACACCCGGGTTGGTGGCCTTGACCATCGCCTCGCAGAAGTCCACGAAGACCAGGTTGTCCTGGAAGAGCGTGTGGTCGAAGATGTACTCCGCCGCCTCGCCGAGGTTGGTGATGTGCTCCGCCAGCTTCGGCGGCTTGACGCCGTAGGCCATCTGCTGGGCGTAGTTGGAGCAGGTGGTGTGGTTGTCGCCGCAGATGCCGCAGATCCGAGAGGTGATGAACCCGGCGTCCCGCGGGTCCTTGCCCTTCATGAACACCGAGTAGCCGCGGAACAGCGACGAGGTGCTGTGGCACTCCACGACTTCCCGGTTGGCGAAGTCGATCTTCGTGTAGATGCCCAGGTTGCCGATGATCCGGGTGATGGGGTCCCAGGACATGTCGACGAGCTGAGCGGGTTTGCGTTCGGTGGGCCGGGACTCGGTGGTGGTCATCTGCGGTACTGCCCCTCGCTGTTCGGGTCGATCGGGTCGGTGGCGGGATGGGGAAGGACGGCGTCAGGCACGCCAGTGCGGGTCGTAACCGCTGGTCAGCTTGCGCTTGTTGTGGCGCCACTTGGGCTCGTGGTTCACCATGTCGTTGGTCAGGCCGCGCAGTCGGCGGATGACCGCCCCGTACGGTTTGATCACCATCGACGACAGCGTGCCGCCCGGGGGTTCGTCCATGAACGGCATGAAGGCGTCCGGGAAGCTCGGCATCGTGCAGCCGATGCAGACGCCGCCGACGTTCGGGCAGCCGCCGAGGCCGCCCATCCAGCCGCGCTTGGGCACGTTGCAGTTGACGACCGGGCCCCAGCAGCCGACCTTCACCTGGCACTTGGGGGAGTTGTAGTCCCGCGCGAAGTCGGCCTGCTCGTAGTACGCGGCCCGGTCGCAGCCCTCGTGGACGGTCTTCCCGAACAGCCACTGCGGACGGAGCATGTGGTCCAGCGGCGGCGGGGGAGCGGCGCCGGCTGCGTGCTGGAGCGTCCAGACCAGCGTCTCCATGAAGTTCTCCGGCTGGATCGGACAGCCCGGCACGTTGACGACGGGCAGCCCCGACCGCGCCTTGAAGTCCCAGCCCAGGTAGTCCGCGAGGCCCATGCAGCCGGTCGGGTTGCCGGCCATCGCGTGGATGCCGCCGTACGTCGCGCAGGTACCGGCCGCGATCACCGCCCAGGCCCTGGGCGCCAGGTCGTCGATCCACTCGTTCAGCGTCTGCGGCTCACCGGTGTCCGGGTGGTTGCCGAACGACGTCCAGTAGCCGTCGCCCTCGATGATGTTCTGGTTAGGGATCGAGCCCTCGATGACCAGGATGAACGGCTCCAGCTCACCGCGGGCCGCCGCCCGGTACGGGGCCAGGAAGTCCTCTCCGCCGAGGCTCGGCGAGAGCACCTTGTTGACCAGGTTCACCTTCGGCAGGCCCGGGATGAGGCCGAGCACGACGTCCTCGATGGAGGGCTGGCCGGCCGCGGTGAGGGAGACGGTGTCGCCGTCGCAGCTCATGCCCTCCGAGATCCACAGGATGGTGATCTCGTCGAAGCCCTCCCGTGCCTCGGCCCTGCTGGGCTCGCCCTGGACTTCCGTGGTACCGCTCTGTGTGGTCATGTCTGCGGCCTCCGTTGCAGCCGGTCTCGGAGTGGGTCGTGGGCGGCGGCCGACGCGGCGCACTCGGCCCGGTCGAGCGGTGCCACCTCGTCGGGGCGGAAGTAGTGGAACCGGCCGTACCAGTCGTGCAGTTCGGCGGCCGGATCGTCGTCCACGGTGACGGCCAGGTGGACGCTGCCGTCCACGTCGTGGAAGACCGCGGCCACCTGTGCGGTCCGCCCGTCCAGGAACATGTCCTGGGCGTCGGTACCCCGGCCGCGCGGACACAGCCGTACCCGGCTGCCGCCGCCCACGGGCACCCCGTCCACCAGGACGGTGTCCGTCGCCGGAGACAGCCCCTCGTCCCCGCCCTCCTGACACCAGGCGGGCCGCCCGGCGGCCGGGCGCTGTGCCGGGGTCAGGGAGCGGATGACGCCGTGCAGCCGGGAGAAGACCTCCGGGGGCATGGTGTCCACCCGGTCGAGGATCCGTGCGGCCCGCGGATCGGTGGCCCGGGCCTCGGCCTTCTCCTCGTCGGTCAGCAGCATCGTGCGCAGCGTGAGGATCTCGTCGATCTCCGCCGCGTCGTGCAGGTCGCCCGGGCTCTCCGGGGCCACCTGCGGATGGTCCGGGAGGATGATCGGCGCGGAGAGCAGGAACGCTCCGGTCGCGCCGTCGTCGCTCGCCGGCTGCGGCGGCGGGCCGCCGAGCACCGGGAACGTGAACGCGTTGCGGCAGCCGCGGACCTGCTCGGCGAGGCCGGCGGGCGGGTCGATCAGCGACACGAACTCGGCTCCCTCGGCGGCGAGGAGGGTGTGCGTGGCGAGCAGCGCCTGCCCGAGCACCGCACCGCGCGGGGCCTGCGGGTCGGCCGCTCCGGCCGTGTTCTCGGTGCGCACCCGCAGCCGGTACAGCTCCGGCCCCAGCGGCTCGGCCACGACCGTCGTCTCCGCCCGCACCTCCCGGCGCCGCCGCACCGTCCGCCCCGCGCCCTCAGGCAGCGGCTCGTACTCCGTGCCGGCCGGTGCGCCCACGGCGGCGGTCCGCTCCTCCCGCAGCAGCTCCGCCAACGGCAGCACCAGCTCGGTCTCGCGCGGCACCGCCTCCTCGAACGACAGGTGGCCGACCCCGTCGGCGGTCCGCAGCGACTCGACCGGGCGATGTCCGCCGTTTCCGTCGGCCGCCTCCACCTGCTTGTGCTGCAGCTGCAGATACCGCACCCGCACGCGTACGGCCGCGTCGGCGCGGCACACCCGCAGCAGGCACTCGGTCTGCTGGTACCAGGAGTCGGCGGAACCGGAGACGCCGGGCGTGACCGGTGCGTCCCGCTCCACCCAGTCGCGGGGCAGCAGCACCCCGAACTGCCAGCGGACCCGGTTCTTCGCCGAGGACCGGCGATAGGGATACAGCAGGTACCCCTCGTAGAGCACGGCGTCCGCCACGGCAGTCAGCTGCGCACAGCCCTCGCCGGCTCCGTTCGGCATGCCTGCCTCCTCGCCACTCGTGATCGCGGTTCCTGTCCCCACGGTCACACCAGTCGCGCTCGCCCGCCCCTCAGGCGCACCGTCATTGGGCCGGACAGTGGAACCTTGCGGCGGTTCGGGCGTACGGAGGTGCCGGGCGTGCGCGCTGGTCATCGCCGGCCGCGGCCCCGTGGCCGGCAGGGCTCAGCGGAGCAGCAGATACCGGGTGACCAGGGACCGGGCCCGGCCGGCGCCGAGGCCGAGGGCCCGGCTGAGGTCGTCCCACCGCTGGACGCCGTCCTCCTCGATCAGACCGGCCGCCTCCCGGCCGGCCCGCCGGGTCAGCCGGTCCAGTGCGGCGACGGCCCGCGGCGCGGTGGCCGGCGCGTCCTCGGCCAGCCCGAGCAGCTTGTCCTCCGAGACGCCCAGCAGCTGGGTCACGTCGTCCGGCAACGGCACGGTCCGCCGTTCGACCGCGCGGATGTGCGCGCTCCAGTCCCGGCGCTGCCGGGAGACGTCCAGCTCGTCCAGGCCGTCATCGGCGGCCGGTTCCGGCCGCCGTCGTACGCCCGCCACTGGCTGGTCGGGAACATCTCGGCGCCGCTGCCGAGGCCAGAAAGGGGCCTGTTCACCGACCGGGGTGCCGGGGTTCGGGGTGCGCGGAGTCCGGTCGTCCGGGCAGCCGCTCCAGCGCCACCAGCGCCGCGTCGTCGCCGAGGTCGCCGTGCACATGGCGGACGAGGTCCCGGCGCAGACCGGCCACCATCGCCTCCAGAGGACGGCCGGCGTGCGCCTCGACGCGGGCGGTCAGGTCGAGGAAGCGGCCGCGCCGGTCCCGGGCCTCGATGAACCCGTCCGTGTACAGCAGCAGCCGGTCGCCCGGGCCGAACGGCAGGATCTGGACGGGCGGTGCCGTGTCCAGCAGGTCGCCGAGACCGAGGGGGGCACCGGGCTGGTCGAGGAGCAGGCCGTGCACCCGCCCGGAGTGCACGAGGAACGGCTCGGGGTGCCCGCAGTGCACGAGTCGGGCCACGTGCTCTCCGGGCGGGAACTCCACCAGCAGCGCGGTCGCGAACCGCTCGGTGAACAGCGCGCTGTCCGTCCGGCCGTCCTCCAGGATGCCGTCGACGGCGGCGATCTGCCGCCGCGCCCGCTCGTCCAGCCGCTCGGCGACCCGCGTCAACGACCGCTCCTGGTAGGCGAGTTCACGGAAGGCGCCGAGCAGGGCGGCGGAGGCGCCGACGGCCGGCAGCCCCTTGCCCCGGACGTCGCCGACCAGGATCCGGGTGCCGTACGGCGTCGGCAGCGCCTCGTAGAAGTCGCCGCCGATCCTCGCCTCCGACTCGGCCGGCAGATACACCCCGCGCAGGGCCAGCGCACCGATCCGGTGGGGAAGCGGGTGCATCAGCGCCCGCTGTGCCGTCTCGGCCACCGAGCGGACCTGCTGCAACTGGCGTTCCCGGCGCCCGCGCAGGCAACAGGCGGCCATGGAGGTCAGGCCGACCACGAACAGGCTGAACAGCACGACGTCCGAGTCCGGACGCCCGTACTGCCCGGCGTCCGCCTGGAGCAGGGCGGTCACGGCCAGCGCTGCGCAGCTCAGGGACGCCGTGACCCACAGCGGGAGCAGCACCGAGGCCAGCACGGGCACGGCGACCATGACCGGTGACACATGCAGCCAGTCGGGGGTGAGCAGATCGGTCAGGGCGACGACCGTCATCAGGGCGACGGGGGCCGCCGCGAGCAGCACGCGGGACCGGGTGAGGCGGCGGATCAGGATCCGGGCCGGGCGCCGGGGGTCGGTGTGCGCAGGGGTGCGGGGCTGAGGGGCGGCGTGCGGAGCAGTGGTGTGGGTCATCGTCGCAAGGTGGGTCGTAGCGGGCTCAGTGCCCGGTGGGCGCGGTCGGGCGGGGCGGGCGCCGGTGCGGACAGGCAGGACAGGGCCGACTCCAGGTGCCGGAGCAGGCGGCGGGCCTCGGCGCCGGTGGTCGGGGGGTGGCAGCGGGCGGCGCCGAGCCGGGTCAGGGCCCGCCGGGTCGCGGGCAGGGCGGGGTGCGGCCGGCCGCCCCGGCAGGAGTAGGCGCACAGTGCGGTGGTGCGCAGCAGCCGGGCGTACGGCTGGGCGAAGGCGGCGCCGGGGCCGGAAGCGCCGGCCGCCCCCGGGTGCGCGTCGAGGAGCCGGGCCGTGGCGGTCAGCTCGCGCGCCACCTCGGACAGGGTCCGCAGCACCCGGCGGTCCAGGTGCCAGCGGCGGCGCCGGGCGGCCGGCCGCAGGTTCCACCGCACGCTCTCGTGCGCCTCGTCCACGGCCGTGCGGGCCCGGTCCACCGCCCGGTCGAGGTTCTGCTCCCAGGCGGGGCCGAGCACGTCCCGGGGCCGCCCGCGGCCCACCACCGTGTCGGCCAGACCGTCGAGATACCGGGCCACCAGCACCCGCAGCTCCTCCAGCGCCCGCTCGGCGGACCGCACCCGCACGGCGGGGAGCAGCAGCGCGCTGCATGCCAGGCCGAAGGCGATGCCGAGCACGATCTCCGCCAGGTGGGAGAGCAGCTCGCCGGGGTGCCGGTCCCGGACCAGGGCGAACGTGATCAGCGCGGTCGTCGGCACATGGATGCCGTGGTGCCCGAGGAACCCGCGCCGGGCGAACAGCACGGAGACGAAGACGACCAGGGTCACACCCGCCATGCCGGGGCGGGCGTACAGGGCGCCGGGTACGGCGATGAGAACGCCGAGCAGACAGCCCGCGCCGTACCGCAGGGCGGCGGAGACCGTGCGCACCACCGTCGTCTCGACGATGAGCAGCGCCGCGACGGCACCCGCGTACGGGCCGGGGGTGTGCAGCAGTGCCGTACAGGTCTGCCAGGTCAGCCCGGCGGCCACGGTCGCCCGGGCGGCCTCCGCGCAGTGGGTGCGGCCGAAGCGTCTCATCCGGGCCGGCAGAGCGGACCACCGTGCGCCGCGCATGCCGTGCTCGCCCCCTTCCTCGTCGGGATCCGCGGGCCGCTCGGTCGGCCCGGCAAGGCCGCCCAGGATAATCGGACAATTGGGGTATGAGGCAAATAAGGATCGTGTAGGGAAAGGACCCTCTTTCGGGCCTCTGTCGGGTACGCGCCCGCGCCCGTACACTGCGGATCCGCAGACATGCGGGCGCAGTTGACCGGGGGGAGCCATCATGTCCGGAGGTCCGTACGATCCGAACCAGGGGTACGGCGGACCGCCGCTGCCACCCATGCCGCCGGCCCCGCCACCCCGGCCCGCGGGCCCGCCGCCCGCCCCGCCGGACGCCTGGCGGGCAGCCGCGGTCGCCCTGCTCAACCTGAGCGGTCTCGGCCTCGGCTACGCGCTCCTGCGCCGCTGGGTGCCGGCCGCGGCCTGCTGGGCGGCGACCGCCGCGCTGCTGCTCGTGGCGCTCCCCGCGGACGCCGACGGCGTCCCCGGAGCCGCGCTCGCCGGCTACGCCGTGGTCCTGTCGGCGGCGGCCGTCCACGGCGGGCTCGCCGGCCTGCGCACCCGGCTCACCCGGCCCGGCAGGGCGCCCCTCGCGCTGCTGCTGGGCGTGCTGCTGCTGGCCGTACCCGCCAGCGGTGCCCTCTGGTACCGGGACGCCCACGAGGAAGCCGTGGAACAGGCGCTGCTCGGCCGCCTTGAGCGCGCCGACGACCTGGTGGCCGAGAGCGGCCGGCGGTCCTTCAGCTCCGCCACGCCGGGCTACCGAAGAGCCCTCGAGGTGTACCGCGACATCGCCGTGCACCACTCCGGCTCCCGCGCGGCCCGCAGGGTCCCCGGCAGCCTGCGCACCTACTACACCACCGTCGGCGCGGCCTACGGCCACGGCCGGTACTGCGACGCCGTGGAGCCGCTGAAGTACCTGCGCACGGTGCCGGACACGATGCCCGGGGAACAGCTCGGCTCGCTGGCAGGCTGGCCCGACGACCGGCTCGCGAACGCCCTGTACGCGTGCGGGGAGCAGTCCCTGGCGGCCGGCGACGGGGACTGGGTGACCCGCTTCGGCGACCTGCTGGACACCTTCCCGCGGTCCGGGGCGGCGGCCAAGGTGGCGCCCGCCGTCGACGCCGCGGTGCACAAGCAGGAGAAGGCCGTCGACGGCGACGATCCCTGCGCGGCCGTCGAGCGGTTGCGCGACCTCGACACCCGGATCGGCGACCTGGCCGGCTCCGCCCGCGACGCGGACGGCGGGCTGGCCAAGACCGCGAGCCGCGCCGGCCGCAGCGGCGACTCGGGCACGTACGCGTGCGGTGTCGACCAGTACGAGGACGGCGACTTCGAGGCGGCGCAGAAGACCATGGAGCAGTTCGCCGCCGACCACAAGCACGACCGGAACCGGGCCCGCGCCGAGAAGATCGCCATAGCCGCCGAGGTCGCCCGAACGCTCCCCGCGGCCGGCAAGAAGCTGCCCACCACGGCCTCCGGCGGCAGCATCTCCGTGACGGTCAAGAACGACAGCCCGGACGACATCACCGTCCTGTACACCGGGCCGGTCACCGGCAGTTTCACCCTCAAGGGCTGCGGCGGCTGCAAGGCGTACACGTTCGCGGACACGGTGTTCAAGACCTTCAAGCCCTGCAACGACAGCAGCAGGCACTACCCGCAGCGCACCATCAGCCTGCCCGTCGGCACCACCTACTTCGTGCACAAGCCGGACCGCGACAGCAGCGCGACCCCGGCCTCGGACACCGCCAAGCTCAGGTCCGGCTACATCTACACCGAGTGCGCCTACTCGACCCAGCGGCTGGGATCCGGTTTCTGACCGGCGCCTGCCATGCCCCTCCGCGGCCCCCGGCCCGGACGCCGGGGGAAGGGCCCGCCGCCGGGGTAGTCGTTCGGCGACCCGAGGCGACACGCGGAGGTGGCACCGTGAGCGACGACGACCGCATCGGCAATCCCTGGGGCGCCCGCACCCCGTACGACCGCGGCGCGCCCTGGCCCGTCGGCACCGCCCCGAGACCCGAAACGCTGCTGCGCCGGCAGCAGGGCCCGTCAGGGCGGCGGGCCTCTTGGTCGGGCACCTTTCTCAGCCGACCTCGCCGATCAGCAGCTTCGCGGCCACCGTCGCGCCGTCGGTGCGGATCGTGCCGGCCACAGCGGCTGCCCGGGCTCGGGTCTCGGGAGCCAGGGCGACACCGAGCGCGGCCGACAGGGACTCGAAGGTCGGGTTCGGGCCGTCGTGTGCCGCGCCGATGCCGAGGTCGGCCACGCGGCCGGCCCAGTACGGCTGGTCCGCGAGCTGGGGTACGACCACCTGGGGCGCACCGGCCCGGGCGGCCGTGGTCGTGGTCCCCGCACCGCCGTGGTGGACGACGCCTGCGACATGCGGGAACAGGGCGTGGTGGTTGACCTCGCCGACGGCGAAGCAGTCGTCCTGGCCGTCGGCGACGGCCAGGTCGGCCCAGCCGCGGGAGAGGAGCACCCGGCGGCCCTGCGCCCGGACCGCCTCGACGGACGCCCGGGCCACGTCCTCTGCGTTGCGGAGGGGGATGCTGCCGAACCCCACGTACACCGGCGGTTCACCGGCGCGGAGGAAGTCCTCCACGTCGGCGGGCAGCGGGCGGTCGTCCGTCCGGAACCACGCGCCGGTCTGCACCACGTCGAGGTCCGCCGGCTCCTGCCACGGGCTGAGGACCGGGTCGGCGGCCAGCCAGGGGCGGTCGGTGAGGACGTAGTCGCGGAAGTGCCCCACCGGCGGCAGGCCGATGGACGCCCGGTGGGTGTTGAGACCGGTCCCGAACAGCACGTTCATGGTCTCGGTGTCCAGGTCCCACAGCATTCGGTTGTCGGTGACGCCGGGTGGGAACGGCCGGCCCGGCCGCTCGAACGGCGGGTGGTGTGGTGAGGGCAGGTAGGCGGGGAAGTAGGCAACGAACACGTAAGGGATGCCCAGGTGCTCGGCAGCCGTCCTCGCGCCGGCCGCAGCCGGGAGCAGACCGGTCGCCAGGATCACGTCGCAGCCCTCGGCAGCCGTGACGACCGCCTCGTACGTCGTGGCGGTCAACGCGGCCGCGCGTGCGGGCAGACCCTCAGCAGGAGCCTTCGTCTTCCCGGTGAGCACCCCCTTCACGAACGGGCGCACCGGCTCGCCGATCGGCGCCAGGGGGAGGCCGACGGAGTCGAACAGCTCGGCGAAGTCCGGAGGCGTGCACATCCGCACGTCCACTCCGAGGTCCCGCAGCTGCACCGCAACCGCCACCAGCGGTTCGACGTCTCCGCGCGACCCGTAGGCCATCAACAGCACGCGCATGGAGTGCCTCTCATTTCGCAGGGTTCCGGGCCTGCCAGTGGCCCTGGCCTCGTGTATCCGGGTCAGGCGGGTGATTCTGCGCCACCCTTGGGGTCTTGCCGCAAGCCCCCCTGTGCGCTATATCTTGATCATGGAAGGAGCGGTTGATTCCCCTTTCTTCCTTCTAATCCGCTGACCTGGCAGGCGGCCTCGACGGTGTTCTTCAGGGCATGATCCTGAGCCGCATGCCGGGACCCCGCCCCGGGCCCGTGCGGTGAGCGCGATGGAACCGTCCGCTCTTCTGGGCACAGCCGCATCGAAGGCGTCCCGAAGTCTGTCCCGCAGTCCGCCGGGCCGGACGGCGCGGGCCATCCGGGCCACGGCCGTGGCCGGGTCGGGCAGGAAGTTCAGCGTCAGACCGCTGATGGCCACGTCCCATCCCGCATCGCGCACGGGCAGGGCCATGGCGTCGCCCAGGAGGAAGCAAGCCGGAGGGGGACAGGTGGCCCTGGTCGTGCTCATGAACGCCTCGGACCGGTCGATTTAGCACCACGCGGGGCCGGTACAGGGTGCTCGCCACTGCCGAGAGCACGCCGGTGCCGCACCCCACGTCGAGCCACCGCAGACCGGCCGGGCGGTCGAGCCAGGTGGTGAACTTCTTCGCGACGGCCCGACTCCAGCGCCCCATGTACCGCTCGTAGGCGGCGCCGGACGCCCACACATCGAAGCGTTGCTCACTCACGCCGTCCATTTCCCGGCTCGTCACCCCGAATCGCCGACGCCGGGCCATCCCCATGGCACACGTGGACACTCCGCCGTATCCGGGCCGAGTCACGCGCGGTCACCGACCGGTCGTCGCGGTCGGGCGGTGAGTGAAGGCGTTTCGGTAGGCGGCCGGGGTCATGCCGATGTGGCGGCTCAGGTGCTGGCGGAGCGACTCGCCGGAGCCGAGGCCGCTGCGGCGGGCCACGTGGTCGACGGTGAGATCGGTGGTCTCCAGCAGCTCGCGGGCCCGCAGCAGCCGCTGCTGGAGCAGCCATTGGAACGGGGTCACGCCAGTCTCGGTTGTGAAGCGGCGGGTGAGGGTCCGCACACTGACTCCGGCCTGACCGGCCAGGTCGTGCAGGGAGATCGGCTGGTCCAAATGTTGCAGTGCCCAGATGCGGGCCGCGTCCAATGGAGAGTCGGTCTTGGCCGGTAGTGGGGTCTGCACGAACTGCGCCTGCCCGCCGTGGCGCACTGGGGTGACGACAGCGGCGCGGGCGGCCGCGTTGGCCACGGCCGCGCCGTAGTCGGAGCTGATCAGGTGCAGGCACAGGTCGATCCCGGCGGCCGAGCCCGCACCGGTGACGATCGGTCCGTCCTCGGCGAACAGCCGGTCGGCGTCCACGCGCACCGCAGGGAAGGCGCGCTGCAGTTCCTCGGCCAGGGCCCAGTGGGTGGTGGCAGCACGGCCGTCGAGGAGCCCGGCCTGGGCGAGGACGAAGGCGCCACTGCAGATCGAGGCTACGCGCTTGCCCGCGGCGGCCGCCTCCCGCAAGGCGTCCAGTGCGGCCGGCTCGGCGTCGTGCCGGCTGGCGGTTGACGGGACGATCACCGTGTCCGCCGCCGCGACCGCCTGGAGGCCGTGCCGGATCACCACCTCGATGCCACCGGAGGCCGCGACCGTACCGGGCCTGGCGGTGCACACCGTCACCTCATAGCCGGAGCGTCCGTCGAGTTCGGCGGCGCCGAGCAGCGTCGACGGCATGGACAGGTCGAAGGGCTTGACCGCAGGGACGGCCAGGACGGCGACACGATGCATGGCTAGATCCTTGGACCTCGTGGCTTTCAGGCCACTGACCCTATCCCGCTTCCGCGCGGCAGAGTTGGGCGAGCGGTCGGGGCCCCGCGAACCACGTTTCCCTGTCAGGGAAACCTTCCACTTCAAAGGGATAACGGAGAAATCATGGCTGAATCAGTCGTCATCGGGGCAGGCGCGACCGGAGTCGCGACAGCCAGGCAACTGGCCGACGGCGGCAAGCGGGTCCGCCTCATCACACGCAGCGGCAGTGGCCCTGACCACCCCGGCGTGGAACGGATCGCCCTGGACGCGGGCCGCACTGACGAGCTGACCGAGGCACTGGCCGGAGCGACCACGGTCTTCAACGCCGCCATGACCGCCTACCACACCTGGCCGGACACCATGCCCCCGTTGTTCGCTTCGATCCTCGCCGCGACCGAGCGGGCCGGGGCCGACTACGTGATGCTCGGCAACCACTACGGCTATCAGCAGACCGCCGGGCCGGTCACCGAGCGCACCCCGATGGTCCCGAACACCCGAAAGGGCCGGGTGAGGGCCGAGCTGTGGCGGCAGGCCAAGGAGGCCCACGACGAAGGGCGGCTGCGGGCCACCGAGGTGCGAGCCGGCCAGTACCTGGGCCCAGGCGCAGTCTCAGCGTTCACGCTGCTGGTCGCGCCTCGGGTCCGCGAAGGTGAACTGGCTCTCGTCCATGGCGACCCCGATGCGGCGCATTCGTTTTCGTACACCGAGGACGTCGCAGCGGCGCTGGTGGCGGTCGGCGGCGACGAGCAGGCCTGGGGACGGGCCTGGCACGCCCCGGTCATCACCACAACCCTGCGACAGGCCGCGACGGAACTCGCCGAACTCCACGGAGCACCCGAACCGCGGTTGGAGCCGCTCACCGAACGGGATCTGACGCTGCTGTCCTTCACCGATCCGCTGTGGCGGGAGTTCGCCGAGATGAGCTACATGTCCGAGCGTCCGTTCCTCGTGGACGACAGCGATATCCGCGACACCTTCGGGCTCACGCCTTCAACGCTCCGCGAAGCGCTGGCGGACTGATGCCGCCGTACCGGTGGCGGACCGGACAGCCGGAGTCCCGCGCGAGCAGCGCCCGGCGCAGCCGCTCCCGGTCGACTCGAAGCGCGGCCCGTGCGGGCGGTCGCTGGTCAGCCCGCCGGGGTCCGCCATCAGCTCCCGCCGGTCGGGGAGGGCCCGGCCGCCGAAGACGTGTTGCTTGACCGGTGTCGTCAGACGCAGCGGATGCCGGCGCACCGGGGGCGGCACCTCAGCCGCCCGCGTTGTCGACCCGCAGCCGCACCTGCTCCTCCAGCCTTCGCAGGCTGCCGTCGAGGGCGTCGTACACCGCCTGCTCGCCCGGATCGTGGCCGTCGTCGAAGAAGGACAGGTGCACGGTCACCTCGCTGGCCCCGCTGCCGATGCCCGCCACCTGGAGCCAGCCGGTGTAGCTGCCCTGCTCGCGGGTGCCCCACTCCAGGCGCATCTGCTCCGGCTCCGAGCGCAACAGGGCGGGCATGTCCAGGCCGGAGATGTCCTCGTGCACGGTCACGGCGGGCGGCTCCTCGACGTCCACGTGCACGGCGTCCGGGAGCCAGGCGTCGAGCTGGTCGACGTTGGCCGCCTGGTCGAAGACGTGTTCGGGCTGTGCGGGCATGGTGCGGGAACGCTCGTACTCGGCCATCGCGGTACCGCCCCTCCGGTCGGAAGTCGTACCCCGACCGCGTGCCCCTTCCGCGGCGGCCGAAAAGCCCCGGACGGCACCTTGCCCCTTCTCCCGGCTCCCGCCGCCCTCAGTTCCGGAAGGCGGGGTACTCCGCCAGCGGGGCGGTCCGCCAGTCACGGGCGAGGTCGTCCAGCAGCAGCTCCATGGTCCGGGCCAGCGCCGGGAACTCCGTGAGCGTGCGCGCGGTCTCCCAGCGGTGCCGCAGCAGCTGGCGCACCGTCGGAACCGGGCGCCGGGTCCGGTGCATCGGCCGGTCCTCGCCGGCATGGGGCAGCAGGTACACGGTCCCGTGGACCGTCCAGAGCGCGATCGCCCGGCGCAGGCCCGCCTCCCACACCGCGTCCTCGGCCAGCTCCGGATAGACGGCCATGACCTCGGAGCGATAGGTCTGCTCGGCCTCCCGGGCCAGGCCCGCGGGCAGCCGGAAGACGCACCAGCAGGTGGAGAAGGGCATCCGGCAGTAGGCGGCGGTCAGGAAGACCGACTGGAAGGTCGCGCTCTCGAAGTCGATCAGGCGCAGGCCGTCCGCCGTGAGCAGGTTGTTGTCGGGGCAGGTGTCGCCGGGCGTGAACGCCGGGTACCGGTCACCGCCCGCCGTGCCGATGCCGGCCAGCTCACCGGCCAGGTCCGGCGGCACGGCGATCCCCGACCGCGCGAGCAGCACGGGGAGCTCGGCGGTGCACCGCTCGATCCACGGGTCGTCCGGCCCCGACGGCACGCCCTGGTCGAACCGGGCCGCCAGCCGGGTGAAGTCGGCGCGCCCGGCCACCGAGCCTGCGGCCAGCCGGCCGAGCGCGCCGGCCCAGGCCAGCAGGCCGTCCGCCGCCGCCTTCGGATCGTCGCCGAGCAGTACGTCCGCGAGCGTCGGCGCGGCTCCCAGGTCCTCCATCACCAGCAGCGGCGTGTCCGGGTCCACGCCCAGCAGGGCCGGGCCCGCGCCAAGGGAGAGCGCGGCGGCCTCCGAGGCGAAGGAACGCAGCGCCTCCGGTTCCCGGCCGAATGCCTTCACGATCACCGTGCCGCCCGCCGCCGTGCGGCAGCGCAGGACGGAGCTGCGGCGGCTGCCGCCCAGGTCGACCGGGTCGGACAGCTCGGTCCCCAGCAGTCCCCCGGCCGTTCGCAAGATCACATCCACCCCGGCATCCTGCCACCGTTTCCCGGCTCGCCGGGCACCCGTGGCTCACAGGCCCAGGGCGATGGCCATGCGGGTCAGCTCGGCGGTGTTGGTGATGTTGAACTTGGCCCGGATGCGGCGCAGGTAGGCGTCCACGGTGTGGGTGGACAGTCCCATGTGGCGGGCCGTCTGCAGGTAGGTGCGGCCGGCGGCGATGTGCCGGAGCGTCTCCCGCTCGCGCGGAGCCAGCGCGGGGGCGGGGGCTTCGGTGTGCGACGGGGCGAGGATGGCGCTCATGGTGGTTCCTCCGGCGGAACGGCTGGGGGGCTGTCCGTTTAGGGCGATTTGCCCTTGTTCCACCAGATTGCTAGCCGGACTTCATGAAGCTGTCCGCCGACTGTCACAGGCGTGTCACAGGGAACCGGGATTGGTTTGAACCAGTGAGCCGCTACCGTACCGCCCGGGCCCGGGTGTTCCCCTCAGGACACGGCCGCGCGGGCCGTCCGTTCCACCAGGGACACGCCGTCGTCCATCGACGCGCTGCCGTCCGACAGGACCGCGACGAGGTACCGGTGCCCCTTGACCGTGACCCGGCCCACGCTGTTGACGTCCCACAGGCCCGTGGTGTTCCGCTCCAGCCAGCCGTTCTTCAGGGCTCGCCCGGAGTCCTCGGTGCCGGCCGCGGAGACGCCCCAGCTCTGCTCGGGTACGACCTTGCTCATCAGGGTGCGGACATAGGCGCGGGACCGCGCGTCGAGCCCGCCGGAGCCCGCACGCACCGCGCCCCCGGCGCCGAACACCGCCCGCAGCAGCCGTATCTGGTCGCTCGCGGTGGTCCGGGTCAGGCCCCACTTGCCGCCCGGGCCGCCCGTCGTCGAGGTCAGCCCCAGGCGCTTGTTGGCCGCCGCCAGCCCGGAGGCCCGGCCGATCTGCCGCCACAGCGCATTCGCCGCCGCGTTGTCGCTGCGCCGGATCATCGGCTCGGCGCGCTTCCTCTCCTGCGCGGTGAGCTGCCGTCCCGCGTCCTGCGCCTGGAGCAGCAGCGCGGCGAGGATGTCGACCTTGACGATGCTGGCGGTGTCGTACGCCCGGTCCTCGCCGTGCAGCACGGGGGTGCCGCCGGCGCCGTCCAGGTCGAGCACGGCGGCCGTGGCGTGCCCCGGGGGGTGTCCGGAGGGTGCGGTGGTGGCGGCCGTGGCCGGGGCCGGGTGCAGGAGGCCGGCGGAGAGCAGGGCCGTGGCCGAGGCCAGCAGGGCGCCGGCCTTGGTCCGTGCGGTGCGGGAGTGGCGGGAGGACATGGGTCACGAACGTAGCCACCGCGCGCGCCCGGCGACGTGGCACCGGTCACCTTCGGCCCCGATTCGCCCGGATTGTGAGAAGAGCCACCGATGGAGCGCATTGTGGGGTCCGGCTCGCTCCCGGGGCGGCGTGTACGCGCGGCCGGGCCGTCCTCCTCGCTTATCGTCGGCCGGACACCGACATCCGGAGTGACCATGGAAAAAACGGATGAACTGGTTGGTGTGTCGGCCGTACCCCTCGGTCCGGCCGTGCGCCGCATCCGGCCCCGGCCGCTCGGCGCCGCCCTCGCGCTCACGGCCGCCGTCACGGCCGTGCTCCTGCTGGCCGGCACACAGTGGCTCGACGATCCGGCCGTCCAGGCCTGGCGCACCGTCTGCCTGGCCATCACCGTCCAGGCGCTCCCCTTCCTGCTCCTCGGCACCGCCCTGTCCGGCGCCATCAACGCGTTCGTGCCGGCCGACCTGTTCAGCAGGGTGCTGCCGAAGCGGGCGGCCCTCGCCGTACCGGTCGCCGGGGTCGCCGGCGCGGTCCTGCCGGGCTGCGAGTGCGCCTCCGTCCCCGTCGCCGGCAGCCTGATCCGCCGGGGCGTCACCCCGGCCGCCGCCTTCGCCTTCCTGCTCTCCGCCCCGGCGATCAACCCCGTCGTGCTCACGGCCACCGCCGTCGCCTTCCCCGGCAACCCCGCGATGGTCGCCGCCCGGCTGCTGGCCTCCCTCACCACGGCGGCCGTGATGGGCTGGCTGTGGCTCTGGCTCGGCAAGGAGGAGTGGCTGCGCCCCCTGCTGCGCCACCGGCACACCGGCCACCGGCACGGCCACAGCCGCTGGACCGAGTTCCGGCTCGGCTTCCAGCACGACTTCCTGCACGCCGGAGGCTTCCTCGTGCTCGGTGCCATGGCCGCCGCCACCTTCAACGTCACCGTGCCCCGCTCCGTCCTCGACACCTTCTCCGGCTCGCCCTGGCTCTCGGTGCTCTTCCTGGCCGCCCTCGCCGTCCTGCTGGCGGTCTGCTCGGAGGCGGACGCGTTCGTCGCGGCCTCGCTCACCGGCTTCTCGCCGACCGCCCGGCTCGCCTTCCTCGTGGTCGGCCCGATGGTCGACCTGAAGCTGATCGCCCTTCAGGCGGGCACCTTCGGCCGCGCCTTCGCCTGGCGGTTCTCCACGGCGACCACCGTCGTGGCGATCGCCGCGAGCGTCCTGATCGGAGGCGCGCTGCTGTGAAACGCCCCGTCCAGACCCTGCTCCTGGCGCTGACCGGCATCGGCCTGCTGCACGCGGCCCTCTTCACCGACACCTACCTGCGCTACGTCAAGGCCGGACTGCGCCCGCTGCTCATCGCGTCCGGGCTGGTCCTGCTGCTGCTCGGCCTGGCGGGGGCGGCCGTCCGGGACCGTCACCACCCCTCCGGGGACACCGGACACGAGCACGGCCACGACCACACCGGCACCCCGCGCGTCGCCTGGCTGCTCTTCCTGCCCGCGCTCAGCCTGCTGCTGTACGCCCCGCCCGCGCTCGGCGCGTACACCGCGGCCCGCGCCAACAGCAAGCCCGTCGCCGTGCAGAAGAAGGGATTCGCCCCGCTGCCCGCGACATCGCCGCTGCCGATGACCCTCACCGACTTCACCAAGCGGGTCCAGCAGGACCGCAGCCGGGCCGTCGGGAAGCGCACCGTGCGGCTGACGGGCTTCGTCACCCCGGCCGGAGACGACGGCGGCTGGTACCTGACCCGCATCATCTTCACCTGCTGCGCGGCGGACTCGCAGACGGTCAAGGTCCGCATGTACGGCACCGAGGCGCCGCCCGCCGACACCTGGCTGGCGGTGACCGGCACCTGGCACCCGCGGGGCACCCTCGGCACCAGGACCGCGGAGGCGGCGCTCGACGTCCGGGACGCCACCCCCGTCGCCCAGCCGGTCAACGCCTACACCGACGATCTGCCGCTCACGCCCTCCTAGAGCCGGGCGGCCAGGGCCGGGAAGACAAGCACCGGTCCGCAGCGGACGACGGGCGTGGACAGGTGCAGGATGGTGTCATGACCCTCGCGCGGGACACCGGGTCGGGAGACCGCGGCTGCCGCCCCGGGTTCGGGCCGCCGGCGCGCGAGAGGAGGCGGTGACGATGACACGGACACCCCCCACGACGGTCACCCCGGTGCGGCTGTGGCGGTGGCGGCGCAACCCGCTCAAGCGGCACAGCGACGTCGTCGAGGCCTGGATCGTCCTCGCCGGCTGGCTGCTGGCCCTGGTCGCCGGGATCTTCGCGGGCGTGGTGGCGGCCCAGGCCTCCGAGTCGGCGTTCGCGGCACGGCTGTCCCAGGTGCACCCCGTGGCCGCCGTACTCACCGACGACGCGGCGCGCACCCCGGCCGCGGGCAGCGGATACGACGACGGGCGGGTGTGGGCCGCGGTGCGCTGGACGGACGCGGACGGCTCGGTGCACACCGACCGGGCGAAGGTCCTCCCGGGCGCCCCCGCCGGAACCCGGCTCACCGTGTGGACGAACCAGTCCGACCGGGTCGTCCCCGCCCCCGTCACCGGAGCGGCGGCCGACCTGCAGTCGGCGCTGACCGGCGCCCTCGTCGCCCCGGCGGCCGGCGCGCTGGTCTGGGGCGCCGGATGGCTGGTCCGCAGCCGGCTCATCCGGCGGCGCATGGCCGAGTGGGACGAGGAGTGGAAGCAGATCGGACCCCGGTGGGGGAACCTCAGCGGAGGCAGGGGCTGAGCGCCGGCGGTGTGCGCCCCCTGGACCTACCGCGGAGGTTGTACATCGGCCCGGCGGTACCGCGGCCGGTGGAGCCAGAGGTCAACTCCCGGGTTGGCGACGGGCCGAGCCCCGGCACGTAGCTTGTGTGCCGTGCCGTGAGGCACTCGTCAACCAGGGGGAAACACATGCAGACGAACATCCTCACCAGGACCCTCCTCGCCGCCACGACGACCGTGGCGCTGGCCGCGGGCAGCCTGGCGGCGGCGGGCACCAGCTTCGCCGCACCCGCGGCAGCCCAGCCGGCGGCGGTCAGCGAGGCCGTCATCCCGCAGGCGTCGAACAACCTCGGGCTGAACGCCACCCAGGCGAAGAAGGTCCAGCGCTGGCTGAAGACGTACTGGAACTACCGCGGTTCCATCGACGGCAAGCTCGGCACCAACAGCTGGAAGGCCTTCCAGCGCTGCCTGAAGAAGTACTGGGGCTACACCGGCCCGATCGACGGCGTCGTCGGCAAGGGCACGATCAAGGCGCTCCAGCGGCTCCTGAAGGACGGCTACGGCTACCGCGGTCCCATCGACGGCATCGCCGGATCCGGCACCAAGGCCGCGTTCAAGCGGTTCGCCAACGCCCACTGAGGTACCGCACCCGGTCTGCCCGGAACACCCTCCGCCCCCGCTGCCGGGCGGAGGCCTCCGGGCAGACCGCCCGGCACACGGGGGCCCGGCGGAGGGCTTGAGGGCGTGCTGCCGGGTTACCCGGCAGGTATGGCGAAGCTGCACGAACCCCGGCGGCACCACCGGCAGGCCGCCGACGAGACCCCGGCGCCGCGGATCCCGGCGCCGGAGGAGGCCGGTCCCGCCCCGGAGGTCGAGCGGCGGGCGCCCCGGACCCCCGCGAAACTGCCCCGCCGCGCGTGGGCCGCGGCCTTCAGGGGCGCCCTGCGCGAGTTCGCGGACGACGAGCTGACCGACCGGGCCGCGGCGCTCACCTACTACGCCGTCCTGTCCCTGTTCCCCGCCCTGCTGGTGCTGGTCTCCCTGCTGGCCGTCGCCGGCAGATCGCTCACCGACCGGGTGCTGGCCAACCTGAACGGCCTCGCGCCCGGCCCTGCCCGGGACATCGTCACCCGGGCCGTGGAACAGCTGCGCAACGGCGCCGGCGTCGGCTCGGTCATGGCCCTGGTCGGCATCGTGCTCGCCGTGTGGACCGCGTCCGGCTACGTGGCCGCGTTCATCCGCGCCGCCAACGCCGTCTACGACATGCCCGAGGGTCGCCCGGTGTGGAAGATCCTCCCGGTGCGCGTCGGCGTCACCGTCGTCCTGATGATCCTCACCATGGCCGGCGCGCTCATCGTGGTCTTCACCGGGCCCCTGGCCCGCCGCGCCGGGCAGGCGCTCGGCCTCGGCGACACGGCACTGACCGTCTGGGCGATCGCCAAGTGGCCGGTGCTGGTCCTGCTCGTCACCGTGATGATCGCCATCCTGTACTGGGCCACCCCGAACGCCAAGGTCAAGGGCTTCACCTGGATCACCCCCGGCAGCCTCCTCGCCCTGCTGATCTGGATGGCCGCCTCCGCCGGCTTCGCGTTCTACGTCGCCAACTTCGCCTCCTACAACAAGACCTACGGCACCATGGCCGGCGTCATCGTCTTCCTGGTCTGGCTGTGGATCACCAACCTGGCCGTCCTGCTGGGCCTGGAGTTCGACGCGGAGACCCTGCGGCAGCGGGCCATCGCCGGCGGCCATCCGCCCCGCGCCGAGCCCTACACCCGGCCCCGCGACACCAGGAAGTGGAACGAGGAGGACGTACGCCGCCTGGACGAGACCTGACGCCGACGCCCTCCCCGCCCGTCACGCCGCGTATCCGCCGTCCACCGAAAACTCCGCGCCCGTCACGTACGCCGCCTCCGGCCCCGCGAGGAACGCCACCATGGCCGCCACCTCCTCGGCCGTACCGAAGCGGCCCAGGGCGGTCATCGACGCCTGGCCCGACGCGTGCGGCCCGTCCGCGGGATTCATGTCCGTGTCGGTCGGGCCCGGGTGCACGACGTTCGCCGTGATGCCCCGCCCGGCCAGCTCCCGCGCCAGGGCCTTGGTCAGCCCGACGACGGCCGACTTGCTCATCGCGTACAGCGTGGCCCCGGGGCCCGGCACACGCGCCGCGATGCAACTGCCGACCGTGATGATCCGCCCGCCCGCCCCCATCAGCGCGGCGGCCGACCGGGCGGCCAGGAAGACGCCGCGCACGTTCACCGCGAGGAGCCGGTCGATGTCCGCGAGGGACAGGCTCTCCAACGGCCCCATCACCCCCACGGCAGCGTTGCCCACCAGCACGTCCAGCCCGCCCAGTTCCTCCGCCGCGCGCCGTACCGCGCCCGCCGCCTCCGCCGCGTCCGCGGAGTCGGCACGCAGGGCCACCGCCCGCCGCCCCAGCGCCTCGATGTCCCGTACGACGCCCTCGGCCGCGTCCTTGTCGTGCACATAGGTCAGGGCCACGTCCGCGCCCTCCCGTGCCAGACGCCGTGCCGTCGCCGCGCCGATGCCCCGGCTCCCGCCGGTGACCAGTGCCGTCCTGCCCCGCAGTTCCACTCGTGAAGTCATGGCTCCATCCCATCCGACGGCATCGGGGAGCACCGGCGGGGAACGGACATCGACCTCGGCGGCCACGGCGGGCCGGTACGAGGTCAGCCCTGCGGGACACCGCCCGGGGTGATCAGGCCGGTCTCGTAGGCGAGGATCGTGGCCTGCACCCGGTCGCGCAGGCCGAGCTTGGACAGCAGCGCGTTCACATGGCTCTTGACCGTGCCCGTGGTGACGCCTAGTTCGGCGCCGATCTCGGCGTTGGTCAGCCCCGAGGCGATCTTCAGCAGGACCTCCCGCTCCCGCTGGGTGAGCCGGCCCAGGGGCCCGCCGGCCGGGGGCGGTGGCGGGGCGTTGGTGAGCGCCTCGCGGACGATGCCGTGGATCACCTCGGCCGACGGGCCGGCCACCAGCCGTTGCAGAGCCGTGAGGTCTCCGCGCCGGTGCGCTCCGCGAACGACAGCGCCTCGGCGGCCAGATCGGGCCTGCTGTCGTGGAGCCGGCGCGCGGCGTCGGCGGTCACCACGACCGGGGTGAGGTGATGGGGGCTCACATCGTGCAGCTCCCGGGCCAGTCGCCGGCGCTCGTGGTCGGCCGCCGGCCGCCGGCCGGCGGGCTTGCTCCGCCCCGGCCAGCCGCCGGGCCGCGGTGAGCCGGCCGGCGAGCCACTGGCGCCGTGCCTCCCCGAGCCGGCGCACAGCAGGTACACGCCGAGCGCGATCGCCATGTCGGACAGCAGCGCGGGCCGGGGCCACGCGAGTCCGCCCAGGACCAGGGCACCCAGGGTGCAGGCCAGCGCCCGCACCGGTACGGGCCGGCGCCGCCCCGGCGCGGCCGTCTCCAGGGCCAGCGCGCTGAGCGCGCAGAACAGCGCCGGTCCGCCGGGTGTGCCGGCGGTGCCAACGCCGGGCCACAGCAGGGCGCCCTGCCCGGCCGCAGCAGCAGGGGCAGAAGCCAGTTGCGTATCGCCTCCATGTCGCCGACGAGCGTAGAGGCCGGCCGTGCGCCGGGCACCGGACCCGAGGGGGAGGGGTCTCTCCCACCAGAGACAGAGGGCGGGCACCAACCAGGGACAGAGAATCCGGTCATGCCTCAGGCCGATGGCACGCGGGCGCGTGTGCGGGCAGGCTGGCGGCATGACACAGCCACAGACCACCGAGCAACTGCCCTACCACCGCCTGGCCCGTCTCTCCCCGCGCTATCGGTGGTGGCGCCCCCTGCTCGGGACGCTGGTGGCGGCCGTGACCTATCTGGTCGCCGTGGTCCTCCTGATGCTGTCCAGTGCGGCTCTGGGGCTGTCCCTCGGATACCGCGAAGACGCGGACGGCTGGCCGGAGTTCGGGCCCGTCTCGGGCACCGCCGTGGACCTGCTCTCGATCGCGGTGGCGATACCCGTCCTGGTGCTGACCGTGCGCTGGATCGGCAGGCGCCGGGCCGGCACGGTCTCCTCCGTGACCGGGCGGCTGAGATGGCGCTGGCTGCTGCGGTGCGTGCTGACCGCCGTCCCGATCCTCGCCCTCGCGATGGGCGGCATGTTCCTGCTGCCCGCGGACGGCGAGGCGGAGAGCCCGTGGGTGGGCTGGGCGGCCTTCGGCAAGGCCCTCACCATGCTGCTGGTGCTCGTGCCGGTGCAGGCGGCCGCCGAGGAGTACGTGTTCCGCGGCTGGCTGACGCAGACCGCCGGGGCGTACCTGCGCTCGCCGTGGGCCGCCCTGCTGCCGCAGGCCGTGCTGTTCGCCGCCGCCCACGGCTGGGGCACTCCCTGGGGCTTCGCCGACCTGGTGGTGTTCGGGACGGCCGCGGGCTGGCTGACCTGGCGGACGGGCGGACTGGAGGCGTCCATCGCCCTGCACGCGGTCAACAACCTCCTCGCCTTCGGCGCCTCGGCCGCCGTCGTGGGCGGACTGGGCAGCGACGAGAGCGCGGCCGACGCGCCATGGCAGATGGTCGCGCTCGACGTCGTGGGCATCGCGCTGTACACGGCGGCCGTGGCCTGGTGGCTGCGCCGCCGGCGGCTGGAGCGCACCGCCCCGGCGCCGAAGCCCCTGGCACCGCCGCCGGCTTTCGCGATGGCGTACCCGTACGTCAACGGCGCCCCGGTGCCGCCGCAGTGGGCCGGTGGGCCCGGACAGCCGGCACCGGGTACGGCGGTTCCGCCCGCGTCTCGAGGCGCCGGGGGAGACGGCGCGGACGGTGGGTGAGCCGCGGCCCGGAGCCGGGATCAGGCGGTGTGCAACCGGCCGCTGCCGTACTCCTAATGTGCCGGTCGGCCCTCACAGGACCGGTACCGGCCGTCGCCGCGGGGCCCACCGGCTCCGCATCCCGCCAGCGGCAAGTCCACCGGACGCGCCGGGCCCTGCCACAGTGCTCCGGCGAAGTGCCGGGCCGAAGACCCCGCCGGTACGGCCGAACAGGACCCGGGCCGGTGGGAACCGCGCCTCGAACCGCGGCACGTCACCCTCGCCATGCCCGCCGGTCAGCCGACGTGGGCGGCGATGGTTCGGGCGCAGGTCAGGGACTCGGTGTGGGCGGTGTCCACCTCCAGGTCGTAGGTCACGCCTCGGTGCACCAGCTCGGCCTGGGCCGCTGCCATGCCCTGGGCCCGGTCCCCTCGGGCCAGCTCCCGTGCCGCGGCGACCTCGGGATCGCACCGGACGCCGACCCACAGCACGGCCAGGCCGGCCAGGGTCTTCTGCCAGCGCTGCTGGGAGGCCGCCCCGCCGAGGAAGACGTCGTCCACGACGATCCTGGCGCCCGCACGAGCCGTCGCCGCGACGCCCTCCATCCAAGCCGCCTCCAGGGCCCGGAAGCCGGCCCCGACGTGCACTCCGCCGTCATCGGCGAAGTCGATCCCGCCGTCCGCCCCGCGCAATCCCGGCGGCAGCGCGTCCACGAGCGAGTCGATCCCGAACGCCAGCCAGGGCTCGGGCAGTACCGCCTGCAGGCACCGCACGATTCCGGTCTTCCCCGCGCTGGAACCACCGTTGAGAAGGATCACCTGAGTCGTCATCGGGTCACAGTACGGAGCGTTCGGGGACGGCCGGTAACGAATTCCCAAGCCGCCCCCGCTACCAGTACCCGGCCGCGCGCCGGAGAAGACCCGGGCCGGCTGTCCTGGACGGCCCGGCAGGACGGCACACCGGAGGAGCGGCTCCACGTGCTGCACACCTGGCTGGTGGAGGATCTTCCCGGCGGCCGGATCCGTATCCTCACCCAGGAGACGCAGATCGGTGGCTGGACGGCCTGGTCCGCGTCGCCTCCAAAGCCCCCACAGGATTCAGAAAGTTGACGTCATGACCGACAAGCTCACCGTGAGCGTCCTGGGCACCGGCATCATGGGCGCCGCAATGGCCCGCAACCTCGTGCGGGCCGGACACACCGTCCGGGTCTGGAACCGCACCCGCGCCAAGGCCGAACCGCTCGCCGCCGACGGCGCGCACATCGCCGGCACGCCCGCCGAGGCCGTCGAGGGCGCCGACGCCGTCCTGACCATGCTCTACGACGGCCCGGCCACCCTGGACGTCATGCGCGAGGCCGCCCCCGCGCTGCGCTCCGGCGCCGCCTGGGTGCAGTCCACCACCGCCGGCCTCGAGGACATCGGCGACCTGGCCGGCTTCGCCCGCGACCACGACCTGGTGTTCTTCGACGCGCCGGTGCTGGGCACCCGCCAGCCCGCCGAGGCCGGCCGGCTCCTCGTCCTCGCCGCGGGCCCGAGCGGGCACCGAGCCGCCGTCACCCCGGTGTTCGACGCGGTCGGGGCCCGTACCGTGTGGACCGGCGAGGACGGCGCGGCCGGCACCGCCACCCGGCTGAAGCTGGTCGCCAACAGCTGGGTCCTCGCGGCCACCGCCGCGACCGGCGAGGTGCTGGCCCTGGCCCAGGCGCTCGGCGTGGACCCGCAGGGCTTCTTCGACGCGATCGCGGGCGGCCCGCTGGACATGGGGTACCTGCGCGCCAAGTCCAAGCTCATCCTGGACGAGCAGCTGACACCGGCCCAGTTCGCGGTGGCCACGGCCGCCAAGGACGCCCGGCTCATCGTCCGGGCGGGCGAGGCACACGGTGTGCGGCTGGACGTGGCCGCCGCGAGCGCCGCACGCCTGGAGCGCGCCGCCGCGCAGGGCCACGCCGACGAGGACATGGCCGCCGCCTACTTCGCCAGCTTCGATCCCGCCGACCGGCCGTCCGCCTGACGAAACCCCGAACGTCCGAGCCGTCGCTGCTGTCGCCCGAAGCCGTCGACGAGCACACCCGGCATCCCGCCGCGACCTCGGGGCTCGGCGCAAGCGGCGGCCGTCACGTCCCCGTGTCGGTGCCCTCTGCCGTCTCCTCCGCGGAATCGGCGGGCACGGTGTAGAAGACGGACGAGCCCTGCTTGGTGCGCTGAGCGCCGTTCCTGGCGACGAGGTTCTCCAGGGTGGCGCGTACGACCTTGGTCTGGACGCCGCGTTCCGGATACGCCCGGCCCAGCGCCTCGGTGACCTCCGCGGCCGAGCGCGGTTCGTTCTGTTCCGCCAGGTGCCGGCGGACGAGTTCGACCAGAGTGGGCTGAGCCGGCTCGGAAGTCGCCTTCTTCGCCGCCGGTTTCTTTTCCGCAGGCTTCTTCGCCGTCGTCTTGGCCGTGGCCGACTTGGCGGCCGCGGTCTTGGCCGCCGGCTTCTTGGCTTCGGTACGCTGCGTGCCTCCGCTCTTCTTCCGAGGGGAGGGTACGACCACGCCACCGGTCGGTGCGGCGATGCCGAGCGCCTGCTGCATGTTGAGCAGGATGGCGTGGTCGTGCTGCAGGGTGGTCAACTGCTCCTGCAGCGCGGCGATTTCGGCCGTGATGCGTTCCTGCTCTTTGAGGTTGTGTTCGAGGTCGTTGGTCACCTGGCTGACGTACTGAGAGGTCAGTTCGGTGACGGGCCCAGCGCTTTCCGGCATCTTTCCCTCCGCTCCTGGCGGTGCGACACCTGGATGATACGGGTGGGTCAACCCGTTTTCACCGTTGGCGAGGCGGCAAAACCGAGTAGACGCCGGGACCCGGCAGCCGGCCGTTGCCGGGCTGCCGGGCCACGATGGCCTTCGGGTGCCGTCAGGTCCGGGCCAGGGCGGTGACCTCGGCCGGGGTGAGCGTGCGGCCGTGGACGCGGAAGTCGTCCACGGCTCCCTTCAGATACGGGTCCGGGTACTGGGAGCGGCCGATGTAGGCGGCCCGGATGTGGTTGCCGAAGTTGCGAAGCTCCACGGTGACGCCCGTGTTGCGGCCCGTCTCGCGGCCGTCGACGTACAGCACGGCGGTGCCGGACCCGTAGGCGACGGCCACGTGCACCCACCGGTCCGCCGGCAGCGGGCCGGCGTCGATGCGCTGTTCCGCGCCCCCGCCGCCCGCGGTGATCGCGTACCACACACCACGGCCGCTCCCGGCCGAGACGCCTCACCCGCACCGCCTGTTCGACGGCGGCAGCCCTGCTGCTCCTACCCGGCGCCGAGGACTCCCCGGGAAAGTCCCCGCCCCGCCCGACCGGACCGCCCGGCGTCATCGCGTGCCTGACGGGGTCCGGGGACCTGATCGCCGACGTGAACGACGACGGCCGTCCGGACCGGATCACCGACCCGTCCCACCACGGCACCCTGCTGACCGTCACCTTCGCCATGGGCTCGTCGCACGAGATGACCGTCACCGCAAGGGAGTTGGCCGACCGCCCGGGCAGCCGGCAGGAGTATGTGAGCGCCGCTGTGGCGGACTTCGACCGGGACGGCTGGAGCGATCTGGTCGTCGTGGCGGGCGAGGAACAGGGCGGCGACGACCCGATCCCGCCCCGGCGGCCGAGTTGAGGCTGGGCCCCTTCTCCGGCACCGGCCGCAGCCGCCGGACCGTCCGACTCCACCTGCGCGTCACGAAGGACATCGCCGTGGCCGACTTCGACCACGACCGCCCCCCCGATCTGGCGGCGTACACCTACTCGGGCGACGGCTCCTACGAGACCCAGGCCCGCCTCGGCGACGCGCACACCGGCCTCGCCCCCGCCACCCGCGCCTACACCTCGGACGCGCAGAGCACCGGCTACGCCCCCCCGACTCCCCTCGCCCACGCCGGCCTGACACCGTTCTCCCCGGCCTGCCGGACCGGATGACGGAGGAACTCAGAAATCGCCTGCCCCCCGGCACCTGCCCGGCCGCCCCGAAGGCGAACGCGCTCACCCGAGGACGAGCGGGAGTTTCGAGGCCAAGGCGCCCAGTTGGATCCGTTCGGTGTCGGTCGGGGCTCGGCGCCCCGTGCCGATGCGCAGGGCGTCCTGGTCGGACCACGCCCCCGGGAAGGACGCCCCGGCGATCTCCTCCAGCATCGCGCGGGACCGGGCGAGGCCCTCGGCCGGCGGTTGCGCCGCGCCCGGGACGTGCGCGATCAGGTCCAAGTGGTGCAGGGTCCACTCCAGCACGTACGCGGAAAGGTAGTCGCCCACGGTCAGCACCATGTCCTGTGTGCTCACCCGCTGATCCGGATCGGCCAGCTCCGCCGCGCGGCCGGCGGCCGAACCGACGTCGTCCAGGTGGAATTTCAGCAGCCGCGGCTCCTCGTACGCGGCGGCCAGCCGGACGGTCAGCGCGTCCAGCGGGTCGTCACCGGCCGGCGGGGTGCCCGTGACGTTCCAGTATGTCACCGCAGTGCGCGTCGGCTCAGCCGCGGTGGGCGTCACGAGGGTGATCAGCACGTCCTGAGCATCGATGACCAGATGGCACACCAGGTCCCGGACGAGCCAGCCCGCACAGCCGGACGGCCGCGCGAAGTCCTCGTCGGGGAGCGCGCCGACCGCGGTCAGCAAGGCCGCCCACGAGCGAGAGAAGAGATCCACAGCCGCAAACTAACAGCGCCCGACCGGGCTTGTCTCTCACGTTGTCGAGGGTGAGCCGCGCTCAGTTCGGCGTCAAGGGAGCGAGTGCGGGTTGGCGGCCGTGCCCTCCGTGCTCAGCAGGACGGCCACCGAGTCGGGCCCCAGCCCCAGCCGCTCGCGGCGTTCCCCGGCGCCGTCGCCGGTGAGGAGCGCGCGGACACCGGCGAGTGCGGCGGCACCGCAGGGGCCCGAGGAGACGCCCAGCGCGGCGAGGTCGCGGGACGCACGGGCACTGTCGGTGTCGGTGACGGTGACCGCGGCGTCCAGCCCCGCACGCAGCACGGGCCAGGCGGTGCTGGACAGTGTCCCGCAGTTCAGGCCGGCCATGGTGGTCTCGCCGGTGCCGACGTCGACCGGAGCGTCTCGGGCGAGGCTGGCCAGGAGGCAGGCGGCGGACTCCGGTTCGACCGACAGCAGGGCCGGGCCCGGGGTCGTCGTACGGCTGCAGTAGTGGGTGACGACGGCCTGCGCCAGCGAGCCGACCCCCACCGGAACGGCCACCAGTCCCGGCGGGGCGGCTCCGGCGGCGGCCACCTGCTCGTCCGTCTCGGCGCAGAGCGTGGAGTAGCCCTGGACGATCCAGCCGGGGATGGTCTCGTACCCCTCCCACGCGGTGTCCTGGATCAGCACCGCGTCCGGCGCCCGGGCCGCCTCGTCCGCCCGGCGCACGGCCTCCTCGTACGGGCCCGGCACCCGGGTGACCGCCGCGCCCTCGCCGGCGATGGCCGCCGCGGTGTCCGGATGGATGTCCTGCGGGACGAAGACGTGTGCGCGCCGGTCGTGCAGCCGGGCCAGCCGGGCCACGATGCGGCCGTGGTTGCCGTCCGTGGCGCAGACCAGGGTGACCGGACCGCGGGTACGTGCCGCCAGCGCCAGGTGCACCGCCCATGACGCGCCCAGCACCTTGAAGGCCGGCAGGCCGAGACGCGCCGACTCGTCCTTGACGAAGACCCGGCCCACCCCCAACTCCACTGCGAGCGGTGGTAGTTCAGTCAGCGGGGTCGGGGTGTAACCGGGCAGGGAGGCGTGGAAGTTCCGTACCTCGGCGGGGGCCGGTGCGCAGTGCCAGGACCGGGCGGACGGTCGTACCAGCCACGGCACCGCCCCGCCGGCCGGCGAAGTCTTCTCACGCATCCCCTCAGCCTGCCGCCTCCCTCTGCCGTCGGTCCGGCACACGGTCCCCGCCCTGCCGGAAGGGGTCTTCGCCCATGCCTGCTCACCGCGCTGTCGGACACCTGCCTGACGAGGAACTCCGCCCGCGCGGACGCGGTGGTGGCCCGCTGTACCCGTAACCGCCCGGCCGATGACGGCATCGAGATCTCGCTGCCCTACGCCGGCTGCTACCTGCTGGAAGGCATCCTCCGCGTGCTCCGGCACGAGGACGTCGACTGGCCTCCGCGCTCTGCTTCGGGGTGACCCACTTCGCGGGAGCCCCGCCAGGGCCCGGTGGTGCGGGTCGTGCCGGAATGCCGGCAGGCCGTGCTCTGGAACGGCACGGTCGGCATGACCCTCCTGGACCACGAGCCGGGCGAGGGACTCATCGTGGTGCCGCTGACCGACATGCCGTCGAGCCGTGTGGTGGTGGCATGGCGGCAGGGCGACAGGAACCCGCTGATCCGCTCCTTCGCCGACATCGCGACCGCGGCCTTCCGGGCGTGACGGCATCCCCGCCGACCGCGACGTACAGCCCAGGTTGCCCACCTGTCCCGCTCCCGCTGGTCAGGCGCGGTTTCCCGGGCGCGGAGGCGACGGGCGACGGGAAACCCGTCGACTCCGGCCGGCCGCGGCGGGAACGTGATGGTCGTCAACTCCAGGCACGACCTGCCACGAGGCAGGAGAACCGCAAGGGGGAACCATGCGCAAGATGATGCGTGCCGGCGCCGCGTTCGCGACCGCCACGGCGGCGGTACTGGCCATGAGCGGCGCGGCCCACGCCAAGCCGGCGGCCGACCCGTGGGCCGGCTGCCCCGACGGGGCGGTGTGCGTGTACCCGCAGAACCAGAACCCGGCCCAGTCGCCGAGCCTGGTCTTCTACAGCTACGGGCCGCACAACCTCAGCAACCAGGTCGGACGGCACTGGGTCCTCAACAACCAGTACGGCGGCGCCACGGCGAGCCTGTGCACGGGCTACAACGGCGTCGGCTGCGGCACGCCCATCGCCGAGGGGACGGGCGTGTACGCCGACCTCACGCCGATCAACTCCATCACCCTGAACCGGCCGTAGGCAGCACGGCCCGCAGGTCCACGACCCTCGGCCCGCCGCGCCCCACCGACGGCCGGCCGAGGGGTCATCACGGGGGAAGCTTCCGGAACCGCGACCGCGGTTCCGGAAGCTTGTTTTCGGCCACTCCACACGCATGGCTGGGCCACCTGTCACACCCCGGCAGTAACCTGGGCTCCCGCCGTCTCACGGCCTGGGCACGCTTGCCATGGGGGACGCCTTGGGGGAGCCGCAACAGGGAGCCGACACCGGCAACCCGACCGACAACGACGGGGAGCGGACGGTGCCGACCACACCGTCCTTCCCCGCACAGCTACGACGACTGAGGCAGCAGCGCGGTCTGTCACTGGCCGACCTGGCCAGACAGACCCACTACAGCAAGGGGTATCTCAGCAAGATCGAGACCGGCGCGAAGCGCGCGACCGTCGACGTGGCCCGCCGCTGCGACCAGATCCTGCGCGCCGACGGCGAGTTGCTGCGTCTGGTCGTACCGCAGCGCAGGGCGGAACCAGCCGACGGCAACGATGTCACCGGCCCCGCCTGCCCCTACCCGGGCCTGTCGGCGTTCACCCCGCAGGACGCCGGCCGCTTCTTCGGCCGGGAGCGGGCCACGGCCGCCCTCGTGGAGCGGGTCTTCGGCAGAGTCGGCAAGGGACCGCTGCTGCTCGTCGCCCCCTCGGGCGCGGGCAAGTCCTCACTGCTCAACGCCGGTCTGGTGCCCGCCCTGCGGCGGCCCGGCGGCTTTCCGATGGCCGGGGCCGACCGCTGGCCCGTCGTCACCCTCACGCCCACCGCGCACCCGGTGGACGAGCTGCTGGAACGCACCGCCAAGGTGCTCGGCGGCGACCTGGACCTCACCGCGACCCGGCTGGGCGAGCGGCCCGAGGCCCTCCTGGCCGCCGTCCGGACCCGCGCGGACGCGACCCCTGCCGGGCGGCGGCCACCACCACCGCCCCGGCTCGTCCTGCTCGTCGACCAGTTCGAGGAACTGTTCACCCTCTGCGCCGACGACGCCGAACGACGCACGTTCGCCCGCGTGCTGTGCGCGCTCGCCGCGCCCCCGCCGTCACCCGACCACGATCCCGCCGTGGTCGTCCTCGGCGTGCGCGCCGACTTCTCCGGCCGATGTCTCGACCTGCCCGAACTCGCCCCCGTCTTCACCGACGGCCTCTACGTCCTGCCCCCGATGACCACGGCGGAGCTGGTCGAGTCCATCACCCGTCCCGCCGAACTCGCCGGTGTCACCCTCGACCCCGGCCTGGTCCCGTTGCTGCTGCGGGACGCCGGACTGACCGGCGAACCCGGCGCCCACGGCGTCCCCTCCGGGGCGCTGCCCCTGGTCTCCCACGCGCTGCTGGCCACCTGGCGCCATCGCGAGGCGGGCACGCTGACCGTCGCCGGGTACGAGAGCACCGGCGGCATCCAGGGAGCCGTGGCACGCACCGCCGAGGACGCGTTCGCCCAGCTGTATCCCGCCGAACAGCAGACCATCCGGCGCATCCTGTCCCGGCTGGTGCAGGTCTCCGACGGGGCCGGCGCCACCCGGCGCCGGGTCGGCCGTGCCGCCCTGATGACGCAACTGGCCGACGCGGAGGGCGCCGACACCGCGCTCGACGTGTTCGTCCGCGCCCGGCTCCTCACCGTCGACAGCGACAGCGTGGAGATCACGCACGAGGCCCTGCTGCACAGCTGGCCGCGGCTGCGGGAATGGATCAGCGCCGACCGGGCCGGCCTGCTCGTCCGCCAGCGACTCGCCCACGCGGCCGCCGCATGGGAACGCGAGGGCCGCGACCCGTCGGCGCTCTACCGCGGCACACGCCTGGACACCGTACGTTCCTGGGCGGCGGACACCGACGGCCTCGGCCCGCTGGGCCCCGTCGAGGAGGCGTTCCTGCGCGCCAGCCAGGCGGAGGAGGAGGCCGGGCAGCGCCGGACACGGCGTCAGACCCGGCTGCGGCAGGCGATGGTGGCCACCCTCGTCGTGCTGCTCGGCTGCGCCCTGGCCGCCGGCGGCATCGCCCACCGGCAGCGCGCCGACGCACTCGCCCAGGAACGCCTCGCCCGCTCCCAGGCGCTCGCCGTCCGGTCCACCCTGCTGGCCGGCGGCCGCCCCGAGGCGTCCATGCTGCTCGCCGCCGAGGCCTACCGCACCGAACCCACCGCCACGACCCGCGGAGCCCTGCTGAGCACCCAGGCCGAGCCCTTCACGGCCCGGCTCGGCGGCCACCGCGGACCGGTCAACACGGTGGCCTTCGCGCCGGGCGGCCGGCTGCTGGCCACCGGCAGCTCCGACGGCACGGTCCGGCTGTGGCGCCTGACCGACCACCGGACGACCGCGACGCTCACCGTCCCCGGCCGGATCCGCTCCCTCGCCTTCAGCCCGGACGGCCGTACCCTCGCGGTCACGGCGACCGACGGACCGGTACGGCTCTGGTCCCCGGCCCGCTCCACTCCCGCCACCCTGCTTTCGGGCACCCGCGCGGCCCGCGTGGTCGCCTTCGCCCCGCGCGGCCGCACCCTCGCCGTCGCCGCCGACGACGGAGCCGTCCAGCTCTGGGACACGGCCGGCACCCCCCGGCGGACGGCCCGCCTCACCGGCCACTCCGGCGAGGTCGACGCGCTCGCCTTCGCCCCGGACGGCCGCACGCTGGCCTCGGCCGGCACGGACCGGACCGTACGGCTGTGGGATGCCGGCCGGGCCAGGCAACGGGCCGTCCTGCGCGGCCACACCGACGGGGTGCTCGGCCTGGCCTTCGCCCCCGACGGCCGCGGCCTGGCCAGCGGGGGAGTGGACCGGACGGTCCGGCTGTGGGACGTCGACGGCCGCCGCCTGACGGCGACGCTCACCGGGCACAGCGACGACGTCAACGCCGTCGCCTACACCCCCGACGGCACCACCGTCGTCAGCGCGAGCGGGGACGGCACGACCAGACTGTGGGACGTCCGCAGCGGACGGGTCGTCACCACCCTCGCCGGACACACCGACTACGTGATGTCCGTGGCGGTCGACACCACCGGCACACTGCTCGCCACCGGCGGGTTCGACCAGTCCGTGGTCCTGTGGGACCTGCGCGGCCGGACCCTGGCCGCACGCCCGTTCAGCCCGGTCTCCGCCGTCGCCTACCGCCCGGACGGGCGGCTGCTGGCCACCGCGGACGCCGACCACACCGTACGACTGTGGGACCCGGCCCGGCGGCGCGGCGCACCCACGACCCTGACGGGCGGCACCGGCAGCGTCACCACCGTGGCGTTCGCCCCCGACGGCCGCACCCTGGCCTCGGCCGGCTCCGGCGGCACGGTGGTGCTCTGGGACCCGGCGGCCCGCCGACCCCGCGCCGTGCTGCACGGCCATCAGGGCGCCGTGTTCGCCGTGGCGTTCGCGCCGGACGGCCGCACGCTCGCCTCCGCCGGCGCCGACCGCACCGTACGCCTCTGGGACGTCCCCGGCCGTCGTCCGCTCGCCGTCCTCACCGGCCACACCGACTACGTCAACGGCGTCGCCTTCAGCCCCGACGGGCAGACCCTGGCCTCCGCCGGCGACGACCTGACGGTACGGCTGTGGGATCTGCGGAACCGCCGTCGGCCGGTCACGCTGACCGGCCACACCGGCGCCGTCCGCGGTGTCGCCTTCAGCCCCGACGGCCGCACGCTGGCCAGTTCGGGCAACGACGGCACCGTACGGCTGTGGGACGTGGCCCGGCACCGGCTCCTCGGCTCGCTGACGGGCCACACCGGCTCGGTACGCGGCCTGGCCTTCTCACCGGACGGCCGGCTCCTCGCCAGCAGCGGCAACGACCGTACGGTACGGCTGTGGGACGTGCCCGGACGGCGGCTGTGGGCCACGCTCTCCGGGCACACCGACGCCGTGTGGGGCGTGGCCTTCGCACCCGACGGGCGGACGGTGGCCAGCAGCGGCACCGACGGCACGGTACGGCTGTGGAACCTGGACACGGGGACACGGCTGGCGGAGATCTGCCGCCTGGACCGGGAGACGGACCCGGCGACGCGCCGTGCCCTGCTCCCCGGCGAGCCCGCACCCGGCGCCTCCGCGTGCCCACAGCCCTGAGCAACCGCCCTGCTCGGACGGGGTTTCCCGAGCGTTTCCCGTTGCCCGTCGAAGAAGGCCCGCGCTGCCTCCTCGACCGGCCCACCACACCCCGGGAACGCTGGGGGCCGCACACCTTCTCACGACCAGACCACGAAACGGGGGTACCGGATGCTGCGGCGAACCGGCGCCATCGGCACACTCATCACCCTGCTGACAGCTCTCCTCCTCACCTCGTCGGCGACCGCCGCCGACCGGCACTCCGGACCGGCGCAGGCGGCGGACAGCGGCTGCCGCGTCCTCGCCCCGGGCGCGACCGCCGCGGCCGAACGGGCCGTCGACGCCGCCTGCGCCCAGGTCGCGGCGGGCGTCTGGTACACCTGGGGCGGGGGCCACGGCGCGCAGCCCGGCCCCACCCACGGCAAGGTGGACCCCACCGACCCGGCCAGCGAACACGACCCCGAACGCGTCGGCTTCGACTGCTCGGGCCTGGTCCGCTACGCCTACGCCCAGGCCACCGGCGCGGACCTCCTCAACGGTGACGCGAGCGCCCAGTACTACACCCACCGCACCGCCGCCCGCTTCACCGCGGCCGACGGCCTCACCCCGCTCCTCCCCGGCGACCTGCTCGCCTACGGCACCTCGGCCGACCTGCACCACATCGCCCTCTACCTCGGCGCCGGCAAGATGGTGGAGGCCCGGCAGTCCGGGACCAAGCTGATGGTCAGTGACGTCCGCCTCGGCGGCGACTACTTCGGTGCCGTCCGCGTCAACACCGGCACCGTCGAGGGCCCCGTCTTCCGCACCTGGGGCACCGGCGTCTGGACCAAGGCCCAGCCCTCCACGAGGGCCGCCCGCGTCTACGCCTTCCCCGGCCCCACGACGATCCGGGTCGCCTGCCAGAAGCACGCCGAACTCGTCACCGCCGAGGGCTACACCAACGACACCTGGTCCTACCTCCCCGACTACCGTGCCTGGGTCACCAACATCTACATCCAGGGCCCGGCCTGGCTGGACGGCGTACCGACCTGCACCACCTGAGCCGGTCTCAGGCGCTCGTGAGGACCACGAGCTGCCGGGTGGCCCGGGTCATCGCGACATAGCGGTCCACCGCACCTTCGACGCCGTCCCCGAACTCCTGCGGGTCGACGAGGACGACCAGGTCGAATTCGAGGCCCTTCGCCAGTTCGGGGGACAGGGAGCGGACGCGGGGGGTCGACCGGAACGCGGGATCGCCGATGACACAGGCGATCCCGTCGGTGTGCGCGGCGAGCCAGGTGTCGAGGACCTGGTGCAGGTCGGACACCGGGCCGTGGACGACGGGGATGCCGGTGCTGCGGATGGAGGCCGGCACGTTGGCGTCCGGGAGCACCGCCCGGATGACCGGCTCGGCCTCCGTCATGATCTCCTGCGGCGTCCGGTAGTTGATGCTCAGGGAGGCCAGGGTGATCCGGTCGAACCCGACCCGTTCCAGCCGTTCCTGCCACGACTCGGTGAAACCGTGCCTGGCCTGGGCGCGGTCCCCGACGATCGTGAAGCTGCGGGACGGGCACCGCAGCAGCAGCATCTGCCACTCGGCGTCGGTCAGTTCCTGTGCCTCGTCCACGACGACGTGCGCGAACGGGCCGGCGAGCAGGTCCGGGTCCACGGTGGCCAGCTCGCTCTCGTCGACCAGGCTGACCTGGGCGTCCTCGCCGCGCAGCATCCTCACCAGGCCCTCGCCGTCGTCGCCGTCGGCGCCGGAGTCGGCCACGGCCGCGACCAGGTTGTCGACGACCTGCGCCATCCGCTCGCGCTGGGCGGCCAGGACGGCCTGGTGCCGGCGCTTGCGCCGGGCCGTCTCCGGGTCGCCGAGCCGCTGGCGTGCCGCGTCCAGGATCGGCAGGTCCGACACCGTCCAGGCCTGGGCGTCCGGGCGCTGGAGCAGTCGGACCTCGTCGCGGCTCAGCCAGGGAGCGCACATCCGCAGGTAGGCGGGTACCGTCCACAGGTCGCCGACGAGGTCGGCCGCCTCCAGCAGCGGCCACGCACGGTGGAACGCCGTGACCAGTTCCCTGTTCTGCCGCAGCGACCGGCGCAGCAGCTCGGGCGGGGCGTCGCCGTCGTGCTTGTCCACCAGGATCGTCAGCAGCTCCTCCCAGACCTGGTGGCGTGCCTCGTTGTGCGGAGTGCCGGGTTCGGCCGCTTCGAAGGCCACGGCCCAGTCGTCGGGGCCGAGCCGGATGTCGGACCAGTGGGTGGTGACCGTCATCCCCTCGGTGGGCGGCTCCTCATAGAACCTGACGGCCTTCTCGACCGCCTTCACCATGTCCGCGGACGACTTCAGGCGGGCCACCTCGGGATCGGTCTCGACGGCCGCGCCGGCGCCCTCGGTGACGAGGTCCCGCAGGGTGCAGGTCTGCACGCCCTCCTCCCCGAGGCTGGGCAGGACGTCGGAGACGTAGGACAGGTACGGCCGGTGCGGGCCGACGAACAGGACGCCGCCCCGGCGGTGACCGAGCCGGGGGTCGGCGTGCAGGAGGTAGGCGGAGCGGTGCAGGGCGACGACCGTCTTTCCCGTACCCGGGCCGCCGTCGACGACGAGGGCGCCGCGGGACCCGGCCCGGATGATGGCGTCCTGGTCGGCCTGGATGGTGCCGAGCACGTCCCGCATCCGCGGCGAGCGGTTGCCGCCGAGGCTGGCGATGAAGGCGGACTGGTCGTCCAGCGCGGCATGGCCGACCAGCCCGTCCGAGGTGAACACCTCGTCCCAGTAGTCGCTGATCCGGCCGTCGGTCCAGCGGTACCTGCGGCGGCTGACCAGCCCCATCGGGTTGGCGTGGGTGGCCCCGAAGAACGGCTCGGCGGCGGGCGAGCGCCAGTCCACCAGCAGCCGGCGGCCCGCGCTGTCCGTGAGGCCGAGCCGTCCGACGTACACGGGCTCGGGACTGTCCGCGCCGACCATGCGCCCGAGGCAGAGGTCCAGACCGAAGCGGCGCAGCGTGCGCAGGCGGCCGGTCAGCCGGTGGATCTCCGCGTCCCGGTCCATCGCCTGCCGGCCCATGCCGCCGGGCGCCCTGCGCTCGGCGTCGAGCCGCTCGGTCAGCTCGGCGATCGACTGTTCGAGGCACTCCGCGATGGCCGCGAAATGCCTCTCGTCGTCGGCGATCAGCGTCGGGTCGGCCTTCGCGGCGAGCCGCTCGGGAAGGTCGAAAGCGCTGGTGGTCGGGGGGTGTGTCATCGCTCGGTTCCGGCGGTCGGGCGCTTCGGCGTCTCCGCGCGGACCGTACGCCGACATATGTGCATGCATGTGGTGAATCCCCGTTTCCGGCAGCTTCCTGACCTAGGCCGGCAATTCTGCGGGATGACCGGGGCCTTGCCGCAAGCCCCCCCGTGCGCTATAAGTTGAGAGTGGCGAGGAGTGCTGACTCCTTGCCCTTGTTGTTTTCGGCGAGGTGCCGGACCTGCGCAGATGGGCGATTCTGTAGGGATGTGGGGTCTGCGAGGTGCCCGGCTGCCGGCGGCCTACGCCGTCTCTGGCCGCCGTGCGCTGCGCGTGACCCTGGTCGCGGCGGCCGGCTTCTACCTCTTCCGCTACGGTCTCGACCGCCCCGTCGCGGCCACGTACGCGCTGTTCACCGTGGTGGCCCTGGGCGGACTGTCCAGGATCCCCGGTACCGGCCGGCAGCGCGCGGCGTTCATGGCGCGCCTGGTGCCGGTGTGCTGGATGCTGGTGGCCGTCGGCACCTGGCTGTCGGTGCGGACGTGGAGCGCGGTCGCCGGCATGCTGGTGATCGGCTTCGCGCTGGCCTTCTCCGCCGTCGGCGGACCGCGCCCGGCGGGGGCGGCGCCGGGCCTGCAACTCCTCTACATCCTGCCGTCCTTCCCGCCGTACGATCCCGGCTCGCTCGGCGACCGGCTGATCGGAACGACCACGGGTGCGGCCCTGTTCGTCGCGGCCGAGGCGCTGCTCTTCCGCGAGCCGGCTCCCGTGCCCTACCGCGAGCGGGCCGCCCGCGCGGCGCTGGTCGCCGAGCGGTGGGCGGCGCGGCTCGCCACGGCCCCCGCCGCCCTGACCGACGCGGACCTCCGGGCGGCGCAGGAGGCGAGTCAGGCGCTGCGGCCGCTCAACGTGCCGGAGGCGGAGCGGCCGGCGGGGCCCGGGGTGCGGGACCGCGCCCTCACGCACACCGGTCTGGCCGTCCGCACCCTGCTCGGCAGGCTCGTGCAGCTGCCCGCCGTACGGGGGAACGACACGGCGCCCGACGTGACCGCCGTACTGCGGAGCGTGGCGCGACTGGCCGGGGCGACCGCGGCCTGTCTGCGGGCGGAGGCGTCCCCCGCGGCCGGGCAGCAGGAGCTGGTCGCGGCCCGCGCCCGGCTGTCCGCCGTCTCCGCCGGGCCGCCTTCCGCCGGGGGCTGTATTCCGCCCGCCGTGCTGCGCTGCCACGCCGCCGTGCTGGAGGCCGCCGACGCGGCGCTGGCGATGGGCGCGGCGGCCGATCTGGCGGTGCGCGGCCGGCACACCACGGTGGAGCTGCCGCCCGACCGCTTCTGGTACGCCACGATCCGGACCCCGCTGCTGTGGTGGCACCGGGCCCGCGGCCACGCCGGACGCCGGTCGGTGTTCTTCCAGAACGCGGTGCGCATGGCGCTGGCACTGACGGCCGTCCGGCTCGTGGCCGGGGTGGACACGCTGCCGCACGGCTTCTGGGCGATGCTGGCGACGCTCACCCTCACCCGGACCACCCTGGGCGAGACGTGGAGCACCATCCGTCTGGCGCTCGCGGGCACCCTGGCCGGGGCGCTGGTCAGCGCCGGCGTCCTCATCCTGGTGGGGTCCGACACCGCCGTGTACGCCGTCCTGCTGCCGGTGTGGATGCTGGGCGCCTTCATGGTGGGCCCGGTCCGGGGCGTGGGGTGGGCGCAGGGACTGTTCACCGTGCTCGTCGCGCTGGTCTTCGCGCAGCTGGCGCAGCCGACGTGGCGGCTGGCGGAGGTCAGGATGCTGGACGTGCTGGTCGGCAGTGCGATCGGCGCCGTCTTCGGTGTGCTGGCCTGGCCCCGGGGCGCCCACGAGGAGCTGCGCCACGCGGCGGCGGACCTCCTGCGCAGGGCGGCGGAGATCGTGGTGGCCACCAGCGCCTCGGTGGCGGACGGCGCGGCGGCTTCCGTGCCGTCGGGCGTGCCGGGGCACCGCTCGCTGGAGCGGGCCGTCGTCCTCGCCGAGTCCGCGTACGCCCAGCTGCAGAGCGAACCGACGCCCTTCGGCGGCAAGGGGCGCGGGCCGCAGCCACCCGCGGTCGACTGGCAGGCCACACTGATCGCCGGGCATCACACCCTGTGGGGGTCGGCCCGGCTGCTGGAGCCGCCGCGCACCCCGCTCGGCCCGGCGGCCGCCGGGTCGGCCGGCGTACTGGGGGAGCGGGTGGCGGGACGGATGCTGCTGGTCTCGGCGGCACTGGACCCGGCAGACGACACCCCGGCCGCGACGACACCGCTCATCGACCCGGCCCCCGCCGGGTTCGGCACCGAGCCGCCCGGCGCCCCGCGGCGCTACTACGCGACCGTGGCCTGGCTGAACTCCCTCATGACCGACCTGACCCGGATCGCACGACCACCCGACCGCTCCGCCTAGCTCCAGGCGGCAGCGCGACCGAGGGGAGGCAGGGTGGGGTTCCCGGACGCGTCCACGCGGACGGGCAGCGTGTTCATGTTCACGAACAGGCCGACGGTCCTGCTGAGTTCCTCGCGGGAGCAGTCGGCCACCGGGAGGGTGAGGACAAAGTCCTGCTGACCGCTGAAGCGGGCCAGGGTGGCGGCGTACGCGGTGAGCAGCATGAACTCCCGGAAGTCATCCCGGATCCGGTCGTACGGGGTGTCCGTGCCGCCGCGGCGCCAGGTCGAGGGCCTGTTCGGCCTCGGTGTCGGTGAGGACGCACCGGTGGACGAATCCGTCGTCGGCCGGGTCGGCCACCGTGGGTCCGAGGCGAGGACCGGCATGGGGGATCGGCATCAGAGGTCTCCACGTAAGGGTGGGGCCGGCCGGGTGCGGGTGCGGCGGCCGTTCAGCTGTCGGCGGGAGCGGCGAGCACGGTCCGGGAGGCGAAGTTGCGGTAGCCGGCACGGTCGAACGCGGCCGCCATGGGACGGTTCACCAGGTCGGTGTCCGCCGTGATCCGGCGGGCGCCCGCGTCCAGCAGGATGCGGGTGGTCTGCGCCAGCAGCTCGTCCACGTACCCCCGGCCACGCAGGGAAGGGACCACACCGAGGTAACCGACCACGAAGCTCTGGTCGTTGCGGGACGGGACGAGCAGGCCGGCGAGTGTTCCGTCCGGGGTGTGGGCCAGCCGCCACCAGGCCCGGTCGCCGGGCATGTCCCGGTAACCCTCCAGGTCGTCCCGGGCCGCCTTGGCCACGCCGTGCCGTGCGACCGCGCGCCGGGTCGTGGTGTCGAGGCTTTGCTCGGCCACCTCCCGGAAGGCGGCGAGGAACACCTCGTCGTCGGGTTCCGGGCGGAACACCAGCCGTTCGGGGGCCGCGGGCGGCTTGCCGTCGGCCGTCCACTCGTAACGCAGCCTGCGCAGGACGTCCGTCAGGCCGGCCGCGGCGGCGGCCCCGATCCGCCAGTCGAGCGCGGCCGACGTCTCCGCCGGGGGCCCGTCGGTGCGGGAGAAGAGGTGGAACTCCGGCAGCCGGGTCATGCCCTGGGCGCGGAACCGCTCGTGTGCCGAGGCGATCAGGTGGGCGGCGAGCGCCTGGCGGTCCCCGACCGACTCGTGCACGTACAGGCAGTCCAGCGCCAGGGGGTGGGTGCCGTCCGGCAGCCCCCACCACACCGCGCGGGCGAGGAGCTTCCCGCCGTCCTCCGCGATCCAGGTCCACTCCGGCCGGTAGTGGCCGCTCTTTAGCCCGTCTTCGAGCTGGTCGGGGCCGACCCAGTCGATCGGTTCGCTCACGGTGCAGTCGAGAGCACGTGCCGCTTCGCTCGCGGAAAGGGCGCGTACCAGCATGCTTTTCTCCTGGGCGGTGCTAGTCGGGGCAGTGCGGGTCACTCGTCGGTCAGTTCGGCCGGCAGGGAGTCGAGTTCCGACTCGTCCAGGGCGGCGGCCTGCGGGGTGAGGATCTGCTCCGCCAGCTCGGCGACGGTCGGAGACTCGGAGAACCCGCGCAGCGAGACGTCCACCGCGAACTCCGTCCGCACCCGCTCACGGGTTGCGTGGCCAGCAGGGAGTGGCCGCCGAGGGCGAAGAAGTCGTTGTGCACGCCGATGTCGTCCCGGTCGAGCAACTCGGCGCGGACGGCGGCGCTCTGCGCCTCCATCGGGGTGCGCGGCCCGGTCCGCCTTGCCGTTGGCGGTCAGGGGCAGCTCGTCCAGAACGACGACGGCGGAGGGCACCATGTAGGCGGGCAGCCGGTCCCGGACGAAGGAGCGAAGCCCCGCCGGGTCGGCCGGAGCACCGCCGGCGTGCGCGGCCCGCGCGGCGTAGCCCACGAGCCGCCTGTCGCCCGGCCGGTCCCCGCGGACCACGTCCACGGCGGCGGACACCGCCGGATGGTCGGCCAACGCGGCCTCGGTACATGCCCGCCCCCGGTGTCGCGCTGAACGGGTCGGGGACGAAGCGGGCGGCGGTACGCGCCGGCTCGTACAGGGAGCCGCCCCCGGTGTCCCCGGTGTCCCCGGTGTCCGCGGTGTCCCGGCCCTGCTCCGGCCGAGTCTCTCCACCTGCCGGGCGGTGGCGGCGTCCGCGGTCTGCGGTAACCCGGTGAGCGCGGACAGCGCCAGCACGGCGGCCGCGGCGGCGCCACCGACCGTCCTCCCGGCGGGCCGTACGGCGATGCGCGATCCGGACACGCTGACCTCCGGGGAGTGGGGGGAGGAGGGTGTGGGAACGCTCCCATGCCGCTGCGAGGGTAGGAACGCCGCTGACGCCTCGTCAAGGATCTTGTCGGGGTCCGTGTTCGAGACTGTCGGGATACGGGGACGATCCCCCGGTGCCGGCCGCTGCTCCGGAGGTTGCCGCGGCCGAGGACGGCTCGCGGGAGTGGCGGCTCGTCCGAAGGTTGTGCGGGATGGAGGACGGAAGCTACGGTGATTACTCAATAATGCACCTAAGTGCATAGTTCTCTATCCAGGGGGTGGGCCGGTGCCGAGCAGTGCCTATCTGCGTTACGTCGCCCTGGGCGACAGCCAGACCGAGGGGCTCGGGGACGGCGACGATGTGCACGGGCTGCGCGGCTGGGCCGACCGGCTCGCCGAGCAGCTGGCCCGGCACAGTCCCGGCCTGCGCTACGCCAACCTCGCGGTGCGCGGCCGCCGGGCCGGTCAGGTCCGTACCGAGCAGCTCGCCCCGGCTCTCGCCCTGCGGCCCGACCTCGCCACCGTGGTGGCCGGCGTCAACGACGTGCTGCGCCCCGGCTTCGACCTCGACGAGGTGGCCGGCCACCTGGAGGCGATGTTCGCCGCCCTCACCGCCCAGGGCGCCACCGTGGCGACGCTCACGTTCCCCGACGTCGGCCGCATCACGCCGCTGGCCCGCCCGATCGGCCCCCGGGTCCGTGCACTCAATGAGCGCATCAGGGAGGCCGCCGGACGTCACGGCGTGGTGGTGGCGGAGACGGCCGGGCACCCGGTGGTGACCGATCCGCGGCTGTGGAGCGCCGACCGGCTGCACGCGAGCCCGCTCGGCCACGCCCGCATCGCGGCCGCCGTCGCCCACGCGCTCGGCCTGCCCGACAGCGACGACAGCTGGACCCGACCCCTGCCGGCCGGACCCTCCGCACGGGGAACCGTCGCCGCCGAACTCCGCTGGGCCGGCAGCTTCCTGGGCCCCTGGCTGCTACGCCGCCTGCGCGGCCACTCCTCCGGCGACGGCCGCGGCCCCAAGCGCCCCACCTTGCTTCCGCCGGCCCCGGCCTGATTCCCAGGGCACCCGCACCGCCTCCCCGGAACGGGCCGGGGAGGCGGTGCGGCCGGGGTGCGTCAGGAGGTGCCCTGCGCCGGGACGCAGCCGATCGGACCGGCGGGGACGTTGTTGCCGGTCGAGGTGGCGGTGAAGCCGAAGGTGACGCTGCCGTCGGCCGGTACGACCCGGTTGTGGTCCACGTTGCGGACCGTGACCGTGCCGTCGGCGGCGGTCGACTGCGTGCCGTTCCACAGGCTGCTGATCCTGGTGCCCGCCCCGGGCCGCCAGGCCACGGCCCAGCCGTCGAGCGGTGCCGTGCCGTGGTTCATGACCTCGACGGAGGCCTGGAAGCCGCCGTTCCAGGAGTTCACCACGGAATAGGTGGCCATGCAGGACCCGGTGTGCGGATCCGACGGCGTGGGCGTGGGGGTGGGCGTCGGTGTGCTGCCGGAGCCGCGGATGCCCGTGACCTCGCCGTGACCGCCGTCGAAGACGATGTCGGAGCAGGAGAAGAAGTTCTCCTGGCTGTCCGAGCGGACCCACTGGATGAAGAGCAGGGCGTCACCGGACCGCCCGGAGGGGAGCTTCAGGTCCCAGTAGTAGTGGCCGCCGTCGGTGCCCGGCGAGCCCTGCTGCGGCGGATTGGTGACCGTCTGGATCAGGTCCAGGTCGGTCCAGCGCAGGGCGGAGGACGGTGACCAGCCCTGCTTGGTGACGTAGACCCGGAAGTCACCCGGGTGCGCCGCCCAGTTGCTGTACTGGGCCTGGATGGTCGCCCCGCTGGTCAGATGGGTCCGCGGCCAGTCCGAGCGCGCCGCGTTGTAGGCGCGGAAGTCGTACGGGGACCGGTCGCCCGCGCTGCACAGGGTGCCGTCCGGGACGTAACCGGCGCCCCGGCCGCCGGCGCGGGAGTCGAGCACGGCGAACCAGTTGTACAGCGCCGTCGCTCCGCTCTCGGCCAGCGCGTCCCGGCACGCCGGGTTGGTCGGGTCGAGCCCGCCGGTCGTCGTACGCGCGTCCAGATAGCACAGGTAGGTGCGGGATCCGGGCAGCATGGCCACCCCGTGCGCCTGGGCGCTGCTCTGTCCCAGCAGGGTCAGGGCGAGCGCCGCGAGCAGCGTCGACAGGGCCGCTGCCGCCGACATCAGTCTGTTGCGTCGAGCCACGTTCTGCTCCTTTCGGTTCGCATCAGGCGGGCGCCGTACCGAGGCGGGCTGGTCCGCCGGGGCGTCGGCGTACGTCGTGTCAGTGACCGGTGCCGCGGCCCGGGGGCACGGCCGGGTCGGCGTTCTTCACGAGCATCGCGAACTGCTCGGGGAACCAGTGCCCGGCCAGCGGGGCGCCGGGCAGCGCGCCGGTCTTGTTGCCGCCCGCGCCCGGCGCCGTGTACGACGGGTCGCACATGGGGTCCAGGCGTTTGCCCTCGTCGTTGGGGATGTCGGCGCTCGCGCCGTCCGACTCGCCCGGCGGCTTCACCCACAGGAACGCGTCGAGGTGGGAGTCGGGATAGCCGGGCGGCGCGGCCTGCGGGGGGCGCCCCAGCCCGGCGCCGCTGACGTTGCACCACAGCCCCCGGTGGGCGCGGCGGTCGATGCGGGACTCGGTGACGTAGGTGTCGAGGGCGGTGCTGGTGCTCTCCGCCGTGGGACGTGCGGGGCCGCCCCACCCGTTGCGGGAGGTGTCGACGACCATGCCGGTCGACGCGGGCCAGCCGGCCGCGACGAGCGCCCGGTGGACGTTCCTGGTGAAGTCCGACTCGTCGAAATTGGCGTTCCACTCGTAGAACTTCGCGGACTTGACCACGTTCCCGCCGACGGTCCTGTCCGGGTCGGTCAGGAAGGGCTCCTCCAGTGGAATGTAGTTGGAGACGTTGGTGACCAGCCCGTCGACGCTGGACAGCCCGGCGGCGGTGCCCTGGGCGACGTCCGTGTAGAGCTGCACGCTCTGGGTCAGGTTGCCGTCCCAGCCGAGCCAGCCGGACTGCGCGAAGTCCAGGTAGGTGTACACGTTGGGGAGCGCGTGCAGCTTGTCCAGGGCGTACTGGATGCCCTTGACGTAGATCCCGCTGCTCTTGGCCTGGGCGCACTCCGGGTCGGAGGTGTTCGTCGCCAGGTTGGGCAGGCTGTCCGGCTCGATCACCGTCGTGATGCGGATGTCGCGGTACTTCCGCTTCTTGAAGACGTTCGCGATGGCGTCGACGTACTCGTGCTCGTAGCGGTCGAGACCGGCCTGCGTGAGCGGGAGTTCACCGCTGGAGGCGAGGGCCGAGCAGTCCCGGCCGGGCAGGTCGTACACCACGAAGGTGGCGGTGATCGGCTGTCCGCGCCGTTTCTGGCCGAGGGCCAGGTCGAGGTGGTCGGCGAGGCTCTTGCGGCCGGCGTCCTTGCCCCCGCCGCCGATGGCGGCGATCCGGTCCAGCCACACGGCGGTGGGATAGCGGCCGACCTTCCGCATCTTCGCCCTGAGCCCGGGGTCCGAGGTCTGGGCCACCGAGGTGCGGACGCGGTCGGTGTAGTCGGGGTTGACGTAGAACGAGGCGCCGGCGAACGGGTTGTCGACGTGGCTCTCCGCGGCGGCCGCGGGGTGCGCGGTGAGCTGCCCTGACAGGCCCAGTGTCAGGGCGGCGAGCGCCGCGCCCAGCGGGGCTGCCCGGCGCCGTCGCCGGCCCGGCCGGGCCACGGGCGCTCGGCGGATGGGGTGTGTCATGTGTCCTCCTCGTGCGTGCGGGGTCAGCGGGAGCCGTGCGGTCGGGGCCGGCGCGCTCAGCTGCCGGCGCAGTGCGGGGCGGGTGTGCCGGCGGTGCCGTCCGCGGTGAAGCCGAACGCGGCGGTGGCACCCGGCGCCAGAGAGCCGTTGAAGGCGGCATTGCGGACCGTGGCCCGGCCGTCGGCCGTGCTCAGCGAGCCGTTCCAGAGACTGGTGACGCGGGAGCCGCCCAAGTCCCACTGCACCGACCAGCCCGTCAGCCCGTCGGAACCGGTGTTCTCGACGGTGACCTCGGCCTGGTAACCGCCCTGCCAGGACGAGGTGGTGCGAAACCGTGCGGTGCACGCCCCGGGCGCCGGTGCGGGACCGGTACCGGAGTAGGTGAGTCCGTACCCGTACGGGAAGAGCGGGTCCTTGCCGTCGCCGTTGTTGACGGGTTCCTGGGCGGATGTCCTCGGCCAGCTCACCGGCAGCCTGCCGGTGGGGGCGTGGTCGCCGAACAGGACGTCGGAGACGCCGGCGCCCTCCGTTCCGGGCAGCCAGGCGGCCAGCAGCGCCTTCCAGTCGGGCAGCTGGGCGGAGACGTCCAGTGGGCGGCCGGAGACGAGGACCACGACGACCGGCGCCCCGCTCGCCTTCAGCCGGGCGAGGGTCCCCAGGTCCTCCTGGTCCAGCTGGAGCCCGCCCGGCCGGTCGCCCCGGCCCTCGGCGTACGGGGTCTCGCCGACCACGGCGACGGCGGCACGGTAACCGGAGTCGATGCCATTGCCGTAGCGGTCGTAGGTGACCCGGGACGGGTCGGTGACGGCGGCCCGGATGCCCTGCAGGATCGTGGAGCCGTCGGTGACGGGGCCGCTGCGGCCCTGCCAGCCGACGGTCCAGCCGCCGCTCTGGTTGCCGATGTCGTCGGCGGACTTGCCGGCGACGAACAGCTTGGCCGACTTCGGCAGGGGCAGCACGCCGCCGTCGTTCTTCAGCAGCACCTGTGAGGCGCGTACCGCCTGCCGGGCCAGCTCCCGGTGCGCGGCCGAACCGACCGTGGCGGTGTACGAGCGGTCGGCCAGCGGCCGCTCGAAGAGGCCCAGTTGGAACTTCTTGGTGAGGATGCGCCGGTTGGCGTCCTCGATCCGGGACGCGGCGATGCGGCCGGCGCCGACCTCGCCGCGCAACAGGGTGAGGAACCTCTTGTAGTCGTGCGGCACCATCACCATGTCGACGCCCGCGTTGACCGCCGTGCTGATCTCCGCACCGGTGAATCCGGTCTGCCCGTCGAGCTGGTCGACCGCCGCCCAGTCGGACACCACGAACCCGGTGAAGCCGAGCTCGCCCTTCAGCACGTCGGTCACCAGGTACTTGTGGGCGTGGGACCGCACACCGTTCCAGCTGCTGTACGACAGCATCACCGCGCCCACACCGCGCCGCACCGCCTCCTTGAACGGGGGCAGGTGAACGGCGCGCAGCTCTGCCTCGGACACCTTGGTGTCCCCCTGGTCGACACCGCCTGCGGTGCCGCCGTCGCCGAGGTAGTGCTTGGCGGTGGCGAGCACGGACGCCGGCCCGGAGCCCAGCGTGTCGCCCTGCAGCCCGGTGATGAACGTCGTGAGGGCGGAGGGCAGTTCGGGTGTCTCGCCGTACGACTCGTAGGTACGGCCCCACCGGTCGTCGCGGGCCACGCACAGGCACGGCGCGAAGTCCCAGTCGATGCCGGTGCCCGACACCTCCTCGGCCACCGCCCGCCCGATCCGCTGGACGAGCGCGGGGTCACGGGTGGCGCCGAGAGCGATGTTGTGCGGGAACAGGGTGGCTCCGCGCACCGCGTTGTGGCCGTGCACGGCGTCGATGCCGTAGATCATCGGGATGCCGAGCGGGGTGGTCAGGGCGGTGCGCTGCAGGGAGTCGTAGGTGTCGGCCCAGGTCTGGGCGTTGTTGGGACTGACGGTCGAGTCGCCGCCGGACAGCACGGATCCGATGCGGTAGGCGGCGAGGTCGGACTGCGGGACGAGGGCGTCCTTCTCGATCTGCGTCATCTGGCCGAGCTTGTCGTCCAGGGTCATGCGGGACAGCAGGTCGGTGACCCGGTCCCGCACGGGTAAGGACGCGTCCTGGTAGGGGAGGAGCGCGGCCGGGGCGGCCACGGGCTCCGGTGCGGCGGCGGCCGGCGCGGTGAGCGCAAGGGCCGCGGCGCACACGGTCAGGGCCGTCACCGGGCGGCGGCGGGCGAGCAGGAGGCTCATGCGGGTGGGCCTTTCCGGAAGCGGTCCGGGAGCGGGGTGGGGCTGGTGTGGAGCCGGGACCCGCCCGATCGGCGGGCGGGACGAGCGGGTCCCGGAGCGGGTGGGTCACGCGGTGGTGCAGGCGCTGCCGTTCAGGCTGAAACCGGCCGGCTTGGCGAAGGTGCCGCCGTAGCTGCCCTGGAAGCCGAAGGACACCTGGCCGCCGGGCGCGATCTGCGCGTTGTAGGCGAGATTGCCCGCCGTGACCGCCCCGGAGGACGGCGTCACGCCGGCGCCCCAGGCGCTGCTGATCTGCTGCCCCGCAGGCAGCGTGAAAGCCAGCTTCCAGCCGTTGACGGGGGAGGCGCCGGTGTTGGTGACGGTGACGTCGGCGCTGAAACCGCCCTGCCAGACGTTCGTCGCGTACGCCACCTTGCAGGCCGTCGAGCCCCCGGAGCCGCCGCCGGTCTCGACCGTGGAGGAGAACGAGGTCACGGCGAGACCCGCGCCGTTCTGCCAGGGCTCGAACCCGGCCTGCACGCTGGTCAGGTACCAGCTGTCCTGCGCCAGACCCCGGGAGACGGCCTGCCGGACGAAGTCCATGACGTCGAAGCTCCAGCTGTTGATCGCCGACGGCGCGACGAAGGACAGGACGTCGTTGGAGCCGTTGTTGCCGGACCACACCTGCCACGTGCGCCCGGCGACGGTGGCGGTGCCGACCTGCGAGCCCACGGGCTGGACGGGGCCCACCTTGTTGAACCAGATCATGATCTCGGTCCGGTTGACGCCGTCGGTGCGGGGCGTGGGGTCGAGCCAGATGTCGTACGCGGCGTCGTACACCGCGTTGCTCACATAGGTGTACGAGATGCCGGTCGGCGCGCTGGAGATGGTGCCGAGCCGGGCCGGAAGCCTGGTTCCGGGCGAGCAGTTGGTGTAGTGGCAGCCGTTGTAGACGGACGGGTAGGACTTCGGGGCGCCGTTCGTCGGCACCGAGCCGTCGGCCCGGGTGACGCGGAATCCCGAGTCGGTGGCGCTGATGCACTGGGCCTCGCCGGTGCCCCAGCGGTTGTTCTGGACGACGTAGCGGCCCTGGATCGTCGTCGACCCGTACTGTTCGCAGATCGTGGTGTCGGCCTGGGCCGCCGGCGCGACGCCGAGCAGCGCGGCCACGGCGGCGAGTACGGTGAGCAGCGCGCCCAACAGGCCGCGCGTTCCACGGACATGGTGCTTGGACGGTCGCATGCGGGTCCTCTCACATGACGGTGGGGGGAGTGCGGGAGCGCTCCCACAGGCGCAGGAATGGGAGCGCTCCCATTCCCTCCGTTGGCCAGGGACTGTAGGGACAGTCCATGTCCCTGACAAGACTGGCGGCGGGACGAGTATCGAAGGGGTTTCGAAGCCGCAGGTCGGAAGGGAGGGCGCGCGGGAGTCCGCGTTTTTTGGAGCGCTCCCGAAACTCGCATCCCACCGGTGTCGCGTCGACGTGGCTGACGTGCCCGTCGGCCCGCCGCGGATTACAGGCCCATGACGTCGAACAGGGCCGACGGGTCCGGTTCCGAGACGCTGTCCAGGTTCTGCTCGGCCCAGATGACCTTGCCCCGGGGGGCGTAGCGGGTGCCCCAGATGTCCGCGAACTGCGAGACGAGGAACAGTCCGCGGCCTCCCTCGTCGGTGCTGGCCGCGCGCCGCAGGCGAGGCGAGGTGTTGCTGCCGTCCGACACCTCGCAGACCAGGGTGCGGCCCAGCAGCAGCCTGACCCGCACGGGCGGCGCGCCGTAGCGGATCGCGTTGGTGAGCAGTTCGCTCAGGATCAGTTCCGTGGCGAAGGCCACCCCCTCCAGGCCCCAGTCGGCGAGCCGGCGGCTCACCTCCCTGCGGACCCGGGGCACGGCCTCGGCGTCGAACGGGACGTCCCAGGCCGCGACGGACGAGGGGGCGAGCAGCCGGGTGCGGGCGACCAGCAGTGCCACGTCGTCGCTGGGGTGGCCGGGCAGCATCGTGTCCACCAGGGCGCGGCAGGTCTCCTCCGGTGTCCGGTCCGCGTGCGCGATGGCCGCGGAGAGCATGTCCAGGCCCTCGTCGATGTCCCGTCCGCGGTTCTCGATCAGGCCGTCGGTGAACAGCACGAGCCGGCTGCCCTCGGGCAGGTCCAGCTCCCCGGCCTCGAAGGGGTGCCCGCCGACCCCCAGGGGCGGCGACAGGGGAAGGTCGGGGAAGGTCACCCTGCCCTGCGGGTCCACCACGGCCGGTGCGAGGTGCCCGGCGCGTGAGAGGGTGCAGCGCCCGCCGACCGGATCGTAGATGGCGTACAGGCAGGTGGCCCCGGTGAGCGGTACCCGGTCGTCGTCGGTGAGGCCGCCCTGGGTGTCCAGCCGGGTCACCATCTCGTCGAGGTGTCCGAGCAGTTCGTCCGGGGCCAGGTCCAGCGAGGAGAAGTTCAGCACGGCCGTGCGCAGCCGCCCCATGGTCACCGCGGCCTGCAGCCCGTGCCCCACGATGTCACCGACGACCAGCGCCACCCGGAAACCGGGCAGCGGGATGACGTCGAACCAGTCGCCGCCCACGCCGGACTGCGCCGGCAGATAGCGCGAGGCGATCTCCAGCGCGTCCTGCTCCGGCAGACCCAGCGGCAGCAGGTTCCGTTGCAGCGTCATGGCCAGCGCGTGCTCGCGGGAGTACCGGCGCGCGTTGTCGATCGCCACGGCGGCCCGTGCCGCCAGCTCCTCGGCCACGGCGACGTCCTCCTCCTCGAACCGGGGAGAGCCCGTGCCACGCCAGAAGTTGACCATGCCGAGGACCACCCCGCGCGCCCGCAGCGGCACCGTGATCAGTGAGCGGATGCCGTAGTCCAGCGCCCGCAGCGCACCCTCGGGGTCCTGGGCCCGCCAGTCCTCGGCGCTGTGCAGGTCGGACACCAGGACGGCCTTGCCCTGGCGCAGGGCCGAGGCCATCGGCGTGTCGGCCATCACGAACCGGATCACATCACCCACCGGCTGGAGGGGATGTCCGGTCCGCGAGGCGCGCAGCGCGGTACGGCGCATCTCGCGCACGGCGCTCGTGGGTTCCTGGCCGCGCAGCACGGAGTCGAGGAGTTCGACGGTGACGAAGTCGGCCATCCGGGGGACCGCCACCTCGGTCAGCTCCTCCGCCGTACGCCGTACGTCGAGGGTGGTGCCGATCCGCATGCCCGCCTCGTACAGGAAGGACAGCCGGCCCCGCGCCACCTCGGCCTGCCCGGACAGGGCCCTCAGGTCCGTGGTGTCCCGGAAGGTGGCGACCAGCCCCTGGGCGCCGCCGTACGGGGCGGTGGGCCGGATGTTCACCGCGAGCAGCCGGTCCCCGGCCGGGATGACCTCGTCGGTCGCGGTCTCCTGCGACTCCAGCAGCCGCGGGAGCCGGGGCCCCAGCCCCAGCTCCCGCACCTGCCGCCGGTCGGCGTCCTCGGGCAGGTCCAGCAGCCGGCGCGCCTCGTCGTTGGCGAGCAGCACGTCCCCCTCGCCGTCGACGATCAGCACGCCCTCGCGCACCGCGTGCAGCACGGCGTCGTGGTGCTCGTACATCCGGGTCATCTCGGCGGGGCCGAGACCGTGGGTCTGGCGCAGCAGGCGCCGGCTGACCAGAGCCGCGCCGCCGGTGGCCAGCACGAGTGCCCCCGCCGCCGCGCCGAACAGTATCGGAAGCTGCCGGTTCAGCAGGTGGCTCACGTTCGCGTACTGGATCCCGGCGGTGACCATGCCGACCACGCGCCTGCTGGCATCCGTCACGGGTACGACCGCGCGCACGGCGTCGGTGGGCTCGCCGTGGAACGTCTCGGTGAACGTCTCGCCCGCGGCGGCCCGGCCGACGCCCTCGGCCTTCGTGCCGATCAGCGCGGGTACGGGGTCGGTGAGCCGGATCCCGTGTTTGTCGAGGACGCTGACGAAGTCGACGCCGGCCCCCTTCCGCGCCTGTTCCGCCGCCGCCTGGAGCCGGGCGGTCGGATTCGGCGACTGCAGCGCGAGCGCCGTTCCGGGCGCGTGCGCGAAGGCCTCCGCCGCGGCGAGGGAACGATCCTCCGCGCTGCGTTCGGCGTCGTACCGTCCCTGCACGACCAGGGCGGCGGCTGCCACCGCGACCAGCAGCAGCATGATCAGCGCCTGTAGCAGAAAGACCTGCGCGGCGAGCGGGCGGACGCTCAGGGACGGCGAGAGGCGGCGTCCGCGTGACGGCCAGGGCCTTCGACTACGGGACGGATCGGATGACCCACGTGTGCCGGGCGGTGGCGCCGCGCTTGCCCATGGCCAGCGGGAACGTCCGCTCATCTCCCTTTTCTAGCACTGGAGCTCCGTGATCGGCGACCGCTGTGCCCGCTGACGGGGGAGCTACGGGCGGGGGGCGCGCGCCGGGTGACCGGGCGGGCCCCGCCGAGGGTGACCCGCGGGCAGCGCGTGTGGCAGGAGCGTGCCCGCCATCAGCGCGTCGCGGGCCCGGCGCCGAGCGTGGCCGGCAGCGTGTCGGGCGGGCGGGACCGGCCCGCGCGCGTGGCGGAAACATGCCGTTGAGTGGAGCAATCCGGGCGCGCCGCGGGCCGGCAGACCAGGCTGGGAGTCTTGTCGAGTTTCTGTGACAGGAGTCCGTGTGCGGAGACCACGTATGCCGAAGCCTGGACATACCGGTCGGGAGTCGGAGGACGGCGCCGGCGCGCGGACGCAGTTGTCGGCGCCCCCGGCGTGGATGCGGTGGCTTCCGGCCCTGTACGTCGCGGTCCTTCTGCTGCTGGAGCCCGCGACGCCCGTGGAGTGGCCGGTGAGCTTCGTGCTGATCGCCCTGCCGCTCGTGGCCGCCTTCGCCCACGGCCCGGTCGTCGTCGGCGGCGCCACCGTGTTCGCCGTCGTCCTGGAAGCGGTGCTGGCCGGCACCCCGTGCTGCGCGGGCCGCGAGGTCGGGTACCTCTGGGACCGCCACTACGTGGCCTCCTACATCTGCACCGGCCTGGTCGGCGTCCTCGGCATGATCCTGGCCGCGCACCGCGTCCGCCGTGAGCGCACGCTGGCCGACGTACGCTTCGTGGCCGACATCGCCCAGCGGGTCCTGCTCCGACCGGTTCCGCACCACATCGGAAGCCTCCACCTGGAGAGTCTCTACCGGTCCGCCGCCGCGGAGGCACACATCGGCGGCGACCTGTACGAGGCCGTCCCCACCCGGTACGGCGTCCGGCTGCTCATCGGCGACGTCCGGGGCAAGGGGCTGCTCGCGGTGGAGACGGCCGCGGCCCTGCTCGGCGCGTTCCGCGAGGCGGCCCACGACGAACCCGCTCTGCCCGCCCTGGCCGACCGGGTGGAGACCAGCATGAACCGCAGGGCGATGCTGCTGGGCGGCAGCGAGGTGGGCGAACGGTTCGTCACCGCCGTCTTCGCCGAGATCGCCGCGCAGGACCCGCTGATCCGCGTCGTCAACTGCGGCCATCCGCCCCCGGTCCGGATCCGGCCCGGGGAGGTACGGGAACTGGACAGCGGCCGCTCCGCCCCGCCGCTCAACCTCGGCATGCTGGTCGGGGAGCCCTACCACATGGACACCTACTCGTTCCGGCCCGGCGACCAGCTCCTGCTGTACACGGACGGCATCACGGAGACGCGGGACGCCACCGGCTCCTTCTACCCGCTGCTCCAGCGCCTGCGTTCCTGGGGCTGCCTGCCGCCCCGGGACCTCCTCGAGCGGCTCCACCACGACCTGCTGGACCACAGCGGCGACCGGCTGCTGGACGACATCGCGGCGCTCGCCGTGTGCCTGCCCGTCGGCGAGCCGTCCGTACCGCCGCCGTCACCGGCCGGCTGAGCGCGGCGCGGCGGCGCTACGGAACAGTGCCTCCGGTCGGTTCAGAAGGCCGTGTGGGCGAACCAGCGGTCGAGGACCGCGACGTCTCCCGAGACGTCGAAGGCCGCTTCCTGGTACGACCGCCGCCCGTACAGCAGCAGGAGGAGATCCGCCGCTTGACCGTGCACCGACACCGTGGGCGGCTCGGTTGCGGCGTCGCCGCCGGTGAGCGGCAGCAGCCGGAAACCCTCCGGGTCCAGCCGCACCCGCCACTCCTCGCCGGTGCCGGCGCACCGGAACGCGATGATCTCGCCGTCGCCGCGCAGCTTCGTCACATCGGGGGCGAACAGCCCGGCGTAGGGGAGGTTGACCAGGAACTCGTCCACTCCGTCCGCCGCCAGCACCGGGTCGACGTCCGACTCCCGGCCCACGGCGTGCTCCGCGTCCACCCGGTGCACCAGCGTTTCGAAGAGCATCCGGCGGGCCCAGAACCGCGCATGCTGATCCCCGCCCCACGCCCACATCGCCGCGCCGGGATCCGTGTCCCGCAGCACGGCCGCCACTTCGGGCACCCCCGCCGCCACCCAGTCGGCGAGGTCCCGCTCGTGTGCGGGCAGCCCCAGTTCCACGTCACGGCTGCGCGGCGGCTCCTGCACCCGCCGGGTGAGCAGCGCGCAGAACCAGCGCTGCACCGCTCCCACGTGCCGGGTGAGCTCGGCCAGCGTCCAGTCGGGGCAGGAGGGCACGCCGCCCGCGGGATCGGCTCCCCGCACCGCCTCGGCGAACCGGCGGGTCTCCCGCTCGATCGCCTCACGGTAGGTGTCGTAGGGCAGGGGATGCCCCGCCCCGCTCGTCGTTGCCATCTGCTGCCGCCGTTTCTGTCCTGGGCACGGATGCCGCTCTGCTGCTCGCGATCAGTGTGGCTGCTGGAGTCCACTCGAAGGCAAGCCGGGGCGGCATGCGGCCGGTCAGCGAACGCGGGCCACTCCCGCGTAGATGCCGCTGCCCTCCGGCTCGGTGCCCGGAGCCGGCGTGCCCCACTCCGTGGCGGTCACCAGGCCGGGCGGGACGAGGTCCAGGCCGTCGAAGAAGCGCGCCACCTCCGCACGGGAGCGGAAACCGAGCTGGATACCGCCCTTGGCGTACTCGGCGGTGACCTGTGCGGCGAGTTCCGGATAGAGATCGGACGCGGCGTGCGACAGCACCAGGTAGCTGCCGGGAGGCAGCGTGGCGACCAGGTTGCGGACGATTCCGTGGGCGTCCTGCTCGTCGGTGACGAAGTGCATCAGCGCGATCAGCGACAGCGCGATCGGGCGGTCGAAGTCCAGCACCCGTCGGGCGTGCCGGACGATGGACTCCGGCTGCCGCACATCGGCCTGGATGTAGTCCGTGAGGCCCTCCGAGCTGCTCACCAGCAGCGCCTCGGCGTGACGCAGGACGATCGGGTCGTTGTCGGTGTAGACGACCTTCGCCGACGGCACGACGTCCTGGACGATCTGGTGCAGATTGGGCGGGGTGGGGATGCCCGTGCCGATGTCCAGGAACTGGTCGATGCCCTGCGCGGCGAGCCAGGCGGCGGCCCGGTGCATGAACTGACGGTTCTGCCGCGCCGCGTCCCTCGCCTCGGCCGGCAGCCGCTCACCCACGGCCTCGTCGACCGGATAGTTGTCCTTGCCGCCCAGCAGCCAGTCGTAGACCCGCGCGGGATGCGCCTTGCTGGTGTCGATCATGACAACTCCGTTGCAACCGTGGCCTGTTCGGGCCGTGTGTCCGATCATCCTACTCAGGGGTGCGACGGGCCTTGCGCCCTGTACGCCGTCGGCGGGCGGCCGAGGAGTTTCCTGAACGCGGCGGTGTACGCGGCGGGGTTGTCATAGCCGAGCAGGGCCGCGATCCGTGTGACGGGCGTCCCCGCGGCGAGGTGCTGCAGGGAGTGCAGGACGCAGGCGCGCTGCCGCCACTGCGAGAAGCTCAGCCCGGTGCCGCGCCGGAACAGGCGGGCGAGGGTGCGTTCGCTGACGTTGAGGGACGCGCACCACCGGGCGGGCGGGTCGTGGACGTCCGGCCCCTGCAGGAACGCCTCGCACAGCGCGCGCAGCCGTGGGTCGGCCGGCAACGGCACGTCGAGCGGCAGCGGGCTGAGGTTCTTCAGCTCGTGGAGGACGAGCGCGGCCACCGCGGCGTCGCGGCCGTGCTCGGGGTAGCGCGGCTCCATCTCGACGGCCTCCAGGATCAGTTCCCGCAACAGGGCGGAGACGTCGACGGCCTGGCAGCGGGCGGGAAACCAGGGCACGGCGGTGGGTTCGAGGTAGAGGCTGCGGGTGCTGACGCCCGTCATCGCGACCTGATGCCTGGTCACGGGCGGGATCAGGACGGCCCGGGCGGTGGGGACCGTCCAGCTGCCGTCCGCCGTCTCGACCCGCATGACCCCGGTGGCCGCGTACAGGACCTGGGCACGGCGGTGCTCGTGCCAGGCGAGCCGGTGGTCCGGGGGGTAGTCGGTGCCGATGGCCAGCACGGCACGATCGAGGTCGTCCACCTCCGCGACCGGGATGTTGCGCATCCCGCGAGAGTACGCGGGACAGCGTGCCCTGTCCGCTGCGCGTAGAAAGAAGGCAGTTCATCGATTGCCCGCCAGGTCTCGTGGTCCCTAGCGTCTCACCTGTGCAGACCTCGTTCCTGATCCTCTTGTGCTTCGGATGCCTGACCGGCGTCACCACCGTGCTCTTCGGTTTCGGCGGCGGCTTCATCACGGTCCCGGTCGTCTACGGCGTCCTGACCGCCACGGCCCGTCCGGGAGCGGACGCCATGCACGTCGCGGTGGCGACCTCTGCGGCGGTCATGGTCGTGAACGCCGCGGCCGCGGCGTTCACCCAGTGGCGTCAGGGCCGGCTGCACCGCGCGTACGTCTGGCCGCTCGCGGCGTACATCACGCTCGGCGCCGCTGCCGGGTCCTTCGCAGCCACCTTCCTCGCCGGTACGGCACTCCGCCTGCTGTTCGCCGCCTATCTCCTGGTGACGATCGCCGACAGCCTGCTGCGCAAGGGCTTCCTCTCCGTGGCGCAGCAGACGCCTCCCGAGCCGCTGGGGCGGCGCACCACCACCCTCGGCGGCATGGGCATCGGCCTGGTGGCCGCGGCGCTGGGAGTGGGCGGCAGCGTCATGACGGTTCCGCTGCTCCGGCGCAGAGGCCTCCCCATGGCCGAGGCGACCGCCCTGGCCAACCCCCTGAGCATCCCCGTCGCCGTGGCCGGGACCCTCGTCTACGCCGCCACCCCCACCGCCCCCGCCGGGCAACTCGGTTACGTCGATCTCACCGCGGCCGCCGCCCTGCTCCTCGGATCCCTGCCCACCATCGCGGCGACGCGGCGCACCACCGGCCGCGTCCCGGACCGTGTCCACTCCGCGGCCTACGTCGGCCTTCTCCTGGCCGTTCTCACGGTGATGCTGGGGATGGGAAGCTGAGACGACGAGGTCGTGGGCGGCGGCCGCAGGCGCCTGCTCGGCCGGGGCAGGCGACTGCAGGACCTCCGGGAGTTCGCCGGCGAAGGTCTTGAAGGAGTCGATGACGGTCCGGCTGAGCGGCCGTACCGCCCAGTCCCGCGGCCGGAACCCCGGCGCGGGCGGCGACCGAGCCGGCCGGGCGCTGGCTGCGCGCCACCCCCGACCGTGCGCGCTCGTGAACGGAGACGGAGCGGGATACCGCTGTCGACCGGTGGATCACACGGGTGGGACGGCGAGTTCGTCCACCACGGCCTCGAGGCGGCCCCCGTGCTGCTCCGCCACCCGCCGTTGGAGTACGGAGCCGGTGCCCCGGTGCTGGACCTCGCTCAGCCAGTCGCCGACCCACCGGTCGTCGCCGTAGCGGCTGAGGTGCGGCTCGACCCGTTTCCAGAGTTCCTCCACCAGCCGGCCGACGGGGGTGGGGGCGCAGTCGGGGGTGTGGGTGGCGGGCAGGGCGCCGTTCGTCCCGTGCCGGGCGGCCTGCCAGCACGCCGCCCGCAGCAGCAGGTCGGGGACGTCGGGCGCGGGTTCACCGGCGCGGACCGCGTCCACGGCGCAGCTGACGAGGGCGCGGACCAGGAGCGCGTAGGCCGTGGTGGCCGCGGGTTCGGGCAGCACGTCGGCGACGCGGACCTCCACGGTGGGAAGGTGCGGCGAGGGCCGGACGTGCCAGTAGACCATGGCCGGGTCCATCGCCGCTCCGCTGGCCACGAGGTGGCCGACGACCTGCTCGTAGTGGGCCGCGCCCCGCAGGCGGGGCGGAGGTCCCGCCAGCGGCCAGCGGCCCCAGACCATGGAGCGCCAGCTCGCATACCCGGTGTCCGAGCCGTCGCTGTACGGGGAGTTGCCGGTGAGGGCCAGCAGCAGGGGCATCCAGCCCCGCAGATGGTTGACCGACCGTACGGCCTCCTCCCGGTCGTCGACCCCGACGTGCACGTGGCAGGCGTTCACCCCCTGGTCCTGGACGAGAGGCCCGAAGCGGCGCAGGAAGGCGCGGTAGCGTGCCTTGTCCACGACGGGCGGCGGGCCGGGTCGGCCGAGAACCGCGCTGCCGCTGGGCACGAGGAGGCAGTCGTACGCGGCGGCGGCCGTGGCCGCGCCGCCGCGCAGCCGGACGATCTCCGCCTCCAGTTCCTCGGCGGTGCGGCACACCGCGCTGACCGTCTCCACCTGGGCCTGCGAGACCTCCGCCGTGGCGTGCGGCGCGCCGAGGCGACCGCGGGCGGCACCCACCACGGCGGGGGCCCTGTGCACGGCCGCCCGGCTGTGCCGGTCGGCCAGCACGAACTCCTCCTCCACACCGACCGTCGGCGGTGCGGCCACCCCTGCCGGGGACATGGGCGTACCGGCGACGGCGGGGGTCACGGCATCAAGCGGCTCTGGCACGACCAGCCCTTCCGGAAGACACAGGACGCACTGCTGTCGAACGCGGAGACATGGGCCACTCCCTGTCGCGCAGCGGGTGGGAGCACACATGCTCGTCCCGGCGCCGAGCGCACGGCAAGCGGCTACCCGGTCACCATCGGGGCGCGCACACCGCCCGTGCCGCGTTCGGCTCCGGAGGCGGCACCGCCCCGAGAAGGCGCAGGTCCCGCAGGCGTTCGCGGGCGGCGCCCGCTCGCGGACCGCCGTGCCTCACCGGCCCACCGCAACGCACGCGTCCAGAGGGTTCTCCACCACTGGCCGAACTCCGACGCACGTCCGTCGTGTCGTCGCGCCGCCGACACGGCCGGGAAGCCGGCTTTCTTCTCCGGCGAGCGACGAATGGCGCTATTACTAGGGGGACTTCCGTAACTCCACCGACAGGGAGTCCCGATGACGGACGGCCGTACGGAGTCGATCGAATCGATGGAGCAACTCGCCGTGGTCTGGCGTGCCATGGTGCTCGACCGCGATCCAGGTGCCGATGTGCGGGACCTCCCGGGCATCGCGGTCCGCTGGGCCGACTGCCGGTTCTCCTTCTGGAACTGCGTCACGCTGACCGACATCGACGCGGATGCGGCTCTGGTCGAGGAACGGCTCGGCCAGGCGGCGGACATCATGCGCTCGAAGAAGCACCCGGGGTTCCTGTGGCTCTTCGAGGGGCTGCTGGACGAGGAGGCACGCGCGGGGGTGCGGGCGGCGGCCGGGAGGGCGGGCCTCGAGTACGCCTTCCCCGGCACCGGCATGGCCGGAGACCTCCTTCCCGTCCCCCAGCCGTCCCACCCGGACCTGACCTTCGTCCGCGTGACCACGGACGAACAGCTGCAGGCGTACGCGGACCTGAACTCACGCGCCTACGGCTTCCCGCTGGAGGACGGCCGCGACGGGCTCCTCGGATCCGCGCTGTGGAAGAACCAGGTGCACGCCTACCTGGGTCTGCGGGACGATGTCCCGGTGACGTGCGCCGCGACCGTGGAAGCGGACGGCCGTCTGTTCGTCGTACTCGTCGCCACCGCACCGGAATGGCAGCACCAAGGCTACGGGGAGGCGGTGACCCGGAAGGCCCTGTACGAGGGCGCCCGGGCCACCGGCCTGACCCGCGCCACCCTGCACGCGACGGCGGCCGGTGCACCCGTGTATCCCCGCATCGGCTTCAAGCCGAACACGCCGATGCACTTCTACGGCCTGAAGGTGTGACAGGCCGGCCGCGCCCTGGACCGCGCGTCAGTGCAGCGTGTCGAGGGCGGTGAGGATGTCGGCCGGTTCGGCACGGGCGGTGTAGTCGGTGTTGACGAAGGCCCAGCGGATGGTGCCGGAGCGGTCGATGACGTACGTGGCCGGCAGGGGCAGCGTGCGCGGGTGGCCGTCGTTGACGCGCTGGAGGTCGAAGCCGAGCCTGTCGTAGACGGCGGCGAGGTCGTCGGGGAGGTCGAAGGCCAGGCCGTACTGCTGGGCGGTGCAGGAGCCGATGTCGCTGAGGACGTCGAAGGCGAGGCCGTGCTTCTCGGCGAGGGTGAGGGACTCGTCGGGGATCTGCGGGGAGACGGCGACGAGCCGGGCGCTCCGCGCGGTGATGCCGACGTGGTGCTGCTGGAGCGTCCGGAGGGCGATGTTGCAGTACGGGCACCATGCGCCGCGGTAGAAGGTCAGGACCACGGGGCCCGTGGCGAGCAGATCGTCCAGCGCCACGGTCCGGCCGGTCGCGGAGGGCAGACGGAACCGAGGGGCCCGGTCGCCGACGGCGTCGACGAGTCACCGGGCCGCAGGCTCCGCGGACCTGCCGGCCATGCTCTCCGTGCGTCGGCCGTGCAGTCCTCCGGCCTGGTCGCGTCGACCCCCTCGGGGGCCCGCAGAGTCCTCAGGGCGCGCGAGATGGTCCCGCACGGCCCGTCGCATTCGTCCAGTGGCCGCCGCCCCACCGGCCTGTCCGCGGCGCACTTGGTCGTGGAGACGGAACCCGGGTGGTTCCGCACGCACTGGTCCGCGCCTCTACGGAGGAACGTGTCTGCACCGACGTGCCGGGACGTCCATCCGTCAGGCCACGGTCGGGTGCTGTTGCACTTCCGGGCCACCGTGCCCGCGACAGAGCGCACGCGCCGGGTGAACTCCCCATGCTCGGGTGGTTCAACCGTGCCGAGGCGTGGGCGGAAGCCCTGTTGCGGGCCTGCCGGTGGCGACCTCGGCCGGGAGGCGTCGTCCAGGATGTGCGGCCGCGATACCGCAGTTCCGGGCCCCCGTCCAGGCAGGTGAGCCGGATGGCGTACCGAGGAAATGATTCGGCGGGTGAACCGGGAGGCAGGCGGCGGATCGGGTCGCCGCGTTCCGTGATCCTGGGCACCGTTCCCTTCCCCCGATCAAAGGAGTTCGCCGTGCCTGTCCGTCGTCTGCTGACCAGTGCCCTCGGTTCCCTCGCCCTCACGCTCGGCCTCCTCGGCGCCGGCACCGTCACGGCGAGCCCGGCGGCCGCCGACCCGTGCGGCTTCTACGAGACCGGCTCCGACGCCTACTACAACCACTGCACCTCCGACGGCTCCCACGTCGTCATCAAGGTCGAGGTGGCCTTGGCGCCGGACTACGAGCGCTGTGTGGCCCCGGGCCGCAGCTGGCTGGGCTCCGCCGACAAGATCCAGGGCGCGCACTACACCGGCCGTACCTGCTGACCGGCGGCGCGCGCGAGGGCGCGCCACACCGTGCCCAGGTCGCCGAGCGGCACCTGGCACCCGGGCGGTGCCAGGCCCGTCGGCGAGCCGGTCAGACCCGGGGACTCGCCACCACGGCCCTGGAACACCTGCGGGTGGCCGTCACCCTGTTCGAGGAAGCCGGTGACGCGGCGGGCAGGGCGCAGACCCATCTCAACCTCGCCATGGCCTATGGGAAGCACGGCGACGACCGGCAGGCGCTGGCGCACGCCCTCCAGAACCTGCGCATCCGCAGGACGCCCGACAGCCCGCCCCGGGAAGCCGAGGCACTCAACGCGGCGGGCTGGTACCACGCCCGGCTGGCCACCACCGGCAGTCCCGGCGCTGCTGCGAGGAGGCGCTCGTCCTGTGCCGTCGCCACGCGTTCCGCGAGGGGGAGGCCTTCACCCTGGACAGCCTCGGCTACCTCGCCCACCGCACCGGCGAACACGCCCTCGCCCTCGCGCACTGCGGCCAGGCCCTGACCCTGCGCCGGGAACTCGGCGACGCCTTCGAGGAAGCGGACACCCTGGCGAAACTGGGAGACGTCCACGACTGCCTGGGGCGGGCCGACCGGGCCAGCAAGGCATGGGAACAGGCACGCTCGCTCTACCTCGCCCAGCGTCGCCCCGGGCCGGCCGCCCGGGTCGACCAGAAGCTGCGGTGCGGCGGCGTACCCGACGACGGAGCCCGTTCAGCCCCACCAGGGCCGTGAATTCCCGTTGTCTCCCGGCAGTTGGTGGCCTACGGTCCCGATCATGCTGCCTCCGGTGGAAACGGACGAAGAGTGGGACGCGGTCGTCTCCGACGAGACGGTGATGCGCCCGGGAGCTGAGCACCTCTGCGCACGCCTCGGGCTCGCCGGCGCACCGCTGACCCGCTTCACGGACGGCTCCCAGCCGGTCTACGCGGTGGGCGACGAGCACGTTCTCAAGCTGTTCCCCGGTGCCGCCGACCACGACGGCGTCACCGAGGGCAGCGTCCTCACCCACATCCAGGGACGGCTGCCCGTACCGACACCGCGGGTGCGCGACTTCGGACCGTACGAGAACGGGTGGCGGTACGTCCTGATGTCCCGGCTCCCCGGCGAGAACCTCGCCCACGCCTGGGACACCGTGCCGCGCAGCCACCGCCAACGACTCGTCACCGAGATCGGGGAGACCCTGGCGGTGCTGCACTCCCTCGACACCGGTCCCCTCGGGGACGTCGTCGGCCCCGGGGAGTGGGGCGCGTTCCTGGACCGCCAGGCCGCCGGCGCCGTGGAACAGCAACGGGCCCGCGGACTGCCGGATGCCTGGCTGGAGCAGATCCCGGACTTCCTCGCCTCGGTCCCGCTGCCGCGCGCCCCCCGCCCCTGCCTGCTGCACACCGAGGTCATGCGGCAGCACTTCCTGGTCGACCCCGACGGGTGGCGGCTGACCGGGTTCTTCGACTTCGAACCCGCCATGATCGGCGACCGCGCCTACGACTTCGTGGGCGTCGGCCTCTTCGTCACCCGCGGCGATCCGCACCTGCTGGCCCGTCTCGGCAGGGCCTACGGCCGCACCTTCGACCCGTCCGCGCTGCTCGCGTACGCCCTGCTCCACGTCTACAGCAACCTCCCCTGGTACCTGCGGGAGCTGGGCGCACCGGGCGACGGGACACTGCCCTCGCTGGCGGAGGCGTGGTTCGGCACGGCGTGACGTCCGTCCGCCGCGCCGGCAACGGACCGGCGGCGCGGCGCTTCACCCGCGCGGCGCCCCCGCGCGCAGTCCGTCCATGACCAGGTCCAGGAGGCGGACGGCGCGGGGCCGCCAGTCGTCGTGCGGGTCGAGCTGCCACAGGCCCGCTATGGCCAGGAGGAAGTCGTCGGCGGTGACTCCGGGCCGTATGGTGCCGGCTTCCTCGTTGGCACGGAGCAGGAGTTCCGCCGCCCGGGCCACCGGCGTGGGGGAGGGCTTCGCGGGGCCGCCCGGTGCGCCGGTGACCTGCCGGATCGCGTCGGCCAGTCCCGCCTTGGTCATGGCGAACTCGGAGAGCCGGTCCATCCAGGCGCGGAGGGCCCGGTCGGGCGCCCGGGTGGCGAGCAGGTGGTCCGCGCTGTCGGCGACCTGCTGCATCTCGTGGCGGTAGATCTCCAGGACGAGTGACTCGCGGTTGGGGAAGTTGCGGTAGAAGGTGCCCTGCCCGACCCCGGCCTTCTTGGCGATCGCGCTGAGCGGGGTGTCCGCGCAGCGCGACAGCTCGGTGACGGCCACTTCCAGGATGCGCTCGCGGTTGCGCTGTGCGTCGGAGCGCCGGGGTGAGTCCATCTGCTGCGGCACTCGTCCTCCTCGAGGGGCGTGGCCAAACCTCGCCCTTGCTAAGCGGACAGCTGTCCGTTAAGTTTCCAGGTAGCGGACAGCTGTCCGGTCACGTCCACCATAGCGGCGGACGCGCCCCTTCGGCAGTCGCCAGCTGCACTGTTCGGCCCCGGCATCCCGCACCTTCGCTTCGCCCCCTGCGCCCACCGGCCCGCACGACACACCGTCCGTGCCGCCACACCGGCCCCGTCTGTCCTGGAAATGCGAAAGAAGCAGCTCATGGCCTCATCGACGTCCAGTGTCATCACATTGAAGATCAACGGCGAGACATACACACTGCCCGTCGATCACCGCACCACCCTGCTCGACGCACTGCGCGAGCGTCTCGACCTGACCGGCACCAAAAAGGGCTGCGACCAGGGACAGTGCGGGGCCTGTACGGTCCTGCTCGACGGGCGCCGGTCCGTCGCGTGCCTACAGCTGGCCGTGGCCGCCGAGGGCCGGGAGATCACGACCATCGAGGGCGTGGCCGACGGCGAGCGGCTGCACCCCGTACAGCAGGCCTTCCTCGATCTGGACGGGTTCCAGTGCGGCTACTGCACCCCGGGCCAGATCTGCTCGGCGATCGGCGTCATCGAGGAGCACGCGGCGGGCTGGCCGAGCGCCGTCACCGAGGACGTCCGCCCCGAAGCGGGGCCGCCGCCCCTGACCGCCGACGAGATCCGGGAGCGGATGAGCGGCAACCTGTGCCGCTGCGGCGCGTACGTCTCGATCGTGGAGGCCGTGGCCCGCGCGGCGCGAGCCCAGCGGGACGCAGAACGCGTGAACGCCGTGTCGGCAGCGAAGGAGGCCGTGGCATGAGGGAGTTCGACTACCAGCGGGCGCACGACGTCGCCGGCGCCGTGGCACTCCTCGGCGCCGATCCGGACACCCGCTTCCTCGGCGGCGGCACCAACCTCGTCGACCTCATGAAGACCGGGGTCGAGCGCCCCGCACGGCTCATCGACATCCGTGAACTCCCGCTGGACGAGATCGAGTCGACGCCCGCGGGCGGTCTGCGCATCGGCGCCACCGTCACCAACGGCGACCTGGCCGCGCACCCCGAGGTCCGGCGCCGCTACCCGGCGCTTGCCCAGGCGGTACTGGCCGGCGCGTCGGGGCAGCTGCGCAACATGGCCACGGTCGGCGGGAACCTGCTGCAGCGCACCCGCTGCGGCTACTTCACCGACGTCACCCAGCCCTGCAACAAGCGTGTGCCCGGCAGCGGTTGCCCCGCCATCCAGGGCGAACACCACAACCACGCGATCCTGGGCGCCTCCGACCACTGTGTGGCCGTCCACCCCTCGGACATGGCCGTGGCCCTCACCGCGTTCGACGCCATGCTCCACTTCGAAACTGCTGACGGCCCCGGGGAGTTGCCGCTCGCCGACTTCTACCTGCCCGTCGGGGACACCCCGCACCGGGAGACCGCCCTGCCGCCGGGTGCGCTGATCACCGGCGTCACGCTGCCGCCCGCCCCGGTCGCCGCCCACTCCCGCTACCGCAAGGTGCGCGAGCGCGCCTCCTACGCCTTCGCGATCGGCTCCCTCGCCGCCGCGCTCGACATCCGTGACGGCGTCGTCCGGGACGCGCGCCTGGCCTTCGGGGCCGTCGCCTCCCGCCCGTGGCGGGCCTCGGCGGCCGAGCGCATCCTGATCGGTGCGGCAGCCGGCACCGAGACCTACGCCGCCGCCGCGGACGCCGAACTGGCGGCGGCACGGCCGCTCCCGCACAACGGCTACAAGGTGGACCTCATACGCAACCTCGTGGTGGCCGTCCTGTCCGAACTCGCCGAGGAGGCCGCACGATGACCGCCGTCACCACCGGAACAGCCGCCCACGCGCCCGCCGTCGGCACCGGCCACACCCGTATCGAGGGCCGGGACAAGGTCACCGGCGCGGCCCGCTACGCGGCAGAGGTGCCCTTCGCCGGCCTCGCCCACGGCTGGCTGGTGCTCTCCACGGTCGCCCGCGGCCGGATCCTCGCCCTCGACACCGACGCCGTCCTCGCCATGCCGGGCGTCCTCGCCGTCCTGGACCACCGCAACGCGCCCCGGCTCAACACCGACTACACCGGCCTGATGGGCAGCCGGCCGGACCCGACCTGCGCCGTCTTCCAGCACGACCGGGTGCCGCACCTGGGCTGGCCGGTGGCACTGGTCGTCGCGGAGACCTCCGAGCAGGCCAGGGAGGCCGCCGAGGCGCTGGTCGTGCACTACGACCAGGAGCCGCACGACATCGAGCTCACGGGGGAGCACCCGGACGCCTACCCGGTGGACGGCCACATGCCGGCGGTGACCGAGAAGGGCGACCTCGACGCCCGGCTGGCCGCCTCGGCCGTCGTCGTGGACGCCGAGTACACCACCCCCGAAGAGCACCACAACCCGATGGAACCCCATGCGGCGACCGCCCGCTGGGACGGTGGACGGCTGGAGGTGATCGACTCCAACCAGGGCGTCACCTGGGTCGTCGGCGAACTCGCCAACCTCTTCTCGCTCGACCCGGCCGCCGTGCGCGTACGCTCCGAACACGTCGGCGGCGGCTTCGGCAGCAAGGGCGTCCGCGCCCACCAGGTGGCCGCCGTCATGGCCGCGACCCTGCTCGAACGGCCCGTACGGGTCATCCTGACCCGGCGCCAGATGTTCTCGCTGGCCGGCTACCGCAGCCCCACCACCCAGCGCGTCCGGCTGGGCGCCGACGCCGACGGACGCCTGCGCGCCCTGGAGCACCGCTCGGTCAGCCTCACCTCCACGGTGCACGAGTTCGTCGAACCGAGCGCCGGGGTGGCCCGGGTGATGTACGACGCCGACGCCCACCACACCGCCAACCGCGTCGTCCGGCTCGACGTGCCGACCCCCACGTGGATGCGCGCCCCGGGCGAGGCCCCCGGCTCGTTCGCGCTGGAGGCGGCGCTCGACGAACTCGCCGAGAAGTGCGGGATCGACCCGATCGAGCTGCGCCTGCGCAACGAACCCGAGCGGGGCCCGGTGTCGGGCCTGCCGTTCGCCGGCCGGAATCTGGCGGCCTGCTTCCGGGAGGGCGCCCGCAGGTTCGGCTGGGCGGACCGGGACCGGCGCCCCGGGCAGCGCCGGGACGGCCGCTGGCTGCTCGGCACCGGCACGGCGGCGGCCTCCTTCCCGTCGGGTGCCGCGCCCTCCACGGCGACCGCGACCGCGCACCCGGACGGTACCTTCACCGTCCGGATCTCCGCGGCCGACATCGGCACCGGGGCCCGTACCGCGCTCTCCCTCGTCGCGGCGGACGCGCTCCATGTGCCCCCGGACCGGATCCGGGTGCGCATCGGAGACAGCGACTTCGGCCCGGCGATGATCGCCGGCGGCTCCATGGGCACCCGCTCCTGGTCCTGGGCCGTCAAGGCGGCGGCAGGCGAGTTGCGCGAGCGGCTGGCCCTGGGCGCAGACATCCCGTCGGAGGGCATCACCGTCCGGTCGGACACCACCGAGGCCATCGGCTCCCTCGCCCCGGCCGAACGGCACTCCTTCGGGGCGCAGTTCGCCGAGGTCGCGGTGGACGTCACCACCGGCGAGGTGCGGGTGCGGCGCATGCTGGGCATCTTCGCGGCGGGCCGGATCGTCAATCCGCTCACCGCTCGCAACCAGTTCCTGGGCGGCATGATCTGGGGCATCTCCATGGCCCTGCACGAGGAGGCCGTCCGCGACCGCGCCTCCGGCGGCCCGGTCGGCGCCGACCTCGCGGGCTACCACGTGGCCACCCACGCCGACGTACCGCGCATCGAGGCCGACTGGATCGACGACACGGATCCCGACGACCCGGTGGGGATCAAGGGCATCGGCGAGATCGGCATCGTCGGCGCGGCGGCGGCCATCGCCAACGCGGTCTGGCACGCGACCGGCGTACGCCACCGCAGCCTGCCCATCCGGCCGGACCGGGTCCTGTCGGCCGCCGCGGGGGCGCCGGATGCTTGACCTGGCCGGCGAACTGCACCGATGGATCGCGGAGGGACGGGAGTTCGCCGTCGCCACCGTGGTGACCGTGGGCGGCAGCGCACCGCGCGGCCCCGGCGCCGCCCTCGCCGTCGACAGCGCGGGCAGCGCCATCGGCTCGGTCTCCGGCGGCTGCGTCGAGGGCGCGGTGTACGACCTGTGCCGTGAGGCGCTGCGGACCGGTGAAACTGTGCTGGAACGATTCGGCTACAGCGACGAGGACGCCTTCGCCGTGGGACTCACCTGCGGCGGGACGATCGACGTGCTGATCACGCCGGTGAGCGCGCAGACACCCGCCCGGACGGCCCTCGGGCCGGCGCTGTCGGCCGCTGCCCGAGGCGAGCCGGCGGCCCTCGCCCGGGTCGCCCGAGGCCCTGCCGAACTCCTCGGGCACGCCCTGCTGGTCCGGTCCGACGGCACGTCGGAGGGCGGTCTCGGCGGCCACCCGGAGCTGGACCGGGTGGCGGCGGCCGAGGCCCGGGCCCTGCTGGAGACGGGCCGCACCGGCACGGTGGACCTGTCGGGGAGCGGAGCGGGATGGGGGTCCCCAGGGACGGAGTCCGGGGGAGGTTCGCACTGCCCCGGCGGTCTGACGCTGCTGGTGGAGTCGAACGTGCCGCCCCCGCGCATGATCGTCTTCGGCGCCGTCGACTTCGCGTCGGCGCTGGCCCGGGCCGGCAAGTTCCTCGGCTACCACGTGACCGTCTGCGACGCCCGCCCCGTCTTCGCCACCCGCGACCGCTTCCCGGACGCCGACGAGGTCGTCGTGGACTGGCCGCACCGCTATCTGCGGCGCACCGCGACCGACGCCCGTACGGTCCTGTGCGTGCTCACCCACGACGCCAAGTTCGACGTACCGCTGCTGAAGGAGGCTCTGCGGATGCCGGCCGCGTTCGTCGGTGCGATGGGCTCACGCCGCACCCATGAGGACCGCAACCGCCGTCTGCGGTCGGAAGGCGTCACCGAACGCGAGCTGTCCCGGCTCCGCTCGCCCATCGGCCTCGACCTCGGCGCCCGCACACCGGAGGAGACCGCCCTGTCGATCGCCGCGGAGATCGTCGCCGCCAGGCGGGGCGGGACGGGCGCCCCCCTGACCGGTGGCAAGACGCCGATCCACCACGAGAACCGGGACCACGGAAGCCCGGCGGTCGCCTGAGGGGAGAGCGCCGGCACGGAAGGTTCCGGCTCGGGCCGGGGGGGGGCGCCCCCCCCCCCCCCGGCCCCCCCCCCCCCGGGGGGGGGGGGGGGGTGACGCCGCCCCCCCGCCGCGCGGTAACCCCCCCCCGGGCGGGGGCCGGGGCCGCGGCGCGGGCGGAGGGGGGCG
>NZ_JBIVJQ010000013.1:0-269142 GCF_044750305.1 Streptomyces sp. NPDC088810
TGATCGGCCGCAGCCATCTCCGTGAGTTCCACCGCCAGCGCGGCAACGTCGTGCGCCACTCTCAACTCCCAGGTCAGATCCATGCGTTGCGTCCGACCCCAAGCCTAGAGGAGCAAATCGGATGTAAAGATCATTCCGGAGAACGGTGACAGGCGCCTCGCCGCACCGGGATAATGGATCTACCCCCGGAGCCAGAGCCGGATTGCTGCGACGGTCACGGTGCCCTGGAAGACGTAGACACGCTTGTCGAACCTCGTGGCAACGGCCCGGAAGTTCTTGAGGGCGTTGATCGTGCGCTCGACTTCACTTCTGCGCTTGTAGATCGTTTTGTCGAAGCCGGCGGGCCGTCCGCCCTTGCTGCCGCGGCGTTGGCGGTTGGCCCGCTGGTTCTTCGGCTCGGGGATGGTGTGCTTGATCTGCCGTCTGCGCAGGTAGCGGCGGTTACGCAGGGAGGAATAGGCCTTGTCGCCGCCGAGGTGGTCCGGCCGGGTGCGGGGGCGTCCGCCGCCGGGCCGGCCGACACGGATTCGTTCCATGACGGGGATGAGCTGCGGGGCGTCGCCCCACTGGCCTGGGGTGATCAGCAGGGCCAGGGGGCGGCGCCCGCCTTCTCCGGCGAGGTGAATCTTGCAGGTGAGGCCGCCTCGCGAGCGTCCGAGCCCCTCATCGGGGCGGTGCTGTCGGGGCGTGCGTCTTTTCCCGGCACTCGCGGTAGTTTCTTGCTTGCTCCGGCGGCGTGCTGGTGGGCCCGGCAAGTGGTGGAGTCCACGCTCACCATGAACCAGTCGATGCGGCCATGGGCATCCGCGTCGGCCAGGACAGCCGCGTAGACCTTGTCGCACGTGCCATCCGCCGACCAGCGCCTGTGCCTCTCATACGCGGTCTTCCACTTGCCGAACCGCGCAGGCAGATCCCGCCACGGCACCCCAGTCCGGTTTCGGTACAGGATCCCGTTAATGATCCTGCGGTGGCTGGCCCAACGCCCACCGCGCTGCCCGGACATGGGCAGATGCGGCTTCAGCCGGGCCCATTCCTCGTTCGTGAGATCTCCCCGCCTCATGAGCATGCCAACGTGCCGGAGTGCGAGAAGTCACTTGATCCGCCGGACAGGCCCTAGTACTCCAGCCGTAGTTCGCGATCATGACGAGTCGCTGCTTATGGCCCGTAGACCAGATCCACGCCACCACTGGCCTCAATCAGCCAGGACAGCGAACCGCTGCCGAAGGGCCAGCCAGTGGTGGCCACCTGCACCCAGCCGCCCGACTCGTCGGTTCCTGCGTGCCACCACCACCAGCTGCGATCGTCTCCCATTCCTTCTTCGGTCGGGTCGAAGTAGTACAACCATCCTGAGAGCGTCCACGGTCCCTGATCGACGGCCGGTCTCTCCTCTGACGTCATCGCGCGCCATTGACGCAGCCACCCCTCCACGTCGAAGGGCTCGCCATGTTCTGGTTCCGCGGTCTCGAGTGCGCACCGCTGGATGAACCAGGCTGGCAGCAGCTGCGGCCAAAGCTCTTCTGCCGGCCAGTCAACCATCTGGGAGACGACGCACGTCAGTACCGCACGTGCGTTGTCGATGACCTGGGCCGGGTCCTGGGCAGTGAACCGGAGGCGCACCAGAAACGGCCGGGGCTCGTCGTCATCCTCGGCGCTCGGTCCAGATCGAAGGCGCCGCAGCTCGCCTGTCATGATTTCCACGGTGAGGAAGTATGCACCGGCACCGACCTCGCGACATCCCGATATCGGCCCTGCTCAGCGGACACGAAGCTCTATGGCTGGACAGTTGCATGCCGTCGGTAGTGGCAGGCTCGGGCACGGGCTTGGTGTCGGCGTCGCCAGTGTGACCAGCGCAGGCGGTGTGCGAGGTCGTGGAATGGGCTGCTCAGGGCCGCGTTCAGGTGTTGGATCTCGTTGCCGGTCAAGGCGATCAGGCCGTTGAGGGCGGGCCGTTCGCGGCGTTCGGTGGCTGCGGTGACGGCAATGAAGGCGTGGGCGAGCATTGCGAGCGTGACCCAGCGGTGCCAGGAGGTCCAGCGGCGAACCTGGTGCTCGTCCAGGCCGGTCAGGCCCTTGCTGGCCTGGAACGTCTCCTCGATCGTCCAGCGCCGTCCGGCCACCCGTACCAGTTTAGACAGTGCCACCGGCCGGGGTGAGAAGCAGCGGTAGAAGGCCGTTCGCCGGTGCGGCGGTTGCGGCGGACCAGCAGGCACCAGTGGCCGGGCCGACCGGCGGGGTCGTGGATGTCGACCTGTGCCCAGTCGTAGTACCGCTCACCCTTCGCGCCCGCTCCGGCCGACAGTCGCTGCCAGGTCCGCTTCGGGATCCGCGCGGTCAGGGTCTTCGCCTGGAACTTCTCAGCGTGCGTGGTGATCGGGTGGGTGCTGGAGACGGCCAGGACGTAGCCGGTCCGGCGGTGTTCAAGGGCGGTCCGCAGGTGCGGGTTGTCGCCGTAGACCTCGTCGCCCGCGACCCAGCGAGCGGGGGTTCCCGCGTCCAGGGCCCGCTCAACCATGCGGGCGGCGAGTTGGGGCTTGGAGGCGAAGGCCAGGTCGTCCGGGATGCCCGCGCTCCGGCAGCGGTCCGGGTCCTCGGTCCACGAGCGTGGCACGTACAGGGCTCGGTCGATGGCTGCGTGTCCGCGGGCGGCGGAGTAGACGAGATAGACGGCGACCTGGGCGTTCTCGATGCAGCCGGCAGTGCCGGTGTACTGGCGCTGGACGCCGACGGTCGCCGTGCCCTTCTTCAGGTCGCCCGTCTCGTCGACCACGAGTACCGCCTGGTCGTCGGCGAGGTGCTCGATCACGTAGGCGCGTATGTCGTCGCGGATCGCGTCGGCGTCCCATTTCGCGCGGTGCAGCAGGTGTTGCATGCCGTCCGGAGTGGCATCGCCCGCGTGCTCGGCCAGGGTCCAGCAGTTCTTCCGCGGCAGGTCCGACAGCAGCCCAAGCACCAACGCCGTTGCGCGACGTCGGGGTTCGACCCGAGCGAACCGGCCCGCCACGCGGCCCATCAGTTGGTCGAACATTGTCCGCCACCGGGCAGGCACTACGCTGTGCCCCGCGGCCACCGCCTGATCTTCGTTTGTCCACACAACTCACGATGATCAACGGTGGCCGCAGCCATCTCTACGCCAGCCCTGACCAGCAAGATCACGACCTACGGCTGGAGTATTAGGGTGGTGCGGGAGCGAGGCGGCAACGGCCCCGGTGGTGGCCGGCTGTGGTGTCTTCCGCTGGCCGAGCGGGTGCTGCTGGTGGCCGTTTACTACCGAACGAACCTCACCATGCGCCACCTCGCGCCCGCTCTTCGGCTGCTCACCTGCCACCGTCTGCCGGGTCATCCAGCGCCTGCGGCCCTTGCTTGCGCTGGAGCCGGCGCCCCGCCCGGTGGCGGGCGTCGACCGGTTATGGATCGTGGACGGCACTTTGATCCCGGTCCGTGACCGTAAGGCCGCAGCCTCCTCACGCAACTACCGGTTCTCGGCGAATGTGCAGGTCATCATCGATGCCGACACCCGCCTGATGGTGGCCTCGGCCCGGCCGGCGCCTGGGAACAAGGCAGACGCACATGTGTGGCGCGAGTCGGACCTGCCGGCCGTGGCGGCGGGCACGACGGTGATCGCGCACGGCGCCTACCTGGGCACCGGGCTGATCGTCCCGCACCGCAGACGAGCCGGACGTCCTCTCCTGCGTGGCCAGGAGGAAGACAACGCCGAACACCGGCGGGTGCGGGCCCACATCGAGCAAACTTTCGGCCGGATGAAGAACTGGAACATCCTCCGCGACTGCCGCCAGCGGGGCGACGGCCTCCACCACGCCGTCCAGGCCGTAGCCACCATGCACAACCTCGCCATGGCAGGGTGAAACAGCAGGCTAGCCATCACCCAGACATGCCCGCCACCAAGCCTTCCGCGACACCCTTTAGCTCTGGCCGCGGCCATCTGGCGCAACCACAAGACCGGCCAGCCGGTCACTCCTAGCCTGACCGCATTCGATCACCGAATGCATCGAACTTGATCGTCTAGCTGTTGTTACGGCCCTCCGGGTCCCCCCGTCTACAGGCGGACGACCGGAAGGTCTCCACTACACCGCGTGGAAGCGCTTCGTCACGTTGAGCCAACGGAGAACCTCTCGGCGCTGTCAGTGTCGGCTGTTAGCTTCATGCGGTTCGTGTCGACCCCGAGCGTCGATCACTCAAGAAGGAGGTCTACTTGACCAGGTTAGGAAGGACAGGCGTAAGCAGACGGACGGTGGTGGGAGGCTGCGCGGCGGCGCTGCTGGCCATTGCTTCCGGTACTGCGTACGCGGCGGACAACCTGCCGCCGAGGCAACCGCTGGTCCAGGATCTCCAGTCACAAGGCGAGGCCTGCGCCACCGGCGCCGACACGCCATACGTGTCGGCGCCGCCCAGGCTCAGTGCCCTGCTGTACGACCCGGAGGAGGACAACCAGCCCTCCGAGTTCAGCCCGGTGCAGGGCGAGTTCGAAGCCTGGTTGACGGACCCGGCCGGGGCGCAGCAACGCCGTACCTACACGACCACCACCTTGTCGTCGGGCTCGCGGCATTACTGGACGTTGCCGGACGACACACCCGCGAACACGGTCATCTCCTGGCATGTCCGCGCAAACGACGGCCAGGCGAAGTCCGCATGGAGCGATGACGGCGACGGCTCGGTCTGCTCGTTCGTGTACGACGACGCCAACCCTGAGAAGGCGGCGATCAGTTCTTCCGAATACCCCAGCGCCGAGGACGTGTTCTGGGTGGATGGGGTCGGCGTCTACGGGCACTTCACCGTGGACTCGCCCTCCGACGACGTGGTGTCGTACAGGTACAGCTTCCTGGGCGGCCCTTATGGCACCGTGTTCACCGAGCGGCCGGGCGCTGCCGTGACCATCCCGTACTTGCCGCTGACGTCAGGGCCCAAGCAGCTGACGGTCCGCGCGATCGACCGGTCGGGCCGCAGCAGCGGAGAGTCGCAGTACGGTTTCAATGTGAAGTCCGGGCGTCCCCCTGTCGCCCGCTGGAAGCTGGACGATCCGGTAGGCTCCCGCACGGCCTCGGCCGAGACGGGTGCCCCCGCCCGGGCCGGCACCGGAGTTACCTTCGGCGGCCCGGCCCCCGCAGGGACAGGGATCACCGCCACAGTGCGCCTCGACGGCAGCGGCCACGGCTTCCTCACCCCGGACGCCGCGGTCACCGACACCAGCCAGTCCTTCGCGGTCAGCGCATGGGCGCGCCCCGCGCAGACCGGCCGGGCCATGACCGTCGCCAGCCAGGACGCGGACGTGCGGCCCGGCTTCACCCTCGGGCTGCGCACCCCGGGCAGTAGGCCCGCCTGGTCGTTCACGATCGGGGGCGCGACGGTGTCCGGCGGCGCGCCCGAGACCGGAGAGTGGGCCCATCTGCTGGGGCTGTACGACGCCGAGACGGGTCGCGCACACCTGTACGTCAACGGTCATGAGGTCGGCAGCGCGGCCGAGGCGACTCCCGCCGGGACGTCCGGCGCGTTCCAGATCGGACGGGCGCAGGGTGCCACCGGGTACCGCGACCGGTGGCAGGGCGATATCAGTGACGTACAGGTACACGATCGGGTCGTCGTACCGGGCGAGGCGGCCGAGTTGGCGCAGCGAAAGCCGAAGTCACTTGGCCACTGGTCGCTGGAGACCGAGACGGACGGCGCGAGCCCGGAGCAGTCGGACGGCGCGCCGCTGCGGCTCGGCGCGGGAGCCTCGATCCACCGTGACTCCGGCAACGCCTGTCTCCCGGATATCGACCCCGACTGCACCTACGGGCCGCCGACCCTCGTCGGCGAGGGGCATCTGCACCTGGACGGCAAATCCGGACACGCCGCTGCCGAGGGACCCGTCGTGGACACCGGGGACAGTTTCACCCTCGGTGTCGTCGTACGCCTCGCAGACTCCGAACCGGCCCACCCGATGACCGTGCTGTCGCAGGCCGGCGAACACACGGACGCGTTCAAGGTGCGTTACGAGCCGTCCACGCACGCCTGGCAGCTGGTGCTGCCGGAGAAGGACGAGGCCGGAGCCCACGAGACGGTGGTGTCCCAGATCGTGGGCGCGGACGGTGGCGAGGGGCTGGGCCACCGTCTCGCCGTGACCTACGACGACGGAACCGACACGATCAGGCTCTATCTCGACGGTGAGACGAACGCCGAGGCGACCGCGAACCTCCCCAACGGCTGGCACAGCACCGGTGCCCTCCAGATCGGTCGGGGCAGAGTCGGTGACGGCTGGGGCGAGTACCTCCACGGTGACGTGGACGAGGTCCAGGCCTACTCCGGTGCACTGCGGGACGCGGACGTGCTGGGCCTCGGCTGGGGGACGGATCCCTGCCTGTGCTGAGCCGTCCGTGCTGAGCCTGGGCCCTCTGGCTCCCGACGGCCCGCCGAACCCTTGGTTCCGGCGGGCCGTCGGCTCGGCGGTGCCGGACGAGGCGCTGGCCTCCCGCCCGGCCGCAGCTCCTCATGACCCGCCGGATGCGTGCCCGTGTGTTGCCGTGCACCGCTTCGCCGGACGGGCGAGCGCGGCCGACGCCGATACGCCTGCCTTCGATTTCGTCGGCGCCGTCAGCGGCCGGGAACGTCTCGGACGGTGACGACCAGGAACTCGTGCTGCTCCAACTCGATGTCGCCGACGACTTCGCAGCGACAGCGCCTCGACGGCCGCCCAGGAGGCGGACCGGCTGCGCTGATCGACCAGATCCACTACATCCTGCCCAACACGAAGGTGCTGGTCGGCGATCCCGGCCCGTCAAGACGCAGGCCACTAACGGGGACTCTTCCTACCTCGCGCGGTCGAGCGCGGTCATCGCCACAGCCCGCCGCGCGGGCCAGCGGGTCCGACAGGTCCCCATCGTCTTTCCCCACGACGCCAGCTTCGTGGAGATTACGCAGGGTGCCGACGGCGTGCCCAACAACAGCGGCTACCGGGCCATCGCCGAAGCGACCCTCGCACAGCTGCCCGCGGACACCAGCCTGGGCGGCGAACTAGTGGTAGAGGAACAGGGCCGGCTCGCGTTCGAGCGGCTTCAGCAGCGCCTCGGGGCGGTCACGGGGCAGGCGCGGGGCTGGGGTGGCTGAGGCGGAGCGCCAATGGCCGGCGCACTGCGTGGTCGTCGACCTGGTGCACGCCGGCGAGGACCTGACCGGTTGGCCGTACGAGCGGTGGTACGTGGCGCTGGAGTCGCTGTTCGCCGACCACGGTCTGGAGGCACCGCTGACGCTGTGCCCGTCTACGACCGACCCAGCCGTAGCGCGAGGGTGGCTGGAGCGGACGACGGCCGGGCTGGAGGGGCTGGGCTTCAAGCGGCGGGACGAGCCGTACCGGCCGCGCGTTGAGTCCGGTCGTCGGCGCGCAGCAGGCCGCTCAGGATCCGTGCCGTGGTCTCGAGCGTTTCTTCCGGATCAGGCGAGCCAGGTTCGGTCGGCAGAGCCCTGCTGGCTGACGCTGACAAGATCCGTGCTTCAGCTTCTGGGGTCGTCACCCTGTCCGATAAGCACGTTGCATGCGGTGGGGGTGCGGGTCCCGAGCCGGGCCAGGATGTCCTGCGGTGCCTCGGCGGCCCACTCACCGATCGAGGGAACGGTCCGCGGTCCGAACCATCCCCTCCCGCCGGTCATCGATCACATGGAGTGAGCCCCTGCAGAAGGTTGATCAGGGCGCTGAGGCCGTGGGGTTCACGCCGGCTCTCAGCCGATGCGCGTTCCCGTGCCGCTGACCCGGACGCGCGGGTCACCTCTGTGCAGGGTGACCGTGAGCTCGCCGGGGCTGCCCAGGTCCTCGCCCTGGTGCAGGGTGAGCACGGCATCACCGGGGACCAGGCCGAGGTCACGGGCGTACGCCCCGAACGCGGCGGCCGCGGCGCCCGTCGCCGGGTCCTCGACAACGCCGCCGACGGGGAACGGGTTTCGGACGTGGAAGACGGTGGCCGATTCCCGCCACACCAACTGGAGCGTGGTCAGGTCCAGGCGGTGCATCAGGGCTTCGAGGCGCGCGAAGTCGTACGCGAGATCGGCCAGGCGCTCGCGCGTCGTAGCCGCGAGAACGAGATGGCGGGCGCCGGCGAACGCCACCCGGGGCGGGAAAGCCGGGTCGAGATCGGCGGCCGGCCAGCCGAGCGCGGCGAGCGCTTCCGTGAGGTCGGCGTCGGCGATCTCCTCGATGCGCGGCTCGACACTGGTGAGGGTGGCCCTGACCGTCCCGCCGTCCTCGGCCACCTCCACCGGCACGGTGCCGGCGCGCGTGGCGAACACCAGCTTCCCGGGGCCCGTCCGTTCGGCGAGCGCGACGGCGGTCGCGATGGTGGCGTGCCCGCAGAAGGGCACCTCCGCCTTGGGGCTGAAGTAGCGGATGCTGTACGCCCGCCCCTCCTGGCCGCCGAGCCCCTCCGGGGGCGCGGTCAGGAACGCGGACTCCGAGTATCCGAGGTCGGCGGCGATGGCCAGCATGTCGCTGTCGTCCAGGGCTGTGGCGTCCAGGACAACGCCGGCGGGGTTTCCGCCGTCGGGGACGCTGGAGAAGGCGGTGTATCGCAATACCTCGGGCCGGGGCGCATTCGTCGTCATGCACGCGGCAACGATGGCCGACCCGCGGGTATTTCCCGGGGACAGCCGAATCCCGGGAGTCGCCATAGCTTGTCGAACACGAGCCGTCGCTGATGCGGAGCCGGTGGCAAGCCGGTGGGTGGACGAACCGATCATCGGGCGCGCGCGGCGACGCAGCGAACGGGGCCCGGAGCGGATCGTTCAGCCAGGACGGCCGCAGGGGCACAGGTCCCCACAGGCGCCGAATTCTCGCCCCATCCGATCCGGTGGGATCGTCGCGTTCGGTACGACATGCCGGCGCTCCTCTGGCAGCCTGTCGACGAATGCATGACGAGGAGAGCGGGGGCAGGGATGGATGAGGTAGTCCTCGACGTGGCCCGGGGGATCCGGCCGTATCTTCCGGGCCTGGTCGGAGAGGACGCGCCGCGGTTGGACCTGCGGATCGTCGCACTGCTCGACCGGGCACGGGACGGTGTGGACGTCGGCGAGGCCGTCCTGGAACTGCTCGGCGAATCGCCGGCGACGCTCGCATGGGCGGCGTCCGTGCTGGAGGACGAGCGGCATCTGCCTCCGGACCTTCAGCACAGAGCCGTGCGCTCGGGGGACAAGACGGGATACTCCCCGCTGGCCAATCCGCACGGCGGCGATCCCGTGGACGCCCAGCGGTACCTCTGTCCCGAGGACGGCGCCTACGCGTGGTGGCGGGCGTCGGTAGGCCAAGAGATACCCGAGTGTCCCGATCACCCGGGAGTCAGGCTGGTGGCGAGTTGAAGGCGCACTGAGCATGGGGACGTTCTGGTCGGGGGTGGGCGGCAAACTCGCCGAGCGATGGGCCGCGGTCGCGTTGCCGGCCGTACTGTTCTGGCTGGGTGGGCTGCTCGCCTGGACACTCGCCCGAGGCGGGCCCCACGCGTGGGAGGCACCCGCACACTGGCTCGGACGGCAACCCGCCGGTGGGCAGGCGGTGGTGCTGCTCGCGCTGCTCTGCGCCGTCGGCGCTTCCGGAGTCGTCGTCGACCGGTTGACCGGGCCCGTCCTCGCACTGCTGGAGGGCTATTGGCCCGCGCCGCTGCGGCCGGTCCGCCGACGGCTGGTCCGGCGGGCGTCGGGCAGGGCGCGCGCTGCCGGGGACGAGTTCCAGGCACTCGCCGAGGCGATCCACGACGGCAGCGCGACACCCGAACAGCGCGAACGCTACGCGTCCGTCGACAAACGCCTGCGCCGCCTGCCCACCGGGCCACGCCTGCTGCCCACGCGGATCGGCAACGTCCTGCGGGCCGCGGAGACCCGCCCCATCGACAAGTACGGGCTGGACGCGGTGGTGGTCTGGCCCTGTCTGTGGCTGCTGCTCCCCGACACCGCACGGGCCGAACTGACCGCCGCTCGCAGGTCCTTGGACACCTCCGTCGGCGCCTGCGTGTGGGGACTGCTCTTCCTCTGCTTCACCCCATGGACACCGTGGGCGCTGCCCGCCGGGCTCGCCGTCGCCCTCTCGGCGGCGTTCGTATGGGTTCCGGCCAGAGCCGAGGTCTTCGCCGACCTGCTGGAGGCCTCCTTCGACCTGCACCGGGGCGCGCTGTACGCCCAGTTGCGCTGGCCACTGCCGGCGAATCCCGCCGAGGAGCGCGTCACGGGACGCAAAATCACGACGTACCTCCTGCGCGGACTCGACGGGACGAGTCCGACGTTCACCGGTACCGAGCCCCCGAACCCGCCGGCACCCTGAAGGTCAGGAGGACCCACGAGGATGACGGAGAACGACCCGGCCGACCGGCTCGCCGCCCTCGTCGGCGCCGACACCCTCGACGAGGCGGAGCAACTGATACGTCGGCACGGCGAGTTGACCGACGACGCGAGCATGGACCTGCTGCGGGAGTGGGAGGAGCGGGCGGTCGACGCCCAGGACCGGCAGACCGCCGACGTCCTCTCCTTCCACGCGCGGCTGCTGCACCGCTGCCGTGTCGTCGGCGTGGCCGAGACCTTCGGGGAAATCCGGGGACACCCCGCGGGAGTCACCGACACCTGGGAGACCGCCCTCGCCGCCACTGCCGCCTTCGAGGACGGCGGTGGCGGTACCGAACGGGCACATGCCGAGGAGGCATGGCGGCGCGTCCTGGAGCTGGTGCCGTACGAAGCCGACCGCGTCTCCCCGCAGGCACGCACGGCTGCCCTGGACGGACTGGCCCGTCTGCTGTTCTCCCGTCTGATGACGGACACCGACCCGGACGGGCCCACGCTCGACGAGGTGGTGGCGCTGTGGCGGCAGGCCGTCCGTGAGGCCGCCGATCCCGCGGAGGCCGCCGGCTACCGCACCAACCTGGGCGCGGCCCTGGCACGCCGCTACGAGCTGAACGGCGACCTCCACGATCTGGCGGAGGCGGCCGAGGCCTTCACCGCCGCCTCGCGGACCCCCTCGGCCGAGGCTCTCACCCGGGCCGGCGCGTTCACCGGGCTGGGAAACGTGCTGATCGCCCTGTTCGAGGCCAAGCAGACCTCTGCCGACGCGGACGCCGCGGTGCACGCCCTGCAACAGGCCGTGGACCTCGTTCCCGAGGACGACCCGGCGCGGGCCGAGTTCGTCAACAACCTTGGCCTCGGCCTGCTCAACCGCTACGAGGCAGCCGGCGCGTTCGAGGACCTCGACCGCGCGGTGGCGGCCCTGGAGGGCGTGGTAGGCGCGTTCGACGAGGACGCCCCACAACGGCCCGGCGCACTGGCCAACCTCGCCAACGCCCGCCTCCAGGCCTACGAGAGCGGCGCCGACGCGGCCGACCTGGAGCGCGCCGTCGACGCCGTGGAGCAGGCGCTGGCCCACCGGGAACTCACCCCCGCCGAACGGCCGGGATGTCTCAACACCTACGCGGGCTGCCTGCTCGCCCGGCACACCCGCAGCGGCGACCTCGACGACCTCGACCTGGCGGTCGACGCCGGCGAACAGGCGGTCGAGGCCACCCCTGCCACCGCACCCGAGCGGGCCATCTACCTGGACACGCTGGCCTCGGCCCGACGGGAACGCTTCCTGCGCACCGGCGACCCCACGGAGCTGCGCCGTGCCGTCGAGCACGCCGAGCAGGCGGTAGGAATGACCGGCGCCGACGCCACCGAACGAGCCCGCCGCCTGGCAACGCTCGCCGGCTGCCTCGCGACCACACACGACGGGGAACGCGTCCGGCCGGACCTGCTGGACACCATCGTGGCCCGCTCCCAGGAGGCGTTCGACCTCACCCCGGACCACTCCCCGCAGTGGTGGCTCCACGCAAGCAACCTGGCCGCCGGTCTGCTCGACCGCTACGAGACGCGCCGGGACCCGGCAGACCTCGACCGCGCATGTCACCACTACGAACAGGCGATCGCCGCGGTCCGGCCGCGCAGCCCCGAGCTGGCCGCCCTCTCGTACAACCTGGCGGTCGGCCTCCGGTTGCGCCACGACCGCGGCTCCCACGACCGGGACCTGCGCCGGGCCGTAGAGGCGCTGCGCCGCGCCGCCCGGATCGGACTCGTCCACAGCCCCCAGGCCGCACTGCTCGCCGCCTGTACCCTGGGGGACTGGACTGCCGAACGGGAGGCGTGGGACGAGGCCGCCTGCGCGTACGCCATCGGACTGAAGGCCATGCACCGGCTGGTGCGTGCGCAGACCACCCGCGCCCAGCGCGAGAGCTGGCTGCGCGTGGCACAGCGGCTTCCGGCCCGAGCGGCCTTCGCCATGGTCAGTGCCGGGCGGGCGCCCCAGGCCGCTACCTGCTTCGAACACGGCCGGGCGCTGGTCCTCTCCGAAGTCCTGGAACGCGAACGCGTCGACCTGTCCCGTCTGCGCGCCCAAGGACACGAAGACCTCGCCGACCGCTACCGGCTGGCCGCGCAACGCGTCACCGTCCTCGAACGAGCCGCTCCCGGCGACGCGCGCCACCCGTTCACCGGGCCGGCAGCACCCCGCAGACGGGACGCCCACGACGCGGCGCGGAAGGAACTGGACCAGGCGATCACCGCGATCCGTGCGACCGGTGAGTTCTCCGGCTTCCTGCGGAGTACGGACGCCCACCCTCCGGCCCGGCCCCCGGACGGCCCGGCCGTGGTCTACCTGGTGCCCGCACCGGCCGGCGGCCAGGCCATCATCATCGGCGATGATCTCCGCACGGTCCCTCTGCCGTCGCTCACGGAGGCCGCCGTCGCGTCCAGGGCCGGCGACTTCCTGGCCGCCCACGCCACGCGCTCGGCGTCGGCCGCCGTGTGGGAAACCTGCCTGGACGACGTCACGCGATGGCTCTGGGACGCGGCCATGGCACCCGTGCTGACGGCACTCGACGGGCACGGCCACGCCGTTCTCGTGGCCGCCGGCGAACTGAACCTGCTGCCGCTGCACGCCGCCTGGCGGCCCGCGTCCACGGCGAGCGGCCGCTGGTACGCCCTGGACCAGATGCTCCTCACCTACGCTCCCAACGCGCGAGCCCTCGACGTGGCCCGCCGACTCGCGGCCGAGGCCGATCCGACGAGCTTGCTGATGGTCGACGCCGTCGGATCCCGGCCGACCGCGGATCTCCCCACGATCAGCCACGAGGTGAACGCGGCCCTCGGCTGCTTCCGCCACCACCGGCGGCTGACCGGCCCCGACTGCTCCGTGCCCGACGTCCTGGCCGCGATGACGGAGCATCACGTCCTGCACTTCGCCTGCCACGGCCTCGCCCGCCTCGATCATCCGCTCGACAGTGCACTACTCCTGGCACAGGGCGAACTGACCCTGCGTGACGTGCTTGAACAACGCCTCACGTCGGTAAGGGTCGCCGTGCTGTCCGCCTGCGAAAGCGCGCTGTCGGGCACCGTCCTGCCTGACGAGGCCGTGGGACTGCCGACCGGTCTGAGCGAGGCCGGCGCAGCGGGTGTGGTCGGCAGCCTGTGGCGTGTACCCGATATCACCACCACCCTCCTCGTCTCCCGCTTCTACCAGAGCTGGCGGCAGGAGGGACTGGAGCCAGCGCAGGCGTTGCGCCGGGCCCAGATCTGGGTGCGCGACAGCACGAACGGCGACAAGGCGCAACGCTTCCCGGACATTCCCGAGGTGACCAGGCCGGGGCTGCCCGCACTGCACCGCCGCTTCTGGCAGAAGGCCCGGCCCCACACCGGCCCCGCCCACTGGGCCGCCTTCACCTACACCGGCATGTGAACGGCGGGCGCCCCGCGGCCCGGCTCACTCCCCCACGTACACGAACGCGGCCCAGCAGGACGGCGAACGGTGCGCCCGCGCCCGCTCCCACAGGGACTTGGCTCCGGCCGGCACATGGTCGCCGCTCAGTTCCCCGATACCGGGCCACATGTCGCGCTTCGCGCCGTTCGGCGTGTCGCGCACCCACTGCTGCGCCCGCCGCAGCGCTTCCGGCGGATCCAGCCCGTCCGAGCGCCACAACGCGTAGAAGCGGGCCATCAGCACCATCGTGCTCAGGTCGGAGACCGCCCACAGCGATCCGACGACACCCGCCGCACCGGCCTGGAGCAGCCCGGTGGGCAGGCTCACGACCTCGTCGGGCAGATCGACGCCGGGCACAGCGGTCTCGCAGGCCGACAGGACGGCCAGCCGGGCGTCGAGCGGGCTGCCCCTCAGCAGGTCGCGAAGGGTCAGCGGCTCGTCGCCGGCGAGCAGGAGCCCGCTGGCCAAGGGCTGGTCGACCTTGGCGAAACCATGGCAGGCGAAGTGGAGTACGGGATAGTCGCCGAGCGCGTCCCGGACGGCCGTCAAAGTGGCCCGGTCCCCGCCGAGACTGCGGGTGCGGGTGAAGTGGCCGAGGGCCTCCCGCACCTCACGGTCGGCGGCCGGCAGCGGCCGCGCGGACACCGGATGGGGGTCCCCCACCGCCAACAGCCCCTCCTGGCCGGCCGTGGCGGCCCGCTCCGCCGCAGCGACGCGGGCACGCGCGTTGGGGACGCTGGTCAGCAGCAGATCGTCGAGTGCGTACCGGCGCCCGGTCGGTGCCGACGCGTCCTCGCGCCAGGCGGCGTGCAGCGGGACCAGGCCGAGCAGGCCCGCGGGCACCAACGCCGCCCGGCCGGCGGGCGCCAGGGCCGCGACGACGGGCTCCATGACCGCGTCCCAGAGCCATCGCGTGACCTCGTCCAGACAGTTCTCCCAGGCGATGGGATCGCTCGCTCGCTCACCGTACGCCCTCAGATACGACTCCACCCGGGCGCGCAGCGACTCCTCGGTCAGCGACGGCAACCAGCGCACCCCGACGTGGTCACCGGTGACGAGCAGGGCGAATCCGGTCCGTTCCGCCGCCGCCAGGTAGACGAGCGGGGTCGTCGCGGCCGCCCGGATGTCGTCGAAGCGCGGCGGGTCGAGGAACCTCTCGTAGCCGTCGACCCGCCGGATCGCCGTGATGGCGGCCTCCAGTTCGGCTCGGGCGGCCCGCAGCGCGTCGGTGATATCGGGGTCATGAGCCGGCACGTGGTGCGCCGGGGCCGGGCCTGACCCGCCTGCCGAAGCGAGCGTCTGGCGCTCCAGTGCTGCCAGGGCCGCACTGCCACGCCGGTAGCGTTCGACGAGGTCCGCATGACCGGTGGCGCTGAGCTGTTCCAGACCGACCCGGCCACGTTCAAGCGCCTCGGAGAGGAGCAGGGCCCGGCCACGTTCGAGCGCCACCGCCGCCCCGGTCGCGTCACCGGACCTTGCCAGCGCGTGGGCGGCGGCGACCGCCAGTCCCTGCGTGTCACGCAGCCGCGACTCCTTCGTCGCGCGGGTGAGCTGCGCCCGGAACAACTGCTCCATCGCCCGCAAGCCGTAGCCGTACGCTTCCGCCGCCTCGCCCCAGGCTTCCCGCCGGGCGGCCCACCTGCCCCACGCCCCGCTGTCGGCGCGGGCGAGGTCCGGACACATGACCAGCCCGGCGGTCACAGCCCGGCGGAACAGCGCTCGCGCCTCGTCCCGGTCGGCGGCGTGGCCCACCACGTCGATCTCGTACCGGCAGGTCAGCACACGCGCCAGACTGCTGGGGAGGAACAGCCGGCCGTGCACGCTGCCCTGGTCCGCCTCGATGCCCCCGCGCAACAGTGTCGCGGCCTCGTCGAGAACGGCGGGGTCGCCCGCGCTCAGGAAGCCGTCCAGCAGCGCGTGAGCCAGGAGGTTGGTGGCGTTGGGATAGGACGCCGACGACGGTGGGACGAAGTCCAGTGCCTTGCGGGCCAGCCCGATCGCTTCCTGGAGGTCCGCACCGTCACCGGTGTGCCGATGACGGTCGAGGAGGGCGACGGCGAGACCGCCGAGAGCCACGGGGAGAGCCTCGTCGGAGGAGTCGTCGTCGAGTGCCTCCCGCCACTGCGCGATCGCCTCGTCCAGGTCGGGCAGCGCGCCGCTGCGGGTGTACAGCTGGCGCAGCGCGACACCGAGGCCCGTCAGGTGCACCCATCGGCCGGGAGCGCCGGGTGGTGAGAGGGCAAGGCCGGCGCGAGCCACTTCGACGGACCGGGCGAGATCGGCGAGGTCGCCGTCGCGGAAGTAGCGGTCGCGCATGACCATGCTGAGCGCGCTCAACGCCGCATCCCGGAAGCCCGCCCCGGGCGGGCAGAGCGCCACGGCCTGCTCGATGAGCGCGACGCTTTCGGTGAGGTCCTCAGGCCGTTGTGCCAGGTCGTAGCGGGCGTTCAGCGCGTGGCCCAACCGAAACAGGGACCGCGCGCGATCCGGGGCCGTGGCGGGGGTGAGGGCCAGGGCCTGGCGGGCGGCCTCGATGGCGTGGTCGAGATCGGCCGGCCGGCTGGCGGCCTCATAACGGCCCTGCAGCGTGGAGGACAGCTCTCCGAGCACAGCGGCGCGGGCGGGGGACGGGTCCGGCGTGTGGTCGAGCGCCTCGCGGCCACGGGCGATGGCGTCGTCCAGGTCGGCGAGGTCGCCCAGTCGTTCGTACCGAACGGACAGCGCTGCGGACAGTTTGCACAGCACCGTGAGCCGGCCGGCGGCGTCGGGCGGGGTCAGCTCCTCGGCCGACCGCAGTGCCGCCAGGCCGGCCTCCAGGTCACGCGGGTCGTCGTCGGCGAAGTACCGAGCCTGCCGGTAGTTGCTCAGCCGCAGGAGGAACGCCGGACGTAGCGGTGAGTCGGGCGGGAGGAGGGCGGTGGCCCGGTCGGCCAGTGCGATCGCCTCGTCCAGGTCTTCTCGGTCACCACTCTCCACGTGTCGCTGGTAGAGGCCCTCGGCGAGCGTGGTCAGACAGTCGGCGACAAGGGGGGACCCTGGCGACAGCACAGCCGCGGCCTGCCGGTGCGCGTCCATGGCCTGGTCGCGGGCCCGCGGATCCCGGACCCGGTCGTGGTAGCTCCACAAGGCGTTGCCGAGCAGGGCGAGGGCCTCTCCCCGCCATCCCGAGGACGCGTCGGCGGACCGTGCCGTCTCCTCGGCGTGGCGCAGCGCGAGCCGGAGGGTGTCGCCGTGGCCGGTCCGCCCGTACTCGGACAGCAGCCACGCACCGACGGCCACGCGCTCCCACCCCGGATCGCACCGCATCGCACCGTTCGGCACGTCCACCACGAAGTGCTCGCCGTGTTCACCGTGCTCGCCGTCCTTGTGGTCCCCATCGTCCTCGTCGCTGTCGTCGTTCTCGTCGTTCTGGTCCTCTTCGTCGGCCTGCGACAGACGTACCTCTCGGACGCATCGCGCCAGCCGGGGAAGATCGACCACGCTGTCGACCGGGAAGATGCCGTGCAGGTGGTTGAGCAGGCGGCGGAGGATGTCGATCGCGCGGCGCAGCTCGGCGTCCGTACCGGTCGCCAGCAGAAGGAGGGTCCGCTCCGTCTCCACCGCGATGATCCGCGGCCCCGGGTCGCCGGTGAAGATGTCGAGGGCCTGCCGGAAGGCGGCGCGCGCGTGCGAGGCGTTCTCCTCCCCGTCGCCGGGCACCCGCTCCATGTGCGCCCTCGCCACGTCGTTCATCGTGATGGCCCACAGGATCGGCCGGGCGGTCCTCGACTGCCGGGACAGGGACGCCTGGAACGCGTCGAGCGCGTCCTCGACGTTCTGGGCGCGATCACCCGTGTGGTCGTCGAGCAGGGCGTCACCGAGCATCGCCTGCAGCGAGCGCCAGACCTTCGGCGCGCTGTCCGGCGAGGCCGACTCCAGGGCACGCCGGATGCGCGCGATATGCCCGGGCGGGTCGTCGGCGGCCGTCTGCGCTTGGGACAAAGGGGCAAGAGCAGCCTGCAGTTCGGACGAGATCTCGTCGCCGCTCATCTCGGCGATCGCGGCCTCGACGCCGGTGTGGCGCGCCAGCACCAGAAGGTCGAGGTACTGGCCGTAGAGGCGCGTCCCGGCGGGATCTCCCTCCTTACTCAGCCGTTCGGCCAGGTACTCGAGAAGTTCCACACCGGTGTCACTCAGCAGTTCGGGGTGCTGGTCGAACGCGCGCCGGACGTCGTCCCAGTCTCGGGCGAACGTCAGTTTCCGTATCGCGTCGCCCAACTCGTCCCAGGCTGGATCGACCGGTTTCCCGCTGTGAGCGGCCGCGGAACCGTGGCGAAGAGGCACCAACTCAGCGTACAAGTGCCATCGCGGACCGTTCAGGGCTTTGCGTTGCTCGGCGCCTGGAGCCCGACGCTCCGGGACCGGGAGGAAGCGGAGCCAACGGCCGTGCGCGGAAATCGGTAGCGGTGCGGTGCCCGGCCGTGCCAACCGCTGGTGAGGCTGCGCAACCGATGGTCGCAGGAATGCGTGTTTTGCTATCGGTTCAGAGGCAGGGGACGTTGTGGGCTGAAGGACTGTCGGGATGGACGAGAGAGGGGCGGACGTGTCGCAAAGCTGGAAGATCACGGTCATGGTGGCCGCGGTGGCGGGCATCGTGTCGACACCGTTGCTCTGGCTGCTGGACAGCCCGGACACCGGACAACTGGTCGGCGCCTCAGTCCAGGCCGCTACCGGCATCGCCGCCCTGGCCTGGGCACTGCTGCAACGTCCGCCCGTGCCGGCCCCACCCCCGGGACCGTCGGACGTCGCGGTCGACACGGGGAATGCCGAGGGAACCGGCGGCGGTACGGCCCACACAGGTGTGCGGCGCCCCGGCGCTGCGGGAACCGGGACAGCTAAAGCCGAGCGCACCGGAAACGCCACCGCCGATGGCCCCGGAAGCAGCGCCGGCACGGGCGTGGACTACACCTGAACACGAGAGGCTCGCGATGAAGCGGCGAAAGCGCAAGCCCGCGCCCCAGGATGGTCGGGATCCCGGGATCCGGGTCGCGGACACCGGTGACGCACAGGCCACCGGCAGCGCCACAGCGGTCACCGGCTATCGAGGGCCGTCCATGGGCGGCAGCCCTCCCGCGGCAAGCCCCGTCTCGGTAACCCGGACGGGGAATGCGAACGCAGCTCCTGGCAGCGTAGCGGTGACCGGGTACGTTGCCGGGGACGTCACCGTCAAGTTCCGTGCGGCGCCGCGGACTCGGGCACCCTGGCCGCACCAGGTCGGCGTCATCCCCCGCGAGGCAGCGGCCTTCCAGGAACGGGACGAGGTCGAGCAGCTACGGGCCGCGGTGACCGGCGGCGGCACGGCGGTGCTGTGCCAGGTGCTGCGCGGCACCGGTGGGGTCGGAAAGACCCAACTCGCCGCTCACTACGCCCGGCAGGCATGGCACACGGGAGAGCTTGACGTACTGGTATGGGTCAACGCCGGCAGCCGGCCCGCGATCATCTCCACCTACGCCCAGGCCGCTGAAGAGCTACTTGCCGCCGAACCCGGTGACCCCGAGCGATCCGCACAGGCGTTCCGGAGATGGCTGGAGCCCAGTCCGCCGGGCTCCGGACCGGTCTGCCGGTGGCTGGTCGTCCTGGACGACGTCGCCGACCCCGCCGACCTGACCGGCCTCTGGCCCGCGAAGAACCCGCACGGTCGCACGGTGGTCACCACGCGCCGCCGCGACGTCGCCGTGCCCGGACAGCGGATCGATCTCGGAGTGTTCACACCCGAGGAGGCAGCCGCCTACCTGAGCGGGTTTCTCGCCGAACACGGGCGGCACGACGACCCCAGCGGGGTCCAGGCACTGGCCCAGGACCTCGGCTATCTGCCGCTGGCCCTGTCACAGGCCGCTGCCTACATCGTCGATGCCGACGTCCCCATCGACTGCCCCGGGTGCACCCACACCCACTGCACCAGCTACCGCCGCCGCCTCACCGCCCGCACCACCAAGCTCGGCAGCGTGCTGCCGGAAGCCAGCACCCTGCCGGACGACCAGACCACGACCTTAACCACCACGTGGTCGCTGTCCATCGAGCGCGCAGATTCCCTCCGCCCCGTCGGCCTGGCCCGCCCAGCACTCCAACTCGCCGCCATGCTGGACGGCAACGGCATCCCCCAGGACATTCTGGCCGGCCTGCCTGCTCGTCGCTATCTCGCCCAGTACCGCACCCAGGCCACCTCTGACCAGGGTCGCAGCAGCGACGTGTCGGACCAGGACGTCAGGGACGCTCTCCGGGCCCTGCACCGCCTCAACCTCATCGACCACTCCCCCGATGTCCCCCACCAGGCCATACGCGTCCACCAGCTCATCCAACGTGCCACTCGGGACACCCTGACCTCTCAGACGTTTGACGAGACCGCCCGTGTCGCCGCCGACGCCCTCGCCGAGGCCTGGCCGGTGACAGCCCACGCCAAACCTCTCGGACAGGTCCTGCGTGCCAACGCCGATGCGCTGACCCATCACGCTCAGGACGCGCTGTGCTCCGCTGACGAAGCCCATGCGGTGCTCCTTCAGGCCGGCAACAGCCTGGGACACGCCGGCCAGGTCACCGCGGCCGTCACCCACTTCCAGAACCTGACCCGTACCGTCCTGGGACCCGACCACCCCGACAGCCTCGCCGCCCGCAAGAACCTTGCCCACTGGCTGGGCAAGGGCGGGGATGAAACCGGCGCCGCGGCCGTCATCGAGCAACTCCTGCCCGACATGGTGCGCACGTGGGGCCCCGACGACCCCGACACCCTCGCCACCCGTGGCGACCTCGCCAGCTGGCGAGGCATCGCGGGCGACGCAGCGGGCGCCGTGGCCGCCTACGAAGAGCTCATGCCCGACCTGGTGCGGTTGCTGGGTCCCGACCATCCCCATACCCTCGCCGCCCGCGGCAACCTCGCCAGGAATCGAGGCATGGCGGGGGATGCGGTCGGCGCCGCCGCAGACTTCGCCCAACTCCTTGCCGACCGGACCCGGGTCCAGGGACCGGATCACCGGGGCACTCTGGCCACCCGGCGCGAGCTGGCCCGCTCGTTGGGGCAGGCAGAGGACGCTGCCCTTGCCGCGGAGGCCTGCGAACAGCTGACACATCTGCTGGCTGACTGCGTACGTGTGCTGGGGGCGGACCACCCCGACACCCTCGCCACCCGGAGGTACCTCGCCAACTCGCGGGGTGCGGCGGGTGATGCAGCCGGTGCCGTGGCCGCCTACGAAGAACTCATGCCCGACCTCGTTCGCGTGTTGGGGACGAACCACCCCGACACCCTCGCCACCCGTGGCGACCTCGCCGGCTGGCGAGGCCAGGCGGGTGACGCGGCGGGCGCCGTGGCCGCCTACAAGGAGCTCCTTCCCGACGTGGTTCAAGCGTTGGGAGCGGACCACCAGGGCACCCTGACCGCCCGCAACGGCCTCGCCTATCTTGCCGGTGAGGCAGGCGATGCGGCTGGTGCCGTGGCTGCCTACGACAAGCTCTTGCCCGACCTGGTACGGGTACTGGGAACCGATCACCCCACCACTCTCATTGCCCGCGGGAACCTCGCCCACTGGCGAGGCAGGGCGGGGGACGCAGCCGGCGCCGCAGCAGACTTCGCACGACTCGTCGCTGATCTGGTACGGGTGCTGGGGCGGCGCCACCCCCGCACCCGTGCCGCCCGCGACGGCGTCGCCCACTGGCGAGGCCAGGCGAAGACCGAGGTCTCTCGCCTCTTCCGGAAGGGGATCTGACCGGTGGGCCGGGTGCCGTTCCCGTTGGGCACGAGCAGCACGTCGAGCGGCGAATGATCCTCGACGGTATGGTCGGACAGTACGCGCATGCCCTTGTTGCAGCGCATGGGGCCCGGCCGTTCGGCGATCAGTACGGTGGTGTCCTGCTGTTCGTGGATCATGGCGGAGGCGGCCGGCGCAATGCCGACGTCCCTACGGGAAGGGCGCCGCAGCGTCTTTGCGGCACCGAAGCCGGAGTGGTGGGCGATGGTCTCGATGGGATCGCCGCCTTCGACTGCGGCTTCGGCGGCCGCCGGAGGGAGGCGTGCGTGCGCCTGCTTGCCGGTGGTGAACCGTGCCACCCCCGGACGGTGACCACCCTCACCGGCACCTACCGGCGCCGCTCGCGGGGAGTTTCAGTGCTCTGCCGTGAAGCCCGCCACCGCGTCGGAACCCTGTGAGGCATCAGGTGGCGTCAGGGCGTGACCGTCGGGCGCGGGGGTGTGCTCGGCGTAGAGAGAGGCCGCTTGCGTGAAGGTCGCCCCGCTGCCGTCATGGGCTTGTTCCTGGCTCCGTTCCGGTTGCGCCGCCGGTGCCGCTGCGTCCTGGTCCGGTCGCTGTTCCTGCGTACCTTGGCCGGTGTGGTGGGTGCTGGTGGCTGCGTGCTGGTCGGCGGTGCTGCTGGTGTGCATGTGGTCGGTGGTGAAGGAGGCACCTGCCGGCGGCCCGGACGCCGCCGGACTGTCGTCGATGCCTGCCGGGCCGGCGACACCGGGGAAGTGGAGGTGAAACTCCCCGCCTGTGAACGTGGCTCCGGAGAGGTCGCCGATGCCCGGGGCAATGACATCGTTGCTCTTGATGTCCTTGGTGAAGGTGCTTGTGCTCAGGTCCTGTGGAGAGGTGACCGGGAGGACGGGGTGCCAGTTGCCGGCTCTGTCGGCCCAGACACCATCGCCCAGGGTGACCTGGCCGACAGGGTCGGGTGGGGCCGCAGGAGGCGCAGGAGGAGGCGCCTCGGCGTCGCGGTGAGGGACGGACGGGATACCGGCATCGGGTCCCGGGCCTGCGTCGGGGGGACCCTGAGCGTCGGGGGTGTGATCGGCCGGTGCGGTCGCGTCGTCTTCGTCGGGTGCGCGCAGGTAGCGCAGGATGTCGGTGGCGGCCGCGTGTTCCCGGGCGTCCGCACCGAACGCAGCACCACAGCCGTTGACGTACAGATCTCCCGGGTCCATGGCTCCGAAGTGCGGTGCGACGGGAAGGCCGATCGCGTGGGCGGCGTTGTGGCCGAGCTGGAGCACTTCTTCTGCGTACCCGAGGATGGTCGCTCCGCCGGCGCCGACGCCGACACCGTGACCCGTGCCGTCGGCGGACAGCCACTCGAAGGGCCCGGCAAAGGCCAGTTCGGCGCTGGCGAAGAAATGGGCCACCTTGTCGTTCCACATCGGATTGACGGTCTCGGGGGTGAGCCGACCGCTGATCAGGTCCGCGGGGAAGGTCACCTCGTGGTCGCCGAAGGCGAAGGTGGGCAGGGCCGCGTGCCGGGCGGCGGCGTGCTCGGCCGACTCCCCCGGCAGACTGCTCAAGGTGGCCGCCTCGCGGGCACATCTGAGCGCAAGCCCCGTGTCGCCACCGGCGAGTTGCTGAGCCTGCTGCCAGTAGGAGACGAACATCGCCCGGTGCGCGTCGACCGTGGGGGTCTGTTCGGAGGGCGGCTGAGCGGCGAGGTAATCGCTCAGACGAGCGACAATCTCAGCTTTGGTCATATTTCTAGATTAGGGCGGCGGACGGCTGTAGCGTAGGTCGCGTGACGCCTGAGGGTGATTTTTTCGCACAGGCCAGGAATCTTTTTCAAGCTGGCAGGACGGCCGAGGCAACGGACCTTCTCGAACGAGCAGTCGAAACTCGTCCCAATGATCTCGCCTGCCGTTACGCGCTTGCCGTGTGCCTCAATGAGGAAAAAGCATGGAAGCGAGCCGAAACGCACCTGCGGATGGTCATCGAGGCAGAACCACACCACTACCTCGCTTCCTACGAGTTGGGGAAGGCCCTGCAGGGGCAGCGCCGTCTCGGTGAAGCCGCTCAGGCCTATCGCCGGTGTCTGCTTCATGGCGAAGCCGGCGACGCCCGGCGGCGTCTGAAGGAATGTGAGACCAGCGGGGCGCAGCCGGTCCGCGGCGACCTTGCGGTACCCGAGGATCTGGAGCGTCTCGCCGCGCTCGCCGTCCTCGACGCGGACCGGTACGTGCCGCCCCCGGCATCGTTGCCGACCCTGGCCGACGACTTGGACGAGCGCGGCAGCGCCCCCGTCGGGGACCTCGTGTGGTCGAGCCGCACGCAGTTGCGGGCCGGGGTGCCGGCCGCCGTGTTCGCCACGGCACTGGCCCTGGCCATCCCCGCCCTACTCGGCCGGAACTGGCTGTACCTGCCCTTGGGCGCGTACGCGGTGACGGCATGGGCGGCCGCGTTCCTCATCTCCCGGGCAAGCCGATTCGACTTCTACGAACGACGGCTCGACGTCGCCCAGGGAATTGTCCCCCGCTCCAAGCAAAGCATCTGGTACGCCTCGATCACACAGGTGAACTACTCCCGCGGCCTTCTCTCCTACCTGACCCACACCGCCTCGCTCGACATCCACTACATGGTCGGCTCGGACCACAAGTCGGCCACTTTGGCCGCTCTCGGAAATCCTGCACGGATCGACCGCCTCTACCGTGAACTCCAGGGGCCGGTGGTGCGTGAACGCCGCGCAATGAAGAAGATTCTCTTCTAAGGAACTCGTGTGCGACAGTTCAACCGGATCAGTCTCGGGATCGTCGCGGCCGCCGTCGCTTTTCTACTCATGCAGCGCTTCGGTCCCGGCGATTGGTCATTCCTGCCGCTGCCCGGTCCTCTGCAGCGGCCGAATCCCGTGGAGGTGAGGGCCGAAGGCGACCCCCCATGGACGGTCGAGGGCCACGGCGTCCGCTTCGAGGTCGTGTCCACCACGCGCGCCTCCAGCAACTGGATGGGCGAGACCAGAACGTCGATCAGGGTCGTCTCCTACGTGACACGCACCCGAGGCGCCGACTTCAAGGCCATGAGCTACCGCTTCAGCGACCAGGCCACCGGCACCGCGCTGGAGTCCGTCCCCTTCCAGGGTGGAGGCGACGGGGATCCGCCGCCCCACCAGCGAAGCCGGCTGGAGAGCGTGGTCTGGGACGTCTCCCCGCGCACCACCCGACTGACGATCACCCTGCACGACTTCTACTGGCCCGACGCCCGCAACCTCGTCCTGCGCGACGTACGCGTCCCCGCCTCATGACCGTCAGCCAGCGAGAAGCGGGAGCGGAAGTCGCGCACCGGCACCCGCTCCCCCGGCCTCCGGGATCCCCGGGCCACCAATCGGCCCGATCCGGACACGAACACCGAGCACCTGCCCGGCACTGCCCGCCACCCGACAGACGAACCATCCTGAGCTGGACGATGCTCTGGGGCCGCTACGACGCCGCGGGCCGCCTTCTGCACACCGGCCGCGGCACCACGCTGTCCCAGCATGTCGGCCGCGCCCTGACCGACATGCCGGCCCAGCACCCTCTACGGGCGTTCGGCGAGCAATTCCGCGAGGCAGTCGGCGAATTGGGTGAGCCGGTCCAGCCGTGGTCCGCCGCGGGCGATGCGAAAACCGTGGCGACGGCCCCAGAACGCAGCCTGGACGGCAACTGCGCCCACCGCGGTCAGCGCCGAACCCTCAGTTGCGCCTGCTTGAGGGAAGGTCTGTCTCATTTAAGGCGCCCCGAGCCGCCGAAATGAAATTGCCGAGGCGCTCGGAGACCGTGGTCACCTCGACGGCGTGACGCTCCACGAATGTGACGTTGCGATCCGGGGCACCCGAGGATTCGCGCCAGGCGAGAAGCGTCGTATGCATCGAGTGGAGCCCTAGGTGGACGCTGTGGGCGGCGTGCTCTACTGACTCGGGTCCCTCGACTGCGAGGCTGGCCCAAGCTGCCTGCACCAGCGCCAACCGATCTTGCGCTATCTGGAGCCGTCGATCACCTTCCGCCAAATCCGGAGCATCGCCAACCAGCGCTCGTGCAGCCATCTTCAGAGCGCTGCGAGACTCGTTGGCCGGGGCTAGAAAGGCGCTGTACGCGTCTCGCCGCAGTTGTCTGCGCCACTGGGAGTGCTCGACTCTGGCTTGCCCCTCCAACTGCCGCCGAGTCGAGGCACTGGAGATCGTCGACGCCACAACCGTGCCGACAACGCCTACCGTTGCACCCAGTAACGCCGCAAGTCCCTGGTCCATGCGGGGGATTATCCATCCGGACGACCACACACGGTCACCGGTAGGGCGTGTTCCATGGAGAGCTGGCGGCAGTTGCACAGGCGCGCCAACCAGTCAAGGCTGACGGGCGTTGTCGCGAAGCCAGGCCATGACCTGGTCGGCGTGCTTGTCCGGCGGGAAGACCGGGTAGAAGACGTGCTCGATCAGGTTGTCCTTGATGATCAGCGTGAGCCGCTTGTACAGCGTCAGGCCGCCAGTGGTGAATGTGGGAAGGCTTAGTGCCCGGGCCAAACCCCGTGTGGGGTCGGACAGCATCCGGAACGGCAGGCGGAGCCGCTCGGTGACCTCACGTTGGTAGTCGCTGTCCTGGCTGGACAGGCCGTACACCCGGGTCGCGCCGGCCGCGATCAGGTCCTGGTGGTGGTCGCGGAAGCCGCATGCCTCGGCGGTGCAGCCACGGGCACCGGGGATGGAGTCCCAGCCCTCGGGCAGATCGGTGCCGGGGCGGCCTGTCAGCGGGTAGATGTAGAGCACCGTGCGACCTGCACCCAGCGCCTCAAGACTGATCGTGGTGCCATCGGTGGCATGGAGTTCCAGCTGCGGCATTCTCGCACCGCGCAGGTGGGCAGCAGCGCCGTCGTCCTCGGGAACGGACAGGTCGGCAGGCAGGCTCGTGTAGTCGGTCATCGGTACGTCTCCTGTGGCCGGTGAGAAGCGGCTGTTGCGGTGAGCGGCCTCATGCAGGTGCGCCACCAGCACCGCCCGGCGGGCGGTGAGGCCCTCGATCCGGTGCGTGAGCTCAGCAATGGCGTCCCGGTACCCGGCCAGCGCAGCCGGGCAGTCGTCCGCGTGCCGTGCCCCTGGGCCAGGCATTCCAAGAACGGCCGTGTCGCCTCGACAGGGATGCCGAGGCGACACAGCGCCCGGATCTCCTGCGTGAGCCGTACGTCGTTCTCGTCGTAGTCCCGATAGCCGTTGGCCACGCCAGCTCACCTATCCGCATGCCTCTCACCTAGAAGAACGCTAAAGCTTGCCCTTGAGGGTGAGGTCAAGCGCTCTGCGGGAATGCCTGCACGCCCCGCCGGCGCACACAACCGCCGCTGGTTCAGGCTTTCTTACTGCTCTTACGAAGTCCGCACGGTCGAGGCGATGGCTGCGCTCATCGACACCATCCGGCCGTGATCGTTCTCAGCACTTATGACAGGCGGCCTCCCTACGATGTCGCCATGATGATCTCTGGACAGGGACAGCCACTGATACGTGTCCTCTACACGAGTCTCGATATGACCTGCGGGATGCGACTCGTCCGCGTCCTGTGCGTCTTTACGTGTGGGAGCCGAGCCGCCCACAGCCTGCGCCTGCTCCGCTGGTCGTCGTCTCTCACGGCACCGGAGGTTCGGGCAGCACCATGGAGTGGCTGGTACGACCGCTGCACGAGGCGGGCTTCCGGGTCGTTGCACTTGATCACCACGGCAACAACCACGTCGACGGCTACCAGCCGGAGGGCTTTCTCCATATCTGGGAACGGCCCCGGGACGTCTCCTTCGCCCTCGACGCCCTCGCCCGGGAACAGCTGCTTGGTCCGGTCGGCGTGGCGGGTTTCTCCCTCGGCGGTTACACGGCGGCGGCCCTCGCCGGGGCCCGTGTCGATCCGCAGACCCTGTGGGCTGTACTGACGGGAGCGGTCCCTCTGCCGGAGATTCCCGAGTTCCCCGGTGCGCTGGAGGCGCTGCGGAAGAAGTATCCACTGGAGGAGTCGTCACGCAGTGCTCTGGATGCTGCCGCAGCAGACCTCTCGGATCCCCGAGTGCGGGCGGTCTTCCAGGTGGCCCCCGGCGGGGGTGGTCTCGTGACCTCGGAAAGCCTGGCAAGCGTGCGGGTGCCTGTGGGCGTCCGCTGGGGTGGAGCAGACACGGTCAACCCTTACGACGTGGACATCAGGCCGTACCTGGAGCACATCCCCACGGCGACTGGCTGCTCGGTCGGCTCCCATGTCCGCCACGACGACTTCTTCGCCCCGGAACCCGCCGACCCGACTGCCCGCGTTCGCGTCGGCAGGGAGGCGGCCGCATTCTTCCAACAGCACCTGGGCTGACCCTTCGGCGGACACGGCTTCTGTTGTGTGGCGGCCTCCAGCGAGAAGTCCCCACGAGTCCCCACGAGTCCTCACGCACGGCCACCTCCGCCGTCACTCACCGGCGGTGTCCCGGGGCCCGAATCGCATAGTGCCGGTCAGGCCACAGCCGGGTCCTGGGCGCGGACGGCATCGTCATGCGTAGTGCTCTGGAGATACGGGTACGGAAGCGGCTGAGTGTGTGGAAGGCATCGCCGGGGCGGCAGGAGCGGGTGCCCCCGAAGCGATCAGCGCCCTCGCGTGTGAGCCCTGAACGCCTACCAGCGCGGTCGGCTGGGACGGACGACGCAGTGCGAGCGGCGGGCGGAGCAGGCCCCGAGCCCAGAGCGGGGCGGACACCCGCCGCCCCGGGCGCGGGCCGTCCTCCGTCCCGCTATTGCCCGCCGCCCGCGCCCGCGACCAGCCGTGAGGCGGCGTTTTCCAGCAGGGCGTCCAGGACGACCGGGTAGGCGCTGTGGAGCATGCGGGCGGCCAAGAGGCGGGCTGTCGCGGCGATGTTCGGGTAGGACTCGGCGGGCAGCCGGGCGTAGGTGGAGGTCCACATCTCCTCGTCCCTCGTCCGGGCCTCCTCCGTCAGGACGAGTGCTCCGGCGTCGAGGGCGGCGAAGGCCAGGCTCAGGTCGATGAAGGCGTGGTAAAGGCGGACGGCGGCGGGGTCCGGGAAGCCGGCCGAGCGCAGGATGCCGAGGATCATCTCGTCGACCGCGATCTCCCGCGGCCGGCCGGTGACCCGGCTCGCGGTCAGCGCAGCGGCCTGCGGGTGGGCGAGGTACGAGGCGTGGATGGCCAGCCCGAGGGACCGCAGGTCGGCCCGCCACTCCCCGGTGGCGGACCAATTGTCCCGAGCCCGTCCCATCAGCTCCTCACCGATGGCCCGGGTCAGGTCGTCCATGCCCGAGAAGTACCGGTAGAGCGTGCTGGGATCGGCGCCGAGAGCGGTGCCCAGGCGACGGGCGGTGAGGCCGGCGGTGCCGTGCTCGCGCAGCACCCGCAGCGCGGTCTCCACGATCAGCTTCTCCGACAGCACGGTGCCCTGCCGGGTCGGCCGGCGCCTGCGCCGCGCCGACTCCGGCACCACCTGCTTGGCCATGCGGACCACGCCCTCTCCACCGCCGCGACGGCGACTCTTATGCCAACACAGTTGACCTTACATTGCGCCATCCCGTTGCATCAGGGCATCCCCAGGGCCCGTGCCCTTCACAGAAAGGTGTCTGACATGCGTGTACTCCTGGTGGGCGCGGGCGGTGTCGGCACAGCCGTCACCCGGATCGCGGCCCGTCGCGGCTTCCTGACCCACATGATCGTGGCCGACTACGACCTGCACCGGGCCGAGGCGGCCGTCGCCGCGCTGAAGGAGCACGGCGACCGGTTCAGCGCCCGGCGCCTGGACGCCTCCGACGAGGAGGGAGTGCGCCGGCTGCTCACCGAGGAGCGCTGCGACGTTCTGCTCAACGCGACCGACCCCCGGTTCGTGATGCACCTGTTCCGCGCGGCACTCGCGGCGGGCACGCACTACCTGGACATGGCGATGTCCCTGTCCGCCCCGCACGCCGAACGCCCGTACGAGGAGTGCGGAGTCAAGCTCGGCGACGGCCAGTTCGAGCTGGCCGAGCAGTGGGCGGACGCCGGTCGTCTGGCCCTGGTCGGGATGGGCGTGGAACCCGGCCTGTCCGACGTCTTCGCCCGGTACGCCGCGGACGAACTCTTCGACGAGATAGCGGAGATCGGTGTGCGTGACGGAGCCGATCTGACCGTGGAGGGATACGGCTTCGCCCCCTCCTTCAGTATCTGGACCACCATCGAGGAGTGCCTGAACCCCCCGGTGGTCTACGAGAAGGACCGTGGCTGGTTCACCACCGCGCCGTTCAGCGAGCCCGAAGTCTTCGACTTCCCGGAGGGCATCGGCCGGGTCGAGTGCGTGAACGTGGAACACGAGGAGGTGCTGCTGATCCCCCGCTGGGTGGACGCCCGCCGGGTGACCTTCAAGTACGGCCTGGGCGACGACTTCATCGCCAAGCTGAAGACCCTGCACGAGTTGGGCCTCGACTCCACCGCCAAGGTGCTCGTCCAGGGCGAGGACGGGCCCGTCAGGGTGTCCCCGCGCGACGTCGTCGCCGCGTGCCTGCCCGATCCGGCCGGCCTCGGCGAGCGGATGACGGGGAAGACCTGTGCGGGCACCTGGGTGAAGGGCACGAAGGACGGCGCTCCACGCGAGGTGTACCTCTACCACGTGGTCGACAACCAGTGGTCCATGCGCGAGTACGGCTCCCAGGCAGTGGTCTGGCAGACCGCCGTCAACCCCGTCGTCGCTCTCGAACTGCTCGCCACCGGCGTCTGGACGGGCAGCGGTGTCCTCGGTCCCGAGGCCTTCCCGCCCCGCCCCTTCCTGGACCTGCTCACCGAGTACGGCTCTCCCTGGGGCCTGCGCGAGCAGGGCTGACACCTAGCAGGCACCGTGCCCCGATGACCGCGCCAGGACCACTACCGGGGCTACCGGGCCGGCCAGATGGTGGGGGCTCGGCCCGCCAGCCGGGTGACTGGTGCTGTGACCGCGTAGGTTCGCCGGGTTGGTGGTCGTGGCGATTGCATGTGCGGTGACGTCCGTTCGAGCTGGAGGCGCGGTGGCTGAGCCTGTCCGTGTGCGCAGAACGATCGACCAGGAGGGGCAGAAGCTCCAGTAGATCGTGCGCCGGGGCAGCACGGGTTCGGTGCGCTACCGGCGCGGCGATGATGCTGCTGGCCAGGCGCTGGGCGTCAACCACCGCAGCAAGGGCACGGCCAACACCCTGGACGCGCTGAAGTCGATCCGCGCAGCCTGTTCCGTCGGCGCCCCGGTCCACATCGTCCTGGACAACCTGTCCGCCCGCACAGGTCAGGACCCTCGCCGCTGGGCGAAGACAACCAAGGTCGAACTGTGTTTCACTCACCCGGACCCACGCTTCCTGGGCCAACCCGGTCGGGGCCCACTTCGGCCCGCTGCGACAGTGCACCCTGGCCAACTCCCACCAGCGCAGCATCCCCCGCCCAGACTCAGGTCCTGCACCGCTACCTGCGCCGGCGCAACGCCCACGCCCGCCATCTTGACGTCCTCGCCGCTCAACGCAGGGAGCGCGCCCGCATTCGCAGCGAGAAGGGCAGTCCGCTGGGGCGGACGCCCCCTCGCAAGCGCAGCCTGAACTCGACTTACCCTCGCCTCACCTCCGCCAGAACAGGTGGTGTGTCACGCCGCTCGGGCTGGGCACGACTTCCAGGTGGAACCGGTCGAGCAGCTCATCGGGAGACTCCCAAAGACGTAGTCCGGACCCGAGCTTCACCGGCGAGACCACCACATGCATGGTGTCGACGAGGCCGGCGTCGAGGAACTGCCGGATGGTGGTGACCCCGCCGCCGAGTCGGACGTCCTGGCCTTGCGCCGCTTCCCGCGCACGTTCGAGGACCGTGGCCGGGTCGCCGTCGACGAAGTGGAACGTGGTGTCGGAGAGCGTGAACGACGGACGTTCGTGGTGAGTCATGACGAACACCGGAGTGCGGAACGGGGGCTCCTCCCCCCACCAGCCGCGCCACTCATGGTCCTGCCAGGACCCGCGCTGGGGGCCGAACTTGTTGCGGCCCATGATCTCGGCACCGATGTTGCGTGCGAAGTCCCGCGTGAAGTAGTCGTCGAGGCCACGGCTCCCGCCGGGATCCGTGCGCATGGGCCAGCTCGCCGTGGCTCCGGCCCAGGCGAACAGCCTCTCGGGATGGTCGTGGCCGAACGGCCGCTCGAGACTCTGGTGCTCACCGGCACCGATTCCATCACTCGAGACATTGAAGTTCATGACTCTCAGCAGCTGATCCACGTCTGTCCTCGTCAGGTCCTGTCGCGTCATCGTGCGGCGAGGCGCCGCACATCATGACGTCGAACGGGACGTGGCCGGATCGACAACGGCCCACAACTCTTTTTTCCAAAGGCGCGTCAGGAAGCGGCCCACGGCGGTCTGGCCGTGGCGGACGCGGTGGCCGCCCGCGACCACTCACAAGCATCGCAAGCGTGCGTGCGGCGGCGTGTCCGATGTTCATGGGGAAGGACAGCGGCCGTGGGACGGCGGACCTTGTCTTCGCATGCACCGGTCGAGGGACTGGCCTCGATCACCGCCTGGTGGCCAGCCAGAGGGTCACCGCCGCGGTGACGGTGAGTCCGGCGTTGAGTGCGATCCGGCGGTCCTTCCTCGCCGGTCAGGTGGACGGCGATCGCGCCGGTCTGCAGGAGTACGAAGCCGATGGCCGCGGCCGGCGCCAGCGAGGGAGCGATGCCGGTGAGCGGCGGCAGGATCAGGCCGGTCGCGCCGAGTATTTCGACCGCTCCCTGCGCCCTGAGGGCAGGCAGCGGTATGCGGTCGACCCAGGTCATCATCGGTCGGAGTTGATCGCGGCTGCGGATCGCCTTCAACGTGCCTGCGCAGAAGTAGAACAGCGCGAGGATTCCCGCGACGATCCAGTAGGCGGTGTTCATCGTTTCCGTTCATGGGCCACCGGTTCATGGCGGCCCGTCGATTGCGTCGCTTGCCAGAACGCTCGTACCGGCAGCGGTGCGCAGCACGACCCAACGACAGCCCGGGCCGGTCAGAGCGGCACCACTTGGCCGTCGCCTTCAGCCACCTTGCCCTGCGCCGTACGGCGTCGACCCGTGACGGTACGCGGCTGTCGCGATCTCGATGAAGGACCGGATCAACGGGGGTCGCGCCGACGACCGCCCGGCCCCAGCCCTTGGCGTGGCGGTCGGCCGATACGGGGAGGCCCGGTCTGGGGCGACTGACGTGAGGGCGTCGACGGGAACCGGCCGACCGTGCCGGCGGGCGTCGAGACGGATCAGGGGCGGCGCGTCCGTCGCGCGGAGCGGTCAGCGCGTCGGGCTCGCTACGAGCCGCGCTCGCCCGGTCGTACGCCGCCAGCACCGCCCGGTGCTCCCTCAACACGGCGGGCGTGGTGTCCGGCCCGTTGACCTCGAACTCCAGGGCGGCCGCCTCTTCCCCGAAGGAGGTCACCGACTCCTTGACCAGGGCGGGCAGTTCCGCGGTCACCAGAACGTCCCGGTGCTCTTCCCGCTCCCCGCCAGAAGGTGCGAAGGTGCGCTTCCAGCGATTCACGGCGACGCCACAACGGGTGCAGCCCGCCGCTCCTCAGGCCGAGCAGGAAAACCACCATGCAGCCGATCGCGCCCGCATCCTCACACAGGCGTCCCGTCCGGTGCTTTCCGGTCACGGACTGCTTTTGCGACTGGTGACACCCTCCTCACCGGTACACAGGGGAGTTACTCGCGGGCTTGAGCGTTCACTGTGGAGTGCGCGTCGGCGCGATCCGTGCCCAGGCGCGCGAGCAGGCGCAGGCCGTCCTCGGCGGGGCTGCCGGGGGCCGCGGACAGCACCACCAACTCCCTGTCCGATTCATCCGGTAGCGCGAAGTTCTCCTGGTGCAGTTCGAGCAGCCCCACCAGCGGGTGCCGGTACGCCTTGCGTCCATGGGTGCGGGCGCGCACGTCCGCGCGGGCCCAGAGGCGGCGGAAGCGCTCGCTGCCCATTGACAGCTCACCGATGAGCGAGGCGAGGCGGGGGTCGTCGGGGTATTTGCCGGCGGCCAGGCGCAGGTGTCCGACCACGTCGACCGTGCATGTCTCCCAGTCGGCGTACAGGCCGCGCTCGGCCTCCTCGAGGAAGATGTGCCGGGCGATGTTCAGGCCCGGCATCGGCCGGCCGAAGAGAAGCCCGGCGAGGCGGTTCCCGGCGAGTACGTCCAGGCGGTGGTCCATGATCAGCGCGGGGGCGTCGGCGACCAGGGCGAGGACCCGCAGCAGCTCCGGCCGGACCCGCCCGCCCGGCGCCTTCGCCCGGCGGCGGCGCTGCCGGGCGAGCCGGTCCAGGTGCCCGCGTTCGGTCTCGTCGAGGCCGAGGACCCCGGCGAGCGCGTCGAGGACCTGCTCGGAGGGCTGGGTCGCGCGGCCCTGCTCCAGCCGTACGTAGTAGTCGACGCTGACTCCGGACAGGTGCGCTACCTCTTCGCGACGCAGCCCTTCGACCCGGCGGCGGCTGTCGGTGGGAATTCCGACGGCTGCCGGGTCGACCCGGGCACGCCGAGTCCGCAGGAAGCCCGCAAGATCGTCCATGCCCTCAGTATGGCCTCGGTGGTGCCTGTGAGGGTGGCCCTGCTGTTACCAGGAAGTCCCGTCCGGTGGAAGAGGCGGCCCTGAACGCCGGGCGCCGTGGCGTCCAGGATCGAAGGCATCCGATCCGAAGGAGTTCCCGTGAAAACGCTGATCGTCTACGCCCACCCGGAGCCGAAGTCGCTCAACGGCTCGCTGAAGGACCTCGCGGTGTCCACACTGGAGAGTGCGGGGCACGAGGTACGGGTGAGCGATCTGTACGCGATGGGCTGGAAGGCGGTCGTGGACGCCGCGGACTACGGCCCCGCCGCCTCAGATCCGTTGCAGGTCGCGCGGGATTCGGGCCGGGCCTTCGACACCGGGACGCTCACCCCCGACGTCCTGGTCGAGCAGGAGAAGCTGCTGTGGGCCGACACGATCGTCTTCCAGTTCCCGCTGTGGTGGTACTCGATGCCCGCGATCCTCAAGGGCTGGGTGGACCGGGTGTTCACCTTCCACTTCGCATACGGCGTCGGGGAGCACAGCGACACCAAGTACGGCGACCGCTTCGGCGAAGGTACGCTCGCGGGCAGGAAGGCGCTGCTGTCGGTGACCGTCGGCGGCCCGGAGTCGCACTACTCCGCTCGCGGGATCAACGGCCCCATCGACGACCTGCTGTTCCCGATCCATCATGGCATCCTCTACTACCCGGGCATCGAGGTGCTGCCCCCCTTCGTGCTGCACGGCACCGACCGGATGACCGACGAGGACTACGCGGACGCCGCCAAGGCCTGGGAGCAGCGCCTGCTCACCCTGGAGTCGACCGAGCCGATCCCGTTCCGGCGGCAGAACTTCGGCGACTACGAGATTCCCTCGCTGCGCCTGAAGGAGGGGCTGGAGACCGCGGGCCGCACGGGTTTCGGGCTGCACGTGCGGGGCTGACCGCCGGCGATGAACACGAGGAGCCGGGGCGCGCACCGATTCCGGTCCGAGGGCGGCAGCGACCGACGCGGCCATGCCTTCCAGTGAGCCGGTCGGGGGTCCACCAGTCGGTGGACCCCAAGTTCAACCGGTCGCTGCTGTCGGCGCCACGACCCCGGCGAAGAGCATGGATGTCATGAAGAATCTTCCCGTACGCATGGCTCGTTGGAGCGCCACCCACCCGTGGCGGGGCATCGTCGGCTGGTTCGTGTTCGTCGTCCTGTGCCTCGGTGTCGGCGTCTCGGTGGGCACCAACGCGGCGACCACCGAGGACTTCCGCATCGGAGAGGCTGGACGCGGCGAGACGATCGCCGCGGAGGGCGGGTTACAGCAGCGCCCCGTCGAGCACGTCCTGATCACCGCGAAGCCGGGCACCGGAAGGCTCGACGTCGCCGCGGCCGACTCGGCCGCCGCCGACGTCGCCGCCCGGATGGGCAAGCTGCCCGAGGTGCTCTCGGTCGCCGACCCGGTGCGCAGCGCGGGAGGTACGGCGGTGCGGGTCACCGTCACCATGAAGGGCCCGGAGCTGGAGGGCAAGAAGCACGTCGACCCGCTGATCGAGCAGACCGCGGCCGTGCAGAGAGCCAAGCCCGGGCTGCGCGTCGAGGAGACCGGGTCGCCGTCCATCAGCAAGGGCGTCGACAAGCTGCGCGGCGACGACCTCTCGCGCACCGAGGTGATCGCCCTGCCGGTCACCCTCATCACCCTGTTGCTGGTCTTCAGCTCCGTGGCGATGGCCCTCGTTCCGGTGCTGCTCGCACTGTCCTCGATCGTCGCGGCCGTCGGCCTGTCGATGGTGGCCTCGCACGTCTTCCCCGACGCGGGTGTCGGCACCAACGTCATCCTGCTCATCGGACTCGCGGTCGGCGTCGACTACACCCTCTTCTACCTCAAGCGTGAACGTGAGGAGCGGGCGCGCGCCGACGGCAGAATGACCCCGCGGGCCGTCGTCGAACTCGCCGCCGCCACATCCGGACGGGCCGTCGTCCTCTCCGGTCTCGCCGTCGCCGTCTCCAGCGCCACCCTCTACCTCGCCGACGACGTCATCTTCTCGTCCATCGCCACCGGCGCGATCGTCGTCACCCTCGTCGCCATCGTCAGCTCCCTGACCGTGCTGCCCGCCGTCCTCGCCGCACTGGGCATGCGTGCCGAGCGCCGGGCCGAGCGCCGGGCGGCCCGCGGGCTCGCGCCGAAGAAGCAGAAGCGGCACAGGACCGGCCCCGGCCGGCTGACCGCCGCCGTGCTGCGCCCCGTCGCCAAGCACCCCGTCGCCACGCTCACCGTCACCGTTGTCGGGCTGCTCGCCCTCGCCGCCCCGGTCCTCGGCCTCAAGCTCACCGACATGGGCCGCGAGACGCACTCCCGCTCCATCGTCGCCATGCAGGTCTACGACCGGCTGAACTCGGCCTATCCGGAGCTGAAGTCCATGCACCAGGTCGTCGTCCGCGCCGACGCCGACCGCTCGCCCGAGGTGACGGCCGCGCTGCGCGAACTCGCTTCCGACGTCGAGGACGACCCGCGTCTGAGCGGCACCTCCAAGCTGACCACGTCGCCCGACAAGCGGATCAGCATGCTCCAGCTACAGGTCCCGCACTACGTCAGCAGCGACGAGGCCCAGACCTCGCTCACGGACATCCGCGACACGTACGTCCCGGAGACCGTCGGCCGGGTGCGGGGTGCCGAGACCGCGGTGACCGGTGACGTCGCCCGCTACACCGACTACCCGACCCACCAGGAACAGAAGCTGCCCCTCATCATCGGGGCACTGCTCCTGGTCACCTTCGCCATGACCGTCCACGCGTTCCGCTCCGTGGTCCTCGGCCTCGTCGGCATCGTCCTCAACCTCCTTTCCGCCGCCGCCTCGCTCGGCATCCTCGTCATGGTCTTCCAGCACACCTGGGCCGAAGGCATGGTCGACTTCGACTCCACCGGGTCGATCGGCTCCCGCGTGCCGCTGTTCCTCTTCGTGATCCTGTTCGGCCTGTCGATGGACTACCAGGTCTTCGTGATCAGCCGGATCCGGGAGGCCGCCTTGCGCGGAGTCCCGACCCGCAAGGCCGTGATCGAGGGCATCGGCAGCTCGGCGGGCGTGGTGACCAGCGCCGCCGTCGTCATGGTCACGGTGTTCGCCAGCTTCGCGGCCCTGCACCTGATCGAGATGAAGCAGATCGGCTTCAGCCTCGCGGTCGCCGTCCTCCTGGACGCCTTCGTCATCCGGATGCTGGTCCTGCCGTCCCTGATGCTCCTGCTCGGCGAGGCCAACTGGTGGCCCTCCCGCGGAGTGCGCCGTGCCCGCCGTAGCACCGGACAGGCCCCCGCATCCTGGAATCGGTAGGCTGACGGGATCGACGCCGGATCCTCAACTCCCCTACGAACGAGGTGAATCAGCGTGAGTCAGTGGCAGCAGCCGGGTGACCGGCTCACCCAGGACCATGTCCTTCGCTGGAACCTGGCAGGGTGGATCCTGTTCGGTCTGCTGCCGCCGGCCGTCGCCGTGCTCGACGCGTCGCCGGCCCGGAGGTACTGGCTGCTCGGCCTGCTCGCCCTGATCGCTCTGTGCCACACGGTCGTTCTCAACCGGCCGGACCATCCCCTCCTGCGTCCTCGTCGCTACCTCGGCGTCCTGGCGCTCGTCCTGGGCGCGGCGTCCTACCTCCTGGACGGCGGGGCCGCCTTCTACGTGGTGTCCCTGCCGCAGTTCTGGCTCTTCACCCGCGTCCCGCGGGACGCGATCACGCTCAGCGGAGCCGCCGCGGCCTTCACCATGTTCGGCGGCACGCTCGGCCAGGGCTGGAGCCCTCAGTTCCTCACGGGCAACGTGGTGTTCACCGTGGTCGCCTATGCCGCCGGGGTGGGTCTGGGGCTGTGGGTGCACCGCTTCGTCGGCCGGAGCAACGAGCGGCAGGAGCGACTGACCGCGGACCTCGCCGTGGCTCAGAAGGAGTTGGCTGTCGCCTATCAGCAGCACGGAGCGGCTGAGGAGCGCGAACGGCTCGCCCGGGAGATCCACGACACCCTCGCCCAGGGCTTCGCCTCCATCGTGGTGCTCGCGGAGGCGGCCCGCGCCGCCAGTGTCACCGACCCCGTACGCTGCGCCGAGCACCTCACCTCCATCGAGCAGACCGCGCGAGAGAACCTGGCCGAGGCCCGGGTGCTCGTCGGGTCCGCCCCCGAGAGCGGTGTCGCGGCCGGCTCGCTGGCCACCACCCTGCGCAGGACCCTGGACCGATTCGTCCAGGACACCGGCCTCACCGTCACCGCAGAACTGCCCGACATGGACCTGGAGCAGCGCACCCGCGTCGCCCTGCTGCGCTGTACGCAGGAGTCCCTCGCCAACGTGCGCAAACACTCGGGCGCCTCCGCGGTCAGCGTCGTCCTCACCGGACTCGCGGGCCGTGTCGAGCTGGAGATCACCGACGACGGCTGCGGCTTCGTCGTCGAGGAGTCCCGTGGTTTCGGTCTGGACGGCATGCGCCGCCGGCTGGCCGAACTCGACGGCGAACTCGCCGTCACCAGCTCGCTCGGGGACGGCACCCGTGTCCTCGCCAGCCTTCCCACACACAGTCAGGACTGACCATGACCGACACCGCGTACGACCGGGTCCGGGTGGTCGTGGTCGACGACCACGCCGTGATGCGCGCCGGAGTCATCGCCCTGCTGGCCGACGAGCCCGCCATAGAGATCGTCGGTGAGGCGAGTGACGGCCGCGCGGGCGTCGACCTCGTCGAGCGGCTCGCCCCCGACGTGGCCCTCCTCGACCTGCGCATGCCGGTGCTCGACGGCGTGGCCGCCACCACCGAGATCGTCGCCCTGCCGACGGCCACCCGGGTGCTGATCCTCACCACGTACGACACGGACGTCGAGATCGAACGAGCCGTTGAGGCCGGCGCCGTCGGCTACCTCCTCAAGGACACCACCCGCGAGCAGCTCGCCGACGCCATCCGCTCGGCGGCGCGCGGTGAGACGGTCCTCGCGCCCAAGGTCGCGGAGCGCCTCGTGGCCCGGATGCGCCGTCCCGAGCCGGTCGTGCTCACCGCCCGCGAGCGGGACGTGCTGCATGCGGTCGCCGACGGCCTGTCCAACGCCGAGATCGGCCGTCGTCTGGTCATCGGCGAGGCCACGGTGAAGACGCACCTCCTGCGGGTCTTCGCCAAACTCGACGTCAGCGACCGCACTCGCGCCGTCGTCGTCGCCCTGGAACGCGGACTCCTCCCGCGCTCCTGAGGCCCGGGCGCACCGCAACGCGCCGATCTCCTGGAACTGGCCGTCCCCGCTCCCACGAGTCAGCCGATGACGACGCACCACGGACGCGGCGACGGCGGGGGCAACTGGTCCAGTCCGCCGCCGGGCGCCCTGCACAGGAGTGGACCGCCGAATGAGCGGCGATTGGTCTAGTCCCTTTTTGGTCCAGACCATTGACCCGACCTCTGGCGGTCGCCAATCCGGTAGTCGGCAACTCCCTGTCTCCTCAGGGACATCGGCCACCCCTTCACACACCGGGACTGACATGAGACTCGTGCGTTCCTTCCGCGCAGCCCTGGCCGCGCTCCTGCACGCCGTACTGGAACGGCGACACGAACATGCCGATCGCCGCCTCGACCTTCGGCGCCGACATCAAGACGATCCAGAGCAACGGCGGCGACGTCATCCCCTCGTTCGGGGGTTACACGGCCGACACCACCGGCACCGAGATCGCCGACAGCTGCACCGACGTGCAGCAGATCGCCGCCGCGTACGAGAAGGTCATCACCACCTACGACATCTCGCGGCTCGACATGGACATCGAGGTCGACTCGCTCGACAACACCGCAGCCATTGACCGCCGCAACAAGGCCGTCAAGCTGGTCGAGGACTGGGCCGCGGCCAACGGGCGCAAGGTGGAGATCTCCTACACCCTGCCGACCACCACGCACGGCCTCGGGGACACGGGCGAAGCGCTCCTGCGCAACGCGGTCGCCAACGGCACCCGGGTCGACGTCGTGAACCTCATGACGTTCGACTACTACGACAACCAGGCCCACGACATGGCGAAGGACACCCAGACCGCCGCCCAAGGCCTGCACGACCTGCTCGCGCAGCTGTACCCGGGCAAGAGCGCGGCCCAGTTGTGGAACACGGTCGGCGTCACCGACATGCCGGGCGTCGACGACTTCGGCAAGGCGGAGACCTTCACCCTGGCCAATGCCCGCACCGTGTACGACTGGGCGGTCGCCAAGGGCATCAACACCCTGTCCTTCTGGGCACTGCAGCGGGACAACGGTGGCTGCCCGGGCGGTGCCGCCGCGGACAACTGCTCCGGCATCCAGCAGAACACGTGGGACTTCACGCACGTCTTCGCGCCGTTCACCGGTGGCGGCCCCACCACGCCGTCGAACGACTTCTCCGTCGCGCTCAGCCCGACATCCGGCTCCGTGACGGCCGGCCAGTCCGCCACGGCCACCGTGAAGACGGCCGTGACCGCGGGCGACGCCCAGAACGTGAAACTCAGCGTCAGCGGGGCTGCGGCGGGCGTGACCGCCTCGCTCAGCCCGACGTCCGTCACCACGGGCGGCACCTCCACCCTCACCCTGGCCACCACCTCGGCCGCGGCTTCGGGCACCTACACCGTCACCGTGACCGGCGCGGGCACCTCGGGCAGCCACTCGGCCACCTACTCCCTGACCGTCACCGGCGGCTCTGGCAGCCAGTGCACCGCCGCCCCCTGGGCCAAGGACAAGGTCTACACCGGCGGCCAGCAGGTCTCGTACAAGAGTCACACCTGGAAGGCCAAGTGGTGGACGACGGGCGAGGAGCCCGGCACCACCGGCGAGTGGGGCGTCTGGCAGGACCTCGGCGCCTGCTGAACCACCGCCGGTGTCGTCGGTCTGGCGGTGGTGCGTCGCCATGAGCCGGCTGACGAGCCGTGGGCCGTGACCGAGCCGGTGCCGGCTCCGCCGTGCAAGGGCAGGACGGTGCGGGATCGCCGCCGGGTGGCCGACAGGATCCTGTGGAAGCCGTCCCAGCGCCGCCTGGCGGACCTGCCCGAGCGGTACGGCCGTGGAGGACGGTCCACGAGCGCTTCCCTGACCGCCGGAAGCGTCGCCGACTGCGCCTATTTCGAGCAGGTCACGGCCCGCATACGCATCGAGCGGTGCGGGCCCGGCCGGCTCCGGACCCGGGCCGAGGGAGCCGCCGGCTTCGCGCACCACGGCTCTCCGGCCGGTGCGCTTGCCCTCGCGTGCGCCCTGCACACCGTCCACCGTGGGCCAGTCGTGCCCGGGCCCCGTCTGCCAGCGCAGGACGGGGCCCGAAGTAGGGCAACTGCGTGGCGGGCGGCGGGCGCAGCGGTGCGCTACGGTGTGGGCCCGGCGGAGCGCTGTTCCCATCGGTCCCAGTGGAGGACGTGCTCGCGGGGGACCCTGCGGGCCGGTTTGAAGTCGGTGCCGATGGTGTAGGCCAGCGGAACGAAGGCGGCCAGCATGATGTCGTCGTACGGAACGCCGAGCACCTCGGCCAACTCCCGCTCCAGCGGTCCCTGCGCTGTCGTCCAGGTGGTGCCCAGGCCGCGCGCCCGGGCGGCCAGCATGAAGCTCCACACCGCCGGCAGGATCGAGCCCCACACCCCCGCTTGCACGGTCACCGGGGCGTGGTCGGTGCGTCCTTCCACCCCGGGGATGACGAAGGCGGGCACCCGGTGGATGTTCTCGGCCAGGTGGCGCAGGCCGTCGAAGACACGCTCGGTGGAGCCGGCGTGGTAGTTCATGCGCCACGCGTCGCGTTCGGTCAGGGGATGACCGGTGGCCAGTGGCAGGGCGCGCAGGAAGATGTCCGCCACGGCCCGCCGCTGGGCGTCTTCGGTGACGACGATGAAGTGCCAGCGCTGCCGGTTGCGGCCGGTCGGCGCCTGCGTGGCCAGGTCCACGCACTCCTCGATCAGGGAACGCGGGACCGGGCGGTCCAGGTCAAGGCGTTTCCGCACGGCGCGGGTGGTCGACAGGAGTTGGTCGGGAGTCAGGTCCAGGGTCACGGCCGCTTCCTCTGTTTCGGATGTACGGGATCGGTGGACGTCGCGGGGTGGTCGGTCAAGCGGGGCCGGTGCTTCGGCGCCTCGGGTGGGCACCGCGCAGGCGGAAGTGAGCCAGGGCGGCACCGACGAGGGAGGAGCAGCCAGCCGTCGGAAACGTGGCCTGGTAGCCATTGGTGCCGGGCGCGCTGGTGGCCATGAATGAGGCTGGCACGGCGACGTGGATGCCCGCCCCGATATGGACTGCGGAGGTGATGCAGCCCGGACGCCAGGCCCTGCTGGTCATTGGGGAGAGCACTGACGGCCGCGATGCTGGGACCGGGAAGGGACAGGCCGTCGCCCACGCCGTGCATCACCAGCGCCGGCAGCAGCGCACCGGCGTAGCCAGCATCCGCGCCGGCCCGCAGGAACAGGAGGTGTCCCCCGGCGACCTGGACCAGCATCCCCACAGCCGCGGTCCGGCCCGGCCCCACCGGCCGGTCAGCCGTCCGACGAGTTCGGCGGTCACCATGATGGTCACACCCATGGGGCGATGCCCAGACAGGTCGTCAGTGCGCCGTAGCCGCGGACCGGCAGCGCGTCCGATGGCGGGCAGGGCGACCCCCATAAGCGACAGGTCCATCGAGTTCAGGAGCACCGCGGTGCAGAGCGACACCAGGGTTGATCGCCTGCGGCCGTCGAGCTTCACCATGCCGGATCTCCATCTCTACACAGACCATCTGTGAACAGATGATTGGCGAGCATACAAATCTGATGGGTTGTTGGCAAACAATCGGAGGGCAGATGAATTTTGGTAAGGTTGACGAGTGACCGACCACCGCACACGCAAAGGAGGTGGGCATGCCGCCCAAGACCGCAAACCGCGAGGCCGGCTACTTTCCGACGCTTGCCGCGGAGCGCCTGGACATTGCGCTGTGCCGAGCCTCGACCGTCGTCGCCCGCGCCGCAGAGGCCCGGGCGCACGAGTCCGGGATCGGCGTCGGGCAGCATCTGGTGCTGAAGATGCTCGCCGAGGTCGGCCCCAGCTCGCAGCGGGTCCTGAGTGACCAACTGCGCATCGACCGCAGCGTCATGGTCGGCATCTGCGACGGTTTGGAGCAGGCGGGGCACGTACGGCGCGAACGCGACGCGGGCGATCGCCGCGCCTACGCCGTCACGATCACCGAATCAGGCCGCCGGCTCCTCGCCCGCGCCGAGGACGCGGTACCCGAGTTCCTCGACGACACCTTCACGGACCTCACCCCGGCCGAACGCGAGCAACTCTCCGCACTGCTCGCCAAACTCCTGCGGCTCCACCCCTGACGGAGCTCGACGACCCCGCCAGCCGTCGAGGGTCACCGCTACCTCGTGGACGGCGGCGGTCTGGTCGGGCATGAGGGCGGCGACGGCGGTACGGATGACGCCCCGGCTGACGTGGTGCGTGCGGGCCAGGGCGGCGATGGGCTGGCCGCCGCCCGGGTAGGCGGCGCGCACGGCGGCGGCTCTCGCGGCCGGTGTGCTGGGCTGCTTTCAGAGCCCGCGGGAACAATCCTTTCGGCATCGGCCCCTCATAGAGCGGCTCCGGTGCTCTTCGCGCCCACGGGGTGGCTCGGCGAAGCCGTAGTCGAGAAGCTCGATGCCGTCGGTCGTCCCCGCGCCACGCTCAGACGATCCGCAGCAAGCGGCCCAGCTGGAGCCGGGCCAGGCTCGGCCCAGGGGGCGGACGGCTCGCTACTTGGCGCCGACGATGACGAGTCCTGCCCAGGCCGCCGGGGTGGCGTACACGGCCGGGTGCGTGTGCCGGACGGATCGCTTGGCTTGGGTGAGGGCATCGGCGGGTCCGTGGCCGGTTCTGAGGAACTCGTAGAACCGGCGTACCAGACGACTCGTGGGTGTGTCGACGACCGGCCAGGACGTCAGCACCACCGTCTCCGCTCCGGCGACCAGGAGCGCCCGGCTCATGCCGACGAGGCCCTCGCCCGCGCGGATGGGCCCGAGGCCGCTCTGGCAGGCCGAGCACACCACGACCTCGGCCGACAGGCGCAGCCTGAACATCTCGTAGACCTGCAGAAGCGTCTCGGCCTCACCTTCCCGTGATGCGCCCCGCGCAGCCGGCGGGTCGTCGGGCGCGACCAGGAGACCGGAGTACAGCGGCTCGTGATCGTTCAGGAAGGCGTGCGTGGCGAAGTGGACGTAACGGTGACCGGGGACGGTCGCCGCGATGCGGCTCTTGGTGACGTCAGGGCCCGTCCAGCTCGATCCCGCGGCTCCGAACGAGGCGGCCACCCGGCGCACCTCGGTCTGTGCCGCCGGAAGTGTGGAGGACGGCGAGCGGTCGGTGTAAGCCGTGACCGGATCGGCGAAGCCGACGAACTGGCTTTCGCCCCAGGAGGAGGGCTCCCGTCGCGTCTGTCGCCGCAGCTCGGTGAAGACGGTGGAGGACGGACAGTAGCTGACCACGTACTCGTCCACGACGAGTCGTCCCGAAGACAGTGGGAGCAACTCGAACGGCAGGTAGGCCAGTTGCCCGCCGGGTACGACGGACAGACGGCCCACGTCCTTCCACAACTCTTGGGGCACCGGTTCCAGGAGCAGCCGGGCGAGCTGCCGTTGGGCGGCCTGGGCATCTGGTCCCCCGCGGCCTCCCTGCCGGTAGTCCCCGACCCCCGCCTGGACGAGCGTCGCGATGCGATCGGGATGCTCGGGCAACTCGCGGAGTGTGACGGCGTCTCGTCGTACCGCCCACACCAAGGCGCGTGTTCCGGTGAGCAGGTAGGTCAGCATGAGTTCGTTCGGTCGCAACTGCGCCTGCACCGTCTCGAGTGCGGCCGGGGTTGGTGCACGCAGCCTGGCGTAGGCGGGGATCAGAGTGCGTGCCTCGGCTCGCAGGCGGTCCAGTTCCTCCGCCTGAGTGTGTTCGACGGCGGCCAGTCGCTGCCTGGCCTCCTCGTCGCGCTCCAGCTCGGCCCGGGAGCGATGGGCGAAGGTTGCGGCCAGGCGGTCGGCCGCCTCCTGCTCGCGGCGCAGGATTTCGCGCTGGTGGTCGTCCGACGGATGGAGTTCGAGAAGGCGTTCGGCGAAGAGGTCGAGCAGCACGCGCGCACGGAAGCGCTCGGCGACGAGGAAGGCCTGTTCGTGGTCACCGGGCGCGGCCCGGTCGTACAGCCAGTCGACCAGGTCCGTGAACACGACCTCGTGTTGTGCCAGGACGAGCTCCCTCGCCCGGTCCAGTCCGGCCCGGGAGCGCAGTGACTCGGCCACCTCCATGGCCCTGGTCAGTTCCTCCACGGCTGCGTCGCTCCGGCCTTGGGCGTGGAGTACCTGGGCCAGACTGTGGGAGGACAATGCCATGTTGAGGGAGTCCTCACCGGACTTCCGCTCCAGGGTGAGGGCCTGCAGCAGGTGGTCGTACGCCTCGTCGAGCTCCCCCTGTGCGAGCAGGATCGAACCGATGTTGCCCAGATCGCGGGCGACACCGGCCGATTCCGGTGCGATCGCCCGCTCCAGTTCGAGCGCTCTGCGGTACCAGCGCAGGGCTCCGGCCGTGTCGCCGCGAAGATGGAGCACCCCGCCGAGATTGGTCAGGCACGCCGCCATCTCCGGCGAGCGCGGGGCGACCTCGGCCAGCAGCCGGCGTGCCCGCCGGTAGTAGCGCAAGGCGCTGTCCAGTGCTCCGGCATCGCGGTGGACGCCCGCGATGTTGATGAGGTCCCGTGCCACGTCTCTGGAACGGGGGCTGATCCGGCTGTCGATGCGCAGCGCGTGCTCGTACTCGGCGAGTGCCCGCTGCGATTCACCCAGCACGTGGTGGGCGAACCCCAGATTGTTGTGATACCTGGCCGCGTCCGCCGAATCGCCCGCCAGGCGTTCGATCGTGTCGAGAGCCTGGCGGTAGTGATCCACCGCGTCCGCCAGGTGCCCGCTGTCCAGGTGGCACCCCGCGATGTTGCTGAGCACGCTGGCACGGCGCAAGGTCAGGGATTCGTCGCCGGGCGGCAGCAGGGAGAGGGCTTCCCGGAAGCGGGCGAGACCGGCCGCTGCTTCGCCACGGCCGCGCAGCACCATGCCGATGTTGTTGATCGTGACGGCCAGGTCGGCGGGTGGGACGCCGGACCGGGTCTCGATCCGGTGAGCGCGTTCGTAGGCCGACAGGGCGCCGTCGAGGTCGCCGGTCTGGCGGCTGACCACGCCGAGGTTTCCGAGATCGCGGGCCACGGCCGGGTCGTCTCCGGCGGCTTCGTCCTCCGCCAGGGCCTGCAGGAAGCGGGCCTTGGCCTCGGCGTATTCACCCGCCTGGAAGGCGGCCACACCGAGACCGGCATACAGCCGGGCCGCCGTGATGCCGCCTCGCTCGCCCGCCGGAGGGCACAGCGCCGCCCTGCCTGCCGGGCCGAGACCGTCGTACATCTCGAGCGCGGCCCGGAACATGGCGATCGCCTCTTCCGGGCGGCCTTCGCGGAGGTGTTGGTCGCCCTGTACGGCCAGCGCCCGGACAGTCGTCGCCCGCGCTCCGTCCGGGTCCGTTGTCGTATCCATCCCTGGTGGTGCCGCCTCACGGACCGGTGTGCACGAAGGGGGCCCATCGGCTGGGGTTCTCCGGGAACCGGTGCCGCAGGCTCTGGACGGCTCCGTGCAGTGCTCGGGCGGAGGTGTCGGGCCGGAATCCTCCGTCGGAAGAGGACCGGTGGTGGAAGTCCTTGACCAGCCTGCCCATCACGGGGTCGGGGACGGACCACAGTGTGCCGATCACATGGCGGTACCCGTCCAGGTGCATCGCGTTGACGAGGTTGATGCCTTCGTCGCCCGCGCCGAGGGCGGTCTTGCAGGCCGACGGGAATGCGAACTCCGCGTCGTCGTCCCGCAGCACCCCGCACAGGTTGGACAGGACGAGCCCCTGGTCCCGGCTTTCAGCGGGGGCTGCCGCCGCGGCCGCACGCAGCAGGTCGGCGGCCTCGGCGAGGTCCCCTTCCGTGTCCTGGATCCTGGCGGCCCGGCGCGCCAGATGGACGTGGTCCGTCACGACCGGCACGACCGGCCCCGCGTAGGTGGCGATCTCGTCGCGCAGGGCGGCCGGTACGAGTGGGGGTGCGATGCGCTCGAGCCCGGCGAAGAGCGCTGAGGCCCGCTCATGATCGGTGTGCCGGAATACGGCCGGCAGCAGGCGGCAGCGGTACCAGTGCAGCCGGCCGAGGGTGTGGGCGGTTTCGACGTCGCAGCAGTAGTCCGCGGCGGTTCCCGTCTCGTCGACGGCCATGGCCAGGAGCTTGACGGCGTCGAGCAGCGCCTCCTGCTCGAGGACGCACATCACGTCACCCTGGTCGGCCTTCCGCAGCCGGTCACCGAGAGAGTGCAGCAGACGATCGCGCAACGCGGTCTCCTGAGTCGGCCTCAGCTCCGCTTCCCCCCTGGAAGCTCGCAAGCACGAGCCACTCTATGACCGGAGCGCCCGCTTTGTCAGTGGCCACATGGGCATGAACCAGGCATGCGCTGGAAACGATAGGCGAGGCGCGCGCCCGCGTCCGGGGGGGCGGAGGGGGAACGATGACAGAGGCACGGACGACGGTTGCGAGGACGAGGGTGACGCCCTCGCGGCGCCGGCAGCCGGGTGCGGACCACGTATGGCGGATCCTCGAGAACGTCCGGGAGTGGACCAAGCACGCCGAGGCCAAGGCGGCGACAACCCTGGCGGCAGCCGCTGCTCTCGGTGGTGTCCTCTACACCCTGGTGACCGGCGCCGGTGATCGCTCCGCCTGGTTCGCCGCCGCTGCGGCGCTGTGCGCGCTGTGCACCCTGGCGGCCGGGCTGACCGCGGGAATGGCCCTGTGGCCTCGGTCGCGGCTGCGTGGCTCCGGCGCACCCGACAGCCCGCTGCACTACGACCACATAGCGCGGCGGTACCCAGGGGCCAGTGCCGCCTACCGCGCCAGGCTGACGGGCCTCCTCCAGGACGAGGAAGCGCTCGTCACCGCGATCGCCGACCAGATCTGGGCCAACGCGCTCGTGGCGCGCCGCAAGTACAGCTGGGTGAGCCGGAGTGTCGCGCTTCTGCTGATCGCCCTGGCGGCCATCGCCGTCGCCGCGACACTGAGGGCGACTCACACGTGAGGACCGCCGCCGACTCCGGGAGCGGCCCGGGGCACACCGTGAGCCCGCTCCCGCCGAGAGGGTCTGCTCGACATGAACCGAGCGATGTCGTTGGGGCTACAGTGAGCGGACGCGCGCGTGGCTGAGGGGGAATGCATGTCGGGTGTCGCTCCGATCGACGGCGAAACTCGTGACGACGCCGTCGACGTCCTCGATGACCTGCTCCAATGGCAGCTGACCGCGGAGCGCTGGGAGCGAGTCGAGGCGCTCGTTCGTTCACTCGACCAGGCCCTCGCCGCGGGAGACGGCGACGCGCTGCGCGCCGCCACGGCCGAACTGGAGCTGGCCGGCCCCGTCCGCATCACCAGGATCGGCACCAAGTCGCTGATCCCGGTGCCGGAGAAGACCCGTGACCGGGCCAACCGCCTGGTGCACACCCTCGGCAACCGGCCGCGGGAACCCCGGCTCGACGGTCCCACGGACGACGCGGGAGGCGACGGTGGCACGGTCCGCACCCGCACCCGCTGACCAGGAACTCGTCGTCCACGTCTACGCCCCGACCGACGGACCGTACGCCAAGCGGGCCTACGCGCAGATCCACGGCATCTGGGACGGGTGCCGGGACAAGCTGGCCATGGTCAACCGGATCCCGGAAACCGGCCTGCCGACCCTCCTGCCGCCCGAGGCCGGACTGCTGTCCCCGGGCCGGCCCGCGGCGGCGATCGAGGACCGCACGGGGCACTACCAGGCCATCGTTCGGCGCGAGCACGACGTGGTGAACCTGTCGATGGCGTTCTCCGCCCCGGCCGATACGCCGTCCCGGCCCCGCACCGGGTCCGTGACCCCGCCCGGGTGGATCGAGTTCGACCGGTGGTGGGACGAGTTGGCCGCGGGCGGCACCGACGCGCTGCTCGGGGTCGTACGCATCTGCCAGGCGAAGTTCGCCGGCCATCCGGCCTCGCCGCTCGACACCACCGCGCACGCGGTACGGACGGTACTTCCCGGCGCCGACCACGCACCGTACTGGTGGCTGCGAGGCTGGACGACCGGGAACGGGTTCGCCGTATGGGAGGTGTCACCGGACGACGAAGGGGCCGGCCGGCGCGTCGTCGTCCTCGCGGCCGCCGAGCAGGATGCCCAGCTCAGTGCCTGGACCTGGAGCCAGGGCGATCCCGACATGCCGCCGCTGGCCCGCTACCTGATGCACGCCGCGAAACTGCGCTACCAGGCCCGGGTACGCAGCGACAGCGAACAGCTCAGCCGCCTCGTCGAGCGCGTGGACGACCTCGCGTCGCGCACGCGCAATGTACTGGAGCGACCGGCGGACGGCTTCCCCACCCTTTCCCGGCTGCGGCTCGCCGAGGCCGACCTGACACTCGCAGCGACCGACGTGCGCAGTATGCGGCGTACCGTGGACATCGCCGTGGCCAACATGACGACCTCGCTCCCCGAGCCGTTTCCCGCCGACCGGCGGCTCGCCGAGTCGCTGGCCCATCAACTCGCGGACGACGCCGAGTACTTGGACGCCGCACGCGAAAAGGCGCAGCAGATCGGCCGCCTGGCCCGACTGGAACTCGTGGACGGTGGGCGCACACGGCCCCCATCCGAGGTCACCCCCGGCGCGGAGCTCCCGGGTGCGACCGGGCTGCCGCTCGCCACGCGCCACTGCGCACCGGAGCAGCGGATCAGCCTGCGCATGGGCTTCGCGGTCGACGTGGAGCGGTACAGCAGCCGTACCTCTCCCGCGAAGGACAGCGTGCAACAGCGACTGGCCGCTCTGGTCCGGGAGGTGCTTGACGACCTGGGACACCGCCTCGAGGAAACCAGTCACCAGCCGACCGGCGACGGGATGAACGTGTTCCTGCCGGCCGGCGCGGAGCTGCACCGGGCCCTCCCCCGGATGATCCGCTCGTGGCAGGAACGCCTCGCCGCCGACAACGACCGGTTCAGCGACCGGATGCGGCTGCGCCTTGCCACGGTCGTGGGGCCGATCCGGACGTCCGCGCTCGGCTTCTCGGGGTCCACCATCGTGGAGATCAGTCGGCTGCTGAACAGCTCGGTGCTGCGCGACGCCCTGACGGGCCACCCCGAGGCCGACTTCGCCGTTCTGGTCTCCGACCAGTTGTACGAGTACGTCGTAGGCGAGGGGTATCCGGGGCTGGACGCGCATCGGTTCGAACGGCTGCCGGTCGAGGCCAAGGAATACCGGGGGCACGCCTGGCTGTGGCTCCCGGAACCGACGGGCTGACCCCGAGAGCCAGGCCGGCTCCACTCGGTGAAGCGCCGGTGCGTGGGCGGTCTGGGAGACGAACGGACAGCGATTTTCACAGCCGCCGCGGCGTGCGCATGGCGAACTCGGGCGGATGGACGCCGCGTTCAGCCCACCTCTCGGAGCGTCACCACTTCCTTGGTGGCTCCCTGGCTTTCGACCCGGACGGCTCGTACCCATCAACCCACGGCGGCTCCTCGGCTCAGGTCACCAGAGCTTCCTGCAGATCACCGGCATCCGCCGCAGCGGCGCTGTGCGCCCACGGGGCAGGGGCTGTGCGCTCCAGGGCTACGGCGGAACGGCCGACGGCCATAGCGTTTCGCAGGAAGGACATGCGGCTGGACACCTGATCCGGCGCTGCTCTGAAAGGCGAAATCTGTGACAAGGAAACTTTGGGCCGCGTTACTTTCCCTGGCGGTGGCCATGGGTCTCGTAGCGGGGCTCGGCTCGACGGCCTCGGCAGCCAACTACCAGATCGTCGACTACAACATCTCCGACATCACCGCCGGGGGCCAGGACCATGCCCTCGCGTACTACCACGTCATCGACGCCATCCACCGGCTCAGCTACGGAGAGCCCACGGAAGAACGCGCCATCACGCAGACCACGGAGGAGCGGGGCCGGCTCATACAGGTCCGGATTCGCGATACCGGGGGCAATGACCTCGTCTCCATCTACCTGTGGGCCAACAACCTGTACGTGGCGGGCTTCTACGCCGCGCGCGGCGGCGGGCACTACGTCTTCAACGACGGTCGTGAAGCCGAGTTCCGGCAGGCGCTGGGCATCGGCAGCGCGACTTCCCTCGGGCAGTCCGGTAATTACTCCACCCTGCCGACCGGGAACAGCCGGCAGAGCCTGACGATCAACCCGCAGGCCATTTACGGCGCGGCATCCACCCTCGGGTACTCACGCGGATACAACGACAGTGTGGGCCGTGCCCTCGTCATCATGATCCAGGCGTTCTCCGAAGCAGCCCGCTTCGGTCCGATCTTCGACCTCGTCTACAACAACATCTACCACCCCGGGAACTCGCGGCAGCTGGGCGCCGACTACGCGGGGCTGGAGAACCAGTGGGGCGCACTCTCCCAGTTCGCCCGCAACCTGCGCAACGGCTACGACGCGTCCATCAACATCCTCGGCGCGATCGTCAGGTCCTTCGACCAATTGCGGCAGCGCCTGTCGTTCGTGGAGCTGAACGGGTCCATCGCCATGCTCTAAGCACCTGCCGCTGGGGTCGGGTCGCAAGGCATAGCGACCTCTGCTCAGCGCCGGTGAGCAGGTCCTGGTGCGTGCGGCTGCGAGTCGTAGGAGAGCGGCGATGCGGAGCATCGGCGACCCTCGACCACGCTGCGGACACGTGCCAGGCCCCTGCCTGCGGCACGACCCGAACATCCGCAGCTCACCATGCCTGCTCGGTCGTGGGCCGGGGGCCCGCCTCCACGGCGCGCCTCACGCCGCTCCCGCCACGAGAAGGCGGTGGGAAGCGGGGGCGGGACGTGGGGAACACCTCGGAACTGAGGCGGCCGATGTCTCTTGCACGCGCGTCGGCGGAGCTGCACGCCTCCGGCCACAGGATGCCCGGCACACTTCAGGGCATGGGGTCGGCCCCGCAGGCACGCGTGCGGCGACGATGGCACAGCAGACCTCCGTGGTGTGCTCGATGACGCCGGGCGACTCGGCCCCGGGCCCACGGCGAGAGGCCGTAGCCGTCGGCAAGGCCCTGGCGCCCCAATCCGCCATGTGCGACCACGATGTCCGCGCTCGCCTCGTGTTCGCACCGCGTACCGAGCCTGCGCCGGAACGCGGGGTCTCTTCCAGGCCCAAGAGGCCGGTCTCATCGAGGACCAGCTGCGCCAGATCGCCGCCGAAGCCCTCGACGAGGTCTACTTCCGCGACAACGGCCGCCGTGCCCACGGCCTCGAAGTGGAACTCACCGACCTCCTCGACCTCGAATTCGAACTGTAGCGCGGGCTGGCACGGCGACGCGCCGGGCGGTGAGTGGCAGTGATGACGGTGATGAGGATGATGCGGTACCCCACGGCCCAGCGCTGCGTCACAGCCGCGCGGTGCGGATGTCGGCGACAGCCGCAACCCCACCGGCTGTCATCCCTTCGGCCGGCAGTCCGCCACGGGCGGAGCGCGTGATCGGCGCAGCCGTTCGCCAAGCCAGGGTCTGTTCTCCATGACCGACCACCATCTGTATGGCACCAGCACTCACACCGCCGACGAGCTGGCCCGGCTCGTCGGTGACCGTCTCGGCCTGGTCTTCACCGAGCGCAACAGCGACTACCGCGGCACCTACTACCTCGCAGACACCCGCGACAGCCGGATCGAAATCCAGCCCAACCCGAATCCCCGGCGAAGACGGCGGCGAAGACGACCTCTACGACCCTGACCATCCCACGGACCAGGCACTCCTGCTGACCACCACCCCGGCGCCCGACCCCACCCTCCAGGCCCGTCTGCGCACCGTCGAAGAACTCCACCACCTCCAGTCTTTCAGCGGCTGCTGACCCTGGACCAACGGCTTGAGGGCACTGCGGCCCGGCCGGGGGTGGTGCCCGAGACAATCGTCGTCGGCCTGGGCAAAGTCCGCGCCCCGGGCGAGTGCGATGCGGCCCGGCTCCCTATACGCCAATGTCCAATGCGCCAATGCCCAGGCAGACCGGGAGCTGAACGGTGACGACGCAGTTTTCGTTGTCCCTGTGAACGCCTGATGGGCTAGTCATAGCCACGCTGGCCGTCGCGGGTAGGGTGAGCGGCGCCCCTGCAGTGGACGCAGCTGTCGCCGCCCCTGCCGCAAGAGCAAAGGCCAAGACAGCACCAACTGTGACTGTTCGCAGAACGCCGTTCTTCGATCGCTCAATCTGAGTGTGCATGGGACTAGCGTGCACACCGCTGCGTGACATATCACCTTGAGTGCAGCACTCGGAGCAGCCGCCGACAAGCGCATCCCCTCCCGTGCCGTCTCGGATGCTCGCCGGACTCGAAGTCCGCACCCCGGCGTACCGCGGCCCCGGCCGGGCCTGGGAGACGCCCGGCGGCCGTGCCAGTGGAGTCGGTCGGCGAGGCGCTCGGGAGGCACCAACACGGGGCGGGGCGCGCGGGCGGGTGCGCGCCGGTCTGTGCATGGCGTGCGCGGGGAGGCTGGCGGAGTGCGACGTAGAACACGATCCTCTGAATACACAGGGGGTGTGCGCTCAGTCCCTCAGGCGGGTGACAGCGTGTGTCTCAGGCTTGGTTGCGAGATCGTCAGCAGTGGCCGTATTCAGTCCTTGGCCGGTAGGCACTCGCCCGGCAGGTCCCAGGAGGCCATGGCCCTCTACACGGGGCCGGGTCGAGCAGGCCGGTCCCTCGCGTGATGGTGTGTTCACACCAGTCGCACAGCACCGTCGCAAGGGCACCTGCGGCCTCAAGGACCCCCGCCGCGTCTTGGGCGGCTTCGAGCCAGTGGGGTTCCGTGACTGCTACGGGCGCGGGCTGTCCAGTAGGCACCCCGGCTCTTCCACACACCCTCCCGGCAGCCTCATGCAGTCCAGCAAGTGAACCATCACTGCAGCTGCTGAACGCCCTGGGCAGGGCGTCGAGAGGCTTGGCGAGTCAGCGCCGGGCTCAGACGAAGATGGCGACGAGGTGCAGTGCGGCCTGGCAGGCGATGGCGAGCTTGTTCCTTCGCACGGCCACGGGCTCAACCGTGCGAACGTCGATGCCGTGCACACCGGTGACTGCTGGGCAGCAGCCGAAAGCGGCCGGTGCCGCCCGATGACACGGCAGCAGGCGTTGGAGGCGCTGCAACAGCAGGTGCCCGCGTCCACTGCCGACCGGACACGGCCCTCGGTATCCTCGACTAGTAGCTGTCGTAGCTGGGCTTACCGTTCGGCCGGTAGACGCCGACGATGGTGCCGCCCTTCGTGGTCGAGACGCTGACCGGCTCCAGCGCAGTGGGGATCGCTCCGTCGGCGAACAGCCGCTTGCCGGTGCCGATGATCACCGGATGGATGGTCAGCCGGTACTCGTCGACGAGGCCGTGCCGCATGAGGGTCTGGGCGAGGTCGCCACTGCCGACGACGTTGATGTTGCCTCCGTCGGACGCTTTCAGCTTGCGTACGGCATCGACGGTGTCGCCCTCCAGCAGTGTGGAGTTCTGCCACTCGACGGACGTCAGGGTCCGAGACGCCACGTACTTGTGCATGCTGTTCATCCGATGGGTGAACGGGTTGCCGGGATCGGCGGTCGGCCAGTACGACGCGAAGATCTCGTACGTCTTGCGGCCGAGCAGCATCGCGTCGGACTGCTCGTACCACCCGGCGATGGCCGCGCCGACCTCGTCGTCGGACACCGGCTTCTGCCAGCCGCCGTGCTCGAAGCCGCTCTCAGCGTCCTCGTCCGGACCGCCCGGCGCCTGCATGACGCCGTCCAGCGTCAGGAACGTGCAAACAATGATCTCGCGCATGGTGCGCTCCTTTCGTCGACGGGTAGACCGCGCAACCGCCGGAAACTCATCGGCGGGACTTCCGCGGCGCCGGGCTGCAGTGACTGGCTGCCGGGCGACTGCTCCCTGCTCGACGGGGCTGCCGGTGGTCGACGTGGAAGGCATCACGCCATGACGTCGTCCTTGCCGGAGCCGATGCTGAGCGTGGCCGTGGACAGCCCCGCCCTGCCCTCCAGGTGGGCCGCCGGGTGCAGTTCCCCGTGCCACTCGCCCTCGCCGCACCCGTCCGGGCCCCGCCGCGCGGCGCCGGCGCGAGCTGGGGCCGGCGCTGCCCCCCCCGGTGGGCCGGAGCATCCGTGGACGGGCCAGTCAGGCGTCACCGACCGGCCGGTCACGGCGGCTCCCGATCAGCCCGACGTCGCCGAGGTGACCAACCAGCGACTCGTCGAATCGCAGCGGACAGTCACGCACTGACGTCAATTTGTTGTGACACCCCTGCGGCTTCAGACCGGCAACTGCTGATCAAACCGGCAGACAGTCGCTGCTGCTGAACGTGAACAAAGCCAACCTCCGCTCCAGGCCCTGCCGCACGGGCCTCCGCGTGAAGGTGTCCGGCGCGCGCACGGCGTCCTCGAGTCACCTGGGACAGGAATGGTCCCGCAACGTGGTCCTACGGGCCGCAGATAGTCCCGGGCGAGCAGCACATCGTCCGGCGCCGGGCCAGCACACAGGACATCCTCGTCATCTGTGGCGAATGATCCACTTGGTTCGTACCCGACCCTGCGTGGGACTCCTGACGTAGGCAGAAAAGCCCCGCAGAGAGGATGAGTACGTATGACCTTGCAGCACGCTGCCTCCGGCGAGAGCCGCGACTTGGAGATCTACCGGATGCCCGGCCGTGAGCCTGTCCAAGTGCCCAGGTATGAGCTGCCGCACGGCGAGAGAGAACCGGACGCCGCCTACAGGTCGTGCCCGACGAGCTGAATCTCGCCGGTACCGCTCCTCAGAACCTGGTGACGTTCGCCGAACCCGAGGCCCGGCGGCTGAGCCGAGTGCGCCGAGGAGAACAGGCTCAACAAGGAGGAGAATCCGGAAACCGCGGAACTCGACCCCCGGTGCGCGCCCGTCCCTGACCGGGATGACGAGGCCGGTGGCCTCGCGCACAGCGCGGAATCCAAGAGCCCCCACGCCCCGGCCGCCACTGACGACAGAGCACGAACCGCCGGCCCGGCACGAGCCCGGAAGGGCCGGCCGACCCCTCTGGAGGAATGCCGTGTGCCGTCTTTTCGGCCTCAGCAGCGCCCCGCGCCCTACCCACGCCACCTTCTGGCTCCTGGACGCCCCCGACAGCCTCAGCCGGCAGAGCCACCGCGACCCCGACGGCACCGGCCTCGGCCGCTTCACCGCCGACGGCATCCCGCGCATCGACAAGGCTCCCATCGCCGCCTACCGCGACCGCGCCTTCGCCGAGGAGGCCCGCGAGGTCGAGTCGGCAACCTTCATCGCCCACGTGCGCTTCGCCTCCACCGGAAGCCTGGACGTCCGCAACACCCATCCCTTCGAGCAGGACGGGCGGCTCTTCGCCCACAACGGGGTCATCGAGGGCCTGGACAAGCTCGACGACCACCTGGGCGAGGACCGGTCACTTGTGAAGGGTGACACCGACTCCGAGCGGTTCTTCGCCCTGATCACACGGGAGACCCGGCGGCACGGCGGTGACGTCACCGAGGGCATCCGGCACGCCGCCCACTGGATCGCCGGCAACCTGCCCGTCTACGCCCTTAACCTGATCCTCATCACACCCGAGGAACTGTGGGCGCTGCGCTATCCGAACACCCATGACCTGTACGTCCTCCAGCGCCGGGCGGGCGGCCAGCACGGCAGCCGGCACCTCGACCACAGCGGCACCCACGGTCGCATGCGCATCCACTCATCGCACCTTGCCGAGCACCCCGCCGTCGTCGTCGCCAGCGAGCGTATGGACGACAACCCGCACTGGCGCGAGATGGAGCCCGGCGAACTGCTCCACGTCCGCCCCGACCTCCGCCTCACCCGCCAGATCGTCCTTCCCGATCCTCCAGCGCACCAGCTCACCCTCGACGACCTGCACCCCGACGCGGCCGCCTCCCAGAAAACTGCCTGAGGGTGCCCGCACCGCGGCTAGGGACCCGGCCGGCCACCGGGCTGCCGCTGCGCTCAGCGCGACCTCGCCGTACTGGACTGGAGGAGTCTGAGGGCATCCCTCCCACCTGCGAGACGGCTCCCAGCGCCGGCTCCTTTCTGACCGCCCCTGGAGCACCACGGGCGGGGTACACAGGCGGCGAAGCCGGCCCGGGAAGCAGGATGCGCAGAGTGGCCCAGACGATCATGAGCGATGCGGTCGATCGCCGTACCGGCGCCCGGCCCCGGCATTTGGGAGACCGTGGCTTAGGATCGCCTGCATGGCCCTGATCATCAGTGACGTCGATCGGTTCCAGGCCGCCAGGCCCCGGCTGGAGGCCATCGCCTACCGGTTGCTCGGCTCGGCGAGCGAGGCCGAGGACGCCGTGCAGGAGACGTTCCTGCGCTGGCAGGCGGCCGACGTCGAGCGGATCGAGGTGCCCGAGGCCTGGCTGACCAAGGTCCTCACCAATCTCTGCCTGAACCAGCTCACTTCGGCACGCGCCCGGCGTGAGACGTACGTGGGCAGGTGGCTGCCCGAGCCGCTGCTGGCCGGGGACCCGATGCTCGGGCCGGCCGACACGGCCGAGCAGCGCGAGTCGGTGTCGTACGCCGTCCTGGTCCTGCTGGAGCGCCTGTCCCCCAACGAGCGGGCGGTGTACGTGCTGCGGGAGGCCTTCGACTACCCGCACCGGGAGATCGCCGAGATGCTCGACATCACCGAGGCCGCCAGCCAGCAGATCCTCCACCGGGCCAAGAAGCACGTCGCCGACGGCAGGGCGCGCACCGAGATCGACGAGGCTGCCGCCCGCAGGATCGTCGAGGAGTTCCTGGTCGCGGCGACGAGCGGCCGGACCGAGCCTCTCGTGCGTCTCCTCACACAGGACGCCGTCTCGGTCGGCGACGGCGGCGGGAAGGTCCCGGCCCGCGCGAAGGCGTTCGAGGGAGCGCTCGCGGTCGCCAAGTTCCTGCGCGGCCTGTTCAAGCCCAGCGACGCCAAGCGGGCCTACGTCGGCGGCGCGCCGGAGATCTATGCCGCGACTGCCAATGGTGAACCCGCCATCGTGGCGGTTGTGGACGGCCGGGTCGTCGGGATCACCTGCCTTGAGGTGACCGAGCAGGGGATCGTCGCGCTGCGCAGCCAGGTCAACCCGGACAAGCTGGTTCGCGCGAGCGAGCAGTGGGCCGCTGCAGACCACGGGAACCCGCTGCACATCCTCTGATTCGGTGTGACGTGCTTCACATGCTGGTCCTGTCAGGAAACGTCGGGCTGTCCGGTTCGAGGAGTGAAACCGCGCCAGCAAGCGGCGGAACCTCGCAGACAGGAGCAGGCCCATGCAGCACCGCATCGTCGTCCTCGGAGCCGGCTACACCGGAGCCGTCGCCGCCGGCCGCCTCGCCAAGCGGCTGCACCGCGGCGACGTCACGATCACCCTCGTGAACCCCGAGCCCGACTTCGTAGAGCGCGTCCGGCTGCATCAGCTCGCGACCGGCCAGGACCTCAGGCCGCGGCCGTTCAGCGAGATGTTCGCGGGGACGGGCGTGGAGGTGAAGCTGGCGAGGGTCACGGCCGTGGACGTGGACCGCAAGACGGTGGCGATCACTGCCACCGACGGCCCGGAGCGGCAAGAGGTGGGCTACGACACCTTGGTCTACGCCCTCGGCAGTGGCTGGGACGCTGTGAGCGTGCCCGGCGCCGCCGAACACGCCCACGATGTCTCCAGCCGCCCTGGCGCCCTGCGCCTGCGCGACCGCCTGGCCGCACTGGGCGCCGGTCGGCCCGTGGTCGTGGTCGGCGGCGGCCTGACCGGCCTGGAGGCCGCGACCGAGATCGCCGAAGCCCGCCCGGACCTCAGCGTCGCCCTGGCCGTCCGCGGCACGCTCGGCGACTGGCTCTCGTCCAAGGGGCGCGCCCACCTGCGCAAGGTGGTGGACCGACTCGGCATCACGGTCCACGAACACACGGTCATCACCCGTGTGGAGGCAGACACCGTGACCACGGCCGACGGTCGGACGATCCCCGCCGAGGTCACGCTCTGGACCACCGGCTTCGCCGTCCACCCCATCGCCCAGGCCACCACGCTGGAGGTCACCGACCGCGGCCGGATCGTGGTCGACGCCACGATGCGCTCGGTCTCCCACGAGGACGTGTACGCCGTGGGCGACGCGGCCATGGCGATCGGCCCGGGCGGCAAGCCCCTGCGGATGTCCTGCGCCTCGGGCGTTCCCATGGCCTGGCAAGCCGCTGACGCCATCGCCGCCCGCCTCACCGGCGTCCAGGTTCCCCAGGTCTCCATCCGCTACTTCCAGCAGTGCATCTCCCTTGGCCGCAAGGACGGCCTGATTCAATTCGTCACCGCCGACGACCGAGCGGTGGAACGTGCCCTGACGGGCCGTTGGGCCGCTCTCTACAAGGAACTGATCTGCAAGAGCGCGGCCTGGGGCGTCACCCATCCGACCGCCGGCATGCCCTCCCGGCGCCGGCGGGTCACACAGCCACAGATCCCGGTCGACGCATCGGCCCGGGAGGCTGCCTGATACAGGCCCGGTCAGGGACGAACACATGATCCACCGCTTGCCGAGGACCGTCAGGCTGATGTTGCTCGTCCACCCGACGGATATCGGCGGTCATCCTCGGGTGCGCCCCAGCTAGTGCTGTGACCGGGAAGTTCACCGGGTTGAGTACGCTGAGCCCGGCTGCGTCGGAGGAGGTGGGCCGGCGTGACGCGGAGACCGTCGATGGATGAGGCCGTGGAACTGCTTGAGGACGAACTGGGGTCCCGGGCGTTTGCCGATCCGGTCGCTCAAGATGTCTGGCTCGCCTTCCTCCGTTTCGGCCGATGGCTGTTCCACGTTCCCGGACGGTGATCACCGGAGGAGATCTCGAAGTGCGGGCCAAGGGCTGACCGACCGGGCAGACTGGACAGCACTCCACGGACTCGAGCCGGCCGGGACCAGGGTGTACCAAGAGCAGGTGGTTACTCAGCCGCCGTCGTGGTGGCACGCCCTCCCCAAAAATGCCCATCTCGCTCCCGATGCGGGCCCGTTCACGTCGTTGGGCGGCGGGGACGTCGGGATGGCGGGCGTTGTCGTTGCGCCAGCGCAGGTAGGCGTGCAGGGCCCGGGTCTGGACGGTGTGGTTGGGGTGGTTGAGTTGGCCAGGGTGAACTGCCGCAGCGACCCGAAGTGAAACAGAGCTCGGCCTGTTCCGGGCCACCCACCTGCGGATTCGCCGGTTCAGCCGGACGGAGAGGTTGTCGAGGATCCCGTAGATCGGGGCGCCGTCAGGTCGGGGAGCGCTAATCGATCGCAGGACTGCCCAGGTGTGGTCGATGCCCTATCGGGTGGCGGCATCCCGCACGCCGGCATCGCGCCCGGCCCGGCCTCTCCCCCGCTGACGTTCCCCGCCTGACGTCGCCGCCGCACTGGCGGCGGCACGGCGCGGAGACCCCCGCCGACGCGTAACTGCTGAGCTGCACCCTGGCTTGGATCTCGGATGGAGTCGAAGAGTAGGCCGGTGGTCCCCGTGTCGGTTCTCAACTCGGCAGCGGCAGATCGACGGTGTAGTCCACCATGGGGCCGGATGTGTTGGCGGCGTACTCCGCGCGTGCTCGGAGATCCTCTTCACTGAGAGCGGGATGGACCGGGGCAGAGGCCGGTGCGGGCCAGAGCTGGATCAGGTGACGTTCCCCGTGGTCACCGATTCCCGGTTCCGGGTCGTCGGCGTGGCAGTACAGACGCAGGCGCACCCATTGGTCGTGGCCGAACAGAGGCACCACGGGGAGCGGGGGCTCGTCCTCCGGCCATGCATCGCTGACCTCGCCGGGATCGATGACGGCGAGGTGAAGGCTGTCCGTCTCGGCCCGGAGGCTGATCTCCTCTGCCGGCTCCCATTCGCCACGCGTCTCAGGAGCGGGCTGGCTGTCATGTATCTGGATGGCGAGCTGCAAAGGCCCGGTGTCGGTGGTCGTCAGGACTACGGCGGTGGCATCGTCGTTGGGACCGCAGCGCCAGCCATAGGGCATCTCGTCCGGGTAGTCGTCGTGCTCGGTGAAGCCGATGAGGTATCCGCTTTCGCCGAGGTCGACGGTGAAGTCTGCTTGGTGGACCAGCATGGACAACTCCCGATGTACACAGCGGAGGTGCTCCTCCCCGAGGCGGCCGGAGAGGAGCATCTTTGGTCTAGCACAGCACCTTCGCAGGTGGAGGCGAAGGGGTACTCGTAACGAAACCACTCACAGCCTGCGCAACAACGACACCCCATGCAGCGCCTCGTGACCGCCCCGAGCCGGTCCATCCGCCTCGCGGCCGCCCGCCGGCTGCATGGCCCCGGCACTGGGGCGGTACGAGGCAGCGGCGGCCGGTCCCCCGTCCGGCGGGACGGCCGAGCCCGGCGTACGGGACGACGGGGCGCCGGACCGCGCCGGGCACCGCAGACCGGGGCGGAGCAGCATCCGCGCCCCGGCCGACCCGTACCACCACGCCACGGACCGGTCGGTGACGTTTCCTTCGCCATCGGCTACGGCCCCTGGCAGGAACCCTCGGTCGGTTCGGCACCCCCGAGATCTCTCACGCAGGTGCGCACACCTACGAGCTGTACTTCATGGCCGGACACCCGAACGTCCCTTCCCCGCACTTCCGTTACAACCGTGACGGCGTGTACGAGCTGCTGTGTGATCTCAACAACGACGACTGGGTAGGAGCCGTCGACGTCCTCGGGAACAACGCTGGGCTGGTCACCACTGGAAGCCGACAAGCGGCGGCCCATGGAAATCTTGGGACAGCACTTCGGCCTGATCCCGCCTAAGGAAGCGATTCTCACTGGCACACTACCCGCCGCGATCATCGACACCTGACACCAGCGAGACCAGCCCCATCGCTCCACCTACCCCTGCACGTGCCCCGACCGAGCCGAGGTAGGCGCCTCACCGCCTGGGCGGGCAGCGCAGTACGGCGTGCGCTGCTGCCCGCCCGGGAGTTGTCGACCTGCGACCTCAATGGGCGACGACGTCTTCCAGTTGGTGGGCCAGGTCCGGGCTTGGCTATGGAATGGCTTGGCCGCCGAGCGTGTCGACGGCCGGGTCGTCGACGGCGTCCCTGACCGCTTCCCCTGGTACGGCGACGACATCGTCAGACAAGTCGAAGTGAACCGTCACACCTCCGGGCCCCAGGGCGGTGTCGAGGACCTCGTGAGCCCCGGGCGCGTACGGGTAGTTCCTCCTCCAGGACGGCGATCTGTTCCGCCCAGTACTTCGCACGGACGTGCGCTCTTCGCATCCAGCTCGCCGGGCACGTCACCCGGACGACCGCTCCGCACGGCTCGCCTCCGTGAAATCGGTGCTCGATCGCCCCGACCAGGCTTTCCCGAAGCGGAGCTACCTGGGTACCGGCCAGCCGTTCCCCGTGCGGTCACAACATCGTCATTCACCCTATGTGACGAGTCGCCGGTTAGGCGCTGTAGGGCGGGGCAGAGGGCCATGTGAAAGGCGGTGATTTTGTGGACGAGAGGATTCGCAGGTACTTCGTCCGTCTCTCGCTGGTCGGCTTGCTGACCGGAGCTGTGCTGGGCTTCGCCTCAGGTGGGCTCTTCGGTGCTTTGGTGGGCGCGGGAATCGGGTTCGCCCTGGCCGCCGGCAGCGTCCTGTACTGGGGTGAGCATGGTGGTGCGCGCCGCCATCCGCCGGCGGGTCAGGTGCCACCAGGTCATTCGGACGGCCGGCATCTCGGGACGGCTCGCCGCGTACCCAACCAGAGGACGGGCAGGTCGACTGGTTGGCCGTACCTCGAGTACTGACCTCGCGAGCGACTCGACCGGTTTCGCGTCGTCATTCCAGGCCTTCGGTGCTCTGTGCACGGTTATGAGGCCGGGACAGAGGCCAGAAGGCGGCACATGTGGGGTCCGCCCGGAGTACTGCGCTGGAGGCGCCAGTGGGACTGCAGAGTACGTAGTCCGGCGTAGCCGAGGATGGCTGGGAGATACCCCGCGTCCCGTTGCAGTACGACCGGGCATTCCTCGCCGGCGCGGTGGTGCTCAAGAAGTTGCTCACCACCGCCCGCCGGGGAGCGGACACCGGCCCTCGACAACAGTGCCCGGGCACCGGCCCCTGATCGTCGAGCCAGACCCACCCATGCAGTGTCCGCCGCGCCCACGTCCAACCGTGCGATGACGCAAAGTACGTTACTGCTCTGGCGGACCGGCGAGTCCTCAAGCAGACGTCCGTCGGCCGAAGCGTCAAGTTGCCGTCCGAGCGAACCCTCTACCGGTTGCGGGACAAGCTGACCCGGGACTCGCACACCTTCGGCTCCGCTACGACCCGCAGGTTCGGGCCCAAAGCGCCAGTGATGAGTTCGGCGAGAGCTGGGGTGTTCGCGCCAGGCGAGATGGTGCAGATCGACTCGCTACCTCACCGCAGGTGCCCTAGGGCGTGCATCGGAAGTGGATCAGGTCGTAGTGGCGAGTTCGACGAGGTGCCGGGCTGTGCCGGCAGGATCGATGATCTGATGGAGGTGTGCGCCGGGCAGGTGTGCCACGCGCCAGCCGCGTTCACGCGCCTCGACGGCAAGGTCGTCATACGGAGGACCGAACAGCAAGTAGGAACAGGGATGATCGTCCCATCCGTCGGGGACCGGGATGTGCTGCTCGTAGTAGGACAACGGCAGGGTCGGCTGCTCCTGAATGACTGTCTGCCGCATCATCGGATCAGAGAACATGGGTGCGACGTCTGCCTCGTCCCACCAGTCGGTCCAGCGCGGCAGCCTGCCCTTCACGGCCATCGGGCGGAGGAACTCCAGCAACTCGGGTGGGGCTACAGGGGTGGGTCCGGTTCGGGCCGGCAGCGCGGCATCGACGAAGACGGAGCTGGTCACCGGATGGTCGAGGCCCGAGCGAATCGCCGGGAGAAACAAGCCTGCGTTGCTGTGGGCCACCAGTGTGACGGGGCTGCCGGCCGGGACCTGCCGGAGGTCGTCGCGGACGGCGCTGACAATGCGGGGCCAGAAGGGCGGAGCACCGGCACCTACGGCCAGCAGCGACGGCACCCGTGCCTGGTATCCCGCCGCCGTCAGGTGTTCGGCCACAGGGTGCCAGGTCGAGGGGCCCACGGACGGACTGTGCACGAGAACGAAGACCGGCTGCATGTGACGATCCTGTCGCCCGTGCCATCAAAGCCGCGACTGTTTTGGCCGACAGCAGAACGCTGGGCTTCGAAGACGCTCACGCGCCGCCACAACACGGCCGTTGTACAACCATTCGTTGATGGCGGTGACAAGGACAGTGGCCTCGCAGCGGACCGCGAGCTTGTCATACCTCGTGGCCACGGCACGGTGCCGTTTGAGGCGATTGATGCCGCACTCGACCGCGTGCCGAGACTTGTAGCCCTGCGGGTCGAACTTCGGCGGCCGGCCGCCGTGCGAGCTGCGTTTCTTGCGGTTACGGGCCTGGTCGGCCTTGTCGGGGTTGGTGCAGCGGATCCCGCGCCGCAGCAGGTAGGCGCGGTTCCTGCGGGAGGCGTACGCCTTGTCGGCGCGCACCCGATCGGGCCGGGTGCGGGGCCTGCCCGGACCGACACGCGGGACACGGACCTTGTTCAGGACGGGCTCGCTGCGGGGAATCGCCCCGCTGCCCGGCCGTGATCACGATGGACGTGGGCTTCTGGCCCTGTTCGACGGCCGGGTGCAACTTGGTGGTCAGGCCGCCGCGCGAGCGCCCGAGCCCATGGTCGTCCGGCTCGACGGTGACGCCGCCGGGCGGCTCCTTCTGCAGCTCCCCCTTTTCCTCGCCCCGACGGCGTGGTGCTGCCATCGGTGGAACAGGTCGAGGCCCGGCCCCAGGGCCCGTACTCGGCGGGGAGGTCCCGCCGCGGGATGCCGGTGCGGACCCGGAACCGTATGCCGTCAATCAGCTGCCGCCTGGCCCACGTCGGCGGCCGTCCGGGCTTCGTGCCCTTCGGCAAACCGCGGTTCCAGCACCGCCCATTGCGCGTCCGTCAGGTCTGCACGTGCCACGAACCGAGATCATCTCACGCTCAAGATCCACTTTCGATACGCGCCCCAGGGACGTGATGGCTGCCTGTCCGCAGTACGGAAGTCAGTCCGCCCAGCCACAGGCGGGTGGTGAACAGGCCGTCGGGCCAGCAGTTCGGGATCCAGCAGGTGTCGGATCGTAGAAGTCCGTCCGACCGCCACGCGGAACCAGCGAACCGACCGCGGCCGTTACTCACGCGCTCAGTGCATTGAGTGTTCCAGTGCACCTCGGTGGTCGGAAACCCACTGATAGGCCGTCCGAACTTGCCTCACCGCCCCAGCGTCACGGAGCCGGGCCATGGCGACGTCGCCCGCATCAGCCTGGGACGCGATGCCCCGCCAGCACCGGTCCTGCCACCAGAGGATCGTGGACACGAGACGTTGCCGGTCCGACAACTCGTAGCTGTCAACGATCAGCCTCATGCGCCGGGCTACCTCCTCGACGTCCGTGACCGAAGGGCCCAGATCGAGGTACTGCCAGCAGACATGAGCGATGTCGTGGATCCGCGCGCCCGGCGCAGCAAGGTCCCAGTCGATGAATGCCGCCGGCCGGAGCTCGCCCCCGCACAGCTGATAGACCGTGTTCTTGGGCGACAGGTCGTTGTGACACACGACCTCTTGATCACCCGCCAGCGGGGTCCCGGCCGTCAGGTCGTGGAACTCACGCACGAGCCGGGCGACCATCACCAGACTCTCGTCGGATGAGACAGCAGCAGGTTGTCGCGACTCCCACGCCACGTGCCCCTCGAGGAAACTGAGGATTTCACGGCCCTCGTCGTCCACACCGAGATACCGCGGAGCACCACTCCAGCCACGGGCTTCAAGCAACCTCAGTAGATCACCCACGAACCTCGTGCGAGCCGAGGCTGGACGGCGCACCGTGTCCCCGACACGAATGACCGCATTGACGAAACCTCCAGGCAAGGGCGACTCAGGCATCCGTCTACCCTGCCCGATCGTCAGCTCGAACTGCCATTGACTCCGGCTCCAAGTTGGCGGAGGCTCAGTGCACCTGTCCCTTCCTCTGGGGCCGATACCGGCCGTCAAGACGAACGCCGTCGAGAAGTCGCACCAGCAGGGGGCGGCGCTGTGGGCCGCGCTTACGGCGGACGCTGCCCTTGGTGCGGACAGAGGAGGCTTTCGAGTCGACGGCCGAGAAGGTTCTGACGGAGGCCTGGCATCCGCTGCGGTCGCCCCGGGGGCGCCCGCAGCGGCCGGCCCGGCAGTGCCATGAGATCCCCGGGTCCGCTGGGGCGGGCCGTGAACCCTCGCGAAGGCGGGCCGACACGCCCCCGGTGCCCACCAGCTCCATGGCGAGGGCGGAGGGCCCGCTTGGCGGCGGCCTACACACCGGCGCGCGAAAACTACGACGCCGGCGCGGCCGGTACGCTCTGGCGGCGTCCGGTCACGCCCATGGCGAGGAACGCTCCGAGATACAGCGTGGCGACGACCAGGAGCAGCGCCTGATAGCCCGTCACCAGGGCCAGGTACTCCAGCGCGCCCCCGGTCAGCGCGCCCAGCAGGTTCGCGCCGAACGCGGCTGTCGGGTCCTGGGCGAGCGCGAGGCGGTCCGAGAAGATGAGGTTGGCGCAGAAGATGGGTGCGAAGGCCAGGACGATGGCGGCTGTGAGCCGTCCGGCGAAGGACAGCGAGAGCACGGCTTCCGGCGGGACGAGCCACGCCGCCGCGAGGGAGCCGAAGAGCATCAGCCGCAACACCAGCTGGTTGACCCGTTGCAGTCTGCGCCGGACCTCGACCGCCGCCAGGACGGCGAGCAGGACGCCGATGAAGACCAGGGCGTTGACCAGCCAGGTCGTACCGAAGTAGAGCGCGAATCCGATCACATTCTTCGTTTCGAGCAACAGGAAGGCTGCGCCCAGGAGAAACATGTCGGCGTAACGGAACGTGCTGCGGATGCGCACCCCCGTCAGGCGTACCGACAGCAGCGTGACCAGCAGGATCGCGCCCAGGGCGCCCAGGTAGAGCGTGGGGATGCCGCGGTGCAGCAGGTACGGGAAGGGGTGGTCGTCGCTCGCGGCTGCCGGGACCGGCCCGCTGGGCCGCCAGGGTTGCGCGCAGGACTGGTCGGCCTTCGTCATCCCGGCCACCAGCACGGCCGCGTTCTTTTGGAACAGTGTCATGCAGGGCGGGTGGCCGTAGACGTCGTCGAGGGTGCCGGCGAAGCGGTCGATCAGCCAGGGTTCGCGATAGTAGTTGTACATGGCGAACGCGCCGTTCGGCGTCAGATGATCACGCGCGGCCTGGAACGCCTCCCGGGTGAACAGGTAGCTTTCCAGGCGCAGGTTGCTCGCTCCGGCCACCAGCGTCAACGAGTCCGGCAGCGCGAGGACGACGAGGTCGTACCTGGTCTTCGTCCGTTCCAGGAACGCTCGTCCGTCGTCGATGTGGACGTGCACTCTGGGGTCGCTGTACGGCCGTGCGGAGTGCAGCTGCGCGCCGATCTGCTGGAGCCGGGGGTCGATCTCCACGGCGTCGACGCGTTCCGCTCCGTGTGCCAGCGCGACGGCGACGTCGTTGCCGTTTCCGGCCCCGATGATCAGCAGGCGCCCGTGCGGGTTGTGAGGCGTCTGGTCGTAGGCCTGCCGGTAGGGGGAGTCCTCGCGCATCAGCACCGGAAGTGGTGCGATGCTCTGATGGGGGACGCCGTTGGCGGAGACGAGGTAGCTCCGTGTGGTGCTCGACGAGCCTTTGAGCTGGATCTTGTAGTAGGGCGACCAGGAGATGCCGCTCGTCGCCGTCTCCAGGAACAGGGCGGCGACCATCGCCGTGAGGGGGATGCCGTAGCGGAGGGTGTTGCGCCGTCCGCCGAGGACCAGCAGGGCCGATGCGGCGAGGAGGCCCCACACGAGCGACGGGGCGCTCAGCCAGGACAGCAGGGCGAAGGACACCGAGCCGGAGATGCTTCCGAGCAGGTCGTAGCGGTACGCGTCGAGCGAGGGCAGCTGTCGGAAGAGATCGGCGGTGATCTTGCCGATTCCCGCCATGATGACGGCGGTCAGCAGAAAGATGGCCGGCAGGGTGACCCATTCGGGTAGGCCGGTGGTCTTCACGGTGGTGAAGTACAGGACCTCACCGCTGATCTGACGGACCTGCACCGGATACTCGCGCACCAGGATGACCAGCAGTGCGAGCGGGGCCGGGGCCCACCGTGTGAGCCACTGCCCGCGCGTGGCCGGGATCAGGAATCCGACGCCGATGCCGAGGAACGAACCCAGCAGAATGAAGTTCGAGAAGTAGCTGAGGTGGACGACGTTGGCCCCTGCCCACCTGATCAGCGCCAGCTCGACGAAGAGCATCGTCGTGCTGGCGAGCATGAGTCTCCAGCGCACCGATCTCGCACTTTGTCCGGGTTCCTCGTATTTCACACCCAGCGACAATGTCATCTTCGGGTCGGTGAGTCGAGACGCCCTGCCGGTCGTGCAGCGGCTGTGCGCCGCGAAGAGCCGACGACCGCACCGGCGACGTGCTCGCCGCCTGCATGGGCCGGGTCGGCTAGGGAAGCCCGACGACCCCTCGCCCCACCCCTTCGCCCGCCGGCAGGGAGACACGGCTCCTCTGGGGATGGTTAGTCCGTTCCGCGCGAGCGGGCAGCGGAGTCGGCAGCGGCGCGGTGCCACAGGAAGGCGTCCAGTCGGTCCGCGCGGGACAGGCGCCCGACCCTGAGAGGCCGGCCCAGGTGCTCTTGCACAGGGCACTGACCGGCGCCATGGACCGCCTCCAACGGTGGACAGGCGACCGGGTTCGTCGTCCTACCAGTCCCGGAATCCTCGAACCCGCGCGCTCCCGACCAGGACCACTTCAAGGCCGTGAACGGCACGATGGCCACGCGGCCCGCGACGCCGTCCTGGCCGCGACCGCCGCCCGGCTCACCGTATGGGCGGGCCCCGCGCGCGTCCGTCGGCCGGCCCGCCGCGTGCTTGGAGAAGCGCCTCGCGCAGCTGGTCCGCACGCTGCTCACCTCGGTCGACGCTGCGACTCCGCACGGGCTCGGCTCCCGCGACCTGACCGTGTTGCACCGAGCCGCCGACGCCGCCTCTACGACGGCAAGCTCCCGTCACGCCGCCATCGCCGCCGCCGTGCACACCGCGGTGCCGTCCATCAACGCCGCCGCGCCCGACGCCCGGGAACGGCTCTGTGGGGGCGAGCCGCATGAACACCGCGCCCCTCCCCCAAGGCAACCGGATTCACGGCGTCAGCGATCAGCAGCGGCATGCCACCTGCATCCTGACCGGCCACAAGGCATCAAGGATCGTCCCCGCACCTGGAGCTGGCGAGGCTGGATGCTCGTGCACGCGGGCAAGCGAATCGACCGGCCCGTCCTGCGCGTCCCGCTGATCGCCCGCACGAGCCGCGACCGTGAGCTGACCACCGGCGCCGTGCCCGGCATCGCACGCCTGGTCGACAGCCACCATGGACTTCGCACCTGGTCCTCGAGGCCGTCCAGGAGTTGCCGCTGCCCGTCCCCGCCGACGGACAGAGCAGGTGTTCGATCTGCTGCCCGACTTTCGGCCGTGACCCGCACGCGAGGCAAGAAGCCGCTGTTCGAGCCGGGACCGATCCCGGCTGCCGGCGCGCTTCTCGAATGGCACGACAGCCAGACAGGCCTACGCCGATGCGCTTCTACTACGGGGAGCCCGTGCACGAGGCGTGCGCTGAGGACTGGATCTTCGCGGAGCCGGTTGAGGCCCGCCTCGGCCGGTCCGCCCACGGCTCGACGAGACGCGCCGGCTCGGCTGTGGTCACCGGTCTGTCGGGGCGTTTTCGCTCTCGTCCCCGGAACCGCTGGCTGCCGTTTCCCCGTCCTGCCGTTCGGGGTGCCGGGGCGGCTGCTTCTCCCCGGGCTGTGCTTGTTCCTCCTCGAGGTGCTTGCGCACTTCCTCCGGCTTGTCCCCTACCTGTTCCATGGGATGCCTCCGGTTCCACGGGTGCGGCACCGCCCGCGAACAGACCGGCGACGCCGCCGTACGGCCAGCTTGACACATGCTGCTGACAGTGGCCCTTCAGGCGCAACGACCGAGCACGTGCTTCGCCCCGGCTACGACTACGACGAGGAGTGCTGCGTTCGGGTGGAACTGATCCTCGGCGGGCTGGGGAGGCCCTGTCGGCGTCCATGCTCGAGGACGGACCCGGTGCACGCTGATGTCGGGTCGCACCGCCAAGCGGGCCGACGAGGGCGGCCGGGGACAACAACTGAGTCGCATGCCGGGCAACCGACGGGTCGGTGAGGTGTAGGCGGGCCGGGTGGGTCTTCCCGGCCGCAGTGCGCAAGAGACTCAGGCCGCTCTCCTGAGGAAACCGCGCGTCAAGGGCGTCCAGTGCTTGCCTCGGTCGAGCGGGTGGCTGCCGGAGCAGGCTTCAACGGGCTGCGCCCTTCAGCTGGGAAGTCAGCCACGGTTGCAGCCAGCGCGCTCCTTCGGGCGTGAGATGGACGCCGTCGCTGCGCACTCGGACACCGTCTACCTGCCAGGTGAAAGCGCCCTTCGGGCACAGGCGACGGCCCAGGTCGAGGATTTCGACGCCGCGGCCCTTCGCCGCGGCGACTTGCCGGAGCATGCGGTTCCAGCGGTCGACGCGCTCGGGTCGGTTTCAGCACGCGGGCGCCGCGTGCTGCCGCGGTGTCGACCGCCCGGTCGAGTTGCGTCCGCAGGTACGCGTCGAACGTCTTCTCGCCGATGTGCGTCCAGGCGCCCGTCGTGCTCGCGGTCCATGGTTTCCCAGCGCCCGAAAAAACAGCACCACCACGTCCGGATCATGGTGGTCGACCGCCTGGCGCAGGTCGCTCTGCCACCGCTCGCACCGCCGGGAGACGTTGTGGAGGGTGCCGAAGTAGCGGTACGGGCTGCCCAGGGCCAGGCCGCAACCCTGCCGGGTGACGTCGTGGACGGCGACACCCGGACTGGGGGGCAAGTAGTGGATCAGGCTCCACGCGATGGAGTCACCCATGATCACAGTCGAGACGGCCCCACCCGCTGGGTGATCAGGGTCGGTGGGGCGGGACGGGACCGGTCCGGCGGAGCGGTTGCCCTGCGCGGGCCCGGTGGCGGTGTCCTCCTGTGCTGCGACACTCCACGCTGGCACCGCACCGCCCACCCCGCGCGCCGGGCGACTCGCGCTCGGCGGCGCCGCCTTCGAGCAAATCCCGGGCGGACGGGATGGCCTTCACATCCGGTGAGGAGGCGACGCCGGCACCGCCAGCGAGGCGGGCGCGTAGCTTCAAGGCAGAGGAACGTGCGAGGGGGCCCGGCTGATGCCGGGCCCCCTCTTTCGTAGCGGGGACAGGATTTGAACCTGCGACCTCTGGGTTATGAGCCCAGCGAGCTACCGAGCTGCTCCACCCCGCGTCGGTGGTGCCACTCTACACAGGGTCCCAGGCCAGCGGGAAATGTCAGCCGCGGACGATGTTCTACGCCTGCGGGCCCTTCTGGCTCTGGGTACGTCGAACGCGACCGTCTCGCCCCCGACCAGCTCGCGGTATCCGTTGGCGGAGAAGTCGGAGTAGGCAGGAGACTCCCCCGCACGATCACTCTGCTCACGTTCATCATCCGGCGCTCGCGCTTGCAGGCGCTTCGGGAGAGAACTGGGCCGTACAGCCGTAATCGCGATAGCAGGCAGGCGCGTGGTGATCGCACCGCTCACATGAGGGCCGCAAGATGCTCGATGTCCGTCATACCCCCGAGTGGTTCAGGGCTGGGGCGCGTACTCCACGTAGAGCGGGGTGGCCGTGACGAGGTGCACCTTGTCCTCTCCGCCGTTGCTGTGCAGGTGCGTCCGGGACGTGATGCGCGCGTAGCCGCGCATCCAGGCGGCGGTCTCTGGGACGAAGGCCTCGTCCAGCAGGCGCACGGTCATCCTCAGCCCCTCGGCGAAGTTGCGGTGCTGGTAGACGATGCGCAACGAGGTGCGGCCCAGCTCCTGCGACAGCTCGTCGTTGCGCAGGAGGCGGTCACTGAGGTCCGGCAGCAGCCGCTCCACCCTCTGGTCCTCCAGGCTGAAGCTCTGCCCGGCGAGCTGGTACAGGTAGGACGAGTCGGAGGCGACGTGGAACTCCTCCGGTTCGGTCCGGTCGAGTTCCGCCTGTACATCCAGCCGGACCGGTGAGACCCCCTCCATGCCGAGCAGGTGTTCGCGGGACCCGTGCAGCAGCAGCCGGACCGAGCCTCCCGTCGGGTAGTCCGGGGACCGTACTCCCGAGTCCAGGAAGAGGACGGCCGATCGGAAGTACTTGTCGTCCATCACCCGGTAGTTCAGGGGTGCCTCGAAGAAGGCCCAGGACCCCGCGCCCACTCTGTCGTCGGCGAACCATCCGACCGCGCGGTCCCCCCGCTCGAACTCGTCGATCACCTCGTCCACGGTGAGCGTCAGGGGCTCCGCGGCGGCTTCCCGGCTGGCCACCTTGGCTCGACCGAAGGGCGGGAACGCCAGTTCGCCCTCGAAACCGAGGCGGCGCCACCAGCGGGGCCGGCCGTCGCCGTTGGACTCGGTGAACTGCCTGAGCTTCCTCTTCGAGAGGTAGACGAACTCGCGCACCGGCTTCCCCCTGAGTCTGGGCGGTCGCGCGCGGCAGGCGGTCGCGCGCCGCTCCGATATATGCCCGGGGCGGACCGCCGCCACGCGACGCGTGCCGGTGCGCGGGTGTCCTGTGCCAACGAACCGGGGCCGAGCAGGACAGGGACCGCCGTGCCAGCCATACTTTCCGCGCGAACGATGAGTTCGAGCCGCGGATCGGGTCTGCCCTGGCATGACTCGCATCATGGCTGACATCTCGGTCTCTCTCGACGGCTTCGTCACCGGGCCCGACCCAGGCCCGGACAACGGTCTGGGCACCGGTGGTGAGGCCCTGCACACCTGGGCGTTTTCCGATGACCCCGACGACCGCCGATACCTGCACGAGGGGACCATCCGTACGGGTGCCGTCGTCCTCGGACGCCGACTCTTCGAGGTGGTCGACGGGCCGTACGGCTGGGACGACTCGTCCGGCTACGGCGCCGGCGAGGTCGGCAAGCCCGCTTTCGTCGTCGTGACGAGCTCGCCACCCAAGTCGGTGCGGCTCACGGACCTCGACTGGACGTTCGTCACCACCGGTCTGCCCGACGCCGTCACCGCCGCGCGCGAGCGTGCCGAGGCGGCGGCGTCGGGCAGCGGAACGGAGCTCGACGTCGTCCTCATGGGCGGCGGTGCAACGATCCGCTCGGCGCTCGACGCCGGGCTGGTCGACGTGCTGACGCTGCACCTCGCGCCTGTCGTGCTGGGCGCCGGGACGCCACTGTTCACCGGCGGGCCGCCGCGCACGCTGGTACAGCGGAGCGTGACCGCGACGTCGACCGCGACACACCTGACGTACGACGTCCTCTGACCAGGTCGTTACTCCACGTCAAGCCGAGCACGGCCGGACCGCGGAACCCACGGACCATGCGCGTCGGGATTGGCGTGGGGCCAGGAGGGCAAGCGCATCTCGGTACTGGTGGACGAGCTGCCGTTCGGGCGAAGGCCCGCAGGCGGTGGAGGGGTGAATGCGGGTGGTCGAGCGACCGACGGTGGCGTCGAGGCAGGGGTCCCCGTCGGTGGACAGCGGTGGTGTCCGGGTACCGCCGCTACGGCCCGGCGGCTACGACCCGGCGGACTACGCCGGGTCCGTGGTGCACAGCGCCGGCGAGGTCGGGGTGTCGTCTCAGCTCCTCATGACCGTGCTGCACAACGAGGCGTACAAGCCGCACCACCCGCTGCTTGAACGGCTGTGGCAGTGGTGGAAGCCCGAGGCGTCCTTCGGTGTGGCCAATATGCACCGTGCGACGTTCGAACGGGTTCGGCGGACGCACGGCCTGTCGGGGCGGTGGCAAGACCTCCGTGACGATCCCGGTTTCGCCATCCACGTGGCGGCTTTGCACCTGAAGGATCTCGACCGGTGCCTTCCTCCTCGGCACGTGCGCCGCTACAGCCGCGACGAACTCCTCGCCCTCGGCTACAACGCGGGCGAACGCAACATGAGGGCCTTCGCCCGCGGCGTTCCGCCGGGCCCCATGGCACGGTCGTACCTGCGCCGATTCCGGGCCCACCGGAGCCGTGCCGCCGAGGTCCTGGCGGCCTACGGCGAACCGCGCGACGCCGCGGCCGAGTGAGCGGTCAGGCTGCGTCACGCTGCCTGCATCCAGAGACCGAAGCGGGCCGTGTCCGCTTCGGGAGGTGGCCGTCACCGCTCGGCTGTCAGCACTGCTCCGCCGCCAGGGCGCAGAGCTGTGAACGGTTGGGCAGGCCGGTCTTGGCGATCAGACTGGCGACGTGTTTCTCGACGGTGCGCGGCGATATGAAGAGCCGGGCGGCGATGTCCTTGTTGCTGGGGCGGTCGGCCAACAACCGGAAGATCTCGTACTCGCGGACCGTCATGCCCTTCAGGCGCAGCTCCGGCGGAATCCGGTCGCTGCCGGTGCGGTGCTGGCGCACCGGCGCGCCGATCGCGCGCAGGAGGGTCCGGCAGGCGCCGACCACCGCGGTGGCGGAGGTCTCGCGGAAGTGGTGCTCGGCTTCCCGCAGCCATCTTTCCGGCTCGCCCCAGTTCAGCGCGTGGGCCTCCTCCGCGATCAGCCGCTGTCCGAGGTGGCGGGCGGTGGGGTAGGGCGCGCCAGCCTGCTGGGCGGCGAGTGCCACGCGTCCGGCTGCCTCGGGCCGGCCCTCCCGGCCGAGCAGGACGGCCTCGGCGAGGAGGACGAAGTGGTGGTTCCACCGCATCCGGCCGGCGGCGCTGGCGGCCAGCCGGTGGTGGTGACCGCGGTCGGCCCGGCCGTCCAGGAGGTCGAGCAGCAGACCGAGGCCGTGCCGTCCGCTCAGATGGAAGGTGGTCGGGTTCTCGGCCTCCAGCGCCTCCAGGTCGGCCATGGTCCGGGCCGCCTGGTCCCGGTTCTCCTCCAGGAGGGCGCAGAAGACCTGGGCCAGACCGAGGGCCAGCGGCTCCTCGGGTGAGCGGCTCCCGCCCCAGCGTCCGAAGTCGGTGAGGGCCTCCTCCATGGCGGCGCGGTCGCCCTGGTGGGCCGCCAGCACCGCGCGGGCCATCAGCAGGTAGCGGGACACCGACGTGAGTTTCAGGCGGGCCGCCATCGTCAGCGTCTCGTCGCCCAGCGCCCGGGCCTCGGTGAACCGGCCGCACAGTACGTCGTGCAGGGTGAGGATGCCGTCGATGCCGTAGACGACGGGGACCGCGCCGAGCCGCCGGGCCTCCGTGCGCGCCTCTTCGAGGGTGGCGGTGCTGCCGTCGTCCAGCCATCGGATGCCGCCGAGCCGGGTGAGCGCGTACATCCGCTGGAGGGACAGGCTGTGCCGCTCGGCGGTGCTCATCGCCTGTTCCAGGTAGGTACTGGCCTCCGCGAGGTCGCGTTCGCGGGCTACGACGCCGAGGAGCTCCCACGCCTGGCAGGCGACCAGGGGCAGGCCCTGCCGCTCGGCGGTGTCGAGGGCCGCGCGGGCCAGCCGCTCGGCCCGCTGGGTGCGGTCCCGTCCCGGCGTGTCGAGGCACAGGTAGGCCTCCACCACGTCGGTCAGCGCGGTGTGCGCCTCGTCGGGCGCCGTCGCCAGCAGTCCACGGGCCCGTTCGATCTGGTTGTTGCCGTCCGCCCACCGGCCCGCCATGTACGCCACGTGTGCGAGGCGGGTGTGCAGGGCCGCCAGCCGGGCCGCACCCAGGCCGGCTCCGACGAGTTCGCGCAGGCTGCCGGTGAGGCTGAGCGCGCGGGTCAGGTCCCCGGTCTCCGCGAGTGCGGGCAGCAGCGCCTCCAGGGCCTCGGCGCGGGCGGTGCAGTCGCCGCCTTCCGCCAGCAGCCGCTCGGCGCGGTCGAGCAACGCGACCGCGGATCCGACCGCACCGTCGGCGAGGGCGCGGCGCCCGGCCTCGGTGAACAGCCGGCCGGCCCGGACGGGGTCGCCGGCGGCGGCGCGCAGGGTCGCCGCAAGTGGGCACCAGTCGCCCGGCAGACCGGGGTTGAGGTTCTCGATCGCGTCTGCGGCCTGCTCGGACAGGGCGACCCGGGCGGTCGGGGTGAGCTGCGCGAGCAGTGCCTCGGCGGTCAGCGGGTGCTGGAAGGCGTACCAGTCGGGGGCGGGTTCGTCGGCCGCGACCAGCCGGGCCGCCACGCTCGCGTGCAGGTGGCTGAGCAGGCTCCGGTCGTCGACGCCGGTCATCGACTGGAGCACCGACAAGGGAAAGCGCCGCCCCAGTACGGCGGCGGCGCTGAGCAGTGTCCGCCCCTGCGGGCCGAGCTGGTCGATGCGGTGGATGGCGCCTTCCAGCAGCGCCCTGGGCATGTTGCGGCGGAGGTCGCCGACCACCCGCCAGGCGGCGCCCTCGCGGACGAGCGAGCCGCCGGCGACCGCACCCTGGAGAAGTTCCTCGACGAGGAACGGGATGCCCGCGCTGTCCTGCCACATCTGGACGAGCACTTCGGCGGGCATCAGGCCGGCCTCGGTGTCCAGGCAGGAGGCGATCATGCGGCCGACCTCGTCGGCGTCCAGCGGTGCCAGCCGGAACACCGTCGCGCTGCCGCGGCGCCCGGCGGACTCGGCGAGGCTCAGCGCCTCGCCGGGGTCGGACCGGAGGGTCGCCGCCAGCATGAGCGGCTGCTGTTCGAGGTTGTCCACCAGGTACTCGACGACGGCGAGGGTCTCGGTGTCGGCGTCGTGCAGGTCCTCCAGCACCAGCAGGCAGCCGCTGTCACGGCCGGCGTAGGCGAGTACCCGCAGGACCGCTTCCGCGAGCACCACCGTCGAGCCCTGGTCGGGGGCGCCGGTGCTCCAGCCCGGGATGAGCCGGCCGAGCACCGGCCGGTACGGTCCGAGGCTCGCCTCGTCCGGTGTCACCCCGCCGCGGGAGAGCGGCATCAGGGCCTCGGTGAGGGGCCGGAGCGGAACCATCGGTCCGATGGTGCTGCTCCGGCCCTTCAGGACCCGGACGCCGGCGTCCAGCGCCGATCCGATCAGCTCGGCGATCAGCCGCGACTTGCCGATTCCCCCCTCTCCGACCAGAAACGCCGTGCCTCCGCGTGACCGGTTCAGGTGCCGTAACGATTCGCCGAGCTCGGTGACTTCGGCCTCACGACCAATGAGATGAGCTGCCCGCAGACGCATACCTCCGGATAGTAGTCACTCGCTCACGAAGGTCACACACCTGCGACGGGCCGTGCGTGACGGTGGGTCACACGGTCAGGAGGGCACCGACACGGTGGTGATGGTGGCGGAGCCGAGGCCGACCACCACGCCGCTGCCGAGGGTCATTCCGGCCAGCGCCCGGGTCCGGGCGCACGCCCCGTTCCAGCGGACCAGCCGGATCTCGCCGGCCGGGTCGGTGACCGTCGCGGACGCGCCCGTGGTCTCGGCGTGGACGGTACCGTTCTGCAGGAAGCTGGACATGGGTCTTCCTTTCCATGGACTCGATCCGCTTGGGGATCGCTTTGTTGGTCGACTGTTCGTCTTTCCGAAAGGGTCCTCGTGGGGCCCGCGCGGGCGGGCACCGGATCGGCCGGGCGGTGCCGGGGCGCTCAGCTACCCGCCGCCGGGCGCGGGGTCGAGCAGCAGGACCGAGGGCACGGTGTCGGCGAAGCCCAGCCGGAGCAGGGCGTAGCCGATGCCCGACAGCCCGGTGAGCAGGCCGGGCGTCGGCACGCGCCCGGGTGTCCCGCAGCGGGGCCCCCAGGCGTGGAGCAGTCCGAGAGCCAGGCCGATCCGGCCGGTCAGGCTGCTTTGCGCCTCGGCGTTGCCGCGCGCGGCGAGGGCGGCCACCGCTTCCGCGATGCCCAGCTCGCCGTGGCAGAGGCTGAGGTCGGCCACCGGCGGGTGCTCGGTGAGCCGGCGGCTGGCGTCCCCGGCCGGGCCGTTCGCCCGCTGCGGACAGAGCCCGGCGTCGGCCGCCGCCAGTACGACGCCGCTCGTGCCGGAGCACCAGCCCGCGTCGAGCCGGTCCGCCGCCGCGAGGGCGGTGGTCAGTCTGGCCCGGCCGACCGCCTCGGCCCGCGTGCCCGGCGGGCCTTCGGCGAACCGGGCGTGCCGGGCGAGTGCCCAGCCGATCCCCGCCTCGCCGAAGGCGAAGCCGAAACTCTCCGGCGCCCCGTCGCCGAGCCGGCCGGCCGGCGCAAGCCCAAGTAACCGTTCGGCGATGCGGTCGGCGAGGTCGGCGGCCTGCGGCAGCCCGCGCTCGCGGTGCACCGCGTGCAGGGCGGCGAGCGCTCCGGCCAGGCCGGCCGACACGTCCAGCGGGGTGTCGTCGCCGAGCGCCGCCAGCGCCAAGGCGTCCAGCGCCGTCGGCAGGCACTCGGCGAGGTCGTCGGCGACCAGGGTGGCCACCCGTGCGAGGGCGTAGCAGACCCCGCCGAGGCCTTCGAAGCCGCCGGGGCCCACAGCCCGGCTCAGCGCCGGGTCGGCGGCCATCGCGGTGACGAGTTCGGGCACCGGGGCGAGCGCCGCCCGGGCCAGTTCGGTGTGGCGGGCGGAGCCGGTGAGCGCGCCGAGCTGGGCCAGGAAGAGGGCCACCCCGCTGTACCCCTGGGCCAGTCCGGCGCCCATGGGCAGCACCGTCCAGCGGTCGTCGACCGCCTCCAGGCCGATCCAGTTGACCCGCCCGTGCCCGTGGACGGCCCGGCCGGCGATCTCGTCGGCGATCCCGGAGGCGGCGGCCAGCAGCGCGGAGGGTTCCGGCAGGGCGGCGGGAGCCGGACGGGCCCGGCGGCTCACCCGGTGGTGGCGTCCGGCGGCGTCCGGCTCCGCGGATGCCAGGGTGGCCGAGATGATCCACTCCTGGGCGCGGCGGTCGACGGTGCTCATGGCGGCGAGCTTCGCCCGTGCGGAGGCGAGCCCGGAGGTCTCCAGGACGCCGTTGACCAAGCTCCCGTCCGAGGCGAGGACCGCCGGCGAGCCGGGACGGTGGAAGAAGACGGGGACGTCACCGTCCCACAGGTCGGCGATCTCGTACTCGATCAGGGCCTGGCGGGCCGGGTCGCCGTCCGAATCGGCCCACAGCACCGCGAACATGGCGTCCCGGTCCAGCCCGTCGCGCAGCACCTGCGGATGGGTCGCCTCCTCCAGGAGGGTGGCGTACAGCATCGTCGGGCGCAGCACGAGCCGGCCGACCGCGTCCGCGCCGGCGGCCAACGGCCCGGCGGGGCCGGACAGTTCGGCGCGGTGCCGGACGACGGCGTCGTACCCGGTGCGGAATCCCGCCAGCACCGCGGCCTGCCGGTCGGCGCTCCCGGGCCCGGCCGCGGCGCCGTACGGCCGGTTCAGCGCGCCGGTGAACGGCGCCGGGCGGCGCACCAGGCGCATCTCGTCCGTGCCGGCGTCCTCCCAGACCATCCGGGTGTTGGGGGACTGCCCGCCCGGTGCGCCGCCCAGCGCGGAGACGTCGACCGCGCCCACCTCGCCCATCAGGAGCTGCGGCAGCAGGCAGGTGCGGTGCACCGACGAGGCGTGCGCTCCGGCGGCCGGGTCCGGCAGGGTGGTCCCGCCCTCCCGCAGGACGGGGTGCAGCAGCGTCTCGACGTCGACGAGCACGGGCTGGTCACCGTGCGCGAGGACGTTCTCGTAGTGCAGGTCCACCCCTTCGAGGGTGTAGGCCAGAGCGATCAACGCGCCCTGCCGACGGTGGAACCGGTCGACCTCGGCCAGCGAACGGCACGTCCGGTGGTCGATGTACTCCAGCCACCCGTAGCCGTCCCCGGCCACCCAGCGCGGGGTGCGCAGCCCCAGGCTGGGTACTTTGCCGTCCAGCCAGCCGGCCATCCGGTCCAGCAGGGCGTGCTGGTCGACCGGTCGCGGCTTGTAGACCGCGCTGCCGCCGCCGGCGAACCGGAGCACCGCCACCGACCTGCCCCGCTGGTGCAGGTCCCCGAGTCCCAGCTCGACGGTGGTCAGCGGGCCCGGGTCCCGTCCGCCGAACAGTTCGCCGGTCAGGCGCCGCCGGTCGGCGGCGAGCCGCACCAGCAGCTCGGCGCCGGACCGGGCGGTGTGCCGGCAGGTCCGGGCCAGCAGTCGGGCGAGTACGGGGTATCCGGCGAACAAGCGGGCGAGACCGGTCCGGGTGCCCGTCCGGGCGGCGAAGTCGGCGAACCGGGCCGCTGCGGTGGGGCCGGACAGGTCGCCCGCGGTCCGCGCGGCGGCCAGCTCGACGACCAGGGTCCGGGCGGCCGCCTTGGTCAGCCGCCGGGTCAGCCAGTGCTCGTAGACCCCGGCGAACACCGCCACCTCGTCGGGCTCGGCGCCGCCCGCCCCGGCCTGTTCGACCAGCTCGGCGACGGCCGCCGTCACCAGGGGGCGCAGTACCGGTGCGAACACCGCCGCTCCGTCCGCCGGGTCGGCGGGGGCGGTCACCGCGGACCCGCCGACCGCCGCGGGTGTCTCGGGGGCCGCGGCGACCGCGTCTTCGACGAACACCGCCCACTGCGGCTTGGCGAGCCGGCCGGCCAGGCGGGCCGGAGGTTCGGCGGCGAGCGCCGCCGCCAGCCGGGTGTCGGCGCCCAGTCGGGCCAAGCGCACGGACTCGCAGGTCGACTCGAGAGGCGAGCGGGGGCGCAGCCCGGCGGCCGGGCCCGCCGGTGCCGCCGGCGGGTGCGGGGCCGACAGCCGTTCGCGCAGTGTCGCGGCCGGCGCCCACCAGGAGGACTTCGCCCCCGTGGTGGGACAGGCGGTGTCGGTTGTGGTCACGTCCGTCACCCTTCCAGCGGCGTCGCCCACCCGTACAGGGGAAGGGAACCCCCACATTCCGCGGCGGACTACCCACTCGACGCCACCGCCCAGCCCCCCATTCGCCCTGCCGGGCGGCCCGGCGGGAGCGGTGGGCGGCCGCGACGGCGCCGCCGCCGGGGCAGGCGGGCCCACGGCGGCAGGTGCCGTCCGGCGGCGCCCGGCCGTGTGCGGTCCGGTCGCCGGTGTACGGCCCGGGGGCGGCCCGGCGCGGTACGGGAATGCGGGTAATCGCGCCCCATGCGGCGCGGCGCACGGGTTGCCGAGACTCCTCGCCGAGAGGTTCGCCCCGCTCTGACCGAGGAGTACACATGGGCAATCCCCTGTCGCTGTGCATCGTGGCCCTGGACCCGCTGCTCGAAGCCGGCGCCGTCAGCGCCCTGTCCGGCAACCCGGACATCGCCCTGGTCCGGCCGGAGGAGAGGGCCGACGTGGCCGTGGTGATCGTCGACCGAGTGGGCCACCAGGAACTCGACCTCGTGGCCGCGACCGGCACCGGCCCGCACCGGCCCGCCGTCATCGTGATCGCCTCCGACCTGTCCCCGGCCGAAGCCGCGGACGCGATCAACGCCGGAGCCCGCGGTCTCCTGCGCCGGCACGAGCTCGACGCCGACCGGCTGGCGCGGACCGTGCGGACCGTGGCCGGCGGCGACTGCACCGTGCCGCCCGACCTGATCGACGGCCTCCTCGACCAGCGCACCGAGGTCGACGCGTATCCCGGCGTGCGGGGGCGGAGACCGGAGTGGGGCCTGGACGAACGGGAACGGGCCGTCCTGCGGATGGTGGCCGACGGCCGGGAGACCGATGAGATCGCCCAGGAACTCTGCTACTCCCCGCGGACGGTGACCACCGTCGTCCGCGACATCACCCAACGGTTCCGGCTGCGCAACCGTGCCCACGCGGTGGCCTACGCCCTACGGACGGGCCTGCTGTGACCGGCCTCGTCCTCGAAACGCCGCCCGAGACGGGGAGGGGCGACGGCGCGCCGCGCGTGCACCTCGGCCCGGCGGGCGGGGCGGCCCGCGACGCGGTGGCCGCCGGCCTGCTCCGGGCCGGCATCGAACTGGCTGACGGACGCTGCGACGGGGCCGTCCGGGTGGCCGTCGGGCGGACGCCCGGTGCGGCGCTCGACGGCTGGCCGGAACCGGGCGGCGGCCCCCTCCTGCTGGTCGCCGACACCTTCACCGCGGCGGGCGTGCGGCTGGCCGTGCGGTCCGGGGTGGTGGCCATGCTGCAGTCCGCCGAGGCCACCCCTGAACGCCTGCTCACCGCCGTCCACGCCGCCCGGTACGGCGAGGGCCGGATGTCCTACGACGTCCTGGTCCGCCTCCTCGACCGGGCGGGCGGCGACCCGGAACGCCTGCGCCCCGCCCAGGACTCGCCGCTGACGGCCCGGCAGAAGACGGTGCTCGCGCTGGTCGCCGAGGGGCACGGCAACGCCGCCATCGCCCGTGAACTCTCCTGCTCCCAGCACACCGTGAAGAACGTCATGTACGACCTGATGACCCGCCTCCAGGTCCGCAACCGAGCGCATGCGGTGGCGTACGGCGTCCGCACCGGGCTGATCTGACCCGGTCACGGCCCGACCAGAGACATTGACGCAGCAAAAGCGGCGACGGACGCTGCTGCTCCTTCCCTACTGCGCCGCCGCGCCCGAACGGCAAGCTCCGGACGTGCCCCGGCCACCCGAGGCGCGCGACGACCTACCCGACTTCCTTGGAGGTGAGCCGGTGGACCGCGGTGACGGCCGGACGACATCCTTCTCACAGCAACGGCTGTGGTTCCTCGACCAACTGCGACCCGGCACGGCGGACCACTTGCTCCCGCTGGCGCTGCGGCTGCGCGGCGGCCTCGACACCGAGGCCCTCGCCGCCGCCCTGAACGACGTGGCCGACCGGCACGAGGTGCTGCGCACCCGGTACGCAGCCGTCGACGGCGAACCGGTGGCCCACGTGGTCCCGCGGGTCGAGGTCCCGCTGGAGACGGTCGGGGCGCCCGGTGCCGACGCGGCCGGCATCGCCGCGATCCTCGACCGCGCGGTGCGCCGGCCGGTCGACCTGTCGACGGCGCCGCCGCTGCGGGCCACCCTGGTGCGGCTCGCGCCTTGTGACCACCTGCTGGTCGTCGTGGTGCACCACATCGCCTTCGACTTCTCCTCCTGGAACATCCTCACCCGCGACCTGGCCGCGGCCTACTGCGCCAGGACCACCGGCGTCCCCCACGGGCTGCCGGAGCTTCCCCTCCAGTACGCCGACCTCGCGGCGCGGCAGCGCGAACGGTCGGCCGGCCCCCGGCTCGCCCGCGGCCTCGACCACTGGCGTTCACGGCTGGCGGGCCTGCCACCGCTGGACCTGCCGACCGACCGGGCCCGCCCCGCCGAGTTCGACGGCACCGCCGCCGTGGCCCGCTGCACCCTCCCGGCCGATCTGGTGGCACAGGCCGACCGGCTGGCCCGGTCCCACCGCGCCACCCGGTTCATGGTGCTGCTCGCCGCCTTCCAGGCCCAACTGGGCCACTACAGCGGGCAGAACGACTTCGCAGTCGGCACCCCGGTCGCCGGCCGCGGCCACGCCGCCGCCAGGGATCTCATCGGCCCCTTCGTCAACACCGTCGTACTGCGCGCCGACCTGTCCGGCCGGCCGAGCTTCGGCGGGCTGGTGGACCGGGTCCGCAACGCGTCCCTGACCGACCTCACCCATGCCGACACCCCGTTCGAGCGCGTGGTCGGCGAGCTGGCCCCGCCCCGCGACCTCAGCCGCAACCCCCTCTTCCAGGTCTCCTTCCTGACCCTCGACGCCCAGGCCGAACCCCCCGACCTGCCCGGCCTGTCGGTCGAGGTGGTGCCCACCCCGGTCGCCGGGACACCGTTCGACCTGGCGCTCGACCTGCTCGGCCGCCCCGACGGGAGCCTCGGGCTGCGCCTGCAGTACGCCACCTCGCTGTTCACGCCCGGGACGGCCGCCCGCATCACCGAGGACTACGTCCGGCTCCTGCGCGAACTGCTCGCCGCCCCGGACGAGCCGCTGGCCCGCGCCGCCGCCGCACTCGAACCGCTGCCCGGCGGCGAGCGCCGCCGCCGGCTCGCGCTCGGCCGCGGCAGCGCCCGCGCCGTCCCCCCGCAGACCGTCACCGACCTGTTCGAGCAGAAGGCGCGCCGCACCCCGCACGCCACCGCCGTCCGCTCCCGCGACGGCGAGCTGAGCTACGCAGAACTCGACGAGCAGGCCGACACGCTGGCGCACCGGCTGCGCGCCCTAGGCGTCGGCCGCGGCACCCGGGTGGGTGTCCTGCTGGAGCGGGGCACCGGGCTCCTCGTCGCCCTGCTCGGCGTCCTCAAGGCGGACGCCGCCTACGTCCCGCTCGACCCCCTGCACCCCGCGCGGCATATCGGCCGGCTGATCGCGGGCACGGAGGCCGCCGTGGTCGTCACCACCGGCCCGCTGGCCGAGCGGGTGGCCGGCACGAAGGCGGCAACCCTCCTGCTCGACGGCACCCCGCCGCCGGCCGGCCCGGCGCACCGGCTCGACCGGACCACCGGCCCGCACGACCTCGCGTACGTCTTCCACACCTCCGGCTCGACCGGCACCCCCAAGGGCGTGCAGATCCCGCACAGCGCTCTGACCAACTTCCTGCACGCGATGGCGGCCCGGCTCAAGACGCGGCCGGGGGACACCGTCCTCGGCGTCACCACCGCCTCCTTCGACCCCTCGATGCTGGAGCTGTGCCTGCCACTGCTGACCGGCGCCCGGCTGCTGCTGGCCGACGCCGAACAGGCCCGCGACCCCGAGCGCCTGATCCGTCTGATCGGCGAGGCCCGCCCGGACCTGCTCCAGGCCACCCCGTCGATGCTGCGGATGCTGGCCGACACCGGCTGGACCCCCGGCCCCGGCCTCACCGTGCTGTCCGGCGGCGAGAAGCTGCACACCGACCTGGCCGCGACGCTCGCCGCCGGCGGCGCCCCGGTCCTGGACCTGTACGGGCCGACCGAGGCCACGATCTGGACCAGTGTGGCCCGGCACGGCGCCGACGGGCGGGTACGGCAGTGGGCCGCGGTGGACAACACCACCGTCCGGGTGCTCGACGACCGGCTGGAGCCGGTGGCCGAGGGCGTCACCGGGCACGTCTGCATCGGGGGCGACGGCCTCGCCTGGGGCTACCGGGGGCGGCCCGCCCAGACCGCCGCCGTCTTCCTCCCCGACCCGCACGCCACCGCACCCGGGGGCCGGCTGTACGCCACCGGCGACCTCGGCCGGCTCCGCCCGGACGGCTCGCTGGAGATCCTCGGCCGCAGCGACCACCAGGTGAAGATCCGCGGCCACCGGATCGAACCGGGAGAGATCGAGGCCGCGTTGCTCGCCCTCGACAGCGTCCGCGCCGCGGTGGTGCACCCGACGCCGGACGCCGACGGCGGCCAGCAGCTCACCGCGTACCTGGTCGCCGAGGACGCGGGGAACCCTCCCACGCCCGACGCCCTGCGCGCCGAACTGCTCGACTCCCTGCCCCACCACCTGGTCCCGGCCACGTTCGTCCTGCTGGACGCCATCCCGACCGCGGTCAGCGGGAAGGTCGACCGCCACGCGCTGCCCGTGCCCGCGCCGCAGGCGGCCGGCCCGGCCGCCGCTCCCCGCACCCCGCGGGAACGGTCCGTGGCCAGGGTCTGGGAGGAGGTCCTCGGCGCCACCGGGATCGGCGCCCACGACGACTTCTTCCTGCTCGGCGGACACTCGCTGCTCGCCACCCGGGTGTCCGTGCGCCTGCGCGCCGCCCTCGGGGTGGACGTCCCCGTACGGGCGCTGTTCGACCACCCCACCGTGGCCGCCCTCGCCACGGCCCTGGAGGGCTACCCGCTGCTGGCCGCGGACGGCCCCCTGCCGCGGCTGACCGCCCGCCCGCGCGGCGAGCGCACGACCGCCGGCCGCTGACCGAAACCGCCTCCTCGCCCAAGGACCGCCATGACCCTCGTTGCGACCACCGACACCTCCGTCTTCGAGAAGATCGAGTCCGAGGTGCGGATGTACTGCCGTACCTTCCCCGTGGTGTTCGAGCGTGCCAAGGGCGCGCTGCTGCACACCGACGACGGCCAGGCCTTCATCGACTTCTTCTGCGGCGCCGGCAGCCTGAACTACGGGCACAACCACGACGCCGTCAAGCAGCGGATCCTCGACTACCTCGCCGACGACGGCCTCATGCACGGCCTCGACATGCACACCGTCGCCAAGCGCGACTTCCTCACCCGCTTCACCGAGGTCGTGCTGCAGCCCCGCGGTCTCGACTTCAAGGTGCAGTTCACCGGCCCGACCGGGACCGACGCGGTGGAGGCCGCCCTCAAGCTGGCCCGCCGGGCGACCGGCCGTACCGGCTTGACGGCCTTCACCGGCGCCTACCACGGGATGTCGCGCGGTTCGCTGGAGGTGACCGGCAGCCGCCGTGCCCGCCGCGCGGGCGCGGTCGCCGGCGGGGACGTGACCTTCGTCCCCTTCGAGGACGGCCCGCTCGGCACGTTCGACTCGATCGGCCTGATCGAGCGGCTGTGGGCCGACCCGTCCTCCGGGACCGAACCGCCCGCGGCGGTCGTCGTCGAAGCGGTGCAGATGGAGGGCGGCGTCTATCCGGCGAGCCGTGAGTGGCTGCGCCGGCTGCGCGAGGTCACCGAACGGTACGGGGTGCTGCTGATCCTGGACGAGATCCAGACCGGCTGCGGCCGCACCGGCGCGTTCTTCGGCTTCGAGGACTCCGGGATCGTGCCGGACATCATCACCGTCTCCAAGTCCCTGAGCGGCTACGGGCTGCCGCTCTCGCTCACGCTGTTCCGCCGCGAGCTGGACCTGTGGCAGCCCGGCGAGCACACCGGCACGTTCCGCGGCAACCAGCTCGCCTTCGTCGCGGCCACCGCGGCGTGCGAACTGTGGCAGCAGGCCGACTTCCTGGCCGGCCTCCAGCGAGGTGAGGAGCGCCTCTCCCGGTTCCGGGCCGACGCGGCCGCGCTGGACCCCGGCCTCGTGCTGCGGGGCCGGGGCATGGTGCTCGGCGTCGACACCGCCCGGGCCGGCGGTGCGGAGCGGGCCGAGCGCGTCCAGCGCCACGCCTTCGCGCACGGCCTGATCGTCGAGCGCTGCGGCCGCCACGACGAGGTCCTCAAGGTGATGCCCCCGCTGACCATCGCGCCCGGCCTGCTCGACGAGGGGCTCGGCGTCCTGCTCGACGCCCTGCAAGCGAACTGACGGCCAGCCAACCGAGGAGGAACTCCAGATGCCTCGCCCCAACCGCCACCACCTGATCTCCGTGGACGACCTGACCGACCGGGAGCTGCGCTGGCTCGTGTACCGAGGCGCCCAGTACGCCGCCGGCGAGTGCGACGGCGCCCGACCGCTCGCCGACGCCGTGGTCGGCGTACTGTTCCGCAAGACGTCGACCCGCACCCGGACCGCGTTCTCGGCCGGAGCGCTCCGGCTCGGCGGGCGGCTGATCACCTACGGCCCCGGCGACCTCCAGGAGAACACCGGGGAGAGCTCCGAGGACACCGGCGACGTGCTCTCCCGCATGCTCGACGTGCTGGTGGCCCGTACCGCGGGCCGCACCGAGGAGCTGCGCGCCTACGCCGCCCAGCAGCGGATGGCCGTGGTCAACGCGATGAGCGCCGCCGAACACCCCACGCAGGCCCTCACCGACCTCACCACGATGCTCGGCCACTTCGGGCGGATCGAGGGGCTGCGGGTGCTGTACGCCGGCGAGGGCAACAACACCGCCTCGGCGCTCGCCCTGGCCCTCAGCCGGTTTGCCGGCACCGAGCTGCACCTGCGGACGCCGCCCGGCTACGGACTCGACCCGGCCTTCCTCGACCGGGCGGGCATCCACGCCAAGGGGTCGGGCGCGCTGGTCGAGGAACGGCACCACATGGCCGACCTGCCCGAGGTCGACATCGTCTACACCACGCGCTGGCAGACGACCGGCACGACCAAGCCCGACCCCGACTGGCGGCGCGTCTTCACCCCGTTCCAGGTGGACGCCGCCGTGATGGCGGCCTGCCCCGGCGCCGTCTTCATGCACGACCTGCCCGCGCACCGCGGCGACGAGGTGACCGGCGAGGTGCTGGACGGCCCCGCGAGCCTCGCGTTCCAGCAGGCCGAGAACAAGTACCACAGCGCCCGCGCCGTTCTGGAGTGGTGCCTCGGCGGCATCCCGGCAGAGCCGGCCTGACGACCGGTCCGCCACCGGCCCCGCGCACTTTTCCCAGGGAGGAAGCACAGCAATGTCCGACACCATACGCATGCCCGGCGGCGGGTGGCGCCTGTGGACGCACTTCGCGCTCCGCGGGCCCGGCTTCCCCGCCGCGGGGGTACTCCGGCTGGCCCCGGAGGGCCTGGCCTCGGCCGCGGACAAGTTCGCCCTCGGGGAGGTGCCGGCGGGGGCGGACTGGGAGGCGTTCGAGGAGGCCTTCTCCGCGGCCGCGGTGCGCACCGCGCGCGACCTCCAGGAGATCGCCGCCTCGGCGCCGTTCCGGGCCGCGGTCGCCTGGCAGAACCGGGCGGTGCTGCGCACCGGCATCAAGCCGTTCCTCGACTGGACGCCGTCCGCCGGAGGCCGCACCAGCATGCCCCGCCAGCGCGAGGAGCTGGTCGCCCACTACTGGCAGCGGTTCTGCGTCAAGAACGACACCATCGGCTTCTTCGGACCGGTCGGCTGGGGCACCTTCGACACCTCCCGGCGCGGCGTCGAGGTGCGCCCCGGCACCGGCCTGGTCGCCGAGTCCCGGGTCTACTTCTCCAGCTGGTCGATGGACGCCCTCGCCAAGGCGATCGACCGCGACCCGGCGGTGCGTGCCTGGACGCCGCCGCGCCAGGTCCCGTACGTCCGGGTGGTCGACGGCACGGTGCGTCTGCCCGGCCGCCCGCCGCAGCCCGCCCCCGAACCCGCGCTCACGGTCCTGCGCCTGTGCGACGGGCGCCGGACGCCCGCCGAGATCACCGGCCTGGCCGCCCGGGAGCTGGGTCGGGACCTGACGGCCCGGGAGGTGACCGAGGCCCTGGAATGGCTGGTCTCGCGCCGCCTGATCGGCTGGAAGCTGGAGGTGCCCGCCGGCACCTACCCCGAGCGGGAACTGCGCGCCCTGCTGGAACGCATCGGCGACCCGGCGGTACGGGAGCCCGCCCTGGCGAAGCTGGCCGTGCTGGAGACCGGCCGTGACCGGGTCGAGCGGGCCGGCACCGACGCCGAGGAGCTGACCGCCGCGCTCGCCGCCCTGGAAGCGGGCTTCGCCGAGATCACCGAGGTCTCCGCGGTCCGCGAGAAAGGGGCCCGGACCGCGCCCAACCGTGCCCTCGTGTACTCCGACTGCCGCCGGTCCGCCACGGCCACCGTGGGCACCGCCGTCCTGGAGCAGCTCGTGCCGCTGGAGCTGTGCCTGACCGCCGCCCGCTGGATGACCAACCGGTACGCCGAGGCCGTCGGGGCGCGCATCCACCAGGCCTACCTCGAACTGCGGGAGCGGCACCAGCAGGTCGACCTCGGCTCGCTCTGGTTCGCCTGCCTGCCCGCCCCGCACCCGGAGTCCTTCACCGACATCGAGCGCATCCAGGCCGAACTGCGCGAGCGCTGGGGGCGGATCATCGGCGCCCCGGCCGGTGCCCGGCGGGTCTCGCTCTCCAGCGCCGCCATCGCCGACCGGGTGCGCGAGGCGTTCCCCGAGGGCGGGCGCGGCTGGTCGCTCAGCAGGTACATCAGCCCCGACCTGATGATCGTCGCCGAGGACCTCGGCGCCGTCGAACGCGGCGAGTTCCAGCTGGTGATCGGCGAGCTGCACGTCGCCATGAACACCATCGGCCAGTCGCTCTTCGTCCACCAGCACCCCGACCGCGGGCAGCTGATCGAGGAGACCACCCGCGACTTCCCCGGCCCGCGGCTGCTGCCCATGCTGCCCAAGGAGCTGCCGCTCAAGTGGTCCGCCCGCAGCCGGCAGTCCCTGGAGCGCCCGGAGGACCACTACGTCGCACTCGCCGACCACAGCGCCGACCCGCACCGCCCGCGTACCGTCCGCTCCGGCGACGTGCGGGTGGAGGAGCGCGACGGCCGGCTCGCGGCCGTGCTGCCCGACGGTTCGGTCTTCGACCTGCTCGACGTGTTCTGCCACGCGCTCAGCAACCGCGTGATGGACCGCTTCACCCTGCGCCGGCACGGCGACCACTCGCCCCGGATCACCATCGACTCCACCGTCGTGGCGCGGGAGAGCTGGCGGTTCACCGGCTCCGCGCTGGCCTTCGCCGACGACAAGAGCGAGGCCCGGCGATTCGTCCGGGCCCGGCAATGGCGCGACACCCACGAACTGCCCCGCTTCGTCTTCGTGGTCTCCCCCACCGAACCACGCCCCTTCTTCGTCGACTTCGACAGCCCCGTCTACGTCAACATCCTCGCCAAGGCCGCCCGCCGACTCGCCCGCAAGGACCCCGACGCGAAACTCACCGTCACCGAAATGCTCCCCACCCCCGAACAGGCCTGGCTCACCGACGACCAGGGCCGGCGCTACACCTCCGAACTCCGCCTCGTCGCCGTCGACCGGAGCACCGCCCCCGGGGAGCCGGCATGACCGCCCCGGCACGGACGACCTTCGTCGAGGACATCCGCGCGCACGCCGACCGCGCGCCGCGCTCCCCCGCCCTGCTGACCGCCGACGGCCCGACCGGCTACGGCGAACTCGCCGCCCGGATCGACCGGCTCGCCGCCCATCTCCTCGCCCACGGCGTGGGACCGGAGCGGGTCTGCGCGGTGGCCCTGCCTCCCGGCGCCGACGCCGTGGTCGCGACCGCCGCGGTCGTCCGGGCCGGCGGGGCGTTCCTCACCCTCGACACGTCCCTGCCCGACCAGCGGCTCGCGGTGCTCGCCGCCGGCGGCGGCGCGGCCCACCTGCTCACCTGTGCCGCCCTCGCCGACCGTCTGGGACGGCTGGTCGACGCGCCCGCCGTTGTAGTCGACCGGCTCCCCGCCGGCGGCCCGCCGCCGGCCGGCTTCAGCACTCCCCAGCCGCGCTCGCTCGCCTACGTCAGCCACACCTCGGGCTCGACCGGCGCCCCTCATGCCGTCCTGATCGAGCACGGCGGTCTGGGCACGTACCTCAGCGCCGTCGTCCGCGACAACGCCCTCGGCCCCGGCACCGTCGCCCTCCAGCTCGCTCCGCCCGGCTACGACGCCTCCATCCGGGACACCTTCGCACCGCTCGCCGCGGGCGGGTGCGTCGTCCTCGTCGAACGCTCGCGACTGCTGCGCGCCGAGTCCTTCGCCGACACCGTCGCCGAGTACGGCGTCGACACCCTCCTCAGCACCACCCCGTCCTTCCTGAGCTTCCTCGCCCAGTCGCCGCGCGCGGCCGAGCGACTGCGCTCCCTGCGCCTGGTCTGCTCCAGCGGCGAGTCGCTGCGCCCCTTCCTCTCCGCCGGCGGCCGTGCCCTGGTCGGCGGCCGGCTGGTCAACCAGTACGGTCCCAGCGAGTGCACCATGACCTCCACCCGCTACGAGGTGCCGGCCGCCCCCGGCACCTCCGCCGACACCGTCGGCACCGCCATCGACGGCACCGTCGTACGGCTGCTCGACCCCCGGGGCCGCGAAGTCCCGGACGGGCGGACCGGCGAGGTGCACATCGGCGGTGCGGGCGTGGCCCGCGGCTACGGCGGGCAGCCCGCTGTGACGGCCGACCGGTTCCCGCCCGATCCGTACGGGCCGCCCGGCGCACGGCTGTACCGGACCGGCGACCTCGCCCGGCGCGCCCCCGACGGGACCCTCGAGTACCTCGGCCGGGCCGACCGCCAGATCAAGATCCGCGGCCACCGTGTGGACCCGGCCGAGATCGAGGGCGCGCTGCTCGCCCACCCCGAGGTCACCGGCGCCGTGGTGATCGCCGAGACCGACGACCGGGGCCGCACCTGGCTCGGCGCCCATGTCACCGGCCCGTTGGAGAGCACCACCGACGCCCAGCTGCGCGCGCACCTGGCCCGCACCCTGCCACCGCACATGATGCCCAGGCGGTTCACCCGGCTGGAGCGCCTGCCCGTCACCCACAGCGGCAAGGCCGACCGGCGGGCCCTGCGCGCCCCCGTGCCGGAGCCCGTGTCATGACGGCCGCGGACACCGGGATCGCACCGGCTGCCGTCCCGGCCGCCGCCGACCGGATCGCACCCCATGTGCGGCACACCCCGCTGCTGCGCCGCGACGTTCTGCCCGGACTGCTGGTCAAGGCCGAACACCTGCAGCACAGCGGGTCGTTCAAGCTCCGCGGCGCGGCCAACGCGATGCTCGCGCTCGGCGCCGACGAGGTGGTCGCCGGCTCCTCCGGCAACCACGGCATCGCGGTGGCCACCCTCGGCCGCACCCTCGGCGTCCGGGTCACGGTGGTGATGGCGGCGGGCGCGGCCGAGGCGAAGGAAGCGGCCATCCGGGCGCTCGGCGGCCGGGTCGTCCGGGTGCCCGGCGGGGTGGCCGACCGCGACCGGCACGCCAAGGACCTCGCCGCCCGCACCGGGGCCGCGCTGGTGCCCTCCTCCGACCACGAACTCGTGGTGGCCGGACAGGGCACCGTCGGTCTGGAGGTGTTGCGGAACGCCCCCGACCTCGACGCGATCTTCGTGCCGGTGGGCGGCGGCGGCCTGCTGGCCGGCGTCTGCCTCGCCGCCGCCCACCTGCGCAGCGCGGTCCGGATCATCGGTGTGGAACCCGACGGGGCCCGGCGCTACGCCCGCTCCCTCGCCGCCGGCCGCCCGGTCGAAGTGCCGCCCAGCGACTCGGTGGCGGACGGGCTGCGCGGCCAACGGCCCGGCGAGGTGATCCTCCCGATCGTCCGGCGCCGGGCCGACGAGCTGATCGGTGTCGGCGACCGGGCCGTGCTCCGCGCCATGGCCCTGCTGCACCGCGCCGGCATTCCGGCCGAGCCGAGCGGCGCCGTCGCCCTGGCCGGCGCCCTCCGGCTCGGGCCGCCCGGCCGCAGCGCCGTCGTCGTCTCCGGCGGCAACAGCGCCGCGGCCCTGGCCGCCGTCGGATCCGCGCACGCCGGCACCGGCCGCTGACCGGCCACGCCGCGCCATTGCATGCCTCTTGTTCATATCCACACCACTGAGAAGAAGGACGGACCATGAACGCCATCGACACCGCCGAACTCACCGGGCTGATCACCGGCTACTACCGCGAGACGCTCGGCGACGACACCCTCGACGCCACGAGCGACTTCTTCGAGGCGGGGGGCGACTCGCTCGCCGCCTTCCAGATCGTCCACCGTCTCCAGGAACTGCTCGACGCCGAGATCGCCGTCGCCCTGGTCTTCACCTATCCCTCCCCGGCCGAGCTGGCGGAGGTCGTCGTCGACGACCTGTCCCTCGCTCCCGCGTCGCTCTAGGGGGCACCGGGATGCACGAGGGATCCGTCTCTCTGAGCGGCCGCTGGCGGCTGTGGGACCAGGTCGCGGTGCGCGGCGCGGGGTTCCCGGCGGACGGGGTGCTCCGGCTCGCACCCGAGGGCCTGGCCGCGGCAGCGGACAAGTTCGGGCCGCGGGACGCCCTGTCCGGCGCGGCCTGGAAGGCCTTCGAGGCAGAGTTCACGCGGGCCGCCGTGCGGGCGGCCGGGAGCGCGCAGGAGATCGCCGCCTCCGGACCGTTCCGGGCGGCCGTCGCCTGGCAGAACCGGGGGGTGCTCGACTCGGCGATCCGACCGTTCCTCAACTGGTCGCCGGCGACCGCGGGCCGCACCTTCAAGCAGCGCCAGCGCGAAGAACTGGTAGCGCACTACTGGCAGCGGTTCTGCGTCAAGAACGACACCATCGGCTTCTTCGGACCGGTCGGCTGGGGTGCCTTCGACACCTCCCGGCCCGGCATGGCCGTCGAGCCGGGCACCGGGCTGACCGCGTCCTCGGAGGTGTTCTGGTCCAGTTGGTCGGTCGACGCCCTGGCCCGGGAGATCGACGCCGACCCGGCGGTGCGCCCCTGGACGGCACCCCGCCGGGTGCCGTTCGTACGGCTGGAGGAGAACGCCGTACGGCTTCCCGCCAGGCCGCCGCGACCGGTGCCGCCTCAGACGCTCCGGCTGCTGCGCCTGTGCGACGGCACCCGCTCCGTCCCTGCCCTCCAGCGGGAGCTCGGCCCGGAAACGGACGTGCCCGCCCTGCTCGACGAACTGGTCAGGCTGCGCTGGATCACCTGGCGGCTGGACGTACCCGCCGACATCCGGCCCGACCGCCGGCTGCGCGCCTGCCTGGAGCGGATCGGCGAGCCGACGCTGCGCGCCGCCGCCCTCGCCCGGATGGACGAACTGCAGAGCGCGGTGGAGGCCGTCCGGGCGGCGGCCGAGGACCCCGAGCGCCTGGTCGCGGCTCTCACCTCCGTCGAGCACACGTTCCAACGAGTGACCGACGCGGTCGCCAAACGCGAGAAGAGCGCCACGACGGCACCCGGCCGCGCCGTGGTCTACTCGGACAGCCGCCGCGCCGCCCGGGTGACGCTCGGCAGCCATGTGCTGGCCGCGCTCGCCCCGCTCGACCTGCTGATGTCCGCAGCCGCCTGGCTCTGCGCCGCCCTGGCCGCCCGGGTGACGGAGCGCGTCGCCGAGGTGTACGAGCGGCTGCGCGCGGACGCCGGGCCCGGACGGCCGGTGGACCTCGCCGCCTTCTGGTTCGCCTGCATGCCGGTCCTGCACGGAGCCGCGGCCGCAGACGCCGCCGGCCTCCAGGAGGAGTTCGAGCGCCGCTGGCAGCGGATCCTCCCGGCCTCGGCGGGGGTGCGCCGCGTCACGGTCGCCGGCGCGGACATCGCCGGCCGGGTGGCAGAGGCCTTCGGGCCGGCCACCGCGCCGGGCTGGACCGCGGCGCGGTACATCAGCCCGGACGTGATGATCGCCGCGGAGGACGCAGCCGCCGTCGAGCGCGGCGAGTTCCACCTCACCCTGGGCGAACTCCACCTGGCCGCCAACACGCTCGGGAACGAGCTGTTCGTCAACCAGCACCCCGACCCCCGCGAGCTGTTCGACCACACCGACCGGGACCACCCGGCGCCACGGCTCATGCCGCTGCTGCCGAAGGAGCACAAGTCCCGGCTCTCCGCCCGTATCCGGCACGCGCTGGTACGGCCGCGGGACTACCAGGTCGCCCTCCTCGACAACACGGCGGACCCGTACCGAGACCGCACCGTGCCGAGTGCCGACGCCGTGGTGGAGCACCGCGACGGCCGGCTCTGCGTGGTGCTCCCGGACGGCGCGGTGTTCCCGGCCGTGGAGGTGTTCGCCCATGTGCTCACCACGCTGGTGACCGACCGGTTCCGGCTTCTGCCGGAAGCCGACCACTCCCCCCGGGTCACCGTCGACCGGATGACGGTGGCGCGGGAGAGCTGGCGGTTCACCGGCTCCGCGCTGGCCTTCGCCGACGACAAGAGCGAGGCCCGGCGGTTCGTGCGGGCCCGGCAATGGCGCGACACCCACGAACTGCCCCGCTTCGTCTTCGTGGTCTCCCCCACCGAACCACGCCCCTTCTTCGTCGACTTCGACAGCCCCGTCTACGTCAACATCCTCGCCAAGGCCGCCCGCCGACTCGCCCGCAAGGACCCCGACGCGAAACTCACCGTCACCGAGATGCTCCCCACCCCCGAACAGGCCTGGCTCACCGACGACCAGGGCCGGCGCTACACCTCCGAACTCCGCCTCGTCGCCGTCACCGACTGAACCGTCCGACGGCACCTCACAACACCTCCCGCACCGCCGAACCGGGCCGGGCTCCGCATCAGGAGCCCGGCCCGGTCGCGTGCGGTGCGGTCCGGTGGACGCGACGACCGTGCGGTGAGGGCGCCGGCGGCACGGTTTGCTCGGACTCGCGCAGTCGAAACCGTCGGCGCGGTAGTCGGCAAGCGTCCGTGCTCGGCGTCGGCGGCCGGGACATACCGGCTGCACACGACGGGAGGGCGGGGGCGCTCTGCGCGCCCCCGCCCTCCCGGACGTCTCGCCCTCGCCGGTGTCAGCCCGTGCCCTCCGCGCTCCCGCCGCCGAGGATGCCCGTGACGGCCTCGGCGAGCCGGCCCAGGTGCGGCGGTCTCATGACGCCGAAGTGGTCACCGGTGATCCGGTGAAGCGTCACGTCCCCGGTGAGTTCGCGCCACCGGGCGAGGTAGTCGGGGAACGACTGCCCGGAGGCCACCTCGTGCTCGCCGTCCGCCAGTTCGTCGCTGGCGATCAGGTGCAGCCGGCCCGCGTACGGGCGGTGCCGGTAGGTCAGGCACATCTCCATGACCTCCCGCCACATCTTCGCGGAGGGCAGCCAGACCTCGCCGGCGCCGTGCTCCGGCAGCGTGATCCCCACTTCCGGGTCGACGTCGTCCACCAGGTGTTCGAGCAGTGCCAGGGCCTCCGCCCGCAGCACCGAGGTGTCCTGATCGGGCGGCGCCGCGGCCAGCTCGGTCAGCTTGGCCACGCAGCTCTCGATCAGCCAGTACTCCCGCCACAGCTCGATCCGCTCGTGGTTGTCCAGCCCCGGATCGAGCAGGATGAAGGTGACCTCCTCGCCCTCGGCGGTGAGCCGGTGCGCCATCTCGCTCGCAATGCCGCTGCCGCCGCACCAGCCGAACAGCCGGTACGGGCCGTGCGGTGCCGCCGCCCGCAGCTCGGCCAGGTAGCGCTCCGCCATCTGCTCCGTCGAGGGAACGGGGCCGTGCTCGGCCTGCAGGCCGGGCCACGCGAAGGCTGCGACCGGTTGGTCGGGGTCGAGGTATGGCACCAGCGGGCGGTACCAGTGGGCGCTGCCGCCCCCGGGGTGCACGCAGAACAGCGGCGGCCGACTGCCCTCGCGCCGCAGCCACACCAGTGACCGGGCCTCCGGTGCGCCGGCCTCGGCAGCCGCGGCGAGCCCGGCCACGGTGGGGCGCTCCAGGAACGAGCGGACGGTCAGTTCGATGCCGTGCCGCTCGCGCAGCAGGGCGATGATCCGGAGGATGGCCAGGGAGTGCCCGCCGAGGACGTGGAAGTCGTCGTCGGCGCCGACCCTCTCCACACCGAGCACCTCGCCCCAGACCTCGGCCACGGCCCGCTCGGCGGGTGTGCGCGGGGCGGTGTAGGCCGATGTCGCGGATGGTCCGGCGGGCTCGGGGAGCGCGGCCCGGTCGATCTTGCCGTTGGCGGTGAGCGGGAGGGCGGGCAGTTCCACCCAGGCGCCGGGCACCAGATAGTCGGGCACCCGCCGCCGGAGCTGCTCGCGCAGCGCCGTGACGTCCAGCGGGCCGTGCCCGGGTTCGAGGACGACATAGCCGGTCAGCCGCTTGTGGCCGTCCGGCCCCAGATGTACGGCGGCCGCCGCCGCCCGGACGGACGGGAGGTCGCCGAGCGCGGCCTCCACCTCGGCCGGCTCGACCCGGTGGCCGCGGATCTTCACCTGGCCGTCGCGCCGGCCGATGAAGGACAGCGTCCCGTCGGCGTCACGACGGGTGATGTCCCCGGTGCGGTACAGGCGTGCCCCGGGGACGGCCCCGGAGGGGTCCGGCACGAAGCGGTCCGCCGTCAGGTCGGGGCGGCCCAGGTAACCGCGGGCGAGTCCCGGGCCGCCGACCAGGAGTTCGCCCGGCACCCCGAACGGCACCGGGTCGAGGTCCTCGTCGACCACCAGCACCCGGGTGTCGGTGATCGGCGTGCCGATCGGCACGCCGCGGTCGGCGTCGGCCTCGGTCACCCCGCGCAGCGCGGTGCTGAAGGTGGTGCACTCGGTGGGGCCGTAGCCGTTGGTCAGCGCCACGCCGTGCGCCAGGGCGGTGCGCACGTGCGAGGGCGAGAGCGCGTCGCCGCCGGCGAGCACCTGCCGTACGTCGGCCAGCAGCTGCGGGCGGGTCTCCACGATGTGCTGAAACAGGCCGGCGGTGAGCCAGAGCAGCGTCACGCCGTGCCGGCGGACCACCTCGGCCAGTTCGTCGGCCGTGGTCGCCCCGGGCGGGCAGACGGCGAGCCGGGCGCCGTTGGCCAGCGCACCCCACACCTCCAGCGTGGACGCGTCGAAGGCGAGCGGCGCGTGCAGCAGCAGCACCTGGTCCGGGTCGAGGTCGGCGTAGTTCGCGTCGTGTACCAGCCGGACGATCCCCCGGTGCGTGACCTGCACGCCTTTGGGCCGGCCGGTGGAGCCCGAGGTGTAGGTGACGTACGCCAGGTTGTCGGGGACCGTCCCCGCCTCGACGGGGGTCTCGGGCAGTCCGTCGAGGACGGCCGACCCGGCGTGCAGGGCCACGCTGCGGACGCCGGCGAACCCGGCCAGCCGGGGGGTGTCCTGCGGGCGGCACAGGACCACCCCGGCACGGACGTCGTCCAGGATGTAGCCGATGCGCGCGTCCGGGTAGGCGGGGTCGAGCGGCACGTAGTACCCGCCGGCCTTGAGGACGGCGAGCATGGCCAGCACCGCCTCGACACCGCGGTCCAGGCAGAGCGCGACCGGCTTCTCCGGGCCGATGCCGAGCCCGCGCAGCAGGTGGGCCAGCTGGTTGGAGCGGGCGTCCAGTTCGCGGTAGGTCAGCCGCCGCCGCTCGTCCTCCAGCGCGGTCGCGTCGGGGCGGGCGCGGGCGGCGAGCAGCTCGGGCACGCAGACCTCGGGCAGCGGCCGGGTGGCGGCCGGCGTCCCGCTCGTCTGCTCCAGCCCGCGGGCGCGGAACTCGCGCGGGTCCGCGTCGGCGTCGTCGGCCATGGCGGTGAGGACGCCCAGGAAGGCGTCGCCGATGGCCGCCAGCCGCTCTTGGCCCGCCCAGCCGGGCCGGCACGTCATGCGCAGCTCGCCGGGGAAGGTCCACACGTCGAAGGTGAACTCGTTGGGGCTGTGGTCGTCGACCGTGCCGATGTCCGTGCGCTGCTCGTCGAGCACGTGGAAGTCCAGGTAGGCGAAGACCACCTCGACGAGGGGTTCGCCGCCGCCCCATGCGCGCTGCATGGCGGGCAGCGGGTAGCGCCGGTGCGGCCACAGGGCCACTTCCTCGGCGAACACCGAGCGCACCAGCTCGCGCCAGCTGGGCGCCCGCAGGTCGACGGCGAACGGCACCGTGTTGAGGTACATGCCGCGCACGCGGTCGCCGCCGGGCAGTTCGGGCCGGCCGTTGGTGACGGCGCCGGCGAGGAACCGGTGCTGGCCGCTGATCAGGCCGAGCACCTTCAGGTGGGCGGTGTACAGGACGCTCTTGAGCGAGGTCTGGGTCTCGGCGGCGAGCCGCCGCAGCCGTGGTTCCAGGTCCCTCCAGGGCAGCCGCACCTCGGGAGCCGGCGCGTCCGCCTCGGCGGGGGCGCTGTCGGCGGGCAGCCGGAGCCGTTCGTGGCCGGTGATCCGCTCCTGCCAGAACGCGCGGTCCGCCGACGAGGCCAGGGCCTGCTTCTCCAGCCGGACGAAGTCGGCGTAGCGGACCCGCGGCGGGGCCGCGGACGGGGTCGCGGTGCCGTGGGACAGCTCGCGGTAGGCGGCCCGCAGCTCGCCGATGACCGAGTGGTGGCTCCAGCCGTCCAGGATGGCGTGGCATTCGACGTGCGTCAGCAGCCACTCCCGGTCGCCGATCAGGTGGGCGTGGTAGCGCAGCAGCGGTGCGCGGCCGATGTCGAACGGGGTGCGCTGTGCCGCGGCGCGGAAGTCCCGCACCCGCGCCCGCTGCTCCTCGGACGGCAGTCCGCGCAGGTCGGTGACGCCCGTCTCCACCTCCAGGCCGGCCGCGGCGTGCACGAGCTGGAGCGGTTCGGAGTACCCGGTGAGGTCGAAGGAGGTGCGCAGGATCTCGTGCCGCTCGATCAGCAGCCGTACCGCGCCGGTGAACGCCTCGGCGGAGAACGGGCCGTCGTCCAGGATCTGAAAGGTGCTGACGTTCTGGTAGGTGTTGCGCTCGGGGTCGGCGAGCATCTCGTAGACCATGCCCACCTGGACCTGGCCCATGGGGTAGGCGTCGACCAGCCCCTCCGGGAGCCGGTCCCGGTCGCCCGGGGCCAGCAGCTCGAAGCGGCCGGCCAGGGTGGTCTCCTGCGGCTCTGCCGTCGGCCGGGCGGCCGCCACCGGGGCCAGCTCGGCGACGGTCTGCCGGGCGAAGACGTCCTGCACGGTGAGGGCCAGCCCCTGGTCGCGCAGTGCTCCGACGGCCCGGATGGCGCGCATGGAGTCCCCGCCGAGCTGGAAGAAGCCGTCGTGCACCCCGACCTTGTCGACGCCGAGGGCGGCGGCGAAGGCGTCCGCGAGGGTCCGCTCGATCTCCGTGCTCGGGGCGGTGTACGCACCGACCAGGCCGGAGCGGGTCCGGTCGGGTGCGGGCAGCGCCGCGCGGTCGGTCTTGCCGCTGGGCGTCAAGGGCAGCGTTTCCAGCAGGGTCCAGTGCACGGGCCGCATGTGGTCCGGCAGCCGCCCGCGCAGGTGTTCGCGGGCCGCCTCGACGTCGGCCGAGGGCGGCACCAGGTATCCCACGAGCTGCTCGTCGTGCACGGCGACCGCCGCGGCCGCGACACCGGGGGCCTCGGCCAGTACGGCCTCGATCTCGCCGAGTTCGACCCGCTGGCCGCGGATCTTCACCTGGTGGTCGAGCCGGCCGAGGTACTCGATCGCGCCGTCCGCGCGGTACCGGGCCAGGTCGCCGGTGCGGTACAGCCGCCCGCCGGGCTCGGTGGCGAAGGGGTCGGGCACGAAGCGGTCGGCGGTGAGCGCCGGGCGCTGCAGGTAGCCGCGGGCGAGCTGGACACCGCCGAGCAGGAGTTCGCCCGGCACCCCGATCGGCACCGGCCGCAGGGCGGCGTCCAGGATGTAGGCGCGGGTGTTGGCGATCGGGCGGCCGATGGTGACGGGGAGGCCCGGCTCGCACCGGGTCGCGGTGACGTCCACCGCCGCCTCGGTCGGCCCGTACAGGTTGTGCAGCGCGCAGCCGATCCGCTGATGCACGGCGGTGACCAGGTCGGCGGGGAGCGCCTCGCCGCTGCACACCATGCGGCGCAGCGAGGGCAGGGCCGGCAGCGGCTCGGCGAGGAAGGCCCGCAGCATCGACGGGACGAAGTGGACGGTGGTGATCGCCTCGGCGCCGATCAGGCCGGCCAGGTAGGCCGGGTCGCGGTGGCCGCCGGGGCGGGCGAGCACCATCGTCGCGCCGGTGATCAGCGGCCAGAAGAACTCCCACACCGAGACGTCGAAGCTGTAGGGCGTCTTCTGCAGCACCCGGTCGTCGGCGTCGAGCCCGTAGGCCTCCTGCATCCAGTGCAGCCGGTTGACGATGGCCCGGTGCTCGATGAGCACGCCCTTGGGGCGGCCGGTGGAGCCCGACGTGTAGATCAGGTATGCCGGGTGCTCGGGGGCCGCCGCGACGGCCGGGGCGGCGTGGGCGCTGCCGCGGGGCAGGTCGCCGGTGACGTCGACCAGGTGCGCCGCGCGGTCGCGCACCAGGGGGGCGAGTGCGGGGTCGGTGACCACGGCGCGGGCGCCGGAGTCCTCCAGCATGAAGGCGAGCCGGTCGGCCGGATAGTCCGGGTCGAGCGGCAGGTAGGCGCCGCCGGCCTTGAGCACCGCCAGCAGCGCCACCACGAGGTCGGTGCCGCGGTGCAGGCAGACGCCGACCACGGACTCGGGTCCGACGCCGAGAGTCCGCAGGTGGTGGGCGAGCAGGTCGGCCCGCTCGTTCAGGTCCCGGTAGCTGAGGGCGGCGCCCTCGAAGCGCACCGCGTCGGCGTCGGGGGTGCGGGCGGCCTGGGTCTCGAACAGCAGCGGGAGGGTGCCGGCCGGATAGGGCCGGCCGGTCGCGTTCCAGTCGACGAGCTGGCGGTCGCGCTCCGCCGCGGGCAGGATCTCCAGTTCGTCCACGGGGGTGTGGGGCGAGGCGACCGCGCTCTGCAGCAGGCGGGCGAACTGCGCGGCGAACCGTTCGGCCGTGGCCGCATCGAACAGCGCCGAGGCGTAGTTGACGCCGCCGGACAGCGAGCCGTCCGGCTGTTCGGCGAGGCCCACGGTGAGGTCGAACTTGGCGCTGCTCTCGCCGACCGGCAGCCGCTCGGCCGTCAGGGGGCCCATCGTCGCCGGCGTCGGCGAGCCGGCCGTGTCCTGCCACAGCAGCATGGAGGAGAACAGCGGCGTGCGGGACGGGTCCCGCTCCGGTGCCAGCTCCTCGACCAGCCGCTCGAAGGGGATCTCCTGGTGGGCGTAGGCGTCGAGGGCGCGTTCGCGGACCTGCCGCAGCAGGTGCGCGAACGACGGCGCCCCGGACAGGTCGACCCGCAGCACCAGCGTGTTGAGGAAGAGGCCGACCACGTCCTCGAGCTGTGAGCGGTCGCGCCCGGCCACCGGGAAGCCCACGGCGACGTCGTGCCGGCCGCTCCAGCGGCCGAGCAGGACGGCGTGCGCGGCCAGCAGGGCCATGAAGGGGGTGGCGCCGTGTTCCCGGGCGAGCGCCGTCAGCCGCCGGGCGGTATCGGCCGGCACGGCGAGCGGCGCCAGCCCGCCTGCCGAGTCGCGTACGGCGGGGCGGGGCCGGTCGGTGGGCAGTTCCAGGGGAGGCAGCCCCGCCAGCCGTTCGCGCCAGTGGTCCAGCGGGCGGCGCAGCGCAGCGCCGGAGAGCCGTTCGCGCTGCCAGAGCGCGAAGTCGGCGTACTGCACCGGTGGTTCCGGTGAGCGGGCCGGCCGGCCGGCGACCGCGTCCTCGTAGTGCTCTGCGAGTTCGCGGACCAGGATGTCCTCGGATCGCCCGTCGCAGGCGATGTGGTGGACGGTGAGCAGGAGGGTGTGCTCGTGCGGTGCCAGCCGGGCCAGCACGGCGGAGAACACCGGGCCCTCGGCGAGGTCGACGGGCCGGCGCGCGCCGGTGGCCAGGGCGGCGATCCGGGCGTCCGCGGCCGCCCGGTCGAGTGCGCCGAGGTCCTCCTCGTCGAGGGGGACGTTCCCCGGCTCGTCGACGATCTGGACGGGCTCGCCGTCGACCTCCGGGTAGCGGGTCCGCAGCACCTCGTGCCGGTGCTGGATTCCGTCCAGGGCGGTGCGCAGCGCGGCCCGGTCGAGGGGGCCGCGCAGCCGGAGCGCCACGGTCATCAGGTAGTCGGTACCGCCGGGCTGGAGCCGGTCGAGGATCCACAGGCGGCGCTGGGCGAAGGAGAGCGGGAGCGGGCCGCCGCGCGGCGCGCGGGCGATGCCCTCCGCCGGGGCGGGTGCGGCCCGCCCGGCGAGGCGCCGGCGGAGCAGTTCCTGCCTCAGTCGGACACGGTCCCTGGTGTCGGTCATCGCAGGCCTTCCTCGGCGAGCAGGCCCGCCACTTCTTGGTCGGAGAGCGCGGCGACGTCGGCCTCCACGGCCTCGGCCACCGCTTCGGAGAGCCGGGCCACGGTGGTGGCCTCGAACAGCAGGCGCAGCGGCAGTTCGACGGCGAACGTCTCGCGGAGCCGGGCCAGCACCCGGGTGGCCAGCAGTGAGTGGCCGCCGAGGGCGAAGAAGTCGTCCTGGGCACCGATCCGTTCCACGCCCAGGACCTCGGACCAGACCGCGGCGACGGCCTCCTCGACGGGGTCGCGCGGGGCCAGGTGCTCGCGGGCGGCGCCGGCCAGCGCGGCCGAGGCGTCCGGCAGGGCCTTGCGGTCGATCTTCTTGCTGGCCGTCAGCGGGAACGCGTCGAGCGGCACCCACACCGAGGGGATCATGTACTCGGGCAGGAGGGCGCCCAGGTGTCCGCGCAGCTCGGCCACGTCGGGTATCGGGCTGCCGGGGCGCGCCACCAGGTAGGCGGCGAGCCGGCGTTCGCCCGGGGCCGTCTGCGGGGCGGTGACGACCGCCTCCTGGAGGGCGGGGTGCCGGGCGAGCGCCGCCTCGATCTCGCCGAGTTCGATGCGCAGGCCGCGGACCTTGACCTGGTGGTCGATGCGGCCGAGGAACTCGATGGTGCCGTCCGGCCGGTGGCGGGTGAGGTCGCCGGTGCGGTAGAGGCGCCGGCCGGGCTCGGTCGCGAAGGGGTCGGGGACGAACCGCTCCGCGGTCAGGTCCGGCCGCCGGTGGTAGCCGCGGGCCAGCCGGACACCGCCGAGGTACAGCTCGCCGGGCACTCCGACCGGTACGGGCCGCAGGTCCGCGTCCAGGATGTAGGCCCGGGTGCCGGGGACGGGCCGGCCCAGCGGCAGGGCGCCGGCCGCGTCGCCCTCGGCGGGGGCCTCGGGGACGGGGTGCAGCAGGCAGGTGACGGTGGCCTCGGTCGGCCCGTAGTTGCACAGGAAGCGGGCGGGCAGGCCGGTTTCGGCCCAGCGCCGCGCGTCCAGGCCGGTGACCACGTCGCTGCCGACGTTCATCAGCTTCAGCGAGTCCAGCAGGGGCAGGTCGGGTGACTCCAGGACGGCCCGGTAGTAGGACGGGGTGATCTCCAGGACGGTGACGCCGTGTTCGGCGAGCCGGGCGGGCAGTTCGTCCGGGGTCCAGAACACCGGGTCGGCGACGACGACGGTGGCACCGGCCACCAGGGTCGCCGCGATCTGGTCCATCGCCACGTCGAAGGTGAGCGCGGACAGCAGTGCCACCCGCTCGCCGGGGGCGATCCCGTACTTGTCGGCGATCACCCGGCAGTGGTGGGCGTACGAGCGGTGCTCGATCATCACGCCCTTGGGGCGGCCGGTGGAGCCGGAGGTGTAGATGACGTAGGCGAGGTTGCCGGGCCGTACCGGGGCGGGCGCCGGGCCGCCGGGTGCGGTGGCTGTTGCGTCCTGGGCGTCCGCGTCGGCCAGGACCACCTGGTGGGTGCCGGTCAGCGGGCCGGCGAACGCGCGGGTGGTGACCACGAGTTCCGGTCCGGCGTCGGCGAGCATCAGCTCCAGCCGCTCGGCGGGGTGCCGGGGGTCGAACGGCACGTACACGCCGCCGGCCTTCAGCACGGCGAGGAGTACCACCACCGCCTCGACACCGCGTTCCAGGCAGGAGCCGACGACCGTCTCGGCGGTGACCCCGAGGGATCGCAGTCGGGCGGCGAACCGGTCGGACCGCGCGTCGAGTTCGGCGTAGCTGATCTGCTGGTCGCCGAAGACGACGGCGATCGCGTCCGGGGCCCGCCGGACCTGACGGGCGAACAGCTCCGGTACGCACAGTCCGTGTTCCTCGGCCGGGTCGAGCACGCCGGCCCGTTCGGACTCCGGGTCGGCCCAGGCGGTGAGGGCGCGGTGCCGCTCGTCCTCGGTGAGCATGCCGAGGTCGCCGATCCGCGCGCCGGGGGCGGCGGTGACGCTGCCGATCAGGGTCAGGTAGTGACCCGCCATCCGCTCGACGGTCTCCCGGTCGAAGAGCGCGGTCGCGTACTCGAACCAGCAGTACATGCGCCCGCCGCGCTCCTTGACGGTCACGGTGAGGTCGAACTTGGCGGTCTCCAGTCCGGCGCGGACCGGCTCCAGGGCGACCGTGCCGAGCCGGTCGGGGACGCCCGCCAGGTGCTGGTGCTCGAACATGATCTGGAACAGCGGGTTGCGGGAGAGGTCCCGCTCCGGCTGCAGTGCGTCGACCAGGTGCTCGAACGGTACGTCCTGGTGGGCGAAGGCGTCGAGCACCGTGCCGCGGACCTGCTCCAGCAGCTCGGTGAAGACCGGGTCGCCGCCGAGGTCGCTGCGGATCACCAGGTTGTTGGTGAAGAACCCGACCAGGTCCTCCGTCTCCTGACGGGTCCGTCCGGCGACCGGGGTCCCCACCGCGAGGTCGTCGCGGCCGGTCCAGCGCCGCAGCAGCACCTGGAAGGCGGCGAGCATCACCATGAACGGGGTCGCGCCGTGCCGGCCGGCCAGTTCGGCGACGGCCCGGGCCACCTCCGGCGCCACCTCGACGACGACGTTGTCGCCCCGGGCGTCGCGGACCGCCGTGCGGACCCGGTCGGTGGGCAGCTCGACGGGTGTGAGGCCGTCCAGGCGGTCGCGCCAGTAGGCGAGTTGGTGGTCCAGTCGGCCGGCCCGCTGCTGCTCGCGCTGCCACACCGCGAAGTCGGCGTAGTGGACCGGCTGCGGGGCGTGCGGAGACGGTTCGCCCGCCGCGAAGGCCCGGTAGGAGAGGTCCAGGTCGCGCAGGTAGACGTTGGTCGACCAGGCGTCGAAGGCGATGTGGTGCAGGGTGAGGACGAGGAGGTGCTCCTCGGGGGTGGTGCGGATCAGGGTCGCCCGCAGCGGGTGCCCGTGTTCAAGGTCGAACGGCCGGCGGGCCAGCTCGTCGACCAGGGTGCGGGCCCGGCGCTCGGCGTCGGTCCCGCCCGTCAGATCGGTCAGGGTGAAGTCCACCGGCCCGGCGGGGTCGATGACCTGGACGGGCTCGCCGCCCTCGGAGCGGTACCTGGTCCGCAGTACCTCGTGCCGTTCGGACAGCGCGTCCAGCGCGTGGCGCAGCGCCACGGTGTCGAGCGGTCCGGTCAGCCGCAGTGCCAGCGGGACGACGTACTCGTGCGTTCCGGGATCCAGCTGGTCAAGGAACCACATCCGCTGCTGGCCGAAGGAGAGCGGCAGCGGGCGGTCCCGGCCCGCCGGTCGGACGGCGTCCGGACCGGCGTCCGGGGCGGGTTCCGAGCCGGCGCCGGCGTCCGTGACCCGGGCGGCCAGCGCGGCGACCGTCCGGGCCTGGAACAGCTCGCCGACGGTCAGTTCGGTACCGAAGGCGCGCCGCAGCCGCAGCACGAGCTTGATGGCGAGCAGGGAGTGGCCGCCGAGCAGGAAGAAGTCGTCCTGCGCGCCGACCCGTTCGACGCCGAGGATCTCGGCCATCAGCTCGGCGACGGCCTCCTCCGCGGCGGTGCGCGGGGCCTCCCAGGCCCGGGCTGCGAGCTGGTCCGGTTCGGCGGCGGCAGGCAGCCGGCGGCGGTCCACCTTTCCGTTCGGTGTGAGCGGCAGCTCGGCGAGTTCGACGAATGCGGCCGGCAGCATCGCCTCCGGCAGCACGGCGGCCAGGTGGACGCGCAGCGCCTCCGGATCGAGCCGCTCCCCCGCCACGGGCACCGCGTACGCGGTCAGCCGGGAGTCGCCGGCGTCGGACCGGTGCGCGGCCACCACGGCGGCGGCCACCGACGGGTGGGCCGCCAGCAGGACCTCGATCTCGCCGGGTTCGATCCGCACCCCGCCGATCTTGACCTGGTCGTCGGCGCGTCCGACGTACTCCAGCGCGCCGTCCGCGCGGCGCCGCACCAGGTCTCCGGTGCGGTACCGGCGCGCGCCGGGCACGGGCGCGTCCGGGTCGGGGACGAACCGGTCTGCGGTGATGTCGCCCCGGCCCGCGTACCCGCGGGCGAGGCCGATGCCGCCGACGTACAGCTCACCGGTGACCCCGATGGGCACCTGCCGGCCGTCGGCGTCCACCACGTAGGTGCGCGCGTTGGGCAGCGGCAGGCCGATCGGCACCAGGTCGCCGGGGTCCGCCGGGTCGAAGCGCCAGGCGGTGGAGTCCACGGCGCACTCGGTGGGGCCATAGGTGTTGACCACCTCGGCGCCGAACGCGCGGCGCAGCCGGCCGGCCAGCTCGGCGGTCAGCGGCTCGCCCGCCGAGCACACGAGGCGCAGCGAGGCGCAGTCGGCCAGGGCCGGCTCCTCCAGCAGCAGCCGCAGCATCGAGGGCACGCCCTGCAGCACGGTCACCCGGTGGTCGACCACGGCACGGAGCATCACCGCCGGGTCGCGGTGGGCGTCCTGGGGGCCGGTCACCACCGCGGCCCCGCACACCAGCGGGGAGAGGAACTCCCACAGGGCGGCGTCGAACCCGATGGTGGTCTTCTGCAGCACCCGGTCGCCGGGCCCCAGGCCGAAGCGCTCCACCGACCAGAGCACGCGGTTGCGGATGGCGGCCTCCGGTACGACGACACCCTTGGGCCGGCCGGTCGAGCCGGAGGTGTACATCACGTACGCGGCCTGCGTGCCGGCCGCGCCCACCGGTTCCAGAGCCGGGGGCTCCTCGTCCTCCGGCGGCCGGACGGCGTCGAGCACGAGGGTGTTGGGGTGGGCCGGCAGCCGTCCGGACAGCGCCTGTTCGGTGACCAGCAGGGTCACTCCGGCGTCGGCGACCAGGTGGGCCAGCCGCTCCGCCGGGTGTTCCGGGGCCAGCGGCACGTACACCCCGCCGGCGGTGAGCACGGCGAGGACGGTGGTGACCAGGTCGGTCCCTCGGTGCAGCGCGACACCGACCGCGCTCTCCGGGCCGACGCCGCGCGAGCGCAGCACCCCGGCCAGGCGCCGCACCCGGTCGGCGAGGTCGGCGTAGCCGGTCTCCCGGGCGCCGGACACCACGGCCACCGCGTCCGGGGTGGCCAGGGCCTGGGCGAAGAACAGCTCGGCGAGCGACTGCCGCGGGCGCTCGGTCCCGGTGCGGTTCCAGCGCTCGAAGGCCGCCAGGTCCGCGTCGGGGACGGCCTCCAGCGCGTGCGCGGGGGTGTCCGGGTGCTCGGCGATGCCGGTGAGCAGCCGCAGCAGGCTCGCCGCCATCCGTTCGATCCGCGCGCGGTCGAACAGCGCGGTGGGGAAGATGAGCCGGGCCGCCATCGAGCCGTCGGGGAGTTCGGACAGGTGCAGCGACAGGTCGAAGGCGGAGTGGTCGGTGGCCGGCTCGACCTTCGCGACGTCGAGTCCGGGCAGCCGCAGGGGGCGGCGTTCGGCGTTGTGCAGCGCGAAGCCGACCTGGAACACCGGGTTGCGGGAGGGGTCCCGCTCGGGCGCGAGGTCGGCCACCACCCAGCCGAACGGCACGTCCTGGTGTTCGTAGGCGTCCAGGGTGGTCGCCCTGACCCGCGCCAGCAGGTCGAGGAACGAGCCGTGGCCGGACAGGTCGGTGCGCAGCACCACGGTGTTGAGGAACAGGCCGACCAGCGGCTCCAGTTCGACCTCGGTGCGGTCCGAGACCGACACGCCGACCGCCACGTCGGTCCGGCCGGACCAGCGCGCGAGGAGCAGCTGGAACGCGGCCAGGTGCACCATGAAGGGGGTCGCGCCCGCGTCCCGGCCGAGCACCGCCAGCCGCTCGGCCAGCTCCGCCGGCACCGTGAACGGGACGCTGTCCCCGGCGGGGTCCCAGTGCGCCGGGCGCCGGCGGTCGGCGGGCAGCTCCAGCGGCTCCAGGCCGGAAAGCCGCTCCCGCCAGTAGCCGCGCCGCTGCTCGGCCCGCGCGGGGGCGGCCGCCCAGGTGTCGCGCTGCCACTGTGCGAAGTCCGCGTACTGCACCGCCACCGGTTCGAGCGGCGACGGCCGGCCGGCCGCGAACGCGGTGTACAGCTCGTGCAGTTCCCCGGCCAGGACGCCCCAGGACCAGCCGTCGAAGGCGATGTGGTGGACCGTCACCAGCAGGGCGGCGTCGTCCTCGGCGAACCGGACCAGGGTCAGCCGCCAGGGTGCCTGGTCGCGGAGGTCGATCGGCGTGCGCAGCTCTGCCGCGTGGAGTTCGCGCACGCGTGCCTCGCGGTCCGCCGGCGCCGTGCCGGTCAGGTCCGCCCGGGCGAGCCGGACGGGGCCGGGCTCGTCCACGAACTGCGCGCCGGCGCCCGCGGCGGTGCCGTAGCGGGTGCGCAGCACCTCGTGCCGCGCGGAGATCTCGGTGAACGCCGCCTGAAGCGCCCGCGGGTCGAGCGGGCCACGGATGCGGAACGCCTCGCACATCAGGTACTCGGTGGAGGCGCCGGAGCGGAGCTGGTCCAGGAACCACAGCTGTTCCTGGGCGTACGAGAGGGGCAGGCCGCTGTCACCGGCGGACATCGGTCACCTCCGCGGACGAGGCGGACTGCTGCACGGCCGCCGAGTAGGGTTCGGCCATCGCCACGGCGATCCGGCGGGGCCCGGTGAACGGCTCGCGGGCGTGCGCCGACAGCATGTTGTCGACGAGGAGCACGTCGTCGCGCTGCCAGTCGAAGCGGCGCTGCTCGGCGCGGTAACAGGACCGCAGGTGTGCGACGACGTCGTCCGGGATCGGCCGGCCGTCGCCGTAGTAGGTGTTGGTCGGCAGCTGCGCGTCGTCGTACATCTCCCGCAGTGCGCCGCACACCTCCTCGGCCAGCGTGGTCACGTGGAAGAAGGTGAGGTGGTTGAACCAGACCGTTTCCCCCGTCACCGGGTGGCGGTGTACCGCCCGGCGGCGCGCGCGGGTCCGCAGGCCGTCCGCGGTCCACTCGGTCCGGACGCCGTTGCGGGCGCAGTACGCCTCGACCTCGCCGCGGTCGCCCGTGTTGAAGGCCTGCTGCCACGGCACGCCGAAGCCGTCGGAGAAGTTGCGTACGACCATCCAGCCCCGGGCGGCGAACTCCTCCCGGACGGCAGGGTCGATCGCCTCGTACACCCGGCGGGTGTCGGCGAGCGGCGTGGCGCCCAGGGTGTCCGGCGGCTGCACGCAGTGGAAGAACAAGGTCAGCGGCCAGTCCGCCTGGTAGGAGTTCTCGTTGTGGAGGAAGATCTCCTCGTTCGGCGGATAGTCGGTCGAGGTGTACACCTGCCCCTTGATGGTGCTGCGCGGGGAGGACCGCTCCGCGTAGGGCAGCGGCGCGCCGGACACCGCCCGCACTGCGGCCTCGAAGCCGTCCACGCCGCCGACGTGGAAACCGCGCAGCAGCACCGCGCCGTGTTCGAGCAGCCGGGCCCGGACGAACGGTCGGGCGTCCGACAGGTATGCGGACAGGGGCGTACCGGGGGACTCGGCCGACAGCGTCAAGGGGAGGGCGCAGCTCGCGTCGCGCTCCCGGGGGCGGCCGGCCGGCGCGGTCCGGATGGAGGGGTTCGCAGTCATGCGCCTCAGCGTCGCCGCCGGGCCGTCGCCGCTCCGAGAGAACAACCGGCAGTCACATCGGCAGCGTCGGCGCCGCGGGGACTGCGCCTCCTTCTCTGTGGGCGCGGGGCGCGGTTGCGGCAGGCTCTCCGGCGCCGCCACCGGTCACGTGAGGTTCGTGACGCGGCAGTTCACCCGAGGGAGGGCCCGCCGTGGCCGAGGAAGACACCGACGAGCGTACGTACCGCGTCGTCCTCAACGACGAGGAGCAGTACTCCGTGTGGCTCGCCGACCGCGAGCTGCCGCTCGGCTGGCACGCCGAGGGCACCGAAGGCACCCGGGCCGAGTGCCTGGCCCACATCGGCACTGTCTGGACCGACATGCGACCGCTCAGTCTGCGCCGGCAGATGGAGCAGGCGTCGCGCGACTAGCGTCCGGCCCGGGCCGGACTTGGAGTGTGACAGATGACGAGCCCCGACACGAGGGCGCCGGCGGACCCGCGGCCGCCGGATCCGCCGGACGCGGCCGCCACCGATCCGGTGGTGCCGCTGCATCGCAACCGCGACTTCCTGCTGCTGTGGGGCGGCTCGGCGGTCTCCCTGCTCGGGTCGACGGCCACCACGATCGCCTACCCGCTGCTGGTCCTGGCCCTCACCGGCTCGCCGTTCGCCGCCGGACTGGCCGGATTCGTGGCGCTGCTGCCCGCACTGCTCCTCCAGCTGCCGGCCGGCGCCCTGGTGGACCGCTGGCCGCGCCGGCGGCTGATGATCTGGTGCGACGCGCTGCGCGCGCTGGGCGCGGTGACCGTCGCGGTCGCTTCCGCCCTCGGCGTCCTGGGCCTGCCGCTGGTGCTGGCCGTGGGCTTCGCCGAGGGCGCGCTCACGGTGTTCCACGGGCTCGCCGCGCACGCGGCCGTCCCGAACGTCGTGCCCCGCAGCCAGCTTTCGCTGGCGCTGTCTCGCAACGAGGCGCGGGGGCGGGCCGCCGTGATGCTCGGGACGCCGCTGGGCGGTGTGCTGTTCGGTCTCGGCCGGGCCGTCCCGTTCCTGGCCGACGCGCTCAGCTACCTGGTCTCGCTGACCGGACTGCTGTTCATCCGCAAGGAGTTCGAGGCCGGGCGGCCCGAGCGCGCCGGCAGCATGGGCGAACAGGTCCGCGAGGGTCTGAGGTGGCTGTGGCGTCAGCCCTTCCTGCGCACCACCACCCTGCTGGTGGCCGGCAGCAACCTGATGTTCCGGGCACTGTTCCTGGTCACCATCGTGCTGGCCGGCGACCTCGGCGCCTCCTCGGCGGGGGTGGGCCTGATGGTGGGCGTCGCGGGGGGCGGGGGGGTCCTCGGCTCGCTGGCGGCGCCGTGGTTCGCCCGCCGGATCGGACTGGGCGCCCTGGTGATCGGGGCGAACTGGGCGTGGGCGGTGCTGATGGCCGTGATCGCCCTCAGCCGCGACCCCTTCTCGCTCGCCGCCGCCTACGCCGCGATGTGGTTCGTCGGACCGCTGTGGAACGTGGCGCTCGGCAGCTACCAACTGGACATCACCCCGGACCGGTTGCGTGGCCGGGTGCTCGCGGCGATGAGCACGCTGTCCAACGGGGTGCTGCCGATCGGCTCGCTGCTCGGCGGCCTGCTGCTCGACTCGGCCGGCGCGCGCACCGCCGCGCTGGCCCTGGCGGGCTGGATGGTGCTGATCGCCGGCGCCGCCTCCCTCGCCCGCTCCGTACGCGCCACGCCCGGCCCGCCGGCGCGGTGAGCCGCCGGGCCCCGGCCCGGCCGCCCCCCACTCCCCCGGCGCGCCCGGCAGGACGGCGGCCGCCGCACCACCCCTCGATCCAGTGCTGACAGGAGGAACCAGCGTGTTCCGCACCATGCTCGGGCCGTGCCCCGATCCGACGGGACGAGGCCACCATGCCGGAACCTGACGACGGGCCCGCCGGCGTTCTCGGCACGATCGGCGGCACCCCGCTGGTCGAACTCGCCAAGCTCGCTCCGGGGCGGCACTTCACCACCTACGCCAAGCTGGAGGCCTTCAACCCCGGCGGCAGCATGAAGGACCGCTCGGCCCTGGAGATGCTGCGCGAGCTGATCCGGCGCGGCACCCTCGTGCCCGGCCGCTCGGTGGTCGTCGAATCGAGCTCAGGCAACCTCGGCATCGGACTCGCCCAGATCTGCGCCTACTACGGGCTGCGGTTCATCTGCGTGGTGGACCCCCGCACCAACCGGCAGAACATCGCCGTCATGCGGGCACTCGGCGCGGAGGTCGAGGTGGTGCGCGAGTGCGACCCGGTGACCGGCGAGTACCTGCCCGTCCGGATCCGCCGCATCAACGCGCTGGTCGACCGGATCCCCGGCGCCTACTGGCCCAACCAGTACGCCAACCCGCTCAACCCCCAGGCGCACCGGCAGACGATGCGCGAGATCGTGGAGACGGTGCCGGGCGGGATCGACTACCTGTTCTGCGCGACGGGTTCGTGCGGCACCCTGCGCGGCTGCGCGGAGTACGTCCGCGACCGGCGCCTGCCGGTGACCGTGGTCGCGGTGGACGCCAGGGGGAGCGCCATCTTCGGCGACGTGCCGACGCCCCGGCTGATCCCGGGCCACGGCGCGGCCGTACGGCCGGCGCTCTACCGCGACGGGCTCGCCGACGAGGTCGTCCACGTGACGGATCTCGACTGCGTGGTGGGCTGCCGGCGGCTCGCCGCCCGGGAGGCCGTCCTCGCGGGCGGCTCCTCCGGGGCCCTGGTGGCGGCGGTCGACCAGCTGGCCGACCGCATCCCGGCGGGCGCGCGCTGCGCGATCGTGCTGCCCGACCGCGGGGAGCGCTACCTCGACACGATCTACGACGACGAATGGGTCGCCCGTCACTTCGGCGACGTGTCCCACCTGTGGAAGGAGCCGAAGGCGGCGATGAAGGGGGCATCATGCTGATCCTGGGAGCCGCAGAGGTCCACCAGGTCCTCGACGACGCCGAGGCCGAGGTCGTCGCGGCGGTGCGCCGCGCTTACCTGCTGCACGACGGGGGCGGGACGGCCCTGCCGCACTCGGTCTTCCTCCGCTTTCCCGACGACCCGCGCAACCGGATCGTCGGGCTGCCCGCCTACCTCGGCGAGGACGAGCCGGTGGCGGGCATCAAGTGGATCGCCTCCTTCCCCGGCAACACCGCGCGCGGCCTGGAACGGGCCTCCGCCGTGATGATCCTCAACTCCATGGCCACCGGGCAGCCGGAGGTGCTGCTGGAGGGTTCGGTGATCTCGGCCCGGCGTACCGCGGCGAGCGCCGCCCTCGCGGCGGTGACGCTGGGCTCGTCCGTCCCCGAGACCGGCGTCTCCCTGATCGGCTGCGGCGTGATCGGCTTCGAGATCCTCGCCTACCTCAGGGCCGTCCTGCCCGACCTCGCCGCGGTCACCGTGTACGACCTCGACGGCGCCCGGGCGGAGGCCCTCGCCGCCCGCTGCCAGGAGCACTGGCCCGACCTGAAGACCGAGGTCGCCGTCAGCGTCCAGGAGGCGCTCTGCGCCCACCGGCTGGTCTGCCTGGCGACCACCGCCACCGCCCCGCACCTGAACACCGACGCCTGCCGGCGCGGCACCCTGGTCCTTCACGTGTCGCTGCGCGACCTGACGCCGGGAAGCATCCTGACCGCCGTCAACGTGGTCGACGACGCGGACCACGTGTGCCGCGAGTCGACCTCCCTGCACCTGGCCGAACAGCTCTGCGGCAGCCGGGAATTCATCGCCACCTCGATCGGTTCCGTGCTGAACTCCGGAAAGCCCTTCCGCCGCGCCGAGGACCGCGTCACCGTGTTCTCCCCGTTCGGCCTGGGCTCCCTCGACCTCGCCCTCGCCGACCTCGTCCGCCGCCGGGCCGCATCCCTGGACCTGGGCACCCGGGTACCGGACTTCCTGCCGGCCGCCGCCGGCGCGGCGGTGGGCTGACCGGCGGGGGCGTGGCACTGGCCCGGGTTGCCGGTCGCGTTGGTATGGGTTGGGCCGGCTGGATGCGAGGGGGGTATCTGATCCGGCACCGGAGCACTAGGAGAGCCAGGTCCTTCCCTCGTCGGTCGCGTCGCGGGCGACGGCGCGGGCCGTGGGGCCCCGGGAGGACCGGCGGACGGGCAGCTCGTGCCCGGGGCGCGTGCGCGCCACGACCGGGTCGCGCGGGGGGCGGCCCGGTCGGTCCGGTCCGGTCCGGTCGGTCCGGTCCGGTCGGTCCGGTCCGGTCGGTCCGGTGCTCCGGCGCGCGCCAGGTGGGAGCGTGCGGGCCCTCACCGTCCACCGCGTCGTCCGGATGTGGGGCCTGGCCGTGCGGTCGGCGAGCGGGAACTCCCTGAGCAGAGCCAGGCGGAGGAACCTCAGCAGCGGGCCGGGCAGCGCGTCACCGACCTGTCCCGGCGGCTTCGAGCCACCGACGCGATGTCGCTCCCGAGGCGACGCAACCTAACGCAGCGTGATCAACCCGGCCGTCCTGCCGACGAGTTCCGCATCCTCCCCTGCACGCGGACCCCCCAAAAAAACAGGGTGCACGCCCCTTGACGGCCGATACCTACCGGTCAGTACGCTCACGCCACCCCGCAACGACCCCCATGTCCTCCCCCTGTGGCTGACGGCGGACCGGCTCCTCGGCCCGCCCCCGCCACGCGCGCAGATACGGCTCCCGCAACCCGGGAAGCGCCGTGCGCGCTGCCCCTCAGACGCACCGTCGAGCGCCATTTTCCGACCCGCACTCCGTGAGGCCCCTCCGTGAAGAGACCCCTCGTGTCCGCGGCCGTCGCCGCGGCCACTGCCCTTCTCGCCGTGCAGGCGTCAGGTCCCGCCCAGGCTTCCAGCAGCTCCTCCTTCCGCTCCACCAGCAATCCCATCCTTTTCGTGCACGGCTACTACCTGAAGAACCTCGCGGGGACCTCCAAGGTCGACGCCTGGGTGTCACTGGGAGGGCCGAACCACGGGACCGACAGTGCCAACAGCTGCTTCGACACGTCCTGCACCGAGATGCGCATCGGCTCGAACTTCCTCGCCGCACTCGACTCCGGTGACGAGACCCCGGGCTCACCCCGTTATGCGACCTGGTGGTCGCCCTGCGACACCGTGATCAACCCCGACAGCTCCGTCTCATTGTCCGGCGCGACCAACACCCAGACCACCTGCCTCAGTCACACGGACCTGCTCATCGACGCGACGGTCTACGCCCAAACCCGGGACATGGTCAACCGATAACGTGCCCTTGGCAGTCGGCGGGGACCATGGTCACCACAGCCGCCACCGCGGTCCCGCCGGCACCGTGTCCCACGGCTGTGCCGCAGCAGCCGGTTTCCGTGCGCGGACCACATCCGGACCCATCGGACCGACGACCAGCGACTGCGGCAGTTCCTCCCCAACATGTTCCGGCGCCTGTAGGTGAGCAGCTGCCGCCCCCATGCGGCGCAGGCTCCTGCGCACGGGCAAGCGCCCCAGCCTGATACCGGACCGCGGGCTCCTCAGGCCAGGGGCAGCTGGCCAAGCGGCCGGCCACGGTCGGCCTGCGCCTCCAGCAATGCGGCCACGTCCGGCCCCATCGTGAAGACGGGGCCGTCCCAGCACGCCGGGACCGCCACGGGTGTGAGGCGCACCTCGGTGCCGTGGACGCGCGCGGCGTCGAAGAGGGTCTGCAGCATCTGCATACTGGCCAGGTCGAGCGCGCCGATGCGGGCATGCCATGTCCGGGTCTCCGGATCGTACGAGGCGATCGTGCGAAGCCTGTCGAGTTGCTCTTGCCATTGGGGATCGGCGGCCGGCGCTGTCCGGATGGTGGCTTCCAACACCCGGGCTTCGCTAGGGGAATTCGGCAAACGGGTCATGCAAGGCACGGTAGACGTCGCCACTGACAACTCGCCCGGTCAGGTGGATCCGCACGTTCTCGTCCGCACAGGCGGTGATGACGGGGTCGGGGCCGGTGGGCAGGAGTTCCAGTACGAGGTAGTGTCCGGCGGATCTCCCCGGCGCCGGCCACCGGGAATCCGGCCGGCGCACGTCTTGACGTGTGGAAGAGTCAGACGCCATTGCCCATGCCGGCCGTACGAGCCGAGCCCTGGGATAGAGAGGATCAGGAGTCTTTCCATGTCTGATGAGATCACGCTGCGCCCGGTGACCGCCGACGATCTCGATCTGTTCGAGCGCGAGTTCAATGGGCCGGAAGGGACGGGCCAGTACCAGTGGTTCGGTTTCGGGTCACCGGCCGGCTTGCGTCGGCGGTTCGCAGAGACCAGTTTGCTCGGTCCCGACGGCGACGTGCTCTCCGTCGCGGAAGCGGGCCGCACGGTGGGCCGGGTCGAGTGGTTCGCCAGCGCCTGGGGGCGGCCCGCCACCTCCACCTGCTGGACCCTGGCCATCGGCCTGGTGCCGGCTGCACGCGGCCGCGGCACAGGCACTCAGGCCCAGCGGTTGTTGGCCGAGTACCTGTTCGACCACACCAGGGCCGAACGGCTCCAAGCCTGGACGGACTGCGCCAACCTCGCCGAGCAACGTGCTTTGGAGAAGGCGGGCTTCGTCAGGGAGGGCGTGCTGCGCTCCGCGCAGTGGCGCGGCGGCCAGTGGCACGACCAAGTGATCTTCTCCATGCTCCGCGCGGAGCGGTCCGGCGGCACTTCCGGCGTCGGCGCTCACCCTGTCGTCCGCGTCCAGATGATGCCTTGATACTGCTGGAAGGCCGGGTCGGTGTAGTAGCTGCCCGTCACCACGCAGGCTGCGGTGCCGCAGCTCGACGCATACAGATACTGGCTGGGGTCCTCGCCTGCGTCGGCCGGCAACCGCGTGGGACTGTCCGCCGTCCAGACGCCGTCCGGGGAAGACGCGGAACGGTGCAGAAGCACGTTGCGAGTGGTCTTGGCGGCGGAGTCCCAGTACGACACGAGCGCGGCGCACTGTGACGGCCCACAGCCGACCTGCTCGAAGTGGTTGAAGTAGGGCGGCTGAGGGTTGCGCGTGAGATGACCCGGGTCCTCGTCGGCCACCCAGGTGACGCTGTCGGCAGTGGTCCACAGCACCGTGACGACACGGCCGCCGACGGCCTTGTAGGACCCGGTGAGGGCACACAGGCTCCCACCGCACGACGCCTGCCGGTAGGTCGGACCGGCGCTGTCACCGACACTGCCGAGCGGTGCGGGCTGCTGCACGCTCCATCCGTCCTGCGCGGTCCAGACCCACAGAAGGTTGCGGAAGACGCCCTGCCGACCGTAGTAACTGCCCGGTGCGAGGCATGTGTCGCCGCCGCAGGACATCTGGAACGCCTGGCCGGGATACGTCGTGTCGGCGGGCGACGGCGGCGTTTGCCCCGCGTCCCACCCTGTCGACGGCTGCCAAGTCCAGATGATGCTCCGCCAGTCCTGCTCGCCCAGCCGGTACAGGCCGATCGCCGCACAGACCGAGGAACCGCACGACACAGCCACGTAGTTGGGTTCCAGCGTCGCGCCCGCGGGCAGCTGCGCCTGGCGCATCACCCACTCGGACCGCGGTGTCCACGTCCATAGCAGCTCGTGCGCAACCCCGGCGGTGTCGTTGTAGTGCGCGGTGACGGCGCAGACGCCCCGGCCGCACGCGAACAGCTGGTCCCCCGAATCGGCGTTCTCGTCCGTCCCCGGCGGCAGGGGTGCACTGGCCGCCTTCCACCCGGTTCCCCGGGTCCACGTCCACAGCACCTCGCGCCCGGCGGAGTCCCCGCGACCCAGGTACCAGCCCGACCCACCGCACACATCGATCCCGCAGCTGAGCGAGTTGGGGCCGGACAGCAGCGTGTCCGCGTCGGCGGGCAACGGGGCTTTCTGCGCCGTCCACACTCCGTTCAGCAGTGTCCAGAAGACCTGCGCGGTGGCCCGCCCGGTCGAGGCGTAGACCGTAGTACCCCCGACGCAGTCGCCTTGGCCGTCGCACTGCACGGACGCGAGGTCGACCTGCCCGGCTTCACGGTCCACCCCGGACGGGTAGGGGGCGTCCCTCGTCTCCCAGGCCCCGTCACGCAGTTGCAGCAGGGCATAGTGGCGGTGCCCGCTGGTGTCCGTGTACAGCGCGTGTCCGGCGCACACAGGGCCACCGCAGGACACGGTCGGCACGGCTCCTGACGGACCGCCGTGTCCGGCCGGCAGCGGCGCCCGTGACGACGACCAAGCCCCGGCTCGGGCGGCGGAGTTCACCAGCAGATCCGCGTCGGCCTTGGCGGAGGTGCCCGACGCGTCCACGAAGCGGACGCCGAACTTGGAGTGGCCGCTGCTCTTGGGCACACCGCCGATGGTCGCGCCGCGCAGTGTCAGCCCCAGGGGCAACGCACCGGACGTCACAGACCAGGTCCCGGGACGGTTGTCGGCAGTGGCGAGCCGAGCGGAGTAGGAGCGGCTCGCGACGGCGTCCGGCAGATGCGGCGACGAGATCACGGGGTAGGTCTTGGACGTGGGAACGCCCTTGGTCCGCGCCAGCAGCCTCCCCTCGTGCGCCCAACCCGTCTGGTTGGGGTGATACCAGGTCTTGTACGTCGCCAGGGAGGCGTCGATCACGGGCTGGACCATCCACCGCCCGGTGTTGTTCTTGTTGGCGTAGAGCCCGTGGTAAGGGGGTCCGTTGAACAGGGCCTGCGTACTGACGAACCGGAGACTTCCGCCGGCGGTCGTCGCATTCAGGCTCTTCACGACGGCCGCCTGCATGGCGTCCGCTCGGCTGCCCAGCGTGCGCAGCCGCTGACCCACCTTCACCGTCGGCGCACTGCCGGACTTGAGGCTGTAGCTGCTGTCGCCTTCGAGCAAGGGGTAACCCAACAAGACGATCGAGGCGCCTGCATTGGCCTTCGCCCGGACGTCCTTGAGGACCGTGGTGATCCTGCGCTGGAGCGTTCCGTCGCCCAGCATGCTCTCGGCCCGGCTGAGGTTGGAAGCGCAGTGCGCGGCCGTCCTCGTCTTCGCGACCAGGCAGAACTTGACGATGTCGCTGAAGTAGGCGTCATTGCCTCCGATCGTCAGGAAGATGAGGTCGTAGCTGTGGTCGACCGCCGAGAGCTCCGGTGGCCTGCCGTCCTTGGAGTTGTGGAAGTCCGCAGTGACCGCACCGCTGCACGCCACGTTGGTGACGGCGGTGGGTTGCGCATACGGGCTGGCCCGGATGATCGAAGCGAATACTTCAGCGTAGTTGGCGTGCGAGCGGTAGCAGCCGGCCGCCCCGTAGTAGCCCCCGGCACCGTTGCCGGCCGAGTACGAGTCGCCCATGACGAGGATCCGCATGGTGGGCCGCGCCACGCCCGCGAGACCGTGCTGGCCGTTAGCCACGGGCGGAGCGGTGCTGCCCGGGGGTCGTGGGGCCGGAGTGCCAGGGACCGCGCCTGCTGGAGCAGCCCACGTGCCCAGGAAGAGGGCCGACACCGTCATCATGACACCGCACAGCCGCCGAGCCACAGACCGAGCCGACACGTGGTCCCCCATCCCTCGCCCGCCCCGGACGCCCGTGACCGCGCAAGCGACTCGAAAGCGTCAGATCGTGAGGGGAACCGTAGCGCAGTGTGCGGTGACGGGTACCGCTTCGGCACCATGAGATGAGCAGGGCGAACCAGGCTGAGGAGCGCGGCCTGTTGGGGGGTCTGGATGCTCACGCTCTGCGCCGGCAGGGATGTCGGCACCCGGACGGCCCCGGCCCACCGCCGGACCGTTCGACCTCGCCGCGCCTCAGGAGGTGCGGCGACTGCGGTGAACGGCCTCGGGCGCGCCCGCGGACTGGGCGCCCTCCTCGCCGAGGGTGATGGTGTCGGCGTCGGTGAGCTGGACCACGTACAGGTGGCCGGTCTCGCACTGCAGTGAAGTGTCCGAGCGGTCGGTGGGGTGACTGGTGACCGCTTCGAAGGTGGCCGTCGTGCCGCGCACGGCCCGCAGTGCGAGGGCCTCCGTGCAGCCGACCTCTCGGCCGGTGCCGACCTCGGTGATGTTGCTGACCTGCTTACCGGCCAGTTCGCCCACGGCGGCGGTGTGCAGGGTGAGGGTCACCTTGAAGGAGTTGGTGCGCGGATGCAGTTGGCCGTCGGCGTGCGGGGTGCCCGGGCCCGTGCCGGTCCACACGCCGGCCCACTTGGCGGAGAGGGCAGGAGCGGAGGCGCTGGGGAGAGGCCGGGAGGACGGGGTGCCGTCGCCGCGGGCGGCCGTGTCGAACGGGTGCAGCAGCAGGATGACGGTCGCCACGGCGACGACGGTGAGGGCACAGGCGGCGGCCATCCAGCGGACGCGGCGGCGCGCGCGGATGTACGCGGGGTGGTGGGCGCCGTACGACGGCGAGGCGGACGGTCCGGTGGAGGAGTCCGGGGGCCCGGGCGGGTACGGTCCCGCGATGGCGGCGGGGGGATACGGCGCGGCCGTGTCAGGGGCGGGACGGCCGGCGGAGGGCGGGACCACCGCCTCGGCGGCCGTCGGCAGGCCCGGTATCCCGGGCCCGGGCGCCGTCCGGGCCGTCGAGGCCGGGTGGTCCGGCGGCGCCGCGCACCGGTGGGCGACCTCCGCCTCCCTCGCCAGGAGGTCGGCGCCTAGTCCGGGCGGGAGAACTCGCTCCCAGGCACCGGCCGCCGGCGCAGTCCCGGCTCCGTACGCCCCCGCCCGGGGATCGCCGACGTCCCCCTCCCCCCGCAGCGATGCTGCCAGCTCTGCGCTTCGTGGCCGGTCCTGCGGATTCTTGGCCAGACAGCGGGCGACGAGTTGCGCCAGGCCGGCCGGTACGCCGTCGAGGCGTGCGTCCTCGTGGACGATGCGGTAGAGGAGCAAGGGTGCCGAGGGCTGCTCGCCCGGTAGTTCGAACGGGCCGGTGCCGGTCGCGGCGAAGACGAGGACGGCGCCCAGGGAGAAGACGTCACCCGCTTCGGTGACGGTCCCCTGCACCGCCTGTTCGGGGGCCAGATAACCGGGAGAGCCGATGACACCCCCGGTACCCGTGTGGCGGGAGTCGTCGGCGGCACGGGCGATACCGAAGTCGATGAGCATGGGCCGGGCACGACCGAGGAGGACGTTGGACGGTTTGACGTCCCGGTGGGTGAGGCCGCAGGCGTGCACAGCGGCCAGCGCGGCAGCGAGTTCGCCGGCCAGGACACGGAGAGTGGCAGGCGGCAGCGGACCGTGGGCGGTGACCCAGTCCGCGAGGGCGGGTGCGGCGACGTACTCGGTGGCCAGCCACTGCGGGCGGTGGCCGGGCGGGCTGAAGTCCACCACCGAGACGGTCCACGGAGACCGGACCCGGTCGCTGGTGCGGATCTCCCTGGAGAAGCGCTTCTCGAAGTCCGGGGCGGCGGTGAGGTCGGGGCGAACCGTCTTGAGCGCCAGCGGGCGGCCCGCCGGCGTGCGCGACAGGTAGACCTGGCCCATGCCGCCCGCACCGAGCCGCGCCAGCAGCGGGTAGCCGCCGATCATGGCCGGATCCGTGGACTCCAATGGCTGCACGTACGCCTCCCCCTGGTCACCGCACCCCGTAACCGCAGCAGAATACGGTCTTGTTGACCGTCGGTACTCGGCGGCAGTGCCGCACGGGGTCGCCGCGACTCGATGCCGGTCAGCGGCAACGCCGCAGGGACGCAGACCCTAGCCTTCCGCCAGGACGAGGTGTGCCAGGAGGGGCAGGTGCTCCGCCACCACACCGGCGATCTCCTCGGTCATCTGCTCCCACAGGCCCCAGCACAGCGCCTCGACCAGCACGAGCCGCCCCTGCGGGCAGGGCCCGAGCGACTGGGCGATCGCTGCGAGCGCCTTGCCGCGGTGCTCGGGCGCGGTGAGGGCGTCGGCCAGGGCGCGGGCTGCCGCGCGGGCACCCACCCGGCAGAGCGCCTTGACCACGGCCGGCGTGGCCGCCTCGCGCAGGACAGGGGTGCTGATCTCCTCGAGCAGCGCGGCGGCACGGGCGACGTCCCCCGTGGCTGCGGTGCCCGCCGCGAGGTGGCCGAGGGCGTGCTCGTCTCCTTGCCTGTCGATGATCAGCTCTGCTGCGGCCAGATCACCGGCGTCCACTAGCTTTTTCACGACACCGGTGAGAATTTCGTCGACCGCGTCCTCCGGCAGGCCGCCCTTCAGCCCGAGCACCGCGTCGGTATCGCCCGCCGCGAGGAGCGCTCCGGCGGCGGCGTACGTGTCCCAGCGCCGGCGGGAGGGGCTGTCGGCGGTGCCTGCCCGGCCCAGGATCTCCTGAGCCAGCTCAGCCGCTCCGTCCGGTTTCCCGGTGCGGCCGAATGCCTCGGCCACCCGTCGCAGGCCCTCGGTCCGCTCGGCGGGATCGGCGAGGCTCCGGCTCAGGTGGAGTACGCGGCGCAGGAGTTCGTCCCCCTCCGCGGGGCGATCCGTATGGTGCAGGCCCTCGGCTACCTTCGCGAGCTTGAGGACGCGTGCGTAACCGGAGGAGGCGTCGGCGGCCTGTTCGGCGCGGTGGATGAGGCGGGTGGCATCGTCCCGCTGCCCGGACCGGCCGGCCGCGACGGCCAGCTCGATGAGGGTGCCCACCCCGGGCCCTCGCCCCCTCCGCGCTGCGTTCGTCGCCCGCTTGACCACCTCGTGGGCGTGTTTCTCCTGGCCCGCCCGCAGCAAGAAGTCGGCGGTGTCGGCCGACAGCGCCACCCGCCAGTGGAGGGAGGACACCTCGTCGGTGGCGGCGCGGGCTTGCCGGGCCAGGCGCAGCGTCCGCGCCGGGTCACGGGCCCCCGCCGTCATCCTGCCGGCGGCGTTGAGGACGCGCGCCCGGTAGAGGGGTTCCGTGATCCTCTCGGCCAGGTTCAGGGCCCGGTCGAGGTCACCGGCTTCCGCGGCCGCGATGCCGATCTCGACCAGGCCGTCCTCCGGATCATTCAGGAAACGGCTGACCAAGTCGATCGCCTGCTGGTGGTGTCCGGTCGCCTCCAGGCCCGCAGCGACGTGGGGGTAGACCCAGTTCACGCCGTCGGGGTCGTCGATGTCCGCCGCCAGCCGGGCCGACGTCACGGCGAACTCGGCGGCCTGCGCGGCGAGCCCCGGCGCCGTGGACATCCCCCGGGCGAACAGGGCAAGGTACTGCGCACGCCGGACCGCGTCACCGAAGTCGGCCGAACGGGACAGGACACGCTCCGCCAGCGCCAGGGCCCGGCGATGCTCGCCGAGCCGGGAGAGCGAGGCGGCCAGCGAGGCGCCCAGGACGCTCCGTGAGACGGTGTTGGGCACCGCCATGACCGCGTCGACGGCCTCCAGCGCCCAGGAAACCGCATCGGCGCTCCGGGCACCGGCCTCCTCCCGGGCCGCCGCGGCGTTCCTCGCCGACCCGGCCAGGGCTCCGACGGCGGCGACGAGAGCTTCCGCCCTGCGCTCCGGGTCGCTGATGCGGCGGGCCGGCCGCAGGGCCTCGGCGGGCCGGCCGGCGTCCGCCAGGCCCTTGGCGATCGCCGCCAGGAAGCGGTCCCGGTCTTCGGTGCTGTTCGCTCCGTCGAGCAGAGCGGCCGCCTGGTCCGGGCGCGCGACGACGGCCAAAGCGCCGGCGAGGGCGCTCAGGGCGGCCACCCGGTTCCACGCGTCGCGCTGCGACTCGGCCAGATGAACGGCGCGCGCCGGGTGCCCGCACCGGGCCCACAGGGCGATCAGGTCGGAAGAGAGAGGCGCCGTCCGATCGTGCAGCCCGTCTCGCGCGGCGGCAAGCCGCAGGGCCACGGACACGTCCTGATCGCCGCGGTGCCCGCCGTCTGTTATCACCAGGTCGAACGCGGCCGACATCGCGCTGAGCGACTCCAGGTCCGCCCCGGACGCCCGCCACAGCCGCTCCTGCCACCGGGTGTCGCAGGCCAGCGCCACCAGCCTGGAAGTGTCCCCCTGTTCGCGCAGCAACTGGGTGTAGCCGCGCAACAGGTACTCGGGTGTCCCCTCCGGCCACCCCGCGCGCCGGTAGAAGTCCGCCCAACGGTGCAGACGGCTGCGGTGGGCCGCCAGCTCCTGGTCCGTGACCAGTTCCGCGGCGCCGCGCCGGATCTCCTCGTGCGCGAAGAGAAAGACGGGCGGACCGGCAGACGACCAGTGCCCGGAACGCCGACGGAAGCTGCGGCCGTTCACCGCGGACAGCTCGCGCTCGACCAGCCGCGCCAGACTCCCGGTCAGCTCCGCGAAGTCGGGCGCGCTCAGCCCGCCTCCGGCCGCGACGGTCAGAGCGGCCAGGTCCCAGCCCAGCCCGCCGGAGTCTCGCAGTCGCAGCAGATCCCGCTCCGCGTCCCAGCGCGCCGCGCGGGCGTGCGGGGACGGCTCCAGCCGGTGGTCGATCCGCGTGGTCCGCAGGGGATGGTCCGCGGGCACGTCCCCCGGTACCGGCGGATGCGGACGCCCGGCGACGACGATCCGCATGCCGTGCGGGGGAACACGAGGCAACAGCGCCGCGATGCTGTGGCCGTCGGCACCGGCGGTCACGCCGCGGTCCTCGTCCAGCCCGTCCACCACGAGCACGAACCGCCGGCCGCGCGCCGCGCACCCCTGTGCGGCACGGTGCAGCGCGAGCAGCAGCTGCTCGTCGCGCGTGGCGGGGGTGCTCAGCGGCTCCTCCTCGCCCAGCAACGCGTACACCTGCCGCTGGACGACCTCGCAGAACGCCGTGGCGTCGTTCTGCGCGGCCATGCGGGAGGTGATGAAGAACGACACGACATCGACGCCGGGTGGAGGATGCAGGACGAAGTGCGCCAGCAGGGCGGACTTTCCTGCCCACGCCGGGGCCACCCAGCGCCAGTAGCCGGCGCCGGGACGGCCCGCGGGGACATCGTGCGCGCAGAAGGCGGCCAGCTGGGCGAGTTCGCTCTCCCGCCCCTGGAAGTCGGCGGCGGCGAGGGCCTGTTGCACCTGGAGGGGATAGCCGGAGACGGCGGCCCGCCCCGCGAACACCTGAACGGAGCTGTCAATCATCACGCCGCTGTTGGCGAAGGCCCCTCGCCCCTCGGCGGAGGATCCGCCCGACTTGCGTACCGCGGCGCGGCTGCGGAAGAGCATCGGATGCGCGCTACTCCTGCCGCCGGTAACCGGTGTTCGCGCTGGCGCCGTCCGCCCGCGCGTCACCGGTCTCCCCGATGGAGACCGCACCGGCGGACGAGGAGGCGACGGCACCCGTGTTGGCGTCCCCTCCGCCGGTGGCCGTGGCCCGCCCGGTCCTGGACACCTGCACGGACGTACTCCCGGACGGGCCCAGCAGCGCGCAGACGCCGACCCCCAAGGCGGCCACGCCGACCACCGCGGAGACCACCCCGGCCACCTGGTTCGCCCGGTCCCAGCTCAGCAGCGACAGCACACCGGCGAAGAGCGCGAGGACCAGCACCGTCGTGACCAGGACGGCGCGCCGTTCACCCCGCACAGGCACCCCCTCCACCCCCTTACGCACCGTCGAGCGGCGGAACCGCACCGAGCCCGGTACGGGCCCCGCCACGTGCCGAGCCCCACCATACGGTCAGGCCCGCGTCGCCGTGGGGAAAGCTCAGGGGAGAGCCGTGGAGGAAAAGGGCGCCCCGGAACCGCTGACACCGACCGGGAGCAGGAGCTGCTGGCTCCGCTGATACCGCGGGCCGTCACCGGGTGGCCCAGGATGCGGCATTCGCCAATCCGGGCCCTCTGACCGTCCGAGCGAGGCCCGCAGCTCGGGAACCAACCGCTGGACTCCCGCTTCGCCGTCTACCGGGATAGCCCGTGTGGCGAACTCCTCCGGGCATCCCGTCCTTTTCGGTAAACGAGGACTGGGCGGCCTGGTCACCGCGCGTGGCGGATGTCCGTAGCCCCGGGGAGACGGGACATGATGGGGCAACGGACTCGGTGCGAGGAGGAGTGCGGCGTGCACGGGTTGGGCTCTGGCGGTGCGACACCTGGCAAGTCCCGGTTCGACGACATCTACGTCCAGCCGGATCCGCGTGCCTACTTCACGCGGCTGGCTGCACTGGACTATGAGATTCCGCATCACGCCCAGCCGGTATTCCGGCAGCTGGCGGCGGAACGGGCCGCGTACGGTGACGGCCGGGCCGGCCGGCTGGTGGTGCTGGACCTGTGCTGTTCGTACGGCATCAACGCCGCGCTGCTCAATCACGAGGTGACGCTCGCGGAACTGTACGAGCGGTACACGTCCGACACCGCTCGCCGCATGTCGCCGGAGGAACTGGCCGCCTGGGACCGGGAGTTCTACGCCGAGCGGCGGCGGCCGGACACGTTGCGGGTGTACGGCCTGGATATCGCCGCGCCGGCGGTGCGCTATGCCCGGGAAGCCGGTCTGCTGGTCGCCGGTTTCACCGACGACCTGGAACGGGTGCCGCCCGGGCCGGAGCTGCGCGCCGCCCTGCCGGAGGTCGGGCTGATCACGCTGACGGGCGGCGGCAGCTACATCACCGAGCGGACGTTCGCCGCGCTGCTGGACGGTGCCCGTCGTCCCGTGTGGGTGAGCGCGTTCGTGCTGCGGACCGTTGCCTACGAGCCTGTGGTGCGGAAGCTGGCGACGTACGGGCTGCGCACCACGGTTGATGCGTCGCGGACCTATCCGCAGCGGCGGTTCACGGATGAGGGGGAGCGGCAGTACGCGATCGACGCGGTACGAGCCCTCGGCGGTGACCCGTCGGGGCTGGAGGAGGCGGGCCGTTTCCACAGCGTGCTCTACGACTCCCGGCCCGGCCCGGCACGATAGTCCACTGACACGAGCTCGTGCACACGGGTCGTGCCGGGGTCAGGCCGACGGTCTACTGGTGGGAAACCGTATGAGTCGCGTACGCACGGCGTACGGAACATGTTCCTCTCGCGGACGCATGGAGGACCTGTGGGCAAGGCGGCCAGCCCGCCCGGTCCCCTGGCCGTGTTGACGCACGCGCGTGCGGCCCGATGGGGGACACGGCGGGCGGGAGGACGGCAAGGGTGACGGCCGTGGAGCGGCATGCGTGTCAATTGACAGTGGTGACACCCTGACGGGAGGCTTCGGATCATGCCCAGTGAGAATGCCCCCGCCGGACTGCGCGAACGCAAGAAGGAGGAGACGCGCCACCGCCTGCTGGAAGGGGCCGCGCGCCTGTTCAAAGAACGCGGCTTCGAGGCCACCACCGTCGCGGACATCGCCGCATACGCGAACGTCTCCGTGCGCACCTTCTTCCGCTACTTCGAGAGCAAGGAGGCGCTGCTGCTGCCGGACGGCGTCGAGATCTTCGCCTACGTCGAGGACGCCCTGGCCCGGCGTCCGGTGGACGAGGAGCCCCTGGACGCGGTGTGCAACGCCCTGGTGGAGGCGGCCGAGCCGTTCGCCGCCTCCACTCTGACCGCCCTCAGTCATCCCATCCAAGGCATCGAGAACGTCGTCACGACCCGGCTCGTCCAGGCCTTCTCCGACTTCGAGGAGCGGCTCACCGTCCTGGTCGAGCGCAGGCTGCCGCCGGACACGCCGGACCCCGACCTCACGGCCGCGGTGATCGCGTGCGCCGCTCTGTCCGCGGTCCGCGCCGTACTGCGCACCCGCAGGGCGCGCCGGGCCGCCGGCCTCCCGGACACGGGCCCGGCGCCCCTGCTGCGGGCCTTCGGGATACTGCGCCGAATCGGCTCTCCCGAACAGCCCTGACAGCGGGCGGGCCGATGGCCTCAGCGGGAACGGCGCCGGCACGGCACGTCACGGCGGTACGGCGGCCCCATCGCCGCAGCGGCGGCGCCGCGGTGCCAGCGGATGCTCACGCGACGTCGGTCCCGGCGGCAGCAAGGCCTCACAGCCGCTCGCTCCGGGTCGCCGCGCTGGTTCCAGCGGCCCTGACCGGTCCGCGCCCTGAGCCCTCCCCTCGATTCCCTCTGTGAACAGCAGAGGGGATTCGTGCGATCAGGGAACCCGGCGAGTGTGAGCAAGACTGCACTGCTGGTCATCGACATGATCAACACCTACGACCACAAGGACGCCGACCTGCTGCTTCCCTCGGCTCGCAGGGTCGTGCCGGTGGTGGCGGACCTCCTGGGACGCGCGCGAGACCTCTCGGTACCGGTGATCTATGTGAACGACAACTTCGGTGAGTGGCGATCGCACCACGGAGAGTTGCTGGACGAGGCTCTGAGCGGACCATACGGCTGCCTGGTGCAGCCTGTGAAGCCCGACAGCGATTCCCTCTTCGTGCTGAAGGCCCGCCACTCCGTCTTCTTCGAGACCCCCCTGGAGTACCTCCTGCGGCAACAGGACATCGACCACCTGGTACTCACCGGGCAGGTGACCGAGCAGTGCGTGCTCTACTCGGCTCTCGACGCCCACATCCGTCACTTCGAGGTGACCGTTCCCAGGGATGCCGTGGCGCACATTCACGAAGACCTCGCTCGGGCCGCACTGGAGATGATGAGGCGGAACATGGGTGCATGCGTGTGCACGAGCCAGGACCTGTGGAGGTGACCTGCTCCGGGACCGGCTGGTCGCCCGCCCTCGGCTTGCTGCGAGGTTGTGCTCCAGCGCGCCCGCTCACCGTGTTCTCCCTGCTCGTGTTGTTCAGGGGCGGGCGGCTGCGTAGAGGATGTCGCGAAGTTCGGGCAGGGTCTCGCGGTCCTTGCGCCACACGAGGCGCAGGGTCAGGTCGGGTGCGGCGAGGGGTAGTTGGACGAGGGTGCCCGCACGGAGGCTGTCGGTGACGGCGAAGCGGGGCAGCAGGGTGACGCCGAGGCCGTGTTCGGCCCAGGCGCGCATCACGGGGACGCCGCCGGCTCGGACGCGTTGGGGACCGGTGCCGAGGAGGTGCTGTCCGGCCAGCCAGAAAGAGCATTCCGGGACGTTGACCAAGAGCCGTTCGTCGTGGAGGTCGGTGGGGGTCAGCGCGGGGCGGGTGGCCAGGGAGTGGGTCGGGGCCGCGACGAGGGCCAGGGGCACGGGGTCGAGGTCGAGGAAGGCGAGGGGTTCGGCGGGGGCGGGGAAGCCGAGCCCACCGAGCGCTTCCCCGGCGTCCAGGAGGAGGGCCGCGTCGAGGCGCCCGTCCGCAACGTCGGTGAGGAGTTCTTGGCGGGTGCGGTCGGAGTGCACGTCGACCGTGATGTCGGGGCGGCGTTCGGCCAGCCGGGCGAGGACGAGGGGAACGTGGGAGCCTGCGAGGGTCTGCAGGGCGCCGAGCCGCAGCCGCCGGTGCTCGCCGCGGACATCGTGGACGGCCTGTTCGGCGGTGTCGAGGAGCGTGCGTGCCCAGCCGCGCAGGCGCTCCCCGGCGGAGGTCAGTTCCATGCCTTTGGGGCCACGGGTGAACAAGGCGACGGCGAGGCCGGTTTCAAGGGTGCGGATCTGCTGCGAGACGGAGGAGGGGGCGAGACCGAGGGCGACGGCGGCGTCCGTGACCGTCCGGTGGCGGATCACGGCCTCGAAGGTGACGAGTTGGCGTAGTTCCACGTACGCGCCCAACGCCGCGTGAGCATGCGGAAATTCCGAACGCTGTGTGCGGTTTCACCGGTGGAGCGCCCCGCCCGGTCGGACCGATGGTGGGCGGCGTGACTGATCTGGCTGCTCACCGGAGGCTTCCTCTTCCATGGCTGTTGTGAAACCTGTCGCGCCTACGGTGCCCGCGTCGTCCAGGGCGAGGCGCGCGGGCGCGCTGACCGGCGTATCGCTGGGCTATTTCATGGTGCTGCTCGACACGACCGTGCTGTCCGTCGCCGAACCCGACCTGGCCGCGTCGCTGCGTACGTCGATGGCCGGCCTGCAGTGGGCCACCACCGGGTACACGGTGGTGTTCGCGGCTCTGCTGCTGTCGGCAGGGGCGGCGGCCGACCGGTTCGGCGCCGATCGAATGTTCCGGTCCGGCACGGTGGTGTTCGCGCTCGCGTCCCTGCTCAGTTCCCTGGCCTCGAACCTGGGTGCGCTGCTGGTTCTGCGGGCCGTGTCCGGGGCGGCAGCGGCGGCGTGCGTGCCGGCCTCGATGGCACTGATCGCCCGTCTCTACCCGCAGCCTGCGGCGCGGGCCCGCGCGATCTCGGTGTGGGCCGCGGTCAGCGGGGCGGCCGTCGCGGCCGGCCCGATCGCCGGTGGCGCCCTGGTGGAGGCGGCCGGATGGCGGGCCGTGTTCCTGGTCAACGTGCCCCTGGGGCTGCTGGTGCTGGCCCTGACCTGGGGACGGGCGGTGCGCTGCCCGCGCGGCGCCAACCGCGTCGACTGGTCGGCTCAGGCCGCGGCTGTCGTGGTGCTGGCACTGCTCACGGACGTCCTGATCGCCGCCGGCGCGGGCGCATGGGCCCACGCTGCGTGGTCGGCGGGCGGGCTCGGCATCGCGGTGACGGTGTTCACCCTGCTCGAACGACGCAGCCAGGCCCCGGTCGTGAACCGGACGCTGCTGCGGACGGCACCGGTACGGGCCGGGCTGCTCGCGGGCGCGGTGACCAACTTCGCCCTGGCCGGTGCCCTGTTCGTGCTGCCTTTGCTGCTGCAGCGCGAACGTCACCTGAGCGCCCTGGAAACGGGCCTGGCGTTCCTGCCGCTGACCGTTCCCTTCGCCGCGAATCCACCACTGACTGGCAGGATCGTCGCCCGCACCGGCCCGCGGCCCCCGATTGTCGCCGGCCTGGCACTGCTGACCGCCGGAGGCACGGTCCTGGCCGGCACGGTCTTCGCCGAAGGCGCCTACGTCTGGCTCGCGGCGGGCCTGCTGCTCACCGGCTTCGGCATCTCCCTCATCCTGCCGGCCCTCGCCGCGGCTGTCATCGGCGCCGCCCCGCCAGGCACGGCCGGCTCGGTCGGCGGCCTGCTCAACGCGATCCGCCAGATCGGCGCCACCCTCGGCGTCGCCCTCATGGGCGCCGCCGCGACCGCCGGCACGGGATGGTCACTGCTGCTGTCGGGCGGCCTCTGCGCCCTCGCCTGGCTGACCTTCGCGCTGACACCCGGGGGTCCACCCCAGTAGCAGTCACTTCCTCGTGGCACACCATTGGGCGCAGGGTTCGGGCAGGGATCCGCATCGAGAACGATCTCTCACACTGCAGCTCAGCAGGCGACTTCGGAGGAAGGGAGGGGCGGGATGGGCGACGCGGCGGGGACCGGGGCGCGCTCAGCCGGTTGCGCGTCGCGCGAGGCCTTCGCGCCGTGCCGCCGTCAGTACGGCGGCGCCGCCATGCGGGGAACGTCGGCGGGGGAGAGGTCGGGCCGGGCGCGATGCCGGCGCCACCGGCCGGAGGCGTCACGAGCGACGTCGACGCCGACAAGCGTGATGTCCAGATGCTCCCGGCTGCCCCGCCCGGCGGTGAACGACCGGCCCGCCCCTCGCCCAAGGCTTCTAGGCGTCGGTGAGGCTCTCGAAGACCACGCCCTCCATCCCGACTGACGCCGCAAGGGTCTGAGGATCGGTGGTCGGCGGCACAGCGTCCACGGCTCCGACACGCGGCGAGCGGTGAACACAGACTCCAGCGCGGCCCGCCGCCTGCGGTACGACCACCCGGTCGTGTGCGTCCCGGACAAACGCGAGGTGTCCTGCGGCGTCCCGTACGACCAGTGGACGTCCCGCAGTCTTCGGCAGCCCCCACGTGACCCCCGCGGGCAAGGTCGAAGACCTCGCCGGCCTGCTCACCCGCCAGCCCAGGTGGGGCGGTCCCAGGCCGGCAGGCGGACGGCAGGGACGGTCGCGGTCGTGGCGCCTACGCCGCGCGGACGGCGGGCGCGGCCTGCGCCCGGCGCCCGGGCAGCGCTTCCCTGCCGCGCCCCTCGCCGCCCAGGCTCGGACGGTGTTGCTGGGAGATTTGCAGGACCAGCGCCTCCACCTGGCTCAGTGTGGTCACGCTGGCCTGCGCGGCCTCCCGGGCCTTGGCCAGCTTCTCCATCTGAGCTGGGTGGCAAGGGACGCAAGGACTGTGGCGTCCATGCGGGCCGGGTGTGGGCTAACTCGTCCAGCTGTGGGCCACGTCGACCACGACCCGGTCGTCCAGCTGGATCACGCGGAAGGGCAGTCGGGCGCGTACACCGAGACCGACCTGCGTCTGCCCCTCGAAGGTGCCGCCGAACCGGGTGTCCCGGAAGGAGCTGTACCCGCTGATGTTCACGCCGGGCAGGGCTTGCCCCACTTTCCCCGGGTAGGTCGGCACGCCGGCCTCCAGGTCGTAGCTCCACGCGCCGACGCGGATGTCGAGGATCGCCCCGCCGGCAACTGGTATGTACTGGCCCGAGGGGTCCGCGTAGAACCGGTCCACGTACTGGACGTGGTAGCCGATCTGGTCGCCGCCGCCGGGCACGTCGAACACGATGCGGTCGTAGCATTCGTGCTGTCCGGTCCTGATGTCCTCCAGGTGATCGGCCCCCAATGTGGTACCACCCTTGGCGCCGCTGCCCCAGCCCGTCGGGCAGGCCGCCGCCGTGCGCGGTCCCTCCGCCGGGGCCGCGTCCGCGGTGGTCGCCGTCGTACCCAGCGTGGCGCCCGCGAGCATGAGCACCGCCACTGCCGTTCTGACAGGTCGCATGTTGTCCCCCTTGGTCGCGTAACTCTGATGCTGGGTGAGACAGCCGGCCGCACCGGAAGGTTGTACGCCAGATGGGGGCAAAAAGGGGATCTTGCCGTCCGTGAGATTACCTCGAGGACGCCCGGTTCAATGCACGCCAAGACTCCCGGCACTACACGCGCGGCCGGGCGGACCTGGAGGAGTGGGAGCGCATCCACCAGCTGCCCGTCCGCTTGGGGGACCGCACCGGTGCCGGCTGAGCGGTGGCGAGTGCTAGGCGCCGTACGACGATCGCTGCATCGCCGGACACGGCGGTCTGGACATCGAAGGAACGCGAGGCCCACTCCAACGACCTCGGAGACGACCGTGCGCTGATCGCGCCCACCAACCCGCCTCGTCTCGTCGGCGCGCCCGTTGGCGGCGTGCGCGGTACGCGCCGGTGGGCCGTGCGGGCCCCAGTTCGTGGGCCGGACGGGCCGCACCAGGGCCCCTCAGTAGAGGATCGATGGCAGGTACGCCCCGGCGGGCTCGTTGTAGAGGCCGATGGTCATCAAGCTCATCAGCTGCACCACCTTGAGACCGTTCGCAAGGCCCCATCGCACCAGCAGGCTGTTGCTGGCGGGCACCAGGAGGCCGGGGCCGCCGAAGGCAGGAGCCGAGGCGATCAGGGCCTGCAGGTCAGGAGTGGTCTCGGCCACCGCGTGCGCGAAGAACGCCAGATCCGTGGCGTAACCGGTGATACGCCCCTCGCGCTCGACGACACGTGCCGTGCCTTGTTCAAGCGCGTCGGTGACCTCGCCACCACGGTCGACGCCGTGTATCCGACGGCACACTTCGTTACAGGCGGCGATGTCCGCATCCCTGGCCTCCCGAACGGTGTGCCCAGGCACTGCGCGCAAGATGGCCGGGCCCTGCATACATGCCAGCGTCTCCCTGAACACGAAGCCGAGGCTGGCATACAGCGAGAACGATCGGGTGTGGTACCCGCTTTGCAGCAGCCGGATTCCCGGCACTCTGCGCTCGGCGGATCGGTCCAGCACGTCACGCATCAGCCGGCGGCCCACGCCTCGGTTCTGCACAGCGGGGTCGATGGTGAGGGGCCCGACCCCGACGACGGGCGAGCGCTCGTCGAGGAAATTGCTCCCCACAATCCGTCCGTCGAGCTCGGCGACGACGCTGTAGAACCCTGGGTGGGTCAGGAACGCCCCGATCAGCGCGACACCCACCTCGGGGCTGGGTATGTCGGGAGGAAATTCATGTTCACGGGCGAGCCCGGCGAAGGCCTCGTAACAGATCCTGCCGCATTCTCCGGCATTCTCCGCGGTGCCCGGGCGCAGTACAAGATCCACTGCCGCCATCCCCTTCCTTGCACCGCTCCGCTACACCTATCCCTCCCCCCATCGTCCTCTTGCGGTCGGGAGCGCTGCCGCAGCATCGTCGCAGCAGCAAATGTCACCAGTGACAATTGTCATTCACGACACTTCCTCCTAGAGTTCGTGTCACTCGTGACACTTTCCTAGGAGGCCAGGTGGCCCATCCTCCGCAGCACCCACCCGCGCCGATCGGGGCGCACACCGCCGCCCGTCCGGCGACGGACTCCACCGTGGCTCGCCGCGGACCCGGTCGCCTGGGCGGGTTCTGCGCCCGGCACCCGGCAGCGGTGATCGCCGTCTGGCTGCTGGTCCTCGTCGCCGCCCTGGCAGGACGGCATCTCGCCGCGCCCACCTTCAGCGACCAGGTCAGCCTGCCCGGCACCGCCTCCCACACCGGCACAGATCTCCTTGCCACCTCGATGCCCGAAGCGGGCAGGCCGGGGGGCAAGGTCGTGTTCCACACCGACTCCGGCAGCGTGGCCGACCAGCGGTCGGCACTCGATCGGACCCTGGCCGAGCTGCGCGATCTGCCGCACGTCGCCGACGTCTCCGCGCCCGTGACCAGCGCCGACGGACGCACCGCGTACGCCGCAATCTCCTTCGACGTGCAGCTGAAGACCCTCGGCCACGACTACACCGGGCGACTGGACAAGGCGACCGGCCCCGCCCGGGCGGCGGGGCTCGGCGTCGCCTACGGCGGCGATCTGGACCAGGTGGTCCGTCCACCGGCCGACGACAAGCTGAGCGAGGGCGTTGGCGTCGTCGCCGCCCTCGTCATCCTGCTGCTGGCCTTCGGCAGTGTCCTCGCCACGCTGCTGCCGCTGATCACCGCGCTGATCGGCGTCGGGGTCGGCCTCGGCATCGTGGGCATCGTCGCCGCCGCCCTCTCCTTCGCGACCTCGGCCACCACCCTTGCCGGCATGATCGGCCTGGGCGTCGGCATCGACTACGCCCTCTTTCTGACAACGCGCTTCCGCCAGGACCTCATCGACGGACGCGACCCGGTCGACGCCGCGGCCCGCACCGCGCACACCAGCGGACGCGCCGTCCTCGTCGCCGCTCTGACCGTGGCCGTCGCCATGCTCAGCCTCTACGCCTGCGGCCTGACCTTCATCGGCAAGATCGGCCTCGCGGCCACCCTCGCCGTCGTCGTCACCGCCGCTGCCGCGCTCACCCTCGTGCCGGCGGCCCTGGGGCTGGTGGGCAGGCGCATCGACCGGTTCCACCTGCGCCGCCCGGTCGCCGAGGGCACGACGGCCGGCGACGGCCGGAACCGCTACGCGGACCTCGTCGCCCGGCGTCCCTGGACGTTCCTCGCCGTCGGCGTCGCCGTCCTCGGCGTGTGCTCGCTGCCCCTGCTGTCCATGCGCCTCGGCCATGTCGACGCCGGTGCCGACCGGCCCGGCAGCAGCACCCGAACCGCCTACGACTGGATCGCGCACGCCGACGGGCAGGGCTTCGGAGCGGGGGCGAACGGCCCGATCGTCACCGTTGTCGACGTGAGCGGCGCGAAGTCGGCCGTCGACCGGATCACGGGCGACCTGACCACGGCCCTGAGAGCCACCCACGGCGTGGCCGCCTTCACGCCTGTGAAGGCGAGCGCCGACGGGAGGATCCTCGTCACCACGCTCACCCCGACCACCGGCCCGCAGGACGCCGACACCGGCGACCTGCTCGCCACCCTCTCCGGGCGGACACTGCCCAAGGCTCTGCACGGCACGGGTGCCCATGCCTATCTCACCGGCACCGTGGCCGGCCAGACCGACTTCCGGGACACGATCGGGGCACGGCTGCCCATCGTCATCGGCATCGTCCTGGTCCTCGCCTTCCTGCTGCTCATGACCGTCTTCCGCAGCCTGGTGATCCCGCTCAAGGCCGTCGTGCTCAACCTGTGCACCACGGCCGCGTCCTACGGCGTGCTCGTCGCGGTCTTCCAGTGGGGGTGGGGCGACTCGCTGCTGGGGCTCTCGGAGCCGGTGCCCATCGAGTCGTACGTGCCGATGATGATGTTCGCGATCGTCTTCGGGCTGTCCATGGACTACGAGATCTTCCTGCTGTCCCGGATCGCCGAGGCCTGGCACCGCACCGGCGACAACCGCCTCGCCGTGGCAGAGGGGCTGTCCGCGACGGCGCGCGTGATCTCCGCTGCCGCACTCATCATGACCGCGGTGTTCCTGTCCTTCACCGCCTCACCGACCGTGGTCGTGAAGATGCTCGCCCTGGGACTGGCCATCAGCGTGATCATCGACGCCACGGTGGTCCGCCTGATCCTGGTGCCGTCCGCCATGTTCCTCATCGGGCGGGTGAACTGGTGGCTGCCCCGCCGGCTCGACCGGGCCCTCCCGCACCTGCACGCCTGACCGCCAAAACGCCGACCGACCCGGAGCAGCGACCACGTGAGACCGACCCCCCGCAAAAAGACCCGCCTCATCCTGGCCGTCACCGCGGCGACCCTGGCCGCGCTCACCAGCGCGACCGACCTCCTGGCCGAGCACCGCGCCAAGGAGCGGATCGTCGCCCAGGCCGCGCGCAGGCTGAAGCCGGACGGCCCGGTACACGCCGACCTCACCACCCCCCTCGCGGGGCTGCGCACCCTGGGAGGGGAGGTCGGAGACGTCGACGTGACCGCGGAAGGTGTACACCGTCAGGACGCCGTGCTGGATGTGACCATCCGATTGAAGGACGTGACGACCAACGGCTACAGCGCCGGCGGCACCGCAACGGCCATGGTGGGATACGACCAGGTGACCCGGCGCCTGGGCGCCACGGGCAACGGCCTGAGGGCCGGCGGCAAGGCCGGCGACCTGATCCTCACAGGGAGCGTCGGCCGCCTGGGCCTGCCGGTCACCGTGCGGGCGACGCTGTCCACCACCACACACGCCATCACCATCACGCCCACCACCGTGAGCATCCTCGGCCGAAGCGCGGCCGTCGACGACCTCGCCGAGCTGCCGGCCGCCTCCGCACTCCACGACGAGCTCACTCCCAGGACCGTGACCGTCAGCGCGCTGCCCCACGGGGTCGCGCTCACATCGGCGCACGCCGCCGGCGACGGCCTCGCCCTAGGCTTCTCCATCGCCGCCGGGCCGACACCGAACGCGGGAGGGGCAGCCGTCTGACCGTCCGAGCGGCGCCGCTCCCGGGCGCCCGCCGCTGACGGCCAACAGCAAACTCGACCAATGGCTGCTTCATCGGTACGTCCGGCGAGGCCAGGAACTCCTGAGGGAGCTGCGGGTCGGCGCTGCACGTCCCTCCGTCCGGGTTACTCCTGTCCAACGAGAGTGCGGAGTCATGGGCGTGCTCTACCGGAAGAGAGCACTCGGAGTCGGGTCGGGCCGCCGTCGCCGCGGACGTCACCGACGGGACCGGCGACGCGCCTCCGGCGCCTCCTCGGCCGCGCCCAAGGCGCCGGAGGCGCCGACCGAGCACACTCCATGACGGTCCGACGCCTGCGAGATCCCGCTGGCCACGGGCCCCGCGAATACAGGTGCGGCATCGACGGTATGACCACCGACCCGTTCTTCACCCACCGCAGCCTGCTGTTCACCGTCGCGTACGAGATGCTCGGCTCCGCGGCCGATGCGGAGGACGTGGTCCGGGAATCCTGGCTGCGATGGGCCGACGTCGACCGATCGCAGGTCCGCAACCCGCGCGCGTACCTCGTCCAACTCACCACCCGCCAAGCCCTCAACCGGCTGCGGACGCTGTCACGCAGCCGCGAGGACTACGTCGGCGAGTGGCTGCCCGAACCGCTGCTTACCACCCCGGACATCGCCGACGACATCGAACTCGCCGAGAGTGTCTCGATCGCGATGCTGGCCGTGCTGGAGACACTCAAACCCACGGAGCGCGCGGTGTTTGTACTCCGCGAGGTCTTCGACGTGCCCTACGGTGAGATCGCCGAAGCCGTGGGTAGGTCCGCGGCCGCGGTCCGGCAAATGGCACGACGAGCCCGGCGAGCACGTGTCGGCCCGACGCCCAGGGTGCAGGCGGACCGCTTCGAACGGCAGGCGGTCGTGCAGGAGTTCCTGGCCGCTCTGCGAACCGGGCAGGTGCAGGACCTGATCGACGTCCTGGCCCCCGCCGTAGTGCTGATCGCCGACGGCGGCGAGTCGCGAGCGCCACTGCGGCCCCCGTCCACGGAGCCGGGCTGGTCGCCGCCCTGCTCGCGCGCCCAACCGGGTGGTCTCCTCCGTCCGGCTCAACGGCGCTCCGGCAGGCCTGGTCGAGACCGACGGCCAACTGGCCGCAGTCAGCTTCGTCGTGGCAGGTGGACGGGTCACCCGAATCCACGCGGTAGCCAACCCCGGCAAGCCGGCTCGGCTGAACGAGCCAGGCGCACTCACCAGATAGGCACAACGCGGATGACGGAGTGGGTGTTCATCGGCTGGCCTTGATTACGCCGCATCATCCGACATGGTCGAGGCGGGTGCCCTTGTCATACGACTCGCGGGCGTCGAGCAGTTCGTCCCAGTGCTCCTCCACCCAGGCACACACGACCGCCATCGGTCCGAGCATGCTGCGGCCCAGCGCGGTGAGCTCGTACTCGACATGCGGGGTGGCCTGGGCATAGACGGTGCGCTTGACCAGACCGTCCCGTTCGAGGGACCGCAACGACTGGGTGAGGACCTTGGGGGTGACGCGGCTCAGCGGCACGCGCAGCTCGGAGAACCGGCGCGGTCCGTGCTCGAGGCAGCGGATGATGAGCGCCGCCCACTTGTCGCCGAAGCGGATCGGATTGAGCGCGGATGGGCACAGCTCGTCGAACATGTCGGCGGGCAGGGGTTCCCTCATGCCCTCACCCTAGCCGGTATCCCAGTGGTAACCGCGGCCCCCGATAGCTTCGCGGAACCGGCCGGGGCGCACGGCCCCGGTCCTCCTGAGGGGCGGTTCGTCATGAATATTGTGGTCTTCGGGGCCGGCGGCCGGGCCGGCCGACAGGCTGTCGCCGAGGCACGCCGGCGTGGCCACCAGGTCACCGCAGTGGTGCGCGACCCCGCCGGCCACGGCGACCTGACGGACGTGCGGGTGGTGGCGGGAGATGTCACCGACGTGGGAAGCGTCGAACACGCGGCCGCCGGACATGACGCCGCCATCAGCGCCGCCGTGGACCTGTCCGTGCCACCGCGCGACTTCTTCACCGCGTCGTCCCGCGCCCTGACCACCGGTCTGACGAAGGCGGACGTGCGCCGCCTGGTAGTGGTCGGCCTCGCATCGATCATGCCCGGAGCATCGGGTGCTCCGCTGATGGACGAGCCCGGATACCCGAACGAATACCGCCCCTTCTATCTCGGCCACGCGGCGGGCCTTGCTGAGCTTCGCACCTGCGATCTCGATTGGGCGTACGTGGCCCCCGCGGGCGATTTCGACCATGACGGCACGCCCACCGGCCGGTACCGGCTCGCCGATCACGGCGACCCGGCCAGCCGGATGACGTACGCGGATTTTGCGATCGCGCTGCTCGATGAGATCGAAACGCCCCGGCACCACAGCGCGGCCTTCAGCGTCCGGGAGGCGTGATGACCGAGGTCCATGACAGCCCGCACGCCTGGGTCGCCGAGCACATCCGCCGATTCGAGGAGACCGGCGGCCGACCACGACCAGGGGTGAACGACCTGCTGCTGACGACCCGGGGCCGGAGAACCGGCAATCTGCGCCGCACGGCACTCGTCTACGAACGCGATGGGGACCGCTACGTTGTGGCGGCCTCCAACCGCGGGGCGGACCGCCACCCGGCCTGGTACCTCAACTTGCTCGCCGACCCGGCCGTTGTCGTGCAGGTGGGCAGGCAGACCTTCGCCGCACGCGCTCGCCCCGCCACTGCGGTGGAACGTCCACACCTGCGGCGCCTGATGGTGTCGGCTATGCCGGAGTACGCGGCGTACGAGGAACGGACCACCCGGGAGATCCCCGTAGTCTTGCTGACACGCGGCTGACAACGAAGTGCTGGTCAGCCTTGTGCCACCACAAGTGGGACTGCTCGTTGACCACTCGGGTCAATCCGCGGTCGTGCGAGGCTTCGTCACCCAAAGCCTCCTTTGGGTCGGTTCTTCCGCATCCGACCGGTAGGCAGCGAGCAGCAGCGGCCGATAGGTGGATTCGCTGACCTTGCTGTTCCTGCGCAGAATCAGGGACTTGCGGTCGACCCCCGTGCTGAAGCTGAACATCACGGGCCCGTCGTGCCGGTGCTGGAAGACGCCGCCCTGATTCCTGAAGAAGTGCACGCCCAGCGTCTTGGCCGGCAGCAGTTCCCGGGCGTAGTAGTCGACACGTTCGCTGTTGATGACGGGATCGGTGCCCTCGGCCAGGTGGGCGAGGCACAGCGGGTCCTCCACCACCGCAAGGAGCTTGCACAGCTCTCTTCTCGCCTGCGCGTGCCCGCTTCCCTTCACGTCGTACGGGGGCAGCACCACGGTGAGCCGCTCCAGGCGCTGGAGTTCCATGATCTTGCGGACCTCCCACCACGTGGACGTGCGGATCTCCTGGTGCGGCGGCAGGATCAGGACGATCGAGTGGGCGGCCTCGATGAGCCGGCCGACCGGTTCCTTCCACGCGGTGTGCTCGGCCCGCATGTAGACGAGGCCGCCGGGGGCCAGGGCGAGCCCGGGGTCGACCACCGCGTACGCCTCGGAGGCGTATGCGTCGGACCAGGCTCTGGAGATCACCTGCTCCATGGTGGAGGTGACCTTCATCCCGCCCAGGGCCAGGGACCGCCGTCCCCTGCCGCTGCGCACGATGATGTGCCCGGCGGACCCGAACGGGCGCAAAATCAGGCAGTACCGCGCGCCGGAGGCGACCAGGTCCGGTACGACGTCGCCGATCTCCTTGATGCGGATACGCAGGGTGAAGCGCAGCAGCCACACCATCCTGAGCACGCCGACCGTGAAAAGCGTCAATACCAGTAACGGCAGGACGACGGGGCCGCCGTCGGCGACCAGCACACCGATGAACAGCAGCAGCGCGAGATTGAAAAGCCCGAAGCAGCCGATGTTGCGCCACAGCCGCAGGACGACGGCCCGCGTTCCGGTTTCCCCGTGGAAAGTGCGTGGCTTCGTTCCGGACATGGGGTCATCCCCTCCCCCGACGGGACGCGACGACTACACCGGATTCCGCCCGGCGAGGTCCCGTACGAGACTACCCACCACGGGGTCACGTGCACCGTGGAACGCCGATTGTGGAACTGGATGTGGCAGCTCGGGAGCAAGACCGTCTTTCTGCATGTCCGTCACCGCGACGCCGTGCGGACCGAACCGGGCCTTGACCGCCATCGCGCCGGTGCCGGCCTTCGGGCGGGGAGGCACCGTTCGTCTCCGCCAGTCCCAGCTCCGCCAGCTTCTTTGTCGCCTGCGCACGTACGACCGGCCGTCGGCATCCTCCGCCGTGATCGCCTGCTGACGCGTTCATCGCTGGCCTGCGCCTGCTGACCGATGGGCAGTGGCTGTGGTACTCCGACCCGGCTCACTACGCGGGGCGCTACCATATGACGCTCGATGCATCGTTTGTCGAGCACGCTTCCACCTGCATCAATCCACGAGTTCGTCCTGGCTGAACCTGGTGGAGCGGTGGTTCACCGAGCTCACGCAGAAGAAACTCAAGCGCGGTGTCCGCCGCTCCCTCCAGGCCCGAACGCGACATCCGTGGCTGGGTCGCCGATTGGAACAAGTACCCCAGGCCGTTCGTCTGAGCGAAGACCGCCGACGAGATCATCGACAAGGTCGCGGCCTACTGCCGACGAATCTCCGGCTCAGAGCACCAGCGCCCGTGGACGCTGGCCAAGCGGGGCACTACTGCGGACCACGGACTGTGAGACACGCTCGTATCAGTTATACGGCTTCGGAACGTCCCAGTCACCGCAATCGACTTCCCGTCCGTTGTCGACTCGGCATTCCTTCACTTCGAAGGGTTGCCAAGTGTCGAGGGAGTCTCGGTCCATGTGGTACGTCTCCGTCTTTTCGGTCTGGTACCCGGAGGCGGTGAGCGGTCCGTAGTCCCCGCTGGTCCCTCCCCAGGTCCAACGCCAGTGAAAGTAGACGCGAGCGCTGGCGTGGTCCGCCTTCGAGTCGGTGATGGTCACCGTCGCATAGCTGGTGTATGAACGCGTGTCGATCCAGTAGTCGCCATGCGCCCAGGCCCCCACTACATCGGCTTGGGTGCCCGTCGCGTTCCATGCGGTGGCTGCCTGAGCGGTTCCTGCAGAGGCGAACAATCCCGACAGTGCCAGCGTGCCACTGGTCGCGACAAGCGCCCATCTGCGCGCGATCCTCTGCTTGTTCTCCCTTTTCACACTGAACCTCCCCTGAGTGACATGGGTTGATCATCGTGTTCTGCGGTGCTGCGCCACCAGGTTCGGTCGGAGACGCATTGTTTGGCAGCCTGTTCAGGCGGTCAAACAATGCGGGCTCGTTTCCGAAAGGTAGAGCGCGTTGCTTAGCGTGGCCGCCGACCTGGTGGGTGGCATGGCGTGCCGGGGGTGGGGTTGGCGGGGCGCCGCGAAGCGCCGGTACGTCCGGGGGCGGGGCCGGTGCAGCGCGTTCGAGTTACGCAAGCTGCGGGCGGAGCTGGCGGGATCCACCTACCGGTCGCTGGTGCAGCGGGCCGGGTGCTCACTGAGGTCTTTCAGCTTTGCCGCTCCAGGGTGAGGATGGCTGCGTGCGACGCCACGCTCGACCGGCGCTCGTGCTGCGGACAGTGCTCGGTTGACGGTTTGCTGGGTCGGCGTGAGGTCACGGTTCGGCAGGCGTTTGAGGGGTGTCGTCACCCACGGGTCGGCCCCCATGTAGGCGCGGTCGGCGAGGATGGGAACGCCCTGGCGTTCGCAAATCCGGATGATCCGGTGGGCGAGAGCTGCTGAGATCGTGCGCGCGGCCGGGCATAGCCGGCGAGATCCACAGCCGCCGCCCGACCGGGTCGGTCACCACCTGCACGTTCACCCCGTGCCGGCGGTGTTGGTGGGAGAAGTCGGCCCGGCTGTCGCCGACCCGGTCGCATTCCGCCAGCGTGCCATCCAGCAGGACGTACTCCGGATCCGTTCGACATTCACATGTTGCGGTGTTGATCAATGCTCTATCGGTAACAACGGACCACACAGTGAGGTCTTTCAGCGTTGTCGCTCCATAAAAATGTGAAGTAAACAGTTGAGTGATTTACATCTAAATCGTGAACTGGGTCATAACTCCCGAAGCTGTCACCGCGCCGAAAGCGAAACAGAAGATCGAGATGCAAGAGTGCGCCGCAAGGGTGCAGAATAGCGGAAAAGAGACCTCCTGGCCCCCACTGCTATGGAGTAGCCATGCACGACGTCGGGATCCAACTACCAAAAGCCATACGCAACAGTACGGGTGCTACTCTCTTGAGCTTTGCTCTCATCGCCATGAGTGGTGAGGTTGCCGCGGAGGCGCAACCCGTTACACTTCCCGGCGAACTGATGGGCAGCTGGATTACCGAAGACAAGACCCACTATGCAGAATTTGAATCCGATTCGACTTACGTATACAAGGAAGGAAACTATACCGAGGTCGGGGAGTTCGAAGTCCAGGGGAAAAAAATCACATATTCACCTAAAGAGGCACTGGAAAAAGAAGAGGAGCAACCCCTCCCTGAGTCATACACGGAAACCTGGAGCATGGAAAGGCCCGACAATGGGATCGATAAGCTGACCACTAAAGGAGGAAATGTCAGTTTGACCTATGTTGAGATGACTATAGGTCAGTGTTCGTAGAAATATTCCCATGTGGTCAGGACCAGAAAGGTCATGCACCTGCTTCGTATGGCCCTAGTTCGAGCTGCGGCATATGCCAAGCGTGGTCGATGCTGGCCGGGAATCCCTGGTACACGTCGGGGAGCAACAGAGGAGGCACCTTGACATCCCTGACTCGGATTCCACTGGAGGGCGGTGGCTCCGTCCTGGTCGAGGCACCGGCCGGTGTGGCGGGGCCGGTGAAGGCCGGGCGCCTCGGGGACGTCGTCCGGGAGGTCCCAGGCACTCTGCAGGGCGCTCTGGAGCCGATCACGGAGGCAGCGCAGGCGGCCCTCGATCAGCTGAGCAAGGTGCGGCCCGATCAGATCACGGTCGAGTTCGGCGTGGATCTCGCGGTCGAGGCCGGCGCGGTGATCACCAAGGGCAGGGCCGCCGGCCATCTGCAGGTGACGGTGTCGTGGAAGGGCGACGGTGGCTAGCGCCGGGGGATGGGCGGACGACGGCATGCCGTCGGATCTGCCCAGCTCGGTGGCACAGATCCTCGGGCCGGACGGGAGCGTGGCGGGGGCGGGATTCCTGGTGGCCGAGGACGTCCTGGTCACGTGTGCGCACGTAGTCCGGGCGGCAGGGTCCGGGCCTGGGGAGCGGGTGCTGCTGACCTTCCCCCGTGTGGCGGGTGCCGACGGGCTGGAGGGGAGCGTCGAGGAGTGGCGTGCTCCCGAAGACGAGGACGTCGCCTTCATCCGGCTGAGTGAAACGCCGCCGGGTGCACGGGTGTTGCCGCTGGGCTCCGCCGCGGGACGCAGCGGGCATCGGGTCCGGTCGTTCGGCTTTGCGGCCCAAGCTCCGCCGGACGGGCACTGGGGCATCGGCAAGGTGGCTGATCTGCTGTCGGCCTCGCCCGGCAGGAGCGCGCATCTTCAGCTGACCGACGCCAACGACCTCACCACCGGGTTCAGCGGCGGGCCTGTCATGGACGAGGTGACCGGCCTGGTCGTCGGTATGCTCACCGAGATCACAGCGCCCGACGCGTGGTGGCGGGGACTGGGCATCGCGTACGCCACCCCGACCGAGGTCCTGCGGGAAGTCCAGCCGGAGCTGGCGGCGCAGGAGGTGTGTCCGTACCGGGGGCTGGAGCCGTTCACCGCGGAGCACGCCCGCTGGTTCCAGGGGCGAGGCGACGCGGTACAGCAGGTCGTGGCGAACCTGGCCTTGGGGCGACGGCTGACGCTGCTGCTGGGGCCGTCCGGGTCGGGCAAGTCGTCGTTGATCCAGGCGGGTGTGCTGCGGGCACTGGCGAAGGGGGAGGTGCCGGGGAGCGACCGGTGGCTGCCGGTGCTGGCCCGGCCCCGACAGGATCTGCCGACGGAGATCGAGCGCGCCGGGCTACCCGGGGCGGCGCGGGATGGGATCACGGCGGCGGTCGCCCGCAAGCTAGCCAGCGAGCCCGACTACCAGCGCGTCCTGCTGGTCATCGACCAGTTCGAAGAGCTTCTGGTCCAGAGCACCCATGGCCGACGGCAGGACTTCCTGGCCGTCGTCGACGACATCACCGCGGCGGCCGGGGAGCACGGTCGGCTCAGCGTGATCCTCGTCGTGCGGGACGACTTCTATCCCCAACTCGCCGCCCACGCTGCTAAGTTGCTGGAGGCCGCGACACCCGGGCTGCTCAACGTGCCGGGCGCGCTGAGCCAGCGCGACCTGCACGACATCATCGTGCTGCCCGCCGACGACGTGGGACTCCGCTTCCAGCAAGGGCTGCCCGAGCAGATTATCAGCGACGTACTGGCCAGCAGCCCCGAACTGGCGACGACCCGCCAGGCATCGGTCACCGTCCTGCCGCTGCTGGAGATGACGCTCAGCCAGTTGTGGGACCGCCGGGAGGACGGTCACCTCACCCATGAGGCGTACCGGCGCATCGGGGCGGTCAGCGGAAGCCTGGCCACGTGGTGCGACAGCGCCCTGCAGGAGCTGTCTCCCGGCCAACGACACATCGCGAAGCGCGTCCTCACGTCCCTGGTGCGCCCGGCCGACCCCGGCCGCCGTATCCCGCCGGTCCGCGCGCAGGTGCCCCTCGACGACCTACGCGACCTGGCGGCCGGGCCGGGCAGCGTCGGTGATGGTGAGGGGGAGGGTGACGTCGACACCGTGATCGCCGCTCTCGCCCGCCATCGCATCATCGCCACGCAGAGGTTCCGCGACCCGCAACGCCCCGATGCACCGCCTGGTGAGCCGGTGGCGGAACTGATCCATGACGCCCTCATCCGTAACTGGGGCCAGCTGTCGGATTGGGTGCGTGAGGATCACCAGTTCCACGAGTGGCTCGACCGTACGCGTGAGCGGCAGATTCGCTGGGCCGACAAGCGCGATCCCGGGGATCTGCTCGCGGGGACAGCGCTCGCGGAGGGCATGGACATGTCTCGAGGGCGGGGTTTGCCGGACGACATCGCGGCCTTCCTCTCCGCGAGCCGGCAGCGTCAGGAGGCGATCGCCCAGCGGCGTAGGCACCTCATCACCGTGCTGGCCACACTGCTGGTGCTCGCGCTGCTTGCTGGCGCGGGAGCGTTCTGGCAGTGGCGGACGGCAGTCGGTGAACGGCAGGCGGCGCTGTCACGGCAGCTGGCCGCCCAGTCCGACACCCTCCTCAACACGAATCCTGACCTCGCTGCACTGCTCGCCATCCGGGCCTACCGCGCCAGCCACACTCCCGAGGCCCTCGCGAGCCTCGAAGACGCTGCAATTGTCCCCCTGAAGCAGCGCCTGTCGGGCCACACCGGCACGGTCGGGTCGGTGGCTTTCAGCCCGGACGGACGCACCCTCGCCACCGGCAGCGAGGACAAAACGGTACGGCTGTGGGACGTGGGCACCGGAAAAGCCCGCGCCACATTGACTGGACACACGGGCGATTCCGTGTCGGTGGCGTTCAGTCCTGACGGACGCACCCTCGCAGCCACCAGCGGCAATACCGTGCGGCTGTGGGACGTGACGACCGGACGAACCCGTACTGTCCTCATGGGACACACCGATGCCGTGAATGCGGTTGCCTTCAGTCCCGACGGGCGTACCGTCGCCACAGCCAGCGTGGACACTCGCGTACGGCTTTGGGACTCGGCCACCGGTAACTCCCGCGCCACCCTGACCGGCTCCGCCTATCCCGTGAATTCGGTAGTGTTCAGCCCCGACGGGCGCACCCTCGCCACAGGTAGCAGCGACTCCACAGTGCGGCTGTGGGACGTGACCACCGGCAAATCCCACGGCACCCTGACCGGCCACTCCAATCCCGTTCTTTCGGTGGCGTTCAGCCCGGATGGGCGCACCATCGCCACCGCCAGCAACGACTCCACAGTGCGGCTGTGGGACGTAAGCACCGGAAGAACCCGCGCATCCCTGGAAGAAGACCACCTCGGGCGAGTGTTCTCGGTGGTGTTCAGCCCCGACGGACGCACCCTCGCCACCGCCAGCGAAGACAAGACGGTGCGGTTGTGGGACGTGACCACCGGAAAGTCCCACGCCATCCTGTCCGGCCACACCGATGGGGTGTGGTCCGTTGCGTTCAGCCCCGACGGACACACCCTCGCCACTGGGAGCGTAGACACAACTGTGCGGTTGTGGGACATGACGACCGGAAGTACCCGTGCCCCCCTCACCGGCACCGATCCAGTGCTGTCGCTGGCGTTCAGTCCTGACGGGCGCACCCTCGCCACCACCAGCGGCGATACCGTGCAGCTGTGGGACGTGAACACCAGAAAGACCCGCGCCGCCCTGTCCGGCCACACTGACGGAGTGCTGTCGCTGGCGTTCAGTCCTGACGGGCGCACCCTCGCCACCACCAGCGGCGACACCGTGCAGCTGTGGGACATGAAAACCAGAAGAACCCTCACCAGCCTGCGGAGCAGCGATGCCGTGGGCCCGGTCGCGTTCAGCCCTGACGGGCGCACCCTCGCCACCGGCGGCGATACCGTGCGGCTTTGGGACGTGAACACCAGAAAGTCCCGCGCCCTCCGACCCAGTCCCGCTCGTGAGATCTGGTCCGTTGCGTTCAGCCCTGACGGGCGCACCCTCGCCACCGGCAGCGAGGACAATAAAGTGCACCTGTGGGACGTGGCCACCGGAAGAATCCGCGCCACCCTGACCGGCCACACCGGCCGGGTATGGTCGGTTGCGTTCAGCCCCGACGGACACACCCTCGCCACCGGCAGCGCCGACGAAACCGTGCGGCTATGGGACATGAACAGCAGGAAGTCCCGCGCCACCCTGACCGGCCACACCAGCAGGGTATGGTCCGTAGCGTTCAGCCCCGACGGACACACCCTCGCCACCGGCAGCGACGACTACACAGCGCGGCTGTGGGACGTAACCACCGGCAAACTCCGCACCACGCTGACCGGCCACACCAACGCGGTGACCTCGGTGGCATTCAGTCCCAATGGGCGCTGGCTCGCCACCGGCAGCGGGGACACCACCGTGCGGTTTTGGGACGCTTCCTTGCACGAGCCCGACGCGGCGATCCAAAAGATCTGTCGGTCCGTCAATCGCGACCTGACTGCAGACGAGCAGGCATCGTACCTACCTGGCCAATCCGGGCACGCGTGCCCATCAGGATGATGCCCCACCACGCGTGGAACGTCGTTGACACGGTCTACGACATGATGGGGTCAGAAACAGAATGGCGTGACGCCCTCGCAAAGCACGGCATGGGGAGCCGATCTTGTTGAGCCAAGCATCGTTCCTGGCGTGGACTAGCCTCGGGTCCGTGGACTGTGCGTGGACGAGCCTTGTCCCGCCGATCAGTCGGGCGCCTGTGACGTGCTCAGACGCCCGGGACCGAAAGGCCCTCCGGAGCCATGTCGGGCAAACTCGAATCAGTCGGCCACCAGAGGAAGCGGCTGCACCAGCAGCGGCGGCGTCAAAGTGCCGTAACGTCACTCACGGAGGTCCTTCAGCGTGGCCTCTGATCGGGTGCGGGCTCGATGCCCGCAACGCACGAGGCTCCCGTGCCGTTGGTGGAGGTGTTCGAAGTCTCAACCCACAGGCACAGGAGCTGCGTTGGTTCTGTATTCTGCCGCACTCGATCTGCCTCACGCCCTGGTCGAGTGGGTCACCATGCTGATCGTCACCCGCGAGGGTGACCGCCGCTGCAAGCTCCCACCGCATCAGCGTGCCCTGGTTGGCCTGGTGTACCTGCGCGGGCACGACACCCTCGCTCAGCTCGCCGCCGGGTTCGGCATTTCCGTCGGCACCGCCCACGCTTACACGGCGGCCGTCGTCGACCTGCTCGCCGACCGCGCACCGGGCCTGGTGCGCGCTCTGCGCGAGACGGATCCGGAGTACGTCCTGCTGGATGGCACGCTGGCGGAATGCAACCGGGTCGGCGACAGCCGGGCCGACTTCTCCCACCAACACCGCCGGCACGGGGTGAACGTGCAGGTGGTGACCGACCCGGTCGGGCGGCTGCTGTGGATCTCGCCGGCGATGCCCGGCCGCGCGCACGATCTCACTGCAGCTCGCGCCCACCGGATCATCCGGATCTGCGAACGCCAGGGCGTTCCCATCCTCGCCGACCGCGCCTACATGGGGGCCGGCCCGTGGTGACGACACCCCTCAAACGCCCGCCGAACCGTGACCTCACGCCGACCCAGCAAACCGTCAACCGAGCACTGTCCGCAGCACGAGCGCCGGTCGAGCGTGGCGTCGCACGCTTGAAGTCCTGGTGCATCTTCCGCCGATGCCGGTGCAGCCCGAATCGAATGACGTCAATCTCCGCAGCCATCCTCACCCTGGAGCGGCAACGCTGAAAGACCTCACTCACGGCGCTGTCACAGGCAGCGGCCGGCATGCAGTTGCCCACCTGCTGGTCGCGCGTTGGCCTACGTGCCCGCAGGGGCAAGTCCGATGAGCCGGAAGAACTGCGAGTACCGTCAACGCCCCCAGCCACGCTCGGCACACAACCCCGGCCCGCACACCCTGACCTCACTGCCCGACCTGCTCACATCTCCTCTCAACGCATGCACAACACACCAGCGTCGGCCACCGCCCTCAACACCAACCAGAACCCCCAAGGCGGGGCCGCCTCACGCGATCCGCGGCCGGGTCGGCTGACCCGGCCGCAGACTGGACTCGCTGTTCGCCGACCGCGGTCACGGCACCCGTCCGGGCACCTACCGGTGGGTGGTCGAGTAAACCATTACCCGGCTGCGCAGGTCCTATTGTCAGGCCCTGTGAAAGCGAGGTGGCACAAGATGGTCAGGCGTCGTTACGCACGACCTGCTTGCCAGACGGACCGTGGGAATCCCGGTACAAGAACACTATCCGGCTGCCCTCGCCTCCGAGCTTGTTCGGACTGGTGCTGTCCTCGTAGAAGTCTTTGTTGCACACAACGGTCGAATCCCGGTACCACTCGCCGTAGCAGTAGCCCTGCCGGTAGATCTTCCACTCGCCGTACTTGTTCCGCAGCTCGTTCCACCACTCCACGCGGGGTGTGCCGTCGGTCGTATCACCGACGTTCACATAGAACTTGTCGCCGGTCCGCTCGAAGCAGCCCCAGCCCGGTGTCTGCCACGGGTCCGCTTCACCAGTGACCCCGTAATCCTCGCACCAACTACGCGTGGTCAGCACGCCGAAGTCTTCCTCCAGGCGAACCTCGGCGTGCGAGGAAGTGGCCACCGAAACAGGCAGCATGCACGCCGCGGCCGCCAGCGTGACTGCCCGCACATAGCGATACATCCTCATTTGCGTGTCCCTTCCATGAACCTTCGAGGTGGGCTCCCCGGCGCCCGCATTCCGATTCCTTCGCAGGCGTCGCTTAATGCTCTGTCGATCGGTCGTCGAACATGCTCCGAGGACGGGTACGTGGCCCATCCCCGGGCTTGCACCACTAATTTCAGGGCTCGTCGCCTTGTTCGTCAGCCCTCTTCGGCCGCCGAACAATGACTCGATGGGGTCTGCCGGCCCGGAGTGACCTTGCGTAGGTTGGCCGATGGTCTGCGTCTTGGTGTTGAGGGAGATGGGGCGGTGTGGCGGGTCGGCGCGAGGTGCCGGTGGATCCGGCCGCAGGGCCGGTGCAGCGGTTCGCGCAGGAGCTTCGCAAGTTGAGGCAGGAGGCCGGCGGCCTCACCTACCGGGTCATGGCTCATCGCGTGGAGTATTCGGTCACCACGCTGTCCCAGGCGGCGGCGGGCCAGAAGCTGCCCTCCTTGGAGGTGCTGCTGGCCTACGTGCGCGCCTGCGACGGGGATGAGGATGAGTGGCGGGAGCGCTGGCGCAAGGCGGCCGCACAGGCAGCGGCTGCGTCCGGCGAGGGGGGTGCCACGGACCCGCCTCCCTATCGCGGCCTGGCCCGCTTCGAGACGGTGCACGCCAAGCTGTTCTTCGGCCGTGAGGGGTTGACCGGCCGACTAGTGGACATGGCCCGTAACCGCCGCTTCACCGCCGTATTCGGCCCGTCCGGCAGCGGCAAATCCTCGCTGCTGCGCGCCGGGCTGATTCCCCGGCTCCGCGAAGGCGATGACTCTGCCCTGCGTCCGGCGGCGATCCGCGTCCTGACTCCCGGCGAGCATCCGGTGGGCACCCACGCGTCCCGCCTGAACCCGGTGCCTGACACGGACGCGGAAACGTGGCTGATCGTGGATCAGTTCGAGGAACTGTTCACCCTGTGCCGGGATACCACCGAACGCACTGACTTCATCGAGCGGTTACTGGCCGCCGCCGCCCCTGGCAGCCGGCTGCGCGTGGTCGCCGCGGTTCGGGCGGACTTCTACGCACACTGCCTGGAACACCCAGGCCTCACCGCGGCGCTGCGGGACGCCACCGTTCCGGTCGGGCAGATGAGCCGTGAAGAACTACGGCAGGCGATCGTCAGACCGGCCGCCGCGTCCGGGCTCGTCGTGGAGCGCTCTCTGACTGCCCGACTGCTGGACGAAATCGAGGGGGAGCCGGGCGCGCTGCCGATGCTGTCGCACGCGCTGCTGGAGACTTGGCACCACCGCACCGGACGCACCCTGACCGAGGCCGCCTACGAAGCCGCCGGCACCCTGCACGGTGCGATCGCCAAGACCGCCGAAGATGTCTACAGCCGCTTCACCGAAAGCGAGGCAGGCACGGCCCGCCGTCTGTTGCTGCGCCTGGTCACTCCTGGCGACGGCACCCCCGACACCCGTCGGCCCGCAGAACGTGCTGAGCTGCAGGCCACCAGCGGTCAAGAGACCCCTCAGGTTCTGCAGGCTCTGTCCGCCGCGCGCCTGCTCACCTTCGACAACGATGCCGTTGACCTGGCCCACGAGGCCCTTCTGACCGCCTGGCCCCGGCTGCGCGGCTGGATAGAGACCGACCGCGAACGTCTCCGCGCGCACCGGAAGCTGACCGAAGCCGCCCGCGCATGGGAAGAGCTGGGTCGTGACGCTGGGGCTCTATACCGGGGTACCCTCCTTGACACCGCGCAAGAGCACTTTGCGAGTGAGTCTGCGGAGGACCTGACTGATCTGGAGCAGGACTTCCTCACCGCTTGCATTACCGGACGCGAGCAGGAGGAACACCTCGCGGTCCGCACCATGCGGCGACTGCGCGCCCTCACCGCGACGCTGTCCGTCTTGTTGGTCCTGGCCGTCACGGCGAGCTTGCTCGCCTGGCAGCAGAGTCGGGACAGCGACCGGCAGCGGCAGAAGGCCGACGCTGAACGGCAGACTGCCCTGTCCCGGCAATTGGCCGCCCAGTCCGCCGCGCTCATCAACACGAACTCTGATCTCGCCGCGCTCTTAGCCATCCACGCCTACCGCAGCAGCCCCACCACACAGGCCGTGGAGAGCCTCTACGCCGCAACGACTATCCCCTTACGCCACCGTCTCACCGGCACCCACGGCTCCGTGGTCTCGGTGACGTTTCGTTCGGACGGCCGTCTGCTGACCGCCGACGACGACGGCACAGTACATCTGTGGGAACCCCCTACCGGCCAGCTTCGCAAGACCTTCCCAGACAGCGTTTACGTCCCCGCGGTGTTCAGCCCGGACGGCCGCACCGTCGCGATCACCGACAGAGCCGGCGGCCTGACACTGTGGGACACCCGCACCGGCCGCGCCCGCAAACGACTGACGGCTTCTGACACCTCACCGGCGGCGTTCAGCGCAGACGGCCACACCCTCGCCACCAGCGACAGAACCGACAGCCTGACACTGTGGGACACCCGCACCGGCCGTCACCGCTTTAGCCTGCCCGCCGGCTCGAGCATGTCGTGGGCATTCAGCTCGGATAGCCGCACCCTCGCCACCGGCGACAACGCCGGCGGAGTGACACTGTGGGACACCAGAACCGGCCGCAGCCGTCAAACCCTGCCATCCCATGCGTCCCCGGTCAGCGCGCTGGCGTTCAGCCCGGACGGCCACGCCCTCGCCACCAGTAGTGCCGGCACGGGACTGGAACTGTGGGACACGGACACCGGCCACCGCCGTAAGACCCTGGACGCGTACACAGCCCCCGTGGCGTCCATGGCGTTCAGCCCGGACGGCCGAACCCTCGCCACCGGCAGCAACGATCACGTCGTCAGACTGTGGGACGCGAACACCGGCCGCCTCCGCAGCAGCCTGACCGGACACACCGGCGCGGTACTCGCCATGGCGTTCAGTCCCGATGGCCGCACCCTCGCCACCGGCAGCGCCGACCGCTCCATCAGGTTGTGGGACACACCAGCCGAGCAATCCCGGATCCTCTTCTCCGAGCACTCCAAGAAGGCGGCCTCAATGGTGTTCAGTCCAGACGGACGGACAGTAGCCACCAGTAGCAGCGGCCATCAAGCAGTGCAGCTGTGGGACGCCGACACCGGCCGTCTCCGCACGGCTCTGCCCTGGCCTGGGAAAACTGGTGCACTTCCCGCGCTGGCCTTGAGCCCTGATGGCCACATCCTTGCTACCAGCAGCCCCGCCCGCGGGGTCGAGCTGTGGGACGCGGACACCGGCCGTTTCCAAAAGAGCCTGGTCAGCTACATCGGTGAGCCGTTCACCTTGAAGTTCAGCCCTGACGGCCGCGTCCTTGCCACCAGCAGCTTCGCCCGCGGAGTCGATCTCTGGGAAGTAGCCACCGGCCGTCTTCGCAGCAGCCTGACCGGACCAAAGGTAGCGGTGCCCGCGTTGGCATTCAGCCCGGACGGGCACACACTCGCCACCGGCAGCGCGGAAGGAACCGTGCGGCTATGGGGCGCAAGAAGCGGTGAACCCGGCCGCGCGCTGACCGGGCACACCGGAGCAGTACTTGCAATGGCGTACAGCCCGGACGGCCGCACGCTCGCCACCGGCGGTGAGGACCGCACGATACGACTGTGGGATCCGACCACCGGCAGCAACCGCAGCAGCATCCCCGGGCACACCGCCCCTGTACTCGCGGTGGGGTTCAGCCCGGATGGCCGCACGCTCGCCACCGGCGGTGAGGACCGCACGATACGACTGTGGGATCCGACCACCGGCAGCAAGCGAATCACGTTTTCGGAACTCACTTCTGCTGTCAGCACCTTCGTTTTCAGTCCGGACAGCCACGCTCTGACCTCCATCAGCGACGACAGCACGATACGGGTCAGCAACGTCGCCCTTCCCACCCCCGGCACAGCGATCAACAAGCTCTGCCGAGCCCTGGACCGCAACCTCACCCGGCAGGAACGCCGGATGTACCTGCCGGACCAACCTGCGCGTGCCGCATGCCCCCACCAAGCGCGTCGTCGCCCTCATCGCTGACGGTGCTGCGCCAGTTCGGAGGCGGCATCGACGACGCTCATAGACGAGGCCACCGCACGTTCCTCACCAGCTGCCGCGTACTCGGAGAAGTCGTCGACATCACCCGCGAGCCATGGGCGCGGATCGCGCCGTTGATCGACGCGAGGGCGTTCAAGTACCGCACCGGGACACCGTGGATGGATCTGCCCGAGCGCGGCGGGTCATGGAAGGGTGTGCACAACCGGCTACGGCCCCGGGCAGCCGACGGCACCTAGGAACGCAGCCTGACCGCTCTGCTCGCCGAGGGCGACCCTTGCGGGCACCACCCTCCACCCGGCGCCGTGCCGGCTCCCTGCCGAGCGGTACGACGGACCGGCCGGCACGGGCTCGCCACCGAGGACGGGAGAAGCGCGTACCCCTTGCCCGGCGGAAGGGAGCGCGGTTCCTGCGGCAGCGGGGCTCACGGCCTGCGGGCCACGCTGCGGTGGGCGGTCACCCAGTGGCGGCGGTCGGGTCGGTGCCAGGGCCGCACTTCGACGCGTGCCCAGTCGTGGATGCGACGCCTGACCACCCGCCTCACGGTCAGCCGGTCCGACGGGCTTCGTCCGGCCACACCACGTCCACGGGCATTCCCTGCGCCCGTGCCCGGAGGACCACGTCCGCCGTGCCCCCGCCCTTTCCGCTGGGCGGCTCCCCGTTCCAGACGGCCACGAGTCGATCGGCGTGTTCCAGGAGGGCGGCGTTGGCGGCGTCGTAGGCAGCACGGTCCGCCGTCTCGTGCGGCATGATCACGACCTCGTCGGCGGCTTCGACGAGGTGGTCGAAGAGGGGCGCGTGGCGTGGGCCGACAACGGTACGGCGGTAGTCGCGGGAGGGGATGATCGCGACCAGCCGTCCGCCGTTGGCCAGTACGGACTGGGCGAACACCGAGTCGGAACCCTCGGCGATGCACGAGACGCCGACGAGTGCGCCGTCGCGGGCGTACCGCCGGAGCAGCCCGTCCAGGGCGGCGCGGATGGCAGGGACGCTGTCCGCGGCCAGATCCATGTGGCCGGTCACCGCGATGGTTGTCATGGACCGTCCCCTTCACCTCGACAGAGGGATCCTATCCACCGAGGGCCCTGGCACCGTCCTTGCCGCCGGACGGTGGGCTCACCTCGTCACCTCGTCACCACGGCCCCGAAGGCCACGAGGTACGACAGCGCGAAGACGACCGGCACCCACTGCTCCACGTGCGTCAGCGGCATGTATGTGCGCCAGTCGCGGCCCTCGCCGAGCGCGCCCCACTCCGCCCGCGAGTACGCGTAGGCTGGGAGCTACGCCTCGAAGGCACCGATCACCGCGTACTTGGCCGCGTTGAGTTGCCGGTACGAGCGCACCATCACATACCAGGCCATGCACTGGGCGAGAAGGATCAGCAGTCCTGCCACCAGTACCCACGCGGAGGAGTGCGGCAAACCCGCGCCGGACCCGACGGCGAGGGCGCCGACGACCGCGGTGTTGAGCGTGAGGAAGAAGGTGTTGGTGAGATTGCGCCGGGAACTGACCCGGTCGGCCATCTCGACGCACAGCTTGTACTGCTCCAGTATCGCCGCCTGGTACTTGGCGGTGGCGTCGCAGAAGTCCGACGGGCTGACGCCCTCGTTCCAGAGCCTGTCGTCGATGCCGGCCATGCGTTCATGATGGCCGAACTCCCGTTGCGGCCGGATTGATTCCGCCAAACGGGTTCGGCTCAGTCTCCGCAACCCTGTTGACCGGGCGACGGCTCCGCCGGGCGCTCCCAGGGCTCCCATGCCGGAAGCCGGTCGAGCACCGGGCCCAGTTCTTTTCTCACCGACCCCAGCACCCGGTCGCGGTGCCTGGTTCCCGAAATCTTGTCGCTCCCGAAGAAGACGAAGTGCGGGCTCCCGCCGTCGTCGAAGTAGACCGCGCCCTTCAGCGAGAGCTTGTCGGCCGGCTCCCCTTCCGGATAGGGCGGCAGCGCCGGGGGTGGCCAGGGAGCAGGGACGCCATCCCCTGTGGGGCTTCGGGCCGCCTCGGCCGGGGCCGTGCCGGCCGCGGCGCGAAACTGCTCGTAGGTCTCCCGGCCCGGGACGAGCAGTACGAGGCGCCGTGCGGGCAGCAGCCGCACCGCCTCCGAGAATTCCCACTGCAGTCCGGCACCGGGACCGACCGCGATGACCACCAGTCGGGCCCGCAGCATCAGGTCGCGCACCGTGTCCTGCCAGTCGTCGATCGGCAGGTACAACCGCCGGGCTCCCACCAGAGGGAGCCTTTCTCCGGGGCGGCCCACGGCCACCATCGGTGCCACGGGCTTGAGCACCTCGGCGAGTTGCTCTTCCTCCGTAAGGCCGGACAGGCGGAAGTCCGGCAGCACGGCGCCCGGTCCGGGAGCTCGGTGCTCGGTCTGCTCCAGCATGGTGCGCTGAAGGTCGTCCTCGAAGGACCTCAAGTAGAGGGAGTAGGAACCGCTTCGCAGGTCCCTGGGTGACTGGATGACCTCGGAAAGGTGCTGTCGCCCGAGCACGGCGAGTTGCCGGGCGCCGGACAGGAGCGTGTACCCGGATGCCGAGGCCAGGGGAATCAGGAGGTCGAAATCCCACCAGGGCACCGAGAGGTCGTCCCGCCAACTGCTGTTGACCGCGTTGAAAGCGGCGATCGCCAGGAACAGCCGCACTGGAACGAACGTGTTCCCGGTGGGAGGTCTGCGCAGAATGACCGCCCGGTAGACGACAGCCAGGACTGCTCCCGCGGCGACCGCGCCGGCCAGGGCCGCCGCCAGGTACCACCACTCCTCGTGTGCGTCGGCGAGTAAGGGCCCTTCCGGCAGTCTTGTCTGCTGCCAGTGGTGTACGGCCACGAGTGCCAGGGCGGCGCCGACGGCACCAGTCGGCCACGCGATGATTGTGAGGAACCAGCCCCAGGCGGCCGATTGCCGGGGCGCCGCGGGAAGTGCCGCGCGGGCCGAGGCCCCCGACGAGCGTGATGTCTGTGCCGTACGGCCGGTGTCGCACCCGTCGGCGTTCGCGTGGTCCGTGTTCTCCTTCGACATACTGCCGCCCCCGTCCCAGGCGACCCTCGACCAGGCCGGCCGACCACCGCCCGCTTGTCCACCAGGATGACAGATGGTGCGTCAAGTCAGCCTCGTTGTCAGGTCGTTGCCGGTTCTTCCCGGTAGGCGGCGAAGGGAGGACTGGCCCCTTCAGTCCTTACTGATGGCGCCGGACCCTCTCGTGTCCCGGGCGACAGGGCTCATTCGGCAGGTGCTGCAGGCCGCTGCGCTTGGGCCCGGCCGAACACGTACAGCACGTCCAGCACGGTGCCGACCAGCCCGTCCTGGCGCTCGCCCGCCTGGTGAAGTCCAGCGAGCTCCGACGTATACCCGTTTCGACGATCACGCGTTCATCAGCCGGCGGACGCGGCCTCCACGTCGCTGGGCACGGCCCTCTCCTCTGCATGTGCCAGCCAGAAGAAGACCGGCGGCAGGCTGAGCTCGATCACCGCCAGCGCGATCTGGAACCACTGCGGCCACCCGTGCACGGCGAGCGAGAGCAACCGGCCCACGCCGCCCAGCAGGAACACGCCGGCCAGCCACCGCACCGCCCGAGCCGGGATCGGACGCTGCTGCGCGGCCCAGAGCCAGGCCAGCCCGTAGCCGACGAAGCTGGCGCCCATGAAACGGCCCCAGCTGTCGACCGTGGCACCGGGGGAACCGGCTCCGGGAATCGCCGCGTTGCCGAGTGCCACATGGAACAGGCCGATCGCCACGCAAGCCCAGCCCATCAGCTGCGTGAGTACGCGCAGAGCCCTGGCCATAATCCCCCCAAGCCGTATCGTGCAGAGCTTATTTGACATGTGTCTACTACCTTGGATGCTCTAGTAGACGCATGTCAACTAGGCTTCATGCGTGCCTCCTCGCCAGCGACTCTCCCCCGCCGACCGCCGTGCCCAACTCCTCGCCGTCGGCGCACGGCTCTTCGCCACCCACCCTTACGCCGACGTGCTGATGGAGGATGTCGCGGAAGCGGCCGGTGTCTCCCGGGCCCTGCTCTACCGTCACTTCCCCAGCAAGCAGGCCCTCTTCGCGGCCGTTTACCAGCAGGCGGCGGACCAGCTGCTCGCCGAGACCCGGCTCGACCCCGCTGCCTCCCTGGTGGAACAGCTCGAACAGGGTTTGGACGTCCATCTCGACTACTTCGTCGCGAACCGCAACGCCGTCCTCGCCGCCAACCGGGTCCTCGCGGGTGACCCGGTGATCCAGACGATCATGACGAACGAGCTGGACGCGCTCCGTACGCGGCTCCTGGCTGTACTCCCTCTTGCGGACGAGAGTGCCCACGAGGCTGTGTCAGGCGTCCTGAAGAGCTGGCTGGTCTTCGTCCAGGTCCTTTGCGTCGACTGGCTCACCCACGAGACCTGTACCCGCGCCCAGTTGCGTGACGTCTGCATCGGCGCGGCGATCGGCGCCCTCCGGCCGCTCCTCGCAGAGGACCCCGCCCCCGACTGGCCCCAGCAAGGGCCCGGTGCGGGTGCCTCCGGCCTGCCGTACCGCAATGCGTAGGGAGCCCAGCCTCGCCACCCTGGATCTGACCCTGATCCACGACACAGGCGTCGCCGCAGGGGGTCGGTTGCGGTGGCGAAACAGGTTCCGGTGGGACTTGCCCGGCTCCCGGTCTTCGTTCGCCTCCGGAGCCGTGTCGCCCCCCGGAGTGCTCGGTCCGCCAGCGACATGGGCGTCACCGCTCCACTTCCTCCTGAAGGTGGAGCCGTTCAGGCCCGCGTCCGGAAATACGCTGCCGATGCCGCACGCGTCGAGTCGCCCGGGAATCGCCGGGTTTCCGCTTCGTGCGCCGCAGCCGTCCCGGGTCCGCATGGGCAACACAATAGACGGGGGGACGAGGGGTTACAAGTTAAAGAAGGTTGGTTATTTAATTGACCATTGGGATAGGCTTCCTTTACCGAACCCTTTGATTGTCGAGCGTCGGCGAAGAATGGGGTGGCCTGATCTGCACCCTGACGGCTTGTGACGCAAGTCACTCGCCAGGAGTGGCGGGGAGAGGGAAGTGGTGCGGTTGAGCTGCCGGGTTCGTTTCTGGAGGTGAGCCGGGGCGGTCGGGCGGAGTGCCGCCACCGGAGGGCTCAACGGCTCGTTGCCGAGATCAAGCCACTCTCCGACAGCCGGGCTTGGCTTGCCTCGTGAGGGGAAATCGGGACCGTTGACCTGCGCGCGGGGTTGATTGACAGAAGACAAGGTGGCCGTTGAAATGACATCAACGGGCTCCGCTTGCCGCGCCCGGTCATTGCAAATCGGGGACAGAGCCTGAGGCTCATCCGTTTTCCTGTCACGAATGAAAAGTCCCCTCATTCATCAGCCCTCAGCGACCGGCGAGCCGTCAGGAGTGAATGGTGACGGAAACTACGTGCCGCCCCCTGCGCGCATCCACCTCTCTCATGTCCGCCTTCGGCCGCCGCCCCGGCCCCCTCACAACCCTGTTCCTGCACCCGTCGGGCGGTGGGCTGGGCCAGTACATGGCCGTGATCTCCCGCCTGAGCCGTCGCGGACCCGTGTACGGGATCAGAGCGGCCGGTCTCCAGCCGGGTGAGACGCCCGACGACAGCGTCGAGGCCATGCTCCAGCGGTACCTGCCCCTCCTGCGCACGCTTCCCGGGCCGCCCGACCTGCTGCTGGGATGGTCGCTCGGCGGCGTGCTGGCCTGGGAGCTGGCCGTCGCGCTGGCCGCCACCGGACACCGTCCCGCCGTGGTCATGGTGGACAGCTTCGCCGAGCCGTGGTCGGCCTGCCACACGGGCCCGGGGGAACTGCTGGGCCGGATCCTCTCCCAGTCCTCGTCGCCGGAACCCGGCGCCAAGGAGCGGCTGGAACGGACGGCGACGGCACATCTCAAGGCCTCCGCCGAGCACCACGCCTCCCGCCACTACGACGGCCACGTGCTCCTGATGCCCTGCGCCGGGGGCGAGCGGGAGGCGCAAGTGGCCGCCTGGGCACGCAGATCGCCGCGCCTGGTCACGCGCGACCTGCCGTGCGGCCACTTCGAGGTGTTCCAGCCGGGACACCACCGCCTGATGACGCGTCACCTCGACACCTTCCTCAGCGAACTGCCCCGCGGCAGCGAGCCCTCTGGCGAGAGCCGGCCGTCCGCGGAGAGCCGACTGTCCACCGTCGCCGGGAGGCACGGATGACCCCACCAGTCCGAGGAGTACCTATGACACGGCAGCCCGACCGGACGCGTACGGGAGAGCGCGGATGACCGCCTCCGCCGGGTACGCGTTCCCCGCCCACCTCTTCGACTGCCTGCAAGTGAACCTGGCCGAACGGGCCGACCACTGGCACGGCCCCGGTACCGCCCTGCGTCTGGGCGCGGTCCTGCGTTTCCGCCCGGCCACCGCAGTCCCGTCCGTCTCGGTCCCGTCTGCCGACGCATCGGGACTGCCCACTGTCGAACGCACCGCCGCGCAACAGCTGGACGACGCCCGGCGGTATCTCGGCCTCGCCGTCCGCAGCGTCGACCACGGCTGTCCGTTCGGCGCCGTCCCGCCCGGCGAAGGCCGTTACGTGGTGGCCGACGCCTTCTTCCTGCCCTGGGTGCCGTACCACCGGCGGCAGCACATGGACCACAGCTTCCTGCTGCTGCCCGGCGAGGGTGGGCGCGGGGCCGTGTGTGTGCGGGACGGCTACCTCAACGACACTCCCTGGGGCAGCGCGCGCCCCGGGGTGTGGCGGCTCGACCGCGCCGCCCTCGCGGATCTGGACACGGTCGGACTGAGCGTCGACCTCGCCCCGGCCGAGCCCTCCCCGCTCCCGCCGCCCGTGCCCGTACTGGACCTGGCCGGCGAGGAGGAGACCGACACGTACGTCACGGCATACGAGCAGCACCCCCACCGGACCGCGGCACTGCGGCGGCTGACTCTGGAGACATGGCTGCTCGGCCGGGGCCGTGAACTGCACGCGGCCTTCCTGGCGCGGTACGCGGCCGGCGGGGTCACGGAGCGGGTGCGGGAACACGTGACGGCGTGGAAGACGCTGACCGAGCAGGTGTACCTGGCCTACCGCCGGGTCGAGCGGGGCCGTGCGGAGCCCGTCGGGCCGCTTGGGCGGCTGCGGGAGCTGCTGCTCGCCGACCCCGGCGTGTTCGCCCGCCCGGACAGCGACGTCGTACCGGCGGCACGGCCGGACGACACGGCGGCGGGCACCGGGTGTGAGGTGCCTGGGCGCGGGGCCGGCGACCCGCGCGCCGTCATCGCCTCGGTGGCCGCGGAAACGCTGGGCGCCGATCCGGCGGCCCTGCTCGCCGGCGCGTCGCTGAGCGAGCTTCCCGAATTCAACTCCTTCCGGATCGTGGAGCTGGTCGAGCGGCTGGAGGAACGGTTCCGCATCGAGTTCCGCGCCGACGACCTGGTCCCAGAGAACCTGCGCCGCGTCGACGACCTCCACCGGGCCGTCGAGCGGGCGACCCCGGCCTCCCCGACCCTGGCCACCGCACAAGCGGAGAGGACACGATGAGCCCCCAGTCACCGCCCCCGGCTCTGCTCCACGACCTCCTCGACCACGCGGCCGAACGCCGGCCGCACGCCCCCGCGTTCACCGTCGCGGAGCACACGCTCGGCTACGCGGAGCTGGCCCGCGCGAGCAGGCACGCGGCGCAGTGGCTCCGGTCGGCGGGCCTGGACCGAGGCGACCGCTTACTGCTCGACGCCCGGCTGAGCCCCCTGCTGCCCGTGCTGGTGTTCGCCGCCGCACGGATCGGCGCGGTGTTCTCCCTGATCCACGAGCAGGTGCGCGGGTCGCAGCTGGAGCACATCCTGGACGACAGCGAACCGGCCCTCTTCTTCTCCGACACACTTCCGTCCCTGGACATCGCCTCGCGCAAGGGCGTACGCACCATCAGCAGCCCCGACGTCACCGCCCTGCTCGGCTCCCGGCACGGCGTGGTACCGGAGCCGGTCACCCCGCCCCTCGCGGTCGACCCGGTCTGCATGATCTACACATCCGGCACGACCTCGCTGCCGAAGGCCGTGGTCAGCACCCACCAGCAGATGGTGTTCGCGGCCCAGGCCATTCAGCAGGTGCTGCGCTACGACGGCGACGACGTCGTCTACAGCCCCCTCCCGCTGTCCTTCGACTACGGGCTGTACCAGATCTTCCTCAGCGTGCTGGGCGGATCGCACCTGCACCTGGCCACGCCGGGCGACGCCGGACCGGCGCTGGTGACCCGGCTGACCAGCTGCGGCGCCACGATCCTCCCGGCCGTGCCGTCCCTGGCCGAGGGCCTGGCCGCGCTGCTGCGGCGCCGCCCGGGCCGCGCCCCGCAGACGCTGCGGATGCTCACCAACACCGGCGCGGCGATGCCCCAGCAGACGCTGGACGACCTGAGGGCGGCCCTGCCGCGGCTGCGGGTGCACCTGATGTTCGGGCTGACCGAGTGCAAACGCGCCACCATCATGCCCGCCGACGGGGATCTGGAGCGGCCCGGCTCCAGCGGCAGGGCCCTGCCCGGGACCGAGGTCTTCGTGATCGACGAGGAAGGACGGCGCTGTCCTCCCGGCGAGACCGGCGAGATCGTCGTACGCGGCCCGCATGTGATGAGCGGCTACTGGCGCCGGCCGGAGGCGACCGCGCAGCGTTTCTTCCGCGCCGACGGACTGTTCCCGCAGCTGCGCACCGGTGACTACGGCTGGCTCGACGACCAGGGCTACTTGTACTTCACCGGCCGCCGGGACGACCTGTACAAGGCGAACGGCTTCCGGGTCAGCGCCGGCGAGGTGGAAGCGGCGGCGCGGCGGACGGCCGGGGTGGAGAGCGCGGCAGTGCTGCCGCCGGCGCAGGACCGGCCCGTCACGCTCTTCGTCACCGGGGCCGTCCGGCCCGAGGAGGTCCTCCTCGCCTTGCGCGAGGAGATCGAGGACTTCAAGATCCCCGCACGGTGCGTCGTCCTCGACGCGCTGCCGCTGACCGGAAACGGCAAGGTCGATCGCGACGGCCTGGCCGCGGCCCTCCGCGCGGAAGGGCACGCCCATGCCGGTTGAGTCCCCCGCCCCCGTGCTGCCGGCGCAGGTGCTCACCGCGGCACCCACCCCGGCCTACGTCTACGACCTGGCGGCCGTCCGCCGCAACCATGCCCTGCTGCGGGCCGCGTTGCCGCAGGAGAGCGGCCTGTACTACTCGCTCAAGGCCAACCCGCACCCCCTGCTGCTGGCGGAGCTGTGCCGCTGCGGTGCCCGCGCCGAGGTCTGCTCCACCGGCGAACTGCGCGCCGCCGTCGAGGCGGGATGGCCGGCGGCGGAGATCCTCTACACCGGTCCCGGCAAACGCGACGCGGAACTGGCCGAGGCCCTCGACCGGGGCGTCCTTCTCTTCTCGGTCGACACCCCGCACGCCCTGGACCAGCTGGACCGTCTCGCGGCGGAACGGGCGGTGCGCGCCCGGGCGCTGCTGCGGGTCAACGACGACCAGCCCGTCCCCGGGCAGGGGCTGGCGATGACCGGTGTGCCGTCCCAGTTCGGCGCGGACACCTCCTGGATCCTCGACGAGCCGGAGCGCTTCGGCCGGCGTGCCCACACCGACGTGGTGGGACTGCACCTGTACATGGGGACGAACCTGACGCGCGCCGACGACCTGCTGGGGCAGTTCACCCGGTCGGTGCGCACGGCCCGCCGCCTCACCGAGGCCCTGGCACCGCACGGCATGCGGCTCGACGTCCTCGACCTGGGCGGCGGGTTCGGCGCCCCGTTCGCCTCGGCCGGGGACACCGTGGACCTGTCCGCGCTGCGGCCGCGGCTGACGGCCCTGCTCGACGCGGAGGTGCCCGGCCGGCGCACCGGCGCGACGGAGGTGGTGTTCGAGTCCGGCCGCTATCTCGTCGGCACCGCCGGGACCCTGGTCACCTCGGTGCTCGACGTCAAGCGCTCGCACGGCCGGGACGTCGTCGTCCTGGAGTCCGGCATCAACCACCTGGGCGGGATGTCGGGACTGCGCCGGCTGCCGCCGCTGCAACCGCACCTCGTCGCCGACCCGGCGACCGACCGCGGCGGCTCGCTCAGCGCGCTCGTCACCGGGCCGCTGTGCACCCCGCTGGACGTGTGGGCCCGCAGCGCCGAACTGCCCGCACTCCGGCCCGGAGACCGCGTCGCCGTACCCAACACCGGGGCCTACGGCCTGTACGCCAGCCTCGTCGCATTCCTAGGGCATCCGCTGCCGGCGGAGGTCGTCCACGACAGCGAACGGCCCCGGCAGGCGCCGCACATCAGCCACTTGACCCTGACCCGCACCGCTGACTGAGGAGCACGGCATGGACCAGCGTTTCATCGACGTACTCACCCCCTACCTCAGGTTCCACAACGGCGAGCCGATCGGCCCCGACTCCGACCTGCGGGCCCTGGGCCTCGACTCCATGCAGGCCATCGAGGTGCTGTTCGCCATCGAGGACGCCTTCGGGGTCGCCCTCCCGGACGACGCGATGAACGACACGACCTTTGCGACTGCCGGCAACCTCTGGAAGGAAGTGCAGGCAGCGCTGACCGCCCAGGACAACGGCTCCGGCGGGGTACCGGTGAGCGCCGCATGACCACCTCGCTGCTCACGGACCCCGACATCGGGGCGACCACCCGCACGGATGCGGACACGGCCTCCGCGCGCGCCCGGCGCCGGCACCGCTTCGCCGAACCAGCGGCACGCGTCGCGGCCGTCGCCGCCGAACACGCGGCACGGGCCGACACGGAGTCCGCCTTCCCGTCCCAGGCGCTGGACGAGCTGCGCCGCACCGGGCTGCTCGGACTGATGGTGCCCGCCGCCCACGGCGGACTCGGCGGAGACATCGCCGACATGGTGCAGGTGAGCACGGACCTCGGCCGCGCCGACATGTCCGTCGCCATGATCTTCGCCATGCACTGCCAGCAGGTGGCCGCGATCGTACGGCACGCCCGCCCGGCCCTCCGCGACCGGCTGCTGCCGGAGATCGCCGCCGGCCGGCGCTACCTGGCGTCGGTGACCACCGAGGCGGCGACCGGCGGCCACCTGCTGAGCGCCCAGTCACCCCTGGCGGCCTCGGACGGCGCGCTCGTTGTCGACCGCTTCGCCCCGATCGTCACCGGCGGCGCCCACGCCGACGGCTTCCTGATCACCATGCTCGCCCCCGACGCGGCTTCCCCGGCACAGGTCAGTCTCGTCTACGCCGACCGCGAGGAACTGGACGTCGCCGCGCAGGGGGACTGGCAGGCCATGGGAATGCGCGCCAGCCACAGCCTGCCGCTGCGGCTGACGGGCCGCGTGCCCGAGGACCGGGTCGTCGGCGAGGCGGGCGACTTCAGGACGGTCATGACCTCCACCTTCGCCCCCATGGCCCACCTCGGCTGGTCCGCGGCCTGGCTCGGCACCGCCGCCGGCGCCCTGTCCCGGGTGCTGCACCTGCTGCGCTCACCCGCCGGCCGGGCTCGGACGGACCTGCGGTCGGAACTGCTGCTCGGCAGACTGTCCCAGGCCCGCCGCCGGCTGGACCAGGTGCATGCGCTGCTGACCCAGACCCGGACGACGGTCGAGCAGGCCGAGGACCTCAGCCGGCCCGCGGTGCAGTTGCAGCTGAACGCCCTGAAGATCACCGCCTCGGAGGAGTGCCGCCGGGCCGTGGACGACCTGATCGAAGCGGTCGGTATGCGCCACGGCTACCTGAAGAACTCCCCCACGCGACTGGAACAGGCCCTGCGGGACCTGCGCTCGGCGAGCTTGAACTACCACAACGACCGGCTGCACCTGGCCGACGGCAAACTCGCCCTCCTGGACCCGGAGGTGACCTTTGCCTGAGCAGACCGCCCTCCGCCCGCCCGGCCGGCACCACGCGCGACGCGATCCCGTGGACGACGGATTCCGTACCGTGCTGGCCCGGGCCCTCGACCAGGTCACCGAGGGCGGTGACGCCCGTACGGTGTGGGAGGCCCTCGGGGACCACGGCGTGCTGCGCGGCCTGTACCGGGACACGGACACGGGCGGCGCGACCGTCGACCCGGCGCGGCTCGGCGCGCTGCTGCACGCCGTGGACGAGCGGGGGGACAACGGCGTCACGCTCACCGTGCTCGTCCAGGCAGCCAGCGCACTGCCGTTGCTGTGCACCGGCACCACCCGGGCCTGCACCGCGCTGCGGGAGCGGGTGCTGGACGGGCGGGCGACCGTGGCGCTGGCCGCGACCGACTCCGCGGCGCCGGGTTCCGAACTCACCGCGCTGGGCACCGAGGTGCGGTGGGACGAACGGACACTGCACCTGAACGGGGGCAAACGGTGGGTCTCCGGAGCGGGTTCGGCCGACCACCTCCTGGTCCTGGCCCGGCACCGGCCGGGACGGCACTTCACCAGCTTCACGTGGGTCCTCGTACCGGCCTCCGCCGCCGGCGTGCGGATCGAGCCCGCCGACACCGGAGGGCTGCTGGCCTCCGCGGCTCTCGGGCACGTCCGCCTGGACGACGTCCGGCTCGACGTGGACCACCTGGTCGGCCGGCCGGGCCGGGCGATGGCCTCCTTCGCCCGGCACATGGCCACCGAACGGCTCGCCGGCGCCCAGTGGGCGGTGGCCCTGCTGCGCCGCACCCTGACCGCCACCCGCCGGCACCTGACGGCCCGGCCGGCCGGGGAGGGAACGCTGTGGCACAACGCCGCGATCCGGCAGGACTTCGCCGCCTGCCTGGTACGGACGGAACAGCTGCGTGCCCTGGTGGAGGCGACCGTCCGGACCGCCGACGGCAGACCCGACCTGAACGCCGCCGCGCTGCTGAAGGCGGCCGTGGGCCAGACCGCCGACGACGTCCTCAGCCGCTGCGCGCAGCTGCAGGGCGCGGACGGGATGACCGCCGGCGGCGCGCACCACGTCCGGGCGGAGGCGGCGGTCCTCGGCCTGGGCGGCGGGGCCACCGAACTGATGCTGGCGCACGTCGCCGACGCCGCGGACGTCCTGCTCGACGGCCCTGGGCCGGTCCCGTGACGGTACTCAGCCCCGCCCCGGACGTCTGGGTCCTCATCGGCCCCCGGCAGCGCTGGACCGGGCTGCGCCCCGCACCGGCGGACCGCACGGCGGCGGACGGACTGCCGCCGGCGCGGGCCGCCGAACGGCTGGCCGGCCGGGCGGCCCTGCGGGAACTGCTGCGCCTCGCGCGACCGGAACTCGCCGACGCCCCCGTGGTCACCGACCCGCGCGGCAAGCCCTGGCTGGCCGGCCACCCGGAGGCGGGCATCAGCGTCTCCCACGACGACGGGACGGTCGCCGCGGCGCTCGCCCTGCGCGGACCGGTGGGCGTGGACGTGCAGCACGCCCCCCTCGCGGCGGCCCCCGGCATGGTGCGCCGCTGCCTGGGCCGGCACGCGCCCTCCCTCGACCGGCTGCTGCCCGCACAGCGGGCCCGCGAGCTGGCCTGGGTGTGGAGCGTGCAGGAAGCCTGCGTGAAGGCCGCCGGCAGTGGCCTGTCCGGCCGCCCCTGGACCATCGACGTGCCGGCCGGCCGCACCCGGGGCCGATGGCGCGAATACCGGTGGTTCAGCTTCCGCGGTCAGTCGGACACGCCTCTCAGCTGTGCCTTCTTCGACCCGGCCGCTCCCGGCCCGACGGTACCCGCCCGGCTCGCTCCCGCCCCGGCCGTCCTCGCCCCTCCGCCGGCCCACGCCCCCCACGTACGGAAAGGATGATCGTGCACGCAACGCTGTACGCCTGGTTCGAGGCGAGTGCGGCCCGATACGGCGACCACACCGCGCTGGAGGTGGGCACCGACCACCTGACCTACCGGGAACTGCGGGACCTCGCCGGACGGATCGCCGGCTCCCTCGTGGCCGCGCAGGGCACCGTGCCCCGCACCGCCGGGCTCGCCGCGACCCGGAGTGTCCGCAGCTATGCTGCCTACCTCGCGCTGCAGCGGCTCGGGACGGCGGTCGTGCCCCTCGCGCCCGCCGCGCCGCGTGAGCGCAATGCCCGCATCGCCGCGGCCGCGGGCCTCGACGTCCTGCTCACCGACGACCCCTCGGTCCGGGCCGGCGACGTCCCGTCCTTCCCGCTGGACAGGGTGAGCCCCGCCGCCGGTGCAGCCGAACCGCCCCGCGGCGACCCGCACCCGCAGGACACCGCCTACGTCCTGTTCACGTCCGGCTCGACCGGGGTCCCCAAGGGCGTCCCCATCACCCATCGCAACGTGTGCACCTACCTCGCCCACGTACGGGAGCAGTACGCCCCGCAACCGGGCAGCCGGCTGTCGCAGACGTTCGACCTCACCTTCGACCTGTCGGTGTTCGACATGTTCGCCGCCTGGGCCGGCGGCGCCACCCTGGTGGTACCCACGCAGCAGGACCTGTTCGCCCCCGTCCGGTGGGCGGCCGACCGTCGGCTCACCCACTGGTTCTCGGTGCCGTCCCTGGTCTCCTACGCCAAGCGCATGCGCAGTCTGCGCCCCGGGGCCCTGCCCGACCTGCGCTGGAGCCTGTTCTGCGGGGAACCGCTCACCCTCCAGCAGGCCGATGCGTGGGCCACCGCCGCCCCCGGCAGCACCCTGGCCAACCTGTACGGGCCCACCGAACTGACCATCAGCTGCGCGGCCTACGTCCAGCCCCGCGACCCGGCGGCCCGGCCGGCCACCGCCAACGGCACCGTGCCGATCGGCACCGTCCATCCCGCCCTCGAACACCTGGTGGTGGACGAGTCGGGCCGGCCGGCCACGACCGGTGAACTGCTGGTACGGGGACCCCAGCGCTTTCCCGGTTATCTCGACCCCGCCGACAACACCGGGCGCTTCGCCTCCTTCGACGGTGACCGCGCCGTTCCCGTGTCCGCCGCGGAGGGTCCCGGGGAGGAGCACTGGTACCGCACGGGCGACCGGGTGACCCGGGCCGAGGGGAACCTCGTGCATCTCGGCCGGCTGGACCAGCAGGTCAAGGTGCGCGGTTACCGGGTGGAACTCGGCGAGGTGGAGGCCGCGCTGCGCGGGCAGCCCGGGGTCCACGACGCCGTCGCGGTCACCGTGGAGGGGCCGGGCGGCGACCTCGTGATCGAAGCGGTGTGCACGGGCACCGCGTCTGCGGACGACCTCGTGCGCGCCCTGCACGCGGAACTGCCCGCCTACATGGTCCCCCGCAGCGTCACGCGCTGGGACGAGCTGCCGCTCAACGCCAACGGCAAGATCGACCGACGGGCGGTCACCTCCCGTCTCACCGCACGGCCCCACCAGGAGGCGAGCCGCTCATGACCACCCGCACCACTCCGCCGGCCGCACCCGCACCGGCCCACGCCACTCTGCGGTCGGCACCCGGTTCCGTTCCGGCCCGCACCGCGCCCGTCGCGCCCGACGCCTACCGGGACGCCATCTCGCTGCTGCCCACGGGCGTCTCGGTCGTCACGGCCGTGCGATCGGGCGCTCCGGCCGGCTGCACGGCGAACGCCGTCATGTCGCTGTCGCTGGATCCCCCGAGCCTGCTCGTCTCCCTGACGACCGGCAGCCGTACCCTCGCCGCGGTCACGGAGGCCGGGACCTTCGCCGTCAACGTGCTGGCCTGGCCCGACCGGCACCTCGCCCAGCGCTTCGCCACCGCCGCACCGCACGAACGCTTCGAGGGCGTCACCTGGTCCCTCGCCCACGGAGCCCCCGTACTGACCCGGTCCACCCTCACCGCGGTGTGCGAGGTCAGCGAGGCGGTTCCCCTCCTCGACCACACGATCGTGGCCGGCGCCGTGACCTGGCTGCGCACGGAGAACACCGAGCCCACCGTGCTGTACCGTCACCGGCAGCACGTCCTGCGCCCATGACCGACGTCACCGAATCCGCACCGCGCACGGGCGGCCCCCCGGCACTGCCCGTCTACCTCACGGCCGCCGCCCTGGCCCGCACGGCCGACGAGGGGGCCCGCGTCGCGCTCGTCATGCTGGCCGCACAGCGTGCCGACAGCCCGGCGCTGGGCGGCGCGCTGGTGGCCGCGCTGATGGTCCCGCACGTCGCGGCGGCGCCGGTTGCCGGGGCCCTGGCCGACGCGGTGAGACGGCGCCGCCTCTTCCACGGCGGCGGGGTCGCCCTGTACGGCGTGGCGCTCGCCGCGCTCGCCGCCCTGGTGGGCAGGACCGGCGATCTCGTGGTCCTCGCACTGGCCGCCGCCGCGGGATGCGTCGCACCCCTCCTCACCGGTGGACTGACCAGCCTGCTCGGGGAGTTGCTGCCCAAGGACCGGCTCACCCGGGCGTTCAGCGCCGACGCCGTCTCCTACAACCTGGCCGGCATCTGCGGGCCCGCTGCTGCCGCCGCCCTGGGTACGGCGACGAGTGCCGCCCTCGCCCTGGCCGTGCTGGGCGCCGGAGCGACGGCGGGCGGCCTGCTGCTGTTCTCGCTGCGGCTGCGGCCCAGGGCCGGGATGCGGGGGCGCGGGGCCCGGCCCCGGCCTGCCGGCCTGCTGAGCGGGGCGGCCGTACTCGTCCGCGACCGCCCGCTCCGGTCGGTCACCTGGGCGAGCAGCCTGGGCCAGCTGGGCGTCGGGGCGCTGCCCGTCGTGAGCGTGCTGCTCGCCCGCCGGTACGACGCCCCCTGGGCGACGGGCGGCCTGATGACCGCGTTCGCCGCGGGTGCCCTGGCCGGGTCGCTGGGCTACGCCTACCGCCCCGTGGGCGAGGAACGGCCGGAGCGCGTGGTCCTCTGGGGCCTTCTGGGCACGGCTTTCCCGCTCGCCGCGGTGCCCTGGTCGGGCCACGTCCTGGTGGCCACGGTCCTGTTCGCCGCCGCCGGATTCTGTACCGGCCCTCTGTTCAGCGCGCTGCTGGCCAGCCGCGAACGGTACGCGCCCGCGGCCGTCCGCACCCAGGTCTTCACCCTCGGCGCCGGACTCAAGAGCACCTTCGCCGCCGCCGGGGCAGCCGCGGCCGGCGCCCTCAGCGGTCTGGGAGCCGCGCCCCTGCTGCTGGGCACCGCCGCCTGCCAGGTGGCCGCCGCGGCAGTGGGCCGTGTCCTGCTGACGGGCCGCCGTGCCCAGGGGACCTGCCCGGCACCCGCCCCGGTGCGGAACGCTCCCTCCCGCCCTGCCGGCACCCCGTCGGGCACCACCCCATCGGACACCACCTCGGACCCCTCGGACCCCTCGGACCCCTCGGAGAAAGGCCACCCGTGAAGATCCTCTTCGAACCCCTCGGCGGCGCCCTCGGCATCGGAGCCATCACCCGATGCCTCGCCATGGCCCAAGCCGCCGTCATGCGCGGTCATCAGGTCGCCTTCCTCGCCCCCGAGGGCTACCCGCTGATGGACGAGCTGGCACTCGGTCCGCGGTTCCCGGCTCCCGCGCCCGTACGGCCCCCCGAGCTGGTGGGCACCGGGGAGGCCGACGGCTTCACCGAGGCCGTCCTCATCCGGGGCATGGCCCAGCCGGACTACGCGGACCGGGCGATCGCCGCGGAGCTGGACGCCTACCGCACGTTCGCCCCCGACATCGTGGTCACCGAGATGCAGCCCACCGTGCCCATCGCCGCGCACCTGACCGGCATCCCCTTCGCCTGCACCATCTCCAGCCCCAACCTGTCCCTCTTCACCGGGCCCCCGCGCTCTCCCGGCCGACTGGAGGAAGTGGAGGCGACCTACGCGAGCCTGTGCGAACGGCACGGCCTGCCCCCGATGCCGCTGGAGGAACTGCTGCACCACCGGGCCGCCCTCAACATCGCGCCGACCGCGGAGATCCTGGAACCGGCGCTCGGCGCGGTACCGCGCACCCGTTACGTCGGACCCGTGCTGTTCCCCTCCCTGGAGCTGGCACCGGCGCCCTCCTACCCGGCGGGCACCACGCGGATCCTGGTCTACCTCAGCTTCGGCGCGGTCAAGCTCGCCGAGTTCCTGCCGGTGGTCGGCAAGGCCTTTCCCGGCCCGGAGTTCAGCGTCGTCGTCGCCGCTCGCGAGCCGAGCGTCGCCGGGCGAGCGGTCCCGTTCCAGCAGGACAACATCGTCGTCGCGCCGACACCCGGGATGACCCGCCTGCTCAGCGACACCGACCTGCTGATCACCCGGGGCGGCCAGAACGCGCTGATGGCCGCGCTGCTGGCGGGCGTACCCGTCATCGGCACCCCGGGCCGCAGCCCCGAACCCATCTACAACCTCGGAACGCTCCAGGCACACGGCGCGGCGCGCACGCTCCTCGACGAGCCCACCGCCGACGACCTGGTGCAGGCGGCACACGCCCTGCTCGACGGGAAGGCTGCTCGGCGTGCGGCCCGTCTCGGGGATCTGCTGCGCCGTCACGGCGGGGCGACGGAAGCGGTGCAGGCGCTGGAGGAGACGGTCCTCCACCGCACGCCCGCCCCAACTCCCTGACCCTTCCCGCTTCTCCACGGGGCAAGGGGGAACACAGGACCGAGTACAAGAGCAAGCACCACACCAAACAGGAAACCGAGTTCGCACCCGGCTCCGGGCCCCTCCCCGGAGCCGAAGACGGCCCAGGGAGCCCCATGTCCGCCCACGGTGACGCCGGCACACCCGTCACGGCGAGAGCCGCCCTCTTCGACCTCGACGGCACACTGATCGATTCCGAACCCAGGAGCCGGGCACTGTGGCGACGGCTCTTCGCCGGCCACGGCATCGAGTGCGGGGAGGACATGCTCGCCGGCTTCAGCGGGCGGCGCAGCAGGGAGGTGATCGAGGAGCACCTCCCACGGTTCGGCAGGCACGCCACTGCGGACCAGGTGAGACAGGAACTCACCGCGCTGAACGGCGAACCGGACCTGCCTCCCGTCCGGCTGGTCCCCGGCGCCGACCGGCTTCTGAAGCGCCTGCGCCGGCACGGGGTGGCGCTGGCCGTCGTCACGTCCGGTGGCCGTACCTACGCGGACGACCACCTGACGCGGTGCGGCATCGCCGGCCACTTCACCACCGTGGTGAGCGCGGAGGACGTCACCCACGGCAAACCGGACCCCGAGGGTTATCTGCTCGCCTGCCGGCGGCTGGGCGTCGCACCCGGCGAAGCGGTGGTCTTCGAGGACTCTGCAGCGGGCCTGCAGGCAGGCCGGCGCGCGGGCGCCCGATGTTTCGCCGTGGGCCAGGCGGCCAGGACACCCGCCCTGCGCCGGCTGGCCGACCGCGCGGTCGAGGACCTGGCCCAGGCGCCGGTCACCGGCCCCACCGACACGGACGCGAGCCGGCGCCGCACCGGTACGGGTGCGGCCGGGTAGCCGACGGCGGTCCCGTCTCGCCTGCGTGCGGCCGGCCAAGGTCGTCACCGGCACCGAGAACGTGGACCGGCTGCTCGCGGCCTTGCCCGCCAGTGGGGTGTCAAGGCCGGTCAGGCCATCGAGGGCCTAACACAGGGTGAGCCGTCGCTACCGCTGGTGACGCAATGCGGACAGGACTCCGATGCCTGCAGTGTCGTGAGTGTGCGGGGCATGCGGACGGGTAGGCGCGCCGTCTGGCCGTGACCGCACCACTGCCGGAACACGTGTCACGCGTCGTCCCACCGAGACGGACAGGGCGACGCGGTCCGGCAAGAAGGAGAAGATCATGCAGATGACTGGACGGATCGCGATCATCGGCGCTTCCACGGTGCTCGCCGCAAGCGCCCTGGCGATCGGCAGCGGTCCCGCGACGGCGACCACGGCCCAGACGCCCGAGCACCATCCGGCCGTCGGCGTACCGGGGGGCGCTCAGCACTCCCCCGACCGCCACCCTGCCGCCCGGCAGCCCACGGACCCGTGGATCGAGGACCAGCTGGCGACCTTCTACCCGTCGTCCAAGCAGCGGCTCGCGGTGTTCGACCCCTGGGTCAAGGACCAGCTCGCGCTGTTCCAGACCGGCCGGTGAGTGGGACGAACGGCCACGTTCGAAACTCGGCGGCGTGACGTACGCGGACATGGCGGGGGGCAGACCGTCGAGCGAGGCACCTGCGCAGGTCAAGATCAGCCAAGACGTGGGCCATCCGGTCCCAGGCTCTTTCCCTGCTACGGCGGGTGGGCATTTGTATGCCTTGGCGGCGTGGTCACCGGCGCCCTGGCCACGGCAGCAACCGATGTGCCCATGGCGCGGCTGGCGATCCGGGGGCCGGTGCGCGTGGCACGGCACCCGGTAAGCCGAGGGCGCGTGGAAGGGGCACTGCCCAGTCCGGTGGGTCGGCCGCGGGCACGCACTGGTGCCCAGGGCGCACCCCGCCCAGGCCACATGCCAGGCACTCGAATGGTCTCCGGCGGCAGGGTGCCGGAGACGTGACCTCCCGCCCGCCCAGATGTCGGGCCGACGACCCGCGCCCGGGGGTGACGCCCATGGCGCCGACGGTCTGGTCCAACCCCCATCATCCGGCAGTGTTCGCGCGGACTGCACCCGCCGGCGATTTCCACTCACCGGTCAACGGTCAGCCAGCGAGTGGACCTGCGCCATCGGCATCCCTCCCGTCCACGACGAGGTAACGGGCAGCAGGCCAGAGGTCGGGGTGGATGCCCGCGGCGGGTCCGTTCCACTCGCCATCAGATGGCATGCGCGTTCGACGGCCGGCGTCGGCCGGGCGTGCCCGCTCACGCCGTGGAGCAGGTGAGGGCGAGGGATCATCTGGTGGCCGTACGCGGCTCATGCTCGCGCCGTCACCCGTCCGGCCGTCATGTCATTCGCCCGATCCTGTGGGGGTGCGCACCGGCCAGGGCCCTGGACAGCCGCCTGTTCGGCCGCCACGGCCCACCGACCGGAGGGGCCCACCCGCCTTGTTCGAATTGACGCCGGGCGGCCACGGCCTCGTACTGAACACGACGGGCTCCTGGCGACAGTTTCCCCGTCAACTTCCATCATCTGCAACCTCTCCCCTCTCAGGGAGCCACCATGACGGTGCAGCAACAGACAGCAACGATCCCGACGGTTCTCGTGTACGAGGACGACCCCGGATTTCCTCCCCGGGTCAACATGCCCGTACCGCATCCCGTCCCCCAGCTCGACACGCAGCCGTTCCCGATGGCCATCGCGGACAACGCGCCGCAGCCTGACGGTGCCGGGCCGGGCACCGAGGCGTTCCGCTACTGGGTGGCGGCCGATGCCCTCAGCAGGGCCGCCCAGACCTGGGGTCCGCTGGTTCCCACCGGAACCCAGTGGCACACGACGGTCGGCCGCGCCCTCACCACGCACCTCAACGCGGGAGTCGACCTCAACGCCTACTACGACCGCAAGGGCCTGTGGTTCTTCCGCAGCACGGTGGCCGGGGTCACCGTCGCCGCCTGCGAGAGTCCCGAGGTCGTCGCGCACGAGACGGGGCACGCGGTCCTCGACGCCCTGCGCCCCCAGCTGTTCCACGCCGCGAGCGCGGAGACGGCCGCCCTGCACGAAGCCTTCGGCGACATCAGCGCACTGCTGACCTCGCTCCGGCTGGAACAGCTGCGGATCGCGGTGCTGGCCGAGACACAGAGCGACCTGGAGCTGTCCTCGCGGGTGTCGAGGATGGCCGAGCAACTGGGCGCCGCGATCCGGCAGGGACACCCGAACGCGGTCGACCCGGACTGCCTGCGCAACATGTCGAACAACTTCTTCTACCGCGACCCGGTCCATCTGCCGCCCAGCGGGCCCGCGAACACGCTGTCCAGCGAGCCGCACTCGTTCTCCCGGGTGTTCAGCGGCGCGTTCCTGAAGATCGTCGCCGGGATCTTCCGCCAGCAGGACCTGCAGGACCAGGCCGGCCTGGCCAGGGCGGCCGAGATCGCGGGACAGCTGCTGGTGGACGCCGTCGTGGCCGCGCCCGTGGTGTCCGCGTACTACGCGCAGGTGGCGGGTCACATGATCGCCGCGGACCAGCGCCGCAACGGCGGCACGTACGGCCCGACCCTGCGCTCGGCGTTCGTCCGCCACGGCATCCTCTCCCTGGAGGCCGCCACGGCCATCACGGAGCCGGAGGTGGCTCGCCGGGGCGCCGGTATGGCGGAGGCGACGCCGGGCGGCAGCGAGGAGGAGGGGCTGACGGCCGTCACGGTCCACGGGGCGATGTACGGCATCACCCAGCCCCTCACCCTGTCCGCCCCCGCACAGGAACGACGCTTCGGCATCGCGAGTTCCGACCCCGCAGGCGGCTCGGTGCGGCCCGCCGACCCCGAGCAGGTCGCCACGTCGTACCTCGAGGACCTCTTCCGGCGGGGCCGCGTCCACGTGCCCGAGGAGAACCGGACCGCCACGGCGATCGTCGACGACAGCCCCTCCCGGCTGAAGACCCACGAGATCACCCGGAGCACGACCGGTGAGGGTCTGGCCCTGGTCCGGCGGTGCTTCGACTGACTGCTCCACCGGGTCAACGGAAGCGCAGGCGGCGGACGGTGAGCCGTCCGTCGTCCTCGCACGTGACGATGTGCGTGGTACGCGGCGTGGGCTCCTCGCCCTCGTACACCGCCTCGCCCCGCGCCAGCAGATCACTGATGAACTTTTCGGACGCCCGGCGCTCGGCGTCGTCCATCGGTGTGCCGTCCACCGGTTCCTGCAAGTCCACCGGGAAACCGGCGCGTTCGAGCGCTTCGGCGCCCCGCGCGGTCACCATCGTGAGCACGAGCCGTTCGGAGACGCTCCGCACCACGACGGCCTCCGTGTCGTTCACGGCTGTGGTCAGCTCGGGCAGGCCCCGGCCGTCCGGCAGCTCGATCCGCGCCCGGTGCACGGGACGGTTCTCCGTCGCGGCGCGCGCGAACACCGGGTCGGCCGCCGTGCGCATCCCCGCCTCGCGGGCGAACGCGCGCTCCCGGGCGTCTTCGCCCACGAAGACACAGTCGCCTACCGTGGCTTCCCCCGCGCCGGCGATCGCGCGGTCGAAGATCTCGCGACCGTCCTTCGCCCCCCAGTGCACCAGTGCCTCGTCCGTGAACCGCCCGGGGAACGCCGCACGCAGTGCGGCCGCGGCACGTGACGCGGCATCGTCGCCCGGTCCGGGGTCGGAGATGATGCCGGTGCGTACGTCTCGGAGGGCGTCGAGCACGGCCATGACGCGCGGTCGGGGGCGCAGTGTCAGAGAGCCGTCGGGTCCCACACGGGCGTCCGCCAGCGTCGCCCCGACGTCGAAGAAGATCACAGGCATGTGGAGTGCCTCCCCACGACGGACGCTTCCGAGTCGGCCCACCCGGGTGAGGCGTCCCAGGCCGGGTCCGACACATGCTCTCTGCGAAGCTTCGATGTCCGAGACGGCAGGAGGGGTCATGGGGATCGAGCCGGAACTTCACGGCCGTGGCGGGATCGCTGCCAGGTGGTGAACGGCTTGCTCTGGCGGTTGCGGGCTGGCATGTTCATCATGGCGCCGGCCGTGCAGGTCCGCCGGACAAGTGATCCGCAGGCGTTGATCAGGGCGGCCGGGCGGCTGCCGGAAGGTGGGGAGGGGTGGGGCAGAGCGCGCCGCGCTTTCCCGACGGGGCCGCTTCCCGGGCGGTCCTCATCGGGTGCAGCGACTTTGACGACATCGATCTGCCCGCGATTCCCGCCGTGAAGTCCAACCTCGCGGACCTTCGCTCCGCGCTCACGCAGGACACACACGGCATCCTGCCGCCGGAACACTGCCGGGTGCTGGCCGATCCGGCCGATCACCGCAGCGTCGGCATGGCACTCGCCCAGGCCGCAGGTGAGGCAGACGACCTGCTGCTCGTCTACTACACCGGACACGGACTGCTCGACGAGGACGGGCTGCTGCACCTCGCACTGTCCTCCACGGACCCCGGTCACGTCGGCTTCACCGGTGTCCCCGCCGAGTTGGTCAAGCGCCACCTCGGCCGGGCCCGGGCCCGCCTGCGGGTCCTGGTGCTGGACTGCTGCTTCTCCGGCCGCGCGGTGGCCGCCATGACTGAATCGGGCAGCCTGTTGTCGGCCCAGCTCGACATGAGTGGCACCTACACCCTCACCTCCACCACGGCCACCGCACCCTCACACGCACCGCCCGGGCAGCGTCACACCGCCTTCACCGCCGCGCTGTTGGACGCTCTGAACCAGGCGGAGCCGCTCACCCTGGACGGCATCCATCAGCACATCGACTCCAGGCTGCGGGAGGCGGGGCTGCCGCGGCCGCAGCGGCGCTCCGTCGACGCCGCCGGGAACCTCGCCCTCGTCCGTGGTCCCGTCCAGCCGCACGGAGAGCCACCGACCGGCCATGAGGGAGAGATCCGCTTCCGTCAGCAGCCGCCCGAGCCGTCGGTCGACCGCCGCCGCGACACCGTCGTGTACGTCGTGCTGCTCTCTGTCCTCGTCGCGGTGGGCGTGCTGTTCGCGGGGTGGTTCGCGACCTTGATCGCCGCCGGCGGTATCGCCCTGTTCGTCGGTCTGGTCCTCCTCCTGCTCTTTCTGCGCAGAGGTGTCCACTACGACCTTGTCGTCGACAGCCACGGATTGGGCACCGAGCACGGGACGCATTCGGCTCACGTACCGTGGAAGGACATCGAGCGGGTGGGCGTACTGCGCAGGGCGCCGGGGACGGTACTGATCTCCAATGTGCTCATCGTGCGGCTGAAGGCCGGCGCGCCGCGCCCGCCAGGGTTCCACAAGAGGCTCAACCGACGTCTGCCCGACCAGCGCTACGTGATCCTCGGAATGCTGAGTACCTACGGAGCCGACCCCATGCGCCTACGCTCGGCGATCGAACACTTCGCCGGCGGCATCTACCGCACCGACCAACAACTACTGGAGATGGACCCACGGCTGCGCTGAGGAGCCGGGTCGGCACAGTGCCGATCCGGCAGGCCGCCGTCATGCCAGTGGATCGTGGCCCCAGTTCATCAGGGAGTGCCGCCATCTGGTGTCCCGTACGTCGCCCGGGGGCCGCTGGGCCAGGTGCCGGCGGATGTATCCGACGACCTTGCGCATGTGCAGGTAGTCGTCGTCCGAGAGGTCGCCCTTCTTCGCCCGCAGGATCTGCACGATCCGGCGGCCGGAGGCGTGTCCGGTGGACTCGCCTCCGTCCTGGTGCTGCCCTGCACTGCGTGACTGGTCGGAGGCGAGCCACTTCTCCAGTTCGGCCGGTGCCATGTTCACCAGCTCACGGAACGCCTCACCAACCTCTTTGCGCTCGTCGCCGTTCACGTCGGCTCATTTCTTCTTCAGCGCGGAGGGCTTGTGCACCGCCGTCCTGCCCGACTTCTCGCTGCGTACCTCGTACTGCGGGTCGTCCGGAGAGGCGTCCACTGTGCGGCCCGCGGCCTCGGTCCGTTCGGTGATCTCTCTTTCCACCTCGCCTTCGGCCTGGCTTCCGTGACTGCGCCAGGTGACGTGATCGCCCTTCTTCAGTTCCTTCTTCGTATCACGTTTCTTCGCCATGCCGCGACTCTCCTTGGCACCTGTGCCGACGGTCTGCTTCCGCTCTTCCAGCGTGGGCGTTTCCGGCCGATTCCGCGACGCAGAGCCCGCCCGTGCGGATACGCCGCGCTACTGAACTTGAACTCGTGATGTCGGTCGGCTCGTGGTGACGGCGTCAGGGTCCGAGACCGCCGGCTGTTACCGGCTCGGGTTCAGGACGATGGCTGTAGCCAGCGCCGCGCCGCGGCGAGACTCACCTCGACGTCATCGCTCCAAGAGCAGACCTCCAGCCATGAGAGGTAGCCGCCTTGCGCGAAGACCAGGACCTCGCCAGGGCACTCGCCGGTTTCGGTGAACAGCTGCACGTCGGCAGCCACGACGGTGCCGGGGCCCGTTGGCGCGGGCTCCACCGCGTCGGCGTCAAGGTCGAAGTAGGCAGTGCCGCAACCGCACTCACAGCGGGATTGCACCCTGAGTTGGGGCACCTGCCGTCGGAGGACGACGTGAATAGGCTCGTCCGGGTTCAGGACGAGGTCAAGCACGTCGGCTACGTCCTCGGGCAGGCTGTCAGTCATGCCGCCACCGTAGCCGACCAGCAGCTTTGGGCTTCGCCCAATTTCGGGTCCGTCGACCCTACGCTCACAGGTCCAGGGCCAGGTCGGTTCCGGCGAGGCAGTCGTCGATGGCCTCCGGTCGGTACTGCAGCATCTTCAGTTTGCGCTTCACCGCGCGGGTGATCTGGCCGAGGTCGGCCGCAGCGAGGTTGCCGATGTCACGCTTGACCAGCGACCCGACGCCCTCGGTCGGGTTGAGGTTTGGGGCATAAGTGGGCAACTGGAACACGGTGAGCCACTCGGCGTTCGCGTCGATGAACTCGCGCATGCCGACCGTCAGGTGCAGGAGGACGTTGTCCCAGACCAGCACGATCGGTCCGCCGAGCTGGATGCGAGCGCGGACGATGAGGTCGCGGAAGTCGCGCCAGCCAAAGCCCTTCGGCTCGTCCTTGCGGCCGCGGTACCCGCGGATCGCGTAGATCAGCCCGGGACCGCTGGCCCGGCTTGTAGCAGGCCATACCCGCCATCGACACGCACCCCGAGCCCCGGCCCCTCACCCTCACGACCGGGGTCAGGCCGATCCGACCCCAGGTCCTGGCGCGCGGCGGAGTCATCGACTGCCCGGCCTCGTCCTCGAAAACGATCCAGGCCCCGCGCTCCGCCGCGGTGCTCTTACCCGCGGCCAGGTCTCCCTTCTTCCACACCTCGACCGCGTCGTCATCGCGCTCGATCGCGCGCCTGGTGGGCTGCTGCCAGCTCCAGCCGTGGCGCTTCAGCAGCCGCCAGGTGCCCTCGACCATGTAGGAGACGTGGAAGAGCCGGCCAATCAGCGTCTTGATCCGTGCCAGGGTCCACCGCTGGTCCGCCCAGCCGTGAGCCAGTGGACCACGCTCCCACTCCCGCTCCAGCCTGGCGATCTGGGCGTCACTGAGTCGAGGTCTTCCCTGCGACCCCTTCGACAGGACTCCCGCCTCGCCGCCCTCGCGCCAGGCCCGGCGCCACCGCTCGACCGACCGCACGCTGATCCGCAGGGCAGCGGCAATCTCCGCGTTCTTCTGCCCGCCCTCGAAACGCTCCACGGCCTGGAGCCGTAACCGCTCCCGCGTGGTCCTCTCGGCGTCGGTCAGCCCGCCGCCCTGCGCATACCTCACACCCAACGGCTATCGGTGCTTACGGCCAGCTGTCAGGCGAATGGCACCGACATCACTCAATCAAGTTCAGTACCGCGGCACGCTTCCGCTGCCGTTCGGCGCCGTGGGCAGGGGATCAGCCCGGTCCGCCGCCGTCCGGTGCGCCCGCGGAACGATCGGCCCGTCCGCCGGCGCCCAGCCTGCCCGTGGCACGCAGCGGCCGCCCGGCGTCCCAGCGGGGCAGCTCGTGGCGGGCCAGCCGTAGTACCACGGGTGGCAGGGCCCAGCGCACGGGCTGGACGAGACGCAGCCACCCCGGGATGTAGACAGCGGTACTGCGGCGCTCGACGGCGCGCGCCAGTCGGACGGCGACCGCGTCGGGCGGATGGATGTTCCGGACGCCGGGGGGCATGTGCACGCGCAGTTCGTGCAGGGCCGCGAAGCCCTCGGCCTCGCGGATCATGTCGGTGTCCGCCCAGGCGGGATAGGCGATGCCCACCGCGACCCCCTCGTGCGCCACCTCGGCCTGCAGGACGTGCGCGAAGGCTTCCACACCCGCCTTGGAGGCACAGTAGGCGCTCATCATCGGGGTGGCTCCGAGTGACGCAAGCGACGCCACCTGCAGGAAGTAGCCCGCCGTCGCGGTCAGATCGGGCAGGAACGCCCGGGCCGTGTGGGCACTGCCCGTCACGTTCACGTCGATGACACGGCGCCATGTGGCGGGGTCAGACGTCGCGAATGGGCCTCCCTCGGCGATTCCCGCGTTCGCCACGACCACCGACGGCCGACCGAGGTGGCCGCGGACCTCGCCTGCCGCGTCGTCCAGCGCGAAGTTGTCGGTGACGTCGACTTCGACCGCAAGCGCCGCGGTGGGCAGGGATGCCGCCAAGGCGTCCAGCTCGGGCCCCTCATGACCGAGAAGTGCCAGGCGCGCCCCGCGCCGGGCCAGTTCGTGCGCCAGCGCCGCTCCCAGCCCGCGTGCGGCTCCGGTGATCACGACGGTCCGGTCCTGGAGCGGGCCGGCCGTCACCTGCCGTCCCTGCCGCGCTCCCGGCTCGCATCCGGCTCACCGACCCTTCCCGCCGGCGGTGCCTCCTGGCTCGGCGCCTCGCCCGAAGCGCTCTTCCCTGCCGGGGCCAGCGGGCGTACCGGAGTCCTTTCCGGCGATTCGAGCCAGCGGGTGGAGATGTGCACCCCGTCGACCGGTCGGCCCCCCGACACCGCGGCGGCGGACAGGCAGAACCGGACCCACATGTTGAGCTGAATCTCCTTTGCCAGGCGCAGGTGCGAGTACAGGAGGTGGACCAAGCGGTTGCCGGGACATGCCCAGAGCTCGATTTCGAACACCAGCAGGCCGTCGTCCTCGCGCGCCCGGAACTGCACCTGACCGGCCTCCATGTGATCGCGCAGGGTCACCAGGTGCAGACGGTCGACGTCGCGGTGGACGACCTTGACGGGTCCGTTCCAGGGTCCGGGCATCTCCACGAGTAGCTCGTCCGCGACGTCCAGACCTTGGTCGCGGAGCTCACCGGTGTGGACGTCGACCACCTCGGAGGGCACGAAGCGCTTGAAATCGCAGCAGATCCATTCGATGAGTCGGCCCGGACCGATGTCGGCATCGGCGATGCGCACGCGGAAAAGGCGGTGGAACAGGGGGCCGCAGCCGTGCTCCGGCAGTTGCACCCGGCTGTCGACCGCTTCGGCCGGCAGCTGCGGTGGAAGGTCCGTCTCGTCCCCCCGGCACTCGCCGCCTCGGTACAGAGGCGTCGTCTCCCACAGATAGCGCCACGTGACCAACCCTGTGCCCAGAAGCCACCGCGCGAGGACGGTGAGTGTCCGAGAGCAGTGTGGTCGCGTCATCCGCGCCCCCTGAAGTGGTGAAACTGCCTGAAATATCATCATCAGGTGTATACCCGCGCAAACGGGTACACAAATGGAAATACTGGTACAAGCAAGCGACCCCGGAGGCCCCCATGGTGGTCCGGCTCCTGCACCGTGCGGGTGTGCGGAGTGCTCATCTGCACCTCGCCTCGCTGGCCTCCGTCGGTCTGTGTTTGACCTTGTGGATACGCGCGAAGACCGTCGACCAGGAGCAACGGGGGAACGCCGAGCGGCGCGCGCTCTTCGTGGGGCTGTGGCCGCCGACGCTGTGGCTGATCGGCGACTCGCTCGAAAGTCCGAGTAACGTTGGGTGACTGGGTCTTCGGACGGCTCGACGCCACACAGGTGTGGCGGGACCTCGCAGACGCGCGCGTGAATTACTCGGTCGACGAGGTACGCCGACCGTCCTGGAACATCGACGTCCACCGCACCGCGCTGCCCGCGGAGCGTCCGGGCCCGCCGGAGCCGGGAGGTTCGTGGGAACAGGCCTGCCGCCTGGTCCGCGACTACGAGTTCTCGCCGCCGGAGATCGTGCGAGCGCTCTACGACCCGGCCGCACCGCTGCTCGGCCGCGACATGCTGCTGGAGGCGCGATTCCACGGCATGCACTTCTACTGCGGTGTGCGCGTCACCGAGGTGGTGGACGAGACCCGCGACAGCGCCGACCGCGTCTGGGGATGGGCCTACGAGACCCTGGAGGGCCACCTGGAACGCGGCCAGGTCACCTACGAGGTCGTGAAGCGGCAGGACACCGGCGAGGTGCTGTTCGTGGTGTCGTGCCATTCGCAGGGTGCGCCCACTCTGGACCGGATCACCTTAATCGGATGGCGCCTGTTCGGCCGCCGCACTCAGCTGCGGTTCTATCGCAGGTGTGCCGAACGGCTGCGCCTGTTCGTCGAGGCCGCGCTGCGCGGCGAGCACCCGCTGACCGGTCCTCCCTCCGCCGTCGGGCGTCTGGTGTGTGCGCCCTCCGACGCAAGGATGCACCGCTGGGACGCGTTGGCGATCCACCGTGTCGCCCCGGGCTGAAGCGCGAGGGGGCGCAGAAGGCGTCTGCAAGCCATTCACACCGGCACGCAGTACCCGCCAACCGCTCTTTCGCTGCCCGTGCCCGCCTTGCCCGCTACACCGACGGTCTGGTGGAGGGGTGGGCGGCGACGAGCTTGTCCGCCGGACGGCGAGACAGCGCCACTGCTCGAAGCCGGTCGGGCGACCGTCCGCGCGGTTTCCCGGGCATGGCCCAGGGCCCCTGTACGTCTCCCCCGCCGCCGGACCGGGCTGTTCGCCGAAGATCACGATCTCTGCCCTTCTGGCATGTGTCGCCGACGGCGCCCCCTCCGGTCACCCCGTCCCGCTCCGCCCCGGCCCGCCGGCTACGCCCTTCCTCGGCCGCCGCCGTCACAGGGCTCGTCCTCCAGTTCAAGCCGTTGGCCGAGGCCATGCGCCGGGTGCAAAACGAGGCGCGGAAGGCATAGAAGGCCGCCCGGTCCGTGTGCGCCGGTCCTTGACCGACGTCCGGAGCCGCCACCCTGCCGGCCGTGACTGGCCCGGGCGGCGACTCGCAGATCGTCGCTTCGGTGGCGGACAGCCCGCGAACGTCGCTGACCGGCGGACGAGCTGGGCTCGGTGGCGTGGACGGACGCGGTACGGCGTACTCGTCCGACCGTGCGCCTCCCCTGCGGACTGCGCGCGAACCGCTGGAGTCGCCGGAGACCTCCCTCTATTGACCGAGGGCAGGCAGCCTCGGCGCAATGCCGTCTGCAGACGTCCCGGAGTTCTGGCCGGCAGTGCCGGTGCGGGAATCGCCTCCCCGTGCCCTGAGGGGCACGCGGGCTTCGGTGAGCACGCGATGCACGAATCCGTAAGACCGGCCATGAGCCTCGGCTATGGCACGGATCGACCGCCCCTCGCGATACTCCTTGACGAAGGTTTCGGTCAGCTCCTTGCGCGCACTACCTGTTATCCACTTGCCCTTGTGCACGGAAAGCTCCTCTCGCGTCGTCGAGTGATCATCGGTTTCCCGTGTCGACGCGACCCATGTACACGAGCTGCGCATGGCCGTGCGGCCGTGGTCGCCCTCAGCAGCGGCCCCTTCTCGCTCGGCCGCCGTCTACGCCGCGTTGTGGTGTGTCGGTCCACTGCTCGGCTGCCTGGTGCCCGACTCGGCCGACGCGCGCCGCCGCGCTGGGGTCATGCAACAGCCGGGTGAAGTCGTGGACGACGATGGGCACCCGCCAGGGAAGACGTCTCCGGCAATCCCGCGGCTCCTACGACGCCTGCCAGGTGCCCTGCGGATCCTCCCTGGCACTCCGGCAGCGCTTCGAAACCGTGCAACTGCCGGGCTGGTCCGAGGCCAGGGGGGCGCTACTCCGCGACAGTGAGTTCTTTCGGGCTTTCCATGCGGTCGCGCACGATGATCTTGCCGGTGTTAGCGCCGCGCAGCATTGCCAAGAACGCGTCCACGATGTGCTCGAACCCGTCAACCACCGTCTCGTCCAGCGCGAGTCGGCCGCTCTGCAGATGCGGTACCGCGAACTCGTACAACTCCTCCTGCACGTCGCGGTGGTTGCTGACCAAGAAGCCCTCCATGCGGAGGCTCTTCTCCACGATGTCCGCGTAGTCGAAGCGCGGTGGCGGCGCGTCGGGGGTGTTGTACTGGCTGATCGTGCCGATGCGGACGATGCGCCCGAACTCGCGCATCGCTCCCACCGCCGCGGCCAGCTGCTCGCCACCGACGTTGTCGACGAACACGTCGATGCCGTCCGGCGCGACCTTGCCGAGCAGGTCGGCGGCGGGCCCGTCGTGGTAATCGAAGACGGCGTCATAGCCGACCTCCCGCGTGAGGTGGCCGGCCTTCGCTGCCGATCCCGCGCTGCCCACGAGGCGTCCCGCGCCGAGCAGCCGGGCGAACCGCCCGGTCGCCGTGCCGACCCCGCCCGCTGCGGCCGACACGAACAGGTCCTCGCCCTCCTGGAGCCGGGCGATCCGGGTCAGGCCCACATAGGCGGTCAGGCCGGTGCCACCGAGAATGCCCAAGTACGCGGTAGGCGGCACCCCGCCGAAGCGGGGCAGCTGCCGGACCTCCTCCGGCGTGACGACGGCGTGCGTGCGCCAGCCCTGCCGATGGAACACGGTCTCACCCTCGGCCAGTCGAGGCGTACGCGAGGCGATGACCCGCCCGATCGTCCGGCCCTCCAGCGGTGCGTGGAGCCCGAAGCCGCCGGGCACCTCGTCCATCATCTCGCGGTGATAGGGGTCGACAGACCAGTAGAGGTTCTCCACGAGCGCCGTGCCGACTACGGGTTCGGGGAGCGCGGACTCGACGAAGGCGAAGTGCTCGGCGGTGGGAAAGCCGTGCGGGCGGGCGGTCTGGTGCACGGTGAGCGCGGTCTCGTTCATGATCGGAACATAGGGCGGGAATGCGCCTGGTGGGCAGCCGGTTGGGCTCATGCGACACCCCGTTCCATGAGCAGTTCTCATACCTTGAGGTGAGCGCCCCGTGGCCCGCACGACCGACTCCGATCTCGCCCCCCACGAGCTGCGCGTCCTCGTGGCGGTCGCGGACACCGGCGCCTTCTCGGCCGCGGCCGGGACACTCGGTCTGACCCAGTCCGCGGTCTCGCACTCGGTCCGCGGCAGCGAGCGCAAGATCGGTGCCGTGCTCTTCGAACGCGGCCGCACCGGCGCCCGCCCCACCCCTGCCGGAGAGAAGGCCGTGGCGCACGCGCGCCGCATTCTGCGCCTGCTGGACGTCCTGACCGCTGAGGCGCTGGGTGCGGCTCGGTCCGATGCTGCGGAAGGGCCGCTGCGGATCGCTGCCTTCCGCAGCGCGGCCCTCCACCTGCTGCCGCCCGTCCTTCAGCGGCTGCGCGCCCGGCATCCCGGGATCGAGCCGCGGGTGCGAATCGTGCGCGAGGTGGGGCGCGGCACCGCGGGTGAAGTGGCCGACGGGAAGGCCGACCTAGCCATTGCCACGCTGAGCGGCTCCGTGCCGCTTCCACCGGGTCTGGTCACGAGCGGACTCTTCGAGGAGCCGTATGCCCTGGTGCACGCGGCGGGACACGCCGCCCCGCGTTCGCTGCCGCTGGTCGACTGGGCTGAAAACTGCGGCTCGTACACCCGCGACTGGTGGGCTGCGCAGGACTGGATCCCGAAGGCGACCGTCGAGGCCGAGGACGACGGGGCGGTGCTCTCCTTGGTGAGTGGAGGTCACGGAATGGCGATCATGCCCGCGCTCTCCTTGGCCGGAGCACCGGACTCGGTCCAGATCGCCGATCTCGGTCCGCAACGCCCCACACGCCAGGTCGGCTACGTCACCACCTCGGAACTGGCCGGATCCGCTGTCGTACGCGCCTTCGTGAGGGAACTGCGGGCCACGGTCCCCACGGTGTGAACGCCCAGACTCACTTCGCCTCTTCGGGGTGATGGATCACGGCCGGACCAACTCCCCTCCACGCCGATGTTCCTCAAGTCGCAGCCTCCCTGTGCGGGGCGCCTGTTCCGGAAGCGTTCTCGGACCACGGCTGCACGGCTGACGTACCGGACCGCGCCTCAGCGACAGCGTGCCCGGCCCACCGCCGCGGCCGCCGTCAGGGGGACGGTCAGGAGGGCCGCCAGCCCGAACAGGAGCCGGTAGTGGTGCGCCTGAGCGGTGGAGGCCGCCAGCCCGCTGGCCAGGGCGCTGCCCACGTACAGGGCGACACCGAACATGGCCACGCCCGTTGCGCGGGCCCTCGGGGACAGCGCCGTCGCCCACGACTGGATCGTGGAGTGCAGGAAGGACCAGCCACTCCCGAGGAGCAGGGCGACTACGACGAGTGCCCCGGTGGACTGGCTGCACCCGGCGAGCAGGTACGCCACAGCCGTCTGCACCCCGCCGGCCACGATCAGGCCCACCGGGGACCACTGCCCGACGAGCCGCTTGACCACCTGGGCCGCCGCGATGGAACCGACCCCGTACAGGCCCGCGACCGCGCCGGCCAGGGTGGTGGGAACTCCCCGCCCCTCCAGGGCGGGGGCCAGGTAGGTCAGGAAGCCGAGGAGAACCGCCCCCTCCAGCATCGCCACCGCCATCACGTACCACTGCCACGGCGCGGACAGGACCACGCGGAAAGGCGCCAGCAGTGATCCGGAGAGGGCCCGATCGGGCTCGGGCAGGCGGCGCAGGGCCACCGCGAGGTAGGCGGCGAGGACGCCCGGCAGCGCGAACACCAGCCGCCACGTGAGGTAGTGCGCCACGGCCCCGGCGACGACCGTGGCCACGGCGGTGCCCAGCGCGAACGCGGTCATCAGCTCGCTGAGGGGGCGTTGCCGTATCGCGGCGGGCACCGTGTCGCCCACGTACGTCAAGGAGGAGGCGATGGAGGCGGCGAAGAACGCGCCGGCGAGGGCGCGGGCCGCGATCAGCACGGGAGCGTCGGGAGCGAGGGCCGAGGCCAGGGCGGCCGGCGCCGCGCCGGTGAGCGACACCCGCATCACCCGCACGCGGCCCCACCGGTCGCTGGCCACCCCCCACACCGGCTGCATCAGCCCGTAGGCGAGGTAGTAGGCACTCGCGGCCAGTACCACGGTCGGGAGCGGGGCACCGAGCCGGGGGCCGATGAGAAACAGCATGGGGGCGATGCAGAAGCGGTCGAAGTTGCTGACGAAGCCGGCGGTGCGCAGCAGCCGCAAGGAGGACGCGGGCAAGGTCGCCACCGGTGTCGGCGCGGTGGTGGTCACGGGGTGGACGCTTCCTTCCGAGAAGGCTCGACGAGAACGGGTGACAGAGACGGACCGGACCTTGACGGAAGCGGTCCGTCACCAGTTCAGCACCGGGCCCCGCGGGGCGGAGACCGCCGGCTATTACCATCACTGACAGCCTGCCGGTCCGGCATCGCGCCTGGTGGCGGCAGCATCACAAGAGGGCGCTCGCGGTCGGGGCGGACGCCCGCTGTCCGGAGGAGCAGCACCATGACGCGCGGCAGGTTGTCTTCCTCGCCGGCCGCGGCCGGCCGCCGGCGCGGTGGTCGGTGAGCACCGCGCCCACACCGCCGGGCGAGTCCCCCCGCCGTGAACTGGGGGCCTTCCTGCGGTCCCGCCGTGAACGGCTGACGCCGATGGACGTGGGCCTGCCGGACGCCCCGGGCCGCCGGACACCGGGGCTGCGGCGGGCCGAGGTCGCGGAACTCGCCGGCATCAGCGTCTCCTGGTACACGTGGCTGGAGCAGGGCCGGGTGCGCACCTCGGCGCAGGTGCTGCGCGCCGTGTCGCGGGTGTTGCGGCTGGACGCCGCGGAAACCGCGCACGTCCTGGCGTTCGTGGAGGAGAGCGGGCCGCCCGCCGACGCCCCCACCTGGGTGTCACGCAACCTGCTCACTCTGGTGCAGGCCATGACACCGCACCCCGCCGTGGTGCTCGACCCGCACTGGGACCTGCTGGCGTGGAACGCCGGGTACGCCGCACTGCTGACCGATCCGGCACGGCTGCACCCCAAGCAGCGCAACCTGCTCTGGCTGGTGTTCCGATGGCCGCCGGCCCGCACCCTGCTCGCCGACTGGGAACAGGACGCTCGCGCGCTGCTCGGCCAGTTCCGGTCCCGGGCGGCTCGCCGGCCGAACGATCCGCGGTTCGCCGAACTCATCGGCGAGCTGCGGTCCGACGGCGACGCAGCCCGCTGGTACGAGCGCCGGGAGACAGCCGGATTCCAGCCCTCGGTACGCCGTTTCCGGCACCCGGTCGTGGGCGAGCTGCGCTTGCGGTACGTGAAGCTGGCCGCCGTGGACGAGCCCGGCCACCACTTCCTGGCCTACCTGCCCGACGACCGGAACTCCGAGGACGCGCTGCGCCGCCTGCAGACAGGCGGATGAGCCCCGGGCGCCCGGTCGTTCCGGGACACGGCCCCGCGAGGCTCACCTCGGCGTGCCCGGCGCGACTGGTCAAGCGGCTCCCGAACGGCATGCGCGGCTGATCGGCACAGCTGCTGCTCTCCCGCGCCACGGAGGGAGCGGCCGAGCCCTACGGCGCCGCCGGTGACGGCGCGTCCAGGACCACACCGCGACAGCTCACGGCTCACCGGTCACGGCGGGGAGCAGCAGCCCTTGCTGATCGAGGAGTTCAGCAGCCGCGCTCTCCTGGCAGGCGACTCCCTAGTCGACCGTATCGGCATACACCGTACCGGTGAGCGGCAGCGGCGGTACGTCGCCGGTGCCGTCCGGAGCTCCGATCCACGCGGCGAGGAGAACAGCATCCGGTGCCGTACCAGTCGCCTCGGTGACGTGCAGGTACACCGCCCTGACGACCTCCGGAGCGGTGTGTGACCGACCTCCCGGCGGCCGTCCGGACGCCGTCGTCGATGCCGTTTTCCGGGGCAGGTCTGCTCAGCGCGAGGCCGAGCCGGATCCACGGCCAGGGCTTCTCCGGTGCCCTGGTCATCTGGTCCTCGGCCAAGCGCCGGGCCGTACCGCTCTCTTCGAACAGCCGGGCGCGGTCAACCGGATGGAAGGCGCTCCAGACCGAACGGCCTTGGACCGAATGCGGCCCGGCCCAGAGTGGCTCGGTATCCGGCCAGGTCCCGTGCCGGGCGGTCGTCACGGAACGTCGTATCGACGTGTCGGCGCGGCGGGCCGACCGCGCCCGACAGCCATGTTTCGGCGAATTCGGCGACATGCTCGGCATACGGGTGCAGGTAGTGCAGGTGCCAGCCCGTGCGGTGAGCGATCACTGCGTCCGGGCGAGCAGTGCCACGTCGTCGGGGACAGGTGTGCGCCCGGCCCAGCCGGCCGCGCGTTCCGCCATTGAGTAGGCGTCCAGCGTGTCCTCGGCAGGCCGAACCGTGTACGGCCGAAGAAAGTGGGCGATGCGACCGGCCCCCGTCGGCGCACGACGCGGACCTTGCGCTAGCCACACCGAACCCGGAAGGCCCGCACTCACACGTACCGCGGCTTGTGGCAGTCACTCGATCGGCTGACTCAGCGTCTCCCCGATCATTCCGCCTACGCGTTTTTGCGGCCGCTTCCCTCTTACAGGTGTCGGGAGCTTCCCGACGCGAGAGCGACGGTAGAGGAGAAGACTACGGTGCTCACAGTCTGGGGGTGGGCGTGTCTGACGACCGGTGTCGGCACGGCAGCCGGCATCGCGGCACGTGCCTTTGCCTATGGGATCCGAGAGGCAGTCCGGCGTGAAACGCTGAGGGTCGTGCTGGACCAGCTCTCCTCCGGCGGAGGTTCCGTCGAGGTCACGGACCAGGACGGTGTCTCATGGGCCGTGCGGCTCCCCGACAACGAGCAGGAATAGATGCCTGGACACACATCCGAGGAGGAGTTCAACGCGGTGTACCGAGAGTGGTACCCGCGACTGCTGGCCAGAGCGTCCATGGTGTGCGGTGCCCAGCGCGCTTTGGCGTCCGACGCCGTGCAAGAAGCGTTCACTCGGTGCTGGCTCCGCATGAACGACCCCGACTCCACCCCGGTGCGGAACTGGGGTGCTTGGCTCGCCAAGACAGTGCTACGCCAGGCAATCGACCTGCGCGATCGCCACTCGAGCACCGCTCCCCTCGACGACTTCGAGCAGCTGGAGCGTGGCCCGGAGCTGGCCGAGCTCATGGATGTGAAGGAGAGCTTCGTCCAGGTGTGCACGGCGATCGCGAGTCTCCCCGCTCGCCAGTGCGAGGTCGTGGCGCTCTACTACTTGGCCGGCCTGTCCTATGCCGAGATCGCCGACATGCTGCGGATCGAGGAATCAACCGTGCGGAAGCATCGAAGCGACGCAAGCAAGAAGCTCGAACCGCTCGCGGTCAGACTGAAGCAGCAGGGACTGCTCGACAGAGAGGGAGGAGACCAGCAGTGACGAAAGACCAGCAGGAGCAAGCTGCTTCTCCCCCGCCGACGGAGCACGACCCGGTCCGGGACATGCTGGACGCGACCGAGGCGGCGCTGACTCAGGCTGTGTCGCCAGCGGAAACGGAAGCATCTCTGGCTGCGCTGAAGGAGCGACTCCGGCACGAGGCGCCCGCCCCGGCGGCTCTGGCAGATGACAGGGCCGCTCGGGCAGCGGTCACCTCGTCCGCTCAGGCCTACGCGGAGCAAGCGTCTCGGACCGCGGCGCTGGGCACCACCGCGATCGACGTGAAGTCGCCTGTTTCATCGACCGCGGGCGGCGGTGTTCGGCGTCCGGCGGCTACCTCGCTCGACGAGCTGTGGCGGTCGTACAAGGCGACGGGGGACGAGCTGCTGCGCGAACAGCTGATCCTGCACTACTCGCCGCTCGTGAAGTACGTGGCAGGACGGGTGAGGGTCGGCCTGCCGCCTGACGTCGAGGAGGCGGACTTCGTCAACTCGGGGGTCTTCGGGCTGATCGATGCCATCGAGCAGTTCGATGTCGACCGGGGGATCAAGTTCGAGACATACGCGATCACCCGGATCCGCGGCGCGATGATCGACGAGCTGCAGGCGCTGGACTGCATTCCCCGGTCGGTACGGCAGAAGGCGCGCACCGTCGAGCGGGCGTACGCGACGCTGGAGGCACGCCTGCGGCGGACCCCCTCGGAGACCGAGGTGGCCGCCGAAATGGGGATCACGTTGGACGAACTCCACGCCGTGGTCGTCCAGTTGTCGGTCGCGAACGTCGTGGCTCTGGAGGAGCTGCTGCATGTCAATCCGGTGGAGGTTGCGGAGGACCGTGAGCTGCGGCGGTTCCTGGCGCGGGCGATCAACACCTTGCCCGAGCGGGAGAAAACCGTCGTCACGCTGTACTACTACGAGGGGCTCACGCTCGCCGAGATCGGGAACGTGCTCGGGGTGACCGAGAGCCGGGTCAGTTACATCCTCACGAAGTCGGTGCTCCAGCTGCGGGCGAAGCTCGCGAGGTTCGGGCGGTGAAGAGCATGCACGCCGCGCAACTGGTGGAGGGAAGCGCAGCCTGGCAGGAAGAGATGCACGTCATGGACCACGCCCCGTTCCACGTGACGGCCTGCCCGGTTGCACTGCTGCGCAGGGTGTCCGCCCAGCCGTAGTGACAGGGCACCCTGCGCCGGCGGTACGGACCGACACCGGTCGTGGCACGGGGCGCCGCACTCCTCACGCGGCAGTCGTCTTGCGGCGGCGCCCGCTGCGGGCCAGGGCGTCGATGAGCTCCTCGCGGCTCATCTTCGACCGGCCGGGAAGGTCCTGGTCCGTCGCCCGCTGGTACAGCTCCGCCTTGCTCAGCTTCTGCAGCTCCCTCTTGCCACCGGCACCGCCGCTGCGGGCCCGCGCCACCCCCGCCTTCTTCGGCGGAGCCTTCCGCGCCGGCGGCTTCACCGACGTACCTGCCGCCGACGACCGCGTAGCCGCCTTCCGCGGCGCGGCCTTACCCTCGCGCCCGTCAGCCGACTCCCTGCCGCCGCGGCCGGACCGGGCGGCCTGCAGGCTGCCCTCGAGGACCTTCATCAGGTCGATCACGTTCGTCGCCTCCGGCGGCTCCTCCGCCGCCGCGATCTCCTGGCCCTCGGCCTCGGCCTTGACCAGCTCGCGCACCTTCTCCTGGTAGGTGTCGCGGTAGCGGGAGGGATCCCAGTCGGAGCTGAGCGCGTCGACCAGGTCCAGCGCCATCTCCAGCTGCTTGCCCCGCCCTGCGCGGCCCGAGGGCAACTCGGGAAGCTCCTCGGCCGGGTCGCGGACCTCATCCGCCCAGTGCAGCGTCTGCAACACCAGCACTTCGTCCTCCGCGCGCAGCGCGGTCAGGTACCTGGGGGCGTCGCAAGGGCATGGCCCGAGCCGTGGAGCAGCTTGCGGTCTGGCCATTGATCGCTGACCTGCTCTCATGCCGGAGAAGGGCCCAAAGCGATCAAGTAGGCGAGCAAGCAGGACCTGGTAGGACTGAGTAAAAAGAGCGAGCGACTTAACCTCGACAGGGGACGTGAGCCTGGATGGGGTTCAGCCGAGATACGCGTCAAGGGGCAATGAGTAGACGTTGATGCGGCTTTACGCGTGGTCAGCACAGTGACGCCGCAGTAGATGCGTACATCTCGCCCTGAAACCGGAACGGTCCGCCGCAGGTCGCGACGATCACGGCCAGGGCTCCGTCGCACTAAATCCGGTATTTACTGCGGCACTTGTGAATACGTCTCCACGATCGCACAACTGGCCGAATGTGGTTCTGCTGGGAGGGCTTGCGGGGAGGAGACTGTCAGTGTGCGACGCTGACCAGTCCTGGCGCCAGCATGTTTGCCTGGGTCATGCCTCCAGGTCCTCTGTTACGGGCAGGCACTCGGCGAGCAAGTCGACGACGTCGCGCCAGGCTCGCTGCGCGTGCCGTGGGTGGTAGCCGACGCCGGGCACCACGGGGTGGTCGACCGGCGGGTGGTGGAAGGCGTGCAAGGCGCCGCCGTAGACCGTGAGGCGCCAGTCGACGCCCGCGGCCTGCATCTCGGCGGTGAACGCGTTTCGTTGCGCGGGCGGCATGATCGGGTCTTCCGATCCGACCCCGGCCCACACCGGGCAGCGGATGCGCGCTGCCTCGCCCGGTCGGCCCGTGGTCGTTGCGTTGACTGTCCCGATCGCGCGCAGGTTGACGCCGCCTCGTCCGAGTTCCAGCGCGATGGCGCCCCCGGTGCCGTAGCCGATGGCGGCGATCCGGTCGGGGTCGGTCCGGGGCTCGGTGCGCAACTCGTCGAGCGCCGCGTGGCCGATGCGCCGCATCCGGTCGGGATCAGCGAGCAGCGGCAGGCAACGGGCCAGCATCTCCTCAGGATCACCCAAATAGCGCCCGCCGTGAAGGTCGAAGGCCAGCGCTACATATCCCAGCTCGGCGAGAGCATCGGCCCGGCGGCGCTCGACGTCGCTGAGCCCCATGCCCTCTGGTCCGAGCAGCACCGCGGGCCGGCGGTCGACACCGGCCGGGAGCGCGAGGTGCCCGATCATCGTCAAACCGTCGGCCGGGTACTCGACCGTACGCGTCGTAATCGTCGTCATGAGACTGGACTGTAATGATCGTCGAGCCCGGTCCGGCCGGTGTTCTGCCGCTGGCAGAACAATGCGACGGGGTCTCTGCGAGCGATCCTTCTTGAGCATCCCCCCAAGACCTGTTCCCGCTCTCTCGTCCTGATCAAGCGAGCCGACCGGGAAGTCGAGCACTTCCTGCTCGACGTGCTGCCGGAAAACTTCGACCGGCTTGAGGACATCGCCGGCGAGGCTCTGCTCACCTTCACGCGCTGGGCACTGATGCAGATTCCGTTGAGTCCCCTTCCTACGGAGTAGCAGGTTCAGGTACTGCTCCGTGGCGTCCAGCCTGGTGGTGACCGCCAGTGGCCACCAGAGACGTACCGGCTCCAGGTGCCTCCGGCTTCGGAGGCCAGCCTGGCCGTGGTAACCCGGTGGTAGGTCAGAGCCTCCGCGACGACCGGGGCGGGCATCTCCAGCACGTGCTGACGGATCGCGGCAGCGCGGCCGGCGGTGGTCGGAATGCCGAGGTCGTTGAGGAGGGCCGCAAGGACATCGGGGTGGAGCGGTTGCCCGGCTCGGCGGCCCGGGAACAGCCACCGGCAGGCGCGGTTGGTCGCGCTGTTCATGTTGGAGGCGGACAACGCGGCTGAGGGGCTGGGCGTAGAGCAGGACGATGCTGCGCGACGACGCGCGCGGCAGGTTCCTGCCGCGCACCGAGCGCGATGGCCGGCCGCCGTCGCGGGTGCGGATCGAGGCCGCCCGCGGCAGTCTCGACCATTTCCATAAACAATGAATATAAAAATGCTATGCTTCGAGCATGAGTCGTCAAGACACCGCTCCTGGCGCGTCCGCCGCCATCGGGGCAGCCCTCTACGGCCTGGCCACCAGGGCCGCGCGACGCCTGCCCCGGGACATGAGCCTGACGTCCGCCGCCACCCTGGCCACCCTGGACCGGACCGGCCCGCGGCGCATCACCGATCTGGCCGCGGTCGAGGGCGTCACCCAGCCCGCGATGACCGCCCTGGTCCGGGTGATGGAGGAGTCCGGCCTGGTCGAGCGGCGGGGCGACGCGTCCGACAAGCGGGTCACGCTGGTGTGCCTGACCGAGGCCGGCGCCTCCTATGTCCGGACGCGGCGCCAGGCGGGCGTCCACGCGTTCGAGCGGTTGATCGGCGAGCTCACCGGCGACGAGGTCGAGGCGCTGGTGGCGGCCCTTCCGGCGCTGAAGCATCTGGCAGAGCTGGAAAGCCAGGACCGCGAAGGGCCGAGGCAGTGACCGGGCAGCCGGTCGGCGGGGTCGCGGTGGAGGCGTTCCCGGTGGCGCGTTCCGAGGCGCGGCTGCTGATCCCCGCCCTGATGTTCATCGCTCTGGTCGTGGCGGCGGTCGCCAGCCTCGGGACGCCGCTCATCACCAGCGTGGCGACCTCGTTCCACGTCTCGCTCGGCAGCGCGCAGTGGACGCTGACCGTCGCGCTGCTCAGCGGCGCCGTCGCCACGCCGGTCCTGGGCCGGCTCGGAGCCGGCCCGCACCGGCGGGCCACGATCCTCGCCACGCTGGCGGTCGTCGTCGTCGGCAGCGCGCTCACCGTGCTGCCGCTGCCGTTCGCGTGGCTGCTGGCCGGCAGGGCGGCCCAGGGCGTCGGGCTCGGGCTGACGGCGCTGATGATGGGCGTGGCCCGGGACCACCTCCCCGAGGAGCGCAGCGCGGCCGTGATCGCCCTGATCTCGGTGGTCTCGATCATCGGGGCCGGCGTCGGCTACCCGCTGGCCGCACTGCTCGCCGAGCTCGGCGGGGTACGGGCCGCTTACGGCCTCGGCCTGGTCGTCACCGCCGCCGCCCTCCTGACCGCGTGGCGCTCCATGCCCGAAGCCCCCGAAGGCCGCTCCGCCCACGTGGACGTGGCAGGCGCGGTCGTCCTGGCCGCTGCGCTGCTCCTGGTGCTGTTCCTCGCCGGCGAACGGAATCTGTGGAACCGGCACCTCGCCGTGGCGGCGGGCCTCGCCGTCGTCGCGGTGGTGCTGCTCTGCGTCTGGGCCGTCATCGAGCTGCGCAGCACGACGCCCCTGGTCGATGTGCGGGCGGTGCGGCACCCGGCGGTCGCCGGGGCGAACCTCGCCATGTTCGCCGGCGGGATCGGCATGTACCTCCTGCTCACGCTCATCACCCGGTACGCGCAGACGCCGCACGGCGCCGGCTACGGCTTCGGGCTGACGACCTTCGTCGCCGGGCTGGTCCTCATCCCGTTCTCGGTGCTGGGGTTCGTCGCCGGCAAGCTCACGCCGCGGGTCCGGACGCGGATCGCCGACCCCCTGCTCCTGGCCGGCAGCGCCGTCGTGGTCGGCGGCGGGTTCGCCCTGTTCGCGGCGGCCCGGTCGGACCTGGCCGAACTGTTCGCGGCGATGGGCGTGCTCGGCTTCGGCGTCGGCGGTTTCTCGGCCGCGATGCCCGGCGTCATCCTGGCCTTCACCCCCAAGAGCGAGACGTCGAGCGCCATGAGCTTCAACTACGTCGTCCGCAGCGTCGGATACTCCCTGGGCAGCGCCATCGGCGGCCTGATCCTCGCCGCGGGCACCGGCCCCGGCCACCTCTTCCCCGACGACAGCGCCTACACCACCGCGGCGCTGGTCGGCATCGGCGCCATGGCGATCACGACGCTGACAAGCCTCGCTCTCGCCCGCCGACGCTCGTCCGAGACCAACCCGTAAGTCAGAGGCACACATGCCAACACTGGAGGTTCCATGCCCAAGGGCTACTGGGTCAGCGCCTACCGCACCATTTCAGACCCTGAGAAGCTGGCTGCTTACAACAAGCTGGCCGGTCCGGCCGTCGAGGCCGGGGGCGGTCGGATCCTCGCCCGTGGCAGTCGGGTCGTGGCGCATGACGCCGGAATCGCCGAGCGCACCGTCCTGATCGAGTTCGACAGCTTCGAGCAGGCCGTCGCGGCGCACGAGAGTGCGGCCTACCAGGAGGCGCTGGTCGCCCTCTCCGACGGCGTCGAGCGCGACTTCCGCATCGTCGAAGGCATCGACTGACCGAGGTCCGTCGGATCTTCACTGAAGGACTCCGTCGGGAATCTTGAGGACGGGCAGTTAACGACTGTGACGTTGAGTCAGGCTCTTAGGAACATGATGCCCATGTTCCCGGGGAGCTCGATATGTCCCTCCAGTCCCAGCCCGGATCGGAGGTGCCGCCGCTGACCGCGCTGGTCGCCCGCGCCGGCAACCCCCACGGCACTACCGCGATGTGGATCCGCGACCGCCTCGGTTGAATACGCGAGTCCACCAGTATCGACCCCCTGATAGAGGCGCGGACCCGTCGGTCCCCGATGCGCGGCACCTTCCCTGTGCCCCCACGCCGACGCCGAGCTTCACACCAGCCCTCGGCTCACATGCCTACCGTGGCCCTGCGCTGCGCCTGTTCGAACTCGGTCAGGGGGTCGCCGCCCATCTGCCAGGGCCAGTCGGTGACGATCCCACCGATCGCCTCGAACACCGCCCGTGCCTCAACGCGTCGGTCGCCGGCCATCAGCGCGTAGGCGAGAAGGTTCAAGTCGGCAAGGGCCTTGGCATGACGGAGGAATCCCGGCTGTGCCCATGTGTGGGCCACGCGGTCGAGTGCCTGGGCCGCAATCCCCTGGGACCAATGGGTCCGTGCCACCAGTGCTTCGTATCCGCCCCGGCCGAGAATGGCGTGGTACTGGAAGACCTGTGCAGTGAGTTCCGTTGCCACGCAGGGCGCGTTGGCGGGCACACGGGCGCCCAGCCCGTCGACGAACTCCAGAACCTGCAGCCGAGAGCCTCCCTCCTCCGGGGTGAGGTAGCCCAGCATGTTCATGTACGCCTCGCGGTTCCAACGGTCACGCGCGAGCACCTCGTTCCACACCCCGAACACTTGGGGCTGCGTCCAGCGTTGCCGACGTGCCACCTTGAGCAGGGCCACCCAGGGGGTGGGATCGTCCGGTGTGAGTTCGGCGGCGCGCAGACAGCTTTCCACTGCGTCATCCGTGGCGCCCGGATCATCCTGGGCGCCGGTGTGCGCGGCCTGGGACCAGGCATGCAGTACGAGCGCGGTCGCATTACGGGGCTCGCGCGCGACCCACAACCTCGGCAGACGCGATGCAGCGAGGAAATCCGCCAGAACGCTGATGCGGTGCGTACGACGATCCCAGTCCCCCGGATGCTGGTCCAGGAGCCGGGAGACCTGAGCCGTGCACAGGTCTGTGGTGGCGATCGTACCCGTCCTGGTGGTCGCCAGCAGGGACTTCAGCAGTCTGCCCAACTCCCGGTCGTCGAGTTCAGGGGCGAGACGTGCCCGCTTACGGCGGCTTGAAAGAAATCCCATGACCGGAGGCTAAAACGGATCACACCACCCACAAGGGCTCGGTCCAGATCGTTATCGATCACACACCCTACGTGATCATCTCTGGTTCACAGGGCGACGTCGTCGGCGCAGCGGCGCAAGGCCGGCCTGGTCCAGGACGCGACGACGACGGTCCTGTCCGCCGCCGGTCTGGCTCCCGAGGACGCGCTGCGCGTGTGGGTCCTCCTGCGCGAGCAGCCGGACGGGACGTGGGGCGCGGGCAGCTCCGTCATCCGGTACGCCGACCTGGTCGACCTGGCACAGCAGGGCACGGAGCAGGCCGATGCGTGAGTTGACGTACGTCGCCCGCCGCACAGTCGAGTGGCGCGAGGCCCCGGATCCCGAGCTCGGCTCCGATCAGGCGGCGGTCGTCGCGCCGGTCGCCGCGACCTCGTGCGACGTGGACTCCGCGATCCTGGCCGGGCACGGCTTCATCGGCCCGCCGTTCGCCCTCGGGCACGAGTGCGTCGCCCGCGTCACCGACGTCGGCGACGACGTGACGACCGTGGCTCCCGGCGACCTCGTCGTCGTGCCCTGGTCCATCAGCTGCGGCACCTGCGACCGCTGCCGCACCGGGCTCACCGCCCACTGCACCTCGGTCCCGCACATGGCGATGTACGGCGCGCCGATCGGCGGCACCTGGGGCGGCCTCTTCTCCGACCTGGTCCGCGTCCCGTACGCGGACACCATGCTCGTCCCGCTACCAGCCGTCCTCGATCCGGTCGCGATGGCCTCGGCGAGCGACAACTGGTCACTGTCCTGGCGCCTGGTCGCGCCCCACCTCAAGGCCCGTCCCGGCGCCCGGGTACTGGTGGTGACCCGGGGCAGCATCGGCCTTTACGTGTGCGACATCGCCCGTGCGCTCGGCGCCTCCGACGTCCTCTACGTCGACCCCGACCCGGAGCACCGCAAGCTCGCCGAGGGCTTCGGTGCCCGCACCGCCGAAGCGATCGAACCGATCCGCCACGGCTTCGACCTCGCCGTCGAGGCGACCGGCCGCGTCGAGCAGCTCGCCCTCGCCGTAAGTCCCTTGCACCCGAGGGCGTCTGCGAGTCGGCCGGCAACCATTTCCGCCCCGGTGAGCTGCCGCTGCTCGACATGTACCTCACCGGCGTCACCCTCCGCGTCGCCCGCGACAACGTCCGCAACCACATCCCCGACGCCCTCGCCCTCGCCGCCTCCGGCACCGTCGCACCCGAACGCGTCATCTTCCACGTCCTCGACTGGGAACAACTCCCCGATGCCCTGCCCGAAAAGCACCTCAAGCCCGTCTTCGTCCGTGACATCACCCCGCCCCGGGCCGCATCCTGACCACCGCACCGCGGCCAGGCGATGACGCACACAGAGACGCCTGATGAACCCACCCCCTCACCGACCCGAGCACCGCGTTCGCCGCGCAGGTGGACGAATTTCCGCACGGATTACGGACATATCACCAGTCTTCTGGAGGCGCGCGTTCTCCTCATCGAAGGAGGGTTCGCGGGCGATCTCCAAGCAGAGGGGCCCGCTCCGCTCCGCTTCCTTCTGGGCAGCTTCATCGGGTACCTCAGAGCCCGGCACGCACAATTGGCCCTCTTCGGGATCATCCTGAACTACACGAAATGGACCGCCTTCATCGACCCGCGGCTATTGCCCTACCGCCGTTCCGCCGAATACATCCGGGGTCATCGCCCGACTCAGTCGCGGACGTTGGCGGCTGAGGCACCGACGAAGTACGGGCAGCCCGTCTGCGTCCGACAGGACGTACGTGGCTGGTGAGCGCACCCTTCGCGTCCTCGAACCCACCTGTGCGTTTACCCGGTACGAGAAATCGATCCCTTTGATCGGCCCTATGTCACATACTCGGTCGTGTCCGCAATTGACGCATGAGTTCTGCAAGCGCCAGCAGGCTGATCAAAGGCGCGATGGCGGCGAAGAGCATGCCTACCGTGTCGTCCTCCTTGTTGAAAGAGGCCCACAGGCTCCAGGCCAGCGCGGCTGCTGCACCCGTTACGGTGATAGCCCAGGAAGATATTTCGCGGCGGCCCTCGATGATCGCTGCTGTGACGCCCAGTCCTCCGCACACCATAAGACCCATGACCAAAGCCGCATGGCCCCAACTGGGTACTCCGAGTGTTCCGTCAAACGCCGGTGCGTCGTGTAATTGCCGGTAGGTGGCCCACAAACTGCCGAAATAAACCACCATGAGCGCCGACAGGCTCAACATTCTGATCAGCTGTCCCAGCGCGCTGCGCTGCCCTCTTGCCACTGTGCCCCCACCGTTGCGCCGCTCGTCGCGAGGAACCCAAGGATGCCAGCAGCAGTCGGATGCCGAAAGAGGAATGCGTCATCTGATTGAGTTCCGCGACGCAAGGAGGTGGGGCAGAGAACGGTCCGAGGCCAGGAGTCGAAAGGTTTCTCCACCGAAAGGAAACACGGGCGGAATCGCCGGTTCGGTCAACCGGCGGTCCCGTGCCATGTCGCTGCACTTCCAGGTGGCTGCAGCCGCTGCGTGGTGCGGGCACTCAATTTCGTGGGCCGCGATTCACGAGGACCGCGGTGATCTCGATGAGCCGGATCTGTCCGCCGGGGATGATGACATAGTCCGCGTCCGAGGGCCGCGGGCGGTCCTCGTCGGGGCCGCGGATCGAGATGGGGTGGTGCAGGGCGACGTCGCGGTAAGCGGTGTCCCGCTCGTCGGAGACCATGTGTCCGCTGCCGTACACCATCGTGCCGTCGTCCATCAGCACCTGCACTGCGGGATCCGCCTCGCCGCGCCGGGGCTTGAGGAGTTCGGCCCACACCGTGCCGGGTATGGCGGACCAGCTGCTGGCGCCACGGTGGCGACCGCGCAGCTCCCCCAGCACGATGCAGGCGAGCGTGCTGAGGATGAGGATGAGGACGCCGGACCGCACAAGGTGCCAGGCGTGGGAGCGGGCGTACGCCGCTCCGGACAGGGTGCCGTCGAGCGTGGCGAGGCCCGGCACGTGCTCGGCCAGGGCCAGGACGCCTCCGGCGGCGGCCAGCGTCGCGAAGGTGCCGACCGTGAAGAGTTCGGCGATCTCCCGTGCGGCGCTCGGGTGTTCGCGCAGGCCGTGGCGTTCGTAGCGGACGAGGTAGAGATAGCCGGGCACGGCCGCGTACAGCAGGGCCGTGAGCCCGGCGAGGTTGGAGGGCACGGCCGGTCACTCGGCGGGTGGCGGAGTGGGTGGGGCGGACGGCGCCGGCGGGGGCGGTGTCGGTGGGGCCGGTGGGGTTGGCGGGGACGTGTGGCGGTCGGCCGGCTCGTACGTGCCCTTGAGGCTGCCAAGGGGGCGGTCCTCGCCCGGTTTCGCGTCCTTCTTCAGCCGGTCGCGCAGCGCCTTCGCCTGCTCATCCGCGGAGAGCGCGGCTGGTGTCGGCTGCGGTGCCGTCTCGTCCGTCATGGTCGTCCCTCCCGTTCGTCGTCGAGCGTCATCGTCGTCCTCCAGGAGTTGTGGTTCACCTTGCTCCGTAGGCCGTGATGCCGGCCCACTGGTCGGTCTGCTCAGGAGAGTCCTCTTCGTCCAGCAGTGCCACCGCGGCCCGGCGGGCGGCTTCCAGCGGGGCGCTGCCGTGGCAGCGGTGGACGAACCATGTGACGCAGTGCTGGGTGGCGAGCACCGACCACACCCGGAAGGGGCTGGCCAGGACGAAGGCCGCTCCCGCCTCGTGGAAGGCGTGGACCAGCGCGTTGGCGACGTCACCGGCCAGTTCGAGGGGGCGGGGCGTCCGGGGTGTCGGCCCGGCGAGCGCCCCGTGTCCGCCGCTGTGGTCGGCCGTGGCGCGCGCGCCGCTGCTGCACGCGGTGAGCAGCACCTCTTGGAAGCACATCCGGCTCATGAGGACTTCGCCTGCTCCCAGCACCTCGTCGGTCATCTGTACGCCGGCACCGAAGGGGGCGCCGGGTGCCGGCAGTCCGTGGGTGATGATCTGGAGCACCTCCGTGCGGCTGCGGAGGGGAGGCCCGGAGTTCAGCATGCTCCGCAGTGCCGCGGCCGTGGCGTCGTCGCCGGTGAGAGGTTCTCCGCGCAGTCGTTCCGCTCCCAGGTACTCGGACAGAAGGCCCACCACCTGTTCCACTTCCAGGAGCGTCTCGCCGTCGGGCTGTCGGGAGACGCCCAGCAGGGTGGCCCGGACCGGTCCGCCGGGCCGGTGGTCCAGGAGCGGCACACAGGACAGGTTGGGGACGATGCCGATGGCCGTTTCGCGAATCACGTGGCGGCCATGGTGGCGGACGACCGTCCAGGGCAGGGTGTGCAGGCGTCCGTGCGGGGCCAGCAGGCACGTGCCGCTGTCCGCGATCGCGTCGGCGAAGGCCGGGGGGATCAGGTCGGCCAGACCGATGCCGTGATGACGCCAGAAATCCAGGAGCACTGATCTGCCTTGGAGCTCGCGCTGGTGTGCCTCCAACGCGCTGAGGGCGTTCCCGTCCAGCCGCCGGACGCCCATGCGCAGCTTGCCGTCCGGCGTGGCCAGCAGGGCCAGGATGCCGTCGGGGCGCTCGTACAGGCTCAGGGCCACGCAGCGGCCGGGGTTGCTGCCTGGCGCGGAGGTGCCGTAGGCGGCCAGGAAGCGGGTGAGCCGGTCCGGGTCGAAGGGTGGGTCGTCTCTGATGAGGTGCCAACGAGGATCGGTCGCACGGATTCTGCTCAGCAGCTCGGCCCGCTCGACGCGCAACCGGTCGACTTCCTTCGGATCGCCGTGTCGCTCGGCGTCCGCGACCCGTTCGGTCAGTTCGGCGAACGCGCCGTGGTCCGGTCCGTGCCGTGTTGCGCGCTCGGTGGCGCCGGCGGAGGCGTCCGGCGTGTCCCGCACATCCGAGCGGGCCAGGGACAGCCGGGCCGAGAAGGCCCGGGCCTTGAGCAGATCGGTGACGACCGCGCACAGCCGTGCGTCGCCGGTCTCCTCGGCGAAGGTCAGCGCTTCTTCGAACAACTGCCGGCGGAAGCGCAGATGCAGCGTGTCGAAGCGGTGGCCGAGCGGCACCCGCAGCACCCGGTCGAGGGCGAGGGCCATCTCCTGGTAGGCGTGCGCCGCGCCGGCGCGGTCCCCACGGGCGTGGTGGGCCCGGGCGCGCTCGACGTGCAAGCCGACCGCGAGGGAGTCGTCGGGGTGGTCGGCCGTGCAGCGCTCCCCGCGGTCACACCAGTGCAGCGCTTGCTCCCACCACCCGTCCGCCGTCGACAACCGCGCCACCTCCGCGCGCATGCGGCAGTACTCCGCGCCGCGCACCAACCGCAGATGTGCCCGCATCGAGGTCCGGTCCTCGGCGTAGACGCCCTCGAACAGCGCGGCGGCCAGGTCCAGCCGTTCGCATGCCTCGGCCACAGCGCCGCGGTCGAGCGCGCAACGGGCCAGTTGCAGCTGTCCCGCTTCCGGCAGGCCGGACGCCGTGTACAGCGGCATGCGCAGCAGGTAGGCCCGCTCGGCCGCCTCCGGCCGGCCCGTGTCCCGTAGCGCGCCCGCTTTCACATCCAGCAACCGGAAGTAGACGGTGGACGCCTGAAGCAGCCCGGCGGCCGTCGCCGGTCCGTCACCGCCGCGCGCGAGGTGGGCCACGAGAGGGCGCATTGCTTCGGGGTCGGTCTCGTCGATCGGCCCGTCGGGGAGGACAGCGGCGAGTTCTCTCTCCAGCGGCTCCAGGACCTCTAGGGCGGTTTCGGCGTCGTACAGTCGGTACAGGGCCTCGGCCCGAAGGATCCGAAGGTCGCCGTAGAAGGCGGGCGATGTGCCGTGCGGTGGCCGAGGGAGGGCGTGCGGCAGGCGGGCGGCCCGGTCCACGAGCGCCAGGGCCTCACTGACCCGGCCCTCCTGGAGCTCGTACTGGGCCTTGCCCGCCAGGAAGGTGCGAAGCTGGTCGGGGGCCGCGTGGAGGGTGAACTCCTCGGCCGCCGCCCAGTGCTCCTTGACCTGCCGGTACGTGCGGACGCCGGACTGGTGGGTGGTCAGCTCGCGGCCGTAGGCGTCCAGCAGGATGCCCGCGACGTCGGACGCCCTCACCGGACGTGGTGCGGAGCCGCCGGGACGGCCGAGAACCGCCAGGAGCCTTCGTCCCAGGATGGTCAGCTCCTGGAAGAGCCGTCCGGTCAGCAGTCCTGCGTCAGCCGCCTCCCAGTACTGCGCCTGCAGCTCGAAGAAGCGCGCGGCCAGGTTGTCGAGTTCCACCACGCGCCCCCTGAAATCCCCCGGTGTCCCCGATCACCCGATGCCGCCGACCGCCGGACGTCGCCTGCGCCTCCGAAGTCCGCAGTGCACCTCGGTCGTCCCGGTGGGCCCGGTTGGTCCGGGCGCATCCGGACGATCTGGTCGACCACCGTACGACCGTCAGGGCCGCAAGGGAACCGTCACAGGGAGCCGCCGGCGCGTGCGGCGCGGCGACGCGCGCCGCACTCCTTGCGCTGTGCGCCAGGCAAAGGTCAGTTGTTCACCGACAGGACCGGCGCTTGGATCGGCTTGCAATCGAGCGCTTGCCCACGTTGCGGTCATCCTCGTCAGCGGAGACGGCCTTCGTGCAAGCGGGCGTGTCGTCGGGGTGGTGCTCATGGCACCACTTTGCGGCCCGCTTCGCTGGTGCCCGACGTGCTCGTGAGGTGCTTCGCGCACTCCGGCGGCCCGTCGTTGCCGCCAAGTGTGGCCCAGTCGACGACACCCAGGAGGGCACCCAGGACGACGAAGGCACAGACGAGAAGGTGATCAGGCGGGGGTCTTCTCGCGCCACTTCTCACTCTCGTGCGTGCAGTCCACTGCCTTGTTGAGTCCCTCGCCGCCGTCGTTGTTCCACTCGGCGAAGTGCTTGTAGCAGTCGGGCCGGACGTCGTCGGTGGCCGTCTTTACGGCGCCAACGAGGTGCAGCACGAGGAAACAGCAGACGCAAGATCGCCAACCCGTCGGCGTCACCGGGCCGGGGCGGGCTCGACGACCACACGCTCGGAGACCGTGATGGGAGGCATCCGAGTTCCCCTAAGGGGGCCGGGAAGGCCGAGGGCCCGACCGGATGCCGTGCTGACGGACCGCCCGTATTCGTCCCGCACGATCCGGGGGCCCCTCCGCCGGCGCGGCGTCCGTGACGTCATTCCAACAGTCGTCCGATCAGGTGGGGCCACCGTCTGCGGCCAGGCCGCGCAGGCGTCGGCCGCCTGCGTCTGACGCCGAGACAGGCAAGCAGCGCAACGCGGTCGAACGATGCATCAACCGGCTCGAGCAAGGGCGTGGCCTAGCCATACGGACAGACAAGCTCGCCTTCGCTTACCAGGCCGCACTCCATGTCGCCGCCATCCTCAGCCGGGCGCGGTGCTGACCGAGCAGAGATGACTGTCAGCTGTCGTAGAAGAACAGCTCGAGATCCTCCATGGACCCTGGACCGGTCAGGAAACCCTCGGCCTGGGCGATCTCCTTCTCTGGTGGTACCCGGCCCTCTCGAAGAAGCTCCGTCATCCATTTCTCGCCCTGCTCGCCGATCGCGTAGATGCCAGACAGCAGCTCGGCCATACCCGCAGGGTGCTTCGGACGACGCCCGACGACAGGTTGGAGTTCCCATCCCCCTGCCCGGGCGGCAAGCCGAAGGACCCCGGCCCAATTGGCGATCCGCCCGATACGTACGTGCCATGAGTCCTCGGTGAACGGCGCCGATCGACCCCCGTGCAGGGCATTCGTCGCGGCCATGATGTCCGCCAGCACCTGCCGCTCCACGGCATCACGCACCCAGCGCCCCTCCTGCGCTTCTTCAATAGCTGCCGACCACCACTCCGATGCGTCGTCCAGCCGGGCTGTGAATGTGTCCATCTGCAAAGAATCCCACGTGTTGTCGTCAGCCTTCAGATGGAGGCCGAGCTGTGCATGATCTCGGTTTATGGGTCGGGGAGATCTCACGGACGAACAGTGGGCGGTGCTGGAGCCGTTGTTGCCGAAGGGCACGAGGGTCGGGCGGCCACCCATCTGGCCTCGGCGGCAGTTGATCGACGGCATACGGTTCCGGGTCCGGACCGGTGTTCCGTGGCGGGACGTGCCCGTCGAGTACGGACCGTGGGGCCGGATCTACGACCTATTCCGTCGATGGCAGCGGAATGGCATTCGGCACCGGATCCTCACCCCTCTCCAGTCCCTGGCCGACGCGGAAGGTGCGATCACATGGGACCTGAGCGTCGACTCCACGGTGTGCCGAGCTCATCAGCATGCGGCCGGGGCCCGCAAGCAGGGTGACCTGCAGAAAGAACCACCGGGTGGCGTGTTAACCGAGCCCGGCGATCACGGGCTGGGACGTTCGAACGGCGGGTTCACCACCAAGCTGCACCTGGCTGTCGAGCACGGTCAGAAGCCCATGGCGATCGTGGTCACGGCCGGTCAGCGCGGCGACTCGCCTCAGTTCGAGCCCGTGCTGGGGAAGATCCGTGTGCCTCGCATCGGGCCGGGCCGGCCACGCCTCCGCCCCGACCGGGTGCGGGCCGACAAGGCGTACGCCTCCCGCAAGAACGGCGCCTACCTGCGCCGACGCGGGATCCGCTGCACCATCCCAGACAAGGCCGACCAGGCGCGCAACCGCCGGAAGCTCGGCTCCCGCGGCGGCTGACCGCCGAGATTCGACCCGGCCGACTACCGCGAGCGTCACGCGGTCGAGTGCGCGATCAACCGCCTCAAGAGACATCGCGCTGTCGCCACGCGGTACGACAAGCTCGCCGTCCGCTACGAGGCGACCGTCCTCGTCGCGACCATTACCGAGTGGCTGTGACCCGCGGTCTCACGCAGCGGGATCCACGTTCCACGCAACGGGCAGATCGCTCTTGCAGAAGACGCAGACGAAGTCGTCCTCACGCACGATGTTGCCTCGGCACCAGCCCGAGACCCCGGTCTCTGCTTCCTCCTCCCAGGGGCTGCGACAGCCCCTGGGCGTGAACCCCGCCCATGCATGTCCTGGCCGGTGTCGCCCGACTACACCGAAGCCTCGGCCCCTGCGCTGGGGGCGAACCCGCTCCCCTGCTCGGCGAACACCTTGATCGCGGCGCCCATGAACTCCACCATCCCGGGGTGGTAGGAATCGTGGAACGCCCTCATGGCCTCGTCCTCGGCGTAGAAGAGCGACATGCCGACGTAAGCCTCCCTGGAGGGGGTGTAGAACCGGCTAACGATGTCGAAGTGCCTGCGGACGAGCTCCTGGACCTGCTGGTCCCCTGGCAGGGAGCCGCCGTCCAGGAAAGCCGTGATCTCCCGGTACAGGACGTCCCAGTCCTGGTGGACCCGCTCCCTGTCCACATGTTCCCAGTCGTTGGTCCCGGCAAGGCTCTTCGCCTGCTCCTCGGCCAACGACCGGCGACACTCGTCCTCGTAATTGTTCCCCACGGCACCGGTTCCCATCGTTTCGTCACCTCTCCGGTGGATCCCGAGAGGCCGCCGACATGTCGGCCTGGACCGGCCGCCGATGATCAACTGCCGGTCCAGGCCGAACGGTGACACACAGCCACCGGGTCGGCAAACCATTTCCTGGACCCTCCGGCGCTCCGTCCCGGTCAGCCGGCGGCGGAAAGGCGCAGCTCGAACGGCGAGCCGTCGAAGCGGGGCGTCCAGCCGCTCGACCGCGCGGCCCGGATTGCCGCGGCGACCTCGCGCGGCAGGACGAGCTCGGCCGGCACCGGGTCCGGTTCCATGACAGCCGGTCGACCGGTCTCCACGACGGAACACCGGTTCGGGCGCGGAACCGTATGCCGTCGATCAACTACCGCCGAGGCCAGGTGGGTGGCCGCCCGACCCTCGTGGCCTTCGGCAACAACGGCTCCAGCACCGCCCACTGTTCGTCCGTGAGATCTCCCCCACCCATGAACCGAGATCATTCACAGCTCAAGATCCACTTTCGATACACGGCCTAGAAGCGGCACCAGATGGAGCCGGACTTGTTCCTCGTACTTGTCGAAGGTGCGGAGCCTCCGTCGGGGCTTGACGACGTGGTCAAGCCAGTACGGCAGCGCCTCAGCGAGCTTGGCCGACTTGGAAACGTCCGTCCTTGCGCTAAGAGCGTCCCGCCAGTAGGTCACCGGATGCGCGGGCTTCGTAGGCGGTTGGGCCAGCGATAGAGGGGCCAAGCAGAAGTCGATGCACACGCGGCGACGTTCGGTGCACCGGCCGAGCTTGCCGAAGTTGTTCATCCACGAGTGCGTGCGCTGCACGACCCACCGTCCGTCGGTTTGGATCGGCGTCTGTTCGCCGCGTTTGGTGATCCTCGCGGTGATGCCTCGTGTGTCGAGGTCGGCGTGGACCGGCCGGTAGTCGTAGCCCGCGTCCAGGCTCAGCGCCGGTCGTTCGGGAAACGGGCCCAGCATCTTGGCGAGGGCGTCGTAGCGGTTGAGGGTGGCGGGCAGCAGGGTGTGGCCGCGAATGTTGGCTGGTGCGGGCTCGGCGACCAGCGGGATGCCGTAGGCATCGGTGAGCTGTGAGCTGTGAGCGTTTGACACCTTGTTTGGCCCGGTCGAAGGGGCTTTTGCCCGCGCACTCGCCGCCCGAGGGAGCCTTGGTCTGGCAGCCATCAGCGGTGAGTTGTTGCAGGCCGAGGCCGATCATGCGGTCGTAGGCGGAAAGCGCGGCTAGGCGCAGGGTCATCGCCCGCACCGGCGGCTATCCACTCGTCACGGCGCCTGCGCAAGGTGGTCGCCGAGCACGTCGCGTCCGCCACTCGCTCGTACCCCATCCCGGACACCACGAGCTTGTCGAAGATCACCTCGTCCGGGATCCGTCGGCGATGGCATCCCGGCGGATGGGTGGTGACCCGCATCGGCAAGGACGCAAGAAACTCCTCGCGGATGGGAGCGATGATCAGCGATGGCACGACAGGCACATCTCCTCCTGCGAACACAGAATCCTCCCCGGCCTGGGGTGGCGTCGCCGCCTGGTCAGCGAGTGGCGTTCTCGGTGACCGGCTTCTCTTCGGCGGCTGGACGTTGTGTCGTGGTGGTGGAGCGCAGCAGGGTGGCGGCGAGGAGGAGAGCAGCGGCGACGATGCACGAGCCGATACGGAAGGCAAACTGGTAGCCACCCGTGAGTGCTGAGGTGGTGTTGGCCCCGTCGTCCAGCAGGGCATTGGTGTGTGAGGCGGCGAGGGTGCTGAGGGCCGCGAGGCCGAAGGCGCTGCCGATCTGCTGCATGGTGTTGAACATGCCGGAGGCGATACCCGAGTCCTGGCGCGTGGCCGCTGACATCGCGAGCGTGGCCAGTGACGGCATCGCGAGGCCGAAGCCGATACCGAGCGGCAGCAGTGCAGGCAGGACGTCCGCCGCGTAACTCCCTCCTGTCGGTACGCGGCCGAGGACGGCGAGACCTGCCGTGATCAGCAAGAGCCCTGGAAGGAGTACGGCACGGGGGCCGAAACGTGAGATCAGTCTGGGTGAGAAGCCGAGCGACAGCGTGCCGATCGCGCCCGAGACCGGGAAGATGCCGAGGCCGGTGTGGACCTCGTCGAAGCCGAGCACCTTCTGCAGGTAGAGAACGCACAGGAACTGGAAGCTGAACATCCCGGCCACCATGAGGGCCTGTATGCCCATGGCTCCTGAGACGTTGCGCGAGCGGAACACACGCAGCGGCAGAAGCGGGTGACTCGCCTTCGCCTGGCGGGTGACGAATGCCAGGAGCAGGGCGAGTGCCGCAGCGCCGAAGCCCAGCGTGTGCGCGGAAGCCCAGCCGTAGTTGGTGGTGTCGACGATCGAGTAGACACCGAGCATCAGTGCGGAGGTGACCAGGAGTGCGCCCACGGCATCGACCCCTTTGCCGAGGCCGACACCGTGCTCGGACGCGAGCACGCGACCGGCCAACAGCGCGGCCACGATGCCGATCGGCACGTTGACGAAGAAGATCCAGTGCCAGCTGATGGTCTGGGTCAGGACACCGCCGGCGAGGAGGCCCAACGAGCCACCGGCTGACTGGACGAAGCTGTAGGCGCCGATGGCCTTGGCCCGCTCATCCGACTGCGGGAACAGCGTCACGACCATGCCGAGGGTGACGGCGGAGGTCACCGCGCCGCCGATGCCCTGGACGAACCGGGAGGCAAGCAGCATCGCCGAATTCTGCGACACACCGCAGAGAAGCGAGGCGGTCGTGAAGATGCTCAAGCCGGTGATGAAGACGCGCTTGCGCCCGATCAGGTCGCCGAGCCGACCGGAGAGCAGTAGTAGACCACCGAAGGGGACCAGATAGACGTTGACCACCCAGGCCAGAGCCGACGAGGAGAATCCGAGGTCTTGCTGGATCGCCGGCAGTGCCACGTTCACGATGGTTCCATCGAGGATGACCATCAACTGACCGGCGCAGAGCACGGCCAATGCCGCCCAACGAGGTGTCTGTGCTGATGAGACGGTTCTGGGCACAAGGCCCCCTTCCAATGGTGCACGACTTGTTACAGCAGTCATCTTCTGTAACCATGGCGTGCGGCGGAAGGAGGCACTTTCGTGTCACGCAGTCACACCGATGTGTCCGACCAGGTCAGCAACGAGGCGTGCCCGCTCACCGAGGTCCTCGACCATGTCGCGGGCAAGTGGAGCATCGGGATCCTCGTCGCCGCCGCGAACGGGCCGGTGCGGTTCACCGAGTTGGAACGCGCCATCACGGGCATCAGCCGACGCATGCTCACCTTGAACCTGCGCAAGCTGGAACGCGACGGCCTGCTTGTCCGGACCGTATACCCCACCGTGCCGCCCAAGGTGGAATACAGCCTTACGCCCATGGCCCGCGAACTCCACGCGACCCTCACCGGGCTCGTCGGCTGGGCAGAACGCCACCGAGCCGACATCACCACCGCCCGCGCCGCCTACGACGCTGCGACCCCATCAGCTAGGTGACGCCGGCGGAGAGACAACCTGGCAGGCATGGAACGATCACCTAGTGGCGGACGCCCTAAGGGGTGTCGCGTAACTCTTGGCCATGGGGCTGGATGATCTCGATGTGGCCGGTGTGATCACGGCGTCAGGGCCGTCCTATCCCCGTTCACCGCACTGAGCCCGCGCTGCTTAGGGAGTTGGTGACCGCGCCGCGCCGCGAGGGGGTGGACGCGGGCCGCACGTGGCGGCCTTGGGGGCTTCCGCTGGAGGACCGGGTGCTGCTTGATGCTGGCACCTACCGACGGGCGCACCTGACGATGCGCCAGCTCGTCCCGATGTTCGGCGTCTGGAAGTCGACCGCGCACCGGATCATCGACCAGCTCGGTCCACTCCTCGCGCTCCAGCCCAGGCAGCGTTTGCGAAGGACACCGTGCTCATCGGACGGCACCCTGGTACCCGCCCACGACCACACGCTCGCCGGACAGTCCAACTACTACAGGTTCTCCGCCAACCCACCAGGTCGTCATCGACGCCGACACCCAAGTCATCGTCGTGATCGGCCAGCCCCTGCGGGGTAACCACAACGACTGCAAGGCGTGGGAAGAGCGGGGACAATGCCGCCGTCGGCAAGACCATGACGATCGCCGACGGCGGCTACCCGGGCACCGGACTCGTGATGCCGTACCGCCACCGAGCCAGCCCGGACCTACCGACTGGAAGCAGCAGCACAACCGCTCACACAAGCAGGTCCGTTCCCGCGTCGAGCACACCTTTGCCCGGATGAAGACCTGGAAGATCCATGGCGACTGCCGCCTGAAGGGCGACGGTGTCCACACCGCCATGCTCGGCATCGCCCGGCTGCACAACCTCGCCCTTCACGGGATGACTTCCGCCCTACACGAGATCCGAGCCCAAGCTAGGCAGCTCCCCACCTCGCTGACTCCGAGGATGCTCAGTCAAGACAGAACTCGTTGCCCTCGATGTCCAGCATTGGGATGCACGCATCATTGCCGTCATACAGTGTTTGCACGTGTACCGCGCCGAGCGGGACCAGTCGTGCGCACTCGGCCTCGAGTGCGGCGAGGCGCTCTTCCCCCGTGAGTCCGGTGGCTACCCGCACGTCGAGATGCAGCCGATTCTTGGCTGCCTTCCCTTCGGGAACGCGCTGGAAGAACAGTCGCGGGCCCACACCTGAGGGATCAATGCACGCGAACCATGCGTCCTGCCGTTCAGGTGGCAGCGAGCGCTTGAAATCGTCCCAGGTGGCAAACCCCTCCGGCGGTGGTGGTACGACGTACCCCAACACCTCGCACCAAAAGCGAGCAAGACGCTCCGGCTCCGCGCAGTCGAAGGTGACTTGGAACTGCTTGATCGAGGACATCGGCGCACCCTACCAAGGGGGCTCTGTTGCTCATTTCCCCAGGTGGACCCCCACCGTCGAGAGGCCGGCCCGACCCCGGCGAGTCCTGGGACGGCTTGGACACCAGTTGATCAAACCGAACAGCCCACGAGAACGACGCAACCCTGGCCGACATCAATACCGCTAACGACACCCTCGAACAGGTTCCCTTCAACCAGTTCGTCAGCGTGGCCGTCACCGAGCTCCAGAACATCGGCAAGTTTCTGCGTGGCGAGCGCCGAGCGTCCCACGGGCCGGCCACGCACGAAACTCGACAGCCTCGCGGCCGAGAAGGGGTACAGCAACAGTCCGTACCGCACCAACCTGCGGCGCCGCAGCATCCCAGGGAACACCGTTGAGCAGGCGGTCAACAGGCAGGCAGTCCCGGGCCGTGGCTACGCGCCATGACAAGCGCGGCTACTCCTCCTCGACACTGGCATTGCGGCGGCTCTGGTCATGTGGCTCCGCACAGGATCGGCCGGACCTAATCACGGGGCTCTGCGAGAAGGTCGTCCACCACATGACATCGAATTGTGGGGAGGTGCTCAGCGATCGCCTCACTCATCATGGCTTCCCCTTCGGGGTCCACGTCTGGGCACCCCTCGCGGGTGGCGGCATCCGGCCACCGGGCGTACGCCACCCAGGTGCCGTCATCGGCCTGATGCAGGCGTGATCCGTAGCTGCCGCAGTGCTTGTGCATCGCCTGTGTCACGCGGTGCCAACCAGCTGCGAACTGCTCCTCCTTGCCTTCGTGCAAACGCCATCGGTAAATCACTGCGAACATGACACGACCTCCCCCTACGACCTCCGCGCCTCTGGAATCCGGCGGGCGTGCCTCGCACACCCACCACACTCCAGATCGGACTGTACATGTCAGCCCTTCTCTTTGGGGGGTCTCTGACGATCGCAACAGGGCTTACGCCGCTGGCCCCCCGTCAGTACGCCGAGCATGCTTTGCGGATGGCATGTCGCCATGGCAGCCGGCCACCGAACCGCCGCAAAAAACTTGTTGGCGGACCACGGCGACCGCTGTTAGCTTGCCGGAGGCCGTGCGACAGAAGGAGGAGGTGGTACCCGTGAACGCTGTATCGACATGGGTGCTCCCCTCCGGGGTCACGGTCGGGCGATAGGTCGTCCGGGAGCGCCGTTCAAAAGCACTCCCGAAAGGCACGACCATGCGATTCACTTCTGAACAGCACCTCGACGACGGCGTCCTCGAACGCGAATTCGCCCTCGACGAGATCCCCGGTACCCTGTGGATGCCTGAATCCGCCGCACCGGCCCCGCTGATCCTGATCGGCCACAACGGCGGCTTGCACAGGCGGGAACCCCGGCTGGTGGCTCGGGCCCGGCAGTCCGCGGCGTACGGTTACGCGGTGGCCGCCATCGACGCCCCCGGGCACGGGGAACGCCCCCGTTCCACCGTCGACGAGCAGGCTCGCGCCGACCTCCGCCGGGCGATGCAGGCCGGCGAGCCGGTCGACGAGATCTTCGAGTCCTTCGTCGGCCCGCTGGTCGAACGGGCGGTCCCGGAATGGCGGGCCACCCTGGACGCCCTCCTCTCGCTGCCCGAGATCGGCGGCCCGGTCGGGTACTCCGGGATGACCGCCATCGGCATTCGGCTCGCGGTGGTCGAGCCGCGCATCGTGGCCGCCGCTTTCTTCGCCGGGGGTTTCGTGCCGCGCGCCCAGCGTGAGGAGGCCCGCCAGACGACCATCCCGCTGTTGTTCCTGCTGCAGTGGGACGACGAAGGGAACCCCCGACAGCGGGCCCTGGACCTGTTCGACGCCTTCGGCACCAAGGAGAAGACGCTGCACGCCAATATGGGCGGGCACGCCGGCACCCCGTGGTTCGAGGTGGACGACGGGGACCGGTTCTTCGGCCGGCACCTGAAGTGAGGCCGGGCCGTCAGGTCGGCGGAAGACGGTAGGCGTTGTCCGCCGGGATGCCGCTCACCGAGGACAGGTCCCGGCCCTACTCGGAAGCGGTGGCCGGCAGATGCACGACCGCCCCGATCGCGGTACCGGCCATCGGGGCGGTACCGCCGCTCGGGTCGGCACGTCTCCGGTGCTCTGGTTTCGTGGCTGCGCGACTGTGTTGCCTGGACAACCGAGTACCGGGGCGTGACCGCACTGATGGCCGGCCGCCATCGAGGCACCGAATCCGCGCTCCGTACTTCATCCGTCATCCTGCGCACAGCCGGAGCGCTGCTTCTCAGCCCCGCCAGGCCGCAGCATGGCACGGGGGGATATCGAAGGCGTCGATCTGTTCGCGCTGATAGCGGCACTCGCGTGGCTCAGCGATCAACTCTCACTCGCACCACGGGCCGATCACCTCTTCGATGTTGTCGCGAGCGCGATCGTGGCGGATTCAGCGAGAACCGCCACCGAGGGCACGCCGCCCACCGCTCCGGTAGACGAAATCGTCGCGTATGCGGACCGGCGAGCCCGGCCGCACGCCTCTCCGATCCGGGTTCGGTTCCGGATGCGGCTGCCCCAGTTGGTCGTGGAAGTCGGCGTCGACATCGCCCGCGACAGCACCGACCGCCGGCGGCGCCCCGCACGATGGCACCGGCCGCGCACCGACTTCTCCCTCGAAGACGTCGCACCCTTCGGCAGCCCTGACGAGGCCGGCGACCGGGTCAGGGGCTGTCGCCGGACCAGTCGAAACGGCTGCGGTCGCCCGGCCGCGGGTCGTACTGCGCCCGGCCGCCGGGCCCGAACTGCCCGAGGTCCGTCAGCAGGGAGACACCGGTGTCGATCTCATCCGGTGTCCAGCCGGTGATGTCCAGCAGCAGCCCGTCCAACGGGCCGCCGACCAGTTCCACGTAGCTCCGGCTCGGGAGCGGTCCCGGGTGGTCGGGGTCGGCTCCGTAGACCCGGCCGCGCAGCAGCTGCTCGTCGTCGCTGTTCATGCCATCCAGCGTTCCAGCCACCACCGACAATGCCGATTTACGCGGAGCGCCAAGGGCTTCCCGCGCTGCTGGTGGAAGGCTTGCCCACGTCAGGTACTGGAAGCGGGAGAGCCGGCCGCCAGCCTTCCAAAGGCCCGGCCTGTTACTCCGCGCCGGGCGGAGGAGCTCATGCTCCTGGCGCGCGCCTTCGTCGCTGCGGGATGTTGCTCGGCTACGACGGCCCGGCTCTGGCAGTACCATGGTGCGTTCGATCGCCCAGCGGTGTCGGCCGAGTCGTTGTCAGGTCTCGACACCTTTGCGGGCAATGCGGTGCCGGATGCCACGCTGAGACAGCCATTGCCGCAGGTGGCGATAGTCGTAGCCCTCGTCGGCATGAAGCTTGCCAGGCCTGCGGCGGCGGGGGCCTCGGCGGGACCGGATGGGCGGTATGCCTTTCACTAGCGGAACCGTGGCCTCGCTGTCATGAACGGTGGCGTCGGACATCCCGACAGACAGGGGCAGACCGGTCCGCTCGGTGATCAGATGGATCTTCGAGCCGTACTTACCTCGGTCGACAGGATTCGGACCCGTCATGTCCCCCCTGTAGGGCCCGCATGTTCACCGAGTCGATCGCGCACCTCGACCAGTCCAGGTCGCCTCGGGAGCCGAGTTCGTCGAGGACCAGGCGGTGGGGCTTGGCCCACACCCTAACCTTCATCCACTCGGGTAAACCTGCGATGGGTCGTGGCGCCGGATGGCCCGAACGACGCAGCAGGCAACTGCTGCCACGTACAGCCTGACGTCGCGACGAACACGATCGCCGCCAGCACCTCGCGGTCACCGTAGCGACGCCGACCACCACCCTGCGGCCGCGATGGCACTTCCAGAACCACCCGCTGAACAACTGCCACAACTCACTCGGCACCAGCCGCTCAACGATCCCCACACCGGAAGGCTACCGACCTCAAGGAGAAGGACCGTAGTCAGCGGCCCATTCGGCGCTGCTCGTCGAACCGAAGCAGCACTCGTACCAGACGCCACACTCCGGCCATCGCTCCGAGCAGCGCGCCCCCCACCAACACGTTCTTCTCCGCTGACCAATACGTAGATGATGGCCGCGAACAGCGTCTCATCCGGGGTGTTGGCTGTTCCGCCGCCCTGCGGCCGTGTTCGTTGCTCCGGGATCAGCGGCTTCGCGATGTCCCACAGCCCGTCCGGCACGGTCCAACTCCACGTTCCCGCCCCGTACCGGGTTACCGTCCGCTTCACCACGTAGGACACGGTCTGCGGTCATGGCAGCGGTGCAAACGGCGGCAGCCGCCCAGCCAGGACATCGTGCACTCAATGGTCCAGCCGGGTGGGGGACTCGTTGCCCTTGCGGGCGATGCGGTGCTGGATGCCACGCTGCGTAGCCATCGGCGCAGGTGGTCGTAGTCGTCCCCTTGTCCGAGTGCAGCTTGGCGGGCCGTCGTCTGCGGGGCCGCGGCGGGAGCGAATCGGCGGGATGCCGCGCACGAGCGGCTCGACCACAGCGGCTGTTCGCCGACCGCGGCTACGACTACGACGAGTACCGTCAGCTCCTCCGCGCTCGTGGCATCACGCCTACGATCGCCCGCAAGGGCACCGCCCACGGATCCGGCCTAGGCAGGACGAGGTGGGTCGCCGAGCGAACCTTCGCCTGGCTACACCAGTTCAAACGCCTGCGGACCCGCTACGAGATACGAGCCGACCTCCACCCCGGGCTGATTCGACTCGCCTGCAGCATCATCTGCTTACGACGACTCCGAACCTCATTTCGAAATGTCACTTAAGGCTGGCCACCAGCTCCTGGACCGTACTGAACAGTGCGTCGAGAGCAGGCCGGTAGGCGTGTTCGGGTGGGGCCGCGAAGCCGATGAGCAGGCCTGCCGGGCGCCCGCGCGGATCAATGTGGAGTTCGGACAGGCCGCGCAGTGCGAGTCCCTGCCGGGCGCAGAGGGAGAGGACCTGGTCTTCAGGTGGCCAGTCGGCGGGGAGGGTCACGAGGGTGTGCAGACCGGCCGGGACGCCGTGGGCGGTCAGTCCCTTCACACCGGACAAGCGGGTCAGGAGCAATTCCCGTCGCCGGCGGTAGCGCAGGCGGGTGGCGCGGATGTGGCGGTCGTACGCGTGATTGGTGATCAGGTCGGCGAGGATGAGCTGGGAGAGGCTCTCGGTGTAGAGATCGGCTTGCTGCTTGGCTTCGACCACCGGCTTCACCAGCTGGGGCGGCAGGGCCATCCAGGCCAGGCGCAGCGCCGGGCCGAGGGTCTTGGAGGCGGTGCCGCAGTAGACGGTCCGGTCGGGGGCGATGCCCTGGAGGGCGCCGACGGGTTGGCGGTCGTAGCGGTACTCGCCGTCGTAGTCGTCCTCGACGATCAGTCCGCCGGTGGTGCGTGTCCAGGCGCCGGCGGCCTGGCGTCGGCTGGGATGAAGAGGGACACCGGTGGGGTACTGATGCGAGGGTGTGAGCAGCATGGCGTCGACCTCGTGCGTCAGCGCGTCGACGCAGGCTCCGTGGGCGTCGACGGGCATGGGCGCGGTGGCAAGGCCGGCGTGTTGGACGACGCCGCGGAAGACGTTGTGGCTGGGATCCTCGACGGCTACCGCTCTGGCTCCGTTCTGGGCCAGCACGGCGCTGAGCAGGCGCAGGCTCTGGTAGTAGCCGGAGGTGATGACGATGCGGTCGGGGCTGGTGACCACCCCGCGGGTGCGGCCGAGGTAGTCGGCGAGCGCGGTACGCAGTTCGAGCCGGCCTTGCGGGTCTCCGGCGCCGAGCACCACCGAGCGGGAGCCCGCCACCACCCGGCGTGTTGCCGCGAGCCAGGCCCGGGCGGGGAAGTCGCTGACGTCGGGAAGTCCTGGGCGCAGGTCATGGCGGGGACCTGCCGGTCTCGGTGTGGCTGACGGGGAGGGCACGGTCTCCGGCGGTATGTCGGCCACGGTGGTGCCCGACCCGGGCCGGGTGGTCAGGTAGCCCTCTTCGACCAGTTGGTCGTAGGCGGCGGTCACCGTGCCGCGGGACAGTCCGAGTTCGGTGGCCAGCCCCCTGGTGGAGGGCAGGAGTGTCCCTGCGGCCAGGCGCCCCTGGCGGATCGCGTCGCGCAGCGCCGACTCCAGAGCCGAACGGCGGCCTTTCGAGGCGTCGAGGTCTATGTGCAGGTCGATGCGCGAACCGGACCAGGTTTTCCGCATAGAACCGGATCTTACTCATGGGCCGGTGTCCTCCTAGCCTCGTCCCAGGTGATCAACAGGCCGGGAGTGACAGGACATCCTCGATGATCGTGATAGCCCACCTCAGCGACACTCACATCGACAGTGAGCCACGCAGTATCGAACGCACCCGAGCGGTCATGCGGCACCTGGAGGAGCTGCCGTACGACCTGGACGCGGTCCTGGTGACCGGAGACATCACCGATCACGGTCTGCCGGCCGAGTACGAGCAGGCCCGTCGGCTCTTCTCCTCGCGGCACCCGGTGATGCTCTGTCCCGGGAACCACGACAGGCGTGATGCCTTTCGAACTCACCTTCTCGGGCAGGCGAGTTCGACGTCTCCGGTCAACCAGGTGCATCGGAGCGCTGACGCGGTCATCGCGATGTGCGACTCCTCGGTGCCGGGCAAGGACGAGGGTTTCCTCTCGGACGAAACCCTGGCGTGGCTCGAGGACGTCCTGGCCCGAACCTCCGACGGAACGCCCGTGCTCGTCGGCTTCCACCACCCGCCGACGCAGTTGCACGTCCCGTTCATCGACGGCATCCGCCAGTTCGGAGCCGAGCGGCTCATGGTCCTCGCCGACCGACACCGCAATATCGCAGCATTCCTCTGCGGCCACGCCCACACAGCCGCAGCGACCGTCTTCGCCGGGCGCCCGCTGCTCGTGGCTCCTGGAGTCGTCTCCACTCTCCGCCTTCCCTGGGAACACCGCGCGCACCCCCAGGACCACGTCCACCTGGACCACCCACCCGCACTTGCCTTCCATGTCCTCGAGGACTCCGGGAAGTTGACCACGCACTTCCGGCACGTCAGCACAGCCCCATGACTCATCACCGGATCGGTGACGCAGGGATCTGTCCGTACTGGAAGGCTCGACTCTCTCGCCGCCCCCAGGCAGGCCCACGCTGACCTGCGGCCGCGCAAGGAGCTCCAACGGCGGGGCCTAAGCACGTGCCCAGGCGATGCTGCACCGTATAACCGAAACCATCGAGGCTTCGACGACCTCGCCGAAACCTTCGCCGCGGACAAGAACGTCCGCCGTCCACGACGACGGCACCATGGACGGCTACACTGAGATCCTGCTCCCCCAGGGTGCGCCGCCGCGGGCCCAGCAGTGGCAGCGCCGAACTCAGCACCTGGACCGTCACGATGGTTGCCGGTGCGACCGGCCCCGAGCACGCCATCAGCCGTGAACAGGTCTGGACGGTCACCGCGGGCGCCCTGGAGGTGACCTGCGACGGCCGGACCCAGAAGGTCTCGGCCGGCCAGACCCTGGTCCTTCCGCCAGCCCTCGCCCGCCGGATCCACGCACCCGAGCGGGCCGGGGCCCATGTGTCGATGCGCTCCGACGGAATTGCCTCCGTGCTCGGCGCCGAGGACACCCGCGAACTGCCCTGGGCTCTGTAACCGCCGCTGCTTCGCACGCCAGGCGGCTCCCCGACTTCCGGCGAGCCTCCGGCACCTGCCACGCAGCGTCGTTTCCTGCGGACCGCCGCCTGGAACGTCCTGGTGTGCATGCCGCGAACCCGTCCAGGATTTCCTTGACCAGCCAGGTGACCACCACGGGTGCTGGGGCGGCGATCAGGGTCACTGCCAGGTATCCCGTCATCATGACGGGAGTGGCTCGGACGCCGAGACCGAGAGCCGACATCACGGCGTGATGGAGTGGCGTCGTACGGGGCGGAGCGGCAGACCCCAGGGCGGGGCTCATACTCGCCCGGCCGGTACGGCGGTGAGGACCGCGTCTCCGACGGCGGCCACCGTGAGCGGTTTCCCCGTCCGGAGCCGAGACGGCGAACCGGGATGGAAAGGCGTTGACTCCGAACGCAGTGGTGCAGGGTCCGTCGGGTTCCTCTCGTACGACCCGTGCCACGGAAGCGAGGCGCTCGGTCATCTCCCGGACCTCTTCCTCGTGCTGCTGCTCGGCGCTGCTCGACACCACGACGGCGATGATCTGACGGCGGCCCTGGAGCCCGGTCGCCTTCTCGACGAATCGGGGCAGTTTGTCCCGGCGTCGTCGGTAAGATCACGTTCCGTGAGCCGCATTCCCTCGGAGCACTGGGTGCTGAAGGGTTCCACGAGCGCACCTACAGAAATACCGCCCTCCTCGGTGAGGGCCGGGACGGCGGACGGCCGGTCCAGGAGCCGGCGGAGGGCCGCGAGCGACAGCGTGAGGTCCCGTGCGCAGAGCGCGGCGACGATCACGAGGGCTGTGGCCAGGTAGACCATGGTCGGCCTCTTCTCGGTGGAGGGATCAGATGCTCGTCCGGGTCGGGGCGGTGGGGACGGGTCGCAGCAGCGCCACCAGTACGTCTCCGACCACCAGGACGAGAGCGGCCGTCGGCCCCGCACAGCCAGGCTGCGAACCGGGCCTGCCAGGAGAGGTGTCCGCTCTCCGTCACTCCGGGAACGGCCGCCACCGCGACGACGAGGAGCACGGCGTTGCGTACGAGTTGGGGCGGTCCGACCGGGCCGGCCGAGGTGCCGAAACACCGGCGGACCACCGGTGTTCCGGTCCGCAGGGCGCGGGCGACGGCATAGGTGAACGAGGCCGGCAGGCGATCGCCGCCAGGAGGCCGATCACCGCCGGCAGTCGGTCGCCGTGTGGCCACGGATCGGTCCGGAGCAGCACGGTTGTCGCTTGCGCGACAACGACTGCCGCCGTGAGGACACCCGCCCGGGCAATGGGTAACCGGCCCAGCGTCGCCACAGCATCATTGAACGCGCGGAACGACGTCGCGTTCCTGATCTTGCCCAGGACGGCCGCTCCGAAGACCAGGACAAGCAAGACCTGACGCAATGCCGACACGAGGATCAGGAACTCGCCGTCTCCTGCGGGACCAGGCGTTCCAGTATGCGGTCGGCCAACCCGCGTACCCTCTTCATGGTGTGATGTCCCTTCCGTCGGGTCTGACTGGTGATCACAGCGGGGCGCCGGACCGCGCGTGGCGGTTCTCTGCGCAGCGGATCGGCATTCACCGGCAGTCCAGTGCGACGTACGCCGATTCCGCTTCCCCGGTCGAGCCCCTGACCGTCCGGCAGCGCGTCGCCGGACGGCGTCCTTCCGGGGCTCTCCCCAACGAGTTCAGCGACCGTCGCATTGTTTGGCAGCGCAGGTCAGGCGGCCAAACAATGAGCCCTTTCCAAGGCGCCTGGACAGCCTCTTGTGGCGTCGACCAAAGGGATCGTGAAGAAGAGATCTGGGGTCCACCCCCGACCGAGCGCCATGACAGACCAGGCCCGGTCGGTCGCACCCGCACTCACGCCGTGGAGGCCATCGGCCAGGGGCCGAGCACCGCACCACCGGCCGGCTCGCCCAGCACTTGAACGTCTCCCCGGCCGCTCCGGGGGGCGCGCCACCGGTTTCAGCGGCCGGCTTCTTCGTTGGCAGTGCAGGTCAAGCGGCCGAACAATGGCCGGACGCAATCTTCGCGGGTGTGGGGTGGCTCCGTAACGTGGCTGGCCTGTCCAGTGCAGAGGCAACTGCCGGGGGTGGCACGTGGCGGGTCGTCGTGAGGCACCGTTGGATCCGGGGGCCGGCCCGGTACAACGGTTCGCATTCGAGTTGCGGAAGCTTCGCGCCGAAGCCGGCGGGATCACCTATCGCGTGCTGTCGCGTCGGGCTGGGTATTCGGTGACGACACTCTCTCAGGCGGCCGCCGGCGAGCAGTTGCCGACTCTTTCCGTGACGTTGGCCTATGTGCGGGCGTGCGGAGGCGATGGGGCGCAGTGGGAAGCCCGGTGGAAGCAGACGGTGGACGAAATCGCCGCCTTCTCCGGGCAGGACTGCAACGGGGAGGGCACGGAGCCGCCCTACCGAGGGCTCGCCAGGTTCGAGACAGTAGACAGCAGCGTGTTCTTCGGTCGCAGCCAGCTCACCGCTGACCTGCTCCAGTTGCTGCGTCGTCGACGGTTCGCGGCCGTTTTCGGCCCCTCTGGCAGCGGCAAGTCGTCCCTGGTGCGCGCCGGTCTCATCCCCGCCCTGCAGGACACCCGTGATACGAGTCTGCGCCCGGCCGCCATCCGTATCCTCACCCCCGGTGAACGCCCGGCACACACCCACGCCGACGTGTTCACCCCACGCAGCACCACTTCCAGCCCTGCGGAGGACACGTTCGTCGTCGTCGACCAGTTCGAAGAGGTTTTCACTCTCTGTCAGGACTCGGCCGAGCGTGCCCGGTTCATCGATCTGCTGCTGGCCGCCCGTCGGCCGGCGAGCAGGTTACGAGTCCTCATCGCGGTGCGGGCCGACTTCTACGGCCACTGCGCGGAACATCGCGACTTGGCCGACGCGCTGCACGACGCGCACCTACTCGTCGGGCCCATGAGATCGGAGGAATTGCGCGAGGTCATCGTCAAACCCGCCATCGCAAGGGGCCTCACAGTGGAACGTGCGCTGACCACCCGGCTGGTGGAGGAGAGCACCGATGCCCCGGGCGGACTGCCGCTGCTGTCGCACGTGCTGCTGGAGACCTGGCGTCGGCGTCGTGGCAAAACGCTCACCCTGACCGGCTACGAGGCAGCCGGCGGACTCGCCGGTGCCATCGCCAAGACCGCCGAAGAGGTCTACGGCCGCTTCAGCGAAGACCAGGCAGGCGCGGCGCGGCGTGTACTGCTGCGGCTGGTCACCCCCGGCGACGGCACCCCCGACACCCGACGGCCCGCCACCGCGACGGAGTTGCAGGACATCGGCGGGCACGAAACCGCACAGGTCCTGGAGGCTCTCACTCGAGCCCGGCTGCTCACTGCGGACGACGACACCATCGACCTCGCCCACGAGGCTTTGCTGACCGCCTGGCCACGGCTGCGCCGCTGGATTGATCAGGACCGCGAGCGCCTTCGCGTACACCGCACGCTCACCGAAGCAGCACGCGCCTGGAACGAGCTGGGCCGCGACCACGGGGCTCTGTACCGCGGCACCCGCCTGACCATCGCTCAGGACCATTTCGGATCCGGACCGTCCGCAGACCTCACCAGCCTAGAACGCGCTTTCCTCACCGCCAGTCTCACCGCGCGCGAGCACGAGCAGCGGGCCTCGGCGCGCACCACCCGACGCCTGCACCGGCTGAGAGCAGGGCTGTCAGCCCTGGCGGTGCTCGCGCTCCTTGCCGGTGTGATTGCCTGGCAGCAGAATCGGTCTCAGAAGCTTGAGCGGCTGAGGGCTGAGGCCCGCAGGATGACGGCGTTGGCAGAGGGGATGCGCGCCAAGGATCCCCAGACGGCCATGCTGCTGAGCGTGGCGGCTTGGAAGCACGCTGACCTCCCGGAAACCCGTTCCGCCGTCCTGGCTGCAGCTTGGCAGAGGGAAGAGGACGCGTTCACGGTGCCTGATGGCGACCCTTTCGCAGCCCGCTCCCTCGGCCTTGACGGCCGGACCGTCATCAGCGTGGGCAGCCGTCACGTGACGGAATGGGACCTCGCCACGCACCGGAAGGTGGCGTCCTACGAGGGTCTGGGGTCGTACGCCAGCGACTACCCCGAAGTCAGCATCGAGTCGCGCACAGTTGTGCTGACCACAAGGGACAACGTCCGGCTGTGGGACTTGTCGGCCGGCAGACCGATCCGCAGCCTGCCGTTCCGGCACATGGCCGGTCAGATGAATCCCAGCGGGCGCACTTTCATTGTTTACGGTGAGGACCGCAGTATCCAGCTGCGGGACATCGCCAGCGGCCGTCTGCTCGCACAGCGCCACGGCGCCCTCCACGCCCGAGGACCAGTGCGGGCACACGTCAGCACCGATGACCGTTTGCTGGCCGTGTGCGGGGGCACGTCGGCACGCCTGGAGATCTACGACCTCCGCGGCCGGCACAGTCTGACGGCGTCACGACTGTCTGGAGCCCGGCTGAACTGCCGCGGTTTGATGACGTTCACCTTCAGTCGGGACAATCACGCCCTGCTCACTGTCACCGACGGCAAGGTCCAGGTGTGGGACGTTGCCTCTGGCCGGCTGCTCCAGACTGTTCCGTATGCGGGCGTCGTTCAGGCGGTCCTCAGTCCGAACAGGAAGTTCGTTGCCGCTACTGACTCCCACACGGTCCTTGTCTGGCGCCTCGCCGACCCCTCTCGCCCCGTCTTCCGGTACCCCCTCGTCAGCGAGACCATCACCGCGCTGCAGTGGACACCCGACGGCCATACGATCCGCTACCTCTCCGGAGTGACTGGTTCCACGGTCAGGTCCCTGGACGTGGAAGCTGCCACGAATCCCCACTGGGCCGCCCGACCCCTTAGTCAGGCGGCCTTCAGCGGCGACGGAGGAATCCTGGCCACAGCACAGTCCTCCGGCCGCGGAGTCACCTTCCGGCTTCGCGATGTACGCAAGGACCAGGACCTCGGCGCCACGAACGTCGCCTGTCCCGCCACCGAGGTGAGGCAACGGGGGGTCAGACACTGCACCGGGTCGTTCGCGCTGACGCGCGATGGCCGCTCCTACGCTGTCCTCGCCACGGACAGCGCACAACGAGCAACCGTCACCGTCAAGGGGCCTCACGACACCGCCACACTGGTCGTTCCGAGCACCTGGCGAGGAAACGAACCGCGCCAGGGCATCGCGCTCAGCCCGGACAGGCAAGTGATCTACCTGCAGCAGCCCAGAGACGAAAGCAGGAGAACCAACGTTCAACTCGTTCCCGGCGACCGAGGGACCGAGGTCTGGAACGTGCACCGGCGGCGAAAAACCCGAGTCCTTACCCGTGTGAGCGGGGACGTCCTGGCCCTGCGACCGGACGGCAAACTCCTGGCCACCTCTTCCGGACAGCTGGTCGACCTCCCGTCCGGCCGGGTCACCCTCCGCTCACTCGGAGAGGACACGATCCGCTCACTGGCCTTCAGCGCCGCCGGGCAGTATCTGGCAGTCGGCGATGCCTCCGGCAAAGTCACCGTCTGGGACAGCCGCACCAGACAGCGCCTTGCGGTCCTTGCCGGCACATCCAGCAGCACCGGCACCGGACCGGAACCCGCCTCGGCGCTGTCCTTCTCCCCCGATGGCCGCACGCTGGCCGTAGCCGGAACCAGTGGCACCACCCAACTGTGGGACATCAGCACTCAGCTGCGCTACGGTTCCGCCGTTCCTGGTACGGGAGACGCGATCCTGGCTCTCGCATTCAGCCGGGACAGCAAAACACTCAGCATGGTTGGTGACCACACACCATTGCGAACGTATGTGGTCAGCCCTGAGCTGGAGGCTGCACATGTGTGCCAACGAGTCGGACACAACCTCTCGACCAACACATGGCACATCCTGCTGCCCGGCGTGCCGTACCGGAAGGTCTGCTAGATATCGGGTGCGGACTCAGGTGGCCATGACGACCGCCAGGCCGGATGGCTCGTGCGGTCAGTGCCGGAGTATCTGAAGGAAGTCTCCGAGAGCGCTCGCGACGGCACCGGGGGTTTCCACAGGGAGCAGGTGGCCGGCGGCGGGGACGGTGACCAGGGTTGCGTGCGGGATGTGCGGCAGGAGGCACTCGCGCAGGACGCGCGGCGGTTCCACCACGTCGTTCTCCGCGGCCAGCACGGTCACCGGAACTGCGATGCGGCGCACGGCGCGGGTGATGTCGTACGCGATTCCGCGCAGTGGCCACTCCTGCCGGGCCTCGGGGCCTGCGGCGAGGCTGTCGCGTACTGCGGTGGCCCGCGCCGTCTCGCGCAGCGGTGTCGCGGTCAGGACGTGGTCGAGGGCGTGCCGCACCGCCCCGGGCGAGTCGTACGCGTGGGACAGTCCCTGCCGGTACTCCTCGGTCACCGTGACGGGCGGCTCGGGCGGTGCGGGTGCGACAAGCACCACGCCGGCCAGGCCGGCCGGCCTTCGGGCTGCGACGAGCTGGCTCACCTTGCCGCCCATCGAGTGGCCGACGAGGACGAACGGCCCCGGCACGCACGCCTCGACGACGCGAGCGAGGTCGTCCGCGAGCTGATCGAGGTGGTAGGGGCCGGGCAGTACCCGCGAGGTGCCCCAGCCGCGTTGATCGAAGCGGACCGTCGCCTGCCCGGGCGACAGATGACCGATCACGTCGTTCCAGGTATCGGCGGAGCCACCCCAGTAGTGGACGAACACCAGCGCCGGTCCGGTACGGCCCCCGACCCGTACCTCCAGAGCCCCGCCCACCACCGGCACCATCCTTGTCTTTTCCATCATCGCTCCACCTTCCAGTCGGTTCGTAAGGCGACCGGCTCGTGGGGCCGCAGCCTCGAACGGGTCACCTGATCTCCCGGTCACGTGCATACTCGACGGTAAGGAAGACGCGGTCCGCTCCCTGATGGAAAGGAGCACAACACTTGTGGAAAACGGACACCATGCTGTGCGGCAACTGCGCTACTCGCCTGCCGTCGGCTCGCCCCACGGCGTGGAGGTCCTCGACTTCGCCGCGCTGCGCTCCATGGACACCCACCGCCGTCGCGTACTCCCCCAGCGCCCCGACTTCCACGTCCTCGCCCTGATCGCCTCCGGCACCGGCGCCCACGAAGCGGACTTCCACCCCCACCGGCTGGCGGAAGGAAGCGCCGTGTGGATCCGGCCCGGCATGGTGCACAGGTGGACCGCCATCGACGCCTGCGACGGCCCGCTGATCCTCTTCCGGCCGGACTTTCTCCCCGGCTTCAGCACGGCGGAGGCCACCACCCCGGCATGCTGGCACCTGGACCAGCAGCGTCTGGGCCTGGCCCTGCTCGCGGCCGAACACCTCGGCCGCGAACACGACACGGCAGCGCGCACCCCGCACCTGGCATCCCCCGCACTGCTCTCCCACCTGCTGGCGGCACTGATTCTGCGCACACTGCCCGACGCCCCCGCCCGGACCGACGCGGCCCCGGCCGGCAACCGGTCCGCGGACGTGTTCCGCGCCTACCAGGCCGCCGTAGAAGAACATTTCACCGACTGGCACCACGTGGCCGACTATGCACGGGCACTCGGCTACGACGTGCGCACCCTCACCCGGGCGACACGCGCCGCCACCGGCACGGGCGCCAAGACCTTCCTCGACCAGCGCATCCTGCTGGAAGCCAAGAGACTGCTCGCCCACACCGACCTGCCGGTCGCCGGCTGCGCCCGACGCCTCGGATTCCGGGACGCCGGCAACTTCACCACCTTCTTCCGGCGTCAGACAGCCACGCCCCCCGCCGCCTGGCGCACCGCTTACGGCCCAGCCGGCACCCGTCAGGCCTGACCTCGCCACGGCTGGCCCCGATCACGGACACCGGGTCGGCTCCCAGCACAGCGAGTCCGCCGCAACGGCACGGCGGGATCCGGTTCGCTCGGCGGCAGTGGCGGGCCTCGCCACTGCCGTACGGCGCCCCTGCCATGCGGCCGAGGCAGCGCGACCGAGCCCCGCCCTCCCGCCATGCGGCTACGGCGAAGCTACCGGGCGGTCGCAGTCAACGTGCTCGGCTACGGCCGCTCCGCCAAGCCCGCCGCGACGCACGAGTACCGCATGCTCGACCAGGTGGAGGACAGCGTCGCCTCGGTGCGCGCCCTCGGCAAGTACCGGGCGCTGACCGTCGGGCTCGACTGAGGATCCGGCATCGCAGCGACGTCAGAGGCGGTGAGCGGCCACTGGATCCAGCAGGAACGCCCGGAGGAGGTCAACGGTCTCCTGACCGCCTGCCGTGTAGACCCTGCTCCTGGCAAAAAGCCGTGGATTCCCGGCAATTGAGCTACTGCCGGGAGAGGCAACACCATTCATACGCTGGTGGCGTCCAACCCCCGACGGAAAGGCGGATACTCATGTCTGAGAGGGCCAATGAGGCAAAGAACATCACCCGGCGCACGATGCTGGAGCGTGGTGCCGGTGTTGCTGCGGTCGGCGCAGCCTCCGCGCTCGCCGCCGCACTGTCGAGTCCGCCCGCCGTTGCCTCGGTTTCAGGAGCACAAGGGCGGGACGCTTCCTCGAATTCGCGTGGTGCCACCCTGCCGACGGTCGTGGCCGGGGTGCGCTTCCCCGACAGCGAACTGGCCCGGGCCGCCGTGGTGTTCGCGAGAAAGGTCTCCTCCGGGGCGCTTTTCAACCATGTCATGCGGACGTACCTGTACGGCTCCCTGTTGTTCGACCGACGCGGCGTCCGCTACGACCGTGAACTCGCCTTCGTAGCAGCGGTTCTGCACGACCTGGGGCTGGTGAAGGCGTATCAGACCCCGAACGAGCACTTCGAGGTCGACGGCGCGGACGCCGCCCGGAATTTCCTGCGGGGACGGCGCATGCCGGCCGAACGAGTCGAAGTCGTCTGGGATGCCATCGCCCTGCACACCAACGTAGGCGTAGCGAGCCGGAAAAGGCCGGAGATCGGCATCGTCTCCGTCGGCTCCGGGCTCGATTTCACCGGGACCGGTCTCCAGCAGATCCCGGCCGACGCTCTCGCCGAAATTCTCGCCGTCTTCCCCCGGGCCGGATTCAAACAGGACGCCCTCGACAACATACTTTCGCTGTGCCGCACCAAGCCGATGTCCGTACTCATGCATCCCTTCGCCGAGGTCGGCCGCCGTCACCTCTCGGATTTCCAGGTGCCCACCGTGGAGGATCTCCTGCTTGCGGCACCGTTCGAAGAGTGACGGTCAGCCACCCACGCCGAGCGACCTCCCAGGCGGGATCACCGGAAAACGACGCGCACATCCGCGCGCGTTCGTCATGGGGTCTGGCCGTCCCGGGTGAAGAGGTTGGTCAGGTCCTCCGGTGTGGGGTTGTCGGGGACTTCGGCTTCGCCGACAGCGGCACTGCGAGGGAACAGCGCTTGCTCGTACTCGGCCAGCGCGGCCTCGATGTCGTCGGGGTGCGCGGCGAGGGCCTTGCCCAGTTCAGCGCCGTCAAGCATGGCCAGGTTGGCGCCTTCGCCGTTCGGAGCCGAAAGATGGGCGGCGTCACCGAGCAGGGTCACCCCTGGCACTCGCTCCCATCGGTGCCCGGTCGGCAGGGCGTAGAGGGGGCGCAGGACCGGCCCGGTGTCACCGTCGGTGATCAGAGCGGTGAGTTCCGGCGCCCAGCCGTCGAATTCCTGCGCGATCCGCGCGGTGACCGCGGCAGGGTCGGTGAAGTCCAGGGCGGCGAACCAGTCCTGCGGCTCTGACAGCCCCACGTAGGCGTGCAGGGTGTCGTCCCTTTCCCGGTGGGCGAAGATCTCCCTGCCAGGGGTGAGCGCGATCATCGACCCGCCGCCGACCGCCTTTGCGGCGGCGGGGTGCCGGGTGTCGGCGTCGAACAGGTAGGTCTCCACGACCGACTTGCCGATGTACTCGGGTGTGGCGGTGGAAAGCAGCGGCCGGACCCTTGACCACGCGCCGTCCGCGCCGACCAGCAGGCTGGTGACGACGGTGCTGCCGTCGGCGAACGTCACCTCGTGGCGCCCCTGGCCGAGGGTGCGGGTCCTGCCGGCCTTGTGCCCCCAGTGGACGGTGTCGGCCGGCAGCGAGTCGAGCAGGATCCGTCGCAGCTCCCCGCGCATCACCTCGGGGCGCCCGCCCGTACCGTCGTCGCCCAGGTCAAACCGGACGTTCCCGTCCCGGTCGAGGATCCGCATCGTCTGGCGGCCTTCCAGGATGATGCCGCGAAACTCGTCCATGAGGCCGGCCGTTCGGAGAGCCAGTTGGCCGTTGTAATCGTGGATGTCGAGCATGCCGCCCTGCGAACGCTCCGTCGGTGAGGTCTCCGCCTCGTAGACCGTGGCCGGGATGCCGTGAAGGTGCAGGACACGGGCGAGCGTCAGTCCGCCGAGTCCGGCACCGATGATCGTGACGTGCGTGGTCATGGTGATTCCTTGCCTGTCGTAGCCCTGCCGGACGGGCATCCGGCACCATCTCCAGCAAGGCTCCAGATCCCCGCCGACAAGCGGCCGACATCGGACCGACAGCCCCGACAAGCACCCGACATCGGACCCACGGACCCGGCTTGCCACCGCACCGAGGCAGTTCCGCCATCCGCACCCCGGGTCCAAGCCCGCCTCAGTGGGGAGAAGGCTCAGCGCGCGATCCACCGCGCATGTTCCTCAGGCCTCGAACGGGCCCTCGGCGCGCGACAAGGCTGGCGGCGCAAGGACTGACGGACCTCCAGGTGACGGACTTACGGCGTGCTGGGCAAGTGCGTGAGCTGCAGGCGTGGTGCCGGCGGCAGCGGCGTAGGCGCTCCCGTCTCTGGAGCGGCGCGGAACAGGGCACGGGTGGCGCGTCGTATGGCGTCTTCCTGAGGTGCCTTGCCTTCCCAGGAGGGGGCCGTAGTGGCGGTGGCCGGAGCTGAGGAGGTGGTGGTGCCGGGCTCGGTCGTCGTCTCCCGCTTCTTCTGCTCCACGCAGCCGGCTGTCAGGGCCGTGACAGCGGCGACGAGGGCAAGGCTCTGGCGCGCACGCATGGGACTCCAGTCGTACAGTGTTCACCGGCGGATGCCGCCGGCCGCGCGGTGGGCGGCGGTACGGAAATGTCATCGCAGGCCTGGGGGTTGCCGTAGACCGTCACCTCGCCGTCCGACCAGCGTACGAACAAGTCGTCCTCCCCGAACCTCGGTTGGCGACATTCAGGTAGAGCACCGACTCGCTCGTCCGACCACCTCCCAGGCGGTTGGGGGAGCGCACGGCGTCGTACCTCTCCCCCGGCCCGGGACAGCGAGGCGGCACCATCCTCGTGCGGCCATCTTGAGAGGCTGTTTGCTGGGCCGGTGGCACGGCGAGTCGCCCATACCGATGCCGGGGGCTGGGGCCCCGATGGCTGCTTCACGCGGGGACTTCGCACGCTGTATCTGTGCCGACATCACGGCCGCAACATTCGGGCCCCGTCCCGATGCCCCGGCAAGACGACGAATGGTGCGGCTTGTTGGCGAGAAGGACCCCCTTCCGCGCCCCCGTGTGCGTCATGACCCACCACACACGTCCGGGACGTGACGCACCACCTGTGCTGGACGAGGTGACGCGAGGACCCCTGTAGTTCAGGCCGCGACGGTGAGAAGGGCGTCCGCTCCGTCGGACGCCCTTCTCACCGCGGATGTGGGCGTGTTCCGTCAGCGGCCTGCGGAGGCTTCCGCAGTCTCGGCGGCCTTCGTCAGTCCAGGATCGTGGCGATGCCGCGGCGACGAAGGTCGGCCAGGCCATTCAGCATGGCTTCGATCTGCTCGGGAGAGTGCCCGACCCAGCCCTTGAGCTCTGACACGATGCGCACAGGCTCCCGTGTGCGGTAGGAGCGGGTGGGGTTGCCCGGGAACTTCCTGTCGGTGACGTTGGGATCGTCTTCCAGATCGCCGGTTGGCTCCACTACGTAGATGCGCCCCGGTCCGTCGCCGGCTGCGAGCTCGGCGCCCCAGACGGCGGCATCCAGGGTCTCGGAAACGTAGACGTGGCGGGACGTGCGCCCTTCCTCGAAGTTGGACGCGCGGCCGGGGGTCAACAAGTCCCCGGGAACGAGGTCTGCCTTCGTACCGTGCAGGTAGGTTCCTGCCTCGTACACCTGGAAAGGGACAGGGGCGCTGGTCATGGACCACTCCTTCATCCTGGGCTTTGGTACAGGGAACCACAGCAGCTACCGGTGGTTCCGCGGCGATGCCCAGACGTCTGACCCGCCCGCCGCGCCCCTGCCGGCTTGATCCGGTGCCGTGAAAGCCCGTCTCCGTGACGCCGGTGGGGTATTAAAGAACGTCGTCCGCCGTGACGCCGGCGGACGGGGCCGGCGGTGCGGTCCCATGCCGTCGACGGACTCGCCGAGGAACCGGACCCCGCACTCCGCGGCGGATCGGCCGGTGCCGTCGGTGCCCGCCCCCCGGCAACGCGTCGTAGAACTGCCCGAACACCTTGCGTGGCAACCTCAGCGGTGGACAGCCGGATGCCGCGGCGCGGCGCGGCCCACGCCGCCGTCGGCGGGACAAGGACCGCGGCAGCCGTCAGGACCGCTCCCCCACCAAGCAGGTTGTGCTCTTCCATGGGCCCGCTCCTGATCTCGTCGCAGCCCGCATGTCCGGTCGGCCTGTCCTGACGCTGCGGCCAGGCCTGGATATGGCCGTCGAGGCAGATCATCACCCGTTCGGCTCCGCATACGCGCGCCGGTACAGGGCAGTCGGTGCAGGCGTGGCGAGTGCCCGTGGATGGTGGTGCCGCGACCGATCCCCGAGTCGGCCCCGGCACCACCTGCGCACCGCCGCAGGGCCGTGCCTCCCTCGCCTCGTCCCGGCCGGTAGACCGCGCACCGACAGCACCGGGTGGGGGATGTCCCCGCCCTTCGGTGCCCCCGGAAGCAGCGCGCGACCTTCCAGCATCCGGAACGGTCATTGCCTAGAGGGTGACCTGGCCCTGCTCACTCCCCTGGTGCTGCATCACCTGCTCGCGGAGGGCTTGGACGAACATCGTGACATGTGGGTGGTCGCGACGGCGGCGGATCGTGGCAACGCCGATGTGCCGGGTAGGAGCCGGCGGCTCGACCGGGACGGTGTGCAGTCCCGGCAGTGCCGGGATGAGCGCGATGGAAGGGATGAGCGAGATTCCCATTCCCGCGGCGACGAGCGAGCGAGCGAAGAAGTAGTCGGTGGTGGTGCCGCGCACTTCCGGTTCGAAGCCTGCGCGCTCGGCGTAGCGGCGCAAGTATGCCTCGGTCTTGAGGCATCCGAGTACCCAGGGCTCGGCTGCCAGCTCTGCGATATCGAGCGACTCCCGGTGGGCGAGTCGATGCCCCTCCGGGAGGACGACATGCAAGGGATCTTCCAGGAGGGCGATCCACTGCAGGCTGGAGCTCGGGCCCGGCCCAACGGGCAGCGGGCCGTCGAAGTGGTAGGCGAGAGCAAGGTCGACAGCGCCTTGGCGAACAAGGGGCAAGGTGTCCTCAGGCTCGCCCTCCCTGACGTGGAGCAGCGTGTGCGGATGGGTCGCCATGAACCGCGGGAGAGCGCCTGGCAGCAGGTGTCTGCCGCCGCTGGTGAAGGTGGCAACGGTGAGCTGTACACGGCCCGTGCTGAGACGCTCGACCTGCTGCTTTGCCTGTGCTAGCTCCGCTGCGACGGACTCGGCGGCCCCGACCATGATGTGGCCGGCCTGAGTAAGGGTGACCCCGCGCGTGCTGCGTGCCACGACCTGGGCACCGAGGCTGCGTTCCAACACCGCTACGTGCTGGGAGACGGCGGAGGGGGTGAGGTGGAGAGCCGCAGCCGCCTTGCTGAAGCTGCCGTGGTCTGCCACCGCCCGAAGGACGCGAAGCCGTTGCACATCGATCAACAGTATTCCTTAACGCACTTGCAGTAAGCCGCCACTTCTGCTGACGACGGTAGGTCTCCAGGGTGGGGGCATGCAAAGAATCTGCGTCATAGGCGGAAGCCGGTACTTCGGAAAGCTCCTGGTCGAACGCCTGCGGGCTACCGGTCACCAGGTCACGGTGATCAACCGCGGCTCCGCCCAGCCGCCCGCCGGTGTCGAGCACCTGGTTGCCGACCGCAACGACGAGGAATCTCTCATTGCCGCGCTCGGCTCTCGCACCTTCGATGTGGTCGTCGATCAGATCTGCTACACCCCCGTGCAGGCCGCGATCGCCGCACGCGCCTTCGCCAGCCGCACCAGGCGTTACGTTATGACCTCCACGATCGAGGTCTATGACCCCGCGACCGTCGCGCTGCCGGCTGTGCCGACGGGCACCCCGGTGCCGGAGGAGAGCGTGGACCCGGCCACCTGGCTGGTGGCCATGGATCTGCCATGGCACGACGAGGCATACCTGAAGACGCACTACGCCGAGGGCAAACGCCAGGCAGAGGCCGTCTTCACCCGGGCCGGCAGCTTCGCGTTCGCCTCGGTGCGCAGCGCGCACGTACTCGGCGGCGGCCCGCGGGAGTTCACCGGCCGACTGGCGCACTACGCCGAGCACATCCGCAGGGGTGAAGAGATCACTGTGCACGCGAAGGCGCTGCCGACGGTGTTCATCCACTGCGAGGAACTGGCCGATCTGCTCCTGTGGGCATCCACCGCGACCAACTTCAGCGGTCCGGTCAACGCCTGCTCCGACGGCCTGCTCGACGTACGCGACCTTGCCACGATCGTCGCCGCACAGGCCGGCCGGAAACCCGCCTACCGGGTGGTCGCCGCGGGCGAGACGGCCTCGCCGTTCTCCTTCGACCGCCACTACGCCATGAGCAACTCCCGCGCGAAGGAACTGGGTTTCGCCTTCTCCCGCGTCATCGACTGGCTGCCCGGTGCCGTCGCCGAAGCCCTCACCGCATCCGCCACCCCCGCCGACTAGGGAGCACCAACCGCCATGCAGTACCGCACCGTCGGAGACACCACCGTCAGCGCCATCGGTCTGGGCGCCATGCCGCTGTCCATCGAGCACCGCCCGGACGAGAGGCGCGCCATCGCCACCATCCACGCCGCCCTCGACGCCGGCGTCACGCTCATCGACACCGCCGACAGCTACCACTGGCACGCCGACGAGGCAGGCCACAACGAGCTGCTGATCGCCCGCGCCCTGGCCCGATACGGCGGCGACACCTCCGGTGTCCTGATTGCCACCAAGGGCGGCCGCGGCCGGCCCGGCGACGGCAGCTGGACCGTCACCGGCGCCCCGGAACATCTCAAGCACGCTGCCGAAGCCTCCGCCAAACGGCTGGGCCTCGACGCGATCGGCCTGTACCAGCTGCACAAGCCGGACCCGGCCGTGCCCTGGGCGGAGTCCGTCGGCGCGCTGCGCGAACTGCTCGATGCCGGCACGATCCGTGCGGCCGGCATATCCAACGTCACCACCACCCAGATCCGCCAGGCGCACGCGATCCTCGGCGACGGCCTCGTCTCCGTGCAGAACCGGTACTCCCCCGCCGTCCGTGACAGCGAGCCCCAACTGCAGCTGAGCACGGAGCTGGGCCTGGCTTTCCTGCCCTGGAGTCCCCTCGGCGGCATCTCCCGCAGTTCCCTCGACGGACCCTCCGGCCCGGCCTCGGCGGGCACCGCCTACCACCGCGTCGCGGCCGAGCGCGGTGTCAGCCCGCAGCAGATCGCCTTGGCCTGGCTGCTCACCCGCTCTCCAGCCGTGATCCCGGTGCCGGGAGCCAGTCGCCCGGCCTCCGTCACCGACTCGGCCCAGGCCGCGAAACTCAAGCTGAGCGAGGCAGAGCTGGCGCAGCTTGACCAGGAACTGTCGGGCTGAATCAGGTCAGGACCTCGTCGCTGAGTTCCTTGACCGAGGATGGCTGGGACCTGGAGCCTGTCATCGACCCGGCGCGGTCGCCGGCAGGCCCAGGTCGAGGCGCTTGTGAGGATCGAGTATCGGCGCGTTCCTCTCGGACCATCCTCTGCGGGCCCGCACACTGTGTCAGCACGCGGATCGTCAGCTCCCCGGACGGACGCGCGCAGTGAGGAGCGCGCCACCAGCGTGCTGGTCGATCAGACCCCCTCGCCGTCGCCGGGAGCGGTGGGGCCATCGCTCCCGGCCCGGCCGCGGGACGATGAGAACCGTGTGCTCTGGTTGATCATGGCGGTCTCCGGTGCTCGACGGCACCTAGAATTGCGAGGGTGACGGCAAGAACCAGTGACATCGAGAAGGCGGCCGGTGTGCTCCGCACCGGCGGGTTGGTGGCGCTCCCGACCGAGACCGTCTACGGTCTCGGCGCCGACGCCGAGAATCCCGCCGCTGTCTCGCGCATCTTCCAGGTCAAGGGGCGTCCGCCCTCCCACCCGCTGATCGTCCACATCGGCGGCGCGGAGCAACTGGACGACTGGGTCGAGGACGTGCCGGCGACGGCGCGCCTGCTGGCCGAGAGCTTCTGGCCCGGGCCGCTCACCCTGGTCCTCCGGCGCGGCCGCCGGGTGCCCCTCGAAGCGACGGGTGGCCTTCAGACGGTGGCCGTACGCGTGCCCGACCACCCCGTCGCCCTCGCGCTGCTGTCGGCTTTCGGCGGCGGTGTCACGGCCCCGTCCGCCAACCGCTTCGGCCAGGTCAGCCCCACCACCGCGCAGCACGTCCGTGCCGAGCTCGGTGATGCCGTCGACTTCGTGCTGGACGGCGGATCCTGCGAGGTCGGCGTCGAGTCGACCATCGTCGACGCCACGGGCGAGATCCCGAGCATCCTGCGCCCCGGCGGGGTGACGCGCGAGGACCTCGAAGCGGTGCTGGGGCGCCCGCTCGCGGTCCACTCCACGAGCCGCGTCCGGGTGCCGGGCCAGCATCCGTCCCACTACGCGCCGCGTGCGCGGGTCGTCCTCGTCGAGCCCGAGAAGGTCGTCGCCGAAGCGGAGCTCGCGCAGGAGCTGGGGCACCGGGTGGGGGTCTTCCTGCCGCCCGCCTTCACCGACGCTGCGGTGAAGGCGCACGCTGTGGCGGCGGTCCCCGCATCGATGGCCGCCTACGCGCGCGGGCTGTACGGCTTCCTGCGCGAGCTCGACCAGCAGGGGTGCGACCTCATCATCGCGTCCCTGCCGGCGGAGGAAGGGTTGGGACTCGCGATCGCCAACCGCCTCCGCCGCGCCGCGGGGCCCCGGTCTTCCGAGTGACCGGCATCGGATCGGTGGCGTGCCCGCGCAGCCACGACCGTGGCGGTCAGGACGCGGCGGGCACCGCCACATCGAGGCCGCGGGCCGCGACGAGCTGCGCGCTGCCGTCGGCCAGGCGGTAGCACAGGCCCACCACGGCGGCCTGCCCGGTGGCGACCTTCTCGGCGAGTACCCGGGAGCGGTCCAGCAGCAGGTCGACGGTGTGCCTTATGTGCTCGGCGAGGATCTGCTCCGGCTCGACCCGTCCGGCGGCCCGCGCCGCCAGCACGCTGGGCGTCACCCGCTCGACGACGTCCCGAACGTACCCGGCCGGCGTCATGCCGTCCTCCAGCGCGGCGCACGCCGCGCCGACCGCGCCGCACGAGTCGTGACCGAGCACCACGACCAGCGGGGAGCCCAGCACGTCCACGCCGTACTCGATGCTGCCCAGCACCTCCGGGCCCACAACATGGCCTGCGGTGCGTACCACGAACAAGTCGCCCAGGCCGCGGTCGAAGATGATCTCGGCGGCCAGACGGGAATCGGAACAGCCGAACAACACGGCGAAGGGCTGCTGGGACGGTGCGATCTCGGCGCGGCGGGTGGCGTCCTGGTTCGGGTGCTCGGGGGTGCCCGCGACGAAGCGCTGGTTGCCGGCCAGCAGCAGCTCGAAGGCGTCGCGGGGCGTCGGAGTCTTGATCTCGGTCATGTCCGTAGCCTAGGACCCCGCCCCCCGCGTCGCACCGCCGGCCGTGCATAAGCCTCTTCCCGCGTCGCCGTCACACACCTTCCCACGACACCACGGCGGGCCGGCGGTGCACCCCGCTGCCCACGAGCGAGGTCGGCGGGCGCAGAAGCTGGACCTTTCGTAGATTGAGGAGCGAGCCACTGGCAGGGAATGCGTGTGACACCGAAGATCGATTACCCAGGGGTGTTCGCCGCCCTTCCGAGCCCGTGCCTGGTGCTCGGCACGGACCTGGTGATCGGCGATGCCAACCCGGCCTTCTGCGAGGTGACCGGACGCAGCAGGGTCGAGCTGCTCGGGCAGTACCTTTTCGACGTCTTCCCGGACAACCCCGCCGACTCGGAGGCCGACGGGGTGACCACACTGCAAGCCTCACTGCACCGTGTCCTGTCCTCCGGCCAGACGGATCACATGGCGTTGCAGAAGTACGACATCCCGGTCCCCGGCAGCCCCGAGGTGTTCAAGGAGCGGTGGTGGACCGCGATCAACGCGCCCGTCCTGGGCCTGGACGGAAAGGTCGCCTGGATCATGCACCGGTCCGAGGACATGACCGACGTCGTCCGCGCCCGCCGCACCGCCCACCTGCCGTCGGTCAGCCCCGGCCGGGACGCGGCCATGGAAGCCGAGCTGTACGCCCGGGCGCGGCAACTGCAGCAGCTGAACGAGGAACTGCGGCAGGCCCACGCCCGTGAACGGCGCATCGCCGTCGCCCTCCAGGAAGCCATGCTCCACTCCCCTGACCTGGCCCGGCACCCGAACATCGCCGTGCGCTACCTGCCCGCGACCGGATCGCTGAACGTGTGCGGCGACTGGTACGACGCGGTCGACCTGCCCTCGGACCGTTTCACCGTCACGGTCGGCGACGTGGTCGGCCACGGGCTGATGGCCGCCACCGTCATGGGCAGGCTCCGCAGCGCACTGAGCGCCGCCACCCGCACCGTCCACGGCCCCGCCCAAGCGCTGGAGGTCCTTGGGCTCTACGCCCGCTCGGTCGAGGGAGCGCTGGCCGCCACCGCCGTCCAGGTCCTCGTCGACTGCCACAGCCAGCTGCTGATCTACAGCAGCGCCGGCCACCCCCCGCCCGTCCTCGTGCACCCGGACGGCTCCTGCCAGCTGCTCGACCAGGCCACCGACCCACCCCTGGGTGCCCGCCCCGAACACGTCCCCCGCCCCCAGGCCAACACGACCTACACACCCGGTGACACCCTCGTCCTCTACACCGACGGCCTGATCGAACGCCGCGATGAGGACATCGACGCCGGCCTGACCCGCTTGACCACCACGCTCGCCACCTGCACCGAGTTCGGCGCGGAACACCTCGCCGACGCCCTCCTCGCCCGCCTGGGCCTCGCCAGCGGCGCCGACGACGACATCGCCATCGTCGTCGTCCGCCTGGACCGGACGACGCGACCGTACTGATGGGACCGATGTCGCTCAAGCACCAGATGGTCGGCCGCGCGGGCTCAGCCTGAGCAGCATGTCCGGGATTCCTGCTCAAACCGTGCCGAGGAGCGAGCCAGAAGATCGCGGAGCCGCTGAATCACCGGGCCGGCTCAAGGCCGGTTGGACGTACCAGAGCGTCCGTGACCTGGGACTCTCCGAGTTGTCAGTAAGGCGGCTGATGCACCGCTCTCGGGTGGCAGTTGCTGCCAGCAGCGGTGGACGTGCTGTTCAGCCTCTCCCCCGGCGGAGGCGGCGACGTCGGTCGAGAAGGCGGCCGTGGAGGGTGCGGCCGTCGGCGGGGAGTGTGCTGCGGCCGTCACCGGACCCGGCCGCCCACCGGACGACCGCCCCGACGACCAGCACCGTGGCGATGACTGCTGCGACGGTCAGCGCGGCAGCTGCGTGCTGACCGGATATGGCGGTGAGGCGTCCTTCGCGTGAGTATCCGTCAGCAGGCGGGGTGCCGGTATCCGCGTCGTACCGGCCACCCCACCTCCTTCAGGCGGCGGGTCCAGCGCAGTTGCCGGCCGCCTCGCCCCCGGCGAAGAGCGCGTGCAGCGAGGCGGCGAGCAGCCTCTCGCGCCAGGAGCGGTCTTCGCCGGAGGCTCCCGGGGCGTCCTCGTCGTGGCCGGGCATCTTCCGTGCCTGTGCGCGCAGTGCTCCCGCGGTCATCCCGCTGACGGCACCGAGCGCACACCGACCCGCTTGCGGGCGACCCCGTTCACCGCTTGGAGCGGCGGCTGGCCAACCACGCCACGACGGCCACGCCCGCCGCGGCCAGCAGCACCTTCCGGTTGTTCCGCGCCAGCTGCGCCCCTTGGGCCGTCTTCTGCCGCACCGGCTCCGGTGCCTTCTCTTCCCACAGCTGACCGGCCTGGGCCGCCTTCGCGCGGGCCTGCTCGGCGGCTTGGGCGGCACTGTCCTTGACCGGGTCGGGCAGCCGGTCCTGCGCCTGGTGCGCCAGGTCGGCGGCCTTCGCCTTCAGTTCCCCGGCCTTCAGGGCGGCTTGCTCCTTCAGTTCGACGGCCTTCGCGGCGGCCTGCTCTTTGACCTCGGCGGCCTTCTCCTGGGCGCGTGCCTTGACGTCGGTCTTCGCTGCGAGCGCCTCCACCGTCTCCCCGAGCTCGGACCGGGTCTGTTCGACCTGCTCGCGCAGTTCCTCGGGGCTGGTGGCGGTGGGCTCGTCGTGCGGCGGCTGGGTCATCGGTGCGCACTCTCCTTGATCTCGGCCACGTCGGCCTTCACGTTCTCGATCGTCTGCTCGGGTGTGGGCGGCGCGGCCTGGTCGACCTGCTTCTTTCCGCTTATGGCCATCATTGCGGCGATCACACCCAGCACCGCGGTGACGATCAGCGCCGCTGCCCACACCGGCAGCGGCACCGCCAGCGCGGCGATCACGGTGGCCACCAGCGCCTGCAGCATCAGGAATCCGACGACGCCGGCTCCGCCGAAAAGGCCGCCGCCCTTGCCGTAACGCTTGCCCTTCTGCTTCATCTCCGCCTGCGCCAGCCGCAGTTCGCCCCGCACCAGTTCGGTCAGCTGCTGCGAGGCCCGCTGCACCAGCTCACTCACCGGCTCCTGGCCGGAGCGGTCCGTGCTCTGGCCGGCTCCGGCATGGTGCGGCTGTGTGCTCGACACGACGGTCACCTCCCATTCCTGCGTCTGTGTCGGCCGGGCTGCACGCTGCGCCCGACCATCCGACGAGCGCGCGAGTACCCCGAACAGGCGAGTTAAGGTCGATCGGCGCCACCCGGTTGCAGCCCCGCACGCCGGGAGCGCTGTGGGCTTGCACATGGCCCGCCGGCGGACCGTTCTTTGCTGGGCCGGTGCCCGGAACGAACTGCCACTGCCCGCAGTGACCACGTCGGTGGCGTGGCCATCTCGACTGAGGTCGCGCTGTACGGAGCGTACGTGCACGTCCCGCGTGGCCCTCGTGCGCCGGCAGCCGAACGGGCCGGAAGGACCGGGCGTCCGGCGCCCGGCACGCCCGGCCCCAGGGTGCGGCGGCAGCGGGATCACTGCGTATCTCCTCGGCTTCCGGGCCCGGGCGGCCGGCAGCTTCATGACGGCGGCGTTCGTTGCGCCACGTCCGCCGCCGCCCCTCCCCCGCCACGATTTCCCCGGTCGCATCCGGCCTTCCCGAGCGCTAGAGCCAGTGGCGAAGGATCAGGCGGGGGGCGTGACGGGTGAGCCAGGCGCTGGCCAGGCCGATGGCGGCGCCGGTCACCACGTCGCTGGGGTAGTGGGCGCCGCTTTGCACGCGCTCGAACGCCACCATGGCGGCCGGCAGGGCACACGCTGCGCCGACGGCCGGCCACGTCGGTGCCACGGCGGCGGTGAAAGCCACCGCCGCGGCAGTGTGGCCGGAAGGGAAGGAGGAGGAGTCCGGGCGGTCGTCGACCTCGTCGTGGGGGAACCACTCCTTCGGCGGCCGGGGCCGGTCGGCCAGCTGCTTGCACAGACCGTTCGAGATCAGCTGTGCCACGGTCAAGGCGGCCAGGCCGCCGGCCGCCGCTTTGCGGCCGCGCCACCCGCCCAGCCACGCCATCGCGGCGGCCGACCCGCACCACAGCTTCGTACTCTCGGCGGCCTCCTCCACCGCCGACAGCACCTTGCCGACACCGGGCGGGGTGCGGCGGGCCACCTGTTTGCTCAGCGACCGATCAACGTCGCGCAACACTGCAAGAAGCCTCATAGGAGGCGGATATCCCGCAGCTCAACGTTCCACACCCAAGATCAACAGGCGGCCGGTCACACCTCACCCAGGCGGCGCCGGTCCTCCTCGTCCCACTTCCGGGTGTCGCGGGGCTGGGTGTACGGCTCGGTGTCGGGCGGCAGGCCGCCCGCGATGGCCCGCTGGCGTACGGTCTCGGCGTCGAATTCCAGCCCGAGCAGGACGGCCAGGTTGGTGATCCACAGCCAGACCAGGAAGACGATGACGCCGGCCATGGTGCCGTAGGTCTTGTTGTAGGAGGCGAAGTTGGCGACGTAGAACGCGAAGCCGGCGGAGGCGATCATCCAGATCACCAGGGCCAGGAAGCTGCCCGGGGTGATCCACCGGAACCCCTTCACCTTTGCGTTGGGGCTCGCCCAGTACAGGATCGCGATCATGATGGTGACCAGGATCACGAGGACGGGCCACTTGGCGATCGACCACACCATCAGTGCCGAGTCCCCGATCCCCAGCGCGGCCCCGGCCCGGCGGGCCAGGCCGCCGGTGAACACCACGATCAGCGCACTGACCACGGCCAGGACCATCAGCACGACCGTCACCCCGACCCGGACCGGAAGGATCTTCCACACCGGGCGGCCCTCCGGCATGTCGTAGACGGCGTTCGCCGCGCGGATGAATGCCGCCACATAACCGGAGGCCGACCAGACAGCCAGGACGATGCCGACGATCGCCATGATCGAGCCGATGCCGGCGTTGCTCTGCAACTGCTCCACGGCCCGGGTGATGATGTCCCTGGCCGAGCCGGGAGCGAGTTTCCGGATGTTGGCCAGCACCGCGTCGGTGGCCGACTTGCCGGTGATACCCAGCAGCGACACGAGCACCAGCAGCGCCGGGAACAGCGACAACACACCGTAGTACGTCAGCGCCGCCGCGCGATCGGTCAGCTCGTCGTCCTTGAACTCGCGCAGCGCACCCTTGAACACAGCACCCCAGGCCCGCTTGGGCAGCTTGGTCGGCGTGTCCGGTGCCCGCCGCTCCACCTCCGGCCCGGGCCCGGCCTCCTCGGGTGTCGGCTCGTCGTGTGTCGGTTCCTCGCGTGTCGGCTCCTCGCGTGCCTGCGCCTCGTCGACGCCGTGGTGTGCTTTCCGCCCTGGAAGATGCAGCCTCGCCATACGCGCCGGGTAACCCCTCACGGCCCCGTCTACGCCTGGCGGGGGGAGATCGACCACCACATCGGCGGCCTCTTCAGCTCCGCGACCGTCAGATCGTCCGGCAGTTGTCTGGTGCTACGGGGCTTCCTCGTCATGATTGCTCGACCGCAGACGCACAGGCGTGCAGACGACGATTGCGGGTATGCGCGGGCGTATGAGCGGGGTGGCGAAGGCGGTGGGGATGGAATCAGTCCTTCTCGGTGGAAAGTTTCCGACGGCTCCGGACCAGGAGTCGTGGCAGATGTCGGCCGCGCTGGACGGCGACGGCACGTGCATCGCCGAGGCGCGCCATCTCGCGGCCGGCTTTCTCACGCGGCTCAAGGCCGACCACGGCATCCCCGTCCCGTCGCGGGCGATGGACCTCACGCAGCTGGTGGTCAGCGAACTGGTCACGAACGCCCGTAAATACGCCCCCGGTCCGGTGCTGCTCGATCTGCGTGTCACCGGCCCGGTGATCGAGGTGGCGGTCTGGGACAGCGACCCGGTCCTGCCGGTGGCCCGGGCCGCCGACCCCGGCCGGGTGGGCCAGCACGGACTGGAGATCGTGATGGCGGTCGTCCAGGGCTTCGAGGCGCATCGGGAGCCGGTCGGCAAACGCATCACCGCCCGTATCGCCCTCTTCGACGACCCCCATGGGAGCACGGACCGCCGCCGGCGGCCCTGAGGGGTAGAGGCCGCGCGTAGCCCGGCCGAGATTGTCCGGGCAGAGCGGCACGCTGTGCGTGCTCGGCTGATCCACGACCGCGTGAGGGACGACCGGCAGCACCATGGCTGGAAGCAGCTGAGCTCCCCGAGTCTGGACTCGGGGAGCTCGGCGGGGCTGGTTTCTCAACACCGCACGGGGCGGGTAACCCCTGGGTCAGCTGTTATACCCATGCGATCAGGCCACGTCGCGGTATTGCGGTGACCGATCAGCCGGATCACGTGGCTGACTCGTGCTGTGGACCAGTCGGAGATGACGGCCACGGGCGTGACGGGCCACCCGCGGACCGCCCTGCAACCAGCCCTCGATGCGGTCCAATCCGTACAACAGCAGGCCCAGAACAGGCAGCAATAACACAGCGACGGCGAACACAGCGACAGATCCCTCCAGCCGGCAACACCTACCGGGTTTCCAGCAGGCTCCCGGCCAGCAGCCGGCCTATGTGAAGGTCTGGTGACCACCTGGGTGCGGATGGCTCACCGGGACAGGCCTTTGCACTCCCACGAGCATGGAATGCGGTGGAGGAAGCATCCGATAGGGCATGGAGTGCGTGATCTATCAAGAGCGGACGGGCGAGTACGAGCAGATCGACTGCCGGCAGGCGGACGCGGGATGCCAGGCCACCCTGGACCGCCTGGCGGTGCTGAAGCCGGATGAATTCGCCTGGATCCGCATGGCCGAACCCCGCCAGGAGGAGCTGCAGCGGCTGGGCGAGTACCTCGAACTGCATCCCCTGGCGATCGAGGACGCGGTCCAGGCTCATCAGCGGCCCAAGCAGGAGCGCTACGGCGACGTCCTCGCGGTCGCGGTGAAGACGGTCTGGTTCGTCGAGCAGAGCTCAGACGTGGAAACCGGCGAAGTGATGATCTTCCTCGGGCCGTCCTTCGCGCTGACCGTACGGCACGGGGCGGACGATCCCACGGCGGAGGCGGCGCGTCGGCTCGCTGATCAGCCGGACATGACACGGCTCGGGCCGGTCAGCGTCCTGCATGCGGTGACCGACGTGATCGTTGACGCGTACGCCGAGGCCGCCGCCCAGGTACGCACGGACCTGACGGAGCTGGAACGGTGCGTCTTCTCGCCGGCCCGCGACGACCTCACCGAGCAGATCTACTCGCTCAAACGTGAGGTGGTGGAGTTCCGCGACGCCATCCAGCCCCTCGTCCCCGTCATGCAACCCTTCACCACGGCGCGGGACGACTGGCCGCGGCATGTCCTGCCGTACTTCCGTGACGTGACGGACCACCTCACCCGTACCGACACCGAGGTACGGGCCCTGGACGACCTGCTCGCCTCCGTGCTCGACGCCCACCTCGCCAAGGTGGGCACCTGGCAGAACGACGACATGCGCCGCATCAGCGCCTGGGCGGCCATCTTCGCCATCCCCACCATGGTCGCCGGCATCTACGGCATGAACTTCTCCCACATGCCCGAACTGGACTGGCGCTACGGCTACCCGTGCGCGCTCGCCGTGATGGCCTTCGGCGCGGGACTGCTGTACCGGGCCTTCCGCCGCAACGGCTGGCTGTGACCGAGAACCACGCCGCGGGGCCGACTCGCGCCCGCCTTCCGACCAGAGGTGAGGCGGGCGGGCGCGGGGCCGGGCCGCCGGTGAGGCGACGCGGTCGCGGGCTGCAGCGATTGGCTGGGATCACCACGGGCACGATCACGGCCAGCGCGGTCGGGTATCTCCGGCCGATGAGGAGCGGTCCGTTGTGCTGCGGGATCTCTGCCGGTTCTGCATCCACGCCACTACATGAGCGGATCAAGGCTTCCGTTTGATGGTCGCCGTCCGGCGAAGAAGTCGGCGAGGGAGGACGCGAGCGCTTCCGGAGCCTGTTCGGCCACGTGATGCCCGGAGTCGATGCCGTGGCCCCGTACGTCCGGTGCCCACGGACGCCAGATCTCCACCGGGTCCCCGTACAGGTCCTCGAGGTCGTCCCGGAGCGACCAGAGGATCAGTGCCGGGCACCGGATCCGTACCCCGGCGGCGCGATCGTCCTCCTCGTGCCGCCGGTCGACGGTGAGGCCGGCCCGGTAGTCCTCCAGCATCGCCCGCACCACGTCCGGGTTCCTCATGGCCGCGCGCCACTCGTCGTGGTTCTCCTGTCCCATGCTCTGGGGGTCGCCGCGGTACCAACTGTCCGGGTCGGCGTTGATGACCCGCTCGGGGATGTCCGGCTGGGCGAAGAAGAACCAGTGCCACCACTGCGTGGCGAACTCGGTCGTGATGCGGGAGAGGTGCTCGGTGATGGGCAGACAGTCGATCAGCGCCACCCGCGAGACCGCGTCGGGATGATCGAGCGCGAGACGCAGCGCGACACTGCCTCCGCGATCGTGCCCGGTGAGTGCGAACCGGGCGTGGCCGAGGGAGCGCATCACCTCGACCACGTCACCGGCGACGGCCCGCTTGGAGTACCCGACGTGGTCAGCGGTAGGTGCCGGGCCGGTGGACCGGCCGTATCCCCGGAGATCGGGACAGACCACGGTGAAACCGCGCCGGACGAGGAGTGGGGCGACGCGATGCCAGGTCGCGGATGTCCGGGGGTGGCCGTGCAGCAGCACCACCGGCGGCCCTTCCCCGCCGTGGCGAACGAAAATCGATGCGTCATCGACCTGAACCCGCCTGGTCTCAAAGCTCTCGAACAAAACCCGAACCTCCCGCTCTCGTTGACGCACCGCCCAGCCAGCGTGGCCGCCGGCACCAGCACCGCGCGTTCCGCCTCTTCGGGGCCCTCCCACAGGAACGTGACAGTGACGGGCTCGCCGACCGCCTAGGCCCGCGCCCACGGCATCGGCCTTGCGCTCCGGCACGCCCGCAACACCCGGCCTGGGCCCTTCAGTTCTTCCGGGCCTTCTTCTGACGATGCTTTTCGGCGTTCCGGGACTTGTCGGATCGCTTGTTGGCGGCGTGCGCTCCCTTCTTGCCACGCGATGCCGTGTCGGACGTTCCCGCGATCCGTGGCGCTGGGGCCGTGGTGCTGTGGGTGCCTGTGCCGGCGGCGGGTTCCCGGTTCTGGACAGCAGCTGCGGGGCTGGACGTTGGATCGGGACCGGGGGCACGAAGCGGTCCGGCGGGGATGTCGCGGCCGGAGGACTTGGCAGGGGCAGCTCCCTCCTCGTCGCCGAGAGCGGAGGCGTCCGGTGTGCCGGCTTTCACGGAGGGGCTGGTCGCCGCCCGTGTGGCCTCCTGGTGCGCAGGTCCGTCGGATACGGCAAGAGTGGCGGCCACGGCAGCCGCCAGCGCGGCGGCCGTGCCGGCGACCAGGTGGCGTCCGCGCGTGGACGCGGTCTTCGGTGCCGCCGTGTTTGCGGCGTGCGACGCATACGGGTGCGTGAGGTCACCCCGCGCCGGTGCCTGCCTGGGAACCAGGCTCGTGACGTCAGCCGGGGGTGGCACGGGCCTGGGACCGATCGTGGCGGCCAGGGTGGCCAGAGCCCGGACGCAGTCGTCGGCCGATGGGCGGGCCTGCGCGTCCAGGGCGGTCATCTCCCCCAGCAGGGCCGCGAACTCCTCCGGCAGGGAGTCGGGCAGTTCGGGCCGCCGGTGGAGCCGCGCGATCGCGGACTCCAAGGGAGCACCGTCGTACTCGAGTCGGCTGGTGACACATTCGAGGAGCACCAGTCCGAGGGCGTAGACATCGGCGGGCGGGCCGACGGGCTGGCCGAGCACCTGCTCGGGAGACAGATAGGCGGCCGTGCCGATGAGTGTGCCCGTGGCGGTATGGGTGGTGGCGTCGAGCAGCCGGGAGATGCCGAAGTCGGTGAGGTGGGGGCGGCCGGAGGCGTCCAGGATGATGTTCGAGGGTTTCACGTCCCGGTGCACGATCCCTGCGTCGTGCGCGTGGGCCAGAGCGCGTGCGAGGTCGGCTCCAAGGGCAGCGGCCTCTCCTGGCGCCAGGGGACTCGCGGCGATGCGTGCCTTCAGTGTCGGACCGTCGATCAGCTCCATCACCAGATAGGCACGTCCGTCGTACCGGCCGGCATCGTAGACGGTGACCAGGCCGGGGTGCCGCAACCGGGCAAGGATCACCGCCTCGTTGTGGAAGCCGTCCTCCGTGTCGCCACCGGCACCGACGCGGAAGACCTTGACGGCCACCGGTCGTTGCAGACGCAGGTCGAAGCCACGGTGGACGTCGCCGGCGCCACCCGAGCCGACTACCGCGTCCAAGCGGTACCGCCCGCCCAGCACTTGTGCGGAACACCGGAACGGCGCCAGAGCCGACTGGCGGAGCCTCATGTCATCTCCCACTGCTTCCCCGAGTGCTGCCCACAGGTGCGCCTACAAAGGGGCACCGCACACGCGTACCCATGAGCTGCCGGAGTACCCCGACCACGGCATGTCAGATGCCTTCACCGGCGACCGGGGGCCGCGTCACGCATCGGCCGCCGGGCGGACCTGAGCGGCGCTGATCTCGTCGGTCCGGTCCACCCGGTGCAACGCCGAGGCGGCTGCCCCGAAGGGCAACCGCCTCGTTCTACGCTGTTCGCCCGGTCAGCCACGGACGATGTTCTGGGCCTGCGGCCCCTTCTGCCCCTGCCCGATCTCGAAGGTGACGTGCTCGCCCTCGGTGAGCTCGCGGAATCCGCTGCCCTTGATCTCGGAGTAATGCGCGAAGACGTCGGGGCCTCCGCCATCCGGCGAGATGAAGCCGAAGCCCTTCTCCGCGTTGAACCACTTCACAGTGCCGCTGGCCATCAGATGATCCTTCGTCCATGCCTGGGAACAGCCCATGGGTGCGGGCATGCTCCGGCTCTTCACCAACAGGAGCCGCACTCGATGTACCCGACGACGCCGGCTTTACCCTCCGAACACGGTCCAGCGCCGCCGACTGGGTGAAACCTTTCGCCACGGCATACGACGTCACGTCGCCCGAGTGGGCGCCGAAGACGCAACCCGCGGCAGCAGGGGCTCATCCGGCCGTCTTGTGCAGCGCTTCCCCGGCCTGGCGAATCCGCCACTCCTCGACCGTGGTCTGCTGTCGTCGGGCCCGTTCGAGCAGTGTGTCGAGCCGGGCAGGGTCCAGGCGCGCTTCCGTCGCGCTGAGCCGGCGCAGGGTCTGCCACAGGGCCGCCTTCCCCTCGATCCCCAGCCGCAGCGCTTCCAGATCCAGCAGGATGCCGAGCGGGGAGCGGCGTACCAGGCGACCGTTCGGCTTCAGCCGTCCAGCCTTCTCGCCCGCCCAGCCCGCGCACACCTTGTAGCGGCGGACGGGGACACCGAGATCCCGCATGATGCCGATCAGCGTTGTCCGGTCCTGGGCGATCTCCGCTGCGACGGGTTCCAGTGCGCGCCCGAGCTCGGAGCCACGGGAGCTGCGCACCAGGTGGGCGGCGCGTTCGGTGCCGGCGGTGGCGCCGGCGAGGTGGTCGTTGAGATAGATGCCGAGCAACTTCACGTTGACACCTTGTCCGATGTGGTGGCGCCGGCGCGCGCCGGACGGAGGGGCGTTCATCTGCGGACTCCTTCGGTTTGCGGGGTTTCCCGTGGGTGAGCGACGAATCGTCGCGGAGCCGTGCGTGCACGGTTCCCGCCGTCGGCGTGATGCGCGGCGTGCCGGCGGGCTTCCGTATGTCCGGGCTTCAATCCGGGCCACGGGGGAGGTAGTAGGTCTGCCTCAGGAATGCGGCCATGTCCTGCAGGGCCTGGGTGTACCCGGCTTTGTAGTGCGCGTCGACGTCGGTGCGGCGGCCTTCCGCCTCCGCCCACGAGTCGAGATGCAGAGCGATGCGTAGGTGGTTGCGGTACAAGGCGCCGTGCCGTCCCCCGAGAGCCGCTCGCGCACGCTGCTCGTCCCAGTCCTCCAGGTCTCCGGTGTCGAAGGCGAGCAGGTCGTCGTCAGTCTGCGGCACCGTTTTCCTCCTGAGGTCGGTCTCCGCCGTCACGGGTACCGCGGTGTCATCCGTGCGATGTCCGAGTGCGATCACAGTCACGACCGTTGGCGTAGTCCGGCCGAGCTGTCATTTCGAGTGGCCCAGCCAGGGGAATCACGCCCTCCTAGGGTGTCCACCAGTGGCCGGTCCCATCGGTGGCGGCCAGACTCGAGGGCGGACCTGTGCTCGTCGTCTTCGACGGGTTACCCCCCAGCCCAGGCGCACGAGTCGCCCTGCATCAGGAGGCACCCGCATGACCTTCAGTCCCCTGGAACAGCGGGGTATCCCGCTCGACCGTCAGCTGCGCAGTTGGCGTGAGCTGAACGTGCAGCCGATCGACCCGGACCGGTGCGACCCGTACACCCGGTGCCGGATCATCACGATGAACGGGATCGAGGTGGAGGCGATCCTCTTCAGCCACCAGCTCGCCCGCAACACAGTCGACCCGGACGTCAAGCGGCAGCTGGCTCGGACCCGGTACATCGAGGCCCAGCAGCAGAAGGTCGTGAACTGGCTGCTGCCGGGCGTCTCCTCGGTGCTGGAGACGACCATCGCCTACGAGCAGGTCGCCGTGGACCTGACCGCATGGGTCGCGCGCATGGAGCCGGACCCGTACCTGAAGCAGGCGTACCAGTTCGGCGTGCTGGAGGACTTCGACCACCTGTACCGGTACGCCAACCTCTACGAGATGATCGAGCACCGCAAGGCGGAGTCGATCGTGGACAACCTCACCGAGGTGATGCCGGGGCGGCCCACGAGGTTCCACCACCGCGATCCGGTCGACAACGTCCGCGACCCGTACGACAAGAACGCGACCAACCCGCTGTCGAAGCTTCACGCGCTGACGATCATGTCGGCGGAGCAGCAGACGATGAACTTCTACATGAACACCGGCCCCACCTACATGGAGCCGATCGCCCGCCAGCTCTACCAGGAGATCGGGCTCATCGAGGAGGAGCACGTCACGCACTACGAGTCCCTGGTCGACCCGGGCGAGACGTGGTGGGAGCAGCTGGTCAACCACGAGTACAACGAGTGCTACCTGTACTACTCCTTCATGGAGCAGGAGAGCGACCCCAAGGTCAAGGCGATCTGGGAACTGCACCTGAACATGGAGCTGGAGCACCTGCACACGGCGTGTGACCTGATGCGCCGCTTCGACGGCCGTGAGCCGCAGGAGGTCCTGGCGCCGGAGCTGCCCAACGTGCTCACCTTCGAGCCGAACAAGCAGTACCTGCGCGAACTGCTGGACACCCAGATGGACCTGACGACCCTCGGCGCCGGCTACGTGCGCGAGGCGCACGAGCGCTTCGAGAAGATGCAGGAGCAGATCCACGGCGGCGAAGCACCGCCGAGCGACAGGGTCATGGCCGAGCACGACGAGATGTTCGGCCGCGAATACCGCGTCCAGACCGAAGGTGAGCACCCCGACCCCGCGCAGCGCGAGAAGTGAGGCCGCCGCAGATGTCCGAAGTGGAAACGCCCCAGGCCGGTGACGACCAGGCCGCCGACATCGACGTGGTCGCCCTGCTGATGCGCCAGCACGGCGACATCCGCAACCTCTTCGACGAGGTGGAGCTGAGCGAGGGGGAGGAACGCCGCGACGCCTTCCGTCGGCTCGTACGCCTGCTGGCCGTGCACGAGACCGCCGAGGAAGAGGTCGTCCATCCCTTCGTCCGCAGGGCGGTCGAGGGTGGCGAGCAGGTCGTCAAGGATCGCCTCGCCGAGGAGAAGTCGGCGAAGGAGACCCTCGCGGCCCTGGACGACATGGACACCGACGATCCGGAGTTCATGCCCCGGCTGATGCAGCTGCGGACCGAAGTGCAGATGCACGCGCGGGCGGAGGAGCGCTACGAGTTCTCGCACATCCGCCGCAGCACCGACGTCACCAACCTCGCCGCCATGGCCAAGGCCGTCAAGGCCGCCGAGGCCATGGCACCGACACGGCCCCACCCTGGTGTCGAGTCCGCCGCGGCCAACGTGGCCCTCGGCCCCGTGGCCGCCCTTATGGACCGCACCAAGGACGCCGTCCGCAAGGCCATGGGAAAGCACTGACGCGAGGCCCATCAGCCAGTGGACGCCCTCTGGGGTGTACCGCTGAGCGTCTACGACCGTGCGCGCGACGCCCTGGGCAAGCGGGCGCCACCTCCCGCGGCGCAGCAGGTGGCGCTCCGCCCGGTCAGTGCGGTGCGGCCTCCGGGGAGGGGTAGGTGTCGAGGACCTTGTCCACGCCGGTGAGTTGCAGCATCGTCCGCACCGGCCGGCTCGGGGCGATCAGCGCGAGGCGAGCGCCGGTCGCCCGGGCGGTGCGATAGGCGGTGATCAAACACGTGAGGCCGGTCGAGTCGAGGAAAGTGACGCCGGACAGGTCCACCAGCACCGCTTGGTCGTTGCGGCCGAGCAGCGGCTCCAGAGCATCAGCGAGACCATGGGCGGTGTGCAGATCCAGCTGGCCCCTGACGGTCACGAGACGGCGGTCGGGGGCCAACGTACGCACCTGTACGTCCACAGCGGTGGCCGGTCGCGGGTGCGAGGTGGGCGGGTCGCTACTCACGCAATCCTCCTGCCTGGGCGAGTACGTCTCATGGGGTCAGCTCGTGCTGCTGGCTCCCGCGCCACTCGGTGAGCAGGACGGTGGCGTCGTCGGCGAGTCGCCCCTCGTTGTGATCCATGACGGCCGCCATGAGCCGGCGCAGGGTTTCGTGCAGGGTGTGCCGGCCGGCATGGTGGCGGCGGATGAAGTCGACGAACCGGTCCCGCCCGAACTGGGTTCCGCGGGCATCGCGGGCCTCGATGACCCCGTCGGTGTACAGCAGCAGGCGGTCGCCGGGCTGCAGCTGTTCGGTGCGCTGGGTCACCGGCAGGCGGAGATCGGCACCCATCGGGCCGGCCGGCGGGCAGACCAGCTCTGTCGTCCAGCGGTTCTCCCGGATGAGGACCGGCAGGTGATGGCCGCGGTTGATCCAGGTCAGCCGCCCGCTCGCCATGTCGAGATCCGCCAGGATGCCGGTGACGTAGCGGCTGGTGCTGAACTGCTCCAGCAGCACCTGTTCCACCTGCTCACTGGTCTCGGCCAGTGACGCGCCCTGGCGGCGGGCGTTGCGGCAGGCGGCCACGGCGACGTTCGCTGTGATACCGGCGGTCGTGTCGTGGCCCATGGCATCGAAGACGCTCAGATGCAAGGTGGTGCCGGCAACGGCGTAGTCGAAGGCGTCACCGCCGACCTGGTACGCCGGTTCCATCACCGCACCCACCGTGACGTCGTGTCCGGCATAAGCGGGAGGCGGAGTGAGGTTCCACTGCATCTCGGCGGCGACGTTCATCGCCTCGGTGCGCACCAGCCGCGCGTAGGAGTCGCTGAAGGAACGCTTGCTGAGCAGCATCAGAGCCGTCGTCGATGCCAGATCGCGCAAGGCGTCACGGGTCGGCTCGTCGTCGGTGTCGGTGTCGGCCCGGAGCACGCCCAGACGCTCCACACCGTCGGTGACGGCGACCCACCACCGTCGCCGCCCGCCCGGCATGCCGCCGCCCCACGCCGACTCGGCGAGCACATCCACACGCTGGTACGCCTGACCGGGCAGACTGCCCTGGACGGTGAACTCCTCGCCTCCCCCCGCGGCGTCGCACCCCTGGCCCGTCAGCCGACGCAGCACCGTCTCGCGGATGTCGACGACGTAGAGGGCCACGTCGTACAGCCCGGCCCCGGCAGCGTGCTCCGCGACCAGGTCGGGAAGCTGCTCGAGCGTGACGGTATGGCTGGCCTGCATGATCCGTACGACTGCCAGCGCGACCGCGGCCCTGTCAACCATGGCAGGCACCGTCGCTTCGCCGGCAGGGTGCGGCCGAAGCGCTGGCGACATACACCGGGCCAGGACGGAGACACCGCATTGACGACCCCTTTCCGGCGAGGGTGCCAGTGAGAACGCACAGAGCGTGTACGAGATCGTTCACGCGCTTACATCCATCATCGCGGACAACCCGTCTGCAGCGCATACGTGGACGTGTCCCTACCTTGATCGTCTCGCCGCCGGCGGTGGCCACCGTGGTGACGAGAAGCGGGCACGTCGCCCGTCCAGAGCCCGGTTGTCGGTGCGTGCTGCTGCTGGAAGTACAGGCTGAACAGGAAAGGCAGCCCGTAGAAGCTGCGCAACGCCAGGCCGATGGCCTGCGTGCCGATGCCACAAGAGCAGTCGAGCACCGTCGCGCCGTCCTGGCCTATCAAGGCGTCCAACGCGGCCCCTTGCCGACGGATGCTCGTGTCCCAGTCCGCGTAGATCAGGTGGTAGTCATCGGCCAATTCGTCGTAGAACCGTGCCACCGAGCTCTCGGTCATGCTCCGAGGCTGGTGTTCATGATCTGCCAGGGTCACTGGAGCTGCCGGCCATCCGCCTCCCTGACGCGGATGATCGTCCTGCCCGGGGTGCGTTTGCCGGGGGCGAACGCGGCGGGTGCCTCGGCGAGTGGCAGCACAGTGCCGACGACCGGCTTCAGCCGGCCGTCCCTGAGCCGCGCGGCGAGGTCGGTGAGCCGGGCGCGGTCGGGTTCGACGACGAAGAAGACCGCCCGCCCGTCCTTGGGCTGGACCTTGGGCGGCATGACGATGGTCACCAGCGTGCCACCGGCCCGCACCAGGGAGGCCGAGCGGTCGAGGATGTCGCCACCGATCACATCGAACACGACGTCGACCTGACCGGCGTCCTCCAACCGGTCGCTCTCCAGGTCGAGGAACGCGTGCCCGCCGAGGTCGAGCACGGTGTCCCGGTCGGCGGAGCGGCCCGTACCGACGACGCGGGCGCCCGCTTCGTGAGCGAGCTGTACGGCGATCGAGCCGACACCGCCGGCGGCACCGTGGATCAGGACGGTCTGGCCGGTGGTGAGACGGGCGTGGTCGAACAAACCCTGCCAGGCGGTCAGTCCGGAGATCGGCAGTGCGGCTGCCACGGCGTGGTCGATGTCGGCGGGGAGCGGCGCGAGGTTGCGGGCTTCCACGGCGACGTACTCGGCGAGCGAGCCGTCGCGGGTCCAGTCGGTCAGCCCGAAGACCCGCTGGCCGACGGTGAGGCCGGTCGTTCCGTATCCGAGTTCCGTCACCACCCCCGAGACCTCGTGGCCGGGCACGCTCGGGGTGCGGTCACGGCCGGCGCGGTCGGTCCAGGTGGCGGGCCAGTCGAGCTCTCCGCGGGTGAAGCCCGCGGCGTGCACCCGCACGATGACGTCGTTCTCGGCGGCGTGGGGATGGGGAAGGTCTTCGAGGGTCAGCCCCGAGATCCCGGCCTCGCGGTCGCGGACGGTGATGGCTCGCATGGGCATTCCTTTCGTGCTGGGGTGAGAGATGCAGGACGCAGACGCGTCAGTGGATCTTCGATACGGCCCGGTGGCGGACCAGCCCGCCACGAGGGCGGGTACGGCGGCCAGGAACCGGTGCCGGGAGGGCTGGTGGACCTCGGTCCTCCGACGGCAGTTCTGTGGCATATCGACTCGCTCCTGGCTGCTGCGGGGTCACCGCGGCCAGGGAGCTTCGATGATCCGCTCCACCATGGACGTACGGCGGAAACCGGGAACGAAGTGTTCCAGGACGTCCGCATTGACGGTCCCGTAGGTGGTGTCCGGGCGGTCTTTGAGGCCGTCGACGAATGCCTGCAGGAATTCCTTCTTGAAATCGCCGCGGGGATGAACGGCGACGATCTCGTCCAGCTGGTCGCCTGCCAGCCTGTCCAGCCCCCAGCCGACCGCGTCGGTCAGCACGCCGTAGTTCGTGGCCGCGACCTCGGGTTCCATTCGGCCGGGAATTCCCGGCGTCGTGTGCAGGGCGATCGCCCTCCAGACCACCTCGGCGGCGCTCTCGGAGAACCCACGGCCGAGCAGGAACGTCCGCGCGTGGTCGGCGCCGTCCAGCTCGAAACGCTGCTGCGTGTCGGAGAACGGGATCAAGAGGCCGGCGTCATGGAACATCGCCGAGATGTAGAGCAGCTCGGGATCGGGCCGGAGGTCAAGTGCACGCGCGTGGAGGGAACCGAAGAGAAATACACGTCGGGAGTGGTGGAAGATCAGAGGGTTCGTCCTTTCCCGAAGAAAGTCTGTGGCCTCCGCGACAGCCGAGGTCTCGGGTATTTCCACCCCTGCGATGATGTCGGTCATGATGTCCGTGCTTTCCGAAGCGATGTGCTACGAGTGGACCATGCGTCCGTTCTCCACAGTGCCGACCACGCGGCCCCCGGCGCCGCCTCGGTCGGGCCATGAACCACTCGAATCCGGTCACCTCAGGATGGGCCTGTGAGCTCCGACCCGCATCGGGTGGCGATCCTCGTCTACGACGGGGTCAAACTGCTGGACGTCGCCGGCCCAGCCGAGGTGTTCGGGGAGGCGAATCTCCTCGGTGCCGATTACCGGATCTCTCTGGTGTCGACGACGGGCGCCGACGTCGCCTCCTCGATCGGCATGCGGATCGCCGTCGACGGCAGCGCCGCCACGGAGCCCGACCCCGACACGTTCCTGCTGCCGGGCGGAGACGTCTATCCCAGGACCCCCGTCACGCGCGAGCTGGCCGAAGCGGCGCGGGACCTGGCAGCCCGTGCCGGCCGGGTCGCCTCCGTGTGCTCCGGTGCCTTCGTCCTCGGCGCGACGGGCCTGCTGGACGGCAAACGGGCGACCACCCACTGGAAGATCGTGAGCGAACTCGCCACCCGGCACCCGAAGGCCCGCGTCGAGCCCGACGCCATCTATGTGCGCGACGGCACGACGTACACGTCGGCGGGTGTCACCGCGGGCATCGACCTTGCGCTCGCCCTGGTAGAGGAGGACCACGGTCCCGACGTCAGCCGGGAGGTGGCCCGCTCTTTGGTGGTCTACCTGCACCGTGCGGGCGGCCAGTCACAGTTCTCCGCACCCCTGCAGGGTCCGCCGCCCCGCTCGCCCGCCCTGCGCAGGGTCGTCGACCTGGTCACGGCAGATCCCGCCGGCAGCTACTCCCTCGCCGAACTCGCCGGGCGTCTCAACGTCAGTACGCGTCACCTCACCAGGCTGTTCCGGGAGGAGCTGGGCACCACGCCGGCCCGGTACGTCGAGTCGATCCGCTTCGACATCGCGAAGTCTCTGCTCGACCAGGGGTACACCGCGACGCAGGCGGCGTCCTTGGCCGGCTTCCCGAGTTACGAGAGCCTGCGCCGCGTCTTCGCGCGGGAGCTGTCCATCAGTCCCGCCGCCTACCAGCGCCGGTTCGCCACCGCCCGCCGCGAGCAGGCCGGGTAGCCTCCCACGAGTGATGCAGGTGCGCGGAGAGGCGGTCGGCCCCGTCGGACTTGCTGGTTCGGTGCGGCCTCGATCGCACGAATGTGGACGCCGTGCACACCGCGACGGCTGCTGGGCGGCGGCCAGGAGCGGGCGCTGCGACCCGGCAGAAGACGCTCGACGAACTCGGTCGAGACCGCTTCGGCCACCAGTGGGCTTCGCGGGCAACGTCGCGGCGGCCGCCGATTCGGCTCACGGGGAGGCAGATGGCTTGCTGCCCACGTACGAGGGCCGGGGTACCCAGGGACCCGAACCACGGGTGATCGCGCCGGCTGGGCGGCCGGTTGCGTGGTCGTATTCGGCTGCATTTCAGGCAGGTTGGAAGAACTCGAGCATTTTCCGGCTGGCGTCCGGCGACATCAGTATTTCCTGGATGTGCGCGGACTGCCGGCCGGCGGCGCTGGTGCGTTCGAACATCTCGCGTTCGTATTCCTTGACGGCGGCGGGCAAGTCGTCCGGGTGGGCGGCCAGTGCGAGGCCGAGCAGGGCGCCGTCGAGGAGTGCCATGTTGGCGCCCTGTCCCACCGGTGGCATCAGGTGCGCGGCGTCGCCGAGCAGCGTGACGTCTGGCCTCGACGGCCAGGTGAGGCCGACCGGAAGGGTGGTGATCGGCCGCGGCAGGACCGTGTCGTCGCAGGCTGCGATCAGAGCGGTGAACCGTGAGTCCCAGCCGGTGAACAGTTCGATCAGCCGCGCCCGGGCGGCGGCTGGGTCGCCGAACGGGATCCCGCTGGCGGCGAACCAGTCCTCGGGGGTGTTGTAGAAGCTGAGGTAGACGCGTACGCGGCCGTCGCCGTTGCGCTGCGCCGACAGGGATTGCCCGTTGCCGAGCACCCAGTAGTTGCCGCGCCCCACCATCGCTGCGAGGCCGGGGTGGGTGCGGTCGATGTCGGGGATGCCGAGCTCTACGACGTTTTGACCGGTGTGCTCTGGTCGGGCGTCGGTGAGCAGCGCGCGGACCCGGGAGTACGCGCCGTCGGCGCCGACGAGCAGGTCATACGTCGTACTGCTGCCGTCGGCGAAGTGCAGCAGGCCGTTGTCGGCCGATCCGCACGCGTACCCCCAGCGCACCATGTGTTCGGGGAGAGAGTCCAGCAGCAGGTTGCGCAGATCGGCACGGTCGACCTCAGGTCGCTCGAGCGGGGCGTCGTCGGGCGTGTCCTCCTGGAGCAGCAGGGTGCCGTCCGGCTCGAGAAGACGCAGGTCCTGGCCCGCACGACGGGCAACAGCGTGGAACTGACCGATGAGGCCGGCCTCGCGCATCGCCCGCTGCCCGGTCCCGGAGTGCAGATCGAGCATGCCGCCCTGACCGCGCGCACCGCGCGACGGCTCACGTTCGTACACGACGGCGTCGATGCCGTTCACGTGCAGCACACGGGCAAGGGCCAGGCCGCCCAGGCCGGCTCCGACGATGGCGATGGTCATGGCTGCCTCTGATTCATCGTGTTTGCCTGTACGTGGGACATCGACTTGTGCTGCGGGCGGTCCGCCTCCGGCGGGGCGCCGAACGCGATCCCGGACTGGCCGGTCGCCCCGGCCGGAAACCCGGTCGGCCGGCCGGCCTCGGTCGGCTCGGCGACCGGTTCGTGTTCGGCATCCGGGCAGATGGCCTCCGTGATCGAAGCTTCCACCCGCAGCCGGACTGATGTCCGGTTCGCCGGCCGCACAGTCCTGGCAGGTTCCGGTCCGCTGATCAGCCCGTTCACCGGCGGAGCCGAGGCGCGAGCACCGTGCGCACGGCCTTGGCCACCTTGCCCTCGGCGGAGCCGTCCTCTTCCTCGGGTTCCGGTTCCAGCAGGCGCTGGATCTGCAGCAGCAGTTCGTTGGTCGACCGCCAGAGCGGGACGAACATGCCGGCGACCGGCCCGACGCCCTGAACCGGACCGTCGGACAGCTCGGTGACCTTCTTGGCGGTCGTGACCGTTGTCGGATCCCGCAGGATCAGGTGCACCTCATCGTCGACCAGCCGGATTTCCATCTTGCGCGCGGCGGCTTCCTCCGGGGTCGCGTCCGTGGTCGTCTCCGGATCCAGTTCGTCGATCTTGGCGGCGACCGCGTCCGGGTCGACCCCGAGTTCCCGCAGCACCCGGGCCGCCATGCTGTTCTCCGCCCGCAGCATCGCCTCGAGCAGATGATGGCTGCCGACGGGGGCGCCGCCGGCCAGCGCGCCGGCGGTGGCCACGGCGTCCTCGGTGGCAGGTGTGCCGGCCGGCCATGGGCCGGTCGCGACGTCCTGCGATCCCTCCAGCGCTGTCAGCACCGCGGCTCGGATCTTGGTGATGGGATTGATCCGCTCGGCGAGCACCTTCGCGCCGACGCCCTCACCTTCCCTGACGAGGGCGAGCAGGATGTGTTCCGTACCGATGTCGTTGTGGTGCAGCTGCTGCGCCTCACGCAGGGCGAGTTCCAGTGTCTTCTTCGCGCGCGGCGCGAACGGGATATGGCCGCTCAGCTTCTCCGTGCCGGGCTTGACCACTGCGGCGACATCGGCCTGCGCCGTCTCCTTGTCGTACCCGAGCTGGTGCAGAACCTTCGCCGCCGTGCTGTCCGGCACGTCGAGCAGTCCCAACAGGATGTGCTCCGTGCCGATCTGACCGTGCTTGAGCAGCCTCGCCTGCTCCTGCGCCCCGACGACCACCTTGCGGGCTTGCACCGTGAACCGTTCGAAAGTCATGCTTCCATGGTTGCAACCCTGTCAACACACTGCTTTTGACAGGGTGACCATGTCGAAGGGAGGGTGCGATGGAGACACCGTCGGACTGGGAGGACCGGCTCGCACGCTGGCAGAACGAGCTGGAGTTGTTCGAGCAGCTGGAGGAGACACCCTGGGTCACGCTGGCCAAGGCGGAAGCGGAGACCGGGGTTTCCCGCTCGGCCCTGAGGTCCTGGTACCGCAACGGCGAGATCCAGTCCCGGCTGGTCGACGGCCCGAACGGGCCGCAGCGCCTGGTCCAACTGGACGCGGTGATCCAGCGCGCCGCCGCGTCACCTCGCATTCAGCGCAGGGCGGAAAGAGAAGTCGGCCTGGAAGCCCAGGTCACCTTGCTACGGCACCGGGTCGACCAGCTTGAGCTGCGGCTGGCCGCGCTGGAACGGAAGTGATCGGCCACGCGCGACGCCGCCAAGGAAGGCACCCTCCACGCGCTCCAGCTCACGCAGAAGCAGTGGAGCGAGCACCCGGGTCGGGGAACAGGCCGTTCAGCTCGGGGAAGGGAATGGCCTCGGCGAGCGGCTGGAAGTCGCCGGTGTCGTACAGCCGTTGCGCGGCGTGGCGGGCGGCGGTGTAGGCGGCCTGGGCCACGCCCGAGCCGAGGCTGACGCGGGCGACGCCGAGGGCGCCCAGCTCGGTGACGGTGGGTGCTCCCGGACCGGCCATGACGTTCAGCGGTACGGAGATGCCCGCAGCCAGTTCCGCGATGGTGGCGGGGTCGGTGACGCCGGGGACGAAGATGCCGTCAGCGCCGGCGTCCACGTACCCGCGCGCCCGCTCCAGGGTGTCCTTCAGTCGGGTGGCGGGGTCGTCGAGACCGAACAGGTAGGTGTCGGTACGGGCGTTGAGGAAGAGGGGCACGCCGGCTCGTTCCGCCGCGGCCCGGGCCGCCGTCAGCCGTGCCCCGAGTTCGGCCGGAGGCCGGGTGCCGTCCTCGATGTTGACGCCCACGGCACCTGCTTCCAGCACCCGGGCAACGGTCGCGGCGACGCCGGGCGCGTCCCGTCCGTAGCCGCTCTCGATGTCGGCGGTGACCGGTACGTCGACCGCTGCGACGATACGGGCGATCAGTTCCACGACCCTGTCGGCAGGGACGGTTTCCCCGTCCGGACGGCCGAGCGACCAGGCGACCCCGGCGCTGGTGGTGGCGATCGCGGGTGCTCCTGCGGCCTCGATGACACGGGCACTGCCTACGTCCCAGGCGTTGGCGAGCGCGAGGGGACGTGCGGAATCGTGGAGGGAGCGGAAGAGCAGGGCTTGGTCCATGTGCGCTGTGATCATGAGGCCAGCCAACCAGTGCCCCCAGCCTCCTGTCCGGCGGGAATCCGACACCATCGTCGCGGCGGCGGTTACGACACGGTCCGCGATTGCGGCCGGGACACGCGTGCCTGACCCTGGTCGAGCAGCGTTGCGGACCGCGTCATAAACCACTGGCCGATCGCATCAGTCCGGAGGAAGGCTGTGTCCCATGACGACAACTCTGATCACCGGGGCCAACAAGGGCCTCGGCCACGAGACCGCCCGCCGTCTGATCGCCGCGGGCCACACCGTCTACTTGGGAGCGCGCAGCATCGAGCGGGGCTCGGCCGCCGCGGCCGAGCTCGGGGCCCGGTTCGTGCAGCTCGATGTCACCGACGATGCGTCGGTCGCCGCCGCGGTAGCCACCGTCGAGGCCGGCGGCGGCCTGGACGTCCTGGTCAACAACGCCGGAATCGAGGTGCGGTCACCGGGGGGCGACATCATCGGCGCCGCGGAACTGACCGCCGACGTGATGCGGGAGGTGTTCGAAACGAACGTCTTCGGCCTGGTCCGGGTGACCCACGCCTTCCTGCCGCTGCTGGAGAACTCCACCGCCCCGGTCGTGGTCAATGTCAGCAGCGGCCTCGCCTCGCTGGCCCGGGCCGGCAACGGGTATCCGGGGGTCGCCTACCCCACCTCCAAGACCGCGGTCAACATGCTCACCGTGCAGTTCGCCAAGGCGTTCCCGCGGATGCGGATCAACGCCGTGGAGCCCGGCTACACCGCGACGGACCTGAACCGGCACCAGGGCGTGCAGACCGTCGAGCAAGGCGCCGAGATCATCGTTCGCATGGCTCGGCTGGGGCCGGACGGCCCGACAGGCGGCTACTTCGACGAGGCGGGCCGGCTGCCCTGGTAGGCGTCCTCGTTCTCGTCCGGCTTCGCCCTCAGTACCCGTGGGGAGGCCGGTTGGGGTCGAACTGCTGGACCTTCTTGGCGAGATTGGAACCGTCGATGGCGACGCCGTACCGGCTGCGGACGTACCGCATCGCGGCGGCGATGCACGCCACGGGGTCGTAGATGTTCACCGAGGTACCGGGAGCGTGGCGCTGGGCGAACGTCTGCGGGATGCACTGCACGATGCCCCGGGAGCACTGGAAATGTGTGAGCGCGCCGTTCAGCCTCACGATCCGCCCATCGCCCAGATAGCCGTCCCCGAAGTCCTTGACCTTGTTGAAGCCGGGAGGCGTCTTGGCGTTGCGGTCCCACAGATTGCAGGCGTTGGGGTTGCCGGACGACTCGCGCGCGACGGCTGTCCTGAAGCCCTTCACCCAGTGGCTGCTCGCCTGGACTCCGGCCGCCGTACACGCCTGAGCGATCCAGTCCTCCAGTTTGCCCGCGGGTACGTACCGATGGAACGTCACCTGCTTCGGGTCGATCTGCCCCATGGTCTCGACGCCGGTAGCACCCGTCGCCCCGTCCACCGGGAAACCGGTACGCACCCGGAACAGCCCGGCGAACTGCCCGAGTTCCGTCAGCGACTGAACGCCGGGTGTCCCGGCGGCGTCACTGCCGGACAAGTGCAGCACCGTACGACGAAACTCGTCGTAGAGGTCCTGAGTGGCGGTCTCGAAGATCCCGCGTTCATCGGCCACGACCGTGTGCATGACCCTCTCCAGCGCGTCCTGCACCAGAGCCACATCGGCCTTCGGGCTGGCGTCCCCGTCCGGCTGCGCCTGCTCCTCCTGGGCACTGTGCGTCGAGGCCCAGACCACTTGGTTCAAGCTGACCCAGGGCTGTTCCGCGTCCGGGGACGAACCCGCCCTGACGTTGAACAGCTCTGACTGCTTGGCCAGTTCGACCAGCTCCTGTGTGCTGGGAACGCCGTGGCCGTCCGCCTCGGAGCGGCCCAGCTTCTCCTGGCGGAATCGCTCGAAAAGCTCCTGGGTCTCCGCTTCGAACACGGAGTGCGGGTCGTCCGGGGCGACGCCCAGGACCTTCTCCAACGCATCCTGTACGTGGGCGACATCGTCTGCCGTGGAGCCGTCGCCGTTTCCCGCGGCCTGCTCCTCGGCCGTGGGGTGAGTGGCCGCCCAGGTGAGCTGGTTCGCGGACACCCACGGCAGCGCCTCCTCGGCTTCTGCCACGGGCAGGGCTTCGGACTCACGGGACGCGGCGGCTGCCATATAGGTGTATCCGGGCTTGTTCTTCAAACCCGGGTCTGCCGTGACGATTCCCTCCGCGAATTTCGGCAGCCCGTATCCGTAGAGGTTCGTGCCCCGGCGAGCACGCTTCTTCAGGTACACCCCGTCGCCCTCGGACGAACCGTTGGTGTTGGTGTTCCCTTCGATGGTGTACGCATAGTCCGCGTCGTACTTGTAGACGAGTCCGACGTGTTCGCCTCCCGAGTGGCCGAAAAACACCATGGCCCCGATCGCGGGATAGAACGAGAACCTGCCGCGGCTCTTGTACCAGTTGACAGCCGTCGGGCAGTAGGCGGTCACAGGTGCCAGACTCTTCAGGCCGGCCTGCTGGAAGGCCCAGGACTGGAAGGTCTGACACCATGCCTGGTTCTGTGACCACTCCAGTCCGGGAACGGCGGGGGAAAACTTCTGGTGGTTGTTGTAGTGGCCGTTCGAGAAACCTTCGCGGTATCCCACTTCGGCCTTCTCGATGGCGATGAGGGTGTCCGTCTGACTCATCGTGTTCTATCTCCCTTCCCGCAGTCTGCGGGCCCAGAGAACGAAGGAACACGAAGGCGCACGAAGGAAGGCGAGGAACGCCACGGGAATTCGGCCACCGGTTGACTGGGCTCGCGCGGCCGCTGTGTTCATGCTATCGCTGGTGGTGGGGTCCCGCATCCGACCTGCGCACCCTGGGCTGTACCTCCGGCGTACCGCTCGACTTCGGGAAGTCCAGAGGCGGGTACAGCACAAAACACCAGCGGCGAGCACAGCGCCGCGGCGGCCGGCGTCAGGTGGCGGTGGGCCATGCCCGCAGCAGGACGGCGATCTTGCCGGCGGTACAGGCGGGGTCGAGGAGCAGGTCCTTCAGGGCGATGGCGTCCTCGCGGGCGGGCTTGACGGGAATCCCCGCGGCCTCGAGGTACATCACGCCGGTGGCGGCGGCGACTGCGAGGTTGGAGCGCTCCAGCCAGCGGCACCGGCCGAGTGTGTGCACCAGGGCGGCTGCTTTGGCGTAGGGGCCGTCGTAAACGGGCTGCTCGAACAGCTCGGCCCGGTGGCGGGCGACCGCCGAGACGGGAACGCCGTAGTCGTCGGGGGCCGGGTCGTTCGCGCCGGCGGCCTCGGCGACCTGCAGGATCCAGGGAACGTCGATGTGCAGTTCCATCAGGCCGCGCGCGTTCCCGGAGGCGTCTGCTGGGCCTGTTCGGCCTCGTCGAAGATCGCCTGGTGGTCGGCCAGGAACCGGGCGGCCGCGTCGACCGCGCGGGCGCGCAGGCCGCTGGCGTCGTCCTGCACGAGCCGGGCCAGGTAGTCGCCGATGCTCAGTCCGAGGTCGGCGGCGCGCTTTTTCGCGAGTTCCGCGATGTCCTCGTCCACGCGCGCACCCAACTGTGTCTTCGCCATACCAGCATGGTAACAGCCGTTACCAACCACGCACTGGTCGTTTCACCCGAGCAGCCCGGCCGGGGAGCTCGTACAGCGCGAACAGGGTGCATGTGCTGCCCGGCGGCAGTGCGTCCCTCCGTCCGTCCACCCGCCGATCGCCCGGTCAGGCGTCGGGCGTGCCGGGGCGCAGGGGTGGTTCGGGGTCGCTGACGTGGGCGGCGAGGGCGGTTTCGAGGCGTTCCAGGACGGCGAGGGTCTCGCCGCGTTCGGCGTCGGTGAGGTCGCCGGCGACGTAGCCCTCGAGGCGGGCCCAGAGGTCTTCGACCTGCTGGCGCAGGGCCTGGCTGGCGGCGGTGGGTTCGACCAGGACGGAGCGCTTGTCGCTGGTGGAGCGCACGCGGCGCACGAAGCCGGCCTTCTCCAGGCGCTGGATGGTGCGGGTCATGGTGGCGGCGTCGGCACCGACGTGTCGTGCCAGGTCCGTCTGGCGCATCCGGCCGCGGTCCCACAGCTGCATCATGACCAGCTCCTGGGCCGGGTGCAGACCGACGTCGCGCAGCAGTTGGCCGGCGAGCATGCGGTGCAGGCGGGCCACCCGGAAGATCGTGTGGCTGATCGGTCCGCGGCGTGCGGCCTCGGGGAGTTCCCCGGTCTCGGGGACCTGGGGCGTTGCCTCGGATTCCATGGTGCTGCCTTCTGCTTTCTCCCGTGCGGCCGTCCTTGCCGGGGCGGGCCGCGGCAGCCGGCGCCGGGGCCGGCTCCCGCGGACAAGCCCTCGGGTCCGCCTCCTGAGAGCACAGGGTATGTGCTGCTCAGGTGCGGCATGCCGGGCGGGCTCGGGTCCGTCGCAGAACCGTCAGGCGCGGGCTTCCTCCAGCGTGGGGTAGTCGGTGTAGCCCTTCTCGGCGCCGCCGTAGAAGGCGGCGGGGTCGGGGGTGTTGAACGGGCCGCCCCGGGCCAGGCGGGCGGGCAGGTCGGGGTTGGCGAGGAAGAGGGCGCCGTAGGCGAGCAGGTCGGCGGTGCCGTTCTCGACGAGTTCCAGCTCGGCCGGTCCGGTGGGCTCCTGGCCGGTGAAGGGGTTGAGGATGAAGGTCGTGGGCCATGCCTTGCGCAGCCGGAGCGTCAGGTCGCGTACGCCCGGAGCTTCCATCTGGTGCAGGTAGGCGAGGTTCGACGGGGCGAGGGCCTCGACCAGGGCGGTGTAGGTGGCCTCGGTGTCGGCGGTGTCGGACTCGTCGATGTCGTTGAAGGGGTTGCCCGGGGAGAGCCGGAAGCCGACCTTGTCCGCGCCGATGGCCTCTGCGACGGCCCTGGCCGTCTCCACGGCGAAGCGGATGCGCTTCTCGGGGCTGCCACCCCACTCGTCGGTGCGCTGGTTGCTGTTCGGGGCGAGGAACTGGTGGATGAGGTACCCGTTGGCGCCGTGCAGCTCGACTCCGTCGAAACCGGCCTCGATCGCGTTGCGGGCGGCGGTGGCGAAGTCCGCGACGGTGGCCCGGACTTCCGCGTCGGTCAGTTCGTGCGGGGTGACGAAGTCCTGAGGGCCTTCGTGGGTGTACACCCGCCCGGCGGCGGCGACGGCGGAGGGGCCGACGGGCCGCAGGCCCATCAGCGCGGGGTGTCCGACCCGTCCGGTGTGCATGATCTGCAGGTAGATCACGCCACCCTGGGCATGCACGGCGTCGGTCACCTTGCGCCAGGCAGCGACCTGTTCGGCGGTGTGGATGCCGGGGGTGTCGGGGTAGCCCTGGCCGACCCGGGAGGGCTGGACACCCTCGGTGACGATCAGCCCGGCGGAGGCGCGCTGCGCGTAGTAGTCCGCCATCAGCGGCGTGGGGCTCTGGCCGGGCCCGTAGGCGCGGCTTCGGGTCATCGGCGCCATCACCAGGCGGTTGGCCAGGCGCTTGCCGCCCAGCTCGTAGGGCTCGAATGCGATCGACATCGTCATCTCTTTTCTCGGGGAAGAGGGAGCGTCCGGACGGGCGCGCGGGTCTCCGCGGCCCGTTACTTGTCCGAACAGGTAACTCCCCTACTCCTCTTCCTCGAGGGGGAGTGAGCTGCATCACGCGTGAAGGGCAGAGCAAGTGTTCCGCGGTGAGGGAGCGCGTATGGACGCCTGACGGGCGCCTCCCGAACCCCGCGCACACTTATTTGCTCGGACAATATGTGCGCCACTGCGGAGAAGGAGCGGCGCCCGGACTCCAGACGCGTCTGCTGGTCGTCGGCGTGGACGTTCGCTTGTCCTGGGTGACCCCACCGTGGCTGGCGAGTGACCCCAGCAGAGCGGTCAGGACGCGATCCGGTGCGGCGTCAGCACCTTCCCGCGGGGGTTCCGCCGGGTTGAGGAGATGATCGCCTTGCCGCGGACCGCTCCGCCCACCCGCTCGACGGCGGACGACGTGGTCTCGGTGAACTCGTCGGTGTCGGCGAGGGTCCCGGGGCCCGCCGAGCGGGAGGAGATCGAGGCGACGACGATCTCGCTGTATTGCACCGGGGCGACGGCGGCGACGGCCACGATCGGAATGGTGGCCGGGCCGCCGCAGGTGACCATGGCCGCTCGTCATGCGGGTCAGCAGCGCACGGCCGGTCGGGACGGCATGCCTCACCGCCACACTCCGCAGACCGCATGAAACGCCGCTTCGTCTCCCCTTCGGCACAGCGCAGCGACGTCCCCCAGCATGTGGTGCCCGGGTACCGCGGCGAGCTCGCCAAGGCCGGCATCGCCGACGCCGGCGGCCGGCCCCTGCCCGACCGGAGCACCGAGTCGGCACTGCGCCTGATGGACCTGCTCGGGACCGCCACCTCGATTGTCGCCGTCTCCATGCCCGGCGTCGGCTTCCTGGTCGACCCCGGCGAGGCCTCGCGTGCACTGGACGCCCTGCGTGTCGACGGCCAGGACAGGCTGTGGCGCACGCTGAACGACTGCGGCGCGGTGGTCTTCGTCCACCCCGCCGGTCCCCGCTCCCCCAGCGCCGTCGTCGGCCCTCCCAGCTCCGGCAAGCCTGCGCCAGGCAGCTCAGCGCACCAAAGCTGGACGATCAGACCGGTTCGGGCTGGGGTTCCGGCTGTGGCACGGGGGCCGGGGCAGGCTGCCAGAGCCTCGTGGTGCGCAGGTAGCCGTGGATCACGGAGGCCGTTGCCAGGACGAGCAGGGGACCGAACAGCCACGGGTGCCGGGCCATGGGCACCGGCAGGTAGCGGTAGGACAGAAGAAGCGCGGTGAACACCGTGGCGCCGTGGGCGACCAGGTGGATTCCGGCGCGGTCCCAGCCGCGTGCCAGTGAGCGCAGTGCGGTTTCGATCGTGAGGGTGAATACGACTCCGGCAAGGATGTCCGCGCCGTAGTGGTAGCCGAATCCGAGGGTCGCGCCGAGGGTGGCGATGAGCCAGAACGTGCCGGCGAAGCGCAGAATGCGCGGGCCGCTGCGGGAATGCAGGAAGATCGCGGTCGCCCAGGCCGTGTGCAGGCTCGGCATGCAGTTGCGGGGGGTGACCTCGTCGAACGGCATCGCGTGCGGCACCACCAGCGACGCCGGGGTGTCCGGCCACAGGTCGGCCACCGCCCAGTGCCCGCCGTCGGC